>CAWIAZ010000015.1:0-163412 GCA_963834285.1 uncultured Actinomycetota bacterium | reverse complement strand
CAGTCTAGGGTCTCGGCATGCGAGGCATCATCCTGGCCGGTGGCACCGGCAGTCGGCTGCATCCGATCACGCACGCCGTCAGCAAGCAGCTGATGCCGGTCTACGACAAGCCGATGATCTACTATCCCCTCTCGACGCTGATGCTCGCCGGCATCCGCGAGGTGCTCGTGATCACCACTCCCCACGAGTCCGAGCCGTTCCACCGGCTGCTGGGCGACGGTCGCAGTGGGGCATGGAGATCACCTACGCCGTGCAGCCCTCGCCCGACGGGCTGGCGCAGGCGTTCATCATCGGCGAGCAGCACGTCGGCGACGGCTCCGTCGCGCTGGTGCTCGGCGACAACGTCTTCTACGGCACCGGCCTCGGCACCAGCGGCGCGCGGCACGCCGACATCACGGCGCCGCGGTCTTCGCCTATCGGTGTCCGACCCGTCGGCGTACGGCGTGGTGGAGTTCGACAAGGACATGAAGGCGCTCTCGCTGGAGGAGAAGCCGGCGCAGCCGCGCAGCAGCTACGCGATCCCCGGCCTCTACTTCTACGACAACGATGTGGTCGGCCACGCCAGGTGCTGAAGCCCTCGCCCCGCGGCGAGCTGGAGATCACCGACCTCAACCGCATCTACCTCGAGCAGGAGCGGCTCCAGGTCGAGGTCCTGCCGCGAGGGTCGGCGTGGCTCGACACCGGCACCTTCGACGACCTCAACGACGCCAGCAACTTCGTGCGCGCGATCGAGAAGCGCCAGGGACTCCAAGATCGGTGCGCCGGAAGAGGTGGCGTGGCGCATGGGGTTCATCGACGACGCGACGCTGGCTGCGCTGGCGCAGCCGCTGGTCAAGAGCGGGTACGGGGCTTATCTGCTGGGGCTGCTCGAGGACTGAGCGACCGCGCGCCGGAGGTCGAGCCCGACGAGCGTCAACGAGGAGGTGTCGAGGCCGGTAGGGGGTCTCGACGCGGTCGGCCCTGGGGGGCCTCCCGGCTCGACCTCCGGGGGTGGTTGTGTGGCTCGCAGCTCAACCACCGCCACGACGGCTCGGCCCCGTGACGCCGACGACACAGTGGCGTGATCTGGGGTGCCTAGGGTGACGGCTCTTCGCTGACCGCATCCGCTGGGGGGAGCACATGAGGGCGAACCGACGGCACCGACGGCACCGGCGCATCTGGTGCGTCGTGGTGCCACTGACCGTGTCGGTGCTGGCCGCCTGCTCCGGGGACCCCGCCGGCGCGCCGGGGCGTGCGCTGGTGTGGTCCGAGGAGTTCGACGGATCGGCGGGCGACCTGCCCGACCCCGACACCTGGGGCTTCGAGACCTTCGGCGACGGGTCCGGCAACGACGAGCTGCAGTGCTACACGGCGGTGCCCGGGAACGCCGCGACGGACGGCGCGGGCCACCTGGTGATCAGTGCCCTCGAGCAGCCCGGGCACCGGTGCGTCGACGGCTTCGTCAACGACTACACCTCGGCCCGCATCACCACCCAGGCCAGCCACACGTGGCAGCACGGTCGCCTGGAGGTCAGGGCGCAGGTGCCTGCCGGGATCGGCACCTGGCCCGCGTTCTGGGCGCTGGGTGAGAACCAGCCGGAGGTCGGGTGGCCCCGGTCGGGCGAGATCGACGTCATGGAGTACGTCGGCCAGGAGCCCACCACGGTCCTGGGCTCGCTGCACGGCCCCACCGCCGCCGGCGAGCGCTGGTACCTCACCCGCGAGGCAGACGCGGGCGTCTCCCTCAGCGACGACTTCCACGTGTACGCCGTCGAGTGGGACGCCGACGGCTTCGTGTGGGAGCTGGACGGCGAGCCGTTCGGATCGGTGTCGCGCAGCGAGGCCGAGGAGCAGGGGGACTGGGTCTTCGACCAGCCCTTCTACCTGCTCCTCAACCTCGCTATCGGCGGCACCCTGGGCGGGCCGGTCTCACCCGACACCGTCTTTCCGCAGCACTACCTGGTCGACTACGTGCGCGTCTACCAGTGAGTGCGCGCCCGCAGCGGCCCCGGCCGTCAGCAGCACCAGGCCCTGGGCGGGGTTGTCCGACGCATCGAGTACGCGCTGACCGCGCAACCCGAGCCGCAGGTCGGCGAAGGCGAACAGGCAGCCGAGCGTCAGCACGTTGAGTGCCGCCCATGCGGTGAGCACCGCGGAGTCGCGGTCGTAGAGAGGGATGCAGACCAGGCAGATGGCGCTGGCCAGGGCCCACGACAGGTGCGGGAGGAACAGGCTGCGTGAACCGGACGTCCCCTTGCTGACCCGACCCTTCGGCGTGACGCTGAAGCGCATGGTGGCGTTGCGGAGGACCCGGAGCAGGGCGTCGAAGTACACCGGCCAGGCGGCGATGGCCACGAGGCCGCCTGACAGCATCAGCCCGCGCTCGACCTCCGGACGGACGCTGAAGCGCTGCAGCCACAGCCTGATGACCTGGCGCATCAGGAACAGCGGGGTCCCGTAGATCAGGAGCTCCACCAGCGACAGCCTGCTGATCTCCACCCCACCCACGAAGTAGGCAAGGAGGAGCAGCGAGCCGACCGCTCCGACGAGCCCGGTGAAGTACCCCTGCATCAGGCTCAGGTAGAGCGAGCGCCCGGTCCAGCTCATCCGGGGCAGCAGGTCCGTGCTGTGCTTGCGCAGGACGTGCATGCAGCCGAAGGCCCAACGCCGTTGCTGGCTGAAGTAGGCACGCCAGGTGTCGGGTCCCTCGCCCACCGCGAGCACCTCGGGCACGTACTCGCTGCGCCAACCGGCGGCGTGCAGCCGCATCCCGGTCAGGAGGTCCTCGGTGATGTGCCCGGCGTACAGGCCGATGTCGTGCAGGGCGGCCGTGCGGACCACGTGGTTCGCGCCGAGCATGCTGGCCAGGCCACGACCGGCCAGCCCGCGCAGGACGGGGCCGTAGAAGGTGTACTGCTGCTCTGCCGCCCCCCGGGTGATCAGGGTGTCGGTGTTCCCGTAGATCTGCGGGGAGATGACCCAGCCGACCTCGGGGTCGCGGAAGTGCCCGAGGGTCCGGTTGAGGTAGTCCGGGTGCGGTGGGAAGTCGGTGTCGATCTGGGCGACGATGTCGTAGTCCTCGCCGTGGGTGTCGTGCCACGCGTTGTGGTTCCCGCCCTTGGTGCGGGCCGTGAAGGGGCCGGCCGGCTCGTTGTAGTCGCTCACCCCGCGCCGCGTGAAGTAGCGGACACCGAGGCGTTCGCAGAGCATCCGCGCGTCCTCGTCCGCCCCCTCGTCGAGGAGCCAGGTGTCGTGCGGGTAGTCGACGGCCACCATGGCCGGCAACGTGCGGGCGAGCAGGTCGAGGCCCTCCGAGCCGGGCACGAACGTGGTGATGAAGGCGACGCGGAGTCCGGCCTCGGGCTCGGGAGGCTCGGTCAGAGGTCGGATCTTCCGCGCCACCACCCAGACGTAGACGTCCATGAAGATCCGGTGGCTCAGCACTCCGGTCAGTGCCGCGAAGATCGCGACGTCGACGAGCTGGCCGGGCCCGTCGAGGTTGTCGGGCAGGTTCTGCGGGCGCAGCCACCACCCGTAGAACACGAGCAGGCTCAGCACCCCCGCGGTCATGAGCAGCCGGTAGACGAGGCGTTCGGTACGGGTCATGGCGTGGTCTCCCTGGTCAGGTTTCCTTGGAGTACTGCGTCGTTGGCTCCCGCGGGGACCGGTCGGACGGTCCGCGCGTAGGGCCCGGTGGGGCGCGTCAGGGCGTGGTTCACGTCGAGCTCCTGGTGCGTCGAGCCAGCACGGCCGAGATCCGGGGCGTCGGCGCCAGACGGACGACCACCGGCAGCAGCAACCACACCTGGAGTCCCCACAGGAGGACGACCGGGACGACGGCGGACGGCGGGTGGCCCGCCCAGAGGTACGACGCGACGCCGCCCCAGACGGCGAGCTGGGCCAGCACGAACCACGTCCTGGCCGTCAGTGCGACCTTGCGCGGGGTGCCCATCGGCTTGCGGGAGGTGCGAGAGGTGGCGCGGGTCGGGAGCGAGGCCGCGACCCGGTCGCGCACGGCGTCGACGACGGCCAGCAGGTGGCAGAGGCTGTTGATCATCTCGACCCGGTAGATGGCGGGGCTCCAACCCCGGGCGAGCAGGGGGAGGACGAACCAGGTCGAGAGCAGTGCGGGCACGACCGCCAGGACGGGGGTTTCCTGCAGGCCCTCGGGGTGGAACCACAGCACGATCGCGAGGGGGAGGGCCAGGCCCAGCACCATGGCAGCCGAGCTCAGGTAGTAGAGGGACGCAGCCCAGAAGCACACCCGTTGCCGCCAGGAGAACGGCGCCTCGCGGAAGGAGCTGCTCACCATGAGGAGCAGCGAGCTGCGACACCGCTGGTACTGCTGGTGGGTGAGCGCCTCCCAGGTGTCGGGAGCCAGGCCCTTGGCGAGCGCCAGGGGCAGGTACCAGGTGCGGTAGCCGGCCGCCGACAGCTTCACGCCGGAGTGCACGTCCTCGCCCAACGGGGCGTGCCCGAAACCCCCGGCCGCCTCGACGGCGACGCGCCGGTAGACGACGCTGGTGCCCGCACAGCTCGCCGCGTCGTAGTTGTCGCGGGACGGCTGCATCCAACGGAAGAACAGCTCGTGGAGGACACTCGCGAACCTGGCGAACTCGTTGACCCGGGGATCCACGTCGAAGTACGGCGCCGTCTGGACGAGACCGAAGCGCTCGTCCGCCAGGTAGGGCACGGTGTGGTGCAGGAAGTCGGCGCGCGGCGCGGAGTCCGCGTCGAAGACCGCGATCAGCTCGCCGTGGGTGTGCTCGAGCGCATGGGTCAGGTTGTCGGTCCCCTGCCACTCCCCACGGTGGGGGCGGACGACGTACGAGAAGCCGTGCTCGGCGGCGAGCCGTGCGGTGTCGGCATCGTCGACGTCGTCGAGCACGTGGACCTGCAGCCGCCCCGGCCACTCGAGCGCTGACACGTGGTGGAACGTGTTGGCGAGGACGGCCGGCTCCTCGCCGCGGACGGGGAGGAACACGTCGACGGTCGGCCATGACTCGCGACGGCGGCGCCACCGGTAGCGGACCACCATGTGGTCCTCGAGGTCCATGCGCCGTGGGCGGGTGCGCAGCCACAGGTTGACCACCAGCGGAGGCACCAGGAACGTCAGCAGCACCAACGCGAGCCACGTGGTCGGGGAGTGCGCCACCACCACCACGAACGCGTAGACCAGGGTGGCCTGGGCCAGGAAGAGCCAGACGAACGGCCACCGCCGCTGCAGCGCGACGTAGCTGTAGGCCTCGTCGTCCGTGGGCGGATCCGGCAGGTGAGCCCCGGCACGAGCGGAGAGGTCTCGTCCGACGGGGGTGCTCGAACTGCCCGTCGGCTCGTGGCCGGAGCGATCAAGGGTCGTGGTCATGGTGTGCATGCCTTTCTCAGGGCAGGGCAGGGCAGGGCAGGGCAGGGCAGGGCAGCGCGACGCCGCGTACTGCGAGCGGTGAGCAGCGGTGAGCAGCGGGGAGCCCGGGTGCGCAGGGCACCGGGTGAGTGGGACGCGAGCGGCGAGAGCGCGCTCGGGATGGTGCGGGCGTGGTCGGTCGCGTCAGAGGACGCGTGCCTCGCTATCGCGAGGTCGGCCCCTGGACCGGGCCCGTGGCGTGGTCGCCCGACCTGTGCCGACGGGCTCCTGGCCGGCGGATGACCGCGCGGACGTGCCACACGGTCCTTTCGAGTCCCCCCACAAATGACATGGGACGACGCTAAGCAGCGCGGATTTCGCATGTGGGCGGTCAGCGTTACGGGCGAGCACGCATCGACAGGCCCTGGGGGTGCAGTTGGTAAATCGGAGCCGTCGGATGTTTCGCAACCCCCGATCGGTTGGAAGGCCATGGCCCAGGCGGGTCATTTCCACGTGCGGTTGGTCATGACGTCCGTCTTGTCCGGTGTGTCGGAGTGACGGCTCCTAGCGTCGTGCCATGCCCTCCCATCGGTCCGGGACGTGCCTCGGCGTTCTGCTGGTCCTCGTCGCCCTGGTCACGCTCGGACCGGACGGTGGCGCGTCCTCTGCCGCTCAGCCGACCGCCGCCGCGCCGACCGTGCTCCAGCCCTCGGCGCGAGCAGAGATCGCCCCCGTGCCTCGGTACCGGCCGTCGAGGAAGAAGGGCGTCAGCCTGTGGCCGTCGCGGGGGGTGAACAAGTCTCTGCGCCGCTCGGGAGCCCGCTGGTTCTGGAACTGGGACACCTCGCACCCCGGAGTGCGGCCCCCGGCGCGCGCGGAGTTCGTGCCCATGGTGTGGGGGTCCGGCAGTGTCACCGACGAGCGGCTCGCGGCTGCCACGTCGAACGGGAAGACCCTGCTGGCCTTCAACGAGCCCGACCACGCGGATCAGTCGAACATGACGGTCGAGGAGGCCCTGGACCTGTGGCCACGGCTCGAGGCGACCGGCCTCAGGTTGAGCAGCCCGGCGGTTGCCGAGCACGGTGCCGTCCCGGGGAGTGGCTCGACCGCTTCATGACCGGTGCCCGGCAGCGCGGGTATCGCGTCGACTTCATCGCCGTGCACTGGTACGGATCGGACTTCGACCCGCGCCGCGCGACCGGTCAGCTCAGGGACTACCTGCGCGCCCTGCGCGACCGGTATCGGCTGCCGGTCTGGCTGACCGAGTACTCGCTGATCGCCTTCGGTCCGGACGGACCCACGTATCCGCGAGCCGGCGTCCAGGCTCGGTTCGTGACGAGGTCGACGAGGATGCTCGAGTCGCTGCGCTTCGTCGAGCGCTACGCCTGGTTCTCGCTCCCGGCCGTGGCTCCCTGGCCGCGGACGGGCCTGTTCGACGAGCGGTCACGGCCCACTGCCGCAGGACGGGCCTATGCGCGGGTGGGGCGCAAGGCGAGCAACTAGTCCCCTGCGCTGCGACGCGGGCTCGCTGCACGCCCACCTCGACCAGCGCGCGATCAGTAGGCGCCGTCGGTGCGCATGACGGCGCCGAGGGTCTTCACGAGGATGTTGAGGTCCTGGAGCATCGACCAGTTGTCGACGTAGTAGAGGTCGAGGCGGATGGTCTCGTCCCACGACAGGTCGGAGCGGCCGGAGACCTGCCACAGGCCGGTGAGGCCGGGGCGGACGTCGAGGCGGCGGTTGGTGTCGCGCTCGTACGCCGCCACCTCGAGCGGCAGCGGCGGGCGCGGGCCGACCAGGCTCATGTCGCCGCGCAGGACGTTGACCAGCTGCGGCAGCTCGTCGAGGGAGTACTTGCGCAGCCAGACGCCGGGCTTGGTGATGCGGGGGTCGTTCTTGAGCTTGAACAGCCCGGACTCGTAGCCGTTCTGCTCGTGGAGCTCGGCGAGCTTGGCCTCGGCGTCGATGACCATGCTGCGGAACTTCAGGCAGGAGAACAGCATCCCGTCCTTGCCGACACGCTCCTGGCTGAAGAGCACCGGGCCGCGGTCGTGGATCTTGATCCGCGCCGCCGCGACCAGGAAGAGCGGGCTGAAGACCATGAGCAGGACCAGCGAGCCGAGCACGTCGAAGCCGCGCTTGCCCCAGCTGGCGGCCTCGCCGGAGCGCGGGGGGTCGACGTGGATGAGGGGGAGCCCGCCCACGGGCCGGAAGTTGACGCGGCCGCCGGAGACCTCGGTGACGCTGGGCGCCACGACGACCTGCACGTCCTCCTTCTCCAGCGCCCAGGCGATCCGGCGCAGCTCGCCGGCCGACTCGACGGCGCCACCGGCGAAGAACAGCAGGTTGGCCCGGGCGGTGATGACCGACCAGGTGATCTCGTCGGTGCCGCCGATGATCGGGATGCCTGACGGCGTCTCGACCTCGCGCTGCGCGTCGGGGGTGAGCGCGCCGACCACGTGGTAGCCGAGCCACGTCTCGCGTCGCAGCACGCCCGCGATCTCGTCGACGTGGCCGGGGGTGCCGACGATGACGACGCGGTACTGGAGGGCGCCGGCCTTGCGGGCGCGGTGCACGGCCCGGCGCAGCGCCAGCCTGCCGATCACCAGCGCGGGGATGCCGATCGCGAAGGTCAGCAGGAAGAAGCCGCGGGCGAGGTCGTACTTCGCGAGGTAGCAGCCGACGCCGATCAGGCCGGCAGTGATCAGACCGGCGTTGGTGACGCGCTTGTACTCGTCGGGACCGGCGCCGAAGACGCTGGCGCTGTAGCCGCCGAACATCGCGATGGCCAGCACCCAGCCGATGATGATCAGGAAGAAGATGCCGCCGACCGCCTCCTGGGTCTGCTGCTCGGAGACCGGGGAGAAGACGTCGAGGCGGAGCCGACCGAGGAGGCCGAGGAGCGTGGACGCCGTGATCAGCGCGGCGTCGAGCACGAGGGCCGTCGCCGGGAGGTAGGCGAGCGCGCGGGACGGTGACTCGGAGAGCAGTCGGGCACGACGGTGCGACACGATCGTCATCCGCGCCTCCTATCCACGCCGGAGTATCCCAGCCTCGTTCTTTACATTCAACGCGGACACGCGCGTACAGGTCACGCTGACCGTCTAGACCGCCGCGCTGACCAGCGTGTTAAACCAACTGGTTGACAACGAGGCAGGCGGGCCCTACGGTCCGTAGTCAACCATCTGGTTGACCGCTTTGGTAAAACAACGAAGGACCCGACCGTGCCCGACCAGCTCTCCAGGATCTTCTCGGCGCTCGCCGACCCGACCCGCCGCGACCTCGTCGCCCGGCTCGCCGAGCAGGACGCGACGGTGGGCGACCTCGCGGCGCCGTACGACGTGAGCCTCCAGGCGGTCTCCAAGCACCTCAAGGTGCTCGAGGACGCCGGTCTGGTGAGCCGCAGCCGCGACGCCCAGCGCCGTCCGGTGCACCTCGAGGCGGAGGTCTTCGACCTGATGACGAAGTGGGTCGAGCGCTACCGGCGTCAGGCCGAGGAGCGCTACACCCGGCTCGACGCCGTCCTGGCGCGGCTGGCCGACGACACCGAGCACCGAGCACCGACACCAGAGCACCGACACGAGAGCACCGACACCGACCGAAGGAGCAGCATCATGACCACCCGCACCCACCCCGAGACCACCGTCAGCGCGCCCGCGGGCCTGCCGCTGATCGAGATCGTCCGCGAGTTCGACGCCCCGGCCAGCCGGGTCTTCGCCGCCCACGCCGACCCGGCGCTGTTCGTGCAGTGGGTCGGCCCGCGCAGCATCGACACCCGCGTCGAGCAGTGGGACTGCACCACCGGCGGCCGCTGGCGCTACGTCTCGCGCCACGAGGGCGAGGACCTGCCGGCCTTCTACGGCTCCTTCCACGAGGTGCGCGACGGCGAGCGGATCGTGCAGACCTTCACCTGGGAGGGCGTCCCCGACGCCGTCGCGCTGGAGATCCTGACCCTGGAGGACCTCGACGGCGGCCGGTCCCGGCTGCGGGCGGTCTCGGTGGGGGAGTCGGTCGAGGACCGCGACGCGATGGTCGCCTCCGGCATGGAGAGCGGCGTCGTCGAGGGCTACGAGAAGCTCGACGACCTCCTGGCTCGCGCCGACGCCGGGAGCGGCGACCGGGCGACGACCGGATGACCGAGGCCGAGGAGCACCGCCAGATCGCCGGCACCTTCACCGACCGCGTCCGCGGCGCCACCGACTGGGACGCCCCCGCGCCGGTGGAGGGCTGGACGGCGCGCGACGTCGTCCGCCACCTGGTCGAGTGGTTCCCGGCGTTCCTCGAGGGCGGCGCCGGCGTCGTCCTGGCGAAGGGACCGTCGGTCGACGACGACCCGGTCGCGGCCTGGCAGGTGCACTGCGACGCCGTCCAGGCGCTGCTCGACGACCCCACCACCGCGGCGAAGGTGCTCACCAACCCCCACCTCGGCGAGGTGCCGCTGCCCGAGGCCGTCTCCCGCTTCTACACCGCCGACGTCTTCCTCCACACCTGGGACCTCGCCCGCGCCACCGGCCAGGACGAGACCCTGGACGCCGACCGCTGCGCCATGATGCTGGAGGGGATGCAGCCGATGGACGAGGTGCTCCGGGCCAGCGGGCAGTACGGGCCGAAGGTCGAGGTGCCGGCGGACGCCGACGTCCAGACCAGGCTGCTGGGGTTCATCGGCAGGAGCCCGCTCTCGTAGGGTGTCGGCCATGAAGGTCCTTGTCACCGGCGGCGCCGGCTACATCGGTTCGATCACCGCGAAGGCGCTCGAGGAGGCCGGCCACACCCCCGTGGTGCTCGACTCGCTCTTCAGCGGGCCGAAGGTCTTCGTGCGCGACCGCATCTTCTACGAGGGCGACATCGCCGACCGGGCTCTGCTGCGCCGGATCAAGGACGAGCACCCCGACCTCGAGGCCACCATCCACATGGCCGCGCGGATCATCGTGCCGGAGTCGGTCGAGAAGCCCTACGAGTACTACCGCGACAACGTCGCGAAGTCGCTGGACTTCTTCGACGAGCTCACCAACCTCGGGCTGCACCGGGTGCTGTTCTCCAGCTCGGCGTCGCTCTACGCGACCAAGGAGGGCTTCGAGGTCGTCGAGAGCGACCCGCTCGCGCCGTCGTCGCCCTACGCGCGCACCAAGTACATGATGGAGACGGTGCTCACCGACCTCGCGGCGGCCACCGACCTGCGCGCGATCATCCTGCGCTACTTCAACCCCATCGGCTCCGACCCCGACCTCGAGTCGGGCATCTACGCCCGCGAGCCCTCCCACGTGCTCGGCCAGCTCGTGATGGCCGCCCGCGGCCTCAAGGAGCAGTTCACGATCACCGGCGTCGAGCACCCCACCCGCGACGGCACCGGCATCCGCGACTACGTCCACGTCTGGGACCTCGCCCGCGCCCACGTGCGCGCCGTCGAGCGCTTCGACCACGTGCTGAGCGCCGTCGACTCCACCAGCACGATCATCAACGTCGGCACCGGCGAGGGCGTCACCGTGCGCGAGCTGGTCGCCTCCTTCGAGCGGGTCTTCGGCCAGACCGTGCCGGTCGGCGAGGCGCCGCCGCGGCTCGGCGACTCGGTCGGCGCCTACGCCAACGTCGACCGCTCCCGCGAGCTGCTCGACTGGAGCACCGAGCTGTCCCTCGACGACGCGATCTCCTCGGCGCTGGCCTGGGGCGAGAAGCGTCAGGAGATCCTCGGCTACGAATGAGCCTCCCCGTGCCCCGGCTGCTCGCCGCCGCCCTCACCGGCCTCCTCGCGCTCGCGCTGGTGGTCGGTGACGGCGTGGGCAGCGGCGGCTCGGGACGAGGTGCCGGTACGACGGCCGCGGCCGCCGAGACCCGCGGCACGGGTGCGGGGTCGGCCCGCGGCCCCGTCCTCGCGGGCGGCCGCGAAGCCGCTCGCCGGGCGCGTGGTCGTGCTCGACCCCGGCCACCAGCTCGGCAACGCCCGCTTCCCGCGGCAGGTCAACCGGCTGGTGCCCGCCGGTGGCTTCCGCAAGGCGTGCAACACCACCGGCACCGCCACGAACGCCGGCTTCCCCGAGGCCACCTTCGCCTGGCGGGTCTCCCGCCTCGTGCAGCGCCGACTCGAGCGGCTCGGCGCGCGGGTGCTGCTCACCCGCGGGGTCAACAGCGCCCGGCGCTGGGGGCCGTGCGTCGACGTCCGCGGGCGGGCCGGCAACGCCGTGGGCCGCGACCGGGAGCCCGCCGACCTCAAGATCAGCATCCACGCCGACGGCTCCTACGCGGCCGGGGCCCGCGGCTTCCACGTGATCCTGCCGGCCGACCGGCGTCCGTGGACCCACGACATCGCGCGGCCGTCGCGCCGCCTCGGGCTCGACCTGCGGCGGGCGCTGCGCGCGGGCGGCTTCGCGAGGGCCAGCTACACCGCCGGCGGCGACGGGATCGACGTCCGGTCCGACCTCGGCACGCTCAACCTCTCCGACATCCCGACCGTGATGGTCGAGCTGGGCAACATGCGCCACCGCCGCGAGGCCCGCCGGATGACCTCCCGCCGCGGCCAGGCGGCGTACGCGCGCGCGTTGGTGGCGGGCGTGCGGCACCACCTGTCCTGACCAGTCGGCATGGCCCGATCGGGCTACGTATGCCAAGACGTGACCGGGCCAGCCCTAGCCGTAGGCGCCGATGTCGACCATCCTGTGAGGCGGGACGCTGCCTTGGGGGGACGCAATGGGGACGCATGGGATCACGCACGCGAGCGCGAGGGGTGGATCGCCGCACTGGCGATGGCGACCGCTGCCGGAGGGCTCTCGGTCGTCGCGGCGACGTCCGTCACGGCCGCGCCACCGGCGCCCGCGGCGCCTGAGTCCACCGGCTGGTCGGCGTCGGACTCCGGCCCCGACACGATGCTGGTCTCGGCCTCGGCCGCGGGGGTGCCGGGCGACCGCGCCGGTGACCGCCCGATGATCAGCGGCAACGGTCGCTACGTCACCTTCGACTCCGCCTCCACCAACCTGGTGCCGGGCGTCGACACCTGGGGCGTGCGGGTCTACCGCAAGGACCTCGAGACGGGGGCGATCGAGGTCGTCAGCCAGTCGGACGACGACCGGGTGACCAACGAGTGGAGCAGCTTCTCCTGGCCCGACGACTCCGGCAACCTGGTCTCGTTCGTCTCCGACGACCAGGGCCTCACCACGCCCGCGACCAGGTCGCGCAGCATCTTCGTGCGCAACCTGTCGGCCGGCACCACCGAGCTGATCAGCGTCGGACTCAACGGCGCCCCCAACAACGGCGCCTCCAGCCGCGGCGTGCTCTCCTCCGACGGCCGGTACGCCGCGTTCAGCTCGTTCGCGACCAACCTCACGACGTCCGGTGGCAACGGCCAGGAGCAGGTCTACCTGCGTGACCGCGTCGCCGGCACCACCACGCTGATCAGCGTGGCCGCCACCGGCGGGCTCGGCGACGCCCGCAGCTATCGCGGCATGGTCAGCACCGACGGCCGCTACGTCGCGTTCGCGTCGAAGGCGACCAACCTGACCCCCGGCACCAACCCCGCGACGGAGAGCATCTTCCTGCGCGACCTGGTGGCCGGCACCACGACGCGGGTCACCGTGCGGCAGCCCAGCGGGACGCCGTCCCCGATCGGCGGGGCACGCCCCTACCTCACCCCCGACGGCGCCGTGCTGGCCTTCAACAGCCACGACGGGCTGCTGCCCGACGACACCAACGGCAAGAGCGACGTCTACCTCTACAACGTGGCCACCGGCGCCCTCGAGCGGCAGAGCGCCGCCCACGACGGCGGCAACGGCGACGACGACGCGCTGCGCGGCTTCATCAGCGACGACCACCGCTACACCGTCTACAACAGCTTCTCCACCAACCTCGTGCCGGACGACACCAACTACAAGGGCGACGCGTTCCTGCGCGACCGCGAGACCGGCCAGAACCTCGTGCTGAGCCGCTCCTTCAGCATGGGCGGCGCCGACGCCCAGTCGTTCCGCCCGGTGCTCGACGACGACGCGTCGGTCGTGACCTACCTCAGCGAGGCGCGCAACCTCGTGCGCGGCGACACCGCGGAGGGCTACCAGGTCTACGCCGTCCACACCGCGTCGCTGCAGACCGTGCAGCCCGACACCACCGCGCCCACGCTCGAGGTGACCTCGCCCAGCGGCAACCCGACGATGCCCGGCCCCGACGTCACCATCAGCGGGACGGCGGCCGACGACCGTGCGGTCGGCAAGGTCTTCGTGCAATTGCGCGACAACGACACCAACCAGTGGCTGCGCCCCGACGGCACCTGGGGCACCGGTGCCCGGCGGCTGTCGGCCACGCTCGACGTCCCGGAGGGCACCGCGACCGGGTGGAGCCTGCCGCTGTCGCTGCCCGACGGCAGCTACGGCTTCGACGTGGTCAGCCAGGACACCAGCGGCAACACCTCCGACAAGCCGTGGCGCCGCTTCACGCTGAGCAGCGCGACGCCCGACACGACGCCGCCCGCGCTCGAGGTGACCTCGCCCACCGGCAACCCGACGATGCCCGGCCCGGCCGTCACGATCACCGGCACCGCCACCGACGACCGCGCCGTGGCCGGCGTGTTCGTGCAGGTGCGCGACAACGACACCAACCAGTGGCTGCGCCCCGACGGCACCTGGGGCACCGGCGCCCGGCGGCTCACGGCCACCGTCGCCTCGCCCGGCTCGACGTCGACCGGGTGGAGCCTGCCGCTGTCGCTGCCCGACGGCAGCTACGGCTTCGACTCCGAGGCCGTGGACGCCGCCGGCAACGGTTCGCCCAAGCCGTGGCACCGCTTCACGCTGAGCAGCGCGACGCCCGACACGGTGGCGCCCGAGGTGGCGGTCACCGCGCCCACCGGCAACCAGACGGTGCCCGGCCCCGCGGTCACCATCACCGGCACCGCGACCGACGACCGCGGCGTCAGCACGGTCTACGTCCAGGTCCGCAACAACACCACCAACCAGTGGCTGCGGCCCGACGGCACCTGGGGATCCGGTGCCCGCCGGATCACGGCGACCCTGGCGTCGCCCGGCGCGACGTCGTCCGCGTGGAGCCTGCCGCTCTCGCTCCCGGCGGCGCCGTACGGCTTCGACGTGCAGAGCGTCGACGCCGCCGGCAACGTCTCCACCAAGCCCTGGCACAGGTTTGTGGTCAACGGTTCGTAAGGCCCCGACAGGGGCGTCATCGGGATGAGCGCGGGGATCGGCATGCGGAAGAGCACGAGCACGAGCACGAGCACGTCGCGACGGGTCGCGGGCCTGGCGGTCCTGGCGCTGGCAGCAGGACTGTCGCCGGCGGTCGGGGTTGTCGGGGCTGCGGGTGCGGCTCCGCCACCGGAGGGCGGAGGCTCCGCCGACGTGGCGCCGTCCGACACCGTGCTGGTCTCGGCGGCGAGCAACGGCACCCCCGGCAACGGACCGGCCGACCGGCCCCAGATCAGCGGCAGCGGCCGCTTCGTCACCTTCGACTCGTCGGCCACCAACCTCGTGCCCGGCGTGACCACGCCCGGCCGCCGGATCTACCGCAAGGACCTCGTCAGCGGGGTCGTGCAGGTCGTGAGCACGTCCGACGACGACCAGCCCACGGCCGAGTGGAGCAGCCTCTCCTGGCCCGACGACACCGGCCGTCTGGTCGGCTTCGTGTCCGACGCCATCGACCTCACCGACGTACGCACGACGACGCGGAGCGTCTACCTGCGCAACCTCGGCACCGGCACCACCGAGCTGATCAGCATCGGCATCGACGGCCGCGCGGCCGACGGGCCCTCCAGCCGCGTGATGCTGTCGAGCACCGGCCGGTACGTCGCGTTCAGCTCCTTCGGCACCAACCTCACGGCGGCCGGCGGCAACGGCGAGGAGCAGGTCTACGTGCGCGACCGCGTCACCGGCACGACCCGGCTGATCAGCGTCGGCACCGGCGGAGGGCTCGGCGATGCGCGCAGCTATCGCGGCATGGTCAGCGCCGACGGCCGCTACGTCGCCTTCGCGTCGTTCGCGGGCGACCTCGTGCCGGACGACGGCAGCCCCCGCGCCGAGAACATCTTCCTGCGCGACATGGTCGCCGGCACCACCCGCCGGATCTCGAACCTGCCCTCGGGCGAGAACGGCCCCAACGGCGGCTCGCGGCCCTACCTGACCCCCGACGGCGCCTCGATCATCTTCAACAGCCTCGACGAGCTGCTGCCCAGCGACACCAACGGCCTGCTGAGCGACGTCTACACCTACGACGTCGCGAACGGCTCCCTGGAGCGCGAGAGCGTCTCGACCACGGGCGGCGACGGCGACGGCGACTCGTTGCGCGGGTTCCTCAGCGACGACAGCCGCTACGCGACGTTCAACAGCTTCTCCAGCAACCTGGTGCCCAACGACGCCAACTCCAGCGGCGACGTGTTCCTGCGCGACCGCAGCACCGCGACGAGCACGCTGCTCAGCGTCAGCCCCGACGGGGAGGGTGGCGACGCCCAGTCGTTCCGCCCGGTCATGGCAGACGACGCCTCGCGGGTGGTCTACCAGAGCGAGGCGCGCAACCTCGTGGAGGGCGACACCTCGACCGGCTTCCAGGTCTACTCCGTCGACACCGGCCTCGGCGACCCGCCGGCCCCGACCACCCCCGACACCCGCGCCCCTGGGGTGAAGATCACCCGCCCGAAGGGCAACCCCACCCTGCGCCGTCACTCGGTGAAGCTCGCCGGCCGAGCCTCCGACGACCGCGGGGTGGTCAAGGTCGTCGTCCGGGTCCGCCACCAGGGCAAGAACAAGTGGCTCCGACCCAACGGCACCTGGGGTCGCAAGCCCGGCCGGCTGTCCTCCGCGCTCGGCCACCGCGGCGCGAAGAGCACGCAGTGGCGCCGCCGCGTCGTCCTCCCCACGGGCCGCTACCGCTTCGACGTCGTCAGCCGCGACGCCGCCGGCAACAAGTCCCGCCGCGTCGCCCGACGCTTCGCCGTCCGCTGACCCCCGCCGGGCGGCCTCTGCCGCGCTCAGGTGCCACCTGGTGACACCTGAGCGCGGCACAAGGGGGTTGTCCACAGCTCTCCCGCGCCCGGTTGCCCGCACCCGGCCGAGCTCGGAGCATCGGGTGCGTGGCGGACCAGGTCGCGGAGCTCCTCCGGCTGCAGTCGGGGGTGGTGGCGCGCGCGCAGCTGCTGGCCGCAGGGCTCGCTCCCCACGACGTACGCCGGATGCTGCGCCGACGTGAGCTGGTGCCGCTGCACGAGGCGGTCTACCTCGCCCACACCGGCGACCCGACGTGGCTGCAGCGGGCGTGGGCCGCGGTGCTCCACGCCGCACCCGCGGCCCTGGCAGGGGCGTCGGCCGTGCGTGCCGCCGACGGGCCGGGCCGCGCCGGGTGGTGCGACGAGCCGATCCACGTGGCCGTCGACCGCAAGCGGACCCTGGCGCAGCCGTCGGGCGTGCTGATCCAGCGCGTCAGCCACCTGACCTCCCGTGCGCTGTGGACGGCCTCGCCGCCACGGCTCCGGCTCGAGGAGGCCCTGCTCGACGTGGCCGCCGCGGCCGGCACCGACCACGCGGCGATCGCGACCCTCGCCGACGGCGTCCAGTCACGTCGTACGACGGCGGGCCGGCTCGGTGCGGCGCTCCAGCGGCGGGAGCGCATCGCCCGGCGTACCGTCCTGGCGGGTGTCGTCGACGACCTCGCCCTCGGGACGTGCTCGGTGCTCGAGCACGGCTACCTCCACCGCGTCGAGCGGGCGCACGGCCTGCCGCAGGCGGCGCGGCAGGTCCGCGCGTCGGCTCGCGGGCCGGTCTACCGCGACGTCGACTACGCGCCGGTCCCGCTGCTGGTCGAGCTCGACGGCAGGTTGTTCCACGACTCGGCGAGGGCACGAGGGCGAGACCTGCAGCGCGACCTGGCGGCGCTGGTGGAGGCGGGCGCGACCGCCCGGGTCGGCTGGTCGATGGTCTTCGAGCACGCGTGCTGGACCGCCGCGCAGGTCGGTGAGCTGCTCATCCAGCGCGGGTGGCGCGGGCGGCTGCGCCGCTGTCCCCGCTGCCCGCCGCCATGAGCCTGTGCCGCGCTCAGGTGCCACCAGGTGACACCTCAGCGCGGCAGAAGCGTCCCGCGGCGCACGGGTGCCCGCTAGGTTTCCCCCATGCCTCTGGACCCCGGGACCGCAGCCCTGCTCGAGTTCATCGAGAGCGCGGGCTATCCGCCGATGCACGAGTCGACGCCGGAGGTGGCGCGGCTGGGCTTCCGGGCGATGACCTGCGACGCCGTGCAGCCCCAGGACGTCGTCCAGGTCGGGGAGGTCGAGGACACCACCGTCGCCGACCGCCCGGCGCGGGTCTACCGGCCCGCCGGCGAGGCGCCCGAGGGCGGCCGTCCGCTGCTGGTCTTCTTCCACGGCGGCGGGTTCGTGATCGGCGACCTCGACACCCACGACCAGACCTGCCGCCGGATCTGCCGCGGCGCCGAGGTCGTGGTCGTCTCGGTCGACTACCGCCTCGCCCCGGAGCACCCCTGGCCCGCGGCCGTCGACGACGCCCTGGCCTCGGTGCGCTGGGTGGCCGAGCACCGCGCCGACCTCGGCGGGAGCGACGTCCTGGCCGTCGGGGGTGACAGCGCGGGCGGCAACCTCTCGGCGATCGCCGCCCAGGCGCTGCCGGACCTCGTCGACGCCCAGGTGCTGATCTACCCCGCCACCCACGTGCTCGGCGACTACCCCTCGCGCGTCGACAACGCCGAGGGCTACTTCCTCGACCAGCCGACGATGGAGTGGTTCATGGGCCAGTACGTCGGCGCCGACCCCGCGCCCGGCCTCGACCTCGACGACGCGCGGCTCTCGCCCCACCTCGGCGACGTCGCGAAGGTCGCGCCGGCCGTGGTCGTCACCGCGGAGTTCGACCCGCTGCGCGACGAGGGCGAGGCGTACGCCGACCTGCTCGCCGCCGCCGGTGTCACCGTCGACCGGGTGCGCCACGACGGGCTCGTGCACGGCTTCATCGACATGGGCGCCTTCAGCCCCGCCGCCACTGCCGCCGTCGACGACACCGTCGCCCGCATCCGCACCCTCCTGCACCCCTGACCCCCGGCGCCCCGGCGGGCATGTTACTGACCGTTGTGACTACTGGGCGGGCTTAATATCGGTCGGGTAGTAGTCACAACGGTCAGTAACATCCCCCCTGGGACGGCGGCCGTCAGAGGGCGGCCTGGAGGATCGGGGAGCCGGACGCGTCGGTGACGACGACCTCGGAGACGTCGTCGCGGAGCACCGACGACTGCAGGTTGCAGGTCATGCTGGCGTCGCCGGTGCCGATGAACTCGCCGGCGGGGCTGAGCTCGCCCGAGTCGGCGTCGCGGAAGGCCGCGCGGTAGGTGCTGCCCCGGTCGAAGCCGTCGGCAACCATCCGCAGCTCGACGCCCCACGTGTGCGCCACGAGGTCGGCGCTGGCGACCGACACCGCGGACGCCGCCCCTCCCGCACCGTCCCGACCCCGGCGACCCCGGCGACCCCGGTGACCCAGGCGACGCGGGCGAACCAGGCGAACCCGGCGACCCCGAGGTGTCCACCGGCAGCAGCGAGATCGCCTCCAGCGGCGGCTTGGCCGGCTGCGGCGCGGTGGCCCGGCCGACCAGCACTCCGCCACCGAGGGCGACGAGCACCAGCGCGGCCGCGATCGCGCCGACCCGCACCCGCCCCGTCGTACGACGGCGGGCCAGCGAGCGTCGGTGGCGGTCGTCGTCGGCCTCGCGCTGCAACCGCTCGCGGGCCACGGCGGAGCGGATCTGCTCCCCGAGGCCGGGCGCTGGTGCGGGGGGACGCTCGAGCAGCGCCGGGTCGACGGTCTCGAGCCACGCGCCGAGCGGAGCGATCTCGGCCAGCTCGGCACGGCAGGCGGCGCACCCGTCGAGGTGGGCCCGCACCCGGGTCTCCTCGGCCGCGGTGAGGTGCCCGAGCGCGAGCGGGCCGAGCAGCTCGCGCAGCGCCTGGTCGTGGCCCTGCCCCGGTCCCTGCCTGCACCGACCCCGGCCCCTGGTCGTCGTTCACGGTGTCACCCCCATCTCGTCCATCGCCGAGCGCAGCGCCTTCAGACCGTAGAAGACTCGGCTGCGCAGGGTGCCGACGGGCACGCCGAGCTCGGCGGCGACCTCGTCGTAGGGGCGGTCGCGCAGGTAGGTCTCGACGAGCACGACCCGGTGCTGCTCGGAGAGCCGACGCAGCGCCTCCTCGACGAGCCAGCCGTGCAGCAGCCGGTCGGTGGGGTCGTCGGTGTCGGTGCTGATGGTCTCGGCGGTCGGAGGATCGACGAGCGTGCGCTGCCAGGGCCGGGCCCGGGCCGCTCGGGCGTGGTCGATCATCGCGTTGCGCGCGATGCCGAAGAGCCAGACCCGCAGCGAGGCGAGCGTGGGGTCGAAGCGGTCGGCGGCCCGCCAGGCCGCAGGAACGTCTCCTGGGTGACGTCCTGGGCGGCGCCGGGGTCACCGAGACCGCGCAGCAGGAAGCGGTAGAGCTGGGGCCCGTAGAGGCACGTACGCCGCGTGCACCTCGGTCTCGTCGCCGAGCCCGGCGACGGCCACCCTGCTCGCCGACGTCCTGGTCCACGCCCGCACTCCCCTCGTGTCGAGCGGTCCGTGACCCGTGGCGTCCATGCCGGTGTCTACGGAGCGCAGCGCCGCTGCGTTCACCGCTGTGTGCCCAGGGGTTCGGCGCCGACGCCGGTTCGGATCGCAGAGAGATCGAGATCGGGGTGAACGCCGCCCGTCCGGCCGCCGTAGGTAGGGGAGACGGTCGTGAGACCGCCGACACACTCGGGCAGGCGCTGGGTCTGCCGCACCGCGACGTGAAAGGCACACCCATGACGACACCGAGGACCCTCCGGGTCCGGCTCGCCACCGGCGGAGCAGCCGGCGGGCTGGCGCTTGCCGCCCTCACCGGTCTCACCGCCGGTACGGCGAGCGCCGCCCCCGCGGCACCCGCCGCCCCCGCCGCCCAGGTCGCCCCCGCCGGCCCGGCAGCCACCGCCGCCGCAGGCTCGGTCGGGACGACGACCGTGCGCACCGTGCGCCAGCTGCGCCGCGCGGTGCTCAAGGCCAACAAGCGCGCCGGCAAGGAGCGCATCAAGATCGCGAAGAACCTCCAGCTCGACCGCGGCACCGGCAACGGCGACGGTCCGCTGAAGGGCGACCTCGACGTCAACGACGACCTCGTGATCGTCGGCCAGGGCCACAGCATCGACGCCCGCGGCGTCGACCGCATCTTCGACGTGCTCGGCACGCAACCGGCTCGTCCTGCAGAAGGTCCGGCTGAAGAACGGCGCCCCCGCGGCCGGCGAGAGCGGCGGCGGCGTCCGCAGCACCGGCACCCTGGTGGTGCGCGACTCCGCGATCGTGGGCAGCAAGGTCCGCGGTGAGGGCGCCTCCGGCGGCGCGATCTACAACCAGGGCGGTCGGCTCACGGTCGTGAAGTCGCGGCTCGCCGACAACCGGGCCGAGCGCGCCGGCGGCGCGATCGAGGCGCTGGGCGGCACCACGACGCGTGCGCCAGTCGGTGCTCGTCGACAACGCCACCGGCCTCGCGCCGGGCAACGGCGGCGCCGTCCACCTACCGGCGCGGGCACCGTCAACATCGTCTCGACCACGGTGACCGGCAACGCCGCGTCCGCCGAGGGCGGCGGGCTGTGGAACTCCGCCACCGGCACCCTCAACGTCGACCGCTCGGAGATCGTCGCCAACAACGTGCTCGGCAACGACGCCGACCAGGGCGGTGGCGGCATCTACAACGACGGCGGCACCGTCAACGTCGTCCGCTCGGTCGTCGACCGCAACGTCGCGTCGGGCACCTCCGGCTCCGGCGGCGGCATCTTCAACAACACGGGCACGCTCAACGTCACCTCCACCAGCGTCTCGGCCAACGCCGCGACCCGCGCCGGTGGCGGCATCGAGGCCCTCGGCGGCGACGACCGCGCTGCGCGCCGCTCGCCTGATCGGCAACGGCACCGGCTCCAACCCCGGCAACGGCGGCGGCCTCCACCTCACCGGTGAGGGCTCGGTCTTCGTGCTCGGCTCGCAGGTCCTCGACAACGACGCCAACGCCGAGGGCGGCGGCCTCTGGAACTCCGCGGCCGGCACGATGCTGGTCAACAACTCGGTGGTCGAGGGCAACCGCGCCGAGGGCAACGACGCCGACCAGGGCGGCGGCGGCCTCTACAACGAGGGCGGCGACCTGACCGTCAGCAGCTCGCAGGTGACGGACAACAAGGCGACCGGTGTCTCCGGCTCCGGCGGCGGCCTGTTCAACAACATGGGCACCGTGGCGCTCAGCGGCACGACCGTCGACGGCAACACCGCCAACCGCGCAGGCGGTGGCATCGAGGCCAACGTCGGCACCACCACCGTCGACGGCTCGACGCTGTCGAACAACGAGACCGGCACCAACCCGGGCAACGGCGGCGGCCTGCACCTGACCGGCGCCGGCACCGTCGACGTGACCTCCTCCGAGGTCACCGACAACACGGCCTCGGCCGAGGGCGGCGGTCTGTGGAACTCCGCCGCCGGCACCTTCACCGTCGACGACACGACGCTCTCGGGCAACAGCGCCGGCGGCAACGACGCCGACCAGGGCGGTGGCGCCCTCTACACCGACGGCGGCGCGCTGACCGTCACCGACTCCACCATCGAGGGCAACTCCGCGACCGGCACCTCCGGCTCCGGTGGCGGCATCCTCGCCAAGGGCGGCACGCTCGACGTCTCCGGCACGACGCTGTCGGGCAACGACGCCAAGCGCGCCGGCGGCGGCATCGAGACCACCGGCGACAGGCACCGCGACGCTGACCGACGTGGACCTCACCGACAACACCGTGGGCGCGGCCCCCGGCAACGGCGGCGGGCTCCACAACGGCAACTCGTTCGTCACCACCTACGCCGGCGGCAACGTCACCGGCAACACCGCGGCCAGCCAGGGCGGTGGGCTGTGGAACGGCTCGACGGCCAGCCTGACCGTCACCGACGTGACGATCGCGGACAACACCGCTCCCACCGGTGCGGACGTCTACAACCAGCCTCCGGGCGGCGTCTTCACCATCGACGGGGTCCCGGTCCCGCCGACCGTCTGACCCTGCTCGCGCTCCCTCCGAGCCCGGCCCCGGCGACGCACGTCGCCGGGGCCGGGCTGTGCCCGGTCGCGCCGGCCGGGCATGTTACTGACCGTTGGACCTACTAGCCGACCGATATTGCGCCGCCCAGTAGTCACAACGGTCAGTAACATGCCCGCTCGGCCGCCGCGGGGGGCACCCGTAGGCTGACGGCGTGGCTGACGAGGCTGGCTCCGGGCAGCAGGTGGCGACCCGGCACTGGCACGACTGGACGCTCGAGGCCCTGCTGGCCGCCAAGCAGGCCGCCCCCGCCCGCGACCCGCGTGAGCCTGGTCGTCCCGGCCCGCAACGAGGCGGCCACCGTCGGCGACGTCGTCACCCGCGTGCGCGAGGCGCTGGTCGACACCGTCGCGCTGCTCGACGAGATCGTCGTGATCGACAGCGACTCCACCGACGCGACGTACGCCGTCGCCACCGACGCCGGCGCGGTCGTGCACCGCTCCGCGGAGATCCGCCCCGACCTCGGCACCCACCCCGGCAAGGGCGAGGCGATGTGGAAGTCGCTGTTCGTCACCACCGGCGACCTGCTGGTCTTCATGGACGCCGACCTCACCGACTGGGACACCCACTTCGTGCCCGGCCTGCTCGGCCCGCTGCTCACCGACCCCGGCGTCCAGCTGGTGAAGGGCTTCTACGAGCGCCCGGGCACGACCGGCGCGCTCGACGGCGGCCGGGTCACCGAGCTGGTGGCGCGGCCGCTGATCGCGCTCGACTTCCCCGAGCTGGCCGGGCTGGTGCAGCCGCTGGCGGGGGAGTGGGCGGTGCGCCGGTCGTGCTTCGAGCGGCTGCACGTGCCCACCGGGTACGCCGTCGAGCTGGCCGCGCTGATCGACACCGCCCGCACGCACGGCGCCGGCGTCGCTCGCCCAGGTCGACCTCGGTCGCCGCGCGCACCGGCACCAGTCGCTGCAGCGACCTCGGCGGGATGGCCACCCAGATCGTCGCGGCCGCCCAGGCCCGGCTCGGGGTGCGCGAGGCCGGCGACGCGGCGCTGCTGCGCCAGTACCGGCTCACCGAGCAGGGACCGACCCCCGTCGAGCGCGCCGTGCCCACCGTCGAGCGGCCGCCCGCGGCGACGTGGCTGGCACCGGCGCCCGTGGCGCCGCGGTGCAGCGGCGCCGGCGAGCGGGAGCGCGAGCGGTGACCCTGCGCCTGGGCCGGCACGCCTTCGCCGACGACGCCACGCTGATGATGGCGATCGTCAACCGCACCCCCGACTCCTTCTACGACCGCGGCTCCACCTGGGCCGAGGACAAGGCCTTCGAGCGGGTCGCGCTCGTCGTCGAGCAGGGCGCCGAGATCGTCGACATCGGCGGCATCAAGGCCGCGCCCGGCGTCGAGATCGGCGAGGCCGAGGAGAAGGCCCGGGTCGTCGACTTCGTGGCCCGGGTCCGCGAGGCCTATCCCGGCGCTGGTGATCTCCGTCGACACCTGGCGCGCCTCGGTGGGCGACGCGGTCTGCGCGGCCGGCGCCGACGTGCTCAACGACGCCTGGGGCGGCGCCGACCCCGAGCTGGTCGACGTGGCCGCCGCGCACGACGTCGGCCTCGTCTGCACCCACACCGGCGGCGCGACGCCGCGCACCCGCCCCTACCGCGTCGAGTACGACGACGTGGTGCGCGCCGCCATCGACGACACCGTCGCCTACGCCGAGCGCGCGCGTCGCGGCAGGCGTCGCCCGCGAGTCGGTGGTGATCGACCCGGCCCACGACTTCGGCAAGAACACCTTCCACTCCCTCGAGCTCACCCGGCGCCTCGGCGAGATGGTCGCCACCGGCTGGCCGGTGCTGGTGTCGCTGTCCAACAAGGACTTCGTCGGCGAGACCCTCGACAAGCCGGTCGGCGAGCGGCTCACCGGCACCCTCGCCGCCACCGCGGTCTGCGCGCTGGCCGGCGCCCGCATCTACCGCGTGCACGAGGTGCGCGAGACCCGCGAGACCGTCGACATGGTCTGGACCATCGCCGGACGTCGTCTGCCCGCCGCGTGCGATCCGGGGGCTCCAGTGAGCGGCGCCGACCCGACCCGGCGCCGCGTGGCGCTGGTGCCGGGCGTGCTCGCGCTGCTGCCCGAGTACGCCGGCCAGCGTACGACCCGGTGGCCGACCTGCGGGCCGCGTGCCTCGCCGCGGTCGGCCTGGCTGGGCCCCGACGTGCGGGTCGTCGGCGACCCGCAGGGGCGGCGGGTGGCGTCGTACCTGCTGGGGGAGCGGCGCGGCCCGAGCCGCGCCGACCCGGCCGACGCGCCGGGAGAGCCGTCGGTGCTGGTGGTCGGCAACGGCAGCGCCCGGCGCACGGAGAAGGCGCCGGGACACCTCGACGACCGCGCGCTCGGCTTCGACGAGGCGCTGGGGGCGGCGCTGCGGGCCGGCGACCTGAGCGGCGTCGACCTGTCGCCGGCGCCGGCGCTGTGGGCGGCCGTCGACGGGCTCGCTGAGCTGGGGTCCCTGCTCGGCGGCGTGCCGGCCGTGGTGGACTACGACGACGACCCGTATGGGGTGAAGTACTGGGTGATGAGGTGGGAATGCGCGTCCTGATCGGTCCGACCGACGACAACATCGAGCTCGCCGAGCTGTACGCGGCTCCTCAGCAGCCCTGGCTGCGGGTCAACATGATCAGCACCCTCGACGGCGCCGCCACCGGCGACTCGGGCACCTCCGGCTCGATCAACAACCCCGCCGACAAGCAGGTCTTCGACACGCTGCGCGGGCTGGCCGACGCGGTGCTCGTCGGAGCCGGTACGGCGCGGGCGGAGGGCTACGGCCCGGCCGCCTGCCCGATCGTGCTCGTGAGCCGCAGCGGGTCGGTGCCGGAGACGCTGCGCGGCGTCGAGCCCGGCCGGGTGCTGATGGCCACCCGCTCCGAGGCCGAGCACCTCGACGAGGCGCGCGACCTCCTCGGCGCCGACCACGTGCTGGTCACCGGCTCGCACCGCATCGACCTGGCGCGGCTGAAGGCCGAGCTCGTCGACCGCGGCCTGCGCGACCTGCTCTGCGAGGGCGGCCCGCACCTGCTGCACGACCTGCTCGCCGAGGGCGTCGTCGACGAGCTCTGCGCGACCGTGACGCCGCGCCTGGTCGGTGGCGACCACCCCCGCATCCTCGACGGCCCGCCCGTCGACGTCGCGATGCGGCTGCGGCTGCTGCTCGAGGACGACGGCACCCTGCTCGGCCGCTGGTTCGTCCGCCGCTGACGTGCTCGCCGTCCGCTACTCCGCGGGCACCAGCGTCAGCTGGCTCATCGACGGCATCGGCAGCACCACGTCGACCTGGACCACGCCCGGACTCGTCGGCGGTCACGACCCGGTCCGGCTCGAGCCGGTCGAGCCGGTCGGCCGCGCGCAGGGTCGTCCCACTGGGCGTCGTTCGGCCAGGCCTGGCCGGGCTCGCGCAGCCGCGCCCACGCGGACGGCGACGTTGGAGTGGTCCTCGTCGACCCGGTCGTGGCGCAGCGTGTACGACGACCCGGCGGCGAGGCCGCGCACCTCGACCTCCACGTCGCGACCCAGCGCCGGGGAGCCGGCCGCCTTGGTCTGGTCGAGGGTGAGGTTCCACAGCAGCACCGAGACCTCGCCGTCGTCGGTCGCGGCCGCGACGGTCTCGACCAGCGAGTCGCCGCCGTCACCGGACGACGTCACGGCGAGCCGGTGCGTGCCGAGCCGCTCCAGCATGGCCAGCGCCCACCAGCGCGGCTTGCGCAGCTCGCCGACGGTGCGCAGGCCGAAGCCGCCGTGCAGCAGCTCGGGCGGTCGGCCGAGCTCCTCGAAGTGGTCGGAGACCACCCAGTAGGACAGCGACTCGATCCGGCCCATCGCCGACTTCATCCCGCGCAGCAGGAAGGCGCCGGCGAAGACGGCGTCGCTGACCTCGTTGAAGTGGGTGGGCGTGACGCCCCACTCGGTCCACCAGATCGGCGTGCCGGCCCGGCCGTGCCGCGCGAGCATCGGCCGGAAGTCCAGCGGCGGGGCGCCGTAGGTGTGGGTCGAGACGAAGTCGACCGGGGCGCCGGACTGCTCGGCGTGCGCGAGCAGCTCCTCGACCCAGCCGGCCGCGGCGGACGACGGGCCGCCGACGACGAGCCGCGCGTCGACCTCGCGGACGGCGGCCGCGGTGACGTCGTACAGCTTGAGGTAGTCCTCGGGCGCGCCGGACCAGAACACCTCCAGGTTGGCCTCGTTCCACACCTCGAAGGACCACTGCTCGACGACCTCGTCGCCGTAGCGCTCCACGAGGTGGGCGGTGAGGTCGCGGACCAGGTCGTACCAGCGCTGCCAGTCCTTGGGCGGCGAGATGATCGCGTCGTAGCCGAAGACCGTCTTGGTCGGGTCGCTGGCCAGGTCGTGCGGCATGAACGAGATCTCGACGACGGGGTAGAGCCCGAGCGAGCGGATGTGGTCGTAGACCCGGTCGACGCCGGTGAAGTCGTGCACCGGGCTCGCCGTCGACCTCGCGGTAGACCGCCAGGTCGTCGCAGAGGATCCCGTGCGCCCGCACGTGCGTCACGCCGAGCTCGTGGTGCGCCGCGGACAGCGCGGCGCTGAGCTCCTCGCCGACCACGCGGCCGCCGGTGGTGTCGGTCGGACAGGGCGTGCGAGAGGTGCTCGCTGCCGATCATCGGGCGCCACGGGCGGTCCAGCTCGCCGACCACCGTCGCGGTGTCGACGGTCACGGTGACCGGTCCGGTCGCCTCCGCGAGCGGCGTCGCCGACACCACGGCCGACAGGGGGCCGTCGACGTGGACGTCGGAGAGCGACGAGACGGCGTACCACCGCTCGACGCCCGGCGTCCCGGTCGTGTCGACGTACGGCGGGTGCGGCACCGAGGTGACGTCGCGACCGTGGTGGTCGAGCGGCTCCCACGGCCCGTCGGCGGAGTCGGCGACGTGCACCTGGTAGCCGATCGCCCCCTTCACCGGCGACCAGGTCAGCGTCACCTGCGCGCCGCCGGCCACCGCCCAGAGGCCTCCCGGCGGGCTCAGCCGCGGTGCGGAGCCGCCGAAGGCGTGCCCGCTGCGCAGGCCGATCCGGCTCTCCCAGTCGGTGCGTGCGTCGGTCGTCACTGGGTCGGTCACTGGTCACTGGGTCCCCTTGCTGGCGAAGATCTCTTCGCGCATCAGCGGGCGCAGCGTCTTCTCCATCGCGCCGCGGCTCACGTAGCTGCGCATGTCGTCGTCGGCCAGCGCGTTGCCCAGCGCGGCCATGACCATGCCCTGGTCGAGGGAGAGGTAGCGCTTCGAGACCGTGCCGCTGCCCACCGCCGACGGCGTCGTAGAAGCCGCCGGGGCCGTAGGAGTCGAAGTCCTCCCGGAGGTTCGGCGAGGTTGTCGAGCGCCGCGCCGCGGGCGTAGCGCAGCGCGAGGAACGACGCGTGCGGGGTGACGACGCCGTCGCCGTACGACGTCGGCGCGGGCGAGCCCTCGCGTCCCGGGCAGCCCTCGTAGGGCTGGTCGACGCCGGTGCGCTCCTGGTCGGTGGTGTAGCCGGGGCCGTCCATGCCGAGCTGGTCGACGCCGTACTCGCGGTAGCCGCCGGCGGGGTTGTTGGACGGGGAGAAGCCCCAGTAGCCGTAGTCGGCCTCCTGCATCCCGTGCTCGATCTGGCCGCGCACGTAGAGCGGGTGGTTGACGCCCCACGAGCGCGGGCCCCACGTCTCCTCGGGCACGAACAGCGGCACCATCAGCGCCTCGAACATGCTGCCGCCCCAGGTCGGCACGACCTGCATGCCGCGGTAGGGCAGCGCGCCCTCGAAGACGCGGACGCCCTCGGTGCTCGGCCCAGGAGCCGACCGCCTTGGTCTCGGTCCAGGACCAGTCGCAGGTGTCGTTGGGGAAGGTCCGGTAGGTGCCGAAGTAGTGGCGGGCCGGGATCTGGCCGGCGGCGATGCCGAGGTACGACGCGATCCGGGGCTCGGTGTTGAACGCGCCGTAGTGGTGGCCGGTGAACCACACGTCGGCGCCGCCGCAGTAGTCGTCCTTGACGGCGGCGTCCTCGTGCGGGTCCTCGTCCCAGAAGCCGCCGCGGATCTGGCCGGCGGGCGCGTTCGCCTGCGCGTTGTAGAAGCAGCCGAAGTCCATGTCCTCGCGGATCCGGTCGGCCTTCTTGGCCAGCGACGGCTCGGCGCGGGCGGTGAGCAGCAGCCCGGTGGCCAGCCACCCGTTGTCGACCGAGGAGAGGAACGGCTTGATCGTCTCGCCGGACTCGGGGAAGGTGCGCAGCTTGGCGCCGGTGGCCGGGTCGTACCAGTTGTAGAACATGCCGCTGTCGTCGTGGCGCTCGAGGTCGGCGACCGAGTCGAGGGTCCTGCGTCATCCGAGCCTTGGCCTCGCGGCGGCCGATCAGGCCGGTGTCGCGGGCGGCGGCGGTGCTCCACAGGTAGGCGCCGATGTTGGTCGGCGAGGTGAAGCCGCTGCGGGTCGCCGGGTCGAGGTCGCCGCCGATGTTGTCGGCCGGCAGGCCGGTGGCCGGCACGGCCATCGCCTCGAACGACTTCCAGGTGTCGGCGGCGTACGTCTCCAGGACGCGCTGGGCGGAGTGCCGCTCGGTCGCCGCGGGGGCCGCGGCGGCCGTGGGGGCCGACGGCAGGGCGGCCGTGGTGGTGACGAGGGCGAGGGCGGCCGTGACGGCCGCGAGGACGGGTGTTCGACGTGCGCGCATGGTGTCTCCTCCGAGAGGCGCGGTGGGTGGGTCTACTTGATGCCGGTCATGGCGATGCCCTGCATGATCCGGCGCTGCAGCAGCAGGAAGACGACGAGGACGGGGATCACGACGACGACCGAGCCGGCGAGCAGCAGGCCGTACTTCGTGGCGTTCTGGCCGACGGCGTAGAGCGCGAGCGCGACCGGCAGCGTGTACTTGTCCTCCGAGGTCGCGACGACGAGCGGCCACAGGAAGTTGTTCCACGACGTGAGGAACGTGAGGACCCCGAGGGTCGCCACGGCGGGCCCGCACAGCGGCAGGATGATCGAGAAGAAGATCCGCAGCTCGCCGGCGCCGTCGATGCGGGCGGCCTGGATCAGCTCGTCGGGCAGGCTCGCGATGAACTGCCGCATCAGGAAGACCCCGAACGGTCCGGCGAGGAACGGCAGGATCATCCCGGCAGCGTGTTGGTCAGCCCGATGTTGGTGGTCAGCACGAACAGCGGCACGAACGTGACGACGCCCGGCACCATCAGCGTGCCGAGCACGACGGCGAAGACCGCCTTCTTGCCGGGGAAGTCGAGCTTCGCCAGGGCGTAGCCGAGCATCGAGCAGAAGACCATGTTGCCGACGGTCACGCTGACCGCGACGATCGCGGAGTTCAGGAAGTAGCGCGGGAAGTCCAGCTGGGTGAACAGCCGCGTGTAGTTGTCCAGGGTGACCGTCTCCGGCCACCAGGTCGGCGGCACGGCGCGCACCTCGGCCTCGGGCTTGAACGACGAGACCAGCATCCACACGAACGGGATGACCACGAGGACCAGGCCGACGGCCATCACGGCGTAGAGCCAGCCGGGCGTGCGCGTGCTCCCGCGGGAGCGCTCCGCCTGCTCTGCTCCTGGCCATGTCAGTCCTTCTCCCGCAGCAGCCGGAACTGGAACAGGTCAGCAGCACGATCGCGAGGAACAGCAGGTAGGCCGCGGCCGAGGCGTAGGCGTAGTTGCCGAACCCGAACTGGTCGTAGGTGAAGAACGTGACCGACCGGGTCGAGTCGAGCGGGCCGCCCTTGGTCATCACGAAGGCCTCCTCGAAGAACTGGAGGTAGCCGATGCTGGTGATCACCGCGCCGAAGAGCAGCGTCGGGCGGAGCATCGGCAGCGTGATGTAGCGGAAGCGCGCCCAGGCCGACGCGCCGTCGATCTCGGCGGCCTCGATCAGCTCCTTCGGGATGGTCTGCAGGCCGGCGAGGAAGATCACCATCAGGGTGCCGAAGTTGCGCCAGACCGCCATCACCACCAGCGTCGGCAGCGCGGGCGTGGTGGTGTCGAGCCAGCCCGGGCCGTCGATGCCGACCCAGCCCAGCACCGTGTTGACCAGCCCGCCGTCGTCGCGGAGCAGGAACTTCCACACCACCGAGACCGCCACGATGCTGGTGACGACCGGCAGGTAGTAGCCGACCCGGAAGAACGCCGCGCAGCCGGGTGATCCGGTTGAGGGCGACCGCGACGGCCAGCGCGACCGCCATCGTCAGCGGCACGCCGAGCACGAGGTAGAGCAGGGTGTTGAGGGTGACCTTGCGGAACAGCGGGTCCGCGACCAGGTCGGCGTAGTTGTCCAGGCCGACGAACTCGACGCCGAGCGGGTTGCGGATGTCGGTGCTGCGCATGTCGGTGAAGCTCATGCCGAGGCTGGCCAGCACCGGTCCGGCGGTGAACACGAGGAACAGCGCGCAGAACGGCAGGGCCAGGACCCAGGCGGCGACGGCCTGGCTGCGCCGCGTCGGGTCGACGTGCCGCGACCGGGTCGGCCGGCCGTCGCTGTGCGCCGGCCGGTCCGGTCGACGCTTCGTGGCCGTGGCGGTCATGTCAGAGACCGGTGCCGATCGACGCCGCCTTCGCCTGCATCTCCGTGACCGCGTCCGCGGGCTCGGTGTCGCCCTTCGAGGCCTGCTCGACCAGCGTGTCGATCGTCGCGGCGACCTGCTCCCAGGTCGGCACGGCCGGCGGGGCCACGGTGGTCTCGAGCTGCGTGCCGAAGACCTGGAGCTGCGGGTCGTCGGCGAGCTCGCCGGTGTCCCAGGCGGCCTGGACGGCCGGCAGGTCGCCGACCGTGTCGTAGAAGGCCTGCTGGGTCTCCGGCTCGCTCAGCCACTGGACGAACTTCCAGGCGGCGTCGGTGTTGTCGGAGTCCTTGAAGACCGCGAGGTCGCCGCCGCCGACGAACGACGTGCCGGGCGCGGCGTCCTTGCCGGGCAGCGGCGCGACGGCGTACTGGTCCGTGGTCACGCCGGCCTCCTCGACCAGCCCGGTGTGCCACGGGCCGGAGATGAAGGCGCCGTAGCTGCCGTCGGCGAAGCCGCTCTCGAGCTCGCCCGGGTCGAGCAGCCGGGCCGGCGAGAGGCCCTCGTCGAAGTACGACGTGTAGTAGTCGAGCGCCTCGGCCATCTCGGGGGAGTCGATGGTGTACTCGGTGCCGTCCTCGTTGGTGACCGCGGCGCCGTTGGACCAGGCGAACGGCAGCACGGTCTGCCAGGAGCCGGTCTGGCCGGGCTGGAGGCTGAGGCCGTACTCGGCGCCGGCCTTCTCCTTCAGGTCGGTGGCGAACTGGTGCAGCTCGTCCCAGGTCTGGGGCGCCTCGGTCCAGCCGGCCTTCTCCGCGAGGTCCTTGCGGTAGTAGAGGACGCGGGTCTCGACGTACCAGGGGACGCCGTACGACGTGCCGCCGACCTCGGTGGAGCCCCACGCGCCGGGGAAGAAGTCGGCCTCGTCGACGAGGTCCTCGGGGGTCGGCATCAGGCCGCCGGCCTCGGCGAACTCGCCCATCCAGGTGGTGCCGATCAGGCTCACGTCGGGGGTCTCGCCGCTGGCGATCGCGTTGGCGATCTTGTCGTGCGCGGCGTCCCACGGGATGGCGGTCACCTTGACCTCGGCGTCGGGGTTGGCCTCCTCGAACTCGGCGGAGAACGCCTGGAGCTCGTCGCCCTCGGTGCCCATCGCCCAGACCTCGATGGTGCCGGTGGCCTCGCCGTCGGCGATCGCCTCGCTCTGGGCCTCCCCACCGCCTCCGGACTCGTCGCGCCCGCAGGACGTGAGGGCGAGGCTCGTGACGGCGACGACGGCGAGGGCGGTGGCGAGTGCGCTTCATGTCGGTTCCTTCGGGTGAGGTGGAGCTGCTGCGCTCTGATCACGAGCTCGGTGCGCGAGCAGCTCGTGGCGGGGTTCGGTCGCGGTCGCCGACGATGAGCTCGTCGAGCAGCCGGGCGGCGGTGGCGCCGAGCTCGCGCATCGGCTGGCGGACGGTGGTCAGGCCGGCGTACCGCGCGGCCATCACGTCGTCCCAGCCGGTGACCATGACGGTGCCGGGGACGTCGACGCCGGCCGCCTCGAGCCGGCCGAGCAGGCCGAGCGCCAGCTCGTCGTTGGCGCAGACGAAGGCGTCGGGCAGGTCGTCGGCCGCGAGGGCGGCGGCGGCCACGGCCGCGCCGGACTCCTCGTCGAGCTCGTCGACGGTCGACCAGCTCGGGCGCGCGGTCGGTGCCGGACCGCCGGCAGGCGGCCTGGACGCCGCGCCCAGCGCTCGGCGACGTCGGGCGAGGCGTCGGGGTCGCCGACGAAGCGGAGCCGTCGCGCGCCCTCGGCGAGCAGGTGCTCGGCGAGGGTGCGGGCGCTGGCGTGGTTCTCGGCGTTCACCGAGTCGACGGCCCCGATCGGGGGGCGGGCGACGAGCACCAGCGGGGTGCCGCGGGCGGCGAGGTGCTGGACGGCGTCGTCGCTGACGGTGCGGCCGAGGATCGACCAGGCCGTCGCAGCGCCCGGCCATCTCGCGGACGGCGGTCTCGGCGTCGCTGCGGCCGTGGGTGGAGAGGATCAGCACGGAGCGGCGCAGCTCGGCGGCCACGGCCTCGTAGCCGAGGACGACCTCGGCGTAGTAGGGGCCGGACAGGTCGGGGAAGACGATGCCGTTGGCGGCGTGCCGCCGCTCGGCGAGCTGCCGGCCGAGCTGGCTGGGGGTGTACTCGCAGGTCCTCGGCGGCGGCCAGCACCCGGACGCGGGTGGCCTCGCGGACCCCCTCGGACTCGCGCATCACCCGGGAGACGGTGGCGATGGAGACGCCGGCCTGCCGGGCCACGTCGCGGATCGTGGGCGCCATGCCGGGCCTCCTCTCCGAGTCGATGTAACCGGTTTCTGAAACCGGTTACATCCGCTAACGTGCCGGACATGGACGGACCTGTCAACCCCCTGTCCCAGCTTCCCGACCGCTGGCGAGCGCTGGCCGAGCGGTCGGCCGAGCTGCTCCGCGAGCCACCAGGACCGGAGTGGCGCGTGGCCCGCGTCGCCCGGCTTCGCGCCGTACCAGTACTCCTGGTTCCGCGACGGCTCCTTCATCGCCGACGGCGCCTCGGCGGCCGGCCTGCACGCCGAGGCGGACCGCTTCCACGGCTGGTGCGCGGGGGTCCTGGAGCGCGAGCGCCCCGGCCGTCGAGCGGGTGCTCGCGCTGCTCGCCGACGGGCGGCAGCCGGCCGACTCCGACTACCTCCCGGCGCGCTACGACCTCGACGGCAGCCGGCACGACGACGACTGGTGGAACTTCCAGGTCGACGGCTACGGCACCTGGCTGTGGGCGCTCGAACGGCACCTCGCCCGCGTCGCTCCGGCGTCGACCCGCGACGTACGCCGCGGGCATCGAGACCGCCGTGCGCTACCTGGTCGCCACCGGCACCGGCACCTGCCGCGACTGGTGGGAGGAGAACCGCGACCAGACCCACGTGACCACGCTGGCCGGCGTCGCCGCGGGCCTGCGGGCGGCGGTGCGGATGGGCACCCTGCCCGACGCGCCGTGGCCGCCGCAGGCGCTCGAGGTCGCCGAGCGGTGCGTCGCCCTGATCCGCACCGAGGGCGTGCGTGACGGCCACCTGGTCAAGTGGCTGGGCGGCGCCGACGTCGACGCGTCGCTGCTGGCCGTGGCCGCGCTCTACGACGTCGCTGCCGCTCGACGACCCGCTGGTCACCTCCACCGTGGCGGCGATCGAGGCCGCCCTCGTCGACGGCGGCGTCCACCGCTACCCGGCGGACACGTTCTACGGCGGTGGCCAGTGGCCGGTCCTCGCGGCCCTGCTGGCCCGGCACCACGCGCGCGTCGGCGACCCGGACGCGGGCCGCGGAGCTCCTCGACCGGGTCGTCGCCTCCGCCGACGCCGACCTGCTGCTGCCCGAGCAGGCGCCGCCGCTGCTGGCGCCCGCGGCGTCCTCGACGAGTGGCTCGAGCGCTGGGGCCCGCCGCGCGCACCCGCTGCTGTGGTCGCACGGCATGTTCCTCGCGGCCGCCGTCACCACCGCTGGTTGAGGTGCGAGGGCCGTCAGGCCCGAGCCACGAAACCCCGCCACGCACGCACCGGGTCTGCGACAGTGGCCGGCGTGCATGTAGGGATGACGTTGCCGGTGATGGAGCCCGACCTGTGGGAGCGCGGCGCCGCGACCCTCGAGGAGTGGGCGCGGGCGGTCGACGAGGGCCCGTTCGCGTCGCTGTGCTTCGGTGAGCGGCTGGCCTTCGACAACCCCGAGACGTTGACCCTGCTCGGCGCGGTGTCGGCCTGGACGAGCCGGGTCCGGGTGGTCACGACCGTGATCGTGCCCGCCCTGCACGAGCCGGTGCCGCTGGCGAAGGCGCTGGCCACCGCCGACCAGCTGTGCGGCGGCCGGCTCACCGTCGGGCTCGGCGTCGGCGGCCGCGAGGAGGACTACCGCGCCGCCGGCGCCGACCTGGCCACCCAGACCATGGGCGAGATGGCCGACCGGGTCGCGGTGATGCGCCGGGTGTGGGCGGGCGAGAAGGTGACCGAGGCGGTGCGCCCGGTCGGACCGGCGCCGGTGCAGCCGGGCGGCCCCGAGCTCCTGGTCGGCACCATGGGGCCGCGCACCATCCGGCACGCCGCCGCCTGGGCCGACGGCCTCGCCGGGGTGACCCTCGACCTGGACGTCGACGCGGTGTCCGGGCTGTTCACGCAGGCGCGCACCGCCTGGGCGGACGCCGGCCGCCACGCGCCGCGGCTCACGACGTCGTTCTGGGTCGCCCTCGGTGACGACGCGGAGGCGACCAGGTCGCAGGTCCACCGCCACCTGCGCCACTACATGAACTGGCTCCCCGTCGACCTCGTCGACGCGATGGCGCCGACCACCGGCTTCGCCGGCACCGCGGCCGAGCTGGCCGACCTGCTGCGCCGGCTCGCCGACGTCGGCGCCGACGAGGTCCACCTGATCCCGACGTCGTCCGACGTCGGCCAGGTGCCACGCCTCGCCGAGGTCGTCGGCGCCGTCGGTGCCGTGGCCGGGGTCGTCGACCGACCGGCCGGCTGAGCGGGAATGCGCGGGCCCGCCGCGCGGTTGGGCTCGAGGATGACCATGACCACCGACGACTCCCGACGCATCTCCCTGGTCCTCGGCCTCCTCTTCGGGCTGGCGGGGCTGGGGTCGTCGTCGGCGGCCATCGCGGTCCCGCTGGTCGGCGACGAGTTCGGCGTGAGCGTCGGCGTCGGCACCTGGATGATCAGCCTCTACGTGCTGATGCTCGCCGTCACCACCGCCGTCTACGGCCGGGTCTCCGACCTGGTGGGCATCCGCGCGCCGTTCCTCGTGGGCGTCGGCCTGATGAGCGCCGGCGCGGTCGCGGCGGCCCTGGCGCCGACGTACTCGCTGCTGCTCGCCGCCCGCCTCGTGCAGGGGGCCGGCGCGGCCGCCGTCCCGGTGCTCGGCGTGGCCATCCTCAGCGCCCGCTACGACGGCAGCATCCGCGGTCTGGCCCTCGGCCGGCTGGCGGCGATGGCGGCGTTCGTGAGCTGCCTGGGTCCGCTGGTCGGCGGCGCCGTGGAGGCCGTGGCCGGGTGGCGCGCCGTGCTGGCGCTGCCGGTGCTGGGCCTGCTCGTGGTGCCGTTCCTGTGGCGGGCGCTGACCCGCGACGGCAGCCGGGCCTCGCTCGACCTCGTCGGCGCGGTCCTGGTGGGGCTCACCGCCGCGGGCCTGATCCTGCTGATCCAGTCGCCGTCGACCGGCGGCGTCGTCGCGCTGGTCGGGGTGGTGCTGCTGTTCGTCGGCGTCCCGCTGGTCGCCGGCTGGGTCCGCCACCGCCCGAACGGCTTCCTGCCGGTCTCGGTCATCCGCAACCCCACCGTGGTCCGCAGCGCGCTCGCCTCCGCCGCGATCCCGGCCGCGTGGTTCGCGCAGCTGATCGCCGTGCCGGCCGTGCTGATCGGCCACGGCTGGGAGCCCTACCAGGTGGGTCTGCTGCTCGTGCCGAGCGCCGTGGTGGCGCTGTTCGTGCCACGGCTCACGCGGCCCCCTCCTCCACCGGATCGGCGCGACCGCCGCGCTGGCGGTCGCCGGGGTGATCGCCTCGGCGGCGCTGCTGCTCGCGGGGCTCGGTGCGTTCCTCGTGCAGCCCGTCCTGCTGGCCGTCGCGATCACGCTGGTCACGGTCTCCTTCGGTCTCGGCCAGCCAGCCCTCAGCGCCGCGGTGGGTGACGCGGTGTCGGTCGACGTGCGCGGCGTGGCCCTCGGCGTCGCCACGCTGGTCTTCCTCACCGGCGGCTCGATCGGGTCGGCCGTCGTCGGCGGTCTCGGTCAGGTGATCGGCCTCGGCGGCAGCCTCGCCGTGCTGGCCCTGCTGCCCGCGATGGGGCTCGTGGCGCTGCGGCCCGAGCTGCGTCGTACCCCCGAGGTCGCGGAGGCCTGACCTCGACGGCGGCCCGCGCGGGTTCGACGCCCGGCTACCGTGGACGTCGTGAGCCTCCAGCAGCGACCTGTCGACCGCCCCTCGGTGTGGGTGAGCGCCGGCGTGCAGTCGGTGGGGTTCGTGGCGCTGCTGTGGGTGCTCGAGATCGTCGACGCGTCGACCAACCACCGTCTCGACGACCTCGGCATCACGCCCCGCTCCGACGAGGGGCTGCTCGGCATCCTCTTCGCCCCGCTGCTCCACTACGGGTGGGGGCACCTGTCGGCCAACACGGTGCCGGCGCTGGTGCTGTTCTTCCTCGTCCTGGTCTCCGGCATCGGCCGCGGGCTCGCCGCCACCGCGATCATCTGGCTGGTCGGCGGCTTCGGCGTGTGGCTGGTCTCGCCGGCCAACACCGTCACCATCGGCGCCTCGCTGCTGATCTTCGGCTGGCTCGTCTACCTGATGGTGCGCGGGATCTTCAGCCGCAGCGCCGGCGAGATCATCCTCGGCATGGTGCTGTTCTTCCTCTACGGGGGGCTGCTGCTCGGGGTGCTCCCCGGCCAGCCCGGCATCTCCTGGCAGGGCCACCTCTTCGGCGCCGTCGGTGGCGGGCTCGCCGCGGTGTGGCTCAACGAGCCCAAGCGCCGGCGTTCGGTGAGCTCGTACACCGACGTACCTATCGGCGCCGATCGGCGCCGGCCGCCCGTTCCAGGCGGGGCGCGGCCGGATCTGCGGCCGATAGGTACGTCCGTGTACGACGGACCCCGGGTCCGCCGCGAGCCGGCCGACCTGGGCCGTGGCGCGTCGTAGCCCGGGAAGTAGCAGCACACCCGCTCGGCCAGGTCGCCGAAGCGGCGGTGCAGCTCGGCGGCGCACTCCTCCGGGGTGCCGCGCACGGCGAGCGTGGAGAGCATCTCGTCGGTCGACCAGCGCCATCATCGCGGCGACGTCGCCGGTCTTCGACAGCGCGTTGAGCTCGGGCTGCACCTCGCCCCAGCCCTCGACGTCGAGCACCGGCCGGTACGCCGGCGTCGAGCCGTAGAAGGCCAGCAGCCCGCGGACCCCGGCGTCGGCGGCGGCCTGCTCCTGCGGGGTCTCGCCCATCGCGCAGATCGCCTGCGGGTAGACCGCGAACCCGGCGCGGGGCCGGCCTGCCAGCGCCAGGCCCTCCTCGACGGCCGGCAGGGTGCGCTCGCGGAAGTGCCGCGCGGATGTGGAACGGCATCACCAGCAGCCCGTCGGCGACCTCGGCCGCGGTGCGCGTCATCAGCGGACCGAGCGCGCCGAGCAGCACCGGCGGCGGGCCGTGCGGGTTGGGCCCGGGCACGAACGTCGGCGGCATCAGCGTGTGCCGGGTGTGCTCGCCGCGGAAGTCGAGGGGGGTGCCGTCCTGCCACGAGCGCGAGGATCGCCTTGATCGCCAGCACGATCTCGCGCATCCGGGCCGCGGGCGGGCTCCAGGTGGCGCCGTACCGCTTCTCGATGTGCGGCCGGATCTGCGAGCCGAGCCCGAGCCGGAACCGGCCGCCGCGACATCAGCTGGAGGTCCCACGCGGTGTGCGCCAGGTGCATCGGGCTGCGGGGCATCGCGATCGCGACGTTGGTCATCAGGTCGGTCTCGACCACCACCGGCGGCCGCGGCCAGCGGGAGGAACACGTCGTGCGGTCCCTCGAAGGTGAACAGCCCAGCCACCCCCGCCCCCACGAGCTCACGGGCGCGGTCGGCGGCCAGGTCGGGACGGGCGTCGAGCTGGACGTCGAGGAGCACGGGCGACAGTGTGGCAGGCCCGCCGCCGTCGTAGGGTCGGATGCGTGAGCTCGACTCCCCGCTACCTGGTCGTGGGCGGCGGCATCCTCGGTGCGGCCGTCGCCGTCCCGGCTGCAGCAGGTGCAGCCGGGGTCTCGGTGGTGCTGTGGGAGAAGGAGCCGGCGCTCGCGCGGCACCAGACCGGCCGCAACTCCGGCGTCGTCCACGCCGGCCTCTACTACGAGCCGGGCTCGCTCAAGGCCCGGCTCTGCCGCCGGGGCGTCGGCCTGCTGCGCGACTTCTGCGCCGAGCACGACCTCGCCTACGACGAGCTCGGCAAGGTGCTGGTGGCGCTCGACGGCGCCGAGGCCGAGCGGCTGCACGGCGATCGAGGAGCGGGCGCGGGCCAACGGCGTGCCGGGCGTCCGGCGCCTCGACGCCGCAGCGCTGCGCGAGCTCGAGCCGCACGTGCAGGGGGTCGCCGGGCTGCACTCCCCGACGACCGCGATCGTCGACTACGCCGCGGTGACCCGCGCGCTGGCCGGCGAGGTGACTCGGGGCGGCGGCGAGGTGCGGCTCGGCGTCGAGGCCACGGCGGTGCGCGAGGAGCCGGCCGGCGTCACCGTGCTCGGCCGGACGACGGCGGGCGACGAGGTCGAGGCCCGGGTCGACCGGGTGGTGCTCTGCGCCGGGCTGCACAGCGACCGCGTCGCCGCGCTGGCCGGTGGCGAGCCGGACCCGCGGATCGTGCCGTTCCGCGGCGAGTACCTGCTGCTGCGGCCCGAGCGGCGCTCGCTGGTGCGCGGCCTGGTCTATCCCGTGCCCGACCCGCGCTACCCGTTCCTGGGCGTGCACCTCACCCCGCGCGTGGACGGCGAGGTGCTGGTCGGCCCCAACGCCGTGCTGGCGCTGGCCCGCGAGGGCTACGGCTGGGGCACGGTCTCCGCGCGCGACCTCCGCGAGATCGCCGCGTACGCCGGCTTCCGCCGCTTCGCGCGACAGCACTGGCGCACGGGGGTCCGCGAGATGGTCGGGTCGCTCAGCACGCGGGCGTTCGTGGCTGCGGCGCGCCGCTACGTGCCCGACCTGCGCGTGGCGGACGTGGTGCCCGGGCCGGCCGGCGTACGAGCGCAGGCGCTGGACGCCGACGGGTCGCTGGTCGACGACTTCCGGGTCGAGCACAGCGCCGGCAGCCGCGTCGTGGCCCTGCGCAACGCCCCGTCCCCCGCCGCCACCTCCAGCCTGGCCATCGCCGAGCACGTCGTCGCCCTGGTGCTGGGGGAGGGGTAGCGGGGGAGGGGGCATGTTACTGACCGTTGCGACTACTGGGCGACCGAAATAGCGCCTGCCTAGTAGCTCCAACGGTCAGTAACATGCCCGCTGGCGCCCCGGCCGGGGCCCGCTTACTTGGTGTTCTTGCGGGCGCGGGAGGCGGTCTTGGCGCGCTCGTTCTGGTCGAGGACCAGCTTGCGGATGCGGACGGCGTCGGGGGTGACCTCGACGCACTCGTCCTCGCGGCAGAACTCCAGCGACTGCTCGAGCGACATCTTGCGCGGCGGGATCAGCTTCTCGAACGCGTCGGACGTCGCGGAGCGGACGTTGGTCTGCTGCTTCTCGCGGGTGATGTTGACGTCCATGTCCTCGGAGCGGGAGTTCTCGCCGACGATCATGCCCTCGTAGACCTCGGTGGTCGGGTCGAGGAACATCACGCCGCGCTCCTGCAGCGAGGTCATCGCGTGCGCGGTGGCGGCGCCGGCGCGGTCGGCCACCAGCGAGCCGGAGTTGCGCGAGCGGATCTCTCCGGCCCACGGCTCGTAGGCCTCGAAGATGTGGTGGGCGATGCCGGTGCCGCGGGTCTCGGTGAGGAACTGGGTGCGGAAGCCGATCAGGCCACGGGCCGGGACGACGAACTCCATGCGGACCCAGCCGGTGCCGTGGTTGGTGAGCTGCTCCATCCGGCCCTTCCGGGTGGCGAGCAGCTCGGTGATCGTGCCGAGGTGCTCCTCGGGTGCGTCGATGGTCAGCCGCTCCATCGGCTCGTGCACCTTGCCGTCGACCTCGCGGGTGACCACCTGCGGCTTGCCGACGGTGAGCTCGTAGCCCTCGCGCCGCATCTGCTCGACCAGGATCGCGAGCGCCAGCTCACCACGGCCCTGCACCTCCCAGGCGTCGGGACGCTCGGTGGGGAGGATCTTCAGCGACACGTTGCCGATCAGCTCGGAGTCGAGCCGGTCCTTGACCAGTCGCGAGGTGACCTTCGTGCCCTTGGTGCGGCCCACGAGCGGCGAGGTGTTGGTGCCGATCGTCATCGAGATCGCGGGCTCGTCGACGTGGATCAGCGGCAGCGCGACGGGGTTGTCCGGCGTCGGCGAGGGTCTCGCCGATGGTGATCTCCGGGATGCCGGCGACGGCGACGATGTCGCCGGGGCCGGCGCTCTCGCCGGGGTTGCGCTCGAGGCCGGTCGGTGACGAGCAGCTCGGTGATCTTGACGTTCTTGACCTCGCCGCTGCGGCGGATCCACGCGACGGTCTGGCCCTTCTTCAGGGTGCCTTCGTGCACCCGCACCAGCGCGAGGCGGCCGAGGAACGGCGACGCGTCGAGGTTGGTGACGTGGGCCTGCAGCGGAGCGCCCTCGGTGTAGACCGGCGCCGGGATCGTGTCGATGATGGTCTTGAACAGCGGCTCGAGGTTCTCGCCCTCGGGCATGGTGCCGTTGGCGGGCTTCGCGAGGGAGGCGATGCCGACCTTGCCGCTGGCGTAGACCACCGGGAAGTCGAGCGCGTCCTGGCTGTGCGACTCGTCGAGCAGGTCCATGAACAGCTCGTAGGTCTCGTCGACGACCTCGTCGATGCGCGCGTCGGGCCGGTCGACCTTGTTGACCACGAGGACGACGGGCATGTCGGCGTTGAGCGCCTTGCGCAGCACGAAGCGGGTCTGCGGCAGCGGGCCCTCGCTCGCGTCGACCAGCAGCACGATGCCGTCGACCATCGACAGCCCGCGCTCGACCTCGCCACCGAAGTCGGCGTGGCCGGGGGTGTCGATGATGTTGATCGTCATCCCCTCCGGCGCCGACGGGCCGGTGTAGTGGATCGCGGTGTTCTTCGCGAGGATCGTGATCCCCTTCTCGCGCTCCAGGTCACCGGAGTCCATCACCCGGTCGCCGACGCTCTCGGCCTGGTGGACGGTGAAGGCGCCGGCCTGTCGCAGCATGGCGTCGACCAGCGTGGTCTTGCCGTGGTCGACGTGGGCGACGATCGCGACGTTGCGCAGGTTGGCGAACTTGGTTGCAGACATGGGGGTGCGCGGTTCACTTCCGGTGGGAGTCAGGGGCCCCGAAGGGCGCCTCGAGTCTAGTGGCGTACGCCGACACCATCCCTATCCGCGCAGCGCACCGGCTCGTTCCGGGCCCCCGGGACGCGCCGCAGGCTCTTGTGGCTGTCGGTGGCGTGCGGTTCGCTGGGCGACATGTCTCGGACCTCCTCGCGCCAGCCCGGCGCCCGCTGCCAGATCCTGCCTCCCTACCTCCTGCGCCGCCTCGCGGAGAGCGGCGACGACGCCGCCGCGCGCACCCTCGACCTCGACGCCTCGTTCCGCACCGCCGCCCGCGGGCACGGGCGGCGCGGCGCCGGGCGACGTGGCGCCGGTCGCCGCGGAGGCCGACTGGGTGGTGCACACCGCCGCCGGCACCACCGACCTGCCGGGCGAGCGGGTGCGCGCGCCTCGGGCGAGCCGGCGTCCGGCGACGAGGCCGTCGACGAGGCGGCCACCGGCATCACCGCCACGCTCTCCCTGCTGGCCGAGGTCTACGGCCGCGACTCCTACGACGGCAAGGGCCGCACCGTCAGCGCGACCGTCCACTACGGCCAGCGCTACGTCAACGCCTTCTGGGACGGCACCCAGCTGGTCTTCGGCGACGGCGACGGCGAGCTCTTCCTGCGCTTCACCCGCAGCGTCGACGTGCTGGCCCACGAGCTCGTGCACGCGCTCACCGAGTACACCGCCGGTCTGGTCTACGACGGCGAGTCGGGGGCGCTCAACGAGTCGATGTCCGACGTCCTCGCCAGCTGCGTCCGGCAGCGGGTGCTCGGCCAGCGCGCCGCCGACGCCGACTGGCTGATCGGGGCCGAGCTGTTCGGCGAGGGGGTGCAGGCCCGGGCGCTGCGCGACATGGCGGCGCCGGGCACCGCCTACGACGACCCCCGGCTGGGCAAGGACCCCCAGGTCGGCCACTACGACGACCTGGTCGAGACCACCGACGACAACGGTGGCGTCCACCTCAACTCCGGCATCCCCAACCGTGCCTTCCAGCTCGCCGCCACCCGCATCGGCGGCACCAGCTGGGACGGCGCCGGCCGGATCTGGTTCGAGGCGCTCACCGGCGGTGCGGTGCCGCCCGACGCCGACTTCGCGACGTTCGCCCGGGCCACGGTCGCCGCCGGTGGCGACCACCGCGACGTCGTCCGGCAGGCGTGGCGCGACGTGGGCGTCCGGCCGGGGCCCGGCGTACGGGTGCGGCGTACGGGTGGGTTCGTGGGCCGCGCCGTCGAGTGCGAGGTCGACCTCGACGCCCTCGAGGAGTCCCGCGACGAGCGGGCCGGCGAGCTGCGCGACCTCGTCACGCGGATCTGCTCCGGCGAGCAGGCGGCGTCGGCCGCACCAGGCCCTACCCCGACGGGTTCACCTACGACTTCGACCTCGACGGCGACCGGCGTCGGGTCTTCGAGGCCGACCTCACCCCCGACCTGCGCCGGGTCGCCGACCTGGTGCTGCGACCGGCGAGCGAGCCGAGTGAGGCCAGGGCGGGGTCAGGCCAGTGCGGGTCAGGCCAGTGCGCGGTCGAGCGCGGCCTCGACGTGCAGGGTGGTGCAGGGGAAGACCGGCAGCTCGGAGTCCGCCTGGTGCACGAGCAGCTCGAGCTCGGTGCAGCCCAGGATGACGCCGCCGGCGCCGGCGTCCCACAGCTCCTCGATCAGCCCGACGATCGTGCGCCGCGAGGTGTCGAGCACCTTGCCGTGCACCAGCTCCTCGTAGATGATCCGGTTGATCTCGGCGTGGTGGCGCTCGTCGGGCACCACGACCTCCAGGCCGTGGCTGGCGATCCGGTCGGTGAAGAACGTGCGCGACATCGCGAACGTCGTGCCGATCAGCCCGACCTTCTCGACGTGCTGCTCCTGGCACGCCTCGGCGACGACGTCGCCGAGGTGCAGCACCGGGATCCCGACCGCGGCCTCGACCTGCTCGGCCACCCGGTGGAAGGTCGTGGTGCAGAGCATCAGGAAGTCGGCGCCGGCCTGCTCGACCCCGCGCGCGGCGGTGGCGAGGATCTCGGCGACGTCGTCCCAGCGCTCAGCCTCCTGGAGCTCGGTGACCTCGGCGAAGTCGACCGACGCCATCACCGTCCTGGCCGACGCCAGGCCGCCCACGCGCTGCTCGACCCCGAGGTTGAGTCCCTGGTAGTAGGCGGCACTGCTTTCCCAGCTCATGCCGCCGATGAGTCCGATCGTCTGCACGACCGCAGTCTGGCATGACTCGGCCAGGGTCCGTCAGGCGCGTCGTCCGCGGGTCGGCGACCGGGAGCGACCTGTCGGCGGCTACTCGGGGATGCGGTGCACCTTGTGCTGCGCCGCCTGGGCGCGGGGCCGGATCACCAGCTCGTCGATGTTGACGTGCGCCGGGCGGGTGACCATCCAGCAGATCGCGTCGGCGACGTCGTCGGCCGTGAGCGGGTCGGCGACGCCGGCGTACACCGCGTCGGCCTTCTCCTGGTCGCCGTCGAACCGGACGAGCGCGAACTCGTCGGTCCGCACCATGCCGGGCGCGATCTCCATGACCCGCACCGGCTGGTCGAAGAGCTCGAGGCGGAGGGTCTCGGTGACGACCTGGACGCCGTGCTTGGCCGCGGTGTAGCCGGCGCCGCCCTCGTAGGCGATCCGGCCGGCGGTGGAGCCGACGTTGAGGATCGCGCCGGCGCCGGAGGCGACCAGGGCCGGGAGCAGGGCCCGGGTGACCTGCATCAGACCGATCACGTTGACCTCGTACATCGCCCGCCACTCGTCGCTGGACGCCTCGCCCACCGGGCTCGAGCCGAACGCGCCGCCGGCGTTGTTGACCAGCACCGAGAGCCGCTCGCCGACGGCGCCGGCCAGCGCGTCGACCTGCTCCGGCGAGGTGACGTCGCAGGCGACCGCGACCCCGTCGATCTCGGCGGCCAGCGCCTCGATCCGGTCCGTACGACGGGCGGCGCACACGACGCGGTAGCCGGCGGCGGCGAGCCGGCGGGCGGTGGCCGCGCCGATGCCGCTGCTGGCGCCGGTCACGACGGCGAGGGGCCGGTCGTCGGCGCGGCCGGTGGCGTGGTGGTGCGGTCGGTGGTGGGTCCGGCGGTGGGGCCGGCGGGCTGGGCCGAGGTCGAGTCGCTCACCCCGTCATTGTGACCACGGCTCCGCAGTCGCCCGCACGGCCGGGCCCACGGAGCGGGACGGACGCGGCGCGGTCTCGGCTCCGGGAGCGGTCGGTGGCACACTGGCCGGACGTCGACTCGTCCCCTGCTCGGAGGTGATGATCGTGGGTCTACGTGTGCCGGCCGCGATGGCCGGTGTGCTCGGAGGTGCGGCTGGCTGGCGTCCGCGGTGACCGGTGACGGTCGGGCGTGGTGGGCCGGTCTGGGCCTGTTGCTGCTCGCGGCGTGACCGGTGGTGCCGCCCTGGTCCGGCCGGAGGTGCCGGCGCTGCGCTGGCTGGTGGCGGTCGCGTGTCCGCTGCTGCTGGCGTGCCTGTGGCTGCTGCTGCGCGACGCCGGCAGTGCCGGTGTGGTCGACCCGGCGATCGGCGCGGCGGCCGTCGTGGTCGGTGTCGTGGGGCTGCGGGCCGCCGTACGTCGGTCGCGTCTGCGGCGCCGTCGTGCCCGCGAGCAGCACCCGCACCGTTCGGCCCGGGGAATGGCACGTCACTCCGCGTAGTTGGGTACCGATGGACGTGAGCCATCGAGGGGAGTGCCTGTGAACGACACCGCGCCGATCCGGCGTCTGGCGATGATCAGCCTGCACACCTCCCCCCTCGACCAGCCCGGCACCGGCGACGCCGGCGGCCTCAACGTCTACGTGATCGAGCTGGCCAAGCGGCTGGCCACCCGGGGCATCGAGGTCGACATCTTCACCCGCGCGACGTCGTCCAGCCTCGCGCCCGTGGTGCCCTACCGCGACGGCGTGTCGGTGCGGCACATCCACGCCGGGCCGTTCGAGGGCCTGACCAAGCACGAGCTGCCCGCCCAGCTGTGCGTCTTCGCCCGCGAGGTGCTGCGCGCCGAGGCCGCGCAGCCGGTCGGCCACTACGACGCCCTGCACTCCCACTACTGGCTCTCCGGGCAGGTCGGCGCGCTCGCGCGCGACCGGTGGGGCGTGCCGCTGGTGCACACGATGCACACGATGGCGAAGGTCAAGAACGCCGCGCTCGCCGCCGGTGACGTGCCCGAGCCGGTGGCGCGCGTGATCGGCGAGGAGCAGGTGGTCGAGGCCGCCGACCTGCTGATCGCCAACACCGACCTCGAGGCCAAGCAGCTGATCAACCTCTACGACGCCGACCCCGGCCGCGTCGAGGTCGTCTACCCCGGCGTCGACCTCAGCGTCTTCCGTCCCCACGACCGCGCCGAGGTGCGGGCCGCCCTCGGCCTGCCCGCCGAGGCGCTGGTGCTGCTCTTCGCCGGCCGGATCCAGCCGCTCAAGGCCCCCGACGTGCTGCTGCGCGCGGTCGCGGTGCTGCTCGAGCGCTCGCCCCACCTGCGCGAGCGCCTGGTCGTGCCCGTCGTCGGCGGACCGTCCGGCAGCGGCCTCGACCGGCCCACCGCGCTCACCTCGCTCGCCGACGAGCTCGGCATCAACGACGTGGTGCGCTTCGTGCCGCCGGTCGCGCAGAGCGACCTCGCCCGCTGGTACGCCGCGGCGACCGCGGTCGTCGTGCCGTCGTACAACGAGTCCTTCGGCCTGGTCGCCGCCGAGGCCCAGGCCTGCGGCACCCCCGTCGTCGCCGCGGCTGTCGGCGGGCTGACCACCGTCGTGCGCGACGGCCACAGCGGCCTCCTGGTCGACGGCCACGACGCGCGAGGCGTGGGCCGACGCGCTGGGTCGGGTCGTCGCAGGACGACGCGCTGCGCGCCCGGCTCGCCGCCGGCGCCGTCGTCCAGGCCCGGGAGTTCTCGTGGGAGGCCACCGCCGACCGCTCGCTGGAGGTCTACCAGCGGGCCCGCGAGCTGATGAGGGAGCCGGTGTGAGCGCCGTCGACGACGCCCTGACCGGCGATGCTGGTGAGAGCGGCCGGCTCCGCTCGGCCACGAGCCGCCACCCTCGCCCTCGTGCGCGACTACCTCGAGGCCAACGACCTCGAGCACGACGAGCTCGCCGACGGGGCTCTTCTCGTTCTCGCTGCCGGGGGAGAAGAAGCTCCAGACCGCGGTGCGCCTCGACGTCGGCCGCCACGCTCTCGGCGTCCACGCCTTCGTCTGCCGACGCCCCGACGAGAACCACGAGCGCGTCTACCGCTGGCTGCTCGAGCGCAACCTGAAGCTGTACGCCGTCGCCTTCGCGCTCGACGCGGCCGGCGACATCTACCTCGACGCCCGGCTGCCGCTCGCCTCGGTGAGCCACGACGAGCTCGACCGGCTGCTCGGCGCGGTCCTGTCCTACGCCGACGAGTCGTTCAACACCCTGCTCGAGCTCGGCTTCGCCACCGCGATCCGCAAGGAGTGGGACTGGCGCACCTCGCGCGGCGAGCCCACCCACAACCTCGAGGCGTTCCGCGGCTGGCTGGAGTCCGAGGACGCCCGCCCCGCCGACGACGTACCCACCTGACGCCCAGCGCTGGGGCGCGGGGCGCAGGCGCTGGCGCTGGGCGCAGGCGCTGGGCGCGGGGCCTCCCTCGCCGCTGGCGATGCCGCTGGGGTGGGTCGTGTGCCTGAGAGCTGGTCAGGGGTCGTTGTCGTGGCACACGACCCTGCTGCCGGGGCAGCGCGCGCCGGCCGGGTGCGTCGCGTCGCTGCCGCGGGTGGGTCGTGTGCCTCGAGAGCTGGTCAGAGGTCGGTGTGGGGCACACGACCCTGCTGTCGGCGCATGCGCGCCGGCCAGGTGCGTCGGCCCCGCTGCCGTGGAGGGGTCGTGTGTCTCAGAGCTGGCCAGGGGGCGGTGTGAGGCACACGACCCTGCACTCCTCGCCCAGCGCCCACCGCGGCGTCCCGCACCCGGCGCCCGGCTTCCGGCACCCGGCGCCCGGCACGGCCCAGCGCCGGCCTCAAGCGGGAGCGGGCGGCACCTCGGTGCGGGGTCGTGGCTTGCGCCGCGCCACGGCCACCCCGACGAGTGCGAGCGCGCCGCCGGCGTACGCCATCGTGGGCGGCGTCTCGGAGAGCAGCACCAGACCCAGCACGATCGTGATCGGCGGGACGAGGTAGGTGGAGATGCCGAGCGTGCTGGCGCTCATGTGCTGGAGCGCGAAGGCGTAGGTGGTGAAGGCGATCGCGGTCGGGAAGACGCCGAGGTAGACCACCCACAGCAACGACGACGCCGGCGCGCGACCCGGCCTCGGTGACCAGCTGCCCGGCGAACGGGAGGCACACGACGGCGCCCACCGTGCAGGCCAGCCACGTCACGTGGAGCGCCGAGAGCCGGGCGACGAGCGGCTTCTGCAGGATCAGCGAGATGGAGTAGACGACCGCCGACAGCAGGCAGAGCAGGACGCCGAGGACGTCGCTGCTCGCCGCTCTCGGAGGTGGCCAGGCTGATCAGGCCGACCCCGGCGAACGCCAGCGCCAGGCCGACGCCGAGGTAGAGCGTGAACCGCTCGCGCAGGAAGACCGCGGCCAGCAGCGCGATCAGCACCGGCGAGACCTGGATCAGCATCGCCGCCGTGCCCGCGTCGACGCGTCGCTCTCCCTCGTTGAGCGCGACGTTGTAGATGCCGAACCACAGCACCCCGATCGCGACGATCGAGAGCCACTCACGCCCGCTCGGGCGCGGCAGCCCGCGGCTGAGCGCGACCGCCCCGAGGCAGAGCGCGCCGACCACCAACCGCCCCAGCGACAACGCCCCGGCGAGAAGTCCTCGCCGAGGTGACGGATCGCCACGAACGCCGACGCCCAGAACACCAGGGTGACCGCCACCGCGCCCAGCGGCAGCCAGGTCGGGGGAGCGGTGGTGCTGCTGAGGGGGGCGGGCCCGGGATCAGCGGGTCGCGGCGTCGTACTCGTCACTGGCACAGCCTAGGAAGGCGCACCCGTCGGGGCGCGCGGGATTCGGACGTCGTGCCGCGAGATCGCGCCAGGGGGCGTGGTCCGAGGCGCGCTCGAGCGCCGGGGCGGTGGACCTGATCGTGCCATTCCGGACCAGATCGCCCTCTGCAGAGCACGATCAGGTCGGGAATCCCAGGAGCTCCTGGGATTCCCCGCTCCGCTCAGAGGTCGAGCTTGTAGCCCAGCCCGCGCACGGTGACGAGGTACTTCGGCTCGCTCGGCTCGGGCTCGAGCTTGGCGCGCAACCGCTTCACGTGGACGTCGAGGGTCTTGGTGTCGCCGACGTAGTCGGAGCCCCACACCCGGTCGATCAGCTGGCCGCGGGTGAGCACCCGGCCGGGGTTGCGCAGGAACATCTCGAGCAGCTCGAACTCCTTGAGCGGCAGCCGCTGCTCGACGCCGTCGACGGTGACGACGTGGCGCTCGACGTCCATCCGCACCGGACCGGCCTCGAGGGTGTCGGGCGCGAGGTCGGGGTCGAGGCCGCGGCGCAGGACGGCGCGGATCCGGGCCACCAGCTCGCGGGGGGAGTAGGGCTTGGTGACGTAGTCGTCGGCGCCGAGCTCGAGGCCGACGACCTTGTCGACCTCGTCGTCCTTGGCGCTGACCATGATCACCGGCACGTTGGAGGTCTGCCGGATCGTGCGGCACACCTCGGTGCCGGGGATGCCCGGGAGCATCAGGTCGAGCAGCACGATGTCGGCGCCGTTGCGGTCGAACTCGGTGAGCGCGGCGTTGCCGTCGGCGGCGATCGCGACCTCGAAGCCCTCCTTGCGCAGCATGTAGGCGAGAGCGTCGCTGTAGCTCTCTTCGTCCTCGACGACGAGTACCCGGGTCACGGGCGTTCCTCCTGGCTGGTGGGGACGTGCGGGGCGGGCTCGTCGGTGGGACGGTCGGCGTGGACGTCGGCCGCATGGTCGGCGGTGTCGTCGCCGGTGTCGTCGCCGGCGTGGTCGCCGGCGTGCTCGGGCAGGGTCAGCGTGAACGTCGACCCCTGGCCCTCCACGGACCAGACCCGGACCTCGCCGCCGTGGGTGGCGGCGACGTGCTTGACGATCGACAGGCCGAGCCCGGTGCCGCCGGTGGACCGGTGGCGCGCGGGGTCGACGCGGTAGAAGCGCTCGAAGATGCGGTCCATCTCGTGCGTGGGGATGCCGATGCCCTGGTCGACCACCGAGATGGCGACGGTGCCGTCGGTGGCCTTGGTGGTCACGAGCACGGTGGAGCCCTCGCCGGAGTAGTGGACGGCGTTGGCGACGAGGTTGGCGACCGCGGCGGTGACCTGCTCCTCGTTGCCGAGGACCTTCAGCCCGCCGGTGCCGCCGGTGACCACGCTGATGCCCTTGGCCGCCGCGTCGATGGCGCTGGTGTCGACCGCCACGTCGATGACGTCGTCGAGCGCGACCGGCAGCGGGGTGTCGAGCGGCTCGTCGCCCTGCAGCCGCGACAGCTCGATGACCTGCTGCACGAGCCGGGAGAGCCGGTCGCTCTCGGTGAGCATCCGCCCGGCGAACCGCTTGACCGCCTCCGGGTCGTCGGACGCGTCGCCCACCGCCTCGGCGAGCAGCCGGATCGCCCCCACCGGCGTCTTCAGCTCGTGGCTGACGTTGGCCACGAAGTCGCGGCGTACGGCCTCGACCCGGCGCTCGCGGGTGCGGTCCTCGACCAGCGCCAGCACCAGCCGCGAGCCCAGCGGCGCCACCCGCGCGGTCACGTGCCGCGACGGCGCCGCGGGACGCGACATCAGCAGCTCGGTCTCGCGGATCTGGCCGTCGCGGCGTACCTGCTCGACCAGGGCGGCGAGGTCCTCGTTGACCAGCGTCGTGCCCCGCACCAGGCCCATCGCGTACGCCGGCGCGGAGGCCTTCAGCACCAGGTGGGAGTCGTCGACGACGACCGCGCTGCTGCGCAGCACCGAGAGCACCGTGGCGACGCCGGTGGGCACGACCGGTTCCTCGGTGGTCGGGAGCCGGGACTGCTGGCGGTCGCTGACGTGCCACGCCAGCACCGCGCCCCCGGCGACGACGGCGCCGATGAGCGCGGCCAGAAACGCCTGCGTCGTCGGGTCCACGCTGAAAGAGTACGGCGCCGCGCGCCCGCGACAGACCAGGTCGGCCGCGGCTTCGCAACGTTCATGCCTCGTTCACCCGTCGTCCCCGGTCCGTTGCCTGCGCCCCCTAGGGTCCCCGTATGCGAGAGGTGTTCCACGACCAGCTGACCGGGATCTTCGACGACCTCGCGGCCATCGCCGCCCAGGTCGAGACCGCCATCGGACAGGCGACGATCGCGCTGATGACCGGCGACGCCGAGGTGGCCGAGCGGGTCATCTCGGGCGACGCCGACATCGACCGGGCCCGCGAGAAGGTCGAGGAGTCGGCGTTCTCGCTGCTCTCGCTCCAGCAGCCCGTCGCCCGCGACCTGCGGACCGTGGTCGCGGCGCTGCGGATGGTCAGCGAGCTCGAGCGGATGGGCGACCTGTCGGTGCACGTGGCGAAGATCGCCCGGCTGCGGGTGCCGGAGGTCGCGATCCCGGACGAGGCGAAGCCGACGGTGACCCGGATGGCCGAGGTGGCCGCCGACATGGTCGAGCGCGTGGTCGACATCATCATCAACCGCGACGTCGAGGCCGCCATCGCGCTCGGTCGCGCCGACGAGGAGATGGACCAGCTGCGGCGTACCAGCTTCACCGAGCTGCTCTCCGACTCCTGGACCCACGGGGTCGAGGCGGCCGTCGACATCGCCCTGCTCGGCCGCTACTACGAGCGGATCGCCGACCACGCCGTGTCGGTCGCCAACCGCGTGGTCTTCGTCGTCACCGGCCAGTTCCCGGGCCGGGAGTCCGCCGGCGTCTAACCGGGGGGCTCCGCCGGCGTCCTGACCGTTGTGACTACTGGGCGGCGAATAACGCCTGCCTAGTAGTCCAACGGTCAGTAACATGCCCGCTGCGGCCGGGTCAGCGGCCCTGGTTGGCGACGGCGGCGGCGGCCTCGGCGGCGGCCTCGGGGTCGAGGTAGCGCCCGCCGTTCTGGACCGGGGAGAGGTCGTCGTCGAGCTCGTAGACCAGCGGCATGCCGGTGGGGATGTTGAGCCCGGCGATGTCGTCGTCGCTGATGCCGTCGAGGTGCTTGACGATCCCGCGCAGGCTGTTGCCGTGGGCGGCGACGAGCACCGTGTGCCCGGCGCGCAGGTCGGCGGTGACGTCGGACTCCCAGTAGGGGAGCATCCGCGCGATGACGTCCTTGAGGCACTCGGTGCGCGGCATGTCGGCGCCGAGGTCGGCGTACTGCGGGTGCCCGGCCTGCGACCAGCTGGTCGTCGTCGTCGAGCGGCGGCGGCGGGGTGTCGAAGGAGCGGCGCCAGAGCATGAACTGCTCCTCGCCGTACTCCTCGAGCGTCTCCTTCTTGTCCTTGCCCTGGAGCGCGCCGTAGTGGCGCTCGTTGAGCCGCCACGAGCGACGCACCGGGATCCAGTGCCGGTCGGCGGCGTCGAGGGCCAGGCACGCGGTGCTGATCGCGCGCCGCTGGAGCGAGGTGTGGACGACGTCGGGCAGGACGCCGGCCTCGACCATCAGCTCACCGCCGCGGACGGCCTCGGCGCGGCCCTTCTCGGTGAGGGCCACGTCGACCCAGCCGGTGAAGAGGTTCTTGGCGTTCCACTCGCTCTCGCCGTGGCGGAGCAGGATCAGGGTGTGGCTCATCAGTGCTCCTCGGCCTCGGGTGCCTCGCACGAGTACGCCTCGGTCTCGGTCTCGACGGCGGAGGCTTCGCCGGCAGGAAGCGGGGCGTCGTCGAGGCCGGCGTACTCGTTGCACTCGGTGACCACGACGGGCGACAGCGCCACCTCCTCACCGTTGTCGAAGCTGAGCGTCACGTCAAGGACCTCACCGGCGACGAAGTCGCCCTCGACCCGGATCTCCGCCTCGCTGAGCTGACGACGTCCGCCCGGGTTGATCTCCAGGCGCTTCACCGACGCCGGCACGTCGTCGGCGCCGCTCACCGCACCCTCGAGGGCGACCTCGGTGTCGGTGTCGTTGTTGACGAGCAGCGCCACCAGCGTTCCGGAGCCGGGTCGCGAGGAGACCACCAGCGCGTTGAGCACGTCGACCGTGCCGTCGCGCACGGTGTCGCCGGCCGTGATCTGGTTGATCCTGCTGGTCGCCTTGTCGAAGCCGCACGACGACAGGGCGAGCGACGCGACGAGGGCGACGACCGCCGCCAGCCGGAGCGTCGAGTCGCGAGCGAGGATTCCGAGGGTGCGAAGCGTGCATCGTCAGGCCTTCGTTGGTCGGTCCGGCAGAGGTGAGAGCGTGCTCAGCCTAGCGGGCTCGAGGCCCCGTCACTGACGCAGCCCGACGCTGCTGGCCACGATGCCGATGGCGACCACGACCACGACCAGGTAGACCGTGGAGAGGACCAGCAGCCGGGTGGCGCCGAGCTTGAGGCCGAGGCGCAGCGGGAGGTAGGTCCAGCCGTCCTCGTTGTCGGCGACCAGCCCGAACGTCGCTCGCAGCAGGTGGACGCCGACGCCGAGCAGCCCGGCGAGCACCGTGATCGCGACCTGGGGCGCCGAGCCCTCGGCCGCGCCGCCCCAGCCGCCGTACGAGAGGTAGGCGGGGTAGAGCGCGAAGGCCATCGCCCAGGTGAGCCACGACAGCGGCCCGCGGCGCAGCGCGACGTTGCCGAGCATGCCGATCGCCAGCGACAGCAGGTAGCAGCTGCCGGCGGTGATGCCGGTGGAGATCGAGAGCGGTACGACGAGCAGGACCGCGCAGGCCAGCGCGAACCACGCGGTGCCGGGGTCGAGCCGACCGTCGGCCACGGGCTTCCCGGGCGTGACGTGCCGGGCGTCGCGGACCCGGTCGACCAGGTCGTTGTGCCACCCGAGGATGGCCTGCCCGACCAGGACCGTCACCAGCACGACCAGCACCTCGCGGGCGGCTCGACCCGACAGCGCTGCCGCCGCGGCCAGCCCCAGCGCGGTGACGACGGCCTGCTTCGGGTGCGCCGCGCGCAGCAGCAGCAGCGGCCACGCGTCGCGCAGCCCGGTGCGCGCGCCGTCGTCCGAGACCGCTCCCCGGCCGCGCCGTCCGTCGGGAGGCGCGGTGGGAGGGTCGACCGGCTCCACGCCGCCCGTCGGGCTCGACGCCGTCCCGCGGCCGTGGCCCGTGCCCGCCGCGGCGTGCGCCCGGGTGCGTGCGCCGGAGCCGGCGTGGGCGGGCGCCGTGGTCGAGCCGTCGTCGGCGGCCGTGGGGGCTCGCTTCCAGCGTGGGGTGATGGCCATGCCGGACATTATCGCCGCCAGGTGGGATCCGCGCTGGCAACCGCCGGTGACGGCTCCCCGGCCGTAGACTCGGGACTCCTCGCCCGTCCCCACGCCGGAGGTCCCCACATGCACCTGCCCCTGGTCGGCCGCGCCCTGATCACCCCGCTGCTGGTCGTCCTGATGGCCTCCGCGGCCCCCTCGGTCGCGTCCCCGGCGGCGGCCCCCGCCACCTCCCCGGCGGCTCCCGCTGGCGCTCACGGCCGCTGCCACGGCCGCTGCCGCTGCACCCCGCATCCGGGTGTTCGGGCACCGCGGCTACCCGGGCCGCGCGGTCACCGAGAACACGCTCGCCAGCTTCAACCGGGCGGTCCGCGCCGGCGCGCGCGGCGTCGAGCTCGACGTCCGGGTCACCCAGGACGGCCGCTTCGTGGTGATGCACGACGACAGCCTCCGTCGTACGACGACCTGCCGCGGCGCCACCGTCCGTGGCCGGAGCCTGGGGTGGATCGTGCGCCGCTGCCGCGGCGTCGTCCGCGGGGAGCGGATCCCGAGCCTGGGCACCACGGCCGGGTGGTTCCGGCGGCACCCGGGCATCACGCCGCTGATCGAGCTCAAGGAGGGTGGCTGGACGAACCGGAGGCTGCGGCGGGTGCGCGACGTCGTCACCCAGCGCCGGATCGTCGGGCGGGCCCGGTTCCTCTCCGGCAACATCACCTTCCTGCGGCGCGTCGAGCGGGTGGCGCCCCAGCTGCGCACCCAGGCGCTGGCCGACAGCTGGGCCGAGGCCGACGACCTCGCCCGCACCTTCCGCGCCCTGAGCGGCGTCAACCTCCATGCCGCCGACGCCACCGCCGACCGGGTCGCCTCGCTGCGCCGGATCGGGCTGGACCGTCCTCGGTCGCACGACCAACGACCGTGCGGCCTGGAGCCGGCTGGAGCAGGCCGGGGTGCACGGGATCGTGACCGGCGACGTCGCCGAGCTGAGCCGCCGGCAGTGACCCGTGACCGGCCCCGCCAGCCGCCCCGGGGCGGCGCCGGAAGGGTTCGCCACCACAACATTTGCGTCCTGTCAAGCCCGGATCAGGGGCCTGACCTGCGGAAACGGTGAAAGAGCCGGTTCGAACGCGTGTTAGAATGGACACCTAGGAAGGGGTTCATCACATATGACTTTCACCGTCGGCGAAACGGTTGTTTATCCCAATCACGGGGCCGCGGTCATCGAGGACATCGAGACCCGGAAGATCAAGGGGGAGGACCGCGAGTACCTGGTCCTTCGCATCGTCGCCCAGCAGGACCTGGTCGTGCGCGTCCCCGCGTGCAACCTGGACCTGGTCGGCGTACGCGACGTGGTAGACAAGATCGGGCTCGAGAAGGTCTTCGACATCCTCCGCGCCGAGCACGTCGAGGAGCCGACCAACTGGTCGCGCCGCTACAAGGCCAACCTGGAGAAGCTGCACAGCGGCGACGTCAACAAGGTCTCGGAGGTCGTGCGCGACCTGTGGCGTCGCGAGCGCGACCGCGGTCTGTCGGCCGGGGAGAAGCGGATGCTGGCCAAGGCGCGCCAGATCCTCGTCTCCGAGCTGGCCCTGGCCGAGCACACCAACGAGGACAAGGCCGAGACCATGCTCGACGAGGTCCTCGCCAGCTGACCCCGGTCGTCACTGACGACACCAGGCTGACGACGACGGCCCCCAGGAACGTTTCTGGGGGCCGTCGTCGCGCCCGGACGCCCTACGCTGCCCTCATGAGCCTGGACGACGGAACGGACGCGGAGCCGGACGTGGCACCCGACGACGCGCTGGCCGACGAGGGGCTGGGCGAGGACGAGCCCGCCCTCGGCGCGGTGCTCGAGCAGGACCGCGGGTCGCTGCCGTTCGCCCTCATCCACGGCGAGGCCCTGGTGACCTGCGCGGTCTGGGCCCTCGGCGACGCCGGGGTGACCCCGATCGACCTCGACTCGCAGTGGGACGGCGTGGTCGAGGCGGAGGAGACCTTCGTCCTGCACGACAGCCTGTGCCCGATGACCCCGGCCGCGTTCCTCACCTCCTGCGTACGACGCTCGATGGCGACGGACACGATCGTGGTGGGGGTCCGCCCCGTCACCGACACCGTCAAGGTGGTGGACGACGGCGTCGTCGGCGAGACCGTCGACCGCGAGACGCTGCGCGCCGTCGCCTCGCCGATCGTGCTCCCCGCGAGGGTCGTGGCCGCGCTCGGCTCGCTGCCCTCGCTCGACTTCGCCGAGCTGGTGACCGCCCTGGCGGCGCGCTTCCCGATCGACTACGTGGAGGCGCCCGCCTCCGCCCGCCGGGTCACCGACCTCGAGGACGTCGAGGTGCTGGCCGCGCTCACCACGCCGTAGTCGCCGCCAGCCGCGCGACCGCCGGCAGGTCCTCGGGGTAGGTGATCTTCGTGTTGCGCGGGCTGCCCGGCACCGAGACGACCCGCACGTCGGCGTACCGCTCGAGACAGCTCGCCGTGTCGGTGCCGGTGAACCCGTCCGCGGCGGCCTGCCGGTAGGCGGCCAGCAGCGGCGCGGCCCGGAAGGCCTGCGGGGTCTGCACCCCGTGCAGTCCGGGGCGCAGGGGCACGACGGGGGGCAGCGGCACCGTGGGGATCGCACCGCCCGCAGCGCGCGCGGCCTCGATGGTGGCGGTGAACAGGGCCGCGCCGGCCAGCGGACGGGCGCCGTCGTGGACGACCACGACGTCGAGCGCGCCGGCCTCGATCTCGGCGGCCAGCACCGCGGAGCGCGGCGTCCTCCGAGCCGTGCCGGGTCTCGCCGCCCGGCACCAGCAGCACCTCGCGGTCACCGAGGTGCGGCGCCAGGGCGTCCGACACCGTCGCCTCCTCCCCGGCCCGGACCACGACGACCACCCGGCGTACGTCGTCGAGGGTGAGCGCGTCGCGCACGGACCACGCCAGCACCGGCGCGTCGCCCAGGGGCAGCAGCACCTTGTTGACGTCGGCGCCGACCCGGGAGCCGGACCCGGCGGCGAGGATCACGACAGCGGCGGGCACGCGGCGGAGCATACGGGCGGACGGCGTCGGTCGCCGGGAGCGGGCGGCGTGCCGGATCCGTTCTCACGACTGTGACGACGCCGAAACAGGGAGCGAACACGATCGACCTAGGTTCCTGCGGGTGACGCCACGCGGACCGGTCGAGGAGTGGCAGCCGGTGTGCCGCCTGGCCGAGCTCGAGACGGACCGCGGCGTCAACGCCCTCGTGCACGGGCAGGCGATCGCCGATGTTCCGGCTCGGCGACGAGGTGTATGCCCTCGGCAACCACGACCCGTTCGCGAGGGGCTCGCTGCTCTCCCGCGGGATCGTCGGTCGCCGCGACGGCGTGCCCTACGTCGCCTCGGTCGTCCACCGGCACGCCTTCGACCTCCGCACCGGGCGCTGCCTCGAGGACCACCACGTCAGCGTGCCGGCGTACGACGTGAGGGTGCTCGAGGGCGTCGTGCTCGTCGGGCACCGCAGGTCCGTCGCGGTCTGACCCCTCGGCCCCGGTGGGACGCGCCGCGGCAGCCACCCGGCTCGGCGTCACCCGCCGACGTCAGGCGATCCGGGAGCCCGAGGCCAGGGGGAGGGCCTGGTCGACGAGCGCGACGAGCTCGTCGGAGACCAGCCGCGGGCGCTCGAGCGGGAGCATGTGGCCCGCGCGGGGGCACACGACCAGGCGGGCCCCGCGGACGGCGCCGGCGATCCGGCGGGCGTGGCGGGGCGGGGTGAGCAGGTCGGCGCTGCCGACCAGCACCACGGTCGGGATCCCGTCGTACGCCGCCAGCGCGGCCGTGCGCTCGTGCCGCATGCAGTCGCGGTAGAAGCCGGACATGGTGGCGGGCGGGCAGTTGATCAGCTGGTCGACCACGAGGCCGACGTCGCGGGGGCGCGCCGGCTCGCCGAAGAGGAAGCGGGTCACGACCTGGCGCTCGATGCCCGGCGAGCGGCGCCGTCGGGAACGCGAGTGCAGCCGGGCCCGGATCGCGAGCACCCGCGGGATCTGCGCCTTCACCAGCTGCCCCGTCTCGGGGAGGCCGAGGGTGACGGTGTCGAGGCGGCCGGACGACGTGGAGACGAAGAGCAGCCCGTCGACGCGGGAGACCAGGTCGGGCCGCTCCTCGGCCAGCGCCATCATCGTCATCCCGCCGATGGAGTGGCCGGCCAGGACCAGCCGGCCGGCGGGGGCGTGGGCGTCGATCAGGTCGCCCAGGTCGCGCGCCAGGTGGGTGATCGTGCAGTCGCGCTCGGGAGCGGCCTGGGAGCGGCCGTGGCCGCGGTGGTCCCAGGTCAGGATCCGGATGTCGTGGCCGTACTCGGTCAGCAGGTCGCGCACCTGGTAGTGCCAGTCGGCGCTGTCCGCGGTCCAGCAGTGCCCGAGCACCACGGTGAGGGGGGCGTGCTCGGGGCCGTGGGTCGTGACGTGCAGGTCGAGGCCGTCGAAGGTCTTCACGGGGGGCTGTCTCCTCCAGGGGGGCGGGTGACGATCAGCGCCGTGGCGATGGCGGCGACGCCCTCACCTCGGCCGGTCAGCCCCAGCCCGTCGGTGGTGGTGGCCGACAGGGAGACGGGGGCACCGATCGGGGCACTCAGTGCGGCCTCGGACTCGGTGCGACGCGGACCGACCTTAGGCCGGTTGCCGATGATCTGCACGGCAACGTTGCCGACGTCATACCCGGCGGCGCGCACCCGGGCGGCGGTCTCGGTGAGCAGCGCGACGCCGCTGGCCCCCGCCCACTGCGGCTCGGACGTGCCGAAGTTGGAGCCGAGGTCGCCGAGCCCGGCGGCCGAGAGCAGCGCGTCGCAGATGGCGTGGGCGGCCACGTCACCGTCGGAGTGACCGGCCAGGCCGCGCGGCTCCTCCGGCCACGTGAGCCCGCCCAGCGCCATCGGGACGCCGTCCTCGAGCCGGTGCACGTCGGTGCCGATGCCGGTGCGGAACGGGGTGCCCAGGGGTGACGGATTCACTGCCGCATCATGCCTGAGTCACACTTGCTGATGTGGAGAACTCTCGTGGCAGATGGGCGCTCGCCGGCGTCGTCGCCGGTGTGGCGGGCCTGGCGACCAGCTATCTGACCGCGTCGGTGCTCTCGATCCGCGAGGCGCCGGTGGTCGCGGTGGCCGACCTGGTCATCCGGCTGACCCCCGGACCCCGTCGCCGAGGTGGCCATCGGGCTGGTCGGCACCGCCGACAAGCCGCTGCTCGTCGGCGGCATCCTGCTGGTCGTGGTGCTGGTCTTCGGCGGCATCGGTCGGCTCGCGGCGCGGGCCTGGTGGGCTCCGGCCGTCGGCTACGGCGTGCTGGCCGTGGTCGGTGCCGTCGCGGTGCTGTCCGTGGCCGGGACGACGGCGACCAGCCTGGTCCCGGTGCTCGTGGGCTACGTGACCTGGGTGGGCGTCCTGTCCGCGGTCGGCGCCCCGCTGCGCCGGGACGAGGGCTCCCCGGAGACCCCGGACGGCGACGGCCCGACCGCGGCGTCCCGGCGCGGCTTCCTGGTCGGCGCCGGCTCCGTGCTCGGCGTCGCCGCGGTGCTCGGGCTCGTCGGCCGTCTGGTCGGCGGCGGACGCCGGGCGCGTGGAGGAGACCCGCCGGCTGCTGCGCCTCCCGGCGGTCACCCAGCCGGCCGTGCCCGTCGGGGCGCGGATCGGCGTCGAGGGGGTGCCGCCCTGGATGACCCCGAACGACGACTTCTACCTGATCGACACCGCGATCGTGCGGCCCGCGATCGACCCGCAGGAGTGGACGCTGCGCATCCACGGCATGGTCGACCGCGAGATCACCCTCACCTACTCCGACCTCGTCGCCCGCGAGGTCCTGCAGCGCTGGATCACCCTCAACTGCGTGTCCAACGACGTCGGCGGCGACCTGATCGGCAACGCGTGGTGGAGCGGCATCAAGATCGCCGACCTGCTCGCCGAGGCGGGCGTCGACCCGGCCGCCGACGCCGTCCTGCAGACCTCCGAGGACGGCTGGACCTGCGGCACCCCCGTCGAGGCGCTGCTCGACCCCGACCGCAACGCGATGCTCGCCGTCGCCATGAACGGTCGTCCCCTGCCGCTCGACCACGGCTTCCCGGTGCGCACGATCGTGCCCGGCCTCTACGGCTACGTCTCGGCCTGCAAGTGGGTCGTCGACTGGGAGGTCACGAGGTTCAGCGACATCACGGCGTACTGGACCGAGCGCGGCTGGGGCGAGCGCGGCCCGGTCAAGATGGCCTCCCGGGTCGACGTCCCGTCGTCGGGCGAGGGCGTCGAGGCCGGCACCGTGGTCGTCGCCGGCGCCGCGTGGTCGCAGCACACCGGCATCTCCGCGGTCGAGGTCGCGGTCGACGGCGGCTCCTGGCAACCCGCGGTCCTCGGTGACGACGCCCAACGACGACACCTGGGTGCAGTGGCGGGCCGAGGTGGACGTCGACCCCGGCGACCACGTCGTCCGGGTGCGCGCCACCGACAAGGACGGCCTCGTGCAGACCAGCGTCGAGCGCGACGTGCTGCCCGACGGCGCCACCGGGCTGCACGAGGTCGGCTTCAGCGCCGGCTGAACGGCCGCCCCGGGCCGGGGCCGGCTACCAGTTGGTGTGCTGGCCGCCGGGGAGCGGGTGCGCGCCGTCGCGGACGACGTAGACGGTGCCGCCCGACGTCGGCAGCCAGGCGTCCTCGAACTCGGCGCGGTCGTAGGTGCGGCGCACGCCCCGCCGCGTGGTCGCGGCGGGGTCGTTGACCACCACGTCCCCGCTGCGGGTGAAGCCCGCGATCACCAGCAGGTGGCCGTTGGAGGCGGAGATCGGCGCGCCGGAGAGCTCCCCGGAGCCGAACGAGATCGACGCGACGAGCGGGATGCCGGCGGCGATGAAGGTCTCCGCCTCGCGCAGCGACCGCAGCCTCGTCACGAACGCCTTGCCGACCCGCGGTGCCGCGAAGGCGGTGTTGAACGCCCAGTTGCCGGTGCCGCGGTAGGACGAGTCGTAGGTCATCCGCGCGGCGTAGTCGACCCACGGGTCGGTGTGACCCGACGGCACCCAGCGATAGCTGGCGGACGCCGGGAGGGAGTCGTAGTAGCCCAGCACCATCGAGACCGACGTGGGCGAGCACCACGCCTCGCCGCCGTTGCCCCAGGCGGGGTAGTGGCCGCGGTGCACCATCTGGGAGTAGCGCGGCAGGTCGAGCACCCGGCCCCGTCCCGGACCCGGCGCCGAGGTCGCCACCGGACCGGAGGGCAGCCGCGAGGCCACCGCGCCCACGGCGTCGACGCTGGGGAAGGCCCGGGTGCCGGCGCGGCGCAGCAGCTGGACCCGCACCTGGTAGGAGGTGAACCCGTCGGGCTCGGCGGCCTGCCAGGTGTCGACGTTGACCCGGGCGAGGTCGTCGGCCTGGCCCGACTTCGTGCGCCGCAGCAGGTGCACGTCGCCCGACGTCCACCGTGCCAGCACGTCCCAGCTCGAGGTGCGGCCCGTGGCGTCGCGGCCGCGCACCCGGACCTCCACCCAGCTGTCGTGCGGGGTGACCGCCGACCAGGACGGGATCAGCTCGGTGAGCCCGAACCGCGTGCCGACCCACGGCGAGCTCCAGATGCCCTGCTCGTAGGTGCGGCCGCCGTAGCGCCGGGTGCTGCTGGGCTGGCGGAGCACCAGCCGGCTGCGCTTGACCCGGACCCCGGAGAAGCTGCCGGTGCGCCACTGGGCGCCGCCGTCCCACTGGGTGGTAGGCGATCGGCCGGGCGCCCCCGCGTCGCCCGCGCCGGGGGAGCCTCGGCGGCGACCGCCGTGGCAGCCGCGGCCTCGGCGGACGGTCGCCGAGGTCGCGGCGCGCCACGGGGACGATGCCGAGCAGCGCGCCGCTCAGGGCCGCGGCGAGGAAGGGGAGCGTACGCATCGGACCAGGGTAGTCACACCGTCACTTCCGTCACAGGTTCGGCTCGCGGGCGCCCGGGAAAGCGGGATGGGCGTGGTCCGTCCCTAGACTTGGGTGCGTGACTCTCCGGCTGTACGACACCGCGACGCGCGAGGTGCGCGACTTCGTCCCCCTCGAGGAGGGCAGGGCGAGCGTCTACGTCTGCGGTCTGACGGTGCAGTCGGAGCCGCACGTGGGCCACGTGCGCTCGGCGGTCAACTTCGACGTGCTGCGGCGGTGGCTCAGCCACGTCGGCCACGACGTCACGTTCATCCGCAACGTCACCGACATCGACGACAAGATCCTGGCCAAGTCGGCCGAGCAGGGCCGCAGCTGGTTCAACCTCGCCTACACGATGCACCGCGAGCTCGACCGCGCCTACACCGCGCTCAACGTCGACCCGCCCACCTACGAGCCCGCGGCCACCGGGCACGTGCCCGAGATGCTCGAGCTGATCGGCGAGCTGATCACCCGCGGCCACGCCTACCCCGCCGACGACGGGTCGGGCGACGTCTACTTCGACGTCCGGTCCTGGGCCGACTACGGCGAGCTGACCCGGCAGGGCCTCGACGACATGGAGCCCGCCGGCGACGCCGACCCGCGCGGCAAGCGCGACCCCCGCGACTTCGCGCTCTGGAAGGGCCACAAGCCCGAGCGAACCGGCCACCGCGGCGTGGCCCAGCCCCTGGGGTCGCGGCCGCCCCGGCTGGCACATCGAGTGCTCGGCCATGGCCGGCAAGTACCTCGGTCCCGCGTTCGACATCCACGGCGGCGGCGTCGACCTGCGCTTCCCCCACCACGAGAACGAGCAGGCGCAGTCGCGCGCGGCCGGCCGCCCGTTCGCGTCGTACTGGATGCACAACGCCTGGATCACCACCGCCGGCGAGAAGATGAGCAAGTCGCTCGGCAACTCGCTGGCCATCCCCAGCGTGCTGGAGACCTACCGCGGCGTCGAGCTGCGCTACTACCTCGTCTCGGCCCACTACCGCAGCCACGTGGAGTTCAGCTTCGAGGCGCTCGAGGACGCCGCGCTCGCCTACCGCCGGATCGAGGGCTTCCTCGACCGCGTCGACGACGTGCTCGGTGAGCGCCCCGGCAACGGGATGCCGTGCGCCGACTTCGTCGGGGCCATGGACGACGACCTCGGCACCCCCGCCGCGGTCGGCGCGATCCACGAGGTCGTCCGGGAGGGCAACAAGCTGCTCAGCGAGGGCGACAGCCCGGCGCTGCGCGGCACCGCGGCCTCGGTCCGCGCCATGCTCGACGTCCTCGGGCTCGACCCCGCCGACCCTGCCTGGGGCGGCACGGGCGGCACCGACGCCCGGCTCACCGAGGCGGTCGACGCCCTGGTGGGCGGGCTCCTGGAGCAGCGGGCGCAGGCTCGGGCCGAGAAGGACTTCGCCCGCGCAGACCTGCTCCGCGACCAGATCAAGGCGGCCGGCATCGAGGTGGAGGACACCCCCACCGGCCCCAAGTGGAGCCTCAGCTAGATGACCGTCCCGAGACGTTCGCTCCGCTCACTCCTCGACCACCGACGAAGGAACTACCGTGCCAGGTAACTCAAGCCGCAAGGGCGCGATCCGCAAGTCCAGCAAGAAGCCCACCGCCGGCTCCGGGGGCCGCGTGAAGCGTGGCCTCGAGGGCAAGGGCCCGACGCCGAAGGCGAAGGACCGCCCCAACCACAAGGTCTACAAGGCCGTGCGCGAGCAGCGGGCCCAGTCCGCGCGCCCCAAGCGCAAGTCGGGCAGCGCCGAGTGGATCGCCGGACGCAACTCCGTGGTCGAGTCGCTGCGCGAGGGCGTGCCGATCACCGGCGTCTACGTCGCCGAGGGCGCCGAGCGCGACGGCCGGCTGCGGGAGGCGTTCGCGCTGGCCGCCGACAAGGGCATCAGCCTGCTCGAGGTCAGCAAGGGTGAGCTCGACCGGCTCACCGACGGTGCCGTGCACCAGGGCCTCGCCGCCAAGATCCCGGCCTTCGAGTACGCCCACCCCGACGACCTTCTCGACCGTGCGGCCGAGATGGGCGAGCCGCCCCTCGTGGTCGCCCTCGACTCGATCACCGACCCGCGCAACCTCGGCGCCGTCGTCCGCAGCGCCGCCGGCTTCGGCGCGCACGGCGTCGTCCTGCCCGAGCGCCGGGCGGCCGGCATGACCGCCAGCGCCTGGAAGACCTCCGCCGGGGCCGCGGCCCGGATCCCCGTCGCGCAGACCGTCAACCTCGTGCGCCAGCTGAAGGCCTACCAGGACGCCGGCTGCATGGTCATCGGGCTCGCCGCCGACGGCGACGTCTCGCTGCCCGACCTCGACCTGGCCGACGGCCCGCTGGTCGTGGTGGTCGGGGCCGAGGGCGGCGGGCTCTCCCGGTTGGTCGCCGAGACCTGCGACCAGCTGGTCTCGATCCCGATGGCCAACCAGGTCGAGTCCCTCAACGCCGGGGTGGCCGCCTCGGTCGTGCTCTACGCGATCGCCGAGGCACGTCGCTGAGCAGGCACTGGAGGCTCGTCGGCCACACCGCGCACGTCGTGGTGTGGCTGGGCTTCGCGGTGGTCTGCACCGTCGTGCTGTTCCTCGGCAGCAGCCGCACCGTCACGGTCGCCAGCCACGACGCCATCGTCTCGCCGACGCTGAGCGGGCGGGTGGTGCTGACCACCGGGCCCGTGCTGCCCGACCTGCGGATCGACTCCGGCCTGCCGTTCGGCGTCGAGGTCCAGCTCGGCAAGACCGACGTCGGCTCCACCGAGGAGCTGGTGCAGCGCTACGCGTTCATCGCCAGCCAGCCCGAGGGTCCGGTCACGAAGGTCGAGGCTGCCGTCGAGGACATGGCCGTCGCCGCTGCCATGCGGGGGGCGGTCCTGGGGTTCGCCCCGCTGCTGCTGTGGTGGGTGGTCGGACCGGTGCGACGGCGAGAGCTGCCCCGCCGGCTCCTCTCGCGCAAGGGCGTGGCCGGAGGCCTGGTCCTGGTGCTCGCGGGGGTCGTCCTGTGGGCGCCGTGGGAGCCGGACGCGGAGACGGTCGAGAGCGAGCGTTCCTGGATCCCGCTGCAGGAGTTCATCGGGCCCGAGGTGACGGTGCCCGAGGAGGTGCGCGGCGCCGAGATCCTGAGCAGCGCCACCACGGTCGAGGTGCGCCGGCTCGTCCAGAGCGCGGTCGACACCTACGACCGCAGCCTCCGGTTCTACGAGACGGCCGCCGAGAACGCCCTGGACGTCGAGCTGCGCACCCCCGAGGAGGGGGAGACCGTCGTGGCGCTCGTCTCCGACCGCCACGACAACATCGGCATGGACGCCGTCGCCCGCGCCCTCGCCGACCAGGCGGGCGCCACCGCCGTCTTCGACGCCGGCGACGACACCTCCACCGGGTCCCCCTGGGAGGGCTTCTCGCTCGACTCGCTCGACGCGGCGTTCAAGGACCTCGACGGCCGCTGGGCGGTGGCCGGCAACCACGACCACGGCGACTTCGTCGGCGCCTACCTCGCCGACCTCGGCTGGACGATGCTCGACGGCGAGGTCGTCGACGGCCCCGGGGGCTCCCGGCTGCTCGGGGTGCCCGACCCGCGCTCCAGCGGCCTCGGCACGTGGCGCGACGAGGGGGGCCTGTCCTTCGCGGAGGTCGGCACCCGCCTGGCCGACGCGGCCTGCGCGGCCGACGAGGAGGGCGACCGGGTCACCACGATCCTGGTCCACGACCCCAACCTCGGCGACGAGGCGCTCGAGCGCGGCTGCACGGACCTGGTCGTCGGTGGGCACCTGCACGTCCAGGAGGGACCGACCGCGGTCGTCGGCGACGACGACGTCGTCGGCTACTCCTACACGACCGGCACGACCGGCGGAGCGGCGTACGCGATCGCGATCGGGAGCAAGCTGCGCCGCGCCGCCCAGGTCAGCCTGCTGACCTACGACGACGAGGGCCGTCCGGTGGGCATCCAGCCGGTGCTGCTGCAGACCAACGGCCGTTTCGACGTGGGCGACTACGTCGAGCTCACCTACGAGGCCCCCGACGAGGAGGTCGACGGGGCACCCGAGGAGGAGACCGGGAGCGGGCCCGACCCCGCGATCGGTCCGACCCCCGACCCCCTGAGCCGACCGGCGGGCCGAGCGGGCAGCCGAGCGGGCAGCCGAGCGACGAGCCCTCCTCCTGACCCGCGGTCCTGGCGCCGGTCGTAGGCTGGACCGGTGGCGACCACAGTGGACCGACTCGTGCCCGGCGAGGATGCCGAGGCGCTGCTCGGCCTGACCCGCGACATCTGCGAGCGCGAGCTCGCGCCCGAGGTGGACGAGGCCGAGGAGCGGGGCGAGTTCCCTGCGGCGGCGTACGCGCTGCTCGGCAAGTCCGGACTCCTCAGCCTGCCCTTCCCGGAGGAGCACGGGGGCGGGGCGCAGCCCTACGAGGTCTACCTCCAGGTCGTCGAGGAGATCGCGACCGCCTGGCCCAGCGTGGGCGTGGGCACCAGCGTGCACAGCCTGACGGCCGGCGTGGTGCTGACCAACGCCTCCGACGAGCAGCGCGCCGAGTGGCTGCCGCGGATGCTCAGCGGCGACTGGCTCGGCGCCTACTGCCTCTCCGAGCCGCAGGCCGGCTCCGACGTCAGCGGCATCCGCACCAAGGCGGTGCGCGAGGGCGACGAGTACGTCGTCACCGGCACCAAGCAGTGGATCAGCAACGGCTCCTGCGCCGACTACTACATCCTGTTCGCCCGCACCTCCGAGGACCCCAAGCGCGGGCTGTCGGCGTTCATCGTCCCCGACGGCACGCCCGGCATGTCCTTCGGTGCGCCGGAGAAGAAGATGGGCCTGCACTGCGACCCGACCACGCAGGTGCTCTTCGACGGTGCGCGCATCCCGGCCGCGCAGCGGATCGGTGAGGAGGGCGCGGGCATGAAGGTCGCGCTCTCCGCGCTCGACGCCGGCCGGCTCGGCATCGCGGCCGTGGCCACCGGCATCGCCCAGGCCGCGCTGGCGTACTCGGTCGCCTACGCCGGCGAGCGGCAGCAGTTCGGCCGGCCGATCGGCGACAACCAGGGGCTGCAGTTCCTGCTGGCCGACATGGCGGCCGAGGTCGAGCGCGCCCGCGCCACCTACCTCCACGCCGCGCGGCTCAAGGACGCCGGCCGCCCGTTCAGCCGGCAGGCCAGCATCGCCAAGCTCACCGCCACCGACGCCGCGATGCGGGTGACCACCGACGCCGTCCAGGTGCTCGGCGGCAACGGCTACACCCGCGACTACCCCGTCGAGCGCCTCTTCCGCGACGCCAAGGTCACCCAGATCTTCGAGGGCACCAACCAGATCCAGCGGATGGTCATCGGGCGCGACCTGCTGCGCTGAGGGAGCGAGCAGCCGCGCGCGAGGCACGAGCGCGCGGCGTGGGCGAGCGAAGGTCGAGCAAGCCCCGCGACCGAGCCCGCGAGGTCGCGACGGGCGCGTCGAGGCCCGGTCACCGCATCGCAGACGGTCGTCGCGGAGGGGTTTCGTGGCTCGCTGGCGCTCGCACCTCAACCACCGGGGGCGACCCGCGGTGGTTGAGGTGTGAGGGCCGCCAAGGCCCGAGCCACGAAACCCGCTGCGCTGGTCGTCCCCGGTGCCTCACTCCCCAGAAGGCGCCGAGGTGACGGCCTCGTCGGGGCGGTGGGGCAGGACGGTGGTGACGTAGTCGCGGGCGGTCTCGACGAGGTCGATCTCGGCGCCGGCCTGCTCCGAGAGGTACCAGCGGTGCTCGAGGATCTCGTGGAAGATCTCGGCGGGCTCGAGCTTGCCGCGGGCCTCGGAAGGCACCAGCGCGATCACCGGCTCGTAGATCTCGGTGAGCCACCGGTAGGCCACGAGGTTGCGGTCCTCCCGGCCGAGGTCGTGGTGGGCGGTGAAGGCCGCGAGGTCGTTGAGCATCCGCCGGGCCTGGTTGTCCTCCACGTTCATGCCGGTCAGCGCCTGCAGCTCCCGGCGGTGGTGGCCGAGCTCGACGACCTTCGGCTGGATCCGCACCAGGTCGCCGTCGAAGTCGGTGACGATGTCGAGCTCGTCGACGTCGAAGCCCAGGTCGTTGAGCCGCTCGATGCGCCGCTCGATGCGCCACATCTCGTCGGCGCCGAACTGCTCCTCGCTGGTCAGCTCGTCCCACAGCGCGTGGTAGCGCGTCTCGAGCAGCTCGACGATCGTGTGCGCCTCGACCGCGGCGTCGATGTCCTCGCTGGCCTGGAGGTCGAGCAGCTCGCCGAAGACGTTCTCGGTGGCGACGGTCAGGTCGTGCTCGCGCAGGCTGGGCGACAGGGTCGACTTGAGCTCGCCGGTCTCGGCGTCGACGAGGTACGCCGAGAACCCGCCCGCGCTGCGGCGGAAGAGCACGTTCGACAACGACACGTCGCCCCAGTAGAAGTCCGTGAGGTGCAGCCGCACCAGCAGCACCACGAGCGCGTCGATCAGCGACGGCAGGTTGTCGCCGGACATGCCGTGCGCGAACAGGCTGCGGTAGGGCAGCGAGAACGTCAGGTGCTCGGTGAGCAGCGCGGCCGGCAGCTCCTCGCCGTCGGCGTCGACGCGTCCGGTGACCACGCCCATCGGCAGCACCGCGGGCAGTCCGAGCCGGTGCAGGTCGCGCAGCAGCCGGTACTCGCGGAACGCGATGTCCTCGCACGGTCTCCTTGACGGCGTACGTGCGGTCGCGCAGCCGCACGATCCGCACCACGTGCCGGGAGAGCCCGCGCGGCAGGGGCACGACGTACTCGTCGGTCCACTCCTCGAGCGGGGTCGACCACGGCAGCGTGAGCAGCGCCGGGTCGGGACGGTTGGCGACGATGTGGAGTGCCACGCCGCCACCCTAGAGGCGCCGCCTCACGGCTCCAGGCGGACCGGTCCAGGGCCGAGCGGCGCCAGCTCGTCGCCGGGGTTGACCAGGCGGCAGCTGCGCAGGCTGAGGCACCCGCAGCCGATGCAGCCGTCGAGACGCTCGCGCAGCAGCTCGATCCGGCGGATCTGCTCGTCGAGGCGCGGACGCCAGGCACGGCTCAGCCGGTGCCAGTCGGCCTTGGTGGGGGTGCGGTTGTCGGGCAGCGTGGCCAGCGCCTCGCCGATCTCGTCGAGCGAGAGCCCGATCCGCTGCGCGGTGCGCACGAACGCGATCCGGCGCAGCGTCGACTGCGGGTAGCGCCGCTGGTTGCCGGTCGTCCGCTCGGAGCGGATCAGCCCGCGCGACTCGTAGAAGCGCACCGCGCTGGTCGTCACGCCCGACCGGTGCGCGAGCTCGCCCATCGTCAGCATCGTCACCATCGGTCCACCCTGGCTCAACTTCAAGCATGCTTCAAGTTCTTGATAATCTAGAACCTGTTCTAGTTCGGTGGTACGTTCCCGCCATGGACGACCAGCAGACCCCCCGCGTCGTGGTGATCACCGGCGCCGCCTCCGGCATCGGGCACGCCACCGCCGAGCTCTTCCGCGACCAGGGGGCCACGGTGTTCGGGCTCGACATCGTCGACACCGTGCCCGACGGCGTCGAGTACGTCGAGTGCAACGTCGGTGACCGAGCGGCCGTCGACGCGGCGATCGAGGTCTGCGCGCGGCACGGACGGATCGACGTCCTGGCCAACGTGGCCGGCATCGTGCAGTTCGGCCACTTCGAGCAGATCACCGACGCCGAGTGGGACCGTGTGCACGCGGTCGACCTGAAGGGTCCGTTCATGCTCATCCAGGCGGCGATGCCCTACCTGCGGGCCTGCGGCGGCAACGTCGTCAACGTCTCCTCGGTCGCCGGCAACGTCTCCCAGCCCTACGCCGTCGCGTACGCCGCCGCGAAGGGCGGCCTGACCCAGCTGACCAAGGCCCTGGCCCTGGAGCTCTCGCCCGCGGGCATCCGCGTCAACGCGGTCTGCCCCGGCACGGTGGACACCGCGATGGTGTCGCACGTCGCCACGATCATGCCCGACGGCCTCGACCCGCGGCTCTTCGACCGGCTGATGATGATGCTGCCCGGCCCGGCGATCACCCCCGCCGAGATCGGCTCGGCCATCGTCTACCTGGCCTCGCCCGAGGCGCGGATGATCACCGGCTCCATCCTCGCCTTCGACGGCGGGATGAGCTGAGCGCCGTTCGGCTCGTCTAGCATTGGCGCGCGCTGCCGCGGCAGCGCACGCCGGTGTAGCTCAGTTGGTAGAGCGCTTCTCTTGTAAAGAAGATGTCGCGGGTTCGACTCCTGTCACCGGCTCCGCTCAGGCCCGGACCGGGCCTCGCTAGGATCGCTCCATGCCTGGTCCGACCCCGCTCTTCCTCGTCGGCGTCGGACGCTCGGGCACCACCGCCCTCGCCGAGATCTTCTCCGACCACCCGCGCGTGGTGATGGGGATGGAGCGGTTCAAGGCGCTGTGGGCCAACCGGCTCGACGAGCTCACGCCGGCGCTGCTGCAGCGCGACCGCTTCCTCGACTTCGGCGACGAGCTCACCAACATCCGCCCCGACGTCGACCCGCGGTGGGAGACCTACTACGCCAAGCAGCGGGAGCGCTTCGACGACGCCGCGTACGTCGGCGACAAGATGACCGTGGCCCGGATGGACGGCATCTGGGAGTCGCTGCCCGACGCCCGGTTCGTCTGCATCGTGCGCGAGGCCGGCCACGTCGCCGCCTCGTGGGACGCCCGCGCGCAGCGCGCCTCCGACGTCAACTGGCCCGAGCGCCTCAACAGCGAACGGGCGATCGCCGCCTGGAACCGCAACAACACCCGCATCCGCCGCGCCCGCCGGGAGCGGCCCGACCAGGTCGCCGTCATCGAGTACACCGACCTCTACGGCGACCCCGAGGCCGGCAGTCTCCGTCGGGTCCTCGACTGGCTCGGGCTGGAGTTCGCCCCCGAGGTCGAGGCGTCGTTCGCCGCCGCCCGCGAGGTCTACGTCGAGAAGGTCGAGGGCAAGGACCGCGCGCTGAGCCCGCGGCCCAGGCCTTCGTCGACGAGCAGGTCAACCCCCAGCTGTGGAAGCACCTGATGAAGCTGAAGGTGTGAGACCCGGTGGGCCCGTCGATACGGGTCCCAGCGGACGGCGGGGTGGTGGTTTCGTGGCTCGCTCCGCTCGCACCTCAACCAGCGCGGCGCTGCCGGTGGTTGAGGCGCGAGGAGGTCGCGCAGCCACGAAACCACCTGGCCGCAGCCGAGTGGGCTAGCGGAGCCGACGTACCTCGAACCGCTCGCCGGGGTCGGCGATGGCGTCCTGCGCGGCGACGAGCTGGATCTCGCGGGTGCCGGCGGCCAGCGTCGTCTCGAGCACGGCGAAGACCGACGAGGCGGTGGCCGACAGCGCGACGGCCGGTGATCCGCTGGTGCGCAGGTGGGCGAGGTAGAGCGCCGCGGTGAGGTCGCCGCAGCCGTTGGGCGTGATCGGGAGCAGCGGGGTGGAGACGATCCACGCGCCGGCGTCGGAGACGGCGAGGACCTCGATCGTGCCGGACTCCTCGGAGGGGGAGGCCTGGCGCGAGCCGGTCACGACGCTGGTGACCAGCACGTCGCGCGGCCCGGTGGCGCGGACGACGTCGACCGCCTCGAGCACCTCGTCGAGCGTGCGGGTGGTGCGGCCGGCCAGGAAGTCGAGCTCGAAGTGGTTGGGGGTGATCACGTCGGCCGCGGGCACCACCTGGTCGCGCATGAACTCGGGGATGCCCGGCCGCACGAACATGCCGCGCCCCACGTCGCCCATCACGGGGTCGCAGCAGTAGACGGCGTCCGGGTTGGCCGCCTTGACCCGCGCGACGGCGTCGAGGACGACGGCGCCGACGGCCGGGTCGCCCTGGTAGCCCGAGAGGACGGCGTCGGCCTGGCCGAGCACCCCGCGGTCGTCGATCCCGTCGATCACCGCGGCCACGTCGTCGGGCGCGAGCAGCGGTCCGCGCCAGTCGCCGTACCCGGTGTGGTTGGAGAAGTGCACGGTGTTGACCGGCCACACCTCGTGACCCAGCCGCTGGAGGGGGAAGACGGCCGCGGAGTTGCCGACGTGGCCGTAGGCGACCGAGGACTGGATCGAGAGGATCTTCACGCTGCACATCGTCTCGGTCAGACCTGTACGGAGCAAACTAGAACAGGTTACAGTTCGGCCATGGCGAAGCGTGCGAAGCGGGACGGCTACCGCAACGAGGCCGACTACGTGGTGGTCGGCTCCGGCAGTGCCGGAGCGGCCGTGGCCGGCCGGCTGGCGGAGTCGGGCGCGAGCGTGATCGTGCTCGAGGCCGGCAAGAGCGACGAGCAGTTCCTGGTGAAGAAGCCCGGGATGATCGGTCCGATGCACGCGGTGCCGCAGATCAAGAAGACCGTCGACTGGGGCTACTACTCGGTGCCGCAGAAGCACCTGCTCGACCGCCGGATGCCGGTGCCGCGGGGCAAGGTCGTCGGCGGGTCCAGCTCGATCAACGGCATGGTCTACGTGCGCGGCAACCGCGCCAACTTCGACGACTGGGCCGCCGAGGGCAACGCCGGCTGGGACGCCGACTCCGTCAACGCCTCCTACAAGCGGATGGAGGACTTCGAGGACGGCGAGAACGACTTCCGCGGCTCGGGCGGCCCGATCCGGGTCACCCGCAACAAGGCGCCGCAGGAGGGCTCGCTGCAGTTCCTCGAGGCGACCGCGGACACCCTCGGCGTCAAGGTCCTCGACGACTACAACGGCGAGTCGCAGGAGGGGGTGAGCCGGATGCAGCAGAACGCCGCCGACGGCCTGCGCTACAGCGCCTCCCGCGGCTACATCCACCACCTCGCCCCGCGCAGCCTGCAGCTGCAGTCGGAGGTGCTGGTCACCCGGGTCGTCATCGAGGGCGGCCGCGCCACCGGCGTCCAGGTGCGCGACAAGGACGGCTCGACCCGCGTGGTCCGGGCGGCCAAGGAGGTCGTCCTGTCCGCGGGCTTCGTGGGCTCGGCGCAGATCCTGATGCTCTCCGGGATCGGCCACGCCCAGCACCTGCGCGACCACGGGATCGACGTGGTGTCCGACCTGCCGGTCGGCGACAACCTGCACGACCACCTGTTCCACGCGCTGACCTTCCACGCGACGTCGTCCACCCTGCGCGGCAACGCCTTCTTCTTCGGCAAGGGCATCGCCAAGGAGGTGGTGCGGCCGGCGTCGACGTTCCTGGCCAACTCGGTGTTCGAGGCGGTGGCGTTCCTGCAGACCTCGCAGGCCACCCGCGGCGTCCCCGACCTCCAGCTGCACCTGCTGCCGTGGGCCTACGTCTCGCCCAACCAGGACGCACCGATCCGGCACGACGTCGACCCGCGCCCGGCGCTCACCGTGCTCACCACCCTGATCTACCCGCGCAGCCGCGGCACCCTGCGGCTGGCCTCGGCCGACCCGGCGGCGACGCCGTTGATCGACTTCGGCTACCTGTCCGACTCCGCCGACCTCGACCTGCTCACCGAGGGCACCGAGACGGTCCGCGAGATCATGGGCGCGGCGGCGTTCGGCGGGTCGGTGAAGAGCGAGATCCATCCCGGCGCCGACGTGCGCGGGTCCGACCTGCGCCAGGCCATCCTCAACCGCGCGACCTCGGTCTACCACGGCGTCGGCACCTGCCGGATGGGCGTCGACGAGCTCGCGGTGGTCGACCCCGAGCTCAGGGTGCGGGGCGTCGAGGGCCTGCGCGTGGCCGACGCCTCGATCATGCCGTCCATCACCGGGGGCAACACCAACGCGCCGTCGATCATGATCGGCGAACGCGCCTCCGAGCTGATCCTCGGCCGTCCGGCCGGTGGCCGCTGATGGTCCGGACCGTCACCGGTGACCTGCGCCGGCCAGCCTCGATCACCGACGACCTCCTCGAGCGCCTCGTCGCCCGGGTGCCGGGCTCCACCGGCGCCACCTGGAAGCTCACCGAGGTCTACAGCGGCGAGGTGCTCGTCGAGCTGCCGCAGTCGACGCCGTCCGACATCGAGCAGGCCTTCGCGCGGTCCCGGACCGTCCAGCGCGAGTGGTCGCAGTGGCCGCTCGCCAAGCGGCTGAAGGTCTTCAAGAAGGCGCACTCGCTCTTCCTGGACAACGCGCACACGACCGCCGACCTGATCCAGGCCGAGAGCGGCAAGAACCGGCGGATGGCGATCGAGGAGACCTGCGACCCGCCGATGGTGATGGGCTACTACCTCAAGCGCGCCGCGGCGCTGCTGGCGCCGACCAAGCGCGGCGGCCCGGTGCCGTTCGTGTCGTCGTCCACCGAGGTCCGGCAGCCCAAGGGCGTCGTCGGGATCATCTCGCCCTGGAACTTCCCGTTCGCCACCGGTCTCTCCGACGCCATCCCGGCCCTGATCGCCGGCAACGGCGTCGTGGTCAAGCCGGACAACAAGACCGCGCTGTCGCCGCTCTACGGCATCGCGCTGCTGGAGCAGGCCGGGCTGCCGAGGGGCCTGGTCCAGGTCGTGTGCGGCGAGGGCCCCGACGTCGGCCCGACGCTGATCGACAACGCCAACTACGTGATGTTCACCGGCAGCACGGCCACCGGCCGGGTGATCGGCGAGCGGGCCGGCCGCAACCTGATCGGCTGCTGCCTCGAGCTCGGCGGCAAGAACCCGATGATCGTGCTGCCCGACGCCCGGATGGACGACGTCGTGCAGGGCGCGCTGTTCGGCGCCTTCGGCAACACCGGCCAGATCTGCATGCACATCGAGCGGATCTACCTGCCCGAGCAGCGCTACGACGAGTTCAAGGACGCCTTCGTCGCCGCCACCGAGGCCATGACGATGGGGGCGACGTACGACTTCGAGGCCGAGCTCGGGTCGCTGGTCTCCGTCGACCACCGCGACCGGGTCGCCTCGCACGTCGAGGACGCCGTCGCCAAGGGCGCCACCGTGCTCACCGGCGGCCGGGCCCGCCCCGACCTCGGCCCGGCGTTCTTCGAGCCGACGGTCCTCGAGGGCGTCACGCAGGACATGCTCGCCGGCTCCTGCGAGACCTTCGGCCCCGTCGTCGCGCTGCACCGCTACCGCACCGTCGACGAGGCGGTCGGCCTCGCCAACGACACCGACTACGGCCTCAACGCCTCGGTGTGGGGCAGCGACCTCGCGGCCGCCGAGGCGGTCGGGCGGCGGATCCAGTCGGGCAACGTCAACATCAACGACATCCTCGCGACGGCGTACGCCTCGAAGGGGACGCCGTCGGGCGGCGTGAAGCAGTCGGGCGTCGGCGCCCGGCACGGCGACCAGGGCCTGCTGAAGTACACCGACGTGCAGAACGTCGGCGTGCTGAAGAAGCAGGTCATGGGCGCCCAGCCCGGCCAGTCCTACGACGCCTACGTCAAGCAGATGCTGGTCTCGCTGAAGGTGATGCGGAAGACCGGGCTGCGCTGACGGGGCGCGCCCGCGGGTGGCTCAGCCGTCGGGCAGCTCGACGCAGACGGTGGTGCCGATGCCCACGGCGCTCTCGATCCGGATCGAGCCGCCCTGTCGCTCGGCCAGCCGTTTCACGCTGGCCAGGCCCAGGCCGGTGCCGCCGTCGTCGGAGTCGGCGTACCGCCCGCGCTCGTAGGCGCCCAGGATCGACTCGAGGTCGTCGGGGTGGATGCCCCGGCCGTGGTCGCGGACGCGGATCGTCTGGCGACCCTCCCCGGGCACCACATCGACGTCGATCGAACCGTCGGCGGAGTAGGTGATGGCGTTGGTGACCAGGTTGCTCACCATCCGCTCGAGGGAGGCCGGGTCGACCATGACCAGGCAGCTGCCGGCGGCGACGGTCACGCGGGCGTTGTCCTCGGGGCTGCGGAGCGCGGCGACGGTGCTCCGGGCCACCTCGAGGGCATCGACGGACGCGGGGTGCAGCTCGCCCTCGGTGGAGTCGGTGTGGGCGAGGTCGAGCAGGCTGTCGGTCATCCGCAGCAGCCGGTCGGCGTTGCTGCGGATCTTCTCGATGAACACGTCCTGGTGCTCGCCCGCGTCGGGCAGCATCTCGGCGTAGCCGGCGATCGCCTGGATCGGGCCGCGGTAGTCGTGGGCGAGGGTGGCCAGGAACGCCTGCCGGTCCTGCTCCTGGAAGTGCCGGACCGTGAGGTCGCGGGTCATCTTGGTGAAGCCGGTGTGCCGGCCCTGCTCGTCGTGGAGCGCGGTGATGGTCACGTCGCCCCAGAAGCGGGTGCCGTCACGACGTACCCGCCAGCCGGCGTGGTGCACCCGACCGTCGCGCTCCGCCTTGCCCAGCAGCCGTCCGGGCAGCCCGTCCGCGAGGTCCTCGGGGGTGTAGAACATCGAGAAGTGCCGGCCCACGACCTCGGCGCGCGCGTAGCCCTTCAGGCGCTGCGCCCCGAGGTTCCAGCTGACGATGTGACCGGCTGGTGTCGAGGCCGATCACGGCGTAGTCGACCACCTCCTCGACCAGGCTCGCCGACGCCTGGTCGGGAGGGCGCGCACCGATCTGCTCCCCCCGCACACGACCAGCCTAGACCGTGGGGCGCCCCGGTCAACGACTCAACTACACCTCGGGCGGCGCCCCGGCGACAGCCGGTGGCGCCCCGAGCGACCAGTCGACGGCGTCCGCGCCCTGGTCGGCGAGCAGCCGGTTGATGCGGCTGAACGGTCGCGACCCGAAGAAGCCGCGGCTGGCCGAGAGCGGCGAGGGGTGGGCGGACTCCACCCACGGGACGCCGCCGAGCAGCGGCTTGAGACCCTGCGCGTCGCGGCCCCACAGGATCGCGGCGCACGGGGTGCCGGCCCCGGCGCGGGCCGCCAGCACCCGGATCGCGTGCTCGGTGACCTCCTCCCAGCCCCGGCCGCGGTGGGAGGCGGACGCGCCGGGCCGGACGGTCAGGACCCGGTTGAGCAGCATCACCCCCTGCTCGGTCCAGGGCGTGAGGTCGCCGGAGCGCGGCGGGACGACGCCGGTGTCGTCGCGCAGCTCGCGGTAGATGTTGACCAGGCTCCGGGGCAGCGGCCAGACGCCGGGGTCGACGGCGAAGCTCAGCCCGATCGGGTGGCCCGGGGTCGGGTAGGGGTCCTGGCCGACGATCAGCACGCGGACGTCGGCCAGGGGCCGCCGGAACGCGCGGAAGACGTGGTCCCCGGCCGGGAGGTAGGAGTGGCCAGCCGCGATCTCCTCGCGGAGGAACCGGCCCATCGCCGCGATCCGGTCCTCGACCGGTGCCAGCGCCTCGGCCCAGTCGGCCGCCATCAGCTCCCGCTCGACCAGGCCCGCCAGTGCGCTCATCGGGCGAAGGGTAGCGGGGAGGGCGCGGTGGTGGCGGCCGGTCGTTCAATTGTTGGCGAATGGCCCTCCCCGACGCCGCGGGGCGGGCCATGTGCCAACAATTGAACGACAGGCGCCGCGCGAGGTCCGGGGGGCGCTGGGCGACGCGGGTCCGCCCCCGACGGCGCCCCCGCGTCAGCGGAAGCGGGCCTGCCGGGGCAGGTAGGGCGCGCGGCCGCGTTCACCGACCTCGACGGCCAGCAGCGCCTGGTGGTCGGCGTCGCCGGCGACCACGGACTGGTTGGCCACCAGCACCCGGGTGCCGAGGAAGGTGGCGCTGCAGGGGTTGTCGAACGGCACCGGCGACCCGTTGTCGCCGCCGAGCGGGAGCTCGGGGAAGCGCGTGACCTCGCGGCCACCCGGGGTGAGCTCGACGAGCTGGTTGGGTCCGGTGAGCGAGACGTACAGACGCCCCGAGCGCCCGATGCCGAAGCCGTCGGGCAGGTCGCCGGGACGGGAGGTCCAGACCGTCGAGAGCCGTCCGGCCCGGCCGTTGCGCCGCAGCGGCACCCGGAACATCGCGCCGGTGCCGGGCGGCGTGGCCCGCGAGGTCTGCTGGGTGATCAGCAGGTCGCGCCGGCCGGGGCGGTAGACGATGCCGGTGGTGCCGAAGCCGAGGCCCTGGAGGGCGGGGGAGGACAGGAAGCGGGCGACCTTGCCGCGTCGGCTCACCCGCCAGATCACGCCCTGCTCGTAGTCGGTGACGAAGAGCTGCCCGCGGGGGCCCCAGGCGGCGTAGTTGGGCACCGCGCCGCGCGGCAGCCGCGCGATCCGCTCGAACCGGCCGCGGCGCAGGTCGAGGGTGAGCACCGCGCGGGTGGAGGTCTCGAGCAGCACCAGCCGGCCGTCGCGGGTCTGCTGGGCCACCTGCACCCCGTGGTCGGCGCCGAGCACCTGACCGGGCACGGTCCAGGAGCGGGTGAGGGTGCCGTCGGCGGTCCACTCGAAGACCCGGGAGCGCTGCCGGCTGCCGGGGTTGACGTAGCTCGCGGCGTAGACCCGGCCGTTGCGGTGCACGAACGTGTACGCCGGGTAGCCGGGCGAGGGGACCCGGGCGAAGACCGTGGTGCGCCAGCGGTCCGCGGCAGCCGTGACGGCGGGCGCGGCAGCGGCGGCAGCGGCGCGGGGGCCGGGCCGGCGGCGGCGGTGCTCACCGGGGCGAGCGTGGCGAGCGCCAGCAGCAGACCGGCCAGCGCGACGGCGTACCGGCGCGGGCCGGCGCCGAGGCGAGGTCGTCATCGCAGCCGCTCCAGCACCTCGAGCGCGGCGCGCTCGCCCGAGCGGACGGCGCCGTCCATGTAGCCGGACCAGTAGGTCGAGGTCTCGGTGCCGGCCCAGTGGACCCGGCGGAAGGGCTTGCGGATCGCGGGCCCGAAGCGGACCAGCGACCCGTTGCCCTGGTGGAGGGCGGTGGGCCCGCCGCGGGTCCAGCGCTCCTTGGTCCAGTCCTGCTCGGTGTACTCGACGGGGCGCAGCGCCTGCTCGCCGAACATGGCGGCGAAGCCCTCGAGCACGGCGCGCTTGCGCACGGCCAGCGGCTTGCGGGCGAACTGGCGCCAGGTGCTGCCGCCGACGAAGGCCAGGAGCACGCCGGGGGTGCCGTCGGGCGGGGAGTTGTCGAAGACCGCGCGGGCCGCGCCGCTGTCGTTGATGCCGAAGCCGTTGAGCCCGTCGGCGCGCCAGAACGGCGCGCTCGTAGACCGCGTCGCACTTCATCAGCCGGCCCATGTCGGTGTTCATCAGCAGCCGCCGCCGCTGCACGGGCAGCCGCGGGAACCAGTCGATGCCGAGCACCAGCTCGGGCGGGGCGGCGACCACGACGCGCTTGCAGCGGACGACGCCGCGCCGGGTGTGCACCTCCGCGTGGCGGTCGCGCTGGACGACGCGGCTCACCGGGCGCGCGCAGGGCGACGACGTCGCCGAGCCCGCGCGCCATCCGCAGCGGGATCAGCTGCGAGCCGCCCACGAAGCGCCGCTCCTGGGCGCCGTTGGCGGTGTCGGAGTTGCGGGAGAAGGTGCCGACGTGGCGCTCGTTGCCCGAGCACGCGACGTACCAGAGGGTGAAGAGCAGCGACAGCTCGTCGGGGTCGGCGCCGAAGCCGGGCTGGGTCCACGACCGGATCAGGTTGGCCACGCCCCGGGGGTTGACCACGGCGTTGGCGCGGATGAAGTCGCCGAGCGTCATCCGGTCCCAGGCCTGGGCCCGCGGGTGGGACCAGGGGGCGTCGACGGCGATCTCGGCGGCCATCGAGTCGATCTGCTGGAGCAGGATCGCGGCGTCGGGGAGGATCGTGGGGTCGGGCGGGACGGTGCCGGAGTACTCGATGCGGCCGAGCGTGGAGGAGACGTAGACGCTGCGGCCGGTGTTGTACTGGGGGAACGTCGGCACCCGCAGCTGGCGGGCCAGCGCGGAGGATGTGGTCCTGGGTGGGGCCGACGAACGCGCCGCCGGCCTCGATCACCTCCCCGCTGCGCAGCTCGTGGTTGAGCACCCGGCCGCCGACGCGGTTGCGCGCCTCGACCAGCAGCACCGACCGGCCCTCGCCGGCGATCCGGCGCGCGGTGACCAGCCCGGCGATCCCGGCGCCGACCACGACCACGTCGACCTTGCGAGGCAGCGTGCCGCGCAGCCCACGCGGCCCCTGCCCGGCGGCGTCGGCCGCGAGCTCGCCGAGGGCGCCGACCCCGAGCGAGGCGCCGAGGGTGCCGCCGACCAGCGTGCGGCGGGTGAGGAGGGGCTGGGTCATCGCGACTCCTGGCTGAACCTGAATGTGTGTCATGTTCCGGTTCGGTACCCTACACTGCGTTTCGTGTCCGCGGAACGTGTTCTTCCCACCTCGCCCCCCTGCCTTCGTCCGGGGCCGCGCCGGGTGCCGGCGCAGGCCCGCAGCCGGCGCCGGGTCGAGCAGATCCTCGACCAGGCCGCCCGGCTGGTGGTCGAGCGTGGGGTCGAGGCGCTGACCACCCGCGACATCGCCGCCGCGGCCGACGTGCCGGTGGCCTCGCTCTACCAGTACTTCGCCGACAAGGAGGACGTGCTGCTCGCCCTCGCCGAGCGCGACATGGCCGAGATGGACGACCAGGTCGCCCTCGACCTGGCCGCGCTCGACGACCCGACCGTGGCCACGCTGGTGCGCACGACGATGGAGGCCTTCGTGGCCGTCTACCACCGCCGCCGCGCCTTCGTGGAGATCTACCTCCGCGGCCGCACCAACGTGGCCGTGCACCGGTTCGGCCGCGAGCACAACACGCGGATCGCGGCGGCGCTGCGCTCCTACGCGATCGAGACCGGCCTCGCCGGTGACTCCCTCACCGACACGGTCACCCTGCTGGCGGTCGAGGTCGGCGACCGGATCTTCCAGCTCGCCTACGAGCGCGACGCCGACGGCGACCGCGCGGTGATCGAGGAGGGCATCACGATGATGACCGCCTACCTCGAGCGGTACGCCGCGTGAGCGCCCGCGAGCAGGTGGCCGCCGCTGCCCGCCGGGTCGCCGCCGAGGGCCTGGTGGTCGGCTCGGCCGGCAACCTGAGCCTGCGCGAGGGCGACCGGATCGCGGTGACGGCGTCCGGCGTCGACCTGGCGACCTGCACCGCCGAGCAGGTGACCGAGGTCGACCCCGAGGGCCGGGTGCTGGCGGGCTCGCTGCAGCCGACCTCCGAGCTCGGGCTGCACCTCGGCGTCTACGCCGACACCGGCACCACCGCGGTCGTGCACAGCCACGCCCCGTGGTCCACCGCGGTGGCCTGCGTGCTCGACGAGCTGCCGGTGCTGCACTACCAGCAGCTCACGCTCGGCGGCGCGGTCCGGGTGGCGCCGTACGCCACCTTCGGCAGCGCCGAGCTCGCCGCCCACGTGCGGGCCGCCCTGGTCGACCGGCAGGCCGCGCTGATGGCCAACCACGGGTCGGTCGCCCTCGGCGCCTCCCTCACGCAGGCCGTCGAGCACGCGCTGCTGCTGGAGTGGCTGGCCGCGCTCCACCACCGCGCCAGCACCCTCGGCACCCCCCGGCCGCTGTCCGAGGCCGAGCAGCACGCGGTGGTGCTCGCCGCCATCTCCCGCAGCTACGGCACCCCCCAACCCCACGCCTAGATCGTCGACCCGTCTCTTGTGCACCGCTCAGACCGCTGACCCGGCTCGCCTGCACCGCTCAGCACGCCGACCCGCCCCGTCGTCACCCCCAGTCCCCCAAGGAGAAGCCATGAAGGTCGCCGCCGTCGGCGTGCACGTGCTCGACACCCACGTGGTCGGCATCGAGTCGATCCCACCCGGCTCCGACGGCGCGCTGGTGGAGACGATCCGGATGTCTCCGGCCGGCACCGCCGGGGGCACCGCGGTCGTGCTGGCCCGGCTCGGCGCCGAGGTGACGTCGTACGGCGCGGTCGGCGACGACGCCGCGGCCGACACCCTGCTCGCGCTGCTGGCGCGCGAGGGCGTCGACGTCGGCGGGCTCGTGCGGATCGCCGAGCAGCAGACGTCGGCGTCGGTGCTCCCGGTGCGACCGAACGGCGACCGGCCGGCCTGGCACTGCATCGGCGCCAACGGTGCGTTCACCCTCGACCACGTCGACCTGGACGCGCTCGCGGAGGCCGACCACGTGCACCTCGGCGGACCGGAGTTCCTCGGCGGGGAGGCGGCCGGGCGGCTGCTCGCCCACGCCCGCGCCGGTGGGCGCCACCACCTCGCTGGACCTGCTGGCCCCCGGCGACCCCGACCTGCTGGCCTGGATCGCCGACGCCCTGCCGCACACCGACTACCTGCTGCCCAACGACGAGCAGGTGCTCGGCCTCACCGGCGCTCGCCACGCTGGCCGAGGGCGCGCGGGCGCTGGTCGACGCCGGGGCGGGGTGCGTGGCCGTGACCCAGGGCCGCCGGGGCGCGCTGGTGGTCACCGGCGGCGAGGCGGGTCAGGTGGCGGGGTCGAGGTGGTCGAGGTGCCGGCGTACGCCGTCGAGGTGGTCGACACCACCGGCTGCGGTGACGCGTTCACCGCCGGCTTCCTGCGCGGCATCGCGCTCGGGCTCGACCCGCGCGCCGCGGCCGAGCTGGGCTGTGCGACCGCCGCCCAGGTCGCGGGCGGGCTCGGCACGGACGCCGGCTCCTACTCCCTGGAGACCGTGCGGGCCTTCGCCGCGAGCACGCCCGCCCTCGATCCCGCCCTCGACTTCACCGTCTAGCCTGGTCGGATGAGCCGCCGGGCCACCGTCGCCGACGTCCACCGCCTCGCGGCGGGCCTGCCCGGCGTCCGGCTCGACGAGCGCGCCCGGCACGTCTACCAGGTGGGCGGTCGCAGCTTCGTCTTCTTCCGCACGCCGCGCCCCGACGCGTTCGACCCCGAGACCGGCGAGCGCTACGACGACGTGATCGTGCTCTGGGTCGAGTCGGAGGAGGCCAAGCGCGCCCTGGTCGACGACCCCACGACCCCGTTCTTCTCCACGCCCCACTTCGACGGCCACCCGTCGGTGCTGCTGCGCGGTTCGCGGGTCGGCGAGCTCGACCTCGACGAGCTCACCGAGGTGGTGCACGACGCCTGGCTGGCGCGGGCGGGCAAGCGTGCCCGCGCGGCGTGGCTGGCCGACCACGGGCTCGACTGAGTCTCCGGCTTTCCCCGGCGGCTACGGTCGGCGGCATGAGCGTGGACTCCCCCCAGCCCGTGGTCACCGACAACCCCGAACGGCAGCGCTTCGAGATCAGCGTCCGAGGTGAGGTCGCCGGGTTCATCGACTACCGGCGGCGCGAGGGCGAGGTCGAGCTGGTCCACGCCGAGGTCCACGACGGTCACGAGGGCGAGGGACTCGGCAGCATCCTGGTCGCCGCGTCGCTCGACGCCGTCCGGGCCGAAGGTCTGCTCGTGGTGCCGACCTGCCCGTTCGTGGCGAAGTACGTCCAGCGTCACGACGAGTACGCCGACCTGGTCGCCGCCGGCCGCTGACGGTCGGTTCCGGCGCCTGTCGCTGTGACGGCGGGGCGGGTCGGCGTCCTCACGCGTGCACACGGGGCGGGTCGGCGTCCTCAGGCGGGGCGCACGGGGCGGGAGAGGCGGTCGAGGAAGGCGAGCAGCACGGCCTCGCGGAGCGCGGGGGAGGCCAGGTCGAGGAGGGCGTTGATCTCGGCGCGCCTGGCCGGCAGCGCCAGGCCGCCACCCTCGCTCTCGGCCTCGCTCTCGGCCTCGCTCTCGGCCTCGCCACCGTCGGCGAGCAGACCGGCCGCGGCGAGCAGCCCGTCGAACTCGGCGTCGTCGAGCCCGGCCGGGTCGAGCCCGGCGACGTACGCCGCGACGCCGGGGTCGACCTGCACCGGCCCGGCGGCGACCGCCGCGGTGACGGACTCGGCGAGTGCGGCGAGGAAGTCCTCGACGTGCGGCAGGGTGGCCGCGCTGACCGAGACGTGCACGGTGGCAGGTTGGTCGCGGTAGGTCAGCTGCGGTTGGACGAACCAGCCCCGCTCCTGCATCTCGTCGACCACCGTGAACGGGTCGCACGTGGCGTCGGTGGTGAACGCGATCAGCGTCGAGTCGGGCGCCGCGACGACCCGCAGCGCGCTCAGCGCCGGCCGGGTGCCGAGGCCGGCGACGATCCGGTCGGTGGCCTCGAACGCCTCGGCGGCCAGCCGCTCGTAGCCGGCGTCGCCGATCTCCTGCACCACGGTCCAGGCGCCGGCGACCGGCCCGCCCGACCGCGTCGACTGCAGCGTGGAGTTGAGCATCGTGTAGCCCGGCCAGTCGGCCCAGGCGAACAACTGCGGGCGCCGCAACGCAGGGGTCGCGATGCAGCAGCAGCGAGGCGCCCTTGGGGGCGTAGGCGTACTTGTGCAGGTCGACCGAGATCGAGGTGACGCCGTCGACGGCGAACGTCCACGGCGGCACGTCGCGGCCGAGCCGCGTGGCGTAGGGCAGCACCCAGCCGCCGATGCAGGCGTCGACGTGGCACCGGATCCCGCGGGCCGACGCGAGCGCCGCGAGCTCGGTGACCGGGTCCACCACCCCGTGGGCGTACGACGGCGCGCTGGCCACGACCAGCACCGTGCTGTCGTCGCAGGCCGCCGCCGTCGCGGCGCGGGTCGGCGCGGAAGTCGGGGCCGGTGGGCACGATCCGCGCCTCGACGCCGAAGTAGTGCGCGGCCTTGTGGAAGGCCGCGTGCACGGTGTCGGGCACGACGATGTTGGGCCGGACGACGTCGGGCCGCGCGTCGCGCGCGCCCTGCACGGCGAGCAGCACCGACTCGGTGCCGCCCGAGGTGACCGTCCCGACGACGGTGCCGGGGGCGTCGAGCAGCCGCGCGGCGAAGCCGACGAGCTCGTTCTCCATCCGCAGCAGGCTGGGGAACGCGGTCGGGTCGAGCCCGTTGGTGGCGGCAAAGGCACCGACCGCCGCGCTCGCGAGCCGCGTCGACGTCCGGCAGGCCGGAGGCGTAGACGTAGGCGAGGGTGCGGCCGGTGTGCAGGGGCAGGTCGTCGGCGCGCAGGGCGTCGAGCCGGGCCAGGACGTCGTCCATCAGGTCTCCTTGGTCAGCGAGGGCGCGTCGACGGCGTCCTCGTCGAGCGTGTAGCGCAGCAGCCAGCCGAGGCTGAGCAGCACCAGCACCGCGGGCAGCAGCGAGAAGCCGAGGGTGATGGCGCTCAGCGCCGAGTCGGGCTGGACGAGGTCGCCGGTGGTGCCCGAGCGGTAGCTGCCGAACGTCAGCACCAGCGCGAAGACCCCCGGCCCCAGCGCCAGCCCGAGGGTCTCGCCGGCGGTCCAGACACCGGTGTAGACGCCGGCCCGGTTGCTGCCGGTGCGGCGGGCGTCGACGGCCGCCGCGTCGGGCAGCATCGCCAGCGGGAACACCTGGCAGCCGGCGTACCCGACCCCTACCAGGGCGACGGCCGCGAAGACCACGGCGTCGGGTGCCGACCGGGCGGTGGCGGCGAGGGCCGCCCCCAGCGCGAGCACGAGCGAGGACGCGACGTACCCGCGCTTCTTGCCGATCCGTTGCCCGAGCGCGGACCACAGCGGGGTGAGCACCAGCGCGGGCCCGACGAAGCAGACGAAGAGGATCGTGGCGGCACCGGTGCGGCCGAGGACGTCGCCGGCGAGGTAGTCGACGCCGGCGAGCATGCACCCGGTGGCCAGCGCCTGCAGCACGAACGTCGTGAGCAGCAGCCGGAAGTCGGGAGCGCCGGCGACGATCCGCAGCTGGTCGCGCAGCGAGCCCGGCCCGGCCGCGACCGCGCGCACGGGGGCGTCGCGGGTGCCGCGGTAGGCGGCGACGACGCCGACCAGGATCACCCCGGCCATCACCAGCCCCATCGCGCGGTAGCCGTCGCGGCCGCCGACCGCGTCGCGGATCAGCGGCGCGCTGGCCCCCGCCGCCATGATCGTCAGCGCCAGGAGCGCGACCCGCCAGGTCATCAGGCGGGTGCGCTCGGCATAGCTGTCGGTGATCTCCGCCGGCATCGCGACGTAGGGCACCTGGAAGAACGCGTACGCCGTGGCGCAGGCCAGGAACCACACCAGCACCCACGCCGCCTCCGCGCCCTGCGAGCCGAGGCCGGGCGAGGCGAAGAGCAGCGCGAAGCAGGCCGCGAGCGTGACGCCCGCGCGGAGCAGGAACGGGCGGCGCGGCCCGCGGGGATCGGTGGAGCGGTCGCTGATCCGGCCGGCGACCGGGTTGAGCAGCACGTCCCAGGCCTTGGGCAGGACGACGATGACGCCGGCGGCGAGCGCGGCGATGCCGAGGCTGTCGGTCAGGTAGGGCAGCAGCATCAGCCCCGGCACGGTCCCGAACGCCCCCGTGGCGACCGACCCCGCGCCGTACCCGATCCGGACCCGGCGCGGCAGGGTCTGGGGGGTGGCGGTCACGACGGCAGGCTAGTCGGGGTGGGCCGCAGCATCCCAGGACATCCAGGGATGCTGGACCTTCTCGGCCAACGCAGAGGGCGAGAAGGTCCAGGGATGGACGAGAAGGTCCCGCCGCCAGGTCGCCGGCGTGGCCCTCAGATGCCGCAGCTGGGCGCGCTCCAGGTGCGGCCGGCCCGGACGTCGACGTGCACGTGGTCGTCGTGCTTGGGGTAGCCGGGCCCGAAGATGCCGCCGAAGCCGGAGTAGCGGGCCTGCGAGGCGATCGTGCAGAACGGCTGGCCGACCAGGTCGAGCGCGGTGCCGTAGGTGTGCTGGCCGGTGCCGCTGCCGCCGACCGACCTGTCGCACGCCTGCGAGCGGAAGCCCGACGTCACCGTCAGCGGCACGTCGCCCATCCGGTGCCGCAGCGCCTCGGCGCGCCACATCGCCCGCAGCAGGTTGGCCTTCACCGTGGCCGCCGAGACCGACCCGCCGCTGTAGCCGCCGGCGCCGCAGCCGCCGTCGACCTCGGCCCAGGAGAAGTGCGCCGGGGTGCAGTCGGCGTCCTGGAGCGCGTAGATCTTCGAGTACGTCGCCGGGCCGGCGACCCCGTCGGCGCTGAGCCCGTACGCCGACTGGAAGCCGCGCACCGCCGCGGTCGTCTGCGGCCCGTAGCTGCCGTCGATCGCCATGTTGACGCCGTACCCGGCGTGCCCCGCGACGCGTACCTGCAGCTCCGCGACGTCCGCTCCCGAGGCGCCCTGGCTCAGCGTGCGGCTCCAGGAGTAGCACTCGTCGGCGTGCGCGGGTGCCGCCGTGGTGGCGGTGATCGCCACGAGGCCGGCGAGGACGAGCAGGACGGCGGCGAGCGCCGTCCGGATCCGAGACAGGGTGGGTGACACGGGAGGGCCTTCCGACGGGGACGGGTGCCGCCATCGTGGGCGCACGGGCGACGCCGTCGCGACGGGGAAACCCCTTGCGTCGGGGGGCGCACGCCGCGGGGTCGGGGTCGTGTGCCTCAGCACGGTCTCTGGCTGGTTGTCAGGCACACGACCCTGCTGGCGGGTTCGCTGGCTCGCGGCGACGGTCGCGGGTCGGGTCGTGTGCCTCAGGACGGTCTCTGGCCGGGTGTCAGGCACACGACCCTGCAGGCGCGGGTACGCCGAGTACGCCGGGTCGCAGCGACGGTCGCGGGTCGGGTCGTGTGCCTCAGCACGGTCTCTGGCTGGTTGTCAGGCACACGACCCTGCTGGCGCGGGTACGTCGGGGTACGCCGGGGTACGCCGAGGTGCGCCCGCTCGCAGCGAGGCTCGCCGGCCGGGTCGTGTGCCTCAGAACGGTCTGTGGCTGGTTGTCAGGCACACGACCTCACTGCCGCCGCCGCTGCGCGCGAGATCACCTCGCGAGCGAGCGCGACCCCTTCGACCCGTGCCGCCGGGTGGGGTTGGTGCCGATGCCGTCGCCCGGCTGGGCGCCGGGGGTCGCCGGGCCGTCGGTGTCGCCACGGGTGCGGCGACCGGGCGTCCCGCGCGCCTCGCTCGACCACTGCGCGATCCACTCGTCGAGCACGGCCCAGGTGGAGGAGCGGGCGGCGCGGCCGGTGAGCATGCCGAGGTGCCCGCCGGGCACGATCTCGAAGCGCACCTCGCGCGATCCGGTGAGCAACGGCACCACGGCCTTCACCGCGGGCACCGGCGCGATCCCGTCGTTGGCGCCGGCGAAGACCAGGACCGGAGCGGTGACGTCGGCCACCGAGATCGTGCGGCCGTCGAGCTCGAGCTCGCCCCTGACGAGCGCGTTGCCCTTCACGAACCGGTGGTAGAGCTGCCCGAACGTGCGGCCGGGGTAGGCGATCATGTTGTCCATGAAGCGGTCGACCGCCTCGAGCTGGGCGAGGAAGTCGGCGTCGTCGATGTGGGTGGCCACCGCCAGCGGCTTGGTCACCAGCTTCTGGAACGACGAGAGCTGGAAGGCCCACTTCACCAGCGGCTTCGGGGCCCCGCCCATCAGCTGGTAGGCGCGGGTGATCAGGCCGCGGCCCTCGGTGAGGTTGAGCAGCGGACGCAGCGGCGCGACCAGCGGCACCAGGCTGACGTCGAACGGAGACCCGACCACGGTGACCGAGCCGATCGGCAGGTCGGGGGAGTCGGCGGCGGTGAGCAGCGAGAAGATCCCGCCCAGGCTCCAGCCCACGACGTGCACGGGGCGCCCGCCGGCGTGCGCCGACACCTCGCGGATCGCGGTCGGCACCACCTCGTCGATCCAGTGCTCCATGCCCAGCGCCCGGTCGCGGAACGACACCGGGCCGTACTCGACGAGGTAGGTCGGCCGCCCCTCGGTGACGAGGTGCTCGACCAGCGAGCAGCCGCGGCGCAGGTCGAAGCAGAGCGCGGGCGCCGCCAGCGGGGTCACCAGCAGCACGGGGTCGCCCTGCTCGCGCGTCTTCGCGGCGGGCCGGTAGTGGTAGACCTCGCGCAGCGTCCCCTCGTCGATCAGCGTGCGCGGCATCGGGCGCAGGTCGGCGAGCCCGCCGTAGAAGACCTTGTGCGCGACGTTGCTGGCCGCGGAGACGACCTGGTCGGGTTTCGGGATGAGGTCCACGACCAGAAACTACCCCGGCCGCTACCGTGACGTCGTGGAAGAGGTCGGACCGGGCACCGCGGCGACGTCCTTCCTGGACCTGCTGTACGCCGAGGCGCCCCGCGAGGACTACGACGAGCTGCTCGCGCGGTTGACCACCGGCGAGGGGCCGGAGGCGACCGAGGCCGCCGAGAAGCACGCCCGCGCCCTGCAGCTGCGGGAGCGGCTGGCCCGGCACCGCGGCCGCGAGGCCGAGCTGTCGGCGCTCTACGAGACCGCCAACGACCTCACCGGGATGCGCGACCTCGACACCGTGCTCACCGCGATCGTGCGCCGCGCCCGGCAGCTGCTGGGGTGCGACATGACCTACCTGTCGCTCAACGACGAGGCCGAGGGTGCGTCGTACATGAAGGTGACCGACGGGGCGCTCACCCCGGAGTTCCGCCGGCTCCGGCTGCCGCTCGGCACCGGGCTGCTGGGGCTGGTCGCGCAGACCGGGGCGCCGTACTTCACCGACGACTACCAGGCCGACCAGCGCTTCGTGCACCGCGACTACATCGACAGCGCGGTCGACGGCGAGCAGATCCGCGCGATCCTCGGGGTGCCCCTGGTCGTCGAGGGCGAGGTGATCGGGGCGCTGCTGGCGGTGCACCGCACGGTGCGGCCGTTCCCCCCGGGCGAGGTGGCGCTGCTGACGTCGTTCGCCGCCCACGCCGCGGTGGCGCTCGAGAACGCGCGGCTCTTCGACGAGGCCCGCCGTGCCGTCGCCCGCGTCGACGTGGCCAACCGGCAGCTGCACGCGCACTCGGAGGCGGTGGAGCGGGCGGCCCACGCCCACGACCGCCTCACCGACGTGCTCGTGCGCGGCGGCGGCGTCACCGAGATCGCGGCCGTGCTCGGCGACCTGCTCGGCGGGACGGTCACCGTGCACGACGGAGACGGCCGGACGCTGGTAGGGGACGACGACGCCCCGGCCGAGCTCGCGGACGCCGTCGCGCGGGCCCGGCTCGACGGGCGCAGCGTGCGGCTCGGCCAGGGGCGGTACGTCGCCGTGGCCGCCGCCGGGGAGGACCACCTCGGCACCCTGCTGCTGAGCGCGCGCGAGCTCGACGACTCCGAGCGGCGCACCCTGGAGCGGGCCGCGATCGTGACCGCGCTGGTGCTGCTGTTCGCCCGCACCGAGGCCGAGGCGGAGGAGCGGGTGCGCGGCGAGCTGCTCGCCGACCTGCTCTCCGAGCGGGACGCCGACCAGGTGCTGCTACGGGCCAGGGCCCAGCGCCAGGGCGCCGACCTCGACCGGCCGGGAGCCGTGGCCGTCGGGGTCCTGCCCGAGCCCGACGGCGTCACGCTGCGCACGGCGGCCCGGACGGCGTCGCGGCTGGCGCAGGAGCGGCACGGGCTGTCGGGCGTCGTCGAGGGTGCCGTCGTGCTGCTGGCCGGGAGCGACGACCCGCTCGACCTCGGGCGCGAGCTGCTCCGTCGGCTCGGCCCCGAGGCGACGGTGGGGGTGGCGCCGTCCGCCGCCGGACCGGCCGGGGTCGCGCAGGCGCACCGGGAGGCCCGTCAGTGCGCGCAGACGCTGCGGGCGCTCGGCCGTTGCGGCGAGGTCAGCGACCCGGCGGGGCTGGGCGTGGCGCGGCTGGTGCTCGGCACCAGCGGACCCGACGAGCTCGACGGCTTCCTCGACCAGGTGCTCGGACCGGTGCTGGCCTACGACGCCGAGCGCGGCGCCGCGCTGGCGACCACGCTCGCCGGGTGGTTCGCCGCCGGCGGCTCCCTCAAGGCGACGGCGACCCGGCTGCACGTGCACCCCAACACCGTCGCGCAGCGCCTGGAGCGGGTGACGGCGCTGCTGGGGCCGGGCTGGCGCGACCCGGACCGGGCCCTCGACCTCCAGCTCGCGCTCCGGGTGCACCAGCTCCGCTCCTGAGTCGGAACACATCGAGCCGCTCCAACTATGTGCTGGCGGCACATGTCGCCGGTCACGCGACCGGCCTACGGTCGTCGGCATGCCCACCCCCACGCCCACCCCCGCACCGGCCTCCCCGCTCGCCGGCCGCACCGCCCTGGTCACCGGCGCGGGCAGCGGCATCGGTCGTGCCGTGGCGCAGCGCCTGGCCGCCGACGGCGCCCGCGTGCTGGTCCTCGACCGCGACGAGCAGAGCGCCAAGCAGGTCGCCGCCGACGTGGGCGGCGAGCACCTGGTGGCCGACCTCGGCGACCCGGCCGCCATCGACGCGCTCGGCCTGGGCCGCGACGTCACCGCCGACATCCTGGTCAACAACGCGGGCCTCCAGCACGTCGCCCCGATCGAGGACTTCGACCCCGACACCTTCGCCCTGGTCCACCGGGTGATGCTGCAGGCGCCGTTCCTGCTCACCCGCGCCCTGCTGCCCGGCATGTACGCCGGCGGCTGGGGCCGGATCGTCCACGTCTCCTCGGCCCACGGGCACCGGGCGTCGGCGTACAAGGCGGCCTACGTCAGCGCCAAGCACGGGCTCGAGGGCCTCTCGAAGGTGATCGCGCTCGAGGGCGCCGAGCACGGCGTCACCAGCAACACCGTCTGCCCCGGCTACGTGCGGACCCCGCTCGTGGAGGGGCAGATCGCCGACCAGGCCGACCGGCACGACATCGCCGAGGACGACGTCCTCGGCGACGTGCTGCTCGCCCGCACGGCCGTCAAGCGTCTCGTCGAGCCCTCCGAGGTGGCGGCCATGGTCGCCTTCCTCTGCGGTCCCGGCACGGCATCGATCACCGGCACCTCCCACCTGATGGACGGCGGCTGGACCGCCGCATGAAAGGAACGCGCACATGACCACCCACACCGAGTCCTCGGGACACCCGGACAGCCCGGGCGGCCCCACCGCCGACGGGTCTGATCCGGGCAAGCGCTCGATCGTGCGGATCGTCGGCGCCAGCCTGGTCGGCACCGCCGTCGAGTGGTACGACTTCTTCCTCTTCGGCTCCGCGGCCGCGCTGGTCTTCGGCGACCTCTTCTTCGGCGAGATCGGCGGCACCAACGGCACGCTCTACGCCTTCATGACCTACGCCCTCGGGTTCGCCGCCCGCCCGCTCGGCGGGGTGGTCTTCGGCCACTTCGGCGACAAGGTCGGGCGCAAGACGATGCTGATCACCTCGCTGCTGATGATGGGGATCGGCACCTTCGCGATCGGGCTGCTGCCGACGTACGCCGCGATCGGCGTCGCCGCGCCGATCCTGCTCGTGCTCTGCCGGCTGGTGCAGGGCTTCGCGGTCGGCGGTGAGTGGGGCGGCGCCGTGCTGATGGCCGCCGAGCACGGCCGCGACGAGCACCGCGGCTTCTGGTCCTCGTGGCCGCAGGCCGGCGTGGCGCTCGGCAACCTGCTCGCCACCGGCGTGCTGTGGGTGCTGGCCGCGGTGCAGAGCGAGGAGACCTTCCTCGCCTGGGGCTGGCGGGTGCCGTTCCTGCTCAGCGCCGTGCTCGTGATCCTGGGCCTGTGGGTGCGGCTCTCGATCGAGGAGTCGCCGGTCTTCCAGGAGGCCAAGGCCGAGCTGGAGACGCAGGGCGGCAGCACCCGGGTCCCGATCCTCGAGGTGATCCGCTCCTACCCGCGCGAGGTGCTGATCGCGATGGGCATGCGGATGGCGGAGAACATCTCCTACTACATCTTCACCGTCGTGGTGCTCACCTACGCCGCGGAGTACATCGCGCTCGACAAGGCGATCGTGCTCAAGGCACTGCTGATCGGCGCCGCGATCCAGTTCTTCGTGGTCCCCGCCATCGGGGCGCTCTCCGACCGGGTCGGACGACGTCCGCTCTACCTGTTCGGTGCGGTCGGCGTGGGTGTGTGGACGTTCGTGTTCTTCGACCTCGTCGACAGCGGGTCGGAGAGCAAGATCCTGCTCGCCGTCGTGGTCGGGCTGATCCTGCACTCGTTCATGTACGCCCCGCAGGCGGCGTTCTTCACCGAGCTCTTCGGCACCTCGGTGCGCTACACCGGCGCCTCGGTCGGCTACCAGCTCGCGTCCATCTTCGCCGGTGCGATGGCGCCGATCATCGCGCTCAAGCTGCTCGGCGACACCTCCGACGGCAACACCACCGCGGTCGGGATCTACGTCGCGATCGCCGCGGTGATCACCGTCGTCGCGGTGCTGGCCTCGAAGGAGACCAGCCGCAGCTCGCTGCGGCACGACCGGTCGGTGCCGACGGCGCACGTCTGAGCCCCGGCTCCGACGGCTCGAGCGGCCCCGTCCCTGCGCGCCAGCGCGGTGGGCGGGGCCGCTTCCACGTCGGGCCCGAGTCAGGAGCGTCGGGCGGGGCGGACGGACTTCTCGTGGTCCTTCCCGCCGTCGGTCAGGTCGTGCATGAAGCTCTCGGCCCAGGCGACGACGTCGTGCTGGCGCACCTGCTTGCGCATCGCGCGCATCCGCCGGTTCAGCTCCTTGTCGTCGGCCTCGTAGGCCTCGAGCAGCGCGGCCTTCATCCCGTTGATGTCGTGGGGGTTGACCAGCCAGGCCTGGCGCAGCTCGTCGGCCGCGCCCGCGAACTCCGAGAGGACCAGCGCGCCGTCGTCCTCGTAGCGGCACGCGACGTACTCCTTGGCGACCAGGTTCATGCCGTCGCGGTAGGGCGTGACGACCATGATGTCGGCGGTGCGGTAGAGCGCGGCCATCTCCTCGCGCGGGTAGGAGGAGTGCAGGTAGCTGATCGCCGGGCGGCCGATCCGGCCGAGGTCGCCGTTGATCCGTCCGACCAGCCGCTCGATGTCGTCGCGCAGCTTGCGGTACTGCCCGACCTGCTCGCGCGAGGGCACCGCGACCTGCACGAACACGGCGTCCTCGACGTCGAAGTGGCCGTCCTTGATCAGCTCGCTGAAGGCGCGCAGCCGGGCGTAGATGCCCTTGGTGTAGTCGAGCCGGTCGATGCCGAGGAAGATCCGGCGCGGGTTGCCCAGCGCCTCGCGGATCTCCGCGGACCGCGTGGCCGCGGCGTCGGACTTGGCGAGCTCCTCGAAGCCGGCGGCGTCGATCGAGATCGGGAACGCCGCCGCCCGCACCGTGCGCCCGTCGGGCAGGTAGACCAGGTCGCGGTGGGTCTTGTGGCCGACCCGCTGACGCACCAGGCGGACGAAGTTCTGCGCGCCGCCGGGCAGCTGGAAGCCGATCAGGTCGGCGCCGAGCAGGCCCTCGAGGATCTGGCGCCGCCACGGCAGCTGCTGGAACAGCTCACCCGGCGGGAACGGGATGTGCAGGTAGAACCCGATCCGGAGGTCGGGGCGCAGCTCGCGGAGCATCGCCGGCACCAGCTGCAGCTGGTAGTCGTGCACCCACACGGTGGCGTTCTCGGCGGCCTGCTCGACGGCCTTCTCGGCGAACTTCCGGTTGACCGCCACGTAGGCGTCCCACCACTCGCGGTGGAACTCCGGTCGGGCCACGACGTCGTGGTAGAGCGGCCACAGGGTGCCGTTGGCGAAGCCCTCGTAGAAGAGCTCGATCTCCTCCTGCGTGAGGCCGATCGGCACCAGCGCCATGCCGTCGTCCTCGAACGGCTCGAGGTCGTGGTCGGTGCCGCCGGGCCAGCCGATCCAGACCCCGCCGCCGGCGCGCATCACCGGCTCGATCGCGGTGACCAGGCCGCCGGGTGACCGGCGCCAGCCCGAGGTGCCGTCGCCGTTCGTGACCCGGTCGACGGGGAGACGGTTGGCGACGATGACGAGGTCCGAGGGCACAGGCCCAGCCTAGGAGGTCGGGGGGCACGGAGCTCCGCCGTGGGTCAGGGGCCGACGGCCACGGTCTCCACGACCAGGACGCGACGGGTGGCGTCCATCGACCCACCACCGGTCGCGCAGAGCCGGTAGGTGTGCAGGCCGGGCGTGACCGGGAGGACGCCGTCGACGGTCACGGCGGTCTGCTCGGTGGTGTTGTCGTACTGACGCAGCTCTGACCCGCTGGACGCGTTCGAGCAGGCGCCGTCGGCGCTGAAGAACATGAAGAGGTCCTGGCTGCCGCCGGCGAAGGTGGCGTTGCCGGTCACGCGGACGTAGCCCACACCCGCCGGCACCGTGATGCTGACCGGGGGCACGATCTCGACGTTGCTTCCCGGCACGTCGATGGCCGCCAGCCGCGTGCCGACCGCGACCCGGTCCAGGTACGCCGCCGGGGCTTGTCCGGCGAGGCGGTCGGCGGTCCGGGCGCGGGCGACCGTGAGGGAGCCGGCCTTCCGGGCCACCACCCGGGCCGCGATCCGCTTGACCTTCCCGGCGGTGATCTTGGCGACCGCCGGACCGGCGGCCGCCGACCCGAGGGTGCCGAGGGTGAGGACGGCCGCGACGAGCGCCGTGGCGACGGCGACCGCGAGCAGGATCGTGGGCGGGGGCAGCAACGGGGGACGGGTCGTGGGCATGGGGCGCTCCTGAGGGAGGGGAGTCGAGCAGGACCCCCCCAGCGTGGTCCCGCGCCCAGGCGTGCGCCTGACCCGTCGGGAGGGGGTCCGGTGGCCCGAACGGGCTAGTGGGCACCGACCTGGGCGCGCAGGTCCTCCAGCTGGCCCATCAGCGCCAGGGTCTGGCGGTGCGGGACCAGCGGGCTCTCCCGCAGGCCGGCGGCCAGGCAGCGCCCGACCTCGGCGATCTCGTTGCCGTAGCCGCGGCCGAGCACCGGCTCGTCGGGCTCGATCGGCACCGGCTCGCCGCCGTGCGGGGTGAAGGCGGCGTACGTCGGGTGGTGGAAGTCGTGCAGGTCGACCCGGCCGAGGTCGGTGGCGATCGAGGCGGCGCGCGAGGACCAGGACGTCATCGTCGCGACCAGGGTGGCCAGGACCGAGCCGGGGTAGCGCCCGGCGATCACGACGTCGCTGTCGACGCCACCGTCGGCGAGCACCCCCTGCGCCGTCAGCGACTCCGCCTCGCCGAGCAGCAGGTGCGCGACCGTGAGCGGGTAGATGCCCATGTCGAGCAGGGCGCTGGCGCCGAGGGCGGGGTCCCACATCCGGCTGGTCGGGTCGGGCGGCACGCGGAAGCCGATCTCGGCGTGCAGGTGGCGCGGGGTGCCGAACCGGCCGACGCGCAGGTCGCGGGCCACCGCCCGCACCACGGGGTGGCACGCCGTCCACATCGCCTCCATCAGGAAGCGGTCGTGCGCCGCGGCCAGCCCGACCATCGCCTCGGACTCGGCGGTGTCGAGGGCCAGCGGCTTCTCGCACAGCACGTGCTTGCCGGCCTCGAAGGCGAGCCGGGCGTTGTCGAGGTGCAGGGAGTGGGGGGTGGCGACGTACACGACGTCGACGGCGGGGTCGGCGACCAGCTCCGCGTAGGACCCGTGGGCCGTGGGGCCGCCGTACGCGTCGGCGAAGACCTCGGCCGCGGCGAGCGAGCGGGAGCCGACCGCCACCAGCTCGGCGCCGGGGGTGACGGCCAGGTCCTGGGCGAAGCCGTGGGCGATGCCGCCGGTCGCGAGGATGCCCCACCGGGTCGTCGTCGTCACGCCTGGGAGCCTACGTGCGGACCAGGATTCGGCGGGTCTAATCACACGCTTGTCATTCGGGGTCTATCCTGGGTCCCGGACACCGCACCACGACAACCGGGGAGACCTGCCCATGGACGCCCAGCGCGACACCTCACCCCCACCCCAGGGTGACGCCACCGGTCTCAGCGACCGCGACGGCGAGATCCTGGAGTTCGAGCGCCAGTGGTGGAAGTACGCCGGCGCCAAGGAGTCGGCGGTGCGCGAGAAGTTCGACATGAGCTCGACCCGCTACTACCAGGTGCTCAACGCCCTGATCGACCGCCCCGAGGCGCTCGAGGCCGACCCGCTGCTCGTGCGCCGGCTGCGCCGGCTGCGCTCGCAGCGCCAGCGCCAGCGCTCGGCCCGCCGCCTCGGCTTCGAGGTCTGAGCGTGCCGACGCCTCGGTCCGCGCACCTGCGCCGACGCGACCAGCGCGGAGCCGTGCTGCCCTCGCCGGTCGTGATGCTGAGCGTGATCGCGGTCGCGATGGCGGCGATCGCGTTCGTCGCCACCCGCGGCGCGGAGCCGACCGAGCGCGAGGTCACCCAGGTGGCCCAGGAGCCGACGCCCACCGCGACCCCCTCGGCGAAGCCGACCAAGAAGCCCAAGGCGCCGCCGGCGGTCAAGCGCGGCGAGGTGTTCGTCGAGGTCTACAACAACTCCGGCATCACCGGTCTGGCCGGGGGCGTGGCCGAGCAGGCCGGGGCCGCGGGCTGGCAGGTCGTCGGCACCGACAACTGGGTCGGCTCCATCCCGACCACCACGGTCTACTACCCCAAGCGCCTCAAGCGCGAGGCCGACCTGCTCGCCCTCGACCTCGGGGTGAAGCGCACCTACCTCGCCGTCGCCCCGATGAAGCTCGACCGGCTGACGCTGATCCTCACCGCGCCCCTCGCCTGACCGGACGCTGCGGCCCGCGGAAGTCGACCCGGCTTGCGTCCCTGAGGCGCTGACCCGGCTCGTGGTGACCTGCAGCGCCGACCCGCCCCGCCGGCACCGACGCGCGGTCGGACCGGCGGTCGGCGTCCTCACGCGTCGCGCCGGGCGCCGTCACGCGTCGCGCCGAGCCGGTCAGTTGAGCGGGCGCATGTTCGAGGGACGACGCCGCCGCGGTGGATCTCCTCGACCAGCTCCTGCAGCGCGGTCAGGGCGACCCGCTGCGACATCGGGCCGTAGCTGACCCGGGCGACGCCGAGCTCCTCGAGCCGCGCGAGCGACGGGCCGTGGGGCACGCCGATCAGCGTCAGCCGCTGCGGGCCGAACGCGTCGACCAGCGTGGTGACCTGCTCCTCGCCGAGCGCGCCGGGCACGAAGACGAGCGGCGCACCGGCGTCGAGGAAGGCGCGGCCGCGCTCGACCGCGTCGGCGAGCACCTCGCCCTGGTCGCGGTCGCGGCCCTTGACGAAGGCGTCGGTGCGGGCGTTGAGCATGAAGTCGACGCCCTCGGCCTCGGCCACCCGCATCACGGCCTCGACCTGGGCGGCGGCCTCGGCGACCGGCTTCATCTGGTCCTCGAGGTTGGCGCCGACCACACCGATGCCGATCGCGCGCCGGATCGTCTCCGCGGCGTCGCCGTAGCCGCCCTCGAGGTCGGCGGTCACCGGCAGGTCGACGGCGTCGACGATCCGGCCGACCATGTCGAGCATCAGGTCGAGCGGGATCTGCTCGCCGTCGGGGTAGCCGTAGGTGGCGGCGATCGAGTGGCTCGCGGTCGCGAGCGCCGTCGTCCCCGGAGTGTCGGCGACGACCTTGGCGCTGATCGCGTCCCACACGTTCACCACCGTGAGGAGCGTCGGGTCCTGGTGCAGTGCCCGCAGCTCGGAGGCGCGGGTGCGGGTGGTGTCGGTGGTCATGAGTCCAGTGAAGCAGGAGACACCCCGGTCGGCACCTGCCCCGGATCTGGTTGGCTGGTGCCGTGGAGCTGATCTCACCGGACGCGGAGCAGAAGTACGCCGCGCTGGTGCGCGGCCGCTGCCGAGAGCGTGATCGGCCTCGACTTCGACGGCACGCTGTCGCCGCTGGTCGACGACCCCGCGCAGGCGCACATCCACCCCGATGCCCGCGAGGTGCTCGTCGACCTGGCCGCGCAGGTCGTCGCGATCGCGGTGATCACCGGGCGGCCGGCTCGGCAGGCGCTCGACCTGGGCGGGCTGGAGGAGGTCGGCAACGCCATCGGCGACACCGGCAAGGAGCTCTACCTCTACGGCCAGTACGGCAACGAGCGCTGGAGCTCGACCAGCCGCCGGGTCGTGAGCCCGCGACCGCCGGCCGGGCTCGCGACGTTCGAGCGTGAGCTCACCCGGGTGCTGCGCCGGGCCAATGCCGGCGACGCCCACGTCGAGGACAAGGGGCTGGCGGTCGCGGTGCACACCCGCCGGCTCCCCGACGCGGACGACGCCTTCGAGCGGCTGCTCGGGCCGCTCCGCGACCTCGCCCAGCGGCACGACCTCGTCCTCGAGCCGGGTCGGCACGTGATCGAGGTCCGGTCGGCAGGCATGAGCAAGGGGCACGTGGTCCGGCGGCTCGCGGAGGAGCTGGAGGTCGGCGGCTTCGTCTTCGCCGGCGACGACCTCGGTGACGTGGACGCCTTCGAGGCGGTCCGCGAGCTGGCCGGGTCCGGCCTGCCGACGTTGCTGGTCTGCGCCGCCACCGAGGAGGAGAGCGCCCTGCGCGAGGCTCGCCGACGTCGTCGTCCCCGGCCCCGACGGCGTCCTCGACCTGTTGCGCCGGCTCACCGCCGACGCCGCCGCCGCGCGCGCCTGAGCGACCTGCAGAATCCCACGAGATCCTGGGATCCAGCAGCCGCCCTCGCTGTCCACATGGCGGGACTCGAGTACACATCCTGAGACGGACGCCCCTACAGTGGTGCGAACTCATCGAGAGGGACTGAGGGAACGGCCCTGAGAAGTCCCGGCAACCGCCACGAGACCCCTGCCATCGGCAGTCGTGGAACCCGGTGCCAAATCCGTCCTGAGGCGAGAGCCGCCGCAGGAAAGATGAGAAGGAGGACTCATGAGTGCACCGACGATCGAGCAGCCCACCACCACCAGGACTGCCGGGTCGACCACGACCGGCACGCGTGAGGGCGCCTTCGGCAACGCGACCGCCCTGTCGTGCCGCGAGTGCGGCCACCGGGTCGACCTCGGCCCCTTCTACGCGTGTCCGGAGTGCTTCGGGCCGCTGGAGATCAGCTACGACTTCCCGGTCGTGACCCGCGCGGAGATCGAGGCCGGGCCCCGCAACATCTGGCGCTACAAGGCGCTGCTGCCGGTGCCGGACGACATCGAGCAGAGCCCCAACATGGAGCCCGGCTTCACCCGGCTGCTGAAGGCCGACAACCTGGCCCGCGAGCTGGGCCTGGACAACCTGTGGGTGAAGGACGACTCCACCAACCCCACCAACTCCTTCAAGGACCGGGTCGTGGCCTGCGCGCTCAGCGCCGCCCGCGAGCTGGGCGCCACGGTCTTCGCCTGCCCCAGCACCGGCAACCTCGCCAACGCCGTCGCCGCCGCCGGCGCCCGGGCCGGCATGAAGACCGTCGTCTTCATCCCCAGTGACCTCGAGAAGCCCAAGCAGGTCAACTCCGCGGTCTTCACCGACTCCCTGGTCGCGGTCGAGGGCAACTACGACGACGTCAACAAGCTGGCCTCGGAGATCGCGGGCGAGGAGGAGGGCTGGGCGTTCGTCAACGTCAACGTCCGCCCCTACTACGCCGAGGGCTCCAAGACCCTGGGCTACGAGATCGCCGAGCAGCTCGGCTGGCGGCTGCCCGACCAGGTCGTCATCCCGGTCGCGTCCGGCTCGCAGCTCACCAAGGTCGACAAGGCCTTCCAGGAGCTGATCGCGCTCGGCCTCGTCGACGACAAGCCCTACAAGGTGTACGGCGCCCAGGCGACCGGCTGCTCGCCGGTCAGCGTGGCCTACAAGGGCGGGGGCGACGCGATCCGCCCGGTGAAGCCCGACACCATCGCCAAGAGCCTGGCGATCGGCAACCCGGCCGACGGCATCTACGTGCTCGACGTCTGCCGGCGCACCGGCGGCTCGGTCGAGGACGTCTCCGACGACGAGGTGCGCGCCGCGATCGTGCTGCTCGCCCGCACCGAGGGCATCTTCACCGAGACCGCCGGCGGCACGACCGTCGGAGTCCTGAAGAAGCTGGTCGACTCCGGCCAGCTCGACCCGGCGCTGGAGACCGTGGTCATCAACACCGGCCACGGCCTGAAGACCCTCGACGCGGTCGGCGACGCCGTGGGGCCCGCCTGCACCATCGCGCCGTCGTACGCTGCTTTCGTCCAGACCGGCATCTGGAGCCCATCGTGAGTGTCTCGGTTCGTGTCCCGACCATCCTGCGCACCTACACCGGCGGCGACTCGCAGGTCGACGCCCAGGGCGCCACCCTGGCCGAGGTGCTCGACGACCTCGACCGCAGCTATGCCGGCATCAAGGCCCGGATCCTCGACGACAACGGTCAGCTGCGCCGGTTCGTGAACGTCTACGTCGGCAACGACGACGTCCGCTTCCTGGAGAACCTCGAGACCCCCACGCCCGAGGGCGCGCAGATCTCGGTGATCCCGGCGGTCGCCGGCGGCTGAGCCGGGCTCGCCTGGGGTGGGTCGTGTGCCTCAGCCCGGCCTCCTGCCCGTCCTCAGGCACACGACCCCCCGGACGGGTCCCGGCGGGCCGGTCCCGGAGGGCCTCGGGCGAAAACCGGGTGGCTCGGCACCGTCAGCCTCACTAGCGTGGCGGGATGCCCGAGCCCCGCGTCCTGCTCGCGACGTTCGCGCTCCTGCCCGACGGTGAGCCCGGCGGCGACCTGGTCGCCGCCCTGGCCGCACGCGGGTACGCCGCGGGCTGGGCCTGCTGGGACGACCCGGCGGTCGCCTGGGCCGCGGCCGACCTGGTCGCGGTGCGCGCCACCTGGGACTACCACCGGCGCCTGCCCGACTTCCTCGCCTGGGCGCGCAGCACCGAGCGGGTGACGCGGCTGCTCAACGGCGCCGCGGTCCTCGCCTGGAACGCCGACAAGCGCTACCTGCTCGAGCTGGCGGCCGACGTACCGGCCGTGCCGACCGAGCTGCTCGACGACGCGACGCTGGTGCCCGGGCTCCGGGCCGCCCTCGACCGGTGGGGGACCGTGGTCGTCAAGCCCCGGACCGGCGCGAGCGGCGTCGGCGTCGTCGTCGCGGAACGTGTCGACGACCCACGACTGGGCGGGCTCCTGGCCGGCCCGTGGATCGTGCAGCCGCTGGTCGCCTCGGTGCGGACGACGGGGGAGACCTCGGTCTTCGTGCTCGGCGGCGTGGCCGTCTCCCAGGTCGACAAGCGGCCGTCCGGCGACGAGATCCGCGTCCACGAGGAGCACGGCGGCAGCAGCCGCTCGGTGCCGCTCGACCCGGAGCGGGCGCGGCTGGCCGAGGCCGCCGTCCGCGCGGTGGAGGCCCGGCTCGACGTCACCTTGGCCTACGCGCGGGTGGACCTGATGGTGTGGGACGGTGGCTGGGCGGTCTCCGAGGTCGAGCTGATCGAGCCGGGGCTCTACCTCGACGTGGTGCCCGAGAACGCCGGTCGGTTCGCGGACCTGGTGGCGCACGAGCTCGACGGCCCCGGATAGCGGACCCGACGTTTGCACTCGCCGGGGTCGAGTGCTAAACATGAGGCTGGCACTCTCCTAGCGAGAGTGACAACATCCCCGGTCCGGGGAGTCGAGGTCAGCAGCAGCGGCGGGAAGGGTCCGCCGGATGGACTGGCCGTCCGTCGCGGGCGACGATCCGGGCCGTCCACAGCATTGAACTGCGAAGGAATCGCTGGAGTCATGTCGAAGCTGATTGCTTTCAACGAGGAGGCCCGGCGCGGTCTCGAGCGAGGTATGAACACGCTCGCAGACGCCGTCAAGGTCACCCTCGGGCCCAAGGGCCGCAACGTCGTCCTCGAGAAGAAGTGGGGTGCGCCCACCATCACCAACGATGGTGTGAGCATCGCCAAGGAGATCGAGCTCGAGGACCCCTACGAGAAGATCGGCGCCGAGCTCGTCAAGGAGGTCGCCAAGAAGACCGACGACGTCGCCGGTGACGGTACGACCACGGCCACCGTGCTCGCCCAGGCGATGGTCCGCGAGGGCCTGCGCAACGTCGCCGCGGGTGCCAACCCGATGGGCCTCAAGCGGGGCATCGAGGCCGCCGTCGAGGCCGTGTCCGAGCAGCTGCTCGGCATGGCGAAGGACGTCGAGACCAAGGAGCAGATCGCGTCCACCGCGAGCATCTCCGCCGCTGACCCCACCGTCGGCGAGATCATCGCCGAGGCGATGGACAAGGTCGGCAAGGAAGGCGTCATCACGGTCGAGGAGTCGAACACGTTCGGCCTCGACCTCGAGCTGACCGAGGGCATGCGGTTCGACAAGGGCTACATCTCGGCCTACTTCGTGACCGACCCCGAGCGGATGGAGACGGTCCTCGAGGACCCCTACATCCTCATCGCCAACTCGAAGATCAGCAGCGTCAAGGACCTCCTGCCGCTGCTCGAGAAGGTCATGCAGTCCGGCAAGCCGCTGCTCATCCTCTCCGAGGACGTCGACGGCGAGGCCCTGTCCACGCTGGTCGTCAACAAGATCCGTGGCACCTTCAAGTCCGTCGCCGTCAAGGCCCCGGGCTTCGGTGACCGCCGCAAGGCCATGCTGCAGGACATCGCGATCCTGACCGGTGGCCAGGTCATCTCCGAGGAGGTCGGCCTCAAGCTCGAGTCGGCCGGCATCGAGCTCCTCGGCCAGGCCCGCAAGGTCGTGATCACCAAGGACGAGACCACCATCGTCGAGGGTGCCGGCGACCAGGCCCAGATCGAGGGCCGGGTCAACCAGATCCGCGCCGAGATCGAGAAGTCCGACTCCGACTACGACCGCGAGAAGCTGCAGGAGCGCCTGGCCAAGCTGGCCGGCGGCGTTGCGGTGATCAAGGTCGGCGCGGCCACCGAGGTCGAGCTCAAGGAGCGCAAGCACCGCATCGAGGACGCCGTTCGCAACGCGAAGGCTGCCGTCGAGGAGGGCATCGTCGCCGGCGGCGGCGTGGCCCTGGTGCAGGCGGCCGTCGAGGCGTTCGCCAAGCTCGAGCTCGTCGGTGACGAGGCCACGGGTGCCAACATCGTGAAGTACGCGACCGAGGCCCCGCTGAAGCAGATCGCGATCAACGCCGGCCTCGAGGGCGGCGTCGTGGCGGAGAAGGTGCGCAACCTGACCCCCGGTCACGGTCTCAACGCGGCCACCGGCGAGTACGTCGACATGATCGCCGAAGGCATCATCGACCCCGCCAAGGTGACCCGCTCGGCCCTGCAGAACGCCGCCTCCATCGCGGCGCTGTTCCTCACCACCGAGGCCGTCGTGGCCGACAAGCCCGAGAAGGCCCCCGCCATGCCCGGCGGCGGCGACATGGGCGGCATGGGCGGCATGGACTTCTGAGCACCGCGGGCCCGAGCTCGCTCGGGCCCGATCCGGTGCCAGGTTGAGGAGCGTCGGCACGGACCGCGCGCCAGCGCGGAATGTGCGACGCGTCTCGAAACCCGGTTACCTCAGAAGTACGTGCAGCACCCAGCACCCGTACCACCCGTAGCACCCAGAACGGCCCCGGTCCCTCGGACCGGGGCCGTCTCTCCGCGTCGGCGGTCGTCCCGTTCGCCGGGTGTCGCCTGCGTCTCGTCGTCCGCGAAAGCGGCCTCGACGACGCATGAAGTCGACGCCATGTGAAACCGTGCAGACGTGTCCGACGTCGAGCGTTTCGAGCCCCTCGCTCGCGACCTGATCCCGCCCCTGCGCCGGTTCCTCGCGCGCCGAACCGACCCGGAGACCGCCGAGGACGCCCTCGCCGAGACCCTGCTGGTCTGCTGGCGCCGGCTCAGCGAGGTCCCGGACCCCGCCCTGCCCTGGGCGTACGCCGTCGCGCGCAACTCGCTGGCGAACGCCCTGCGCAGCGAGCGCCGCCAGCAGCGCCTCGCCGCCAAGGTCGCGACGGTCGATCCGCCGCGCGAGGCCGCCTCGGCGGCGCCCGAGGCCGACGCCGGGCTCGCTGAGGCGCTCGCCGCGCTCCCCGAGCAGGACGCCGAGCTGCTGCGGCTGTGGGCCTGGGAGCAGCTGTCGGCGTCCGAGATCGCCGACGTCCTCGAGATCACCCCCAACGCCGCGAGCATCCGTCTGCACCGGGCCAAGGCGAAGCTGCGCGAGCAGCTCGGAAAGAACGGCGCCGGTGCCGGACATGAGGAGACGAGAGAGGGGAGGCAGCCATGAGCCACGACGACGGGACCGACGGGACCGACGGGACCGACGGGTTCGACGGGTTCGAGGACACCGCCGCCGACCACGACCTGCGCGACCGCCTGCAGGCGCTCGACCCGGCCGCCACCCTCCCGAAGGCCGACCCCGCATGGGTCGACCGACTCCTGGAGGATGCGATGAGCGACGACCTCGACCCCGACCTGCCCGAGACCCGCCAGACCGGCTTCCACGACCGCAGCCGGCTCACGTGGGTGGTCACCGCCGCCGCCCTCGTGCTCATCGCCGGGGTGGGCGTCTTCGTCCTCCTCGACCGCGGCGACGACGACGTCCCTGCCGCCGGCGCGGGCTCCAGCGAGTCGCCGCTCGACCCCGACTCAGGTGCCGGCAGCGCCACGTCGAGCCCCGACACAGGTGACACCACGGTGCTCACGGCGGCCGCGGGCGTGGGCTCCGGACGCTGCGCCGTGCCGTCCGCCGAGGTGCTCTCGCGGCAGACGGTCGCCTTCGACGGCAGGGTCACCGACATCTCCGACGGCCTGGTCACGCTGACCCCGACGATGTTCTACGCCGGCGAGCCGGCCGCCGAGGTGCAGGTACAGGCGCCGCCGCAGGTGCTGCGCGACCTGATCCTCGCGGTCGACTTCGAGGTCGGCCAGCGCTACCTCGTCTCCGCGGTCGAGGGCGAGGTCTCGGTCTGCGGCTACTCCGCGCCGTGGTCGCCCGAGCTCGAGCAGCTCTACGTCGACGCCTTCGCGGGCTGAGTCCGCACTCGTGAGCGTCGCCGGGCTGCTCCTCGCCGCCGGGGCCGGCACCCGGATGGGGCGGCCGAAGGCGCTCGTCCACGACGCCGACGGCCCGTGGCTCGGGCGTGGCGTCGCGACCCTGACCGGCGGTGGGTGCGCCACCGTCACGGTGGTCCTGGGAGCCGGTGCCGACGACGCCGTCCCCCTGCTCGACGGGCTCGGCGTCGACCTGGTCCTGGCCGCCGACTGGGCCGAGGGCATGTCCGCGTCGCTGCGGGCCGGGCTGCAGGCGCTCGCGGGATCCGGGGTCACCGCCTGCCTCGTGCACCTCGTCGACCTACCCGACGTCACTCCCGCCGTGGTCGCCCGGCTGGTGGCCGCCGGCCCCGACCTGCCTGACGTCCTGGCCCGGGCGACGTACGACGGCCGTCCCGGCCACCCCGTCCTGCTCGGCCGCGACCACTGGGCCGGTGTGCTGGATTCGCTGGCCGGCGACGAGGGGGCGCGTGGCTACCTCGCCACCCACCCCACCACCGCCGTCGAGTGCGGCGACCTGGCCACCGGGTACGACGTCGACGGTCCGCGCTGACGCAGCCTGGCGCGGCCTGGGGCTCCTGGGTGCCGGGTGCCGGGTGCTGGGTCGCGGGGTGCGGCGGTGCTGGTCGTCCTGGGCTCAGGCGCGGCGGACCCGGATCGGCCCCCGCGCGGTCGACGGGTCGACGACGCGACCGCCCTGGGTGATCTCGGCGCTGCCCGCCGCGACGAGCCGGCGCGCGGCGCTGCGGGCGGGCTCCATGAGCGGTCGCCACCGCTCCTCGTCGTCGCCCCCGACCTCACGCGCCGCCTCGGAGGGGCAGATGGTGCCGCCCGCGCGGGTCCGGTCGAGCAGCCGCTGGATGCTCGCCTCCAGCGCGCGGTCGACCGGGCGCACCTTGCGCTGCCGGCAGGCGTCGCTGCACCAGCGGACGTCGTCCCAGGTGTCGGCCCACTTCTTGCGCCACTCGATCCGGCGGCCGCAGGAGCCGCAGGTCTTCGGCTCGGGCGTGCTCATGGGGCCAGTGTCCCGGGCGGTCGCAAGCGCGGCGGTGGGAGGTGGCCCGGTGGTGGGGTCGTGTGCCTCACGCCGGTCTCTGGGCCGGGCTGAGGCACACGACCCTGCTGGGCGGGAGCCGGCACTCTGCTCGGCGCGCTGGGGTGGTCGGGGCGGTGGGGTCGTGTGTCCCACACCGGTCTCTGGGTCGGGCTGAGGCACACGACCCTGCTGGGCGGGAGCCGGCGCTCTGCTCGGCGCGCTGGGGTGGTCGGGGCGGTGGGGTCGTGTGTCCCATACCGGTCTCTGGGTCGGGCTGAGGCACACGACCCTGCTGGGCGGGGCCGGGCTCGGCGTGCTTGGCGGGCGGCGGCGGTGGGGTCGTGTGTCCCACGCCGGTCTCTGGGTCGGGCTGAGGCACACGACCCTGCCGGGCGGGGTCGCGCGGCTCGGCGTTGCTTGGCGGGTCGGGGCGGTGGGGTCGTGTGTCCCACACCGGTCTCTGGGTCGGGCTGAGGCACACGACCCTGCTGGGCGGGAGCCGACGCCGGGCGGAGGACCCCCGCGTCGCAGGCAGGACCGGCCAACCGGGCGCCAACACCCCGCTCAGTAGCCTGGCGACATGGAGCCCACCACGCCCGACCTGGCCACCATCACGGCCGGTCTGGAGTCGACCGGCTACCTCTGCGACGACGACCTGGCGACGATCACGTTCCTCGCGCTGCGGATGGAGCGGCCGCTGCTGCTCGAGGGCGAGCCCGGCACCGGCAAGACCGCGCTGGCGGAGGCGCTCGCGGCGAGCCTCGACCTGCCGCTGGTGCGGCTGCAGTGCTACGAGGGCATCGACGCCACGCAGGCGCTCTACGACTGGGACTTCCCGCGCCAGATCCTGCACCTGCGGGCACTGGAGGCGGCCAGCGGCGGCGAGCACGTCGACCCCGAGGAGGCGGAGAAGAGCCTGTACGACGAGCGGTTCCTGCTCGCCCGTCCGGTCCTGGCCGCGTTGCAGCAGAGTCCCGCGGTGCTGCTCGTCGACGAGGTCGACCGCGCCGACGACGAGTTCGAGGCGTTCCTGCTGGAGGTGCTGTCGACGTACCAGGTCTCGATCCCGGAGTACGGCACGATCCGCGCGGCCACCCCGCCGATCGTGGTGCTCACCTCCAACCGCACCCGCGAGCTGCACGACGCGCTGAAGCGGCGGTGCCTCTACCACTGGATCGACCACCCGGGGCTGGAGCGCGAGGTGGCGATCGTCCGGTCGCGAGCCCCCGAGGTCAGCGCTGCGCTGGCCCGCCAGATCGTCGGGGTCGTGCAGACGCTGCGCGAGCGTGACGACCTGGAGAAGCCGCCCGGCGTCGCCGAGACCCTCGACTGGGCCAACGCCCTGCACCACCTCGGCACCACCGACCTCGACCTCGAGTCGTCGGCACGCACCCTGGGCGCGCTGGTGAAGTACCGCGAGGACCACGACCGCGTGCAGCAGGCGCTCGACCAGATGCTGCGGGCCTGACCCCTGGTGACCCGACGATGAGCCGACCATGACCACCCCCGCCGGCACGACGGTGGCAGCGCCGCCGCACCTCCGGCCCCCCGAGGCCGTCCTCCTGGGCTTCGCGAGGGCGCTGCGGTCCGCGGGCGTGCCCGTCACCCAGGACCGCGCCCAGACCTTCCTGGCCGCCACGGCCGAGGTCGGCCTCGACGACCAGCGCGGCACCTACGTCGCCGGCCGCGCCACCCTGTGCAGCTCGCCCGACGACCTGCTCCGCTACGACCAGGTGTTCCACGCCTACTTCGACGCCCGGGACGGGCTTCCGCGGCAGCGACCCTCCGAGGCCAACCCGCCGACGTACGCCTCGTTGCCGCTCGACGACCGCGACCCCGGCAGCGGCGACGACACCGGCGAGGACGACGACGTCGTGCGCGCGCTGGCCAGCGAGGCGGAGGTGCTGCGGCACCGCGACCTCGCGTCGCTGAGCGCGGCCGAGCGGCACCGGCTGGCGGGCATGATCGCGAGCCTGCGTCCGCGGCCACCCCTGCGGCGTACGTCGCGGCACCAGCGCTGGCACCGCGGCGACGTCGACGCCTCCCGCACGTTGCGGGCGAGCCTGCGCCGGATGGGCGAGCCCGCGCAGATCGAGTGGCGCCGGCGCGGCACCAAGCCGCGGCGGGTGGTGCTGCTGGTCGACGTGTCGGGCTCGATGAGCGGGTACGCCGACGCGCTGCTTCGCCTCGCCCACCGGATGGTGACCGCGAGCCCCCGCGGGTCGGTCGAGGTCTTCACCGTCGGCACCCGCCTCACCCACCTGACCCGGGCCCTGCGCAACCGCGACGCCGAACGGGCGCTGGTCGCGGCCGGCGAGACCGTGCCCGACTGGTCCGGCGGCACCCGGCTCGGCGAGACGCTGCGGGTCTTCCTCGACCGGTGGGGACGCCGCGGGCTCGCCCGCGGCGCCGTGGTCGTGGTCTTCAGCGACGGGTGGGAGCGCGGCGACGCCTCGCTGCTCGGCACGCAGATGACCCGGCTGCAGCGGGTCGCCCACCGCGTGGTCTGGGTCAACCCCCACCGCGGCAAGACCGGCTACGAGCCGGTGCAGCAGGGCGTGCTGGCGGCGCTGCCGCACTGCGACGACTTCCTGGCCGGCCACTCGCTGGCCACGTTCGCCGAGCTGATCGGGGTGGTGGGCCGTGCGTGAGGTGCTCCCGGAGCTGATGGCCTGGTGGGAGGCCGGCGAGACCGTCGGCGTCGGCACCGTGGTGGCGACCTTCCAGTCGGCGCCGCGCCCGGCCGGCGCGTCGATGCTGGTCGGCCCCGACGAGACCGCCGTCGGGTCGGTCTCCGGCGGCTGCGTCGAGGGCGCGGTCTACGAGCTCGCCCAGTCCGTGGTCGGCTCCGGCGTCCCCGTCCTCGAGCGCTACGGCGTCTCCGACGACGACGCGTTCGCCGTCGGCCTCACCTGCGGCGGGATCCTCGACGTCTACGTCGAGAAGGTCGACCAGCAGACCTTCCCCGAGCTCGGTGAGGTGGCCGCCGACGTCGAGGCCGGCCGCCCCGTCGCCCTGGCGACGGTGATCGAGCACCCCGACCCGGCCCGCCTCGGCCGCCGGATGGTGATCCGCCCCGACCCTGCCGGGATAGTCCCCAACGAAGTGCACGCGAATCCCGCCGATCCGGGTGCGGATGGTTTGGGACTATCCCCCCAGCACCGGTCCGGCAGCCTCGGCTCCGAGCGGGCGGACGCCGCGGTGCACGACGACGCGCTCGGGCTGCTCGCGGCCGGGCACCACGCGACGCTCACCTACGGGCCCGACGGGGAGCGGCGGGGCGAGGGGATGCGGGTCTTCGTGTGGGCCTTCGCGCCCAAGCCGCGGATGCTGGTCTTCGGCGCCATCGACTTCGCGGCCGCCGTGGCCCGGGTCGGCTCCTTCCTCGGCTACGACGTCACCGTCTGCGACGCTCGCCCGGTGTTCGCCACCGCCAGCCGCTTCCCGGAGGCCGACGCGGTGGTCGTCGACTGGCCGCACCGCTACCTCAGGGGCGAGCAGGAGGCCGGCCGGGTCGACCAGCGCACGGTGATCACCGTCCTCACCCACGACCCCAAGTTCGACGTGCCGCTGCTCGAGGTCGCGCTGCGGCTGCCCGAGGTCGCGTACGTCGGCGCGATGGGCTCGCGGCGCACCCACGACGACCGGATGGCCCGCCTCCGCGAGGCCGGCCTCGGCGAGGAGGAGCTGGCGCGGCTGTCGAGCCCGATCGGGCTCGACCTCGGGGCCCGCACCCCCGAGGAGACCGCGATCAGCATCGCGGCCGAGGTGATCGCCGGCCGCTGGGGCGGCAGCGGCGAGCCGCTCGGGGCGCTCGACGGGCGGATCCACCGCTGAGCGTCCGCGGTCCTTCCCGTCGCGTCGGCTGCCTGCTGGCCGGGCTGGTCCTCGCCCTCACCTCCTGCACGGCCCCGACCGACCAGGACGCCACCCCGGACACCCCCGCCACCCCGGACACCCCCGCCACCCCGCACCCCACCAGCCCGACGCAGCCCGCCACCCCGACGCAGCCCGACGAGCCCACGACGTCCGCGACCCCCACCGAGGTCCCGGACGCCGAGCCGCTCCCGCCGGTCCGCAACCGGCTCTCGCTGCCCGCGCTGATGCGGGAGGACTGGCGGGCGAGCCGGATCCGCGAGACCTCGGTCGAGGGGACCACCGACGCCTACACCCGCTCCCGGGTCACCTACCGCAGCGGCGACCTGCGGATCTCCGGCGTCCTGCTGCGCCCGCGGGGGAAGGGCCCGTTCCCCGGGATCGTGCTCAACCACGGCTACATCGACCCGGCGATCTACGCACCCGGCCAGGGGCTGGCCCGCGAGCAGGACTGGCTGGCCCGGCAGGGCTTCGTCGTGCTGCACACCGACTACCGCGGCCACGCGACGTCCGACGCCCCGGTCGGGGCGTTCGACCGCGAGTCGCGGCTGGGCTACACCCGCGACGCGATCAACGCCGTGCTGGCCCTGGAGCGCGAGCCCTACGTCGACGCCGACAAGATGGCGATGCTGGGCAGGTCCATGGGCGGCGGGGTCACGCTCAACGCGCTGGTCGCCTACCCCGACCTGGTCGAGGCCGCGGTGGTCTACGCCTCGGTGAGCTCGGACTTCGTGGAGAACCTGCGGCACTTCACGCTGCCCAACCGGCCCGAGGCGGTGCAGGCCCTGCACGGCCGGTTCGGCACCCCGCGCGCCAACCCGCGGTTCTACCGCGACCTGTCCTCCCGCACCTTCTTCGACCGGGTCGGTGATCCCGTCCTGATCCACCACGGCACGGCCGACGAGACCTGCCCCTTCCCGTGGGCGCGGGCGACCCACCGCCTCCTGACCCGAGCGGGCGCCGACAGCACGTTCGAGGTCTACCCGGGTGAGCAGCACGCGTTCGTGCCGCAGTGGCAGCGCTCGATCGAGCGGACCGTGCGCTTCCTGCGCGCCCGGCTCGGCCTCCGCCGCTGAGTCGCTCCCGAGCGTGACGCGGGTCACCTGCCCGGTGCTACGTTGACGGCGACGGACTGGAACGGGGGTCGGTGCATGGCTCGGAGCGACCTGCACACGCGCAAGGTGCAGACGATGCGTGCCTGGACGACGTTCGTGGAGCAGGGCGACCTGGCCCAGTCGCTGGTGCGGCCCGAGATCCTGCGCAGCTGGACCCGCTCGGAGGCGACGGTCCCGACGACGGTGACCCATGCCCCGCTGACCGACGAGTCCGAGACCGAGTCGATCTGGCGCGACTCCCCGCTGCAGGTCGCGGTGGCCTCCGTCGAGGCAGACCTGCGTCGCACCGCCGAGGACGGCGACCTGGTGCTCGCCGTCACCGACGCCGAGACCCGGGTGCTGTGGACCTACGGCGGCCGGGTGATGCGCGGCAAGGCCGAGAGCGTCAACTTCGTGCCCGGCGCCCGCTGGGACGACCAGTCGGTCGGCACCAACGCCCTCGACCTCGCCAACCGCCACGGGCAGCCCTCGATGGTCTTCAGCGCCGAGCACTACGCCCCCATCGTGCACAACTGGGTGTGCTGGGCCGCCCCCGTCTTCGACCCCACCAGCGGCACCCAGCTCGGCGTGATCGACCTGTCGACCACCTGGGACCGCACCCACCCCATCGGCCTCGCCACCGCCCGGGTGATGGCCCGGCTGATCGAGTCGGCGATGCCCCGCACCCATCAGTACGCCGACCGCACGCCCGAGGCCGCCGGCGAGCCCGGGCTGGTGCTCACCCTGCTCGGCACCGCCGACGTCCGCCTCGACGGCCAGCGGCTGCTGCTCAACCGGCGCCAGACCGAGGTGCTCGCGCTGCTCGCGCTGCACCCCGAGGGGCTGTCGCTGGAGCAGCTGCACGCCGCGGTCTACGGCGACCAGGCCGTCACCTTCTCCACCCTCAAGGCCGAGGTCTCCCACCTGCGCGCCGCCCTCGGCGGCCAGCTCTCCTCGCGCCCCTACCGACTGCTGATGCCGGTCTCCACCGACGTCGACCACGTGCTCGCCCTGCTCCGCGCCGGCCAGGTGGCCGCCGCCGTCCAGGCGTACGGCGGCGACCTGCTGCCCGGCACCAACTCCCCGGCCCTCGGCGAGCTCGCCGAGTACGTCGCCGTCGCCGTCCGCGAGGCGCTGCTCGCCGACCCCCACCCCGACGCGGTCCTGCGCTACACCGACCTGTCGCCGTACGACACCGCGGTCGTGGAGCGCTGCCTCGACGCCCTCGGCACCCGCTACCACCCGGCCAAGGCGCTGCTCAAGGGAAAGCTGGCCGCCGCCCAGCGGTGAGCGCCACGGCTCGTCGTGCACGGCCGGGCCGGACGTCGATCGGACCCCTGTTCACAGGTCGGTGTCTCTGCTAGGAATGAGCCTCCTCACAGTGGGCAGGACAGGCCATGCACCGCACCGCGGACGCCGTCGTCGTCGGCGCCGGAATCATCGGATGCTCCGTCGCCCTGGCCCTGGCCGCCGCGGGTCGCTCGGTGCTCGTGGTCGAGCGAAACCCAGGCCCCGGCCAGGGGTCGACCAGCGCGTCCTCGGCGATCATCCGCTTCAACTACTCGACCCTGGCCGGCGTGGCCACCGCCTGGGAGGCGCACTGGTCCTGGCTGGAGTGGGAGGACCTCGTCGGCGGCCCCGACGTGGCCGGGCCGTGGGCGAGGTTCCGGCGCACCGGGTCGCTCTGCCTCGACACGCCCGCACGGGATCCTGGCCGAGTGCTCCGGCTCTTCGACCAGGTGGGGGTGCCCTACGAGGTGGTGACGCCGGACGCGATCCGGCTCGCCTACCCGTGGCTGGACCCGGCCCGCCACTACCCGCCGAAGCCGGTCGACAGCGACGCGTTCTGGGACGAGCCCAGCGGTGAGGTGGGTGGCTACCTCACCCCCGACTCGGGGTTCATCGATGACCCGACGTTGGCCACCCGCAACCTGGCAACGGCCGCCGAGCGTCGCGGGGTGGACTTCCTCTTCCGCGCCACGGTGTCGGGCATCCGACGCGCGCACGACCAGGTCGTGGGGGTCGAGCTCGCCGACGGGACGGTGATCGATACCCCGGTGGCGGTCAACGTCTCCGGGCCCAGCTCGGGACGGGTCAACGACCTCGCGTTGGTGTCCGACGACTTCGCCGTGCGCACCCGGCCGCTGCGGGTGGAAGCGCACGCGGTCCCGGCCCCGCCCGGATTCCAGGTCGAGGGCCGGCCAGGTCCGCTCGTGGCCGACCTCGACCTCGGCACCTACTTCCGCGGTACGCCGTCCGGCGACCTGCTGGTGGGTGGTGCCGAGCCGGAGTGCGACCCGCTGGACTGGCTCGACGACCCCGACGACTACCACCCGTCGGTGACCCGCTCGCTCTACGAGGCGCAGGTCTACCGGGCCGCCCGACGGCTGCCGGACCTCGGCGTCCCGAACCAGCCGCGCGGGATCGCGGCCGTCTACGACGTCGCCGACGACTGGATCCCGATCTACGACAAGACCGCGCTCGCCGGCTACTACGTCGCGATCGGCACCAGCGGCAACCAGTTCAAGAACGCGCCCCTCGTGGGCAGCTACCTGAGCGCGATCATCGACGCCTGCGAGTCGGGCGTCGACCACGACGAGACCCCGGCGACCTTCCACCTGCCGCGTGCGGGCCTCGAGCTCGACCTCTCGGCGTACAGCCGCCGCCGCGAGCGCGACCCGAACAGCAGCAACACCGTGATGGGCTGAGCGGCCCGGCTCCTCCGTGGCCGGCTCCTCCGGGGCCCGCCGACCCCTCGACACTCCAGGACCCGCTGACCTCCCCGGGCCGGCGCGTGGGCACGAACCGCAGGAGCACCCATGAAGCAGACTCACTACCGGGCCGTCGTGATCGGTGGCGGCGTCGTCGGCGCCAGCGTCCTCTACCACCTCGACAAGCTCGGATGGAGCGACCTGCTCCTGCTCGAGCGCTCCGAGCTGACGGCCGGCTCGACCTGGCACGCGGCGGCCGGCTTCCACACCCTCAACGGCGATCCCAATGTGGCGGCGCTGCAGAAGTACACCATCGACCTCTACGCCGAGCTCGAGGCCGAGACCGGTCAGTCGTGCGGCGTGCACCTGACCGGCGGGGTCAACCTGGCCGGCACCCCCGAGCGCTGGGAGTGGCTGCAGTCGCAGTGGGCGGTGTTCCAGACGATCGGCAACGAGACCGTGCGCCTGGTCGGCCGCGAAGAGATCGAGCAGCTGTGCCCGATCGTCGACGTCGACGGTGTGTACGGCGGCCTCTACGACACCCTCGAGGGGCACCTGGACCCGGCCGGGACGACGTACGCCTACGCGGCCGCGGCTCGCCGGCGGGGGGCCGAAGGTGGTGCTGCACAACCGGGTCGTCGAGCTTCACCAGCGCGTCGGCGGCTGGAGCGTCGTGACCGAGCACGGCACGATCACGGCCGAGCACGTCGTCAATGCCGGCGGACTCTGGGCCCGCAACGTGGGCCGCCTCGCCGGGGTCGACCTGCCAGTGGCGCCGCTGGAGCACCACTACCTCGTGACCGAGGCGATCCCCGAGGTGGCCGAGCACGACGGCGAGCTGCCGATGGTGATGGATCTCGAGGGCTTCACCTACCTCCGGCAGGAGGGGCAGGGGCTGCTGCTGGGCGTCTACGAGCGGCGGCCCCGGCACTGGCACGTCGAAGGCGCTCCGTGGAGCTTCGGGATGCGGCTGCTCCCGCCCGACGTCGACCGCATCGAACCCGAGCTGCAGATCGGCCTGTCCAGGTTTCCGTGCCTGGAGACGGCCGGCATCAAGAAGTGGGTGAACGGCGCCTTCACCTTCACCCCGGACGGCAACCCGCTGGTCGGCCCGGTGGCCGGCCTGCCGGGCTTTTGGGTCGCCTGCGGGGTGATGGCCGGGTTCAGCCAGGGCGGCGGGGTCGGCGCTGGCGTTGGCGCAGTGGATGGTCGACGGCGAGCCGGAGGGTGACGTGCTCGGCATGGACGTCGCGCGCTACGGGCCGTTCGCCAGCGCCGACGGCTATCTCACCGCGACGACCGGGCAGTTCTACCAGCGTCGCTTCGTGATGACCTACCCCAACGAGCACCTCCCCGCCGGGCGCCCCCTCAAGGAGAGCGCGATCCACGACCAGCTGGCGGCCCAGGGCGCCCGCTTCGCGGCGAACTGGGGGCTGGAGGTCCCTCGCTACTTCGTGCCCGACGACCCGGACTTCGTCGAGACGCCGTCGCTGCGGCGGAGCAACGCCTTCGACGTCGTCGGGGCCGAGGTGCGGGCCACACGGGCCGGGGTGGGCCTGCTCGACATCACCGCCTTCTCCCGTTACGAGGTCACGGGGCCCGGAGCCAGGGCGTGGCTCGACCGGTTGCTGGCGGGGGTGGTGCCGGAGCCCGGACGGGTCCGGCTGACCCCGATGCTGAGCGCCTCGGGGCGGCTGACCGGCGACCTCACCACGACCTGCTGGGCCGAGGACGCGTTCTGGCTGATGGGGTCCTACTACCTGCGGGCTTGGCACCTGCGGTGGTTCCGGGACCGGTTGCCCACCGACGGGAGCGTCCGGCTCGACGACGTCTCCGACCGGGTCGCCGGCGTCTCGCTCTCCGGGCCGCGTTCGCTGCACCTGCTCTCGCGGGTCACGACCGGGGCCGACCGGCTGGGGTGGCTGCGTGCCACCGAGCTCGACCTCGGTCCGCATCGCGTGCGAGCCGCGCGGCTCAGCGTGACCGGGGAGCTCGGCTACGAGCTGCACGTCCCCGCGACCGAGCTCGCCGGCGTCTACCGGCTGCTGCGCGCCGCCGGCGACGGGCTCGACGTCGTACCGCTGGGGTACGAGGCGCTGGACGCGCTGCGCCTGGAGAAGTCCTTCGGCATCTGGTCGCGCGAGTACACCTGGGCCTACACGCCCGGGATGACGGGGCTCGATCGTTTCGTCGCCTTCGACAAGCCGGACTTCGCGGGCCGCGACGCGGCGCTGCGCGAGCGGGACCGGGGGGCGGCTCAGCGGCTGGTGACCCTCGCCGTCGACGGTGACGGCGACGAGGCGGGCACCTTCGACCCGGTCTGGGCGGGCGAGCAACGCGTCGGCTTCGTCACGTCCGGCGGCTACGGGCACAGCGTGGGGCAGAGCCTGGCGCTGGGGTTCGTGGACCGGGCGTACGCCGACGTCGGCACCGAGCTCGACGTCCACGTCGTGGGGAGACGGAGCCCCGCACGCATCATCCCCGACAGTCCCCACGACCCCGAGGGTCTCCGTCCCCGCGGCCGCAAGGGCGGCGCCTGATGTTCCACAACGACATGCCGTACGTCGAGGTGCTGTCGACCAGCGCCCTCGAGACCATCGAGCGCGGCTGGCAGCGGCTGGTCAGCGAGATCGGCGTCGAGTTCATGCACCCCGAGGCCCTCGCCCTGCTCGACGGGGCCGGCCAGCGGGTCGAGGGCGAGGTCGTGCACTTCGACCCCGACTGGGTCCTGGCCCAGGTCGCGAAGGCGCCGCGGGAGTTCCACCTGCGTGCCCGCGACCCCCAGCACGACCTGACCTTCGGCGGCCGCCACATGGTCTTCAGCTCGGTGTCCGGCCCGCCGTTCTTCCGAGTCGGCGACGAACGACGGGACGGGCGGCTGGCCGACTACGACCTGATGGCCAAGCTGGTGCACTCGTTCGAGGAGCTCGACCTCGTCACGATGCCGGTGATCGAGCCCGACGACGCACCGCTGGACTCCCGACACCTGGACATGCTGCTCACGGCGACGAGAGCGACGTCCAAGCCGGTCTTCGGCTCCGCCCTGTCCACGACCAACGCCGAGGACAGCATCGAGTTCGCCCGGCTCCTGCACCCGGACCGGGAGCTCTTCGTGCCCGGTGGACCCAGCAACCCGCGGCCGACCACGTCGATGATGACGATCGTCAACGTCAACTCGCCGTTGCGCTACGACAGCCGGATGCTCGAGGCGCTGCTGGCCTACGCCCGGTCCGGGCAGGCGGTGGTGGTCACGCCCTTCCTGCTGATGGGTGCGATGTCACCGGTGACCGTGCCCGCCGCCCTGGCCCAGCAGACGGCCGAGGTGCTCACCGGGATCGCCCTGATGCAGCTGGTCCGGCCAGGGGTGCCGTCGGTGATGGGGTCGTTCCTCTCCACCATCGACATGCAGTCGGGGTCGCCCGCCTTCGGGGGACCCGAGTCCGCGCAGGGCCTCTACGCCTCCGGGCAATTGGCCCGACGCTACGGCCTGCCCTGGCGCGCCGGTGGTGGCGGGCTGACCTCCAGCCAGAGCGTCGACGCCCAGGCCGGCTACGAGTCCTTCAACACCCTGCAGGCAGCCTTCGGTGCGGGAGCCAACCTCGTCGTCCAAGCGGCCGGCTGGCTGGAGTCGGGGCTGGTCTCCTGCCCGGAGAAGCTGGTCCTCGACATCGAGATCCTCCGCATCCTGCGCCGGCAGTTCACCCCCCTCGACGTCGACGAGGACTCGCTCGCCTTCGACGCGCACCTCGAGGTCGGCCACGGCGGCCACTTCCTGGGCGCGGTGCACACGCTGGAGCGCTTCCGTGACTGCTTCTACCGGCCGCTGCTCGGCTCGACGGAGAACTTCGAGCGTTGGACCCGCAACGGCGCCCCCGATGCCGCCGTCCGCGCGGGCCGGATCTGGCGCTCCCGCCTCGATGCCTACGAGGCGCCCCCGCTCGACGCGGACGTGGACGAGCGTCTCGCGGGCTTCGTCGCGACGCGACGCCGCGAGCTGGGGGACTGACGGCCTCGGTCGGGCACCCGACCGGTCCACCCTCCCGGACCACGCTCTTCCGGCGACCGGTGCCGGGCGCCCCGCAGCCGGGCGCCCCGCAGCCGGGCGCCCCGAAGCCGGGCTCCCCGCGGAGGGGGTCGTGTGCTTGAGAGCGACCCCCGGCTCGGTGTGGGGCACACGACCCCACGACGCCGCCTGTGGCGAGCCCGGGCTCTCCGGTGCGGCCCGGCCCAGCCGGCCCCGAGACGCCGATGCCGGCCCACCGCAGCGGGGTCGTGTGCCTCACACCGACCCCCCGCCCGGCGTCAGGCACACGACCCCACCCCGGCGCTGCCCCGACCGGACGTGCCCAACCCCAACCATCACCCAACCGGGGCGGCTTAGCGTGAGCCGGGTCACAGGTCGACGCACGCTCAAGGGAGAGTTCATGACGAAGATCAACCTCACCGTCGACGGGTCCACCGTGTCCGACGACGTGGAGCCGCGGATGCTGCTCGTGCAGTACCTCCGCGAGAAGCTCGGCAAGACCGGCACCGTCGTGGGTTGCGACACCAGCAACTGCGGCGCCTGCACCGTGCACCTCGACGGCACCAGCGTGAAGTCGTGCAACGTGCTCGCCGTGCAGGCCGACGGCGCGGAGGTCACCACCGTCGAGGGCCTGGCCCAGGACGGCCAGCTGCACCCGGTGCAGGAGGCCTTCCGCGAGTGCCACGGCCTCCAGTGCGGCTACTGCACCCCCGGGATGATCATGCAGAGCATCGACCTGCTCAACGAGAACCCCTCGCCCACCGAGGAGGAGATCCGCCTCGGGCTGGAGGGCAACCTCTGCCGGTGCACCGGCTACCACAACATCGTCAAGGCCGTGCAGCACGCGGCCGGCACCTCGACCCCCGCGGGAGCGTGACATGACCGCCGTCCAGGACGCACCGGAGACCACCGGCCCCGCCACCGAGATCGGCCGTGACCGCCGCCGCAAGGAGGACCAGCGGCTGATCACCGGCCGCACCCGGTGGACCGACAACATCACCCTGCCGGGCATGCTGCACCTCGCGATGGTGCGCAGCCCCCACGCCCACGCCACGATCACCGGCATCGACGTCGCCGAGGCCAAGACCGCGGCCAACGTCGTCGACGTGCTCACCGGCCAGGACCTCGCCGAGACGCAGGGCGTGCTGATCAACGCCTGGCCGATCACCCCCGACCAGGTCGCGCCCACGCACCTGCCGATCGCGATCGACCGGGTCGCGTTCGCCGGCGAGATCGTCGCCGTCGTGGTGGCCCGCAGCGCCGCCGAGGCGCGCGACGCGGCCGAGCTGGTCGACGTCGACTACGAGCTGCTGCCGCCGGCCCTCGACCTGAAGAAGGCGGCCGCCGACGAGGTGCTCGCCCACCCCGAGCTCGGCACCAACAAGTCGGCGTACTGGGTCTTCGACTCCGGCGAGGCCGGCACCGGCGGCAACGTCGAGGAGGCCATCGAGAAGGCCCGCGGCGACGGCATCGTGATCGAGCGCGAGTTCCGCCAGCAGCGCCTGATCCCGGCGTTCATGGAGCCCCGCTCGACCGTCGTCGACCCGACCGGCGAGCAGCTCACCGTCTGGTCGGCCACCCAGATCCCGCACATCCTCCGGTTCGCGCTGGCCGCGACGACCGGCATCCCGGAGTCCAAGCTGCGGGTGATCGCCCCTGACGTCGGCGGTGGCTTCGGCGGCAAGCTGCAGACCACCCCGGAGGAGTGGATCACCGTCGCCGTGGCGCGGCGGCTGAGCCGGCCGATCAAGTACACCGAGACCCGCAGCGAGAGCCTGGTCTCCGGCCACCACGGTCGCGACCAGTGGCAGAAGCTCACCCTCTCCGCGGAGAAGGACGGCACCGTCACCGGCCTCAAGGTCGAGCTGCTCGCCGACATGGGCGCCTACATCTCGCTGGTCGGCGGAGGCGTGCCGGTGCTCGGCGCGTTCATGTTCAACGCGATCTACAAGTTCCCGGCCTACCACTTCGCCTGCCAGACCGTCCTCACCAACAAGACCTGGACCGACGCCTACCGCGGCGCCGGCCGGCCCGAGGCGACGTTCGGCATCGAGCGGATGATGGACGAGCTCGCCGCCGAGCTCGGCGTCGACCCGCTCGCGGTGCGCGAGCAGAACTGGATCAAGCACGAGGAGTTCCCGTTCACCACGGTGGCCGGCCTCGAGTACGACTCCGGCAACTACGAGGCCGCCACCGCCAAGGCCAAGGAGATGGTCGCCTACGACGACCTGCGCGCCGAGCAGCAGCGGCGTCGCGAGTCGGGCGACCCGATCCAGCTCGGCATCGGCGTCTCGACGTTCACCGAGATGTGCGGCCTGGCGCCCAGCCGGGTGCTCGGCTCGCTCGACTACGGCGCCGGCGGCTGGGAGCACGCCAGCGTGCGGATGCTGGCCACCGGCACCGTCGAGGTCGTCACCGGAGCCAGCGCCCACGGCCAGGGCCACGAGACGGCGTTCAGCCAGATCGTCGCCGACCGGCTCGGCGTCCCGTTCGAGGACGTCGAGGTGCTCCACGGCGACACCCAGGTCGCCCACAAGGGGCTCGACACCTACGGCTCGCGCTCACTGGTCGTCGGCGGCGAAGCGGTGGTCAAGGCCGCCGACCGGGTGCTGGAGAAGGCGAAGCCGCTCGCGGCCCACCTGCTCGAGGCCTCGGCCGACGACCTCGAGTACGTCGACGGGTCGTTCAAGGTCAAGGGCACCGACCAGGGCGTCAGCATCCAGGAGCTGGCCTCGGCCACCTTCGCCGCCCACAACCTGCCCGACGGGATGGAGCCGACCCTCGACTCCGAGGCGACCTACGACCCCGTCAACTTCAACTACCCGCACGGCACCCACCTCTGCGTGATGGAGGTCGACACCGAGACCGGGCAGCTGAAGATGCGCAAGTACGTCTGCGTCGACGACATCGGCAACATCATCAACCCGCTGATCGTCTCCGGCCAGGTGCACGGCGGCCTGGTGCAGGGGATCGCCCAGGCGCTGTGGGAGGAGGCGGTCTACGACGACGCCGGCACGCTCGTGTCGGGTTCGTTCGTCGACTACCTGCTGCCGACGTCGGCCGACACGATCAGCTTCGACGTCGAGCACACCACCACCCCGGCGCTCACCAACACGCTGGGCACCAAGGGCGTCGGCGAGGCCGGCACCATCGCCTCGACGCCGGCCGTGGTCAACGCGGTCATCGACGCGGTCCGCCACCTCGGGGTCAAGGACATCCAGATGCCCTGCACCCCGGAGCGGGTCTACAAGGCGATCACCGGCGCTGGTGCCGGGGGCAAGGAAACCACCGAGGGCGCCGCGATGCCGCACTTCGACACCGACCAACCCGGCCCAGGACAGCACGGAAGGAGCGGGCCGCATGATTCCCGCAGCGTTCGACTACCTCGCCCCCACCTCGGTCGAGGACGCCCTGGCGGCCCTGGCCGAGCACGGCGACGACGCGAAGATCATCGCCGGCGGGCAGAGCCTGCTCCCGGTGCTCCGGATGCGCCTCAACGCGCCGGAGATGATCATCGACCTCGGCAAGATCGACTCGCTGCGCGGCGTGCGCGACGACGGCGACGCGATCGTGATCGGTGCGATGACGCCGCACTCGGTGGTGGGCTCCGACCCGCTGGTCGCCGAGCACGCGGCGCTGATCACCAAGGCGGTCGAGCACCTCGCCGACGTCCAGATCCGGCACCGCGGCACCTTCGGCGGGGCGCTGGCCCACGCCGACCCCGCGGGCGACCTCGGGGCGCCGGCGCTCGCGCTCGGCGCGGAGTTCGTGATCGCGGGTCCCGGCGGCAGCCGGACCGTCGCGGCCGACGACTTCTTCGTCGACCTCTTCGAGACCGCGATCGGCGAGGACGAGATCCTCACCGAGGTGCGCGTGCCGAAGCACACCGGCTGGGGTTCCTGCTACGAGAAGTTCGTCCGGGTGGCGCACCAGTGGCCGATCGTGGCGGTCGCGGCGGCGGTCAAGGTCGACGGCGGCACGATCACCGAGGCACGCATCGGGCTCACCAACATGGGCAACACCCCGCTGCGGGCCCGCGCGGTGGAGGACGCCCTCGCCGGGCAGTCCGCCACCGACGACGCCGTCCGCTCGGCCGCGGCCCACGCCGCCGACGGGGCCAACCCGCCCTCGGACCTCAACGGCGACGCCGACTACCGGCGGCACCTGGCCACGGTCCTGACCCGGCGGGCCGTGCTGGCCGCCGCGGGCGGCTGAGGCCCGTGGACCTCACCCACCGGTTCACCGTCCCCACCCCCGTCGCGGAGACCTGGGACCTCTTCGAGGACATCGCCTCGGTCGCGGAGTGCTTCCCGGGCGCCACCGTGACCGGGGTCGAGGGCGGCACCTTCGAGGGCTCCTGCAAGGTCAAGCTCGGTCCGATCGCGCTGGTCTACAACGGCTCGGGCACCTTCGTGGAGAAGGACGAGACGGCCCACCGCTTCGTCGTCGACGCCAAGGGCAAGGACAAGCGCGGCAACGGCACGGCGGGCGCGAAGGTCTCGCTCAGCATGGCCGAGGCGGCCGGCGGAGGCACCGACGTCGAGGTGCTCACCGACCTCGCGATCACCGGCAAGCCGGCCCAGTTCGGACGCGGGGTGATGCAGGACGTGTCCGACAAGCTGCTCGGTCAGTTCGTCGCCTGCCTCGAGCAGCGGCTGAGCGCTCCGGCCGAGCCGGCCGCGCCGGTCGAGTCGGCCGCGCCGGTCGAGCCGCGCGGCCGGCCAGGACGTCGAGCCCGCGGCGACGCCGGGCGGTGCGGCGTCCGCGGGTGGCGCGGCCGCCGCCTCCAACGGCACCGCGACCGGTCGGCACGCCGCTCCGGCTGGGTCCCCGGCTGGGTCCTCGGCTGGGTCGTCGGCTGGGTCCGTCGGCTGGGTCGCGGCCGGCGCCGTCGTCCGCGCCTCAGGACGACGCGCTCGACCTGGGTGCCGCCGTCGTCCCGATCCTGCTCAAGACGTACTGGAAGCAGGCCGCCGGGGCCCTCGTCGTCCTGCTCCTGCTGCGCCGGCTGCTCTCGCGCGGCTGACTCGCAGGAGGGACTGCTCCGCGGGGCGTGTCCAGACCGGCGGCACATCCGGGCGCGGGGGCCCTACTCTTCAGCCATGAAGCGGTTCGTGGGGCGCCTGGTGGGGCTGGCGATCCTCCTGGTGGTGGTGCTCGGCAACGCGCTGTTCTGGAACTCGGGCGACGACGCCGGGTCGGGGTCGGAGGAGACCACGATCACCGACTACGACGCGGAGTTCGTCCTCGACGCCGACGGTGAGCTGCAGGTCACCGAGACGCTCACGGTCGACTTCCCGCTGTCCAGCAAGCACGGCATCTTCCGGCTCTTCGACCGGGTCGACCCGACGGCTCCCGAGACCCGACGCACGCCGGACGACATCTCGGTCACCCGCGACGGCAGCAGCGAGCCGTTCGAGGTGCTGGAGGAGGACCACGGCCGGATCACGAACATCAAGATCGGCTCGGCCTCGGTCTTCCTCGCGCGTGGCGAGCACGTCTACGAGATCAGCTACACGATGCCCGACGCGCTGCGGCCCGGCGAGGGCGTCGCGGAGGAGAGCCAGTTCTACTGGCAGCTGATCCCGAGCGGCTGGATGCAGGACATCGACCGGGCGACGCTGACCGTGCGGCTCCCGGTCGCCTCCTCGGACGACGTCCAGTGCGCCGTGGGGCTGGGGGAGACGTCGGGCTGCGAGCTCACCGGAGCCGGCACCGACACCCTCCGGGTGACCACCGGGGCGCTGGAGGACCACACGCCGGTGTCGCTCAAGACCGGCCTCGACCTGCCGACCCCCGACCCGACGACGGCCGTCCCGTGGCCGGGCCGTCTCGACCGGACGCTGGGCACCAGCCCGGTGTGGCTCGGCATCGTCCTGCTGCTGGCGCTCGGCGCCGGCGTGGTCGGTGCCCGGGCCGCGCGCAAGGCGCACGAGACCGACCCGGCGTTCCCGCTGCTCTACGCCCCGCCCGAGGGGATCGGGCCCGCGCAGGCCCGCTACGTCCTCACCGAGAGCCTCGACCAGGAGACGTACGTCGGCACCCTGATGTACGCCGCCGAGCGCGGGGCGATCGAGCTCGACAAGTCCGGCAACGCCTGGACGATCACCGACAAGCAGGGGGCGCAGGGCTGGGCCGGGCTCGACGAGGTCACCCTCGGCGTCGCCCACCTGCTGGGCGGACCCGGCACGACGTTCGTGGCGTCACCCAAGGACGTCGAGGCGGGCAAGCGCCTCAAGGACGAGATCGCCACCTTCGAGAGCACCACCAAGAGCTGGGCCACCCGCGAGGGGCTGCTGGTCCGCTCGGGCCTGGGCGGCGTCGGCGGCGCGCTGGTGATCGGCGCCTGGCTGCTGGCCCTGGCGATCGGGATCTTCAACCCCTTCGCGATGACCGCCCTGGCGCTGGTGCCCGGCGCCTTCGGGATCACCGCGGCCTCGCTCACCGCGACCGGCTCCGGCACCAAGCGCACCCGGGCCGGCCGCGACCTGTGGTCGCGGGCGGGCGGCTTCAAGCGGATCCTCGCCACCGACTCCGCCCAGGCCCGCTTCGACTTCTCCGGCCGCGAGGAGCTCTACACCGCCTTCATCCCGTGGGCCGTCGCGTTCGGGTGCGCCGACGAGTGGGCCGCCAAGTACCGCACGGAGATGGGCCAGGAGCCGCCGCACCCGAGCTACCTCGGCTCCGGGTACGCCGGCGCGGCGATCGGCTCGTCGGTGGGCTCGATGGTCGACGACTTCGACTCCACCGTCAGCAGCGCGATCTCCTCCTACCAGGCCACCCAGACCTCGTCGTCGTCCGGAGGCGGAGGCTTCTCCGGCGGCGGCGGTGGCGGCGGAGGTGGCGGCGGGTCCTGGTGACCCGCCTCGCTGCGCGACCGACCAGGCACGACAACCGAGAGTAGGAACAAGAACATGATCGCACTCATCGTCATCGTCGTGGTGCTGGTGCTCCTCGTGGGCTTCGTCATCACCGGCTTCAACAAGCTGCGCACCACCGACGTCGCCGCCGAGGAGGCGCTGGGCGGGATCGACGTCCAGCTCACCCGGCGCGCGGACCTGATCCCCAACCTCGTGGAGACCGTGAAGGGGTACGCCGCCCACGAGAAGGGGGTCTTCGAGGAGGTCACGCAGGCCCGGGCCGGGGTGGCCGCGGCCGCCGCCGGCAACGACGTCCCGGCGAAGGCAGCCGCCGACGCCGCGCTGCAGCAGGCGCTGGTGCGGGTGAACGCCGTGGCCGAGGCCTACCCGGACCTCAAGGCCAACACGAACTTCCTCGAGCTGCAGAAGCAGCTGGCCGAGACCGAGAACCAGCTGTCCTTCGCCCGCACCTACTACAACGACGCGGTCGCGACGCTCAACAAGCTGGTGCTGACGATCCCGTGGATGTTCCTCACCGGCATCGCCGGCGTGCACAAGCGCGAGTTCTACGAGGCTCCCGAGGGCCACGAGCACGCGCCGCAGGTCAGCTTCGGCTAGGCGTCGACCTCGGAGAGGTCGCCGGCCCACAGCGTGTGGAAGGTGCCGTCGCGGTCGACGCGGCGGTAGGTGTGGGCGCCGAAGTTGTCACGCAGCGCCTGGATCAGCGACGCGGGCAGCCGCTCGCGGCGCAGGCCGTCGAAGTAGGACAGCGACGACCCGAACGCCGGGGTGGGCACACCGGCGTACGCCGCGGTGGCCACCACCGCGCGCCACGCGTCGACGCCGTCCTTGACCGCGTCGGCGAAGTAGGGCGTGGTGAGCAGCGTGGTGAGGTCGGGCTCGTCGGCGTACGCCTCGCGGATCCGGTCGAGGAACTGGGCGCGGATGATGCAGCCGCCGCGCCAGATCGTGGCGACCGTGCCCAGGTCGACGTCCCAGCCGTTCTCCTCGGCGCCGGCCGCGATCTGGTCGAAGCCCTGGGCGTAGGCGACCACCTTCGAGGCGTAGAGCGCTGCGCGGACCTGGTCGACGAACGCCTCGCGGTCGACCTCGACCTGCTGGTCCTCGGGGGAGGTGGAGAACATCTCGCGGGCCGCCGCCCGCTGTGCGGTGTGGCCCGACAGGCTGCGCGCGAACGTCGCCTCGGCGATCCCCGTGACGGGGACGCCGAGGTCGAGCGCCGACTGCACGGTCCAGCGGCCGGTGCCCTTCTGCTCCGCGGCGTCGTCGATCACGTCGACGAAGGGCGTGCCCGTCTCGCCGTCGGTGTGGCGCAGCACGGCGGAGGTCATCTCGATCAGGAAGGACTCCAGGTCGCCGCCGTTCCACTCCTCGAAGACGTCGGCGATCGCGGCGGGGTCGAGGCCCCCGACGCTGCGCAGCAGGTCGTAGGACTCCGCGATCAGCTGCATGTCGGCGTACTCGATGCCGTTGTGCACCATCTTCACGAAGTGCCCGGCGGCGTCCGGCCCGACGTGCGCGCAGCAGGGCGTGTCGTCGACCACGGCCGCGATCGACTCGACGACCGGACGCAGGCGCTCGTAGGCGTGGTCGGAGCCGCCGACCATGATGGAGGGTCCCTCCAGGGCGCCGACCTCGCCGCCGGAGACCCCCATCCCGACGAAGTGCAGGCCCCGCTCGCGCAGCGCCCGCTCGCGGCGCCGGGTGTCGTCGGGGTGCGCGTTGCCGGCGTCGACGACGACGTCGTCCTCGTCGAGCAGCGGGACCAGCTCGTCGATCACCGCGTCCGTGGCCTCGCCGGCCTTGACCATGATCACGATCGCGCGCGGGCGGGCCACGGCGGTGACGAGATCCTCGAGGCTCCCGGCCCCCACGACGTCGCCCTCGTGGCCGAACTCCTCGAGCAGCGCCTCCGTCCTGGCCTCGGTGCGGTTGTGCACCGCGATGCTGTGCCCGCGGCGGGCGATGTTGCGGGCCAGGTTGCGGCCCATCACTGCCAGCCCCGTCAGGCCGATCGTCGCGGTTGCGGTGCCGGGAGTCTCCATGGCTCCCACTCTGCCCCGTCGGTGGTGAGTGGGGGAAGGGTGGTTTCGTGGCTCGCTGGCGCTCGCACCTCAACCACCGGACGTCGCCCGCTGGCGCTCGCACCTCAACCACCGGACGTCGCCCGCTGGCGCTCGCACCTCAACCACCGGGCGAGCCTCGCGGTGGTTGAGGTGTGAGCCGCGCTAGCGGCGAGCCTCGAAACCCGGTGACCTGCTTCGGCCTGACGTGACCGATGCGACGACCGGGTTTCGACGCGCCGCCGCGACCTCGTTCCTCGGTCGCGACGCTTGCTCAACCTTCGCTCGCCCACGCAGCGCGCTCGTTCCTCGCGCGCTGCTGCTCGCTCGCTCCATCAGAAGACTCCGAAGGGGCGGAACTGGACGGAGACGCGGGGGCCGGCGGAGGCCGTCTTGGGGACGGCGTGCTCCCAGGTGCGCTGGCAGCTGCCGCCCATCACGACCAGGTCGCCGTGACCGAGCTCGACCGAGATCGACTCGCCGCCACCGCGGGGCCGCAGCAGCAGCCGGCGGGGGTCGCCGACGGAGACGATGGCGACCATCGTGTCGTGGGTGGAGCCGCGGCCGAGGGTGTCGCCGTGCCACGCGACGCTGTCACGGCCGTCGCGGTAGTAGCAGCAGCCGGCCGTGCGGAAGCGCTCGAGCAGCTCGGGCAGGTAGTGGTCGGAGAGTGCCTCGCGGGCCGCGGTGAGCACCGGGTGGGGGAGCGGCTCGTCGATCATGTAGGTGTACACGAGCCGGGGCACGTCGACGACCCGGTCGTACATCTGACGCCGCTCGCTGCGCCACGGCACGTCCCTCACCAAGGTGGCGAGGACGTCGTCGGCCTCCGGCAGCCAGGTGCGCGCGACGTCGATCCAGGCGCCGTGGGTGAGCTCGCGCCGGTGCAGGTCGTCGAAGGCGAGTGCGGTCGTGGTCGGGGGCTCGAAGAGGGTGCTCTGGAAGTCCACGTACCGATGCTACGACACGATCGAACATCTGTTCGACGGTCAGGGCAGGAAATTTCAGGTGAGCGTGCGCTGGATCTGGGCCACGGTGTCGTCGGCGAGGCGCTCGATCCGCCCGCGGAACGCCGGGGCCACGAGCCGCACCAGCAGCCCGAACTCGAAGTCCGCGCGGTAGTGGACCTCGGTGCCCTCGCTCGCCGGGGTGAAGGTCATCGTGTCCGTGGCGGTGGCGGAGGCGTTGATGCCCCGGAACTGCACCCGGTGCGGCCGGTCGTGCGCGGTGGTCTCGTAGGTGAGCGCGACGGTGCGGCCGAGGAACTCCGAGGTGTTGGCGTACTCGGTGCCGAGGCCGCCGCTGCCGCTGGTGCGTCGGGTCTCGACCGTGCCGGGGTCCCACTCGTTGCTGTGGGTGAAGTCGGAGAGATAGTCGAACACCTCGTCGGGGGGACGGGCGACGGTGAAGGTGCGTTCGACGTGCATGCTGCGAACCTACCCGCGGGCCCTACGGCGATGGTCGGCCGGACGATGTGACCGGGGGTATCGCCAATCCTCTGACGGGGCGCGCGCGAGCCCATACCCTCGTGGCGTGGAAGAAACCCTGCTCACGGATGGTCGTGCCCTCAAGCACGTCCAGGTCCGGGAGTACGTGCGGTCGCTCGTCGGCGGCCAGGCCCCCGGATCCCCCGCCCCCTCCGAGCGCGACCTCGTGCACCGCTTCGGCGTCGCCAGGATGACCGTGCGACAGGCGCTCGACGCCCTGGTCGGTGAGGGTCTGCTCGAGCGGATCCCCGGCCGCGGCACCTTCGTGGCCCGGCCGCGGCCGGTCACGACCACCATCACCGGCTACTGCGAGGAGATGAACCGGCGCGGTCTGCTGCCCGAGTCGCAGACGCTGCTGGCGCGCCGCGAGCAGGCCGGTCCCGGTGTGGCGCGCGCGCTCAACCTGACCGAGGGTGACGCCGTCATCCACTGGCGCCGGTTGCGCCGTGGCGACGGCTCGCCGGTCTGCGTCGAGGACGCCTACCTCAACGAGGTGCTCATCCCCGGGTTCCTCCAGGGCGGCATGCCCACCAGCCTCTACGAGGAGCTCGCCAACCGGGGGCTGCGCCCCACCTGGGCCGAGGACTCCATCACCGCCGACCGCGCCACCGCGGACGAGGCCGAGCTGCTCGAGATCAGCGTCGACGACGTCGTGCTGCGCCACTCGCGCCGGGCGCTCGCGGGCGACAAGGCGATCGAGGTCTCCCGCAGCGTCTACCGGGCCGACCGCTACACGATGTGGATCCAGCTCGGCGGGTCGTAGCCCACGGCTACACCCGGTCGAGGAAGCCCAGCTCGGCGGCGACCTCGCCGGTCTCCTCGCAGACCCAGACCGGGTCGGGGCCACCGAGGTCGGGCTGGATGTAGAGCGAGTGGACCGGCCCCTCGAAGCAGGCCAGGCACAGCGGCCACCGCGCGGTGGACTCGAACAGGGCGTCCTGGACGTCCTGGGCCACCAGCCCGGCCACGAAGACCTGGCCCTCGGGCCACTGCGCCGCCCACCACTGCCGCGATGCGCAGGCGTCCTCGAGGGCCGACACGGCGCGCGCCGTCGCCTGGTGGCGTGCCTGCAGGTCGGCCAGCACGCGGGCCCGCGCGGCCAGCACCAGGTCGTCGAGACGATCGTCCACGACCCCATTGTGCGTCGGCGGCAATGGAACGTCGGGCAGAACGCGGCCGTTCGGTGCGCGACCTCCGCGGCCCCGGGGTCCGCGCGGCCTACCCTGGTGCCATGAGCGAGGCCCTGCTGGAGGTCACCGTGCTGCACGCGCGTGACGTGCCCGGCTGCGTCGAGGGTGGTGCCGACCGGCTGGTGCTGCTCGTGCCCGACGCCGAGGAGGGGCCGGTGGTCGGCACCTCGCCCGACGTGGCGGCGGCGTCCGCGGTGATCCGGGCCAGCGACCTCCCGGTGCGGGTGGTGCTGCGCCTCGGCGACGGCTTCACGACGACGGGCGGCGAGTTCGTGCGGCTGGTCGGCCTGGCTCAGGAGTACGTCGCGCTGGGCGCGGAGGGCGTCGTCTTCGGCTTCCTCGACGCCGACCTCGAGCTCGACCTCGACACCTGCGCGGCGTTCGCCTCCGAGCTGCCCGGGGTGCCGTGGACCTTCCACCGGGCCGTCGACCACTCGCTCGACCAGGCGAGGTCCTGGCGCCGGCTCACGGGCTCGGCCGGCGCACCCGCGCTGCCCGGGCTCACGTCGGTGTGGACCGCGGGGTCGCCCCAGGGCCTCGATCACGGGCTCGACGACCTGCTCGCGCTCGTGGGGTCCTCGCCCGACGTCGCCCGGCTGGCGATGCCGGGCGGCGGGCTGCTGGCCGAGCACGTGCCGTGGCTGCTGCGCGCCGGGGTGCGTCAGTTCCACGTCGGGCGGCAGGTCCGGCCGGGCGCCACCTACCGCTCCTACGTCGACCCCGGCTTCGTCCGGTCGTGGCGGCTGATGCTCGACGGTGCGTCCTCCCGCGTCCGTCCCGCATGACGATCCTGATCGACCCGCCCAACGCCGCCGGCCACGGCCGGTTGTGGTCGCACGTCGCCAGCGACACCTCCTTCGAGGAGCTGCACGCCTTCGCCCGCGACCTCGGCATCCCCGAGCGCGGCTTCGACCGCGACCACTACGACGTACCGTCCGAGTGGTACGACCAGGTCGTCGCCCTCGGCGCCGAGCCGGTCACCTCGCGCGAGCTCGTCGTCCGGCTGCGCGCGGCCGGGCTGCGACGGCGCAAGCAGCCCCGCTGACCGCCCCCGAGCCCCCCGAGCCCCCGGGTGCTGTAACGCGGGGTTAGCCCCCACTCCCGCGCCCCTGCAGAGGCGCGGGAGAGCGGACGAACCCGCGGTAGTGCGGTCGGGCCGGCCGGTGCGGGCCTCAGCGGCGGACGGCGGCCGGCATCCGGGCGAGCTCGGCCTCCATGTTGGCCCGGGCGCGCTCCTCCCACCGCCCGGCGGCGTACGCCGTGTGGAACAGGCGCGGCTTGGCCAGCAGGTCGCGCAGCACGGCGGCGCGGCCGAGGGTGAACACGTCGTCGTCGAGGTGGGCGTACTCACGGCGCACCGAGCCGACGTACTCGGCGTAGCGGACGGGGCCGGCGGCGAGGATGCCGAGGTCGGCGTCGGAGAGTGCGCAGCCGTTGGCGTCGCTGTCGTCGGGGCGGTGGGTCTCGGTGAGGCGCACGAGCCGCACGGTCTCGGCGACCACCGGCTCGTCGACCAGGCCGGTCAGCGCCTGCTCGGCCCACACCGACGAGCGCTCCTCGGCGTCGCGCTCACCGTCGTAGACCGCGTCGTGGAACCACGCGGCCAGCAGCACCGGGGTCCGGTCGAAGCTGCTGCCGTGGGCCGCCAGCTCCTCGAGCCGGTCGAGCACCTCCACCAGGTGCCGGGTGTCGTGGTAGCCGCGGGCGGGGTCGGCGTACGCGGCGACCAGGTCGTCGCGGACCGCGGCCGCCTCGGGCAGCGGCCAGAGGGCCTCGAGGGTCTCGGCATCGGGCCGGCGCTCACGACTGGGCGCGCTCGGGGCGCCGGGAGCGCCGGTCGGTGAGGGCGGAGGTTGGTCGTCCACGCGCTCCATCCAAACAGACGGGGTGGTCGGGCTCAGGCGGCCGGGTCGGCCGCGGCGGCCCTCGGCGGCGGCGTCATCGCCCACCTGATGGTCCGGGTCGCCGCCTCGCCCAGCCCGCGCACGACCGTGCGCTCCGAGACAGGCAGCCACGGCAACCGCAGCTGGGACCGCGTCCAGCGCGGCATCAGCCCGATGGCGGCGGCCACCAGCACGCCGTACGGCGCGCGCGCGGCCAGGGGGAGCGGCGGCTTGAAGAGCAGGTAGCGCACGGCCTCACGGGCGTCCTTGGTGCCGCCGAGCTCGTCGCGGTAGGAGGCCAGGGCCGCCGCGAGCTCCGCCTCGGTGGTCGGCGGGTCGACGACGCCGAGCCGGGCGGCGATCTCGGCGGTCTGGGCGACGTACTGGTCGCGCCCGGCCTGGTCGAGCGGCGCGGCGCCGTAGACCTGGTGGGCCCTGAGGAAGCTGTCGATCTCGGCGATGTGCACCCAGGCGAGCAGGTGCGGGTCGGAGGCGGCGTACGGCGTCCCGTCGGGCATCGTGCCGGTGACCCGCTCGTGGATGGAGCGGACGACGTCGACCGCCTGCTGTGCGTCGTCGGCGGCGCCGAAGGTGGTCACGGCCAGGAAGCGGCTGGTCCGCGCCAACCGGCCCCACATGTCGCCGCGGAAGCCGGAGTGCTCGGAGACCCCCCGCATCGCCGCGGGGTGCAGGGTCTGCAGCAGCAGCGCGCGGATGCCGCCCACGAACATCGAGGCGTCGCCGTGCACCCGGGTGATCGGGCTGCCCGGCTCGAACCACCGGGGCCCCGGCGTGTGGTGGATGCGCTCCCGGTGGCGCTCGCCGTCCGGCCCCGCGACCCGTCGGAACAGGGCCTCGCCGAGGCGGTCGCGCAGAGCTGCGGGGCTAGGGGGCATACGCCCATGGTGCCGCGGCGCCCCAACCCCGGCGGGCGTTGCCGTCAGGCGAGGGCGAGGAAGAGCTTCTCCATCTTCTTCGCGTCGACGCCGTCGAGGCCCTCGCCGTCGGCGAGGCAGTGCTGGAGGCCGGTGGCGACGATCGCGTAGCCGCTGCGGCTCAGGGCCTTGTTGACGGCGGCCAGCTGGGTGAGGACGGTCTCGCAGTCGGAGCCCTCCTCCATCATCCGGATGACCGAGGCGAGGTGACCGTTGGCGCGCTTCATCCGCAGGATGATCGCCTTGATGTCGTCTGGCTCGAGGTCCATGGGTGCTGCCTCTCCGGCCCGCGAGGGCCTGGCGGGGGGATCGGCCGGCAGGTCCTCGGTGCGCGCGACGCGGGCGGTGGTGCCCGGACGGTGGCTCATCGCCGTCTCCCTCCCCTGGTGGTCCCGCCATCGTACATCCCCCCTGGGGGTTGAGACGAAACGGCGGTGGGTCGGTCAGGCCTGCCAGGTGCGGACCCACAGGCAGTGCTCGGAGGACCGCAGCCGCTCGAGCGAGCCCTCCGAGAGGGGGTCGGTGGCGTCGGTGACGACGTACCCGACCTCGCCCGCGGTGGCCAGGTGCTGCCCGGTGACGTTGTCGCCCTGGTCGGCGAGCAGGGCGTTGACCGCGGCCAGGACGCCGGGCACGTTGCGGTGCAGGAAGCCCAGCCGGTGGCCGGTGGCCAGGGGAGGGGCGGCGACGGCCGGCAGGTTGACCGACAGCGCGGTGCTCCCCTCGAGGGCGTACGCCGCGAGCTTGCCCGAGACGAACCAGCCGATCTCCTCCTGCGCCTCCTGGGTCGAGCCGCCGACGTGCGGGGTGAGGATCACGTTGTCGACGCCGCGCAGGACCGACTCGAACTCGTCGCCCTGGGCCTTGGGCTCGACCGGGAAGACGTCGAGCGCCGCACCCGCGATGTGCCCCGACAGCAGGCAGTCGCGCAGCGCCACGTCGTCGACGACCATCCCGCGCGAGGCGTTGATGAACAGCGAGCGAGGCTTCATCCTGGCGAACTGCTCGGCGCCGAACAGGCCGGCGTTGCCCGGGCGGCCGTCGATGTGGAGGCTCACCACGTCGGCGACGGCGAGCAGCTCGTCGAGCGAGCCCATCCGGCGGGCGTTGCCGTGGGCGGGGCGGTCGGCGGTGTCGTAGAAGACCACCCGCATGCTCATCGACTCGGCGAGGTTGGAGAGCTGGGTGCCGATGTTGCCGTAGCCGACGATCCCGAGCGTGCGCCCGCGCACCTCGTGGCTGCCCTGCGCCGACTTGTCCCAGATGCCGTCGTGCATGCGGACGGTCTTCTCGGTCAGCCGCCGGGCCAGCGCGATGATCTCGCCGATCACGAGCTCCACGACGCTGCGGGTGTTGGAGTGCGGCGCGTTGAACACCGCGACGCCCCGCTCGGACGCGGCGACCAGGTCGACCTGGTTGGTGCCGATGCAGAAGCAGCCGATCGCCAGCAGGTCCGAGGCGGCGTCGAGCACGCGCGCGGTGATCTTGGTGTTGGAGCGGATCCCGATCATGCCCACGCCAGGCAGCGCCGCGACCAGCTCGTCCTCGCTCATCGAGCCCGCCCGCAGGTCGACCTCGAAGCCGCGGGCCTCGAGCTGCTCGACGGCAACGGGGTGGATGTTCTCCAGCAGCAGCACCTTCACCGGCCCAGCGTAGGAGGCGGGCAGCCCGGCCGGCGAAACGGCGTACGACGGTGGACGCCCGGCGCCGGGCGGGGTCCGTCGGAGCCGGCGGAGCGGTGGTGCGCGGCCGGAGCGGTAGCGTCGGGTGGTGACTGAGCCGGTCGGCGACGACTCTCCGACGGTGCCGCTGTGGACGCGGGCCTTCGTCCTCCTCGGGCTGGCGGACCTCCTCTACTTCACCGCGATCGGCGTCGCGATCCTGGCTCTGCCGATCTACGTCACCGGGCCGGTGGGCTCGGACGAGGCGGGCGCCGGGCTGGCGTTCGGGGCCTTCGGGATCACCGCGCTGGTGTGCCGTCCGTTCGCCGGGCGGCTCTCCGACCAGTGGGGACGACGCCCGTTGCTCGTGTTCGGCGCCCTGGTGTGCGCGGTGGGCATGCTGCTGATGCCGTACGCCGAGACGCTCGCGCTGGTGGTCGGACTGAGGCTGCTCCAGGGCGTGGCCGAGGCCGCGTTCTTCGTGGCCAGCTTCGCGCTGCTCGCCGACCTCGCGCCGCCGTCGCGCACCGGCGAGGCCTTCAGCTACAACTCGCTCGGCCTCTACCTCGGCATCGCGTTCGGGCCGCCGATCGGCGAGCTGCTGGTCGCGGGGGGTGGCCTGGACTGGGCCTGGTACGGCGCGACCGTGCTCGCCGTGCTCGCCGCCGTCCTGGTGCTCGGCCTGCGCGAGCCCGCACGCGACGAGGACGACGGCGAGGGGCACGGACGGCTGATCCACAGGCCCGGGATCCCGGCGTCCCTGGGCTTCTTCGCCTCGCTGGCGGCGGTCAGCGGCTTCCTGGCCTTCGCCGCGCTGCACGCCGAGCGGATCGGCGTGAGCAACCCCAGCCTCGCGCTGCTCGTCTACGGCCTGGTCGTCGTGGTGTGCCGGATCGCGTTCGCGCGGGTGCCGGACCGGCTGCCGTCGCTGCCGCTCGGTGCGGCCTCGTTGCTGGCGGTCGCTGCCGGTCTCGTCGTGATCGCGCTGTGGCAGCAGCCGGTGGGACTCCTGGTGGGCGTGGTCGTGATGGCGATCGGGGTGTCGTTCTCGACCCCGGCCTTCTTCGCCGCGATCTTCGCCACGGCCCGCCCGAGCGAGCGCGGCGCCGCCTCCGGCACCGCCAGCGCGTTCATCGACCTCGGCCTGGGCCTCGGCCCGATCCTGCTCGGCCTGGTCGCCCGCGCCGGCGGCATCCCCTCGGCCTTCGCGGTCGGCGCCGGCATCGCGCTGCTGGGTGCGGGCTGGACGCTGCTGCTGGCCCGGCGGGTGGGCGCCGGCGCTGCAATTGTCGGCAAACGGCCCTGAGATCGGCGCCCAGCAGGGCCATTCGGCGACAATTGAACGATCACGGCCAGGCGCGGCGCCGGTCAGCCGGTCGGACGGACCCCGAGCAGCGTCAGGCGGTGAGGCCGGGCAGGTCCTCGGCGTCGACGATGCGGTAGGCGTAGCCCTGCTCGGCGAGGAAGCGCTGCCGGTTCTGGGCGAAGTCGGCGTCGACGGTGTCGCGGGAGACCACGGTGTAGAAGTGCGCGGACTTGCCGTCGGACTTCGGGCGCAGCAGCCGACCCAGCCGCTGGGCCTCCTCCTGGCGGGAGCCGAACGACCCCGAGATCTGGATCGCGACCTCGGCCGAGGGGAGGTCGATCGAGAAGTTCGCGACCTTGCTGACCACCAGCAGCCCCTCCTCGCCCGTGCGGAACGCCTCGAAGAGCCGCTGCCGCTCCTTCACCGGGGTGTCGCCCTTGATCACGGGGGCGCCGAGGACGGCGGCGATCTCGTCGATCTGCTCGATGTACTGCCCGATCACCAGCGTCGGCCGGTCCGGGTGCGCCGCCACGAGGTCGCGGACGACGTCGATCTTGCGGTGCGTGCACGAGGCGAGCCGGTAGCGCTCCTCCGGCTCGGCGGTGGCGTAGACCAGCCGCTCGTCGGTGGGCAGGGTGACCCGCACCTCGACGCAGTCGGCGGGCGCGATCCAGCCCTGCGACTCGATGTCCTTCCACGGGGCGTCGTACCGCTTGGGCCCGATCAGCGAGAACACGTCGCCCTCGCGGCCGTCCTCGCGCACCAGCGTCGCGGTCAGCCCGATCCGGCGGCGGGCCTGCAGGTTGGCGGTCATCCGGAAGATCGGCGCCGGGAGCAGGTGCACCTCGTCGTAGATGATCAGGCCCCAGTCGCGGGCGTCGAGCAGCTCGAGGTGCGGGTAGACGCCCTTCCGCTTGGTCGTCAGCACCTGGTACGTCGCGATCGTGACCGGCCGGACCTCCTTGACCGCCCCGGAGTACTCCCCGATCTCGTCCTCGGTCAGCGACGTACGCCGGACCAGCTCGTCCTTCCACTGCCGGGCGCTCACGGTGTTGGTGACCAGGATCAGCGTCGTCGCCTGGGCGTGGGCCATCGCGGCCGCGCCGACCAGTGTCTTCCCGGCTCCGCAGGGCAGGACCACGACGCCCGAGCCCCCATGCCAGAACGAGTCCGCGGCGTCGCGCTGGTAGTCGCGCAGGTGCCACTCGCTCTGGTCGAGCGCGATCGGGTGCGCCTCGCCGTCGACGTAGCCGGCGTAGTCCTCGGCGGGCCAGCCCAGCTTGAGCAGCGCCTGCTTGAGGTTGCCGCGCTCGGAGGCGTGCACGACGACGGTGTCGTCGTCGACCCGTTCGCCGACCATGCCCGCGACCTTCTTGGCCTTGAGCACCTCCTCGAGCACCGGCCGGTCGTTGCTTGCCAGCACCAGCCCGTGGGTGGGGTGCTTCTCCAGCCGCAGCCGGCCGTAGCGGGCCATGGTCTCGGCGACGTCGACCAGCAGCGAGTGCGGGACGGCGTACCGGCTGTACTGGAGCAAGGTGTCGACCACCTGCTCGGCGTCGTGGCCGGCGGCGCGGGCGTTCCACAGCCCCAGCGGGGTCAGCCGGTAGGTGTGCACGTGCTCGGGGCTGCGCTCGAGCTCGGCGAAGGGTGCGATCGCCTTGCGGCACTCCTGGGCCTGGTCGTGGTCGATCTCGAGCAGCAGGGTCTTGTCGGACTGGACGATGAGGGGGCCGTCGTTCACCGCTCGAGTTTACGGAGCGGTCGGTGAGTCGTGACATCGCCGGGCGTCGGGCGTCCGCCGGGGTGGCGGTGGGTGTGCCACGTCCGGGCTGGAGCGGAAGGGTGGCGGAGGCACCGCTGCTCGGGGTGGCTGCGGTGGCGGTGGGTGTGCCACGTCCGGCCGTGGGCGGAAGGGTGGCGGAGGCACCGCTGCTCGGGGTGGCTGCGGGGTGGCGGTGGGTGTGCCACGTCCGGGGTGGGCGGAAGGGTGGCGGAGGCACCGCTGCTCGGGTGGCTGCGGCGGTGGGCGTGCCACGTCCGGGTGGGCGGAAGGGTGGCGAGGCACCGCCGCCCGGGGCAGCGCACCGGGCCCGCAGCCGACCAGCCTCAGCGCGCGGGCGGCTCGGAGGCGATCACCGACACCGAGCTGATCCGGTGCACGGCGAACGTGCGGGTGTCGTCGGAGCGGTGGTCGTGGGCGGTGAGCTGCCCGCCCTCCACCGACAGCGGGGTGACGATCCGGTCGGTGGCGGTGCCGTGGTTGTCGACGTAGCCGATCAGCACGCTGTCGCCCGACTCCACCGCCTCCCGCAGCGCGACCAGGGAGCCCTGGGGGGTGAGCGTCGGCGCCGAGGCCGGCCGCTCGGAAGCCACTCGGTCGCCGGAGCGGACGGCGTTGATGACCGAGGCGATCCGGGCGGTCTCGCGCGCGGCCGCCGGGGCCGTACGCCGGTCGCGCGGCGCGCGGGCCCGCAGCAGGTCGGGTCGGGTCACCCGCACGGTGCCGTCGGCGGCCTCGACGACCGGCGCGGCACCGAGCTCGCGCAGCCGGGGCAGCAGCACGTCGAGCGGGGTGTCGCTGATCAGCACCGTGGGCGCGAGCCGCCGCAACCCGAGGGTGCCGGCCTTGGGGTGGTGCAGCAGCTCGCTGAGCGCGCCCTCGTCGTCGGCGCGCAGGAAGGCCTCCGCGTGACCGACCCGGATCGTGCCGAACGTGCGCACCGTGTCGTCGACGAGGTAGCTGAGCGGCTGCGGGACGGGCGTGCGCGACACCGTGCCGAGGAACTCGTGCATCTCCGTCGCCGACCAGCCCACGTCGAGCGCGCGTCGCACCGACCCGGGCGTGAAGCGGTAGACCGTCGCCCCGCCCCGCGACTCGACGTCGGCGAGCAGCTGGAGCCGGCGGGCCAGGTCGGCCTCGAGCGGGCCGGGCGCCACCGCGGTCAGGTCGGCCTGGATCAGCACGTGGTCGACGGGCTCGGGCAGCAGGCCGGCGAGGACCGACGCGGCGTCACCGTCTCCATCGTCGAGCAGCGCCCGCCCGTACGTCGTCAGCCCGTCGAGCGCGGTGACGCCGAGGGCGGCGCCCTCGGAGACCCCCCAGGCGACCTGGTCGGCACGGGACGCCGGCCGGCGCGGGCGCTCCCAGGCGACCCGCGCGATGAGCGAGGGCAGCCCGGTGCCCGCGGCGAGCACCTCCCCGGGCGGCATGGTGGCCATCGTGCGCAGGGCCATCGACCGGGCCTCGACGACGGTCCGGGCGGCGAGCTCGGGCGCCAGCGCGTTCCAGGTCTTGCCGGTCGCGTCGCGGGTGCCGACCAGGGCGGGCATCCGCGGGGTCTCGAGCCAGGCGCGGGCCACCTCGACCCACCGGACGGCGGTGTCGCGGGCGATCCAGGCGTCGTAGACGTCGGTGGGCACCCAGACCTGGTTGCCGGAGGCGTCGGCGCGGGTGGCGAGCAGGCCGGCGGCGTGCGCCACCTCGATCAGCAGCGCGGCGGTGCCGCCGTCGACGTGGAGGTGGGTGGCGGCCGCCTTGAGGTCGCGGACCGCGAGCCCGCCGGCGCGCAGGGCCGCGGGCGGGGCGGTGCCCCAGTGGTCGAGGAGCAGCTCGAGGCGGCGGACGGCCTCGAACGCCGCGCCGGCCCCGGTGCGGTCGACGAGGGGCGCGGCGCGCTCCGTGGTGGCCAGGGTGGGCGCCACGTCGATCGGCTCGCGGGTGGTGTGCCCGCCCCGCAGGGCCAGCCCGACCTCGCCCGGCAGCACGACCAGACCCCCTCCCCGTGGCACCAGCAGCTGCCGGGACAACAGCTCCTCGGCCGGCGACTCCGCGTGCTCGGGCAGCACGGTGTGCCGGGCCGTCCCCGACTGCGCCTCGCCCCCGGCCTCGTCGACGTGCCCGAGCAGGGCCCGCGCGCCGGGGAGAGCTCGGCCAGCCGGGCCTCCACCTCGGCGGGCGGGCGGGGGTCGGGGCTGCGCGGACGCAGGCCGCTGCGGTGGCCGCCCAGGGCGTCGGCCACCCCGCTCAGCGGGCGCAGCCCGGCGGGCGCCTCCCACACCAGCGCGAGGTCGATGAGCCGCTCGCGGGCGGCGTCGACGTGCGGCCGCTCGGCGTGGACGATCGTCCGCAGCTCGGACGGGGTGGTTTGACCCGCCACGACGAGGGCATCTAGGACAAAGAGCTCGAGTCGCGTCAGACTGTCCAGCGCACGGACCACCGAGGTGCGCAGCGAGGCACGAGACGCCAGTTGTCCAAAGTCGTGAGGGGCGGGAGTGGCCAGGTCGGGACGTTCGAGGAGCAGATGGGACAGCCGTTCGTCCGACCAGCCGCGCAGCTGGTCGGCCAGCGATCGGTTGCCCCGTGCTCGTGCCATCCCGCTCACGCTACCGACGGGCCTCCCATGTCGATGACAGGAGTCGAGCTCCACCACGGCGCGGCCACCGACGTGGGCGCCGTCCGGGAGGTCAACGAGGACGCCTTCCTGGCCGAGCCGCCGGTCTTCGTCGTGGCCGACGGGATGGGCGGGCACGACCGCGGCGACGTCGCGAGCCGGATCGTGGTCGAGGAGTTCACCCACCTCGCCAACACCGGCTACGACCCGGAGGCCGGCCCCGGCACCGTGGCCGAGACGCTGCGCCGCTGCCAGGCACGGATCGCCGAGTACGACGCCGAGCAGCGCGCCGCCGGCGCCCGCGACTTCGCGGCCGGCACCACCGCGGTCGTGGCGCTGCTGATCGAGCAGGAGCGGGAGCAGAAGTGGCTGCTGGCCAACCTCGGCGACTCACGGGCCTACCGCTTCACCGACGGCCGGCTCGAGCAGATCAGCGTCGACCACAGCGTCGTCCAGGAGCTGGTCGACTCCGGGGTGATCAGCACCGCCGACGCCGCCGTGCACCCCGAGCGCCACATCATCACCCGGGCCCTGGGCGGCTCCGGCAGCGTCGAGGCCGACTACTTCGTGCTGCCGCTGTCCGCCGCCGAGCGGATCGTGCTCTGCTCCGACGGGGTGAGCGGCATGCTCGACCACGAGCAGATGGCCCGGATCATCGCCGAGTCGAGCGATCCGCGCGACGCCGCCGACAACGTGGTCTCCGCGGCCGTGGCGGCGGGAGGTCAGGACAACGCCACCGCGGTCGTCGTCGATGTGGTGGGATTGGCCCCCGAGATGCCCTACGACTCCGAGCGCCAGCGCGTGAGTCTCGAGGCGAAGCTGGGAGCGTTGCCATGACCGACGAGCGTCCGAGCGGCACCTGGTCCTACCAGGCCGGTGCCTGGTTCGGTGTCTTCGGCCCACGCACGACGTTGCTGCTGCCCGACAGCGAGAAGTCGCGGGTGGCGGGCCTCTGGTCGCTGATCGACGACGGCGCGGCGCTCAGCGAGGTGGTCGACGGGCTGGTCGCCTCGGGGCTCAGCGCCCTGCCCGGCTTCGTGCTGGTCGGCGCCGACGGGCCTGACGGACCCGAGGCGTCCGCGATCACGGTGCTGCTGCGCGGCGCTGGGGTTCACGTGGTGCTCGAGACCGACGGCGACCAGGTCGAGCTCGACGGGACCGTCGCGACGACCTGGACCGAGCGGCGGGTCGAGGGCGTCACCTCGCTCACCGTGACCACCGGTGACGGAGCCGCGGCGGGCGGCGCCGACGACGGCGAGCCGGACGCAGCGCACTTCCCGATCGACGGCGGGCTGGTGCGGGTGAGCCGCGTCGACCGTCCCGGGCGCACCCTCGCGGTCAGCGCGGCGCCGTCCCCGGTGCCACCGGTGGCGGTGCCGCTGCCGACCTCGGCGAGCGCCGACGACGAGGCGCCGGACGAGGCGCCGGACGAAGAGCCGACCGAGGTCGAGGCCGACGCGGAGCCGGACTCCCCGGTCGAGCTCGCGACCGAGGCCTTCGACCCGCTGGCCGACCCGCCCACGCCGACGCCCTCACCGCCGACGCCGGCACCATCCGGCCCCCCGACGGACCCGCCGTCGGGCCCCCCGTCCGGCCCGCCGTCGGTGCCGCTGACGCCCCCGCCCCCACCGCCGCCGCTCGCACCTCCGGCGCCGCCGGCTCCGGTGCCGCCGGCGCCCGACGACGACCCCGACCACGACGGGATGACGCAGATCGGCCTCGACTCCGAGGAGTTCTCACGGCAGCAGCCGGGCATCCCCGGCCAGCCGCCCGCGCCGAGCGTGACCCGCCCGGTGGCCCGGCTCGTGATCTCGGGGGGTGACACCGTCGACGTCGACCGGGTCGTGCTGATCGGCCGCGCTCCCGAGGCGAGGCGCTTCACCTCCACCGACCAGCCCCGGCTGGTCACGGTGCCCAGCCCGCTGCACGAGATCTCCTCGACCCACGTCGAGGTGCGCCCGGGCTCGGGTGCCGACCACGGCAGCGCGGTGGTCACCGACATGGGCTCCACCAACGGCACCGTGCTCGTGCAGCCCGGTCTCGGGCCCGAGGACCTCACCCCCGGGATCGCCGTCCAGCTGATCCCCGGCGCCGTCATCAACCTCGGCGACGGGGTCACCATCCAGGTGACCCGTCCCTGACCCTGGCCCCCACCGATGACCCAGACCGCCTCTCGCGGACCGACCAGCTGCCCGGCCGCCGGGCTCGACCAGCGGTTCTACGCCTTCGCCCTCGACCGGTTGCTGGTCTGGGGCCTCTACGCCGTCGCGGGCTACCTCGCCTACCGCTCCTTCCTCGCCGAGGGGCGCACCGGCACCGGGCTGCTGCTGCTGGTCGCGGTGGTGGCGGTGCTGGGCCTGGTGCAGGCCGTGGTCCTCGGCCTGACCGGGCTCTCCGCGGGCAAGGCCGCCGCCGGGCTGCGAGTGGTGCACGTCGAGACAGGCGCCCCGATCGGGATCGGCCGCGGCGCTGCTGCGCACGCTGATCCTCGGCGTCGCGGCGCTGCCGACGCTCACCGTGGGCATCGCGAGCCTGGCCTGGACCGCGGTGATGGACCCCAGCGGCCGCCGCCGCGGCTGGCACGACCACGTGACCGGCGCGGTGGTGGTCGACGTCCGGCCGGTGCCGGTGGAGCAGGAGGTCGAGGAGAGCCGGCCACGCCAGGTGGTCAACCTGACCGCGCTGCGGCTGCAGCCCGCGCCACCAGCGACGCCCGCGCCCACGGTCCCGAGCCCGCAGCGGTCCCAGCGTGCCGAGCCGCCGCTGCCGCGGCCCGCCGACGTCTCCCCGCCCGCGCCGCAGGCCAGTGCGCCGAGCACGCAGCAGCCGCCGCCGACCCTGCCGCCCACAGTGCCGCCGACCGGCCGCCGACAGCTCCGCCCACAGGGCCGCCCACAGGGCCGCCGACCCTGCCGCCGACCCTGCCGCCGTCCACCCCGCCGCCGGCTGCGCGGCCCCCGGCGCCGCCGGCGCCCACGCGCCCACCGCCGACGAGCCCGCCGCCGTCCGGTCCGCCCACGTCGGGTGCGCCGCTGCCCACGCCGGCGGCGACCAGCCCCGGGACGGGGTCGGGCTGGCGGGTCACCTTCGACACCGGGGAGGCGTTCGCGGTGGAGGGGCTGGCCCTGGTCGGACGCCGTCCCGAGGGTCGACCGGGTGAGGCCGTGCGCCACCTGGTGCCGCTGCGCTCGACCGACATGTCGGTGTCCAAGACGCACGCGCAGTTCCAGGTCGTGCCCGACGGAGCACTCGTCGTGATGGACCGCGGCTCGACCAACGGGTCGGTGCTGGTGCGGCACGGCGTGGCCAGGGCGCTCTCGCCCGGCCGGCCGACCACGCTGGTCGAGGGCGACCGGGTGCGCTTCGGCGACCGCGAGATGGTCGTGGAGAAGACCTGACCCACGAGCACCTCGTCGCCGTCTCGTACGACGTCGTGCCGGGGCGGTGTGTGCCCGCGCGCTCAGCTCGGGTCGGGGACCTCGTCGAAGACGTCGGGCCGACCGACCCGCTGCAGGTGGTCGACCGGCCAGATCAGGGCGAAGACCTTGCCCACCACGAGGTCGGTCGGCACGAAGGCCGCCTCCTGGTCGCACTTCTTCTGGGCGGGCCGGCACAGCCGGAACGAGGAGTCGGCGGAGGCGTTGCGGTTGTCGCCCATCACGAAGATCCGGTCGTCCGGGATCGGGCCCACCGACCAGTCCTGCTTGCACTGGTTGACCATCGGCCCGTCGCACTGGCGCTGCGGGGCGATGAAGGCGCTCTCGTCGAGGGGCTGCCCGTTGATCACGAGCCGGCCGTCGTCGTCGCAGCACTCGATGGTGTCGCCGGCGACCCCGATCACGCGCTTCACCAGGTGCCCGCCGGTGGGGTAGAGGCCGATCTTCGCCATCACCCGGGTCACCACCGTGGTGGGCCCGGTGTCGCTGCCGAGCAACCAGTCACCCGGGTCCTCGAAGACCACGACGTCGCCGCGCCGGGGCTCGCCGAACCAGTAGGAGACCTTCTGCACCAGGATCCGGTCGTTGACCACCAGGCCCGGTCGCATGGACGACGAGGGGATGTAGAACGCCTGCACGAACAAGGTCTTGATCACCAGCGCCAGCACGATCGCGATCGTCAGCAGCACGACCGTCTCCAGCCACAGGGGCGCCTTGCGGCGGGCGGTATCAGCCACGCGGTGACCCTACGCCAGCGGTCCCCGGGCCTCCTCGTGCCGCCACCGGGCTACCCAGGGCCGACCCCCCCGGCGTACCTTCGGCCGCATGACGCGACCTGAGGAGTCCTATGCCGCCGGCGAGCGCGAGCCCGCCCTGCTCGAGGAGACCATCGGCGCCAACTTCGAGCGCACGGTCCGCACGCACGCCGACCGGGAGGCGCTGGTCGAGGTGGCCAGCGGCCGCCGCTGGACCTGGGCCGAGCTCGACCGCGACGTCGACGAGCTCGCGCGTGGCCTGATCGCCGCGGGTCTGCAGCAGGGTGACCGGGTCGGCATCTGGGCGCCGAACTGCGCCGAGTGGACGCTGGTGCAGCTCGCCACGGCCAAGCTCGGGGTGGTGCTGGTCAACGTGAACCCGGCGTACCGCACCCACGAGCTCGCCTACGCGGTGAACCAGTCGGGGATGCGGATGCTGATCGCCGCCACCAGCTTCAAGAGCAGCGACTACCAGACGATGGTGAAGGACGTGCGGCCGGACTGTGCGGGGCTCGAGCGCGTCGTCCACATCGGCACCGACGACTGGGACGCCCTCGTCGCCGGCGGCGCCGAGACGCCGCACGAGGCGGTGGGCGAGCGGCTGGCGCAGCTCGCGCCCGAGGACCCGATCAACATCCAGTACACCTCGGGCACCACGGGCTACCCGAAGGGCGCCACCCTCAGCCACCGCAACATCCTCAACAACGGCTACCTGACCACCGAGCTGATCAACTTCACCGCCGACGACCGGCTGTGCATCCCGGTGCCCTTCTACCACTGCTTCGGCATGGTGATGGGCAACCTCGGCTGCACCAGCCACGGGGCGGCGATGATCATCCCCGCGCCCGGCTTCGACCCCGAGATCACGCTGCGCACGATCGCCGAGGAGAGGTGCACCGCGGTCTACGGCGTGCCGACGATGTTCATCGCGATGCAGAACCACCCGACCTTCGCCGACCACGACCTCTCCACGCTGCGCACCGGCATCATGGCCGGCTCGATCTGCCCGGTCGAGGTGATGCGTCGCTGCGTGGAGGACATGCACATGGCGGAGGTGGCCATCGCCTACGGCATGACCGAGACCTCCCCGGTCTCCTGCCAGACCCGTACCGACGACGACCTCGAGCGGCGTACCGCCACGATCGGACGGGTCCACCCGCACGTCGAGATCAAGGTCGTCGACCCCGTCACCGGCGAGACCATGCCGCGCGGCCGGACCGGGGAGTTCTGCACCCGCGGCTACTCCGTGATGCTCGGCTACTGGGACGACGACGAGAAGACAGCCGAGGCGATCGACGCCGACGGCTGGATGCACACCGGCGACCTCGCCGAGATGCGCGACGACGGCTACTGCAACATCGTCGGCCGGATCAAGGACATGGTGATCCGGGGCGGGGAGAACATCTACCCCCGCGAGATCGAGGAGTTCCTCTACACCCACCCCGACGTCGAGGACGTCCAGGTGGTCGGCGTCCCGGACGAGCGGTACGGAGAGGAGCTGTGCGCCTGGGTGCGGCTGCGTGCCGGGGCCGACCCGCTCGACGCCGACGCCGTGCGCGCGTTCGCCTCCGGCAAGCTCGCGCACTACAAGATCCCGCGCTACGTGATGGTCGTCGAGGACTTCCCGATGACCGTCACCGGCAAGATCCGCAAGGTGCAGATGCGGGAGGAGTCCGCCGAGAAGCTCGGCCTCAGCTGACCTCGGTCCTCAGCCGGCCCACTCGTCGCGGAGCAGCCCGTAGACGGTGGTGTCGGTCCACTCGCCCTTGGCGAAGAAGTCCTGGCGCAGGTGGGCCTCGTGGGTCATGCCCAGCCGCTCGCAGAGCCGGGCCGAGTCGGTGTTGCGGGAGTCGAGCTGGGCGTAGACCCGGTGCAGCCCGTAGTGCCGGAACGCGAGGTCGACCAGCGCCCGCGCCGCCTCGGTGACCAGGCCGCGGCCCCGGTGGCCGGGGTGGCTGACCCAGCCGATCTCCGCCACCGACGGCGGGTCGCCGTCCTTGAGCCTCAGCATCAGGTCGCCGACGACGGCGCCCTCGTGCTCGATGACGAGCGTGAGCACGTCGTCGGTCGCCTGGGGTGCGGTGTTGGCGCAGAGCCGGGTGAGCTTCTCGGCCATCGACGACTCGTCGAGGACGCCGTAGGGCAGGTAGCGGACGACGTCGGCGTCGGAGTTGTAGCGCAGCATCGCCGCGAGGTCCTCGGGCCGGGCCGGCCGGAGCACCAGCCGCTCGGTCCGGATCGGCAGCGGGGGAGGGTCGGTCACGGCGTCAACCTAGTGGCCGGCGGCCTCGCGGGGCCGGCGCCGACAGTTCAATTGTCGGCGAATGGCCCGAGTCTGGTGCCGTCGGAGGGGCCATTTGCCAGCAATTGTCGCGAGACGGCCCGGCCCCCGGAGCGGCCGAACGGGGCCGCCCCGGCCGAGGTGAGGGTCAGCGGGAGACCAGCACCGGCACCCGGGTGACCGAGCCGGTGGCGCCGCGCCACACGACGTACCCGTCGTCGAGGCGGGTCACGGCGCCCGCGCCGGCGAGCCGCACGGTGTACGTCGCGCTCTCGCCCGGCGCGAGCCGCAGCGCGGCGGGGGTGACCGACACGTCCCGGCGGAAGCCGACGGTGCGCGAGGAGAAGTAGAGGGCGCGGGAGCCGACGTTGGTCACGGTCCGCCGCGCCACCCGCTCGCCCTCGGAGAGGCGGATCGACGGGGTGTTGAGCGAGGTACGCCGGCCCTCGAGCCAGGCGCGGTAGTCACCGGGTCGGACGGCGTGCACGAGCCCGGGCCGCAACGCCTGCTCGGGACGCACCTTGCCGCCGCCGGTGGCCAGCACCGAGCCGTCGCCGACGGGGCCCGCGGTCGTGACCAGTGCCGAGCGCACCTGGTCGGCCGGGAGCCCGCTGCGGCCGACGAGGGTGGCGGCGACCCCCGCGGTGTACGCCGTGGCGGCGGAGGTGCCGGTGACGAAGTCCCAGGTCTGACCGCTCCCACCGGTGCCCCCGCCCCCGGCACCGACGTCGGGCAGGCGCGCCGAGCACGCTGGTGCCGGGGGCGCTGACGTCGGGCTTGGTGACCGCGGCCGCCGGGTCGCCCTGCGCCGACCAGCGGGTGACGCCGGGCTGCCGGCGGACGAGGCCGGAGGGACGCAGCGACACCGTCGCGTCGGGGTTCGTGCGGGCCCAGCTGCGCAGCTCACGCCCGGCTGCGGTGCTGAGGTGGACGGTCGGGACGCTGTGGAAGTCGTGGGTGACCGAGCCGCGGGCGACGTTGGCCAGCACCATGCCGACCCCGTCGGCGAGGCGCACGGTCCGCGACTTCTCCACCCGTCCCACACCGCCGCGCTCGCAGACCACGATCCGGCCCGCGACGCGACCGGCGTCGAGGCTGCCCGGCGCGCACACCCGCGCGTCGCCGCGCGAGGCGCCGGACGCCGCGAGGTCGGAGCCGAGGACGAGCCGGGCCGGGCCGACGCTGCGGGTCGAGACCATGGCGCCGCTGAGCCGGCGGTCGCCGCCGAGCACCACCTCGCCGCGCCGGGCCTGCGCCGTCGTCGCCCCCACGGTGGTCACCCACGGCGCGGGGTGGCCGGCGTACTGACGCTCGCCGTCGTTGCCGGCCGCCGCGACGACCGCGACGTCGGCCTCCGCAGCACCGAGCAGCGCGCGCTCGACGGTGTCGAACTCCGGCGGCCCGGCCACGGAGAGGCTGAGCACGTCGACGCCGTCGCGGGTGGCTCGGTCGACCGCGCTGACCAGGTCGGCGGTGGAGCAGCCGTCGTCGGCGGGGTCGGGGGCGCTCCAGCAGGCCTTGTAGACCGCGAGCCGGGCACGGGGTGCGCGGCCGCTGTAGCTGCCGAGCTCCTGGTCACCGACGCGCACGCTGACCCCCGCGTTGCCGGCGGCGATCGAGGCCATCTGGGTGCCGTGGCCGTCGGTGTCGCGGGGCGAGAGCGACGCGGTGGAGCGGAGCGCGTCCTCGCCGAAGCCGGCGACGAACCAGTCGGCGGCGACGAGCTTGGCCCCGCAGGCGGAGGCGCTCCAGCCCTCGCCCTCCGCACAGGTGCCGCGGAAGTCGTCGGGTCGCCTGCCCAGCCCGGGGACGTCGGAGAAGAGCCGGCCCTCCGGGGCGATGCCGGTGTCGATGACGCCGATGACGGTCCCGGCGCCGCCGCCGTCGGCTGCGGCGAGCGCGCCGGGGCTGGTGACCGTGGGGCCGGGAGCACCGGCGGCAGCGGGGGTCTCGGCAGCGGCGACCCGGCGTACGGCGTCGGGCTCGACGAGTGCGACGGCCGGGTCGGCACGGAGGTCGTCGGCCTCGTCGTCGGTGAGGCGCACCGCGAAGCCGTTGAGGGCGGTGGTCCACGTGTAGAGGGGCTCGGGCGAACCCACGAGCTTGAGCACCCGCTCGCGCTCGACGCGGAGCGCCAGCGCGGTCCACGCCGCAGGCAGCGGGTCGTCCACCCCCGCCAGGCCCGGTCCGTCGAGGGTCACCAGGTAGAGCTCGGTGTCGCTCGCGGCGGGCGTCGCGGCATCAGAAGCTGCCGAGGTGGGCACCGGCAGGGCGGCGGCCAGACCGAGACCGACCAGGGACGCGACGGCAGCCGTCAGCGCGCGGCGGGTGCCACGGGCAGCGGGACGTCGTCGAGACATGGTGGGTCGCTCCTTCACGGGGGACCCACCATTGTGACTCACGACTCCCCGTCGTGTCAGACGCAGGGCCAGCACCGGGCCCGGCAGCGCCGGCCCAGCACCCGGCCCAGAGGCGGCCCGGCACCGACCCGGAGCCCGCCGCAGGGCCTGCCTAGGCTGAGGTCGTGACCGCTCCGCTCGTCGTCGGCTTCGACCTGGACATGACGCTGATCGACACCACCCCCGGCTTCGTCGCCGTGCTGCGGGTGCTGGGTGCCGAGCTCGGGGTCGACTTCCCGGTCGAGACGATGGCCGCCCGGCTCGGCCCGCCCCTCGAGACGATGCTGGCCGCCCACCTGCCCGCGGAGGCGGTCGGACCTGCGGGAGACCGGTTCCGGTCGATCTACCCCGACCACGCGATCACCTCGGTGCCGCTGCTGCCGGGCGCCCTCGACGCCGTCGCCGCCGTACGCCGGCACGCGGGGCGGGTGGTCGTGGTCACCGGCAAGTACGCGGCCAACGCCAGGCTGCACCTCGACCACCTCGCCCTCGACGTCGACCACCTCGAGGGGTGGGTGTGGGGCGTCGGCAAGGCCGACGTGCTGCGCCGCGAGGGGGCCGCCGTCTACGTCGGTGACCACGTCCACGACGTCGAGGGAGCCAAGGCGGCGGGCATCACCAGCGTGTCGGTGCTGACCGGCGGCTGCACCCGGGCGGAGCTCCTGGCGGCCGGCACCGACGTGGTCCTGGACGACCTGCGCGAATTCCCGTCGTGGCTCGAGCGCACGATGGCTTAGTCTTGCCGGTCGCGTCCCCGTGCGTCCGTCCGGGTGATCACGAAGGAGACGCGAACGAGAGAGGGGGCCAGGCCGTGCCTACTGGCAAGGTGAAGTGGTTCAGCGCCGAGAAGGGCTTCGGCTTCCTGTCCCAGGAGGTCGGCGACGACGTCTACGTGCACGCCGACGCGCTCCCGGCAGGCACCACCACGCTGAAGGCCGGCACCCGCGTCGAGTTCGGCATCGCCCAGGGCCGCCGGGGCGAGCAGGCGCTCCAGGTACGCCTGCTGGACTCGCCCCCGTCGGTGACCCGCAACCAGTCGGCCGCGCGCCGCAAGTCGCCCGACGAGATGGCGCCGATCGTCGAGGACCTGATCCGCCTGCTCGACGGCGTGGGTGAGGGCTACCGCCACGGCCGCCACCCCGACAGCCGCACCGCGGCCCCGGTGGCCAAGCTCCTGCGCGCCCTGGCCGACGAGCTCGAGCTCTGACCCGGCTCTCCGGCACGCGGTGAGCCGCTGACCCGGCTCTCCGGCACGCCGTGGGCCGCTGACCCGGCTCGTCTGGACGTCGTAGCCGTACGACGTCGCCCCGCCTCGTCGAAACGGGGCGGGTCGATGCTGCTCAGCGTGCACTGAAGCCGGGTCGGCGTGCCTGAGCGTGCACGAGAGCCGGGTCGGTCAGGTGGGGGCCGGGGCCGCCGGTCCGGCTTCCGCGCGGGGGCGGGTGCCGAGGACGAACAGGGTCCACGCGGCGAGGACGGCGCCCGCCACCCCGAGACCGAGGTGGGGGTTGAGCGGCAGGGCGATGCCCACGAACCCGCCGACCACCCACGACAGCTGCAGGGTGGTGTCGCTGCGGGCGAACGCGCTCGCCTGCACCGAGGTCGGCACCGTGCTCTGGATGGTCGAGTCGAGCGACACCTTGCCCAGCGACTGCGAGAGGCCCGCGGTGAGGCCGAGCAGGAACAGCGGGACCACGCCGTAGAACAGCGCGCACAGCAGCACCATCGCCCCGTCGACGACGAGCGCGACGACGACGGTGATCGCGGGGTTGATCCGCCGCAGCGTCGAGGCCGTGAGGATGCCGAGGGTGTTGCCGAGGCCCGCGGCGCCGATCACGATCCCGAACAGCACCTCGGGCCGCCAGCCGTCGATGGGGTTCTCGCGCAGCAGGAACGCCATGAACATGGTCAGGAAGCCCGAGAGCCAGCGCGGACCGCAGTTGGCGCGCAGCGCGAAGGCCACCGAGCCGGGGATCTGGGTGCCCCGGCGCCCGGCCCGGGTGGTGGCGCCCTCGCGCATCACCATCGACTGCTCGCCCGCGGCGGAGTCGACCTTGTCGGGCAGCCGGATCGCCAGGATCGTGCCGACCACGAAGACCACGAAGGCGTAGCGCAGGCACCACGCGGACCCGAAGTAGATCGCGATCCCCGCGATCGGCGCCGAGGCGGCGGCGCCGACCACACCGGCGAGGCTGACCCGCCCGTTGGCCTTGACCAGGGTCAGGTCGTCGGGACGCAGCCGGGGCACCGCCGCGGCGCGGGTGACGGCGTAGGCCTTGGAGGAGACCAGCACCCCCAGCGCGGCGGGGTAGAAGAGCGCGGACTCGTCGGCCACCGCGTCGGCCAGCACCCAGCACAGGAACGCGCGCAGCGCGAAGGTGGAGCCGATCGCCCAGCGCCGGCCGTGGCTGAACCGGTCGAGGAACGGGCCGATCAGCGGAGCCACGATCGCGAACGGCAGCATCGTCAGCCCCAGGAACAGCGCGACCTGGCCCCGGGCCTCGCTGGTGGCGCCGGCGAAGAAGATGGTGGAGGCCAGGGCGATCGCCACGGCGGCGTCGCCGGCGGCGCTGGAGGCGTGCAGCTCGATGAGCCGCGAGAGGCCGGACTGCTCCGCCCCCTGGGCGTGCGAGGCCCGCCGGGCCTGCCGCAGCGTGTAGTTGCCGGCGCGCCCGGTCGCCCGAGCCATCCCGCGGAGCCCGCGGCCGGTGACCTTCGCGCCGGTGCCGAGACCGCGGCCCACGGCCCGGGCCCGCTCGGACGACGGCGACGCACCCGGCGCACCCTCCGGCACCCCGGCGTCCGCGGCGTCCCCGGCGTCCGCGGCGCGCGCGGTGTCGTCGGCGCCGTCGCCGACCCGCGGACCGCCCTCGTCGTGGCCCGTCCCGCCGCCCGCGGAGGGGTGCGCCGAGGGCTCGTGCGAGGTCATGGCTCCATCCTGCCCGCTGGCACCCACGGCGGCGGACCGGACACCCCGCCACCGCGGCCCCCGACCTGACAGCGACGAGCCGGATGAGTCATGCTGTGGCCGTGAGCACCCTGGTCCGCACCCGCGCCGCGACGCCCGAGCTCGACAGCGCCGCCGCCCGCGCGGTCGACGTCGCGCGTGCCGCGCTGCTCGAGGAGGTCGGCGCCGCCGAGGTGGGCGACCACCTCGGGGTCGAGGCCGAGGGCGAGCGGGTCGTCACCCACTACTTCACGAGCCTGCGGCCCGGCTACCACGGCTGGCGGTGGTCGGTGACCGTCGCCCGCGCCTACCGGCAACGTCAGGTCACCGTCGGCGAGGTGGCCCTGCTGCCCGGTGACGAGGCGATCGTGGCCCCGCCCTGGGTGCCCTACCGCGAGCGGCTGCAGCCCGGCGACCTCTCGCCCGGTGACCTGCTGCCCGTCGACGACGACGACCCGCGCCTGGTGCCGACGTACTCCTTCGGCGACGACCCGCTCGACGCCGACGAGAAGGCCGACATCCGCGCCGTGGCCCGCGACCTCGGCCTCGGGCGGGTCCGCACGCTCTCGCCCGAGGGCCGCGACCTCGCCGCCCAGCGCTGGTACGACGGCGACGCGGGCCCCGACACCCCGCTCGCCCAGTCGGCGCCCGAGCCCTGCACGACCTGCGGCTTCCTGCTGCGGATCGCGGGCCCGCTGTCCGAGACGTTCGGGGTCTGCGCCAACGGCGACGCCAACGACGACGGCAAGGTGGTCGCGTTCGACCACGGCTGCGGGGCGCACTCCGAGGTCCGGCTGTCGAAGAAGCAGACGCCGCTGCCGATGGCCGACCACGTGGTCGACACGCTCAGCCACGACGACTTCGAGCAGTTCTGAGACCAGCTCCGAGGCCGGCTCGGAGACCGGCTCCGGGGCCGGCGCCCCGGCGGGCTCACCCGCCGTGCGGCTCCTGGCCCCGCTGGCCCGGCTGGCCCTGCTGGTCGGCCCGCTGCTCGCGCAGCTCCTCGCGGTAGGCCCGCCGGCGTCGGCAGTACTCCAGCCCGAGCAGGCCCAGCCCGACGCCGGCCAGGCACGACCACAGCCACCAGGTGCGGCCGTCGTCCTGGAGCGAGCCGTAGAAGGGCAGCAGGGCCACGAAGGCGAGGAAGAAGACGCCGGTGCCGACCTGGACCGTCCGGACGCCGTCGACGTCGAGTGGCTCGACGTCGGCCACGACGAAGGTCCGGTTGCCGATCTCGTGCTTCATCGGCTGCTCGTCGCGCAGCTCCATGCCGGCACGGTATCCCACCACCGGCCGTGCCCCCGGTCCCTCACCCGGTCCGCGACCGGATCCGGCCGCGGCGGTCGTTCCCACCGCGCCGGGCTTCTGCCACACTGCCGTCCGTGACGACCATGGGGACAACGGGAAGCACCGGTCTCGACCGCTTCTTCCAGATCAGCCAGCGCGGCTCGACGGTGGGTCGGGAGGTGCGCGGCGGTCTCGTCACCTTCTTGACGATGGCCTACATCATCGTGCTCAACCCGATCATCCTGCTCGGCGGCGCCGACATGAACGGCGAGCAGCTCGCGGGGGGTGACTTCGCGGCGATCGCGGCCGCCACGGCGCTGGTCGCCGGCGTCCTCACGATCCTGATGGGGGTCGTGGCCAACTTCCCCCTGGCGCTCGCGACCGGGCTCGGGCTCAACGCGTTCGTGACCTTCTCGGTCGCCAGCCAGATGACCTGGGCCGACGCGATGGGGCTGGTGGTCATCGAGGGCCTGGTCATCCTGGTGCTGGTGCTCACCGGCTTCCGCGAGGCGGTCTTCCGGGCGGTCCCGCGCGAGCTCAAGATCGCGATCTCGGTCGGCATCGGGCTCTTCCTCACGATCATCGGGCTCGTCGACGCCGGCTTCGTACGTCGCACGGGCGTCGGACCGGTGCCGGTCGAGCTCGGTGTGGGCGGCCAGCTCCAGGGCTGGCCGGTCGCGGTCTTCTGCCTCGGTCTGGTCCTGGTCTTCGTCCTGCACGCGCTCAAGGTGCGCGGCGGCATCCTGATCACCATCGCGTTCACGACCGTGGTGGCGATCATCGTCGAGTCGCTCGCCGACATCGGTCCCACGGTGACCGGGGTCGACGGCGACGGCAACCTCGTGGTCAACCCGGTCGGCTGGAACCTCAACGTCCCGGCGTGGCCCTCCGACGTCGTCGGGATGCCCGACCTCCAGCTGATCGGCGAGTTCAACCTGCTGGGCTCCTGGGAGAACGCCGGCATCGTCACCGCCGCCCTGCTGGTCTTCACGCTGCTGCTCGCCGACTTCTTCGACACCATGGGCACGATGACCGCCATCGGCACCGAGGCGGGCCTGCTCGACGAGACCGGCACCCCGCCCCGCACCCAGCAGATCCTGATCGTCGACTCCCTGGCCGCGGTGGCCGGTGGCGCGGCCTCGGTCTCCAGCAACACCTCCTACATCGAGTCGGCCTCGGGCGTGGCCGACGGCGCCCGCACCGGCCTGGCCAGCGTGGTGACCGGCCTGCTGTTCCTGATCGCCATGTTCGTCGCCCCCGTCGTGGGGATCATCCCCAACGAGGCCGCCGTCCCCGCGCTGGTCCTGGTCGGCTTCCTGATGATGCAGCAGGTCAAGGGCATCGACTGGGACGACCTCGAGGTCGGGGTCCCGGCGTTCCTGACCATCGTGCTGATGCCGTTCACCTACTCGATCACCGCCGGCATCGGCGCGGGCTTCCTGGCCTTCGTCATCCTCAAGGTCGTGCGCGGCAAGGCCGCGCTCGTCCACCCGCTGATGTGGGGCATCGCCGTCATGTTCGTCCTCTACTTCGCGATCCACCCGCTCACCGCGCTGCTGACCTGATCCCGGCGCCCGGCTCCGGCCCGTCCCTGGTCCGGCCCGACGTATCACCGGACGCCGTCCGGGCTCCTCCCTCACACAGGATCACGCCGGTCGAGGGACCGGTCCGACGAGGGAGAAGCCATGCCTGCACGCACGTTCGAGCTCAGTGTCCCGCTGGACCTGACCGAGATCGCGGACACCGCCCGCGACGACAAGCTCAAGGTGGTGGCCCGGGCCGCCGACGGGACGGTGACGAGCAGCACCGTCACCATCCGCGGCGACGCCCGCACCGCCAAGCTCACGTTCCCCGACCACCCCGGAGCGGTGACGGTGGCGGTCGGACCCGTCGCCGCCGACGACTCCCAGATCCTCGACGCCGACACGATCGGGCTGCACGTGCCGTCGCGCTACTGGGAGGACGCCGCCAAGGTCTCGCTGAGCCCGCTCAAGGTCGGCCTGTGGCACTGGGGCTGGTGGAAGCGCTGGTGCCGCACGATCACGGTCACCGGCCGGATGGTCTGTCCCGACGGGCGCCCCGTGCCGGGCGCCACGGTGACGGCCTACGACATCGACAGCTTCTTCATCTGGACCAGCAAGCAGGCCCTCGGCTCGCAGACCACCGCGGCCGACGGCACCTTCACGATGACCTTCACCTGGTGCTGCGGCATCTACCCCTGGTGGTGGTGGTTCCGGGTGCGGCCGTGGATGCTCGACCCGCGGATCGCCGAGCGGGTGCACGAGGCGGCCGGCAAGCTCGGTGACGTGCGGTTCGAGACGCCCGACGCCGCAGCCGTCGCTCGCGGTCTTCGGGCCGATGCTCGGCCGGGGCGAGGACGAGCGACGCGCGCGTCCTGCGCCGCGGCGCGCTCGCCGAGCTGGAGCCGAAGGACCTCGAGGCCGCCCGCGAGCGGCTGCTCAAGATCCTCCCGGAGCGCCTGGGCTCGCTCAGCATCTGGCCCTGGGTGCCGTGGTCGCCGTGGCGCGACTGCCGCCCCGACCTCGTCTTCTCCGCCACCCAGGACTGCGGTGACGGGGTGACGGTCGTCCTCGACGAGGACGTCAGCGACACCCGCTGGGACGTCGCGGACGAGCTCAGCGTCACCCTCGTCGCCACGTCGGAGGCCTGCTGCCTGCCCGGGGGCGGCGACGACGACTGCCTGGTCGTCGACGAGGTCTGCGAACAGCCCGATGCACCACGTCGCCGGCAACACCGGTGCCCCCGCGGGCACCCCGCCAGCCGTCGAGGGCTACCTCGTGACCACGCTCGACGGAGTCGACGAGCGGCGCGACATCCCGTTCGGCGGCACCATCCCGGTCAGCCAGAACCCCAGCGACCTCGTCGGCGTCGACTACTACGCCCTCGAGCACTCGGCCAACGGCGGGCCCTGGGGGCCGCTTCCCGCCGGCGCCTGCCCTGCCTTCGTCCGCCGGTGGATGCTGTTCCCCGGACCGACGACGGGCACCGAGACCTTCGCGCCGATCCCGGTCGGGGCCTACTCGGTCTACGAGACCCGGCGCCACCTCGAGGACACGACGTACGGCGACTGGACCCCGGGCGGCGACCGCTTCTGGCTCTCGACCAACTACGACCTGCTGGTCCCGATCGCCTCCTCGGCGCTGGTCGACGGGCGGCACGAGATGCGGGTCGTGAAGTTCACCGAGACCTCCCCGGGGGTGTTCGGGCCGCCCGAGCCGGTGATCTCGTGCGACGGGCAGACCCAGGCCGGCTTCGTGCTGGTCGTGGACAACCGGTCCATCGCGGCGCTGGGGCACGACCCCGCTCACAACTGCGGGGCGGGCGTCCACCTGTGCACCACCGAGCCCGACACGCACATCGTGTCGGTCAAGCTCGACGGTGTGGTCGTGGGTCCGTGCGACACCATCTCCCAGCTCGGACGGGACGGTCGAGATCGAGATCCTCGCTCACGACCCGGACGGTCACCTCGCCGAGTTCGAGCTGTCGAGCCACTTCGGCACCTCCGGCTTCGTCGACCTCCTGGCCGCCGGCACCGTGGTGAGCCTCGACGGCGGGCCCGACGCCAGCACGTACGCCGGCGCGCTCGCGATGGGGGCGACCCGGCCGACGTGGACGGGTGGCCGGTTCCTGGTCACGGTCCCGGCGGCCGAAGCGTTCCCGGTGCCGTGCTGCTACCTCCTGCGGCTCGTCGCCCGCAAGCGGACCATCGAGAGCTGCAGCGCGTGGGTGCGCAACGTCAGCGAGATGACCCTCGGGATCGGGGTCTGACGTGGACTGCTGCGGACGTGGACGGGCGGCGGCTCGGGCCGCCGCCCCGGCGCGGGGTCTCCCGGGAGGCGGTCCGCCGTCCGGGTCCGGCAGGGGCTCGGGCGGCCCGGGAGGCCCCGGCGTGCTGCGCTGGCGGCGCCGGGTGAGCGCCGAGGTGACCGGCCCGGTCACCGGCCGGCGGTACGCCGTCTCGGCGGCGTCCCCGGTGGTGGTGGTCGACGCGGCCGACGCCGCGGGCCTGCTCGGCACCGGGTTCTTCGACCGGGTCGGGTGACGGCGTGGCGGGCCGTCCAGGGACCAGGACCCTCCTGGTGCTCGGGGGACTGGCGACCTGGCGACTGAGTCACCTCCTCGTCGCCGAGGACGGCCCGCTCGACGCCGTGGTCCGGCTCCGCACGGCGGTCGACCGGACCCCGCTGGCGGGAGTGCTGGACTGCTTCGGGTGCACCTCGCTGTGGACGGGCACGGCGGTCGCGTCGGTCGCCCTGCGCGGCCGGGCCGGGCCGGTCGACACCCTGCTCGCCGGCACCGCGCTGTCCGGGGCGGCGTACCTCACCGAGCTCGTGCGGACGGCGTCGGCGGCCCCGGACGACCCGACGTGGCTGCCGGAGCCCGAGGTGGACTCGCCGCTGGTCACCGTGCGCGACCCCGAGTGACCCGCCCGGGGAATAGTTAGCACAGGTAATGACTTATGCTCATGACATGCCCACCGTGCAGAGAGCCTCCCGTACCGATGCCGGACTCGCCTCCGAGCTCCGGGTCTCGGTCATGCGCCTCCGCCGCCGGCTGGCCGTCGAGCGGCACCCCGACAACGAGCTGAGCCTGGGCGCGATGGCCGTGCTCGGGGCGCTGCACCGCCACGGCCCGCTCGCCCTCGGCGAGCTCGCGGCGCACGAGCGGGTGCAGCCGCCGAGCATGACCCGCACCGTCAACTGCCTCGAGGACGGCGGCTACGTCGTCCGGCGCGCGCACGAGACCGACGGGCGCCAGGTGCTCGTCGACCTCACCGACCGCGGCCGGGAGACGCTGCTCGCCGACCGCGCCCGGCGCGACGCCTGGCTGGCGCAGCGGCTGCGCGAGCTCACCCCCGAGGAGCGCGCGATCCTGCGCCGGGCCGCCCCCCTGATCGAGCTGCTATCCCAGAAGGACTGACCACCGCGTGAGCCCCACGTTCCGCTCCCTGCGCAACCCCAACTACCGGCGCTACGTCGCCGGTAGCGTCGTGTCGAACACCGGCACGTGGATGCAGCGGGTCGCGCAGGACTGGCTCGTCCTGAGCCTGCCCGGCAACGGGGGCGCCGCGCTCGGCATCACGACCGGGCTGCAGTTCCTGCCGATCCTCCTGCTCTCCCCGTACGCCGGCGTGATCGCCGACCGGTTCCCCAAGCGCCGGCTGCTCCAGGTCACCCAGGCCACCATGGCGCTCACCTCGCTCGCCCTCGGCCTGGTCGCCGTGCTCGGGGTCGCCCAGACCTGGCACGTCTACCTGCTGGCCTTCCTGTTCGGCATCGGGGCCGCGTTCGACGGCCCGGCCCGCCAGTCGTTCGTCTCCGAGATGGTCGACGCCGACGACGTCACCAACGCGGTCGGCCTCAACTCCGCGGGCTTCAACGTCGCGCGGATCCTCGGCCCCGGCCTCGCCGGCCTGCTGATCGGTGTGCTGGGCGGGGGAGTGCGGGCCACCGGCTGGGTGATCCTGATCAACGCCGTCTCCTACCTCGCGGTGATCTGGCAGCTGGAGCGGATGGACACCCGCCTGCTGCACACGCCCGAGCTGCGGTCGCGGGCCCCGGGTGCGCTGCGCGAGGGCGTGTCCTACGTGCGCAGCCAGCCGCGGATGATCCTGGTCCTGATCCTGGTCTTCTTCGCCGGCACCTTCGGCATGAACTTCCAGATCACCTCCGCGCTGATGGCCACCGAGGTCTACGGCAAGGGGGCCGGCGAGTTCGGGCTGCTCGGCTCGTTCATGGCCGTCGGCGCCCTCACCGGTGCGCTGCTCTCGGCGCGCCGGGTGCACATCCGACTGCGGCTGCTCGTGCTCGCCGCCGCCGGGTTCGGCATCGCCGAGATGGTCGCCGCCCTGCTGCCGACGTACCTCACCTTCGCGCTGTTCGCGCCCGTGATCGGGCTCTGCACGCTCACGCTGCTCAACTCCGCCAACGCGCTGCTCCAGCTGGAGTCCGACCCGGCCCTGCGGGGCCGGGTGATGGCGCTCTACATGACCATCGTGATGGGCGGGACGCCGCTGGGCTCCCCGATCATCGGGTGGATCGGCGAGGAGCTCGGGCCCCGGTGGACCCTGCTCGTCGGCGGTGGTCTCACCCTGGCGGGGGCGGTGCTGGCCGTGCTGGTCTTCCGGCACCTCGAGCGGCCCCGCGACGGTGATCGCACCGTTTTGACCCCGGTTGTCGCAGCCGGGTAGCCTCAATCCTCGTGTCTGGGACAACCAGACCGTTGCGCGTGCCCAAGAACCGACGGGTCCTCACATCGATGTTCCTGTCGACCGGAGATCGTCGCCCTGGGCCGCCCGCAGGCACATCGCACCACACGCAAGACCGCCGTGCCCGGCAGAGCGTCGAGCACTGAGACAGAAGATGAAAGGGAACCACCAGGTGCCCACCATTCAGCAGTTGGTCCGCAAGGGCCGGCAGGACAAGGTGTCGAAGAACAAGACGCCTGCCCTCAAGGGTTCGCCCCAGCGACGCGGTGTCTGCACCCGCGTCTACACCACCACGCCCAAGAAGCCGAACTCCGCCCTCCGCAAGGTCGCCCGCGTGCGCCTGTCGAGCGGCGTCGAGGTCACGGCGTACATCCCGGGCGTCGGTCACAACCTCCAGGAGCACTCGATCGTGCTCGTCCGCGGCGGCCGGGTGAAGGACCTTCCCGGTGTCCGCTACAAGATCATCCGGGGCACGCTCGACACCCAGGGCGTGAAGAACCGTAAGCAGGCGCGCAGCCGCTACGGTGCGAAGAAGGAGAAGAGCTGATATGCCGCGCAAGGGTCCGGCCCCGAAGCGGCCGATCGACATCGACCCCGTCTACGGGTCGCAGCTGGTCTCCCAGCTCGTGTCCAAGGTGCTCCAGGACGGCAAGAAGCAGGTCGCCCAGCGGATCGTCTACACCGCGCTGGAGGGGTGCCGCGAGAAGAACGGCACCGACCCCGTGGTGACGCTCAAGCGGGCGCTCGACAACGTCAAGCCCGACCTCGAGGTCAAGTCCCGCCGCGTCGGTGGCGCCACCTACCAGGTCCCGATCGAGGTCAAGGGCACGCGCGGCACCACGCTGGCGCTGCGCTGGCTCGTGGGCTACGCCCAGGACCGCCGCGAGAAGACCATGCACGAGCGGCTCATGAACGAGATCCTCGACGCGTCCAACGGCCTCGGTGCCGCGGTGAAGAAGCGCGAGGACACCCACAAGATGGCCGAGTCGAACAAGGCTTTCGCCCACTACCGCTGGTGATCGCAGTCGGGGACGACCACCGTCGTCCCCGGCGCCCACCATCCACACCGATCCAAAGGAACGCTGACCCAAGTGGCTGTCGACATCACCACGGACCTCAACACCGTCCGCAACATCGGCATCATGGCGCACATCGACGCCGGCAAGACCACCACCACCGAGCGCATCCTCTTCTACACCGGTATCTCCTACAAGATCGGTGAGGTGCACGACGGCGCGGCCGTCATGGACTGGATGGAGCAGGAGCAGGAGCGCGGCATCACGATCACGTCCGCCGCGACGACCTGCTGGTGGAAGAACCACCAGATCAACATCATCGACACCCCCGGGCACGTCGACTTCACCGCCGAGGTCGAGCGCTCGCTGCGCGTCCTCGACGGCGCGGTCGCGGTCTTCGACGGTGTCGCCGGTGTCGAGCCCCAGACGATGACGGTGTGGCGTCAGGCCAACAAGTACTCCGTGCCCCGCATGTGCTTCGTCAACAAGCTCGACCGCACCGGAGCCGACTTCTTCCGCTGCGTCGACATGATCGTCGAGCGCCTCAACTCCACCCCGCTCGTCCTCCAGCTGCCGATCGGCGCCGAGGGCGACTTCCTCGGCGTCGTCGACCTGGTCGGCATGCGCGCCCTCACCTGGCGCGGCGAGACCGCGATGGGCGAGGACTACGAGATCGAGGAGATCCCCGCCGAGCTGCGCGAGCAGGCCGACGAGTACCGCGTCAAGCTGCTCGAGACGCTGGCCGAGGCCGACGACGCGATCATGGAGAAGTACCTCGACGAGGGCGACTTCACCGTCGAGGAGCTCGAGGCCGCGATCCGTCGCGCCACCCTCGCCGACAAGGTCAACCCGGTCCTCTGCGGCACGGCGTTCAAGAACAAGGGCGTGCAGCCCCTGCTCGACGCGGTCGTCAAGTACCTCCCCTCCCCGCTGGACATCGACGGCATCGTCGGTCACTCGGTGAAGGACGAGGACGAGCAGGTCGTGCGCAAGCCGTCCGACGACGAGCCGTTCTCCGGGCTGGCGTACAAGATCGCCTCCGACCCGCACCTCGGCAAGCTGATCTACGTCCGGGTCTACTCCGGCAAGCTCGAGGCCGGTGCGACCGTGGTCAACTCGGTCAACGGCCGCAAGGAGCGGATCGGCAAGGTCTACCAGATGCACGCCAACAAGCGTGAGGAGATCGCGTCGGTCGGCGCCGGGCAGATCGTGGCGGTGATGGGTCTGAAGGACACCAAGACCGGTCACACGCTGTGCGACCCCCAGCACCAGGTCGTCCTCGAGTCGATGACGTTCCCGGCCCCGGTGATCGAGGTCGCGATCGAGCCCAAGACCAAGAGCGACCAGGAGAAGCTGGGCACCGCGATCCAGCGGCTCTCCGACGAGGACCCCACCTTCACGGTGAAGGCCGACGAGGAGACCGGGCAGACGATCATCGCCGGCATGGGCGAGCTCCACCTCGAGATCCTGGTCGACCGGATGAAGCGCGAGTTCCGCGTCGAGGCCACCGTCGGCAAGCCGCAGGTGGCCTACCGCGAGACCCTCCGCAAGGAGGTCGTCAAGCACAGCTACACCCACAAGAAGCAGACCGGTGGGTCCGGCCAGTTCGCGAAGGTCGTCATCTCGCTCGGCCCCAACACCGACCCCGAGACGGGCGCCGGTGCGGGCTACGAGTTCGTCAACAACGTCAGCGGCGGCCGGGTGCCGAAGGAGTACATCCCCTCGGTCGACCAGGGCGGGCAGGAGGCGCTGGAGTTCGGCGTCCTCGCCGGCTACCCGATGGTCGACGTGAAGTTCACCCTCGAGGACGGCGCCTACCACGACGTCGACTCCTCCGAGCTGGCCTTCAAGATCGCCGGCAACCAGGCCTTCAAGGAGGCCGCGCGGATGGCGAAGCCGGTCCTGCTCGAGCCGATGTTCGCCGTGGAGGTGACCACGCCGGAGAGCTTCCTCGGCACGGTCATCGGCGACATCAACAGCCGGCGCGGGCAGATCCAGCACCAGGAGGAGCGTCACGGTGACATGGTCATCGACGCCCTCGTGCCGCTTTCAGAGATGTTCGGGTACGTTGGCGACCTGAGGTCCAAGACCTCCGGCCAGGCGTCGTACTCGATGGAGTTCGACTCGTACGCCGAGGTTCCTTCGAACATCGCCGACGAGATCATCAAGAAGGTCCGCGGCGAGTAACGTCCGGACGTTCGAGTACCACCCCCTTGCAAGTACGAGTCAAGTAACAACCACACCAGGAGGAGCCCACAGTGGCTAAGGCGAAGTTCGAGCGGACCAAGCCGCACGTGAACATCGGGACCATCGGTCACATCGACCACGGCAAGACGACGCTCACCGCGGCAATCTCGAAGGTGCTGCACGACAAGCACCCGGACCTCAACGAGGCGTCGGCCTTCGACTCGATCGACAAGGCCCCCGAGGAGCGTCAGCGGGGCATCACGATCTCGATCGCTCACATCGAGTACCAGACCGAGGCGCGGCACTACGCACACGTCGACTGCCCCGGTCACGCGGACTACATCAAGAACATGATCACCGGCGCGGCCCAGATGGACGGCGCGATCCTGGTCGTGGCCGCGACCGACGGTCCGATGCCGCAGACGCGTGAGCACGTGCTGCTCGCCCGCCAGGTCGGCGTGCCCGCCCTGGTCGTGGCGCTCAACAAGTGCGACATGGTCGACGACGAGGAGCTCATCGAGCTCGTCGAGATGGAGGTGCGCGAGCTCCTCTCCGAGTACGAGTTCCCGGGCGACGACATCCCCGTGGTCCGCGTGGCGGCCTTCCCGGCGCTGCAGGGCGACGCCAAGTGGGGCGAGTCGATCGGCGAGCTGATGGACGCCATCGACACCTACATCCCGCAGCCCGAGCGCGAGACCGAGAAGCCGTTCCTCATGCCCGTCGAGGACGTCTTCACGATCACCGGTCGCGGCACGGTCATCACCGGCCGCATCGAGCGGGGCATCGTGAAGGTCAACGAGGAGGTCGAGATCATCGGCATCCGCGAGAAGTCGCAGAAGTCGACCGTCACCGGTGTCGAGATGTTCCGCAAGCTGCTCGACGAGGGCCAGGCCGGCGAGAACGTCGGGCTGCTGCTCCGTGGCACCAAGCGCGAGGACATCGAGCGCGGCATGGTCGTCATCAAGCCGGGCACCACCACCCCGCACACCAACTTCGACGCCTCGGTCTACATCCTGTCGAAGGAGGAGGGCGGCCGTCACACGCCGTTCTTCAACAACTACCGCCCGCAGTTCTACTTCCGCACCACGGACGTGACCGGCGTCGTGACCCTCCCCGAGGGCACCGAGATGGTCATGCCGGGCGACAACACGGAGATGGCCGTGGAGCTCATCCAGCCCATCGCCATGGAAGAGGGCCTGCGCTTCGCGATCCGTGAGGGTGGCCGCACCGTCGGCGCCGGCCGGGTCACCAAGATCACCAAGTGATCTGAGCGCCTCGGCGCACCGCAGCAGCTGAGAGGCCCCGTTCCCGTCAGGGAGCGGGGCCTC
>CAWIAZ010000014.1:0-88650 GCA_963834285.1 uncultured Actinomycetota bacterium | reverse complement strand
CTGGTGCCGTAGACCGGCTCCGGGGCCGGCCCCTGCGCAAGCAGCGTCCGCAGCGCGTCGCCGACCTCGGCGGTCTCCCAGCGGCGGCCGAGGTCGTGGGCGGGGCCGTGGGTCCAGCCCTGCTCGACGCAGATCCGGCCGCCCTCGATCTCGATCACCCGGCCGGTGACGTCGCCGGCGTCCTCCGAGGCGAGCCACGCCACCACGGGTGAGTTGTTGGCGGGGTCCATCGCGTCGAACGCCGCGTCGGTGCCGGCCATCATCTCCGGGAAGGCGCCCTCGGTCATCCGGGTGCGCGCCACGGGGGCGATCGCGTTGACGGTGACGCCGTAGCGGCCCATCTCGGCAGCGGCGACCAGCGTCATCCCGGCGATGCCGGCCTTCGCCGCGGAGTACGTCGTCTGGCCCGATCGAGCCCTGGAGCCCGGCACCGGAGGAGGTGTTGATCACCCGCGCGGCGCGCTGACGCCCCGCCTTGGACTCGGCGCGCCAGTAGGCGCCGGCGTGACGCAGCGGCGCGAAGTGGCCCTTGAGGTGCACCCGCACCACGGCGTCCCACTCCTCCTCGGAGGTGTTGACGAGCATCCGGTCGCGCACGAAGCCGGCGTTGTTGACGAGGATGTCGAGCCCGCCGAAGGTGTCGATCGCCTGCTGCACCATCGCGGCGGCCTGCTCGAAGTCGGCGACGTCGGCGCCGTTGGCCACGGCCCGGCCGCCGGCGGCCTCGATCTCGGCGACGACGGCGTCCGCGGGCGAGTCGCCCGAGCCCTCCCCCGCCAGCGAGACCCCGAAGTCGTTGACGACGACGGCGGCGCCCTGGGCGGCGAGCTCGAGGGCGTGGGCGCGGCCGATGCCACGGCCGGCTCCGGTCACGATGGCGACGCGGCCGTCGAGGATGGGGTTCACGGGTGCTCCTTGGTGGTGGCGGTCAGGCGTGCTGGAGGGCGGTCAGGAAGACGGGCGGCTCGCCGCCGCCGTGGCAGGCGATCGTGGCGCCGCTGACGTACGACGCGAGGTCCGAGCCGAGGAACAGCGCGACCGCGGCGACCTCGTCGGGCCGGGCCATCCGGCCCAGCGGGATGGTGGCCTCGATGGCCGCCACCTGGGCGTCTCCGCCGTAGTGGTCGCCGGTGAGCTCGGTGCGGCAGAGCCCGACGTTGACGGAGTTGAGCCGCACCTTCGGCGCCCACTCCACCGCGAGCGAGGCGGTGAGCGAGTCGACGCCGGCCTTCGCGGCGCCGTACACCGCGGTGCCCGGTGAGGGCCGCAGCGCACTGATCGAGGAGATGTTGACGATCGCGCCGCCGTCGTCCTGGGCCTGCATCACCCGGTTGGCGGCCTGCGCCACGAGCAGCGGGCCGAAGAAGTTGAGGTCCATGACCTTGGCGTGGAAGCGCGGCGAGGCGTCGGCCGCCAGTGCGTACGGCGCCCCGCCGGCGTTGTTGACCGCCACGTCGAGGCGCCCCTCGGCGCCGGCGACCTCCTCGACCATCGCCGCGACGGCGTCGGCGTCGCGCACGTCGCAGGTGACGTGCCGGCTGCCGGCCAACGGCTCGGCCGCCGACCGCGCGCAGGTGACCACGCGGGCCCCCGCGGCGACGTAGGCCTCCGCGATTGCGCGGCCGATGCCCTTGCTGCCGCCGGTGACCAGGACGACGCGGCCGGTCAGGTCGAGGCGGACGCTCATCTGGGGTCCTTCGGGTCTGGGGCAGGCGGACCAAGCAAGTGTTAGGGTACCAAGCAAATGCTAGGTCGTGCACGGCACGGCCCGACTCTTCTGCGAGAGGCACCCATGCCCATCACCTCCGAGCTCCGCGACGACGGCGTCCGCGTCGTCACCATGGAGCACCCCCCGGTCAACGCGCTGACCGTGCAGGGCTGGTTCGACGTCGCCGCCGCGCTCGACGAGGCCGGGCGCGACCCGGCCACCCACGTCGTGGTGCTGCGCGCGGAGGGCCGTGGCTTCAACGCGGGCGTCGACATCAAGGAGATGCAGCACACCAGCGGCTTCGACGCCCTGATCGGTGCCAACAAGGGCTGCTTCGCGGCGTTCAAGGCCGTCTACGAGTGCGCCGTCCCGGTGATCGCGGCCGTCCACGGCCACTGCCTCGGCGGCGGGGTCGGCCTGGTCGGCAACGCCGACTGCGTGGTGGCCAGCGACGACGCCTTCTTCGGCGTCCCGGAGGTCAACCAGGGCGCCCTCGGCGCCGCGACCCACATGGCCCGGCTGGTGCCGCAGCACCTGATGCGCACCCTCTACTTCACGGCCCGCACGATCACGGCCGCCGAGCTGGTGCCGCACGGCTCCGTGCTCGAGGTGGTCCCCCGCGACCGGCTCGACGAGGCCGCGCTGAAGGTCGCCGCCGAGATCGCCGCCAAGGACACCCGGGTGATCCGGGCGGCCAAGGAGGCCCTCAACGGCATCGACCCGATCGACGTCAACAAGAGCTACCGGTTCGAGCAGGGCTTCACGATGGAGCTCAACCTCGCCGGGGTGGCCGACGAGCTGCGCGACCAGTTCGTGAACAAGCAGAGTGCAGGCACCGACAAGGCAGGGAAGGGGCACCAGTGAGCCGCGGACCCCGCGACAAGCGGATGACCATCGACGAGGTCGTCGCCGAGCTGCGCGACGGCATGACGATCGGCATCGGCGGCTGGGGACCGCGGCGCAAGCCGATGGCGCTGGTCCGCGCGATCCTGCGCTCCGACCTCACCGACCTGACGATCGTGGCCTGGGGCGGTGCCGACGTCGGCCTCCTCGCGCGCGCCGGCAAGATCCGCAGGCTGGTCTACGCGTTCGTCTCGCTCGACACCGTCCCGCTCGAGCCGAACTTCCAGCGGGCCCGCCAGGAGGCGTCGATCCCCGAGGTCGTCGAGCTCGACGAGGGCATGTTCGCCACCGGGCTGCGCGCCGCGGCCCAGCGGCTGCCGTTCCTGCCGATGCGGGCCGGGCTCGGCTCCGACGTGCTGGTCAACAACCCCGACATCGCCACCGTCACCAGCCCGTACGCCGCTCCCGACGGCAGCCACGAGGAGCTCGTCGCGGTGCCAGCCCTCACCCTCGACGTCGCGCTGGTGCACCTCAACCGCGCCGACCCGCACGGCAACGCGACGTACCTCGGCCCGGACCCCTACTTCGACGACCTGTTCGCGATGGCCGCCGAGCGCACCTTCCTCTCCGTCGAGCAGGTCGTGGACACCGCGGGCCTGACCGTCGACACCCCCGTGCAGCGGCTGCTGCTCAGCCGGATGCTGGTCGACGGCGTCGTCGAGACCCCGAACGGCGCGCACTTCACCACGTGCACCCCCGACTACGAGCGGGACGAGAGGTTCCAGAGGGCGTACGCCGCCGCGGCGTCCGGCTCCGACGAGGACTGGGCCGCCTTCGAGCAGCGCTTCCTCGCCGGTGACGAGGACGCCTACCAGGCCGCCGTGCGGGCCTTCGCCCAGGAGGAGGAGAAGAAGTGAGCGACTGTTCCCGTGCCGAGGTCTGCGCCGCCGCCATCGCCGACGCGTTCCGCGACGACGGCGAGATCTTCGCCAGCCCGATGGGCATGCTGCCGATGCTCGGCGTCCGGCTGGCCAAGCTCACCTCCAACCCCGACCTGGTCATCTCCGACGGCGAGTCGCTGTTCCTCGCCGGCGTCCCGCCGCTGTTCGCGAAGGGCGACGTGGTCGAGGGGTGGATCCCCTTCCCGAAGGTCTTCGACGTCGTCGCGCACGGCAAGCGCCACGTGATGATGGGCGCCACCCAGGTCGACCGGCACGGCAACCAGAACATCTCCGCGATCGGTGACTTCGCGCAGCCGAAGCGGCAGCTGCTCGGCTCGCGCGGCGCGCCTGGCAACACCGTCAACAACCGCACCTCCTACTGGGTGCCCAAGCACTCGCCCCGGGTCTTCGTCGAGCAGGTCGACATCGTCTCCGGCGTCGGCCCTGCCCGTGCCCGGGCGGCCGGCCCCGCGGCGGCCCGCTTCAACGACATCCACCGGATCGTCAGCAACCTCGGGGTCTTCGACGTCACCGGCCCGGACGACACCGTGCGGCTGCGGTCGGTGCACCCCGGCGTCAGCGTGGACGACGTCCGCGCGGCGACCGGCTTCGAGCTCGACGTCGACGGAGCGGACGAGACCGTGCCCGAGACCCGGCTGCCCACGACCGAGGAGCTGGTCCTGATCCGCGAGGTCCTCGACCCGACGGACGCTGCGCGACCGCGAGGTCCCGCCGGTGGTGACCGCATGATCGAGCAGCAGCTGCGCACCCCGCTCACCGAGCTGGTCGGGGTGCGCCACCCGGTCGTGCAGACCGGCATGGGCTGGGTGGCCGGTCCGCGGCTGGTCAGCGGCACCGCCAACGCCGGTGGCCTGGGCATCCTGGCCAGCGCCACGATGACCTACGAGGAGCTCGAGCACGCGATCGTCGAGGTCAAGGGACGCACCGACCAGCCGTTCGGCGTCAACCTGCGCGCCGACGCCACCGACGCCGCCGACCGCTGCGACCTCCTGATCAAGCACGGCGTGAAGGTGGCGTCGTTCGCGCTCGCCCCGAAGCAGGACCTCATCAAGAGGCTCAAGGACCACGGCGTCGTCGTGATGCCGTCGGTCGGCCTGCCCCGCCACGCCGAGAAGGTGGCCTCCTGGGGCGCCGACGCGGTGATGATCCAGGGCGGCGAGGGCGGCGGCCACACCGGCTCGGTGCCCACCACGCTGCTGCTGCCGAGCGTGCTCGACGCCGTCGACATCCCGGTGGTCGCCGCCGGCGGCTTCTTCGACGGGCGCGGGCTCGCCGCGGCGCTGGGCTACGGCGCGGCCGGCATCGGGATGGGCACCCGCTTCCTGCTCACCCGCGACAGCGCCGTGCCGCAGGCGGTCAAGGACCTCTACCTCTCCCACGACGTCAACGGCACCGTCGTCACCGCCAAGGTCGACGGCATGCCGCACCGGATGCTGCGCACGCCCCTGGTGGAGGAGATCGAGGAGACCAGCGCCCTGCGCCGGCTGGTCCCGACGGCGCGGCGCACGCTGGAGTTCAAGCGCAGCAGCGGGATGTCGTGGGTCGACCTGCTCCGCGACGGCCGGGCCATGAAGAAGAACCAGGGCCGCTCGCTGGCTCAGATGACGCTGGCCGCCAACACCCCGATGATGCTCAAGGCCGGCCTCGTCGACGGCGACACCTCGGCCGGGGTGCTGGCCTCGGGCCAGGTCGTCGGCGTCCTCGACGACCTGCCGACGTGCGAGGAGCTCATCGACCGCGTCGTCACCGACGCCGCCGCCGCCCTCCGTCGTACGTCCGGGCTGCTGGTCTGAGCTCCGGCCGGCGGGTGGTGGTTTCGTGGCTCGTCGCTGGCGCTCCTCACACCTCAACCACCGGGGCCGCCACTCGCGGTGGTCCGTCGTAACGTTGCGTCATGGTGCGTCTCGGAGCGATCGTCCTCAACGTCTCTGACACAGTCCGCGCGGCGGACTTCTGGAGCCAGGCCCTGGGGTATCAACGCGGCGACAACCCTGACTTCCTCCTGCCGAGCAAGGGTGGCGGGCCGCGACTGCACCTCGACGAGACCGACCGCACCCACCTCGATCTGTGGGCGGCAGACGAAACCGAGCAGCTCGCCGAAGTCGAGCGCCTGGAGGCGCTCGGTGCCACGCGCGTCGAGTGGGACTACCCCGAGGACGCCGACTTCGTGGTGCTGGCAGATCCCGACGGCAACCTGTTCTGCGTGATCGACACCAGCGCCTGACCTGATCCAGGTCGCGCCCTGCGCCCGCCGGTGTGGTCGTGCTCACCCCCGGTGGTTGAGGTGCGAGCGCAGCGAGCCACGAAACCACCCGCGGCCGGCCTCAGAGGCGCTCGATGATCGTGACGTTGGCCTGGCCGCCGCCCTCGCACATCGTCTGGAGGCCGTAGCGGCCGCCGGTGCGCTCGAGCTCGCCGAGCAGGGTGGTCATCAGCCGGGCGCCGGTGGCGCCGATGGGGTGGCCGAGGGCGATGCCGCCGCCGTTGACGTTGACCTTCTCGTGCGGCGCGCCGGTCTCCTTCATCCACGCGAGCACGACCGAGGCGAACGCCTCGTTGCACTCGAACAGGTCGATGTCGTCGATCGCGAGCCCGGTGCGCGCCAGCGCGTGCTCGGTGGCGCGGATCGGGCCGGTGAGCATCCAGACCGGGTCGTCGCCGCGGACCGAGAGGTGGTGCACCCGGGCCCTCGGGGTCAGCCCGTGCTCGGCGACCGCGGCCTCGGAGGCCAGCAGCAGCGCGGCGGAGCCGTCGCAGATCTGCGACGCGACGGCGGCGGTGATCCGGCCGCCGGGAGCCAGCGGCTCCAGCCCGGCCATCTTCTCGAGCGAGGTCTCGCGCGGGCACTGGTCGGTGTCGACCACCGTGCCGTCGGGCAGCGTGACCGGGTCGATCTCGGCGGCGAAGCGTCCCTCGGCGATCGCGGCCCGGGCCCGCTCGTGGGAGGCGAGCGCGAACTCCTCCATCTGCTGCCGGCTCGAGGTCCCACTTCTCGGCGATCATCTCCGCCGACCGGAACTGCGAGACCTCCTGGTCGCCGTAGCGCGCCTGCCAGCCCGGTGACTCCGCGAACGGCGTGCTGAAGCCGTACTGCTGCCCCGCGAGCATCGCGGCCGAGATCGGGATCGCGCTCATGTTCTGCACACCGCCGGCCACCACCAGGTCCTGGGTGCCGGACATCACGCCCTGGGCCGCGAAGTGCACGGCCTGCTGCGACGAGCCGCACTGCCGGTCGATCGTCACGCCGGGCACGTGGTCGGGCAGCCCGGCCACGAGCCACGCCGAGCGGGCGACGTCGCCGGCCTGCGAGCCGATCGTGTCGCAGCAGCCGAGGACCACGTCGTCGACGGCCCCCGGGTCGACACCGGTACGCCGTACCAGCGCCGCGATCGAGTGGGCAGCGAGGTCGGCGGAGTGGACGCCGGCCAGCGCTCCCCCGCGCTTGCCGACCGGGGTGCGGACGGCGTCGATGATGTAGGCGTCAGGCATGAGAGATCCCGTCGAGGAGGATGGTGAGGTACTGGTCGGCGATCTGGGTGTGGGAGTGGCGGCCCTCGGGCCGGTACCACTTGACCGCCACCCAGACGGTGTCGCGGATGAAGCGGTAGGTCAGCTCGATGTCGAGGTCGGGCCGCAGCACACCAGCGGCGACCCCCTCGGTGAGCAGGGTGATCCACACGTCGCGCGACTGGGCGTTGCGCTCGGCGAGGTAGCCGAACCGCTCGAACCCGCCGAGGTAGCCGGCGTCGTTCTGGAAGATCGCAACCTCGTGCTGGTGCTGGTCGATGGCCGCGAACGACAGCCGCACGCAGGCGTCGAGCTTGGCGCGGGCGTCGACGTCGCTGGCCAGGACCGCGTCGTAGGCCGCGAACAGCTCCTCCTGGAAGGTGGACAGGATCTCGTCGACCATCGACTCCTTGGAGTCGAAGTGGTGGTAGAGGCTGCCGGAGAGGATCCCCGAGGCGTCGGCGATGTCGCGCACCGTGGTGTTCTTGAAGCCCTTCTCGGCGAACAGCCCGGCAGCGATCGCGAGCAGCTCGGCGCGGCGCGTGGGCGGGACGGGCCCGGTCGTCGGCTCGGCCATCGCTCAGGCCTGCTGACTGCTGACGGCGACGACCTCGCCGGTCATGTACGACGCGTAGCCGCTGGCCAGGAACACCATCACGTTGGCCACCTCCCAGGGCTCCGCGGCCCGCCCGAACGCCTCCCGCTGGGTGAGCTCGTGCAGCAGCTCGTCGGAGGTGACCTTGGCCAGGAACGGGTGCATCGCGAGGCTCGGCGAGACCGCGTTGACGCGGATGCCGTGCGGCGCCAGGTCGAGCGCCGCGCAGCGGGTCAGCGCCATCACGCCTGCCTTGGCCGCGGCGTAGTGCGCCTGCCCCTCCTGCGCGCGCCAGCCGATCACCGAGGCGTTGTTGACGATCACGCCCGGCGTGCCGGCGTCCCGCATCCGGCGTCCGGCGGCGCGCACGCAGCGGAAGGTGCCGGTGAGCGTGATGTCGAGGACCCGCAGCCACTGCTCGTCGGTCATGTCCAGCACCGAGGCGGTGCCGCCGAGGCCGGCGTTGTTGACCATCACGTCGACGCCGCCGAGCCCGTCGGCCACGTCGAGCAGCGCCTCGACCTGCGTCTCGTCGGTCACGTCGCAGACCAGCTGGCGCACGCGGTCGGCGCCGAACTCCTCGGCCAGCGCGACCTCGGCCTCGGCCAGGCGGCGTTCGTGGGTGTCGCTGAACACCACGGCCCGGGCGCCCTCCTCGAGCGCCCGGCGGACGACGGCGGCGCCGATGCCGGCCCCGGCCGCCGCGGTGACCACGACCACCTTGCCGGCCAGCAGGTCGTGGCCGGGCACGTAGTCGGGCGCGGGCAGCACGGCTCGTTCGGTGGTCATCAGGCTCCCTTGGGCTCGCGTGGCAGGCCGAGCACCCGCTCGGCCAGGATGTTGCGCTGCACCTCGTCGCTGCCGCCGTAGATCGTGTCGGAGCGCGAGAAGAGGAAGAGCCGCTGCAGCGGGTCGAGGTCGTACGGCGCCCCGCGGGCAGTCAGCCCGTCGGCACCTGCGACCTCCATCGCGAGCTCACCCAGGCGCCGGTGCCAGCCCGCCCACACCAGCTTGGCGATCGAGGCCGCCCCGTCGCCGGTTCCGTCGTCTGCGGAGGAGCCGGTGGCGAGGGCGGAGAGGCCGCGCAGCGCGTTGACCCGCATCACCTCGAGCTCGACCATCGACTGCGCCAGCCGGTCGCGCAGCACCGGGTCGTCGTAGGCGCCGTTGCTCCGCGCCAGCTCGACGACCGTCTCGAGCTCGCGGGCGAAGCCGACCTGCTGACCCAGCGTGGAGACGCCGCGCTCCAGCCCCAGCAGCGTCATCGCCACCCGCCAGCCGTCGCCGGGCTCGCCGACCACGAGGTCGAGGTCGGTGCGGGCGCCGGTGAAGAAGACCTCGTTGAACTCCGCGCCGCTGGTGATCTGCTCGATCGGGCGCACCTCGACGCCGTCCTGGTCGAGCGGGACGAGGAGGAAGGAGAGCCCGTGGTGGCGGGTCGAGCCGGGCTCGGTGCGCACCAGCACGAAGCACCACTGGGCGAACTGCGCGAGCGAGGTCCACACCTTCTGCCCGTCGATGACCCACTGGTCGCCGTCGGGACGGGCGCGGGTCTGCACGTTGGCGAGGTCGGAGCCGGCGCCGGGCTCGGAGTAGCCCTGGCACCACAGCTCGTCGGCGGCGACGATCCCCGGCAGGAAGCGCCGCTGCTGCTCCGGGGTGCCGCAGGCGATCAGCGTCGGACCGAGCAGCTCCTCCCCCAGGTGGTTGACCCGCGCGGGGGCGTCGGCGCGGGCGTACTCCTCGTGGAAGATCACCTGCTGCATCAGGCTCAGGCCGCGGCCGCCGTGCTCCTCGGGCCAGCCGAGCGCCGTCCAGCCGTGGGCCGCGAGGTGGCGGTTCCAGGCCAGCCGCTCCTCGTGCGCCTCGTGGTCGCGCCCCGGACCGCCGAGCCCCTTGAGCGCGGCGAACTCGCCGGTGAGGTTGTCCTGCAGCCAGGAGCGCACCTCGGTGCGGAAGTGCTGCTCCTCGGCGGAGTAGGACAGGTCCATGGTGTTCCTCTCGACGGACAGGCGCTAGGGTAGCCTACCAAGCACTTGTTTGGTCGAGCCACGAGGAGCGCTCCGGTGACCCACCCCGAGACCGTGCCCGCCGCCCTCCGGGCCGCAGCGGCCGTCCACGGCGACCGGCCGGCGGTGGTCGACGGCGACACCACGTTGACGTTCCGCGACCTCCACGACGCGGTGCGCGAGGCGGCCCGCGGCTACCGCTCCCTCGGCCTCGAGGTCGGCGACCGGGTCTGCGTCTGGGCGCCCAACACCTGGGAGTGGGTGGTCGCCGGCCTCGCCGTCACCTACGCGGGCGGGGTCCTGGTGCCGGTCAACACCCGCTACAAGGGAGCCGAGGTGGCCGACCTGGTCGCCCGCTCCGGCGCCCGGCTGGTGGTGCTGTCCGACGGCTTCCTCGGCCGCTCCCAGCACGCCGAGCTCCGCGCCGCGGCGGCGGAGGCCGACCCGGCGGCGGGGGGCACGGTGCTGCCCGGCCTGCCCGAGGTGGCCGCCGTGGTGAGGATCGGCGAGAGCGCGTCCGGCTCCACGCCCGCGTCCACGTCCGACGCGGCGACCCCGTTCGGCGACCTCGCCGCGCTGGGCGCGGGAGTCGCCGACCTCGACTCCGTCGCGACCTCGGTCGAGCCCGACGACCTCGCCGACATCCTGTTCACCTCCGGCACCACCGGCCGCTCCAAGGGCGTGCTCACCTCCCACCGGCAGACGCTCGCCGCCGCCCGGGTGTGGTCCGAGACCTGCCAGGTCACCGAGTCCGACCGCTACCTGGTGATCAGCCCGTTCTTCCACGCCTACGGCTACAAGGTCGGGATCCTCGCCGGGCTCCTCACCGGCTGCGCCCTCTACCCCGTGGCGGCCTTCGACGCCGACGAGGCGCTGGCGCTGATCGAGCGCGAGCGGCTCACGATCGTGCCCGGGGCGCCGACGATCTTCCACTCCCTGCTGGAGGCGCCCGCGTTCCCCACCACCGACACCTCGTCGCTGCGGCTGGCCAACATGGGCGCGGCCAGCATCCCGCCCCGGCTGATCGAGCGGATGCTCACCGAGCTCTCCTTCGAGCTGGTGATCCCGGCGTTCGGCATGACCGAGTGCGTGGTCGCGACGATGTGCCGACCCGGCGACCCGGAGCCGACCATCGCCACCACCAACGGGCGCGCGGTCGACGGCCTGGAGCTGCGCGTCGTCGACCCCACCACCGGTAGCGAGCGGGCGCCCGGCGAGGAGGGCGAGCTGCTGCTGCGCGGTTCGATGGTGATGCAGGGCTACCTCGACGACCCCGAGGCGACCGCGGAGGCGATCGACGCGGACGGCTGGCTGCACACCGGCGACATCGGCACCGTCGACGACGCCGGCAACATGCGGATCACCGACCGGCTCAAGGACATGTACGTCTCCGGCGGCTTCAACGTCTACCCGGCCGAGGTCGAGGCCGAGCTCGGCCGGCACGAGGACGTCGTCGAGGCCGCCGTGGTCGGCATGCCCGACCCCCGGATGGGCGAGGTCGGCCGGGCGTTCGTCGTCCCCCGCGCCGGCCGCTCGCCGGACCCGGACGAGCTGGTCGCGTTCCTGCGGCCGCGGCTGGCGAACTTCAAGCTGCCCCGCCGGGTCGAGCTCGTCGACGACCTCCCCCGCAACGCCGCCTCCAAGGTGCTCAAGGCCGAGCTCCGGGCCCGCCCGTGACCGCCGCCACCCCGGCTCCGACCAGCGTGCCGACCACCGCGACGAAGGACGACCGATGGACCTGACCCTCTCCCCCGACGAGCTGGCCTTCCAGGCCGAGGCCCGGGAGTGGCTGGCGACCCACGTGCCGGCCACGCCGCTGCCCTCGATGGACACCGCGGCCGGCTTCCGCGCCCACCAGGAGTGGGAGGCGCGGCTCGCCGAGGCCCGCTGGTCGGTGGTGTCCTGGCCGCGCAGCCACCACGGTCGCGAGGCCTCGCTGGTCGAGTGGGTGGTCTTCGAGGAGGAGTACTACCGCGCGGGCGCGCCGGGCCGGGTCTCCCAGAACGGGATCTTCCTGCTGGCGCCGATCCTGTTCGACCACGGCACCCCCGAGCAGCAGGACCGCTTCCTGCCCGCCATGGCCACCGGCGAGCAGGTGTGGGCCCAGTGCTGGTCGGAGCCCGAGGCCGGGTCCGACCTGGCGTCGCTGACGTCCACCGCCCGCCGCGACGACGAGCGCGGCGGCTGGGTGCTCGACGGACAGAAGACCTGGTGCTCGCGGGCGGCGCTGGCCCACTGGGGCTTCGGCCTCTTCCGCTCCGACCCCGAGGCGCAGCGGCACGCCGGGCTGACCTACTTCCTCTTCCCCCTCGACGCCGACGGCGTCACGGTGCGGCCGATCGCCCAGCTCGACGGCGAGCCCGGCTTCGCCGAGGTGTTCTTCTCCGACGTGTTCGTGCCGGACGCCGACGTGCTCGGCGCCCCCGGTGACGGCTGGCGGGTCGCCATGTCGACCGCCGGCAACGAGCGCGGGCTCTCGCTGCGCTCCCCCGGGCGCTTCTGCGCCGCGGCCGACCGGCTCGTCGACCTCTACCGCGCGACGCCCGGCGGGCTCGCGAGCGACACGGCCGCCGACCGCGTCGCCGACCGCGTCGTCGACGCCTGGATCCGGGCGCAGGCCTACCGGCTCTACACCTGGGGCACGGTGACCCGGCTGGCGGGCGGTGGCGACATGGGCGCCGCCGGGTCGGTCAACAAGGTGTTCTGGTCCGAGCTCGACATCGCGCTGCACGAGACCGCGCTCGACCTGCTCGGTCCCGAGGCCGAGGTCGACTCGACCTGGCTCGACGGCTACACGTTCTCGCTGTCCGGGCCGATCTACGCCGGCACCAACGAGATCCAGCGCAACATCGTGGCCGAGCGGATCCTCGGCCTCCCCCGCGAGCCCCGGCCTGGAGCGAAGCCATGAACTTCGAGCCCACCCCCGACCAGCGCGACTTCGCCGCCTCCCTCGAGTCGCTGCTGGCCGCCGCCGACACCCCCGCGGTCGCCCGGGCCTGGGCCGACGGCGACCCCGGCCCCGGTCTCGCGCTCTGGCGCCGGCTGGCCGAGCAGGGCGTCACCGCGCTCGTCGTACCGGAGGAGGCCGGCGGGATGGGGGCCACGCCGGTCGAGCTGGTGATCGCGCTCGAGGCGATCGGGCGGCACGCCGTCCCGGGCCCCTGGGTCGAGTCGGCCGCCTTCCTGCCGCTGGCGCTGGCGCCCGCACCCGACGACGCCGACAGTCCCAGCGTCCTCACCGCGCTCGCCGAGGGCGCCGTCGGCACCGTGGCCGTGCCTCCGCACGTGCCCTACGCCCTCGACGCCGAGGTCGCCGACCACGTGTTCCTGGCCGCCGACGGGCTGCTGGCCACCGCCGCGCCCGGCGAGCGGCTCGGGTCCGTGGACCGCGCGCGTCGGCTCGCCCGGGTCGTCCCGGCGAGCGAGTCGCTCTCGCACCCCGTGGGCGACCTCGACGCGGCCTTCGACCTGGCGGTGCTCGCCACCGCCGCCCAGCTGCTCGGCGCAGGCGAGCGGCTGCTGGCCGACTCGGTCTCCTACGTCAAGCAGCGCAAGCAGTTCGGCCGCGAGATCGGCTCCTACCAGGCGATCAAGCACGCCCTCGCCGACGTCCGGATCGCGCTCGACTTCGCCCGACCCCTGGTGCAGGGAGCCGCCCTCGACCCGCAGCGACGCGACGTGTCGGCGGCCAAGGTCGCGTGCGCCGACGCGGCGTACCTCGCCTCCCGCACCGGCCTGCAGGTGCACGGCGCGATCGGCTACACCCAGGAGCTCGACCTGAGCCTGTGGATCACGAAGGTCCGCGCGCTCGTGACCGCCTGGGGCACCCCGGCCCACCACCGTGCGGTCGTGCTCGGGTCGCTGGTCGGGTCGCGGGTGGGTGCCTGATGGAGTTCCGCCTGACCGAGGAGCAGGCCGAGCTCGCCGGCACCCTGCGCAGCCTGCTCGCCAAGCGCGCCGACAGCGCCGCCGTCCGCGCGGCCGCCGCGTCGGAGCAGGGTCACGACCCGGCGCTGTGGCAGCTGCTCTGCGAGCAGATCGGGGCCGCGGCGCTCGCCGTCCCCGAGGAGTACGACGGCGCCGGCTTCTCGCTGTTCGAGACCCTGGTGGTGCTCGACGAGCTGGGTCGCTCGCTGGCCCCGTCGCCGCTGCTCGCCTCGGTGGTCACCGCCGAGGCCCTGCTCGCCGGCGGCGACGACGACGCCTGCCGGCGGCTGCTGCCGCGGATCGCCGCCGGCGAGGTCGCGACGATCGGCTGGTCCGGCACCCGGGGCCCCGGGCTGGAGGAGCCCGTGCGGGCCGAGGACGGGCTGCTCACCGGCACCGTCACCGAGGTGCTCTTCGGCGACCTGGCCGACGTCCTGCTCGTGGCCGCGCGCACCGACGACGGGGTCGGGCTCTTCGAGGTCGACGCCGACCGGGTGGACCGCACCCGCACCCCCGCCATGGACACCACTCAGCGGCTCGCGACGCTGCACCTCGACGGGTGCCCCGCCACCCCGGTGGCGGCCGGCCCCACCGGCGCCACCGCCGCGCTGGCGCGGGCCCACCTCGTCGGCACGGTGGGGGTCGCCGCGCTGCAGGTCGGCTGCGCGCAGCGCGCCCTGGACATGACGGTGGCCTACAGCCTCGAGCGCGTGCAGTTCGGTCGGCCGATCGGGTCCTTCCAGGCGCTCAAGCACCGGATGGCCGACATGCTCGTGCTGGTCGAGACCTCGCGCTCGATCTTCTGGGCCGCCGCGCACGCGGTGTCGGTCGGCAGCGCCGACGCCGAGCGCCTGACCGCGGTGGCCGGCTCCTACTGCGCCGAGGCCCTCCACCGGGTGGCCGCCGAGACCGTGCAGCTGCACGGCGGGATCGCGATCACCTGGGAGCACGACGCGCAGATGGTGTTCAAGCGCGCCCACGCGCTCGGGCAGCTCTTCGGCCAGGCGCACCGGCACCGGGCCGCGCTGCTCGCCTGAGCCGGCGGCCACGACCCGGAGCGCGGGTCGTCCGCGTCAGAACCAGGCGTCGGCCATGTCGAGGTGGGTGCGGTCGAGCCGCTCGAGCAGGTCGAGCTGCGGCCCGGTGCGCGGCAGCTCGTTGCGCACGAACCACCGCGCCGCCTGCCGCTTGCCGTCGTAGAAGGCGCCGGCCGACTCCCCCGCCGCCAGGGCCTGCTGGAGCCAGATCCAGGCCACCACGACGTCGCCCGCTGCCTCGAGGTAGACCGAGGAGTGGGCCAGGCTCAGCTCCACGTCGCCCGCCGACCACGCCTTCTGGGTGACCGCGACCAGCCGCTCGGCGGCCGCTCGCACCGCCGCCCCGTCGACGGCGATCTCGCCCCCGCGCCGGGCTGCCTCGTCGGTCGTGGCGAGGATCCGCTCGGCGAGCAGCACGAGCCCGGCGCCGTCGTCGATCACCACCTTGCGACCGAGCAGGTCGAGGCCCTGGATGCCGTGGGTGCCCTCGTGGATCGGGTTGAGCCGGTTGTCGCGGTAGTGCTGCTCCACGTCGTACTCACGGGTGTAGCCGTAGCCGCCGTGCACCTGGATGGCCAGGTCGTTGGCGGCCAGGCACCACTGCGACGGCCACGACTTCACGATCGGGGTGAGCACCTCGAGCAGCCGGTGCGCCTCTCGGGCGGCGGCCTCGTCGGGGGCGGTCTTCTCCTCGTCGACCAGACGGGCGGCGTAGAGCACCAGGCCGAGGCCGCCCTCGACGTAGGACTTCATCGTCAGCAGCATCCGGCGGACGTCGGCGTGGTGGATGATCGGCACGGCCGGCGACGCCGGGTCCTTGGCGCCGGGCGGACGGCCCTGGGTGCGGCTCCGGGCGTAGTCGAGGGCCTTGAGGTAGCCGGTGTAGCCGAGCGCCGCCGCGCCCAGGCCCACCCCGACCCGGGCCTCGTTCATCATGTGGAACATCACCGCCAGGCCGCGGTGCTGCTCGCCGACGAGGTAGCCGACCGCGCCGGGCCGGCCGCCCGGGAGGTGGGCGCCCTCGCCGAAGTTGAGCAGCGTGTTGGTGGTGCCGCGCCAGCCCATCTTGTGGTTGAGGCCGGCCAGCACCACGTCGTTGCGCTCCCCCAGCGAGCCGTCGTCGCTCGACCAGGTGCTTGGGCACCAGGAACAGCGAGATGCCCCTGACGCCGGCCGGCGCCCCCGCGGTGCGGGCCAGCACCAGGTGGACGATGGTCTCGCTGAGCTCGTGGTCGCCGCCGGAGATCCACATCTTGTTGCCCTGCAGCCGGAACGTGCCGTCGTCCTGGGGCTCGGCCGTGGTCAGCACGTCGGCCAGCGAGGAGCCTGCCTGCGGCTCGCTGAGGCACATCGTGCCGAAGAAGCGGCCCTCCAGCATCGGGCGCACGTACCGCTCGACCTGCTCGGCCGACCCGTGCTCCACCAGCAGCGAGGCGTTGGCCTGGGTGAGGAACGGATAGCCGCCGGTGCCGCAGTTGGCCGCCTGGAACCACGCCGCCGTCGCGGCCGCGACCACGTGCGGCAGCTGCATCCCCCCGAGCGACTCGTCGAACGTCGCCCCGAGGAAGCCGCTGCGCGCGTAGACGTCGAGCGCCTCGCCCACCTCCGGGTGCAGGTGCACCCGCGCGCCGTCGAAGGTCGGCTCCTCGGCGTCGTTGCGCTTGTTGTGCGGAGCGAAGTGCCGGGTGGCGACGGTCTCGGCCAGGTCGAGGACGGCGTCGAAGGTGTCGCGGGAGTGCTCGGCGTAGCGCTCCCGACCGGTCAGGCTCCCGACGTCGAGCCACTCGTGCAGCAGGAACTCCAGGTCACGGCGGGACAGCACCGGGGTCGTCATGACCCCAGCGTGCCACCCGAGGGGCGGGGTGCCCTCAGTCGGACTTGACGGCGAGCACGGGGCAGTGCGCGTCGAGGAGGATCCGCTGGGCGTTGGAGCCCAGGATCAGCTTGCCGACCGGGGTGCGGCGGCGCAGGCCGATCACGATCAGCTCGGCGTCGGCCTCCTGGGCGACGTGGATCAGGTCCTCGGAGGGGTCGAAGCCGCGGACGAGCTGCCGGACCTCGTGCTTGACGCCGGCGTCGGCGAGCCGCTTCTTCACCTCCTCGACCTGGGCGTCGGCCTTGGCAGACGCCACGTCGTCGAAGCCGGGCCCGCCGCGGTGGGAGTAGACGACGATCAGCGTCGCGGTGCGCCGGGTGGCCTCCTCGATCGCGCTGGCGAGGGCAGCCTCGCCCTCGGGCTTGGGAACGTATCCGACGACTACGGTGGCCATACAGGCACGTTACCCGTCCGTGACGCCGGGCACAGCCCTGGCTCGCCTGTGGAGGGCACGAGCGCGCCCGCGCCGGGTGCGGCACCCTGGTGAGGAACCCGCGTGTGCGCCCGTGCACGCACCCCAGGAGGCCCTCGTGCAGGACGGCATCGTCGAACCGGTCTCCCACGGGCTCCACGTCCGGCTGCGGCGCGCCGTGCTCGACCACGCCCGCACCGAGCGGCGCCGCAGCTTCCCCCGGTGCTGCACGTCGGCGTCCCCGGTGAGCGGTCGAGCGCCTTCACCGCCGGCCCGGACGACGTGCTCGACCAGGCGCTGCGCGCGGACGTCGTCTCCGCCCTCGTGCGCCGCACCCACCAGCGCGGCAGCACCGCGCTCGTGTGGCTGGCTCGCCCCGGTGACCTCGTCGAGACCCGCGACGCCGACCTGGTCTGGCTGGCCGCCACCCGCACCGCCGCCGGCGAGCTCGGGCGGCACCTGCCGTTCGTCGTCGTCAACCGCCGGGCCTGGCGCGACCCACGCACCGGGGTCGGCCGGACCTGGCAGCGGCTGCGGGAGCGCTGAGCGCTCAGGTCCAGGTGTGGACCGGCTCGTTGCTGTGCATCCGCTCGCGGTACTCGAGCAGGGTGGAGCGCAGCGCGTCGAACCGCTCGGCGCCCTTGCCCTCGTGGTCGCCCATCCGGCGCACGAACCACTCCGCGCCGTTGGTGCCCTGCAGGCAGCGCTGCTCGATGACGCCCAGCAGCCGTTCGGCGGTGGTGGTGTCGACGCCCCACGACCTGAGGCCCTCGTGCGCGAGCGGCAGCAGCCGGCGCAGCACGAGCTCGGTGGCCCGCACCTGTCCCACGCCCGGCCAGTAGACCTGGGCCTCGATGCCCTGCTGCGCAGCGACGTGGAAGTTCTCCTCCGCGGCACTGAACGACATCTGCGACCACAGCGGCCGTTCCGACTCCGCCAGCTCGCGGACCAGCCCGAAGTAGAACGCGGAGTTGGCCATCATGTCGACGACGGTCGGCCCGGCCGCGAGCAGCCGGTTCTCCACGCGCAGGTGCGGCACCCCTTGGTTGATGTCGTAGATCGGGCGGTTCCAGCGGTAGATCGTGCCGTTGTGCAGCCGGAGCTCACCGAGGTTGGGCGTGCCACCGGCCTCCAGCACCTGGAGGGGGTCCTCCTCCTGGGTGATCGGCAGCAGCGCCGGGAAGTAGCGGACGTTCTCCTCGAACAGGTCGAAGACCGTGGTGATCCACCGCTCCCCGAACCAGACCCGGGGCCGCACGCCCTGTGCCTTCGAGCTCCTCGCTGCGGGTGTCGGTGGCCTGCTCGAACAGCGGGATCCGGGTCTCGCGCCACAGCTGCTTGCCGAGCAGGTAGGGAGAGTTGGCACCCACCGCCAGCTGCACCGAGGCCATCGCCTGGGAGGCGTTCCAGTAGGCGGCGAACTGGTCGGGCGAGGTCTGCACGTGCAGCTGCATGCTCGTGCACGCGGCCTCGGGCACGATCGAGTCGGCGGTGCAGCGCAACCGCTCCGCGCCGTCGATCGCGATCGTGATGTCCTCCCCGCGGGCCGCCAGGATCTGCTCGCTCAGCAGCTTGTAGCGCGGGTTGCCGCTGAGGCTGTCGACGCTCATGTGCCCCTCGGCCAGCGTCGGCAGCACGCCGATCATCACGAGGTGGGCGCCGACCTCGGACGCGCGTGCCTCCGCACTGTTGAGGCTGCGGCGCAGGTTGTCCTCGAAGTCCTCGAGCCCACGCTCGCGCAGCTTGCCCGGCGGGACGTTGATCTCGATGTTGAACTGACCGAGCTCGGTCTGGAAGTCGGGATCGGCGATCGCGGCCAGCACCTCGGCGTTCTTCAGCGCCGGGTCGCCCACCTCGTCGACCAGGTTGAGCTCGACCTCCAGGCCGGTCATCGGGTCGTCGGTGTCGAAGGCGGCCTCGCTGAGCATCCGGGCGAACACGTCGAGGCAGCGGTGCACCTTCTCGCGGTGCTCGGTGCGGTCGGCCCGCGTGAACTCCTGTGCGTCGACCTCTTCGCCCATGTCGGGAACCCTAGGTCCTGGAGTCGACCACGCACAGCCTCCAGTCCATCGACGGGGACCACGCGGAGGGCGGCACCGCCCGCTCGAGGACGGCGGCGAGGTAGCCGGTGAGCCGGTAGTCGGGGTCGGCGGCCTCGGCGGCCTCCACCGCGCACCAGGCCAGGGCGCCGTCGCCGCTCTGCCACGCGGCCCACCCCAGCAGCGCCGCCGGCGGCGCGGCGAGGTCGTCGGGGGCGCGCCGCAGCACGTCGGTCCAGAACCTCACGTGGTCGGGGGCGCCGGGCCGGGTGAGCACCGACCAGGCGGCGTCGCGCAGGACGGTGGCGCGCAGGGCGCGCAGCAACCGGGCCACGTCGTGGTCGGCCGGGGAGGTGCCGGCCCCGGCGTGGACGCGCACCAGCCCCTCCACCCACTCCCCCTCGGCCAGCAGCGACCGGTCCTGCTCGGCGTCATGCCCCATGCCGGCGCCATGCCCGGCGTCCTGCTCCGCGACCAGCCGTGCGACCGCCGCCGCGCGCCGGGGGTCGGGCACCAGCCCGGCGGACAGGTCGGAGCGGGCACCGTGGGTGACCTGCCCGGCCAGCACGGACTGCACGAGGAAGGGGTGCGCCGAGACGTCGTAGGGCACCCCGTGGTCGGGCGCGCCGCGGTCACGCCCGACCAGGGGCCACCAGCGGGACCCGTCGGCCCGCAGCATCTCGGGCACCTCGACCCCCTCCCGCGCGAAGGCGCGCAGCAACCTCCGGGCGGTCCGGGACGCGAGCCGGGGGTCGTCGGTGTAGACCACGAGCACCACCCGCCGCACCCCGTGGCAGCGCACCGGGTCGAGCAGGCCGGCGACCACCTCGTCGAGCTGACCGGTGGTCCAGGGCGAGGAGGGCAGGTCGACCCGGGCGTGGAACGGCTGCGCCGCACCGAAGGTCAGCATCGCGACCGAGTCGGCGGGGTAGAAGCCCAGGAGCACCGGCACCAGAGCGAGGACGTCCTCGGGGCAGCGCGCGGTGAGCCTCGTGGGCGGAGCGGGCTGGAGGGGTGGCGTGGTCTGGTCGGCCGGCTCGTGCGGGCCGTGCGGGAGAGCAGTCATGGGTCGACCGTGCCCCCGACCTCCCCCGGTCGCGCGGCCTCCAGGCCGGGCCTGTGGACGACCGGGCTCCGACCCGTCCCTGTGGACGGAATGTGGGTCGTCGGGGCCGTCGGGGTCGTCCCGGCGCCAGGGGCCGATAGGTTGCCCGGGTGCGGCAGCAGGCCTCGGTCCTCCACCTGGACCTCGACGCCTTCTTCGCCTCGGTGGAGCAGCGCGACAAGCCCTCCCTGCGAGGCAAGCCCGTGGTGGTCGGCGGCGTCGGTGGCCGGGGCGTGGTCGCCACCGCGTCCTACGAGGCCAGGGCGTACGGCGTCCACTCGGCCATGTCGACCCGCGAGGCACGCTCGCGCTGCCCGCACGCCGCCTACCTCGGCGGCCGCTTCCACGCCTACCGCACCGCCAGCCAGGTCGTGATGAGGCTGCTGCGCTCGGTCTCGCCCCTGGTCGAGCCGCTCTCGCTCGACGAGGCCTTCGTCGACCTCGCGGCGAGCGACCTGACCGACCTGTCGGTGCCGTCGGTGACCGCGGCGGCCGAGGACCTGCGGGCCGCCGTCGCGGAGGCCACCGGGGGCCTGACCGCCTCGATCGGGCTCGGCTCCTCGAAGTTCATCGCCAAGGTGGCCAGCGACCTCGACAAGCCGGACGGGCTCGTGGTCGTGCCCCCCGGCACCGAGCGCGAGCTGCTGCGGCCGATGAGCGTGACGGTGATCCCGGGGGTCGGCCCGGCGACCGCCGAGCGGCTGCGCCGGGCCGGGGTGCACAGCGTCGCCGACCTCGAGCGGGTCTCGCTCGAGGAGCTCGTTCGACTGGTCGGCCGGGCCCACGGCGCCGGGCTGCACGCCCTCGCCCGCGCCGACGACGACCGCCCGGTGGTCGCCGAGCGGGAGGCCAAGTCGGTGAGCGTCGAGGGCACCTACGAGACCGACCTGACCGACCGCCGGCTGATGGAGGGCCTGCTCACCCGGCAGGCGCGGGAGGTCGCCGAGCGGCTGCGCAAGCACGGGCTGTCGGGGCGCACGGTCACGATCAAGGTGCGGCTGCACGACTTCACGACGCTGAGCCGCTCCTCGACCCTCGCCTCCCCCACCGACGCCGCCGCCACCGTCGGCCGGGTCGCCCGGTCGCTGCTGGCCGACCTCGACACGTCGGGCGGCGTGCGGCTGCTCGGGGTCGGCGTCTCCGGCCTCGCCGACTGGATCCAGGACGACCTGTTCGGCGAGTCCGACGCCGATGCCGACGCCGAGCCGGAGCCGGTCGAGGTGCCCTCGGACCTGGTGTCCCGGCGCACGACCTGGACCCCCGGCCTCGACGTCGAGCACGACGAGATGGGCCGGGGCTGGGTGTGGGGCTCGGGCCGCGGCGTGGTCACCGTGCGGTTCGAGACCGCCGAGACCGGACCCGGCCCGGTGCGCTCGTACGCCGCCGACGATCCCGCCCTGCGCGTGTGGGACGTCCCCCTCGACGTAAACCAGTCGCCGCCGCCGGCCGCGCCCGACTAACGTCGTCGTCCGTGGACGTCCGACTGATCGCCCCGTCCGACGAGCGCCCGGCTGCGGGAGGCCTACGAGCTGGGGTGCCGCTCCGCGCTGCACGGGCGCGAGGGCTCCCCCCACTGGAGCTGGCAGGAGATGGCCGGCACCTACCGCTACCCCGACAGCGGCGAGCGCGTCGACCTCTTCGGCGGCTACGTCGACGACCGGCTGGTGGGAGTGGTCTCCACCTACCTGCCGCTGCTCGACAACACCGAGAAGGCCTGGGTCGAGGTCGACGTCGACCCGGTCGAGCGACGCCGCGGCCACGGGTCGGCGCTGCTCGAGGCCGGGGTGCGGCACGTCGGCACGCTCGGGCGCAGCCTGGTGGTCACCGAGCTCGAAGAGCCCCGCGGGGGCGGGCGCCGAGCACGGCTACCGCCGGTTCGCGGAGCGGCACGGCTTCACCTGGGCCAACTCCGAGGTGATCCGGTGGCTCGACCTGCCGGTGCCGGACGCGGACCTCGACGCCTGGTCGGCGCTGGCGGCCCAGCGGCACTCCGGCTACACGCTCGAGACGTACGTCGACGACGTGCCCGACGACCTGGTGCCGTCGTTGTGCGTCCTCTACGGGCAGCTGGCGGTCGACGCCCCGACCGGCCTCCTGGAGCTGGAGGAGGAGGTGATCACCCCCGAGCGGTACGCCGAGGGCCGGGTCTCGTTGCGCGAGCAGGGGCGGACGATCCTCGAGACCGTGGCGGTGACCGCCGAGCGCGAGGTGGTCGCCCAGTCCACGCTGGCGGTACCGCCGCCGGGGCGCACCGACGTGTCGCAGTGGGGCACGTTCGTGCACCGGGAGCACCGGGGGCACCGGCTGGGCCTGGCGACCAAGGCCGCCAACCTGCGTCACCTCCAGCAGCACCACCCCGAGATGACCCGGATCGTCACCCAGAACGCGGAGACCAACGACCACATGGTCTCGATCAACGAGCTGATGGGCTTCACGCCGGTCGAGGTCTCGGTCGAGCTGCTGCGCCCGATCGCGGGCTAGGCACGCGCGGCACGGGCCGATCACGGGCCGGACAGGGGCCGGCCGGAAATGGAGAGGGCCTCTTGATGGTATGAGCATCAAGAGGCCCTCAGTTCGTCCGGAAGTGGTGACGCCCGGACGACCGGACGGGATCTCCGACCCCGCCGTCCCCGTCACCGGGCCGACGCCGCGAGTCGCCTCGCGGGATGGATCTTCGTTCCTTGTCCGATCACCGCTCCGTTGCTTTCCCGAAGGTCTGCGCCGGATTGGTAAGGAGAGTTCTACGGGGCGCGAGCCCCCGGGCGCAAGGGTTCCGGAGCCGATTTCGCGACATACTTCGGGTTGCACACGCCGCTCCACAGGAAGGCCCCGATCATCCACAGATCGCGGGCTTCCTCCACAGGTTCGCGCACAGGTTATGCACCGGTCCCGGTGACGTTCCCGGGGCGGTCGAGGCCCCCGCTCCGCCGGTGGGCCCACGGGCTAGCGTTCCCTGCATGGACCGCCCCGCACCCGCCGCACCACCCGCCGCCCCCCGCCGCCCCCGCCGTCCGGTCACCACCGAGCACCACGGCCGGGAGCGCACCGACGAGTACGACTGGCTGCGCGACAAGGACTCCCCCGAGGTCCTGGCCCACCTCGAGGCCGAGAACGCCTGGACCGAGCACCGCACCGCGCACCTGGCGGACCTCCGGGCCACGATCTTCGGCGAGATCAAGGCCCGCACCAAGGAGACCGACCTCTCGGTGCCGACCCGCAATCGCGGCCACTGGTACTACGGCCGGTCGTTCGAGGGCCGCGAGTACGGCGCGAGCTGCCGGGTCCCGGTCGGCTCGCCCGACGACTGGACGCCGCCGCAGCCCGCCGAGGACTGCGCCCCCGACCAGCCCGCGCTGCCCGGCGAGGAGGTCCTGCTCGACCTCAACGAGCTGGCCGAGGGTCACGAGTACTTCTCGCTCGGCGGCTCCGCCATCAGCCTCGACGGGCACCTGCTGGCCTACGCGGTCGACGTCGTGGGCGACGAGCGGTACGTCGTGCGGGTGAAGGACCTGCGCACCGGCGCCCTGCTGGACGACGAGGTGACCGGCGTGCTCGGCGGGGTCACCTGGCACCCCTCGGGGGAGGCGTTCTACTACACGACCGTCGACGACACCTGGCGCGCCGACAAGATCTGGCGGCACGCCCTCGGCACCGACCAGGCCGACGACGAGCTGGTCCACCACGAGACCGACGGCCGGTTCTGGGTGGGCGTCGGCCGCAGCCGCAGCGACCGTTTCCTGGTCATCGCCTCGGGCTCGAAGACGACCTCGGAGTACCAGGTCCTCGACACCCACGACCCCGACGGCACCTGGCAGGTCTACGCGGCGCGGACCGAGGACCTCGAGTACGCGCTCGACCACGCCGTGATCGCCGGTGAGGACCGCTTCCTGGTGATGCACAACGGCACCGGTCCCGACTTCGAGCTCGCCGTCGCGCCGATCACCCCGACCCCGGCGTCGGGCTGGGAGCCGCTGATCCCCCACGACCCCGCCGTCCGCCTCGAGGACGTCGACGCCTTCGCCGGGCACCTCGTGGTGCACCAGCGCAGCCAGGGCCTCACCCAGCTGCGGATCCTCGAGCTCGGCCCGCAGGGCGTGGGCGACGACTACCTCGTGGAGTTCGACCACCCCCTCTACACGGTCGGCTCGGGCGGCAACCCGGGCTTCGACCAGCCCGTCGTCCGGCTCGGCTACACGACGATGGCGATCCCGTCGTCGGTCTACGACTACGACGTCCGCACCCGCGAGCTCACCCTGCTCAAGCGGGCCCCGGTGCTCGGCGGCTACGACCCCGCCGACTACGAGGAGCACCGGCTCTGGGCGACCGCGGACGACGGCGCGCGCGTGCCGATCTCGATCGTGGCCAGACGCGGCTCCCGCGAGGGCGTCGGCGGCGGCACCCGCCCGGTCCCGACCCTGCTCTACGGCTACGGCGCCTACGAGGCCTCGATGGACCCCTACTTCTCGGTGGCCAGGCTCTCGCTCCTCGACCGGGGAGCAGCGATGGCGATCGCGCACGTGCGCGGCGGCGGCGAGATGGGGCGGCGTTGGTACGACGAGGGCAAGCTCGGCGCCAAGCAGAACACCTTCTCCGACTTCATCGCCTGCGCGCGCCACCTGGTCGACACCGGCTGGTCGACCCCGCAGACCCTGGTCGCGGAGGGCGGCAGCGCGGGCGGCCTGCTGATGGGCGCCGTGGCCAACCAGGCGCCCGAGGCGTTCGGCGGGATCGTGGCCACCGTGCCGTTCGTGGACAACCTGACCTCGATGCTCGACGCGACCCTGCCGCTCACGGTCACCGAGTACGACGAGTGGGGCGACCCGGCCGCCGACGCGGAGACCTACGACTGCCTGGCCGCCTACGCGCCGTACGACAACGTCGCCGACCTGCCCTACCCCCCGATCCTGGCCGAGACGTCGCTGCACGACACCCGGGTCCTCTACGTCGAGCCGGCCAAGTGGGTGGCCCGGCTGCGGGCGGTGGCCCCGCAGGCCGACGTGCTGCTGCGCACCGAGATGTCGGCCGGCCACGGCGGCGTCTCCGGCCGCTACAAGGCGTGGCAGGACCGGGCCTTCTCGCTCGCCTGGATGCTGGAGCGGATGGGGCTGGCCGACGCCTGAGGCCGCCTGAGAATCGGCCGCCACCCCTGAGAACTCCCTAAGAGTTCGGCCGGTGTGCAACTCCGGACCGATCCGGGACGTCCTTGCTGACGAAGGAGTCACATCAGGCGGTTGGTGAAGGTCGGCGCGGTGGGTACTGGGGAATCCACGAGGCCGGACCGACGTTGACCCACATATGGGGGTTCGTCTCTCGTCCCCCAGTCCGAAGGAGGGTCCCATGGCCGTACGGACCGCGTCGCGCGGAAGCCGAGAGATCGAAGGGCGTGACAGCGTCGGTCTCTACCTCGACGAGATCGCGCGCAACCCGCTGCTGGACGCCGCCCTGGAGGTCGAGCTCTCCAAGACGATCGAGGCCGGGCTGATGGCCGAGGCACTGCTCGCCGAGGGGCGCGTGGGCCGCCGCAAGGGCGGGGCACCGATGCGCGCCACCGAGGAGGAGCTCGAGTGGCTCGCCGAGGAGGGCCGCAAGGCGGTCGACACGTTCATCACCGCCAACCTCCGCCTGGTGGTCTCGATCGCCCGCAAGTACGGCCGGGCCCAGATGCCGATGCTCGACCTGATCCAGGAGGGCAACACCGGACTGATCCGTGCGGTCGAGAAGTTCGACTACACCAAGGGCTACAAGTTCTCGACCTATGCCACGTGGTGGGTACGCCAGGCGATCACCCGTGGCATTGCCCAGCAGGCGCGCGTCGTCAGGCTCCCGGTCCACGTGGTCGAGGAGCTGAACCAGGTCGGCGGCGCGCGCCGTACCCTCGAGCGCCAGCTGGGCCGCGACCCCGACCCGCAGGAGATCGCCGCCGAGCTCGGCATGGACGTCGACCGGGTGCTCGACCTGATGGCCTGGGGTCGTGAGCACATCAGCCTCGACACCCCGGTCGACGAGGACGGCGACACCTCCCTGGGCGACCTGATGGCCCAGGAGACCGCTCCCGGCCCCGACCTGACCGTGCTCGACGTCGAGTCCCGCGACCGTCTCAACACCCTCGTCGGTCAGCTCGACGACCGGGCGGCCGACATCATCCGCTCGCGCTACGGCCTCACCGACGGCCGCCAGCACAAGCTGGCCGACATCGGCGCCAAGCACGGCATCTCCGCCGAGCGGGTGCGGCAGCTGGAACGGGAGGCCCTGCAGAAGCTGCGGCGCCTCGGCGACCCCGACCTCGCCGCCTGATCCACCTCGGGCCTCGATCTCGGCCCCGGCCTCAGCCCCGGTCCCCCACGACCGGGGGCTGTCGTACGTCCGGGCTCAGGCGCCGGTGCGGAGACGTGACGCGAGCTCGTCCTCCACGGCCGCCGGCCGGGCGACCGCCAGGCCGGTGAGCAGCAGCGGGACCGAGAGGGCGATCAGCGCGAGCAGCGGGACCGTCCAGCCGCCGGAGAGGTCGTGCAGGAAGCCGACGAGGAACGGACCGGGTGCCGCCAGCAGGTAGCCGGCCGACTGGGTGAACCCGGAGAGCGCGGCGGTGCCGGTGGCCGTGCGGGCGCGCAGCACGATCAGGGTGAGCGCCAGCGGGAACGACGCGGTGCCGACGCCGATCAGGACGGCCCAGAGCCACGCGCCGCCCACCGGGGCGGCGACCAGGCCGACGTACCCGGCGACGTAGCAGGCGAAGAACACCACGACCAGGACGCGGACGTCGCGCAGCCGCCCGGCCAGCACCGGGACCACCAGCGACGTCGGGATGCTGGTCGCGGTGATCACCCCGAGCAGCAGCCCGGCAGTGGCGCTGGAGAAGCCGGCGTCGCGGTAGATCACCGCGAACCACCCGAAGATCGAGTACGCCTGCAGCGACTGGAGCCCGAAGAACAGCGCCATCATCCAGCCGAGCCGGGTGCGCGCCACCTGGCCCAGCCCGACGGGCACCTCCGGCTCGACCGGCGTGCCGGCCCGGGCGCCGGAGTCCTCGGTGATCAGCGCCAGCCAGGGCAGCGCCGCGACCGCGGCGGTCACGGCCCACAGCATCAGCCCGTCGCGCCAGCCGCCGCCCAGCGCCAGGCCGATCGGCACGGTGAGCACCGACGAGCTGGTGAGGCCGACGGCCAGGGCCGTCGAGTACGCCGTGGTCATCACCCCGATCCGGGTCGGGAAGTGTCGCTTGACCAGGGAGGGCAGCACGACGTTGGCGGTCGCCATGCCGGCCAGGGCCAGCAGGGAGAGGCCCAGGAAGACGACGACCGAGTCGACCCGGGTGCGCGCCGCGAGCCCGACCACGACCGCGAGCAGGGCGGCCAGCGTGAGCCGGTGCGGCCCCACCGCGCGGGCCAGCCGCGCCGCGATGCTGCCGAAGACCGCGAAGGCGACCACCGGCAGCGAGGTGAGCACGCCGGCCTCGGCGCCGGACATGTCCAGGTCGCCGCGGAGGTCGCCGAGCACCGGGCCGATGCTGACCGCTGCCGGGCGCAGGTTGAAGGCGAGGACGACGATGCCGACCAGCACCAGCACCCGCCGGGTCGAGGGGTTCACCGGGACCGACCTGGGCTAGCCGGCGTCCGCGGCGCGCCGGGTGAGCTCGGCGTGCAGTGCCTCCACCCGTGCGCGGAGGTCGTCGCGCGTGCCGCTGTTGTCGAGGACGTGGGTGGCGATCGCCAGCCGCTCCTCACGGGTCGCCTGGGCGGCGATCCTGGCCTCGGCCTCCTCGCGGGTCCAGCCCCGGTCGCGGACCATCCGTTCGATCCGGACCTCGTCGGGCACGTCGACGACCACCACCGCGTCGAAGTCGTCGGCACGACCCGACTCGGCGAGGAGCGGGATGTCGTGGACCACGACGTCGTCCGGGTCGGCCTGCTCCTCGAGCGCGGCGTACCGCTCGAAGACCAGCGGGTGCACGATCGCCTCCAGCCGACGGCGCTGCTCCTCGTCGGCGAAGACCAGGGCTCCCATCTTGGCCCGGTCGAGGTCGCCGTCGTCGGTGAGCAGGTGCTCGCCGAAGGCCTCCACCACGGCGGCGAGCCCGGGGGTGCCGCGCGCCACCACCTCCCGGGCCAGCAGGTCGGCGTCGATGACGATCGCCCCCAGCTCGGCGAACAGGGCCGAGACCGTGCTCTTGCCGGAAGCGACACCACCGGTGAGTCCCACACGCATGCGGCCACCGTAGAGGGCGCTGCGTGGCGACGACGAAGCGGCGAGGTGCCGCACCCGTCGCTGGTGGGCCGGGAGCAGGGTCGTGTGCCCCAGCCCGGTCCCTGGGTCGGTCTCAGACACACGACCCCGCATCCGGCGACCCCGCTGCGCCCCGGCGACCCCCGCACCCCCGGCGACCCCGCTGGAGTGGGTCGTGTGCCCCACACCGGGCCCTGGGTCGGCCTCAGCCACACGACCCCACATCCGGCGACCCCGCTGTACCCCGCGACCCGCTGTGCCCCGGCGACCCCCGCACCGCCTCGGCGACCCCGCTTGAGTGGGTTGTGTGCCCCACACCGGGTCCTGGGTCGGCCTCAGGCACACGACCCCACATCCGGCGACCCTCCCGGCTGCTCGGCGGGGCTACCGGGGCTACCCGGGCTACCGAGCGGGGGCTACGGAGCGGGGGTGGGGGCCGGCTGCACCGTGCGACCGCCGACGAGCACGTCGGCCACGTCGAGGTGCTGGTCGAGGACGACGACGTCGGCCCGCGCGCCCGGTCGCAACGTGCCGAGGTCGGTACGGCCGAGCAGCCTCGCCGGCGTCTCGGTGGCGGCGGAGAGCACTCCGGCGAGGTCGAGCCCGAGTCCGGCGGCGTTCGCGACGGCGCGGTCCAGGGTGAGCGCGCTGCCGGCGAGGTCGCCGGCCCGGTTGCGCACGGCGCCGTCGGTGACCCGGACGTCGACGCCGGCCAGCGCGTAGTCGCCGTCGGCGCGCGCCGAGGCCGCGGTGGCGTCGGTGACGAGCACCGTGCGCCCGGGGGCGGCCGCCCAGACCAGGCGGACCAGGTCGTCGGCCAGGTGGTGCCCGTCGACGACGACCTGCACCGTCACCTCGGGCCGCACCAGCGCGGCGCCCGGCAGCCCGGGGGCGCGGTGGTGGAGCGGGCTCATCGCGTTGAAGACGTGGGTGACCGCGCGAGCACCGGCGTCGATGCCCGCGTGGGCCTGGGCGGCCGTCGCGTCGGAGTGACCCAGCGACACCACGACCCCGTCGCCGGCCAGGTCGCGCACCAGGTCGAGGGCTCCAGGCAGCTCGGGTGCGAGGGTCACCTTCACCACCGGGCCGAGCGCGCACCAGCGGCGCAGCAGCGCGGCGTCGGGGTCGCGGCGGTGCTCCGGCGGGTGGGTCCCGAGCCGCTGCGGGCTGAGGAACGGGCCCTCGAGGTGGACGCCGAGCACCCGGGCCCCGGCCGGGCCGTCGAGCCCGGCCGAGCCGTCGAGCCCGTCGAGCCCGGCGAGCCCGGCGAGCACCCCCAGGGCGCGCTCGGTGACGTCGACCGGTCCGGTGATCAGCGTCGGCAGCCACGCCGTGACCCCGTGCGCGGCCAGGGAGCGCGAGACGTGGCGCAGCCCGTCGGCGTCGGCGGTCATCACGTCGACGCCGTCGAAGCCGTTGACCTGGAGGTCGACCAGGCCGGGCGCGGCGACCCTCCCGCCGGGCGCCGCCGGGAGGCCGACCCGGGTCACCTGCCCGTCGTCGACCTCCACGTCGCCGGGCAGCAGCCGGCCCTCGACCAGGGCGTGGGCGACGCCCAGCCGACGGAGGGTCATCGGGCCTCCTCCGGGTGCGGGGACGGCGTGGGGTCGTGACGTGCGCGGTCGGGCCCGTCGGCGCGCAACCGCAGCCGCGCCGGCCGCGCGTCGGGCTCGAGCGGGCGCGGCAGCACCAGGGCACCGGAGCCGGGGGTGATCCGGCCCAGCACCCGCGCCGGGTGGGAACCGGTGGAGACCGGGACGCCGTGCCAGGTCAGCCAGCCCAGCAGCGCCCACAGCACGGTCTCCTTGCCGTCGGCCGGCAGGCCGCGCTCCTCGCTGGTCACCAGCGGGGTGTCCCCCAGCCGGCGGGCGAGCGCGCGCACCAGCGTGGGGTTGGCGGTGCCGCCGCCGGCGGCGACCACCTCGGTGGGGTGCACCGACCGCGACCGCGTCGGCGACCGTGGCCGCGGTGAGCTCGACCAGCGTGGCCAGGACGTCGGGCCACGAGGCGGGCGGGCCGCCCAGCACCTCGTCGAGCACCTCGTCCAGCCAGGTGGCGGTGAAGGTCTCGCGGCCCGTGGTCTTGGGGGGCGCGAGCCGGAAGTAGGGGTGGTCGAGCAGCCGCGCGAGCAGGGCCTCGTCGACCGTGCCCGCAGCGGCCAGGGCGCCGTCGACGTCGTGGCCGAGACGGCCGTCCGTGGCGCGGGCCGCGGCCACGTCGAGCAGGCAGTTGGCCGGACCGGTGTCCCAGGCCATGGCCGCGCCTCGCGCGCCCGGACCATCGACCACGGTGACGTTGGCGATGCCGCCGAGGTTGAGGGCGACCCGTGGTCCACGCCGACCGGCGTCGTCGTCCTCGGCAGGAGCGAGCCACAGCGCGTCCAGCACCCCGGCGAGCGGAGCGCCGTGGCCACCGGCCGCGACGTCCCGGGCGCGCAGGTCGGAGACCACCGGGAGCCCGGTGGCCTCGGCCACCCAGGCCGGCTGGCCGACCTGGAGCGTGCCCAGGCAGCGGTCGCCCACGACCTCGTGGTGCACGGTCTGCCCGGGTGAGACCACGACCTCGGCACGGAGGCCGGCCTGGGCGAGCCGGGTCGTCGCGTCGGCGGCCGCGGCCGCCAGCGCCTGCCCGACCTCGGTGTCGAGGGCGCAGAGCTCCGCGGCCGTGGTGCCGGCAGGAGGCAGCACGGCGAGCAGCCGCTCGCGAAGCCCCGCGGGCCAGGGAACGCTCCGCGCGTCGAGCACCTCGACCAGCAGGTCGGTGCCGTCGAGCGCGAGATCGACCGCGCCGACGTCGATCGCGTCGGCCGAGGTGCCGGAGGCCACGGCGACCACGATCATGACGTCACCGCCGCGCCCACCCGGAGCACCGCCGGCTCGTGCGGGAGCCCGGACTGCTCGGCCAGCAGCAGCGCGCCGTCCAGCGGGGTCCCGTGCGGGGTGGTGAGCCGGACGGAGTCGGGCAGCCGGGCGGTCAGGGCGTCGGTCAGCGACGACACGTCGGCCAGCCCGCCGGTGAGGGCCAGCACCGGCTCACCGGCCAGGACGACGGCACGCGCGGCCAGGTCGGCCCAGCAGGCGACGGCCCGGTCGAGCACGTCCTGTGCCACCTCGTCGCCGCGACCCGCGACCGCGAGCACGTCGGGCGTCAGCGCGGCTGTGGCACGGGCATGGCCGCCCGCCTCGGCGAGCGTGGCGGGGAGGGCCACGAGGTCGCCGTAGCGCCGCTCGGCCGCCGCCGTGAGCAGGGTCTCGGGTCCCCGGCCCTCCCGGGCCCGGAGCACGGCCCGCAGCGCCTCCCGGCCGATCCAGGCTCCCCCGCCCTCGTCGCCCAGCCACGGGCCCCAGCCGTCGAGCTGGGTACGCCGACCGTCGGCCGCGACGGACAGGGCCACGACACCCGTGCCCACCGCGAGCACGCTCCCCGGCCGACCGGCCAGCGCCCCGGCGTGCGCGGTCACGGAGTCGGAGGTCACCGCGACCGTGGCGGTCGGGTGCCGCTCCGCCAGTCCCTCGGCGAGCCGGCGCGCGGCGGCGGGGGCGGCCTCGGCGCCGGCGGCACCGACGCACAGCGAGGTCACGGGACCGTGGCCGCCTGGTCGCGCAGCCGTCGGCGCCTGGTCGCGCAGGCCGACGAGCAGCCGGTCGAGGGTGGCGTCGACCGCCGCCAGCGCGGCGTCCGCTCCCCCGGGCTCGCCGAGGCCGGGCGCACCGTGTTCCTCGACCGGCGCGGCTCCGGCGACTGCGGCGCGGCAGCCGGTCTTGCCGAGGTCGACTCCGACGATCATCTGTCCTCCGATGGGGGGCTGACGGGCAGGCCCAGGGTCTCGAGCGTGGCCAGCGTGCTCGCCCGGCCGCCGCTGTGCGCGGAGACGCCGCGAGGGGCCGGTGAGCAGTCGGGATCGTCGGGACCGACGTGCGCGACGACGGCGTCGGGGCGCACCGCCCGGACCGCGTCGACGACAGCCCTGCTCCCGGGTCCGCTGCGGCCCTCCACGACCACGGCCACGTCGGGGGCGGCGAGCGCCAGCCGGCGGGCCTCGGCGGGGTCGCCGACCGCGGTCGCGTGCTCCGCGACGAGTCGGAGGACCAGCGAGGGCTGCCGCCCCGCGGCGTACGACGTCTCGGGCTGCGCGACCAGCAGCACCCCGCCGGCGCGGAGCCGGGGGTCGCCGGTCACGCGCAGCGCCCGGCGGGCCGCGTCGAGGCCCAGCCCCGGCCGCGGCGCCAACCTCGCGCTCGGCCGGGCGCCGGGTCGGGCGCCCGGCTCGGCGGCGCGCGCCGCTGCCGTCCAGCCGCCCAGGTCGGCGACCCGGGCGGCCGCCTCCTCGAGGCGATCACCGGGCAGCCGGCCGCCGCGGACGGCGTCGACCACCGCCGCGACCACCTCGTCGGCGACGGCCTCGTCGTCGTAGGGCTCGGGGAAGCCGGGGTTGCCCACGCACAGCAGGTCGGCGCCGGCGGCGAGCGCCCGCACGGCGCCCTCGCCGCGGCCGACGCCGGCGCTGATCGCCCGCATGTCGAGCGCGTCGGTGAGCACCACGCCGTCGAAGCCGAGCTCGGTGCGCAGCAGCCCCAGCGCCCGCCCGCTCAGCGTCGCGGGCACGTCGTCGAGGCAGGAGACGACCACGTGCGCGGTCATCACGCAGCGGACGCCGGCGGCGACCGCGTCGGCGAACGGAGCCAGGTCGCGGGCCCGCCAGGTGGCCTCGTCGACGTCGATCACCGGCAGGTCGAGGTGGGAGTCGGTGCGGGTGGCGCCGTGCCCCGGGAAGTGCTTGGCGCAGGCGGCGACCCCGGCGTCCTGGAGACCCCGCACGAACGCCGCGCCGTGCCGGCCGACGAGGGCGGGGTCGGCGCCGAAGGAGCGCTCCCCGATCACCGGGTTGTCGGGCTCGGAGCCCACGTCGACGACCGGTCCGAGCACGACGTCGACCCCGCGCTCGCGGGCCGCGGCGCCGAGGCCGCGGGCCACGGCCTCGGTCACGTCGAGGTCGTCGAGCGTGCCCAGCGCCGCGTGCCCGGGCCACGGCGACCCGGCGGCGGCGTCCAGGCGGGTCACCGAGCCGCCCTCCTCGTCGGAGGCCACGAGCACGTCGGGCCGGACGTCGTGCAGGGCGGCGCCGAGCGCGGTGACCTGCGCGTCGTCGGCGACGTTCTGCCCGAACAGGCAGACGCCGGCCAGCCCGTCGTCGAGCCGGTGGCGCAGCCAGTCGGGCACCGTCGTGCCGACGAAGCCGGGCAGCACCACCGCGAGCGCCAGCCGCCGCAGGGCCGGGTCGGTCACCGGCGGCTCACCCCTTCACCGCGCCGGCGACCAGGCCCTCGCTGAGCCGGCGCTGCACGATCACGAACAGCACCATCACCGGGATCGTGATGATCGTGGAGCCGGCCATCACCGAGCCCCAGTCGGTGCCGTACTGGGTGAAGAACTGCCGCAGGCCCGCTGCGACCGTGAACTTGTCCTCGTCGTTGAGGAACGTGATCGCGAAGACGAACTCGTTCCACGCGGTGATGAACGAGAAGACGCTGGTGGCGATCAGCCCCGGCAGGCACAGCGGGAACAGCACCGACCAGAACATCCGCGGCCACGACGCGCCGTCGAGGTACGCCGCCTCCTCGAGCTCGCGGGGCACCGCGGCGACGAAGCCGCGCAGCATCCAGATAGCGAACGGCAGCGAGAAGGCGACGTAGACGACGGTCAGCCCGATCAGCGAGTCGAGCATGTCGAGCGAGCTGGCCTGGATGAACAGCGGGATGACCAGGGCCTCCAGCGGCACCATCTGGATCACCAGGACCAGCACCAGCATCGTCGTCCGCAGCCGGAAGCGGAACCGGGCGACCGCGACCGACGCGAGCAGCGCGAGCAGCCCGCTGACCACGACCGTGCCGATGCCGACGAAGGCCGAGTTGAGCAGGTAGCGACCGAACCCGGCCTCCCCCAGGACGATGCCGAAGTTGGACGTCGACAGGTCCGTGGGCAGCAGTGCCCGGGAGCCGTCGTTGGCCCGCGCGTCGAACGCGGTGGAGAACATGATCAGCGCCGGGAACAGGCTGAACGCCAGGACGGCGAGGAAGCCGGCGGCGTTGCCCACGCGGCCGCGCAGCCGGCGCCGCGGCTTGGGCGGCTTGCCGTGCGGGACGGCGGGCGCCGGGGCGACGCCGGTGGGCGTGGCCCGGGTGGGGGCGTCGGTGCTCACAGCTCCTCCTGTCGGAACAACGTGCGCAGGTAGACCAGGGTGATCGCGAGCAGCAGCAGGGTGAGGACGACGGCGATGGCCGCGCCCGCGCCGTACCTGTTCTGCGAGAGCGCCGTGACGTAGGACCAGGTGCCGAGGTTGAGCACCTCTCGGTTGGTGCCGCCGCCACCGGGCATGAGGTAGATCTGGGTGAAGACCTTGAAGTCCCAGATCGTCGACAGCACGACCACGACCGCGAAGATCGGCTTCATCAACGGGAACGTGACGAACCAGAACCGGCGCCAGGCACCGGCGCCGTCGAGCTCGGCCGACTCCAGCACCTCGCCCGGCACCGTGAGCAGGCCGGCCAGCACCGTGACCGCGACGAACGGGAAGCCGTGGTGCACGACGTTGAGGGTCGCGATGCCGTAGAACGCGAGCCGGTCGGTGAACCAGTTGGTCGCGTCGGGGTCGACCAGTCCGATCCACGACAGCAGCCGCATCACGAGGCCGTCGCTGGTGTCGAAGACGTAGACCCAGACGTAGGTGCCGGTGACCGCGGGCATCGCCCAGGCCACCATGATCGCGCCGGTGAGCACGCCACGGGCCCAGCCCCCCAGCCGCAGCAGGAGCAGCGCCACCAGCGTGCCGACCACGACCGTGAGCACGACGTTGACGAGCGCGAAGACCGCGGTGTTGGGCAGCGCGATCTTCCACAGCTGCGGGTCGCTGAGCACCTCACGGAAGTTGTCGAGCCCCGTCCAGTGGAACCCGCCCTCCTTGAGCTCGCGCAGGTTGAACTCCTGGAAGGAGAGCGTGACCACCCAGACCAGCGGGTAGACGAGCAGCCCGCCCAGCACCAGGAGCGCCGGGGCCTGCAGCAGCCACGGGAGCCAGCCCGGGGTCAGCCGGCCGCCCCCGCCGCTCTGGGCGGGGGCGGCCTGCTCCTGGGGGGCCCGAGGGGCCTGGGGGGCCTGGGTGGTGTCGGTCACCGCTCAGCTGCCGCGCTGGAAGATCTCGTCCATCTCGTCGGCGGCCTCGGCGGTCGCCTCCTCGACGGTCGCCTTGCCGGCGAGGATCGACTGGAGCATCGCCGAGACGGTCTTCTTGCCCTGGACCTGACCGTAGAGCGGCGTCACCGGCACGCTGCGCCCGGCGTCGGCCTCCTGCTGGGCGAACGGCGCCACCAGCGGGTCGCCCTCGGCCTCGATCTCCTCGAGCAGCGCGTTGGTGCCCGGGAAGTAGCCGGACTGCTCGCCCCAGGTGGCGGCGAGGTCGCCGGTGCTCATCATCTCGACGAGCGCGAAGGCCAGGTCGGGGTCCTCGGTGGAGTCGAAGATGCCGAGGTGCGAGCCGCCCAGGAACGACGGCGACAGGCCGCCGTCGGGGCCGGGGATCGGGAAGGCGCCGATCTTGCCCTCGAGGTCCGGGTTGGCCTCGACCAGCGCGGACGGCGTCCAGCTGCCCGCGATCATCATCGCCACGTCACCGCGGGAGAAGGCGTCGGAGAGGTCGGCCTCGTCCCAGGTCGTGGCCGCCGGGCTGGAGAAGCCGTGCTCGGTGGCGAGACCGGTGTAGAACGACACGCCCTCCTGGGCCTCCGGGGAGTCGATGGCGCTGGTCCAGGTGCCGTCGGACTCGGTGGCCAGGTCGCCGCCGTTGCCCCAGATGAACGGGTAGACGCCGTACTCGCTGTCGCCCGCGACCGGGAACGGCAGCAGGTCGGGCTGCTGGGCCTTGATCTTCTCGCCCACCGTGACCAGCTCGTCCCAGGTGGTCGGCGGCTCCACGCCGGCCTGCTCGAAGACGTCGGTGCGGTAGACCACCGAGCGCACCCCGGAGTACCACGGCATGCCGTAGAGGCTGTCCTCGACGGTGCCGGCCTGGCGCAGCCCCTCGACGAGGTCGGAGTCGAGGCCGGCGTCGGACACCGCGTCGGTCAGGTCGACCAGCGCGCCGGCCTCGGCGAACTCCGGCGTCCACGTCGTGCCGACCTCGGCGACGTCGGGGGTGGTGCCACCGGCGATCGACTTCACGAACTTGTCGTGCGCCTCCGCCCACGGCACGAACTGCACGTCCAGCTCGGCGCCGGTCTCCTCCTCGAACGTCGAGGTGAGCTCCTCGACGTAGGGCTCGGCGTCGGGGTTGGTGCCCTCCATGATCCACACCGTCAGCGTCTTGCCGCTGCCGTCGACGTCGTCGCCGGCGTTGCTGATCTCCGCGTCGCCGCCGGAGCCGCCGGCGCAGCCGGCCAGCAGTGCCGACGTGGCCAGCACGGCCAGTCCGGTGCGCATTCTCGTCACCCTCATGCGTTCTCCTCTTCCGAGACCCGAGTCGGGTCGTGTCTGGTGCTCTTGCTGTCGTGGGACTGGTGGTTCGCTACTCCTCGCCGGGCGAGGCCGGCGGGAAGATGTCGACGACGATCCGGTAGCGGTCGCCGCGGTAGGTGGAGCGGACGAACTCCGCCACCCGGCCGTCCTCCACCCGGGTCGTGCGCTCGAAGAGGAAGACCGGGTCGCCCGGCGTGATGCCGAGCAGACCCGCCTCGTCGGCGCCGACCAGGGCGGGCTCGACGGTCTGGGTGCCGGAGACCACCGGGGTCTCGAAGCGCGAGGCCAGGAGGTCGTAGAACGACGCGCCCTCGAGGTCGGCGCCGGTGAGGCCCGGCGCGACGGTGGCGGGCACGTGGAGGTCCTCGACCGCCATCGGCACGTCGTCGGCCAGCCGCAGCCGGCGCACGTGCAGCACCGGGGTCTCCGGGCCCACGTCGAGCACCGCGGCGAGCAGCGTGCCGGCCGGCGCGACCCGGGTGGTGACGGTGCGGCTGTCGGGGCGCAGCCCGCGGGCCCGCATGTCGGCGGAGAACGACGACGCGGCGAGCCGCTGCGAGACCTTGCCCCCGGCCACGAACGTGCCGGACCCGGCGCGGCGGACCAGCCGGCCCTGCTCCACCAGCGTGTCGACCGCGCGCCGCAGCGTCATCCGGGCGACGCCGAGCTGCTGGGCCAGCACCCGCTCGGCGGGCAGCAGGTCACCGGGGTCGAGGCCGGCCAGCAGCGCGTCGAGGTCGGCCCGCAGCTGCTGCTGCTTGGGGCTCTCGACGCGCGGCAGCGCCGCGGCCGGGCTGGTGGGCAGGGTGGTCACCGGTGGCTGCGCCCTCCGGTGCGGACCGGCGCCGGCGTGCTCTCGCGGTGCGCCCGGTCGAGCGCGGTCACCACGTAGGTGTGCCGTCCGGCGGCGGGGTCGCGGTCGACGAAGCGGCGGCCGGTGACCACGTCGAGCAGGTGGGTGGCGTCGGCCAGGTCGCAACCGTCGACGCGGGCGCCGGGCACCCGGTAGACGGCGTACGAGGTGGCGCCGCCGCGGGCCGGGGCGCGCCAGGTCAGCCGCACCCGGTCGGGGCGCTGCACGGCCTGGAGGCGACGTACCTTGCCGGGTCGGGTGCCGGGCACGTCGGACGTCACCGGCAGCAGCGCCGGGTGCTGGTAGTGCTCGCGCTGGACGATGTCCATGTGGGAGAGCCGGTTGGCCCGCACCTGGACGGCGGAGAAGTAGATGTCGCCGTCGACCTCGGGGTGGTCGCGGTTGAAGGTCAGGTGGCGCGACATCTCCTGGGGGTCGTCCCAGGCGGGGTCCTGGGTGGACGTGCCGACCTTGTAGGTGGCCTGGCCGATGTAGAGGTGGACGTCGGTGCCGCGCACCTGGTCGCTCCACCACGGCACCAGCGCGGCGTAGTCGGCGGGCGCGAAGCCGATGTTCCAGTAGACCTGCGGGGCGATGTAGTCGACCCACTCCTCGCGGACCCAGCGCCGGGTGTCGGCGTAGAGGTCGTCGTAGGTCTCGGCGCCGGCCGTGGTGGCCGAGCCCTCGGGGTCGGTGGCCTGGTTGCGCCACACGGCGAACGGGCTGACCCCGAACTGGACCCACGGCTTGGCGCGGTGGATGCGCCGGTCGAGGCCCTCGATCAGCAGGTCGGTGTTGTGCCGGCGCCAGTCGGCACGGCCCTCCGCGGTGTCGGGGAAGCCGTCGCCGTGGGCGGCGAAGGTGCCGTCGTCGGGGAAGTCCTGGCCGCCGGAGGGGTAGGGGTAGAAGTAGTCGTCGAAGTGGACCCCGTCGACGTCGTAGCGGCGCACCGCCTCGAGGATCACGTCGGTCGTCAGCTCGCGCACCTGGGGCAGGCCGGGGTCGTAGTAGAGCTTGCCGCCGTACTCGACCACCCAGTCGGGGTGCTCGACGGCGGGGCTGCCCGGGGCCAGCGCCGACCGGTCGGTGCTCATCGAGACGCGGTAGGGGTTGAACCAGGCGTGCAGCTCGAGGCCACGGGCGTGGGCGGCGCGGACGGCGAAGGCCATCGGGTCGTAGCCGGGGTCCTGCCCCGGCGTCCCGGTCAGGTAGCGCGACCAGGGCTCCAGCTCCGAGGGCCAGAACGTGTCGGCCGTCGGCCGCACCTGGAGCACCACCGCGTTGAGGTCGCGGTCGACGGCCTGGTCGAGCAGCGCCACCAGCTCCGAGCGCTGCTGGTCGGGGCTGAGGCCCGGAGCCGAGGGCCAGTCGATGTTGACCACACTGGCGATCCACTCGGCGCGCAGCTGGCGCTTCGGGGCGGCGGGGTCGGTGGTGCACGCCGCGGCCGGGGCGGCGTTGCTGGTGCCGGTGGCTGCGGGTGCGGCCACGGGCGAGGCTGCCGGGGCCGGGGACTGGAGCCCGGCGAGCAGCAGGGCCGGCGCGAGCAACGCGCCGGTGGCGAACGGGACGAGGGAACGACGCACGGAGACCTCCCGAGAAGGAGCGGCAAGGACAGTGACCCGACTTAGACCATTGGGCTAGCCCAAACCTCTAATGGACCGGGGTGGGTTGTCAACCCCCTCTCTCCTACGCTCCTCGGGTGTCCCTGCCCGCGGAGCCCGCGCTGAGCGAAGGATCGCGCGTCGCCCTGCTGGTGCCAGGCTCGGTCGAGTACGTCGTCACCGTGCACGCGCTGCTCGCGCACGGCGTGGTGCCGATCCCGCTCGACCCGCGGCTCACCGCCCACGAGCGCGACCGGGTCCTGGCCGGTCTCTCCCCCGACCTCGTGGTCACCGACGAGGACGACTTGCCCCGGCTGCGAGCGGCGCTCGGACCGACGCCCGCCGGCGCGCTGCCCCGGGCGCGGCCGATGCACGTCACCAGCGGCACCACCGGCACCCCCAAGGGCGTGTGGAGCGGCCTGCTCAGCGACGAGCACGCCGCCGCGCTGGTCGCCGAGGAGCGCGACCTGTGGGGCTTCACCGCCGACGACGTCAACCTCGTGGTCAGCCCGCTCTACCACTCGGCACCGCTGCGCTTCGCGCTCGGCACGCTGCTCGCCGGCGGCGGGTGTGCTCCCCGGCCCGTTCGACCCCGAGGCGATCACGACCGCGATCGAGCGCGACCGGCCGACGTCGATGTTCTGCGTGCCGACCCACCTCCAGCGGCTCTTCGCCCACTGGGACGCCACCGCCTGGCCGGACCTGTCCTGCTTCCGGCTGGTCGCCCACGCCGGCGCTCCCTGCCCCGACGGACCTGAAGCACCGGCTGATCGAGGCCTTCCCGTCCGGGTCGACCTGGGAGTTCTACGGCTCCACCGAGGGCCAGTTCACCGCCTGCCGCAGCGAGGAGTGGCTGGAGCACCCGGGCACCGTCGGCCGCGCGCGTCCCGGCCGCGAGCTCGCCGTCGCCGACGACGGCACCCTGTGGTGCGTGGTGCCCGAGCACGCCCGCTTCGAGTACTACGGCGACCCCGCCAAGACCGCCGCCGCCTGGCGCGAACCCCGACGGCGCCTTCACCGTCGGCGACGTCGGCCGGATCGACGACGACGGCTACGTCTACCTCGACGGTCGCCGCGACGACCTGATCATCAGCGGCGGCGTCAACGTCTACCCCCTCGAGGTCGAGCAGGTGCTCGGCGAGCACCCCGGCGTCACCGACGTCGCCGTCTACGCCGAGCCCGACCCCGACTGGGGCCAGCGCGTCTGCGCCGCCGTCGTCGGCACCGCCACGAGGCCGACCTCGCGGCGTACGCCCGCGAGCGGCTCGCCCCGCCCAAGCGCCCCAAGACCTGGGTCTTCGACGCCGACCTCCCCCGCACCCTCACCGGCAAGGTGCGCCGCGACCGGGCAGGCTGACCCCTAGGCAGGGATCGGTCGCCGTGTCGGTACAGGCGAAGCGCTGGCGGCCGCGTAGCAGGCGAACCGGCGCCGGTAGACCTGCGGGCTGACGCCGCGCACCTTGGCGAAGTGGTGGCGCAGGGTGGCGGCGTTGCCGAAGCCGACCTCGGCGGCGATCCAGTCGATCGACTGGGGGTCTGCTCGAGCAGCTCCTCGGCGGCCATCACCCGCTGCCGGGTGACCCACGCGTGCGGGGTCGTGCCGGTCTCCTCGCGGAACCGGCGGGCGAAGGTGCGCGCCGACATCAGCGACTCGCGGGCCAGGCGCTCGACGCTGAGGTCGGCGGAGAGGTTGCCGGTGATCCAGGTGAGCAGCGGACCCAGCGTCTCGGCGTCGCAGTCGGGGACGGCGCGCGCGACGTACTGCGCCTGACCGCCGTCGCGATGCGGCGGCACGACCATCCGACGCGCGGTCGTGGCGGCGACCCGGGAGCCGAACTGCTGGCGCATCAGGTGCAGCGCGGCGTCGAGCCCGGCCGCCGAGCCGGCGCCGGTGGTACGTGCCGTCCTGCACGTAGAGGACGTCGCCGTCGACCTTGGCCTCGGGGTAGCGCTCGGAGAGCTCGTCGAGGTGGCGCCAGTGGGTGGTGCAGTGGCGACCGTCGAGCAGGCCGGCCGCGCCGAGGGTGAACGCCGCGGTGCAGTGCGCGAAGAGCTGGGCGCCGCGGTCGTGGGCGGCGCGCAGGACGTCGACGACGGCGGGGGCCGGCTCGGCGTAGGAGCGGTGCGGGGCCACGCAGATCAGGTCGGCGTCGGCGGCCGCGTCGAGGCCGTGCTCGACGTGCACGTCGAAGCCGGCGGTCCCGCGGACCCGACCGGGGACCGGGGTGGTGACCCGGAAGTCGAAGACCGGGTTGTCGTCGTCGGGGTGGTAGGGCTCGGCCCACACCTCGCAGATCGCTCCGAGCCCGAAGGGCTCGACGCCGTCCTGGACGATCACCGCCACGCTCTTCATCTGCTCGGTCACCCGCTCGGTCACCTGCCTAGCATGCACCCGGTGTGGCAGTAAATCAATGCACACCGACTATCCTGCCACTGGTGGCATGATCTCAAGGGTCGGAGAATTACTGCCATGACCCTGATGCTGATCCTCCTGACCGTGTCCCTCTTCGTCGTCGCCGAGGCGCTGCTCGTCGTCCACGACGGCCCTGGACCGCTCCGGCCGCCGACCTCCCGGTTCGACGACCCGCAGCTCCGCCCGCCCGGCCGGCAGTAGCAAGACGGCTCCTGAGAGTTCCCGGAAACCGCTCCGGGAGCGGTGGCGCGGTGCTAACTTCGACGGGCTTCCTCTGGCTCGTCTCGGCAGTTCCCCCCCCACACAAGGAGTCCCCCGTGTCGCCCACCCGCCCCCTGGGTGTGGCGCTGTGCTTGTCGACTGCAGCGCTGTACTCGTTCGCCACGATCCCGGCCGCCCTGGCCACCACGTCCCCGGCCCCGGTCGTCTCGACCGCCGCCGTCGCTCCCCCAGACCTGCCCGGCGTGAGCTCGCGCACCAGCGCCGAAGCCCTCCACCTGACCGCCCTGCGCGCCGGCGTCGGCACCCTGGCCGACATCGGGGTGAGCGTCACCCACGGCGAGACCGAGGGTGAGCCGGTCTCGGCGAAGGCCGAGGCCCGCAACCTGGTCGCCTCCCTGCTCGGCTCGGCGCTGCCCGACATCCTGGCCACGGCCACCCAGACCGCACCGCCGGACAACCCGGCCGGGGTCAGCGACACCTCCATCCCCGGCACCCTGCCCGGCGTGCTCACCCTCGGCGTCTCGACCGCCGAGGCCCACAGCCGCACCGCGACCGGCGCCGACTGCCTGCCCGCCTCCGAGGCGCTCAGCCAGTCCCGCGTCTCCACCGCGGACGTCGAGCTGCTCCCGGTCCCGACGGTCGGCACCCTGCTGGCGCTCCCCGACACCGTCTCGACCTCGCAGAGCACCAAGCTCGTGCCCAACCCCGGACGCGTCGACAGCGACGGCCGTGACGTGGTCGCGACGACCCGCGGCTCCACCGTCGACCTCGAGCTGTTCGGCGGCCAGCTGAACGTCGAGGTGATCACGTCACCGCTGCTCAGCGCGCGTGCGACCGGTACGCCGGCGGGCTCGCAGGTCAGCTGGAACGCTCCGATCGTGCAGGTGACCGGTGGCGGCTCCACCCAGACGCTCCCCGCCGACGGCAGCCCGGTCGACTTCGCGCTGCCCGCCAACCCGCTGCTGGTCGCCTCGCTCTCGGTCGGCCAGCTCGTCGACGAGACCGTCGCCCCCGACGGCAGCAGCGCCGGCGCGAGCGCGAGCGTGCTCCACGTCGACATCTCGCTGGGCGCCGACCCGCTCGCCGTCACCCTGCTCGACGCCGACCTCTTCCCGATGAGCGTCAACGCCACCGCGCCCCTCGGCGGGCTGGACTGCGGCGGACCCGGGGACGGCGACTCCGACGGCGACGGCCTGCTCGACAGCGAGGAGACCTCGGGCTCGCGCAACACCGTCTACAACAACGAGCCCACCGACCCGTTCAACCCCGACACCGACGGTGACGGACTGCGCGACGGCGCCGAGATCGCCCGGGACACCAACCCCAACGACCCCGACACCGACGACGACGGTCTCCAGGACGGCCCCGAGGTCACCGGCTCGGAGAACACCGGCTTCGGCAACGAGCCGACCAACCCGCTCGACGACGACTCCGACAACGATGGACTGCTCGACGGCGAGGAGACCAGCGGCTCGACCAACACCGGCCACAACAACGAGCCGACCGACCCCAACGACCCCGACACCGACGACGGCGGCGTCACCGACAGCGCGGAGACCCAGGACGGCACCGACCCCAACGACGGGTCGGACGACCGGGGCACCCCTGGTCGCGTCGACAGCGACGGTGACCGGATCTTCGACGACGAGGAGGCTCAGCGGCTCGGCCAACACGGTCTACAACAACGAGCCCACCGACCCGCAGGACGCCGACTCCGACGACGACGGGCTCGACGACGGCGAGGAGATCGCCCGGGACACCAACCCCAACGACGCCGACACCGACGACGACGGGCTCAGCGACGGCGAGGAGGTCAGCGGCTCGGTCAACACCGAGTTCGGCAACGGGCCGCACCAACCCGCTCGACGACGACTCCGACAACGACGGGCTGAACGACGGCGAGGAGACCAGCGGCTCGGCCAACGACGACCACGGCAACGCCCCGACCGACCCCAACGACCCCGACACCGACGACGGCGGGGTGATGGACGGCACCGAGGTCGGTCGCGGCACGGATCCCCGGGACGCCGCGGACGACGGCGCGACGTACCCCCCGGGCGACAGCGACGGTGACGGCCTGCTCGACACCGAGGAGAACTCCGGCTCGCGCAACGGCGAGTTCGGCAACGAGCCGACCAACCCGCTCGACCCGGACTCCGACGGTGACAGCCTCACCGACATGGAGGACGTCACCGGCTCGGCCAACCACTACGGCAACCGGCCGACCGACCCCAACGTCGCCGACACCGACGGCGAGGGTCTCAGCGACGGCCAGGAGGCGCTCTACGCCGTCACCGACCCGCGCGTGAAGGACACCGACGACGACGGGCTCACCGACGCCGCCGAGGCGCTGCGCTGGAAGACCAACCCGCGGGTGGCCGACACCGACAAGGACGGGCTCGGCGACGGCGCCGAGGTCCTGCGCTACAAGACCGACCCCCGGCGCAAGGACACCGATCGCGACAAGCTCAGCGACAAGGTCGAGATCACCGGCTCCGCCAACGGCCGCTACGGACGCTGCGCGACCAACCCGCTGCGGCCCGACAGCGACCGCGACGGGCTCAAGGACCGGCGCGAGATCGTCAAGCACAAGACCAACCCGTGCAAGCGCAGCACCGACAAGGACAGCCTGAGCGACGGCCGGGAGATCCAGTCGACCCGGACCAACCCGCTCCGGGCCGACACCGACCGCGACGGGCTGAACGACGCCCGCGAGGTCAAGGTCAAGAAGCGCAAGGGCACCGGCACCGACCCGCTGCGCAAGGACACCGACCGCGACGGGCTCAGCGACGGGCGCGAGGTCAAGAAGTACAAGACCAACCCGCGGGCCCGCGACACCGACCGTGACGGCGCCAGGGACGGGCTCGAGGTCCGCCGGGGCACCGACCCGCTGAACCCGAACAGCCGCCCCCGCGGCTCGCGTCGGGGCTGATCCTGGCCGATCAGCCGGCGGGTCGACCGGCTGCTGCACGAGCCGGCGGGACGGGCGCGGACCTTCGGGTCCGCGCCCGCTTCGTCGTTCCCGGACCGCGTCCGGACCGCTTGGCAGTAATTCGACGACAGCGGGCATGCCTGCCACTTTTGGCAGGATACAGGGGCGCGCATGATTACTGCCATGACCCTCATCGCCTTCATCTTCTGGACCATCGTGTTCGCCGCCGGCCTCGTCGCCCTCCTGCTGGGGATCTTCGGCGACGACCCGCGCGGCTCGCGCTCCTACGAGCCCCCGCGCAGCCACGACGACCCGTTCTCCCGCATGGGCTCGTCCTTCCGCTGACCACCTCTTCCCCGAAATGAGCTGACCCGCCCGGACCTGGTGGTCCGGGCGGGTCAGCTGCGTGGCGCGGGGCCTGGCTCAGGCACCGCCGCCGGTGAGCTTCTCGCGGAGCGCCTGCAGGGCCTCGTCGGAGGCCAGCGAGCCGGACGTGCCACCGCTGGTGCTGGCGCCGCCGGTCTCGTCGTCGGACTCCTCGTGGACCTCGTCGCCACCGGAGGAGTACGTCGTCGCCTCGCCGGCCTCGACCTCGGCCTGCTTGGCCTCGGCCTGCTGCTTGACGTGCGCCTCCCAGCGCTCGTGCGCCTTGGCGTACTGGGCCTCCCAGATCGCGCGCTGCTCGTCGAAGCCCTCGAGCCACTCGCCCGTCTCGGGGTCGAAGCCGTCGGGGTAGACGTAGTTGCCCTGGTCGTCGTAGGTCGCGGCCATGCCGTAGAGCGTCGGGTCGAACTCCTCGACGTCGGCGGCGGTGGCGGTCTCGTTGGCCTGCTTGAGCGACAGCGAGATGCGGCGACGCTCGAGGTCGATGTCGATGATCTTGACCATGACGTCGTCGTTGACCTGCACGACCTGCTCGGGGATCTCCACGTGGCGCTCGGCCAGCTCGGAGATGTGCACGAGGCCCTCGATGCCGTCCTCGACCCGGACGAACGAACCGAAGGGCACCAGCTTGGTGACCTTGCCCGGCACGATCTGCCCGATCTGGTGCGTGCGGGCGAAGTGCTGCCAGGGGTCCTCCTGGGTGGCCTTCAGCGACAGGGAGACGCGCTCGCGCTCCATGTCGACGTCGAGCACCTCGACGGTGACCTCGTCACCGACGGTGACGACCTCGCTCGGGTGGTCGATGTGCTTCCAGGACAGCTCGGAGACGTGGACCAGTCCGTCGACGCCGCCGAGGTCGACGAACGCACCGAAGTTGACGATCGAGGAGACGACGCCCTTGCGGATCTGACCCTTCTGGAGCTGGGTGAGGAAGCCGTGGCGGACCGCGGACTGGGTCTGCTCGAGCCAGGCACGGCGCGAGAGCACGACGTTGTTGCGGTTCTTGTCGAGCTCGATGATCTTCGCCTCGAGGACCTGGCCGACGTACGGCTGCAGGTCGCGGACGCGACGCATCTCCACCAGCGAGGCGGGCAGGAAGCCGCGCAGGCCGATGTCGATGATGAGGCCGCCCTTGACGACCTCGATGACGGTGCCCTCGACGACGCCGTCCTCTTCCTTGACCTGCTCGATGGTGCCCCAGGCGCGCTCGTACTGTGCGCGCTTCTTGGACAGGATCAGCCGGCCTTCCTTGTCCTCCTTCTGGAGGACGAGGGCCTCGACCTTGTCACCGACCGCCACGACCTCGTGGGGGTCGACGTCGTGCTTGATCGACAGCTCGCGCGAGGGGATGACGCCCTCGGTCTTGTAGCCGATGTCGAGCAGGACCTCGTCGCGGTCGACCTTGACGATCGTCCCGTCGACGATGTCGCCGTCGTTGAAGTACTTGATGGTCGCGTCGATCGCGGCGAGGAAGTCCTCTTCGGACCCGATGTCGTTGATCGCGATCTGAGGCGCGTCGTAGTCGGGGAGAGGCATGATGGTACTCGTCATAAGGGAGGTTATTCCTTGGTGGGCAGAAGTCGAACGGGCACGCCTGAAGCCAGGTTTTCACTACCGTGGAGAGCACTCCGGCCCCGCGAATCGGGGCCGAGCAGATAGCGAGCGAGGGTCCGCTCCGTCTGGAACCCAGGCAGACCGCAGGCGCAACAGGTGACTTTACGCCTGCGCGCTCGGCGGAGTCCAACCGGCGTCGCCTGCCCGGGCGATGCCGCGCAGCAGGTCGTCGGCCCGCGTGGCCACCGGGTTCTGCCCACGGCGCCCGGCGAGGGCGACCAGGGCCCACAGATCGGCGGCGCGTGCCATCGCCAGGTGCTGCTCGGGGGCGCCGCCCAGGCGGTCGACGTAGGCGCCCAGCACGCCCTCGCCGTACGCCGGCGCGCGGTCGAAGCCGGAGCAGGTTGCCCAGGTCGGTGGCCGGGTGCCCCGCGTGGGCGAACTCCCAGTCGAGCACCCCGGTGACCTCGAGCGTCGCGGGGTCGAGCAGCAGGTTCTTGGGGTTGAGGTCGCTGTGCACCAGGCACCGCCGGGCGACGGTGTCGAGGAGGTCCTGCGCCTCGGCGGCCACCTCGCGCAGGGCGTCGAGGTCGCGCTCCTCCCAGTGCGTCAGCACCGGCCGGTGGTGGTCGACCCACGCCGGCAGGTCGTCGGCGCCCGCGAAGACGCCGACGCGCAGGCCGGCGTCCACGAACGGCCCGGCGTCGAGCAGGGGCATCCCACCCAGCCGGCGCGGCCACCTCGCCGACCGCCCGGCCCATCCGGCCCGCACCCTCGTCGTCCAGCCTCGCCAGGAGGAGGTCGCCGCGCTCCCCCGGCAGGAACGTCGTGACCAGCAGGCCGGGCTCGTCGGTCTCCGACCGGGTGGCCCGCACCTCCACGACGTCGGGCACCGGGAGCAGCCCGCGCACCAGGCGGAGCAGGGCCGCGTCGATCTCGGGTGCACTGTCGCCGCGCCCGGCGTGCTCGCCGGGCGGGTAGATCCGCACCACCTGGCGCTCCCCCGCGGTCTCGGCGAGGAACGTCTGTCCCGAGAAGCCACCGGCGAGCGGCGTCAGCGACGCGACCCCCAGCAACGACTCCACGGCCCAGATGATGTCATCCCGAGTTTCGGTCAGGGTCTTCTCCCCGGGTCCCCAGCGGTTTGACTGGCCCCATGTCTCGGAACTCTCGGAAATCCCTGTCCTCGCTCGCCACCCTCACCGCCACCGCCGTCGCCAGCACCGTCGCCGCGGTCACGGCCCTGACGCTGGCCACGGTCCTGGTGCCCTCGGTCGCCCACGCCACGCCACCCGATCCCGGTGCGGACGCGCTGGTGATCGGTCACCGCGGCGCCAGCGGCCACCGGCCGGAGCACACCCTGGCCTCCTACCGCCTGGCGATCCGCCAGTGCGCCGACTTCATCGAGCCCGACCTGGTCTCGACCAGCGACGGGGTGCTCGTGACCCGGCACGAGCCGGAGATCGGGGGCACGACCGACGTCGCCGACCACCCCGAGTTCGCCGATCGGCGGACGACCAAGCGGATCGACGGCGTCGCGGTGACCGGCTGGTTCACCGACGACTTCACCTACGCCGAGCTGCGCACCCTGCGCGCCAAGGAGCGGATCCCGGAGACCCGGCCCGCCAACACCCGCTACGACGGCCGCTTCCGGGTGCCGAGGTTCGACCAGGTCCTCGACCTCGCGCAGCGCCGACGCACCTGCGACGGCGGCCGGGTCGGGGTCTACCCCGAGACCAAGCACCCGACGTACTTCGACCGGGCCGGCCTCTCCCTCGAGGAGCCGATGCTGGCCGCGCTCCGCGCCCACGGCCTGGGCCGCGCGCGCCACCGGGTCTTCCTCCAGAGCTTCGAGACCACCAACCTGCGCGAGCTCGACACCGTGACCGACCTGCCCCTGGTGCAGCTCACCGGCTGCAGCGGAGCGCCGTACGACCTCGTGGTGGCCGGCGACGACCGCACCTACGCCGACCTGGTCACCCGCAAGGGGCTGCGCGGCATCAGCCGGTACGCCGACGGGCTCGGGCCGTGCAAGGACACGGTGATCCCGCGGGACCGCGCCGGCCGGCTGCTGCGGCCGACCAAGGTCGTGCGCAACGCCCACCACTACGACCTGGTGGTGCACCCCTACACCTTCCGTCGCGAGAACCAGTTCCTGCCGCTGGAGCTGCGCAGCAGCGACGACCCCAACGCCCCCGGCGACCTCGTCGGCGAGATCCGGATCTTCCTGCGGGCAGGCATCGACGGGTTCTTCACCGACAACCCCGCGATCGGGGTGCGCGCGGTCTCCTGACCTCCTCGCCACGCACCGGCGGGTGGCGGTCTACGCTGCTTCCGTGGAGAGCGTGTGGCCGCACCCACCGGTGCACGTGGACCGGCGTCAGGTGTCCGAGGCCGAGTCGCGACGGGCCAACGGACCCGACTGGGACCGGTACGCCGACGAGTACCAGGCCACGCACGGGGAGTTCCTGGGCGACGCCGGCTTCGTGTGGGGCCCGGAGGGGCTCACCGAGGCGGTGGCCGGCGTGCTCGGCCCCGTGCACGGGCGCGACGTGCTCGAGCTCGGCTCCGGCGCCGGGCAGTGCTCGCGCTGGGTACGCAGCCAGGGTGGCCGCTCCTACGGGCTCGACCTCTCGCACCGACAGCTCCAGCACTCGCGACGGCTCGACGCCGCGACCGGCGTGGCGGTGCCGTCGGTGCTCGCGACCGCCACCGAGCTGCCCTTCGCCGACCGGTCCTTCGACGTGGTCTTCTGCTCCTTCGGCGCCCTGCAGTTCGTCAGCGACATCGCCGAGGCGATCGCCGAGACGGCGCGGGTGCTGCGCGACGGCGGCCGCTTCGCGTTCTCGATCACGCACCCCACCCGCTGGATGTTCCCCGACGACCCGTCCGAGGCCGGCCTGCTCGCCTCGCAGTCCTACTGGGACCGCACGCCCTACGTCGAGACCGATCCGCAGACCGGGGTCGTGTCGTACGTCGAGCACCACCGCACCCTCGGTGACTGGGTCTCGCTGCTGGCGGCCGCGGGCTTCACGCTCACCGACCTGCTGGAGCCGCAGTGGCCCGAGCACCACGACCGGGTCTGGGGCGGGTGGTCGCGGGTGCGTGGGCGGCTGACCCCTGGCACCGCGATCTTCGCCGCCGACCTGCGGGCCCGAACCGGCGACGGCGCGGGTTCTCAGTCATCTGGTGACTGAGAACCCACGCCGTCGGCAGGGCTGAGGTCCGGCTAGGCAGCGCCGACGGGCTCGCGCCGGGCGGCGCGCGTCGGGGGCTGCTGCTTGCGGTTGCCGCCCACCGCGAGGAAGAGGCCGGCCAGGAGGGCGAGCGACCCGCCCACGAAGCCGATGAGCGGCACGGTGCGCGTGATCAGGTTGAGCGACCCGAGGCTGTCCTCGGTGTCGGCGACGCTGATCTTGATCTGCTCGTCGGTGAAGGCGAGCTGCAGGTCGAGCGCGGTCGAGCCGTCGGCGAGGTAGCGCTGCTGGTCGTCGGTCTGGTTGACGATGGACCCCGTCTTCGGCTCGACGAAGATCTCCTTGACGGCGTCGTAGGTGCCCGGCACGCCCTCGGCGACCTCGATGTCGGCGTCGGCGATGGTCACCTTGTAGACGTACGTGTCGAGGCCGTCGACCGTCTCGGTGCGGTCGAACTCCGCGTCGACGGCAGCGCCCATCACGCCGTCCCAGTAGGGGTAGGTCTTCTTCTCCGAGGAGAAGGGCCACTTGTTGCGCAACCCCTCCGGGGCGACCGCCGGGGTCGGCACGTACTTGTCGTCGTTGACGGTCAGCGCGGTGACCCGATCGGTGGCGAAGGTGTCGATGCTGGCGGTGACCAGGCGCGGGTCGCTGCTCTCGACGCACGGCGGCGGGTCGCCCTCGTCGACCACGACGCAGGACGAGTTGACCCAGACCACGACGTCGTCGTCGCTGGCGTTGGAGTCGGTCTTGGTGATGCTGGTCGCGATGACCGGGTTGGAGACCAGCTCGCTGGTGCTCGGATCGAGCTTGGCGACCTCACCGCTCAGGACGGTGGTCGAGTCGACGTCCAGCGGCGTCTTCTCGCTCTTGCCCGGCGCCCACGTGACGGCCAGCAGACCGGCGAACAGCAGGAAGCCGCTCAACCCGATCAGGACGATACCGATGTTCTTGCGCACAGCTGTGCCCCTCCCCAGGAACCAAACAATCTGCCGAAGGGTACCCCACGTCACACCTAAAAGCGCCGATACACCCGGGGGGACCTCGCCGGGTCGTCCCGCGCGCCCGGACCGCGGATCTCAGCCCTGCGGCGCGGGCAGTCGGCGCAGCACGACGACGAGGTTCCAGGTGACCAGCTCGCGCACCACCGGGACCCGCAGCATCCACCACGACCACCACGGGTTGTAGCGCGGACGGACCGCCACCACCTCGACGTCGTCGCTGCGCTCGTGGCCACGCACCCACCGCAGCCCGTCAGCCACCGTGACCGCGAACAACGACTCACCGAAGCGGTTCTTGGGCTCGTGCCCGTGCCGGCGGGCGTAGCGCCGGCGGGCGCGCAGGCCGCCGAGGAAGTGCCAGGGGGCGGTCTCGTGGCCGCCCCAGGGGCCGAACCACACCGTCCAGCTGAGGTAGACCACCCCGCCGGGCCGGGTGACGCGCAGCATCTCCTCGGCCATCCGCCAGGGCTCCGGCACGTGCTCGAGCACGTTGGAGGAGTAGCAGACGTCGACCGAGCCGTCCGCGAACGGCAGCCGCATGCCGCTGCCGATCACCGTGCGGGCATCGATGTCGCCGAGCCCGGCGAGCTCACCCACGTCGGCGTCGAGCGCCACGTACGTCGCGCCGGCGGCCTCGAAGGCCTCCCGGAAGTAGCCCGGTCCGCCGCCGACGTCGAGGAGCAGGGCCCGCTCGAGGTCGGCGTAGTCGGCGAGCTGCTCGACGGAGTCGTGGGCCAGCGCGGTGTAGAAGCGGTCCGGGTCGGACTGCTCGTGACGGAAGTCCTGCAGCAGCCGCACCGAGCGACGCAGTGTTGCTCGTCGGGTCGTTCGTCGGGCCGCCCCTCGTCGAGCGGCTGGCCGTGTCACTGTCAGCTGGTGGCGCCGTACTCGATGATCGGCTGCTCGACGTTGACCGGAGACTTGCTCGGGGCGCCCGTCTGGCTGTTGACCACGCCGACGATGGTCGCTGTTCCGACGGCTCCGCCGACGACCAGCGCGGCTACGAAGCCTGCGATGCCTGACACTCCCACGATTCCACCCTCCCTCAAGGTGAGCGGAGCGTAGCAGCACCGGGCGGCCGGTGCCGCCATCTGCGGCGACGAGTGCTCCGGGCTCCCCCGGGCACCAGCGCCAGCACCAGCGCCAGCACCGGGCCGGCGAGGAACGCGAGCCACGCGAAGGTCATGGCGACGGCCCAGCCGCCCGGGACGGGGGTCGCGACCGCGTCGTCGAGACCCACCACGCGCAGGTCGGTGCCGTCGAGCAGCGTCCGCCCGGTCACGTCCGGCACCTCTCCGACGGCCTCGTTCTCCACGACCAGCACGCCGATGCCCTCCTGCGCCAGCGCCGCCGCGCGCTCGTCGGGGGTGGCGAGGGCCAGCGCGACGGCGACCCGGCGTACCCGGGGGTCCTCGCCGGCCAGGCTGGTGCGCGAGACGACGAGCAGGTCGCTCGTGACGAAGTCGCGGGTCTGGAAGCGGCCGGCGGGGTCGAGCACCTTGCGGCCGCCGTTCCACTCCGGTTGCCGATAGCTCGACAGCGGCAGCAGCAGGACGTCGCCGGGCGGTGCGCTGTCGGCGATCACCGCGCGGGCCGTGGCGTAGTCGCGGGGGAAGTCGACCGGCCGCAGCCGGCCCTCGGCACCGAGCGCGGCGTCGGGCATCAGCAGCACCGGCAGCACCACCAGCCCCCCGGCGACCAGCGCCCGGGCAGCGTCGTCGGCCAGGGCGTCGGCGAGCCGCGCCGCACCGATCCCGGCCACCGTGGCCACCGCGGGCGCGCACAGCACCAGCAGCCGCGCCCCGTCGCGGGCCACCCCGCCGCCCGGCACGTGGGTGGCCAGCCAGGCCACGGCGTCGGGGGCGGCCCAGGTCAGCAGCGCGACTGCGAGGCCGAACGCCCAGCAGACCCCGAGGGTGGTGGCGTCGCGCCCGCCGAGCCGGCGCACCCACGCCCGCAGCCCGGCCGCGGCGAGCACGAGCACGAAGCCCAGGGCCACCCAGCCGAGGACGTCGGTGCGCGAGGCCGGCACCACCTCGGCGTTCCAGATGCCGCCGAGGGTCAGCGCGGCGAGCGGCGCGGGCACCGCCCCCTCGTTGCCCAGCGCGAACAGGGCGGCCGCCGCCGGGTCGGAGCGGCCGGCGTCGGCGTGCAGCAGGCCCGAGACCAGCCAGGGGGCGTTGGCCGCCAGCACCACCAGGAGGGCACGGACCCCACGACCGACGCCCGCGCGTCCCGGCCCGGCGACGCCCGCGAGCACGGCCACCGCGGTGACGAGGCCCGCGCTGACGCTGAGCGACCCGAGCACCACCAGCACGAGGAGGGCGGGCGGCAGCCGGCCGGAGCGACGCCACCTGGCTGCGAGGAGCAGCACCCACGGCAGCACGCCGTACCCGATCAGCACCGGCCAGTGACCGATGAGCAACCGCTCCACGACGAACGGGCTCCACTGGTAGACCGAGATCGCGGTGAGCCGGCCGGCCAGGCCCACCCCGTCGAGCAGGCGGGCGACGCCGAGGCCCCCCGCCACGAGCGGCACCAGCAGCACGACCTTCTGCAGCAGCCACCCCGGCAGCACCTGGTCGAGGACGGCGACCACGGCGTCGGACGGGACGGCGCGCGGCAGCGCGGACCCGACCCCGAGCAGGTCGGGTCGCAGCGCCAGGTCGGGCACCCAGACCATGTCGTAGCCGAGCACGTAGCCGGTGCCCATCGCCGGCCCGAGCAGCAGCAGCCCCAGCGCGAGCGACCACAGCAGCGGGACGGCGCGCCACCCGCGGCCGGGCACGCCGCTGTCGGTGCTCACGGGCGTCGTCATCGCCGCGATCCAACCACGTCGGGCCGACCACGGCGTCTCGTCTAGGCTGGCTCGGTGACGGAGTCGACGCAGGCGCGCCCGCGTGCCCGCGACAGCGGCGCCGCGATCGCGGTGGCCATGGGCGTGATGAACGTGGCGACGTACATCTTCCAGATGGTCACCGCCCGCGTGCTGGGCCCCCAGGACTTCGGTGCGTTCGCGGCGCTGATGAACGTCCTGCTCGTGGTCGGCGTGATGTCGCTGGCCGTGCAGGCCACCGCCGCCCGCCGGATCTCCGCGAGCCCGGCGATGTCGTGGGCATCGAGCAGGCGGTGCTGCGGGTCACCTACCGCTCCGCCGCGGTGCTCGGTCTCCTGCTGATCCTCGCGGCGCCGCTGATCAACCTGCTGCTCCGCCTCGAGAGCCTGGCGAGCGCCGCGCTGGTCGGCGTGATCGCCGTGCCGCTGACCGTGATGGGCGGGCAGGCCGGCGTCCTCCAGGGCGAACGCCGCTGGGGCCCGCTGGCCGTCCTCTACATCGCCGCCGGGGTCCCGCGGCTGCTGCTCGGCACCGGGCTGGTCATCTGGCACCCGAGCGAGGCCACCGCCGTGCTGGCGGTCGCGATCGGCGCGGTCTTCCCGGTCTTCGTCGGCGCGATCGCGCTGCGACGGCCGCGCGACGGGGAGCACCACGACGGCCCGGCGACCCCGTCGATCCTCGGCGAGGTCGCGCACAGCTCCCAGGCGCTGCTGGCCTTCTTCGCCCTCAGCAACGCCGACGTGATCGTGGCGCGCAACGTGCTCGAGGGGCGCGAGGCCGGGCTCTACGCCGCCGGCCTGATCATGACCAAGGCCGTGCTCTTCCTGCCGCAGTTCGTGGTCGTGGTCGCGTTCCCGGCGATGTCGACCGTGCGCGAGCGGCGACGCACGCTGATCCGCGGCCTGCTGCTCGTCGCCGCCATCGGGGTCGCCGCGACGCTGGGCGCCTTCGTGCTCTCGGGCCTGGCGATGGTCTTCGTCGGCGGCGGGCAGTACGCCGACATCGAGTCGCAGCTGTGGCTGTTCGCGGTGCTCGGCATGCTCCTCTCGATGCTCCAGCTGCTGGTCTACTCCGTGCTCGCGCGGCAGGGCCGCCGCTCGGTCTACGCGCCCTGGGCCGCCCTGGTCGCGCTGGTGGTCGCCGGCCTCGATGACCAGCACCGTCGAGGCGCTGCTCGCGGTCGTGGTCTCGGTCGACCTGCTGCTCCTCGGGGTGCTGCTGCTGATCAGCCTCGTGCTGACCCGCTCCCCCGTGCCCGCGGACGACCGGTCCGGACCAGTCACGGACGACGCGCCCGGATAGCACCGATCGATCCCCCGCTGGGTAGCCTCCGTCCACCACTGGGCGTTTCAGGGAGGGATTCCACGGTGCGTACACCGCATGCAGCAACCAGGCATGCCGAGGGGGAACAGCGAGAGGCTCGGCGCGGAGGGCGTCGACTGATCGTCCTCAACTGGCGTGACTCCTGGCACCCCGAGGGCGGGGGCTCCGAGCTCTACGTCCGCGAGGTCTCGCGGCGTCTGGCCGCCACCGGCCGTGAGGTCACGATCTTCACCGCCCGCTATCCCGGCGCCCCGTCGGTCGAGGTCCGCGACGGCATCCGCTACGTGCGGCGCGGTGGCCACCTCACGGTCTACCTCTGGGCGGCGGCCCTGCTGCTGCTCGGCAGGCTCGGTCCGCTCGGCCGGGCCGACGACGTCCTCGAGGTGCAGAACGGCATGCCGTTCCTGGCCCGCCTCACGACCCGCGCCCGGGTGACGGTCCTGGTGCACCACGTGCACCGCGAGCAGTGGTCGATCCTGTCCCCGGCCCTGGCCCGGTTCGGCTGGTGGATGGAGTCGCGGGTCGCCGTCCGGGTCAACCGCGGCAGCCGCTACGTCGCCGTCAGCGAGGTCACCCGCAGCGAGCTCGTCGACCTCGGCGTCCGGGCCACCGACGTGACGATCGCCTGAACGGCACCCCGCCGGTGCCGGAGCACGACGCCCGCCCCGAGAGCGCCGCACCGCAGCTGGTGATGCTGGTGCGCCTGGTGCCCCACAAGCGGGTCGAGCACGCGATGGAGGTGGTCGCGGCCCTGCGCGAGCGCCACCCCGGCCTGCACCTCACGGTGATGGGGTCGGGCTGGTGGGAGCCGCAGACTGCTCGAGCACCGCGCCGCCCTCGGGCTCGACGACGCCGTCGAGCTGCTCGGCCACGTCGACGACCGCACCAAGTTCGAGGTGCTCTCCGGCGCCTGGGTGCACCTGCTGCCCTCGGTGAAGGAGGGCTGGGGGCTCTCGATCGTCGAGGCGGCGCACGTCGGCGTCCCCTCGGTCGCCTACGCCGACGCCGGCGGGGTGCGCGAGTCGATCCTCGACGGGGTCACCGGGCTGCTCGCCCTCGACCTCCCCGACCTCGCCGCGCAGGTCGACCGGCTGCTCACCGACCCCCGGCTGCGTCGCGAGATGGGCGACAAGGCGCGCATCCGCTCCGAGCAGTTCACCTGGGAGTCCACCGCCGCGGCGTTCGAGCGCGTGCTGGGCTGAGCCTGCGGCTCAGAGCGGGACCGGCGTCCCGCGGGTGACGTCCCCCAGGCAGAAGGCCGACGACCCGCCGGTGACCCACGCCTGGAGCGGACCCGACTGCTCGGTGACGACGACATAGCGCTCCCCCACCCCGGGCGTGTACTCGACGGCCTGCTCCAGCCCGTCGACCGCGACGTGCAGCACCCCCTCCGAGCCGGCGAGGTAGCCGAGCCGGAGCAGCCGCGGCCCGACCCCCGGGGGCGGCATCACCGCGATCGCCTCGGGGTCGGGTCCCAGCCGCCACCCGCAGTGGGGGTCGGCCCGCGCTCCGCGACGTCCGTGTCCGCCAGGCCTGCCCGGACCAGCCGACCGGTCGGCCCCACCAGGAGGGGCTCCGCGCCGGGACGATCCAGCCGCTGCTCGCGACCGACCGCACGCAGCAGGCTCTCGAGATTGACCGAGATCGCCACGTCGCTGGGCACCGGCGTCTGCAGGACCGCGGCACCGGGAGCGGCGGCGAGCGCGCTTGTCACCCCGCGGACGTAGCGCTCCGACTGCGGGTGCTGGGTCACGGGGGCCAGCCGCAGGGTCGTGACCGAGCCGCTGACCACCACCGCCACCAGGAGGAGCCAGGGCAGCGCCGCCCTCGGGAGGCGGCCCGTTGCCGACGGCACGCCGGACGTCGGGGCCGGCCCGGCCGGCCGGCGCGCAGAAGGCCGACTCCGGCCGCTGGCAAAGGCCGCCACGACCCCGATCGCGATGACGGGCAGGGCGTCCGTCACGTAGCGCGGGTCCCGGGCGACCAGCTGGAGGTAGGCGCCACGGCCGACCAGCAGGAGGACCAGGTCGGCCGTGAGGTAGCCGACCACCAGGCCCACCCCGCCCAGGCGGCCGCACCCGTCCGACGCACGCTGACCACGACCACCAGGACCGCGAGCACAGCGAACAGCGCCTGCAGAGCCGGAGCGGTGTCGGGGTAGATCGTGCTGCCTGCGCCGGTGACCTGCCAGGGCCCGCCGAACAGGCCCGGGAGGAGCGTGCGCAGCAGGACGTCGTGGAGCGTGGCCCCCAGCCCGCGGTCGGCCTCGGCGGCGAGGGCGTCGGTGGAGGTGACGGCGAGGTAGACCAGGACGTACCCGCCGAGCAGGGTGAGGTGGGCGAGCCAGAACCAGCCGCGCTCGCGCAGCCCGCGCAGCCGCGCGCGCCACGGCGTACCAGCGGTCAGCACGAGCAAGCCCATGCCCAGCAGCAGCGGGAGGACGACGCCGGCCTTCTGCCAGAACAGCAGGCCCAGCGCGTGCGCGGCCACCGAGACCACCGCCCAGCGGGCGCGGCCGGTGTCGACGTACCGGACGAGCCCGATCAACGCGCCGAGCATGGCGATCTGCAGCGGGAACGCCTGTAGACCTGCCGCGAGCCACGTCGCGGTGGCCAGTCCGTAGAGCGGCGTGACGAGGTAGGCGGCGAACGGCACGAGGACCCACGGCGAGCGTCCGAAGAGCAGCCGCAGCAGCAGGAGCAGCAGGAGCGAGGCGATCACCTGCCAGCGCCACCAGGACCACGACGGCCGGGACGAACGAGCCACCGCCGAGTCGGCCGACCAGCCAGATCACGGCGTAGGACCCGATCTCGAGATGGCCGCTGTAGTCGCGGACGAGGTAGTCGCACTCAGGCCCAGGGTCTGGGCGAGGTCGAGGTGCAGGAAGTCGTCCTGCCAGAAGTACGAGCCGGAGCCCACCACCATCCGCAGCGTGGCCTGGGCCGCGACCAGCAGGAGACCGACGACCAGCACGTGCTGCTCGACCGCCCAACGGCGCGCCCGACCGGCGGTGGCTCGGAGGGCGGCCGGCACCACCGCGCCCGTGGCCACCGGACCTCGGGCCGGGACAAGGACCGGACAGGAGGACGGACCCGAGCAGCAACCCGACCCCCGCCGCCGCGGCCGCGTCGCAGCACCCCCGGGCGGCCGAAGCGCAGGCTCGGGGACGCGGCACTCCACGCCGCGGACACCAGCACCAGCACGGCACCTGAGGTCCACGCCCAGGCCGTACGGCCGCGGCGGCGGGGGTCGTCCCCTCGCCGGCCGGCCGGCCGGCGGTCGGCTCCCAGCCGAGGGTCACCGGTTGGAACTGGAGCGTCGAGTCCACCACGACCCGGTGCGGACCGGCGTCGAGGCGCACGGGTCCGTCGCACACCGACCACGCCATCGCCCGTCCGAGCCGCACGTCGTCGAGGGTCCCCCGAACCTCGGTGTCGTGGAGGACGCCGTCGACCGAGACCGGCGGGCCGAGCCCGCACACGGCGCCGGTCTGTGCGTCAAGCTCGGGAGCCGAGGCCAGGCCCTCCAACCCCTCGACCCGGACCTCGCCGATGGCCATCGGCTTCCCCGAGGTCCCGGTCGGCCGGCGGAACGTGATCCGCAGGCGTCCAGGCGCCACGAAGGGCTCCACCTGCGACAGGTACTCCAACGGGACGACCCGGCGTTGCTTGCCGGCGCGCAACACCGCGACGCTCGGGGCCGCCGCCTGCTGCCCGGGACGACCGAGATGCCGGTGACCGCGGCCCCCCCCGGCCACCGCAGCCGCAGGGTCGCGCGGGCCACTCGCGGGGCGGTCAACCACGTCGTCGCCGCGTTCTCGTCGTAGGCGAATCGCGCGGACACCGCCGGCTCGTCGCCCAGCACGGAACCGCTTCGGACCTCGGCGCGCCCGTCCACGGGGTCCAGGAGGGCGGCGGACGCCGGGCCCGGGACCGCCACGACGGTGCCCGACAGCCGCCAGGCCCCACTGTCGGACAGCTCCAGGGTGCGGTCCAACCGGCCGTCGTCCTCGCCGCGACGCGCGGTCGCGGCGTCACAGACCGGACCCAGGCCGACATCCAGGCAGGCGCGGCGCGGTGGGTCCAGGCGCAGCGCGACCGCGTCGTTCGGACCCACCGGCTGCGGCAACGTCGTGGTGCGTCCGGGCGGCACCCCGGGGACGGTGATCTCGGAGATCATGACCCGTCCGAAGTCGGCCTCGGGACCGGTCGCCTCCATGACCGAGACTCGGATCCGCGACACCTCGGTCTGCGGCAGGAGGGGCCAGGACCAACCCGCTGGCGGGCACCCCGAACACGCTCGAGAAGGGCCCCTCGGCAGTCCGGTAGGAGATCCGGACGCGAGTCACCCGCGCCGCGGGAGACCGGCGGGTCGACCTGGACCTGCAGCGTGCCACCCGGCCCCGGGCGCCTCGCCCTGGCCAGGTCGACCTGGAGCCACTGCTGCTCGGGACTGCGCAGGCTACCGCTGTGCCATGCAGTAGAACCGCTGCCGTCGAAGGCCGCGTGCGGGCCGAACTCCGGTCGGACGGCACCGAGCTCCTCGGCGTACCCCTCCGAGGACGAGGCCGTCACCTCGACGTCCGACAGAAAGTCGGAGGTCGCCTCGGCGGACGCCGCGGGGGCCGGGGAAGTCACTAGTGGTTCGGTTGCTGCGCGCGGGCTCGTCGGCCGACATCACCTGGCTGACCGCGTCGTGCACCCGACCGAACTCGCGCTCGACCCGCCGGTAGCCGTCGCCGACCACCGCCCCCGGGCCGGTGGCGGGCTCACCCTCGGACCCGGCGGTGAGCACCGTCGGCGTGCTGGGCTCGAGGACGCCGGACTCCAACGCGGACAGCACGTCCTCGGGAGCACCTCTCAGTTCCCGCACCCGCGAGGCATCGACGGCCGAAACCGTCGACACCTGCCTCTGCACACGGTAGACGTCGATGAGCGCCTGGTCGCCGAGACCGCTGCGACCGAACGACGCCACCTTGACCAGCCCGGGCGACGCAGCAGAGCGACGTCGGCGCGCGCGGTCGGCGCGGTCTCCGCGTAGCGGGGATCGAGGTCACGCCGCAGCACCACGTGGCTGACACCGCCGCGCGCCAGCAGGTCGGCGAGCGCGTCGCTGCCCTCCCCTGAGGCGATCCGTTGCTCCACGACGTCGAGGAAGCGTGCCGGTCGGGCCCGGCACCAGCGGGACCTGGCTGCGGGTCACCCAGGCGGAGTCGGCCACGCCCCTGGATCGGCTCGTCGATGGTCCAGCCCCAGGTCTGCGACGCCGAAGCCGCACCGGGGACGACGCAGCGGCGCCCGTGGTGCCGGCTCGTCGTCGAGGAAGTCCGCGGTCTGCGCCAGGCCGCGGGGACGCGGTCGAAGCCCGGCATCCGCAGAGTCCGTCGGTGAACAGCGGCGCCCCACCGACGAGAGGACCGCGGCAGACGACCGACCGGAGCCCCCGCCACCGCCCGGCGCGGCCAGGCCGCGAGCAGGCGCCGCTCCACCCGCCGAGGCCAGCCCGACCGCGTGGCCGACCCCGAGGGCGAGGGGCAGCCGGACCAGGGGGTCGACCTTGTGGACGTTGCGCAGCGGCGCCAGGGGCCCGTCCAGCAGTGCCCGTGCCGGGCCGTCGACGAGGGAGCCGAGCAAGCGCCGGGTTGCCGGCGGTGAGCGCGAGCAACCCGAGCATCGCCGCCGCCAGCAGCGGGGCGCGCCACGGCATGGCCCGGTGGCAGAGTCCGGCCAGACCGACGGCCGCGCACCACGCCGGCGACCACCACCAGTACCGGTTCGTGACCAGCATCCGCGCGCCGGGCCACCAGGCCTGGTCACCGATCGCGTAGTAGGCCAGCCAGTGGTCGGCCCCGCGCACGCTGTTGGCCCACCCGGTCGGGTCAGTCGTGGCCGCCGCGGTCTCGATGAAGTCGAGGAACGGCGGGCTGGTAGCGGCCCAGCAGCACCAGCGGCGCCAACCACCACGCGCAGGCGGCGCGTCGTACCGGCCACCCACCAACCAGCCAGTGCTCGGCCGCCCGACCGGACGCCACGAGGCAGCCACGAGCGACGCCGGGAGGGGCAGCACGGCGAGCGTGCCCGCGGCGTTCACTCCACCCATGCACAGCACCGCCACCGCCGACCACAGCCCGGCCTGGCGTGCGGTCAGGCGACCGGCGCCGAAGGCCAGCACGAGCGGCAGCACGGCCCACGGCAGCAAGGCACCGGGGAGCACCTCGCCGGTCAGGACGCCGACCGAGCCCAGCAGTCGCGGGGACAACGTGTAGGCGAGGCCCGCGACGACCCCCGCGCCGGACGCAGTCCGAGCGTCCGCGCGACGTAGCGGGTGCCCTCGTAGGCGACGCACGAGCAGCAGGGCTGACCAGAACCGCTGGACGAGCCAGTCCGGCAGCCCCAGCAGCGTCCCCGAGGAGGAAGAACGGTCCGTGCGGGAAGAGGTAGCCGTAGGCCTGGTTCTGCAGCTCGCCGAAGACGCCTCGGGGTTCCACAGGTGCAGGGCCCGGTCCAGGAACGCTGCGGGATCAGCGGTGAGGTCGAGCTTGGTGTCCCAGGTGGTGCGTCCCGGCTGCTGCAGCAGCGATCCCACCACCAGCAACAGCCAGACCAACCGCCCGCGGGCGAACCCCGACCACGATGCGATGGTGCCCTCCCCACTAGTCTGCGGCGAGAGTGTAGCCCCGACGCAACGACCCGAGGTGCCCCGGTTGCCTGACCTCCACGTCCCCGACGACGCCGTCGCCTTCGCGCGTGCCTGGGAGCTCGCCGACCAGGTGCCGGGCTGGCTGACCCAGGCCCAGGCCCGGTTGCTGCACGACCAGGCGCGGCGCCTGGGGTCCGGCGCTGTGGCTCTCGAGATCGGCAGCCACCAGGGCCGCTCGACCATCGTCCTGGCCGCTGCCCTTGCCGCCCGGGGCGCCCGCCTGGTCGCGATGGACCCGTTCGTGGAGGGCCGCCTCTTCGGCGGGACGCCCACCCGGCAGAAGTTCGAGCGACACGTCGCGGAGGCGGGGGTCGCCGACCACGTCGACCTGGTCGCGGAGTACTCCACGCGGGCCAGGCCGACCTGGGACCGGCCACTGGACCTGCTCTACATCGACGGCAAGCACGACTACTGGACCCTGTCCGACGATCTGCGCTGGGCCGTGCACCTGCCGCCCGGTGCCGCGGTGCTGGTGCACGACGCGTTCTCCTCCATCGGCGTCACGCTCGGCCTGGTGGGCCACGTGCTGCCGTCACGAACCCTGGCCTACGAGGGACGAGCGGGTTCGCTGGCGCTGTTCCGGGTCCGCCGTCCGGGCCTGCGCGACCGCGCCAGGATGGCGGCGCAGCTGCCGTGGTGGGTGCGCAACGTCGGGATCAAGGTGCTGCTGCGCCTGCGGCTGCGCGCCGTGGCCCGCCTGTTCGGTCACGACTCGCCGTACGACCCCTACTGAGCACCGTCGAACAAGGACGAGGCGATCAAGCCCAGCAATGCGTCGTGCTCAGGGCGGGTCAGGTCGCGGCGCCGGGTGCGCAGGCTGAGCACCGTGCTCGTGGGCGTGGACGCGAGGCCGACGGCCACGGCGCGCGGGCCGTTCACCGCGGGGTACATCGCGACGGAGAGCACACCGGGGGCCTCGATCGCGCCGAGGTTGCTCAGCGTGGCCGTCGAGCCCAGCCGCTGTCGCAACAGGCCGGTCACCCAGGGACCGACCCCGCCTGCCGAGGTCTCGGGGAAGTCGGGTTCGGGGGGCTGCTCGCGCAGTCGACGGGCGACCTCGGCGAGCGGGGTGCTCGGCGGGACGCGTAGCCGGAGGTAGGCCGTCTGCCGGTCGGGGGCCGGACGGTCGTCGTCGCGCCGTGACGCGCCGACGGCCAGCACGGCGGTCCGTGGCCGGCCCGCCGGGCTGCTGGCCAGGGCCTGGACGACGGCCGCGGCCAGGGCGCTCGTGCCGAGCCCCGGGACGCCTGCGCGGGGCCGATCGACGCGGGAGAGGTCCTCGACCAGGGCGTGGGGCTCGCCCTCGCCCGGGAAGCGTGCCGGTGGTGCCAGCAGCGCCTCGCCGAGCCGGCGCAGGCTGGAGCTGAGGAAACCGTGCCGGGCCGGGGTCCGGCCGACCCCCCGCGCGCCGGTGCGCACGTCTCGGTCCAGCACGGCAGCCGCGATCCCGAGCAGACCGAGTCCGTCGACAGCACCGTGGTGGGCAGCGACGACCAGCCGACGACGGTCGCCGTCGACACCCAACCGAACCAGCGGCGTGCCGGGCGGGTAGGGACGGGCAGCCAGCTCGGCGCGCACGGTCTCCCAGGTCGCGCGGTCGTCGCCGATCACGATCTCGGCGCCGCCGGCCAGCCACGGGTGGGCGTCGCTGAGTGCCGCCGCCCGGTGGCGCAGGTCGCCGACGGCCACCGGAGCGTCCAGGCTCAGCTCAGCCGCGATCCCCCAGGTCGAGTCGGGGTCGCCGTAGAGCCCCACGACCTCGTGCGCGCCGCTGCCGGGGGCATCGTCAGGTCGAGCGGCACGGACCACTAGTGCGCGGCCTCGTGCCAGCTCGGCCGGTGCCGACGGAGACGTCGAGCGGGACGAGCAGGTCGGCGGCGCTGCCCATCTCGCGGCGGACCAGCGCGTCGAGCCGCTCGCTCGCCCTCGGCGACCTCGAAGACGAGCTCGTCGTGCACCTGGAGCAGCATCCGCGAGGAGAGCCCTCCTCGGCGAGGGCCCTGTCGACGCTGAGCATCGCGATCTTGATGAGGTCGGCGGCCGAGCCCTGGATCGGGGCGTTGAGGGCCATCCGCTCGGCCATCTCGCGGCGCTGGCGGTTGTCGCTGGTGAGGTCGGGCAGGTAGCGGCGACGGCCCAGGATGGTCTCGGTGTAGCCGACTGCGGGCCTCCTCGACCAGACCACCGAGGTAGTCGCGGATGCCGCCGAAGCGTCTCGAAGTACTCGTCCATCAGCCCCCGCGCCTCGCCCGGCTCGATGCCGAGCTGCTGGCCGAGGCCGAAGGCGGACAGGCCGTAGGCGAGGCCGTAGTTCATCGCCTTGATCTTGGCGCGCATCTCGACGGTGACCTCGTCGGCGGGCACGTCGAAGACGCGGGCAGCGGTGATGGAGTGGAAGTCGCGCCCCGACCTGAACGCCTCGATCAGCAGCGCGTCCTCGGAGAGGTGGGCCATGATCCGCATCTCGATCTGGCTGTAGTCGGCGGTGAGCAGGCACTCGTAGCCCGGACCGACGACGAAGCCCTCGCGGATGCGGCGCCCCTCCTCGGTGCGGATCGGGGATGTTCTGCAGGTTGGGCTCGGTGCTCGAGAGCCGGCCGGTGGCCGCGATCATCTGGTTGAACGTGGTGTGGATGCGCCCGTCGGGCGCCACGGTCTTGAGCAGCCCCTCGATGGTCTGCCGCAGCCGGGTGACGTCGCGGTGCCGCAGCAGGTGCAGCAGGAACGGGTGCTCGGTCTTGACGTAGCAGGGCCTGCGAGCGCGTCGGCGTCGGTGGTGTAGCCGGTCTTGGTGCGCTTGGTCTTCGGCATCTCGAGCTCGTCGAAGAGCACGGTCTGCAGCTGCTTGGGCGAGCCGAGGTTGATCTCCTTGCCGATCACCGCGTAGGCCTGCGTCGGCGGCCTGCTTCACCTCGGCCGGCGAAGTGCGCCTCGCAGCGCGGCGAGGTGGTCGGCGTCGACCGCGATGCCGGTCTGCTCCATCGTCGGAGCACCCCGACCAGCGGCAGCTCGACCTCGGCCAGCAGCCGCGTCGCCGCCGTGCTCGGCGACGCGCGCCGTCGAGCGCCTCGGCGAGGTCGAGGACGGCGCGGGCGTGGCAGCATCGCCGTGGCCGCGACCTCGCGCCCGTCGTCGAAGAGCTGGCCCTGCTCGGTCGTCGCCGCTCTCCTGCTTCAGCTCGCGCTTGAGGTAGCGCAGCGTGAGGTCGGCGAGGTCGTAGGAGCGCTGGTCGGGCCGCACCAGGTAGGCGGCGAGCGCGGTGTCGCTGGCGAGGCCGGCGAGCGTCCAGCCGTGGGCCGCCAGCGCCAGCGCCGGGCCCTTGGCGTCGTGCAGCACCTTGGGCCGGACGGCGTCGGCCGAGCCAGGCCGCCAGCGCCGCGTCGTCGTCGGGGCTCAGCGTCGGCGGTGTCGACGTAGGCCGCCTCGCCGCCGCCGGTGGCCAGGCGCCAGCCCGTCGACCCGGCCGGTGCCGGCGCCCCACGCGCCGCGGACGTGCACGCCCGACGGTGGACCCGTCGAGGCCGGCCAGCCAGGCCCGGCACCTCGCCCGTCGCCCAGCGCTGCGCCGTCGAGCTCGAAGCCGCCCTCCTCGATGACCTCCTCGGAGGTCGAGCGTCTCGAAGAGCCGGTTGCGCAGCACCCGGAACTCCAGGCTGTCGAAGAGCGTTGTGCACCTCCTGCCGGTCCCACGGCGCGCTTCTCGAGGTCGCCGGGCGCGAGCTCGAGCGTCGAGGTCGCGTGACCAGCGGCGTTGAGCCGGCGGTTGCGCATCACGTCGCCGAGGTGGGCGCGCAGCGCCTCGCCCTTCTTGCCGGTGATCTCGTCGGCGTGGGTGATCACGTTGTCGAGGCCGTCGTAGGTGTTGATCCACTTCGCGGCGTAGCCCGGGCCGACCCCGGGGATGCCGGGCAGGTTGTCGGAGGTCTCGCCGACCAGGGCGGCGAGCTCGGGGTAGCGCTCGGGCGGGCACGCCGTACTTGGTCTCGACCGCGGCCGGGCGTCATCCGGGCCAGGTCGGAGACGCCGCGCATGGGGTAGAGCACCGTGGAGCGCTCGGTGACCAGCTGGAGCGAGTCGCGGTCGCCGGTGAGGATCAGCACCTCGCATGCCGCCCCTCGGCCAGCGCCTGGGTGACCAGGGTGGCGATGATGTCGTCGGCCTCGAAGCCGTCCTTCTTCAGGTAGGGGATGTGCAGCGCGTCGAGGACCTCCTCGATCAGCGACAGCTGGCCGCTGAACTCGGTCGGCGTCTTGTTGCGGTTGGCCTTGTACTCGGCGTACTCCTCGGCGCGGAAGGTCTGGCGCGAGACGTCGAAGGCGACCCCGACGTGGGTGGGCTGCTCGTCGCGCAGCACGTTGATGAGCATCGAGGTGAAGCCGAAGACGGCGTTGGTGTGCTGGCCGGTGGTGGTCGAGAAGTTCTCGACCGGGAGCGCGAAGAAGGCGCGGTAGGCCAGCGAGTGGCCGTCGAGGAGCAGCAGGCGGGACGGGGCGGACTCAGGCACGCCGCGACTCTATCCGCCGTCGCCGACAGCAGCGGACGGTCGGTAACTTGGCGCCATGACCGAGCAGACGCCGTCCAGCGACCACCGTCGACCTCGAGGAGTTCCTCGCGCAGATGCCGATGGGGGCCTCAACGAGAAGATGGGGATCGAGCTGCTCGAGGTCTCGGCCGAGCGGATCGTCGCCACCATGCCGGTGGAGGGCAACACCCAGCCCTACGGCCTGCTGCACGGCGGCGCCTCGGTCGTGCTGGCCGAGACGCCTCGGCTCGATCGGGTCGGCGCTGCACGCCCAGGGCCTCGGCAAGGTCGCGGTCGGCGTCGACATCAACGCCACCCACCACCGCTCGGCCACCTCGGGCACCGTGACCGGCGTCGCGACGCCGCTCCACCTCGGCCGCTCGATGGCGTCCTTCGAGGTCGTCATCACCGACGAGCGCGGCAAGCGGGTGTGCACCTCGCGGATCACCTGCGCGCTGATCGCCGCCGAGCAGGTGGCCACGGCGCCGTCGGCCTGAGCCCGGGCGCCTCGGCCGGCGCCGTCAGGCCGAGGGCGACTCGGTCGGCCACTCCGCGGCCCACTCGGGTGCCGGCGGCGCGATCGAGGTGACCGTCGGCGCCTGCGCGCGGCGCAGCGAGCGTCGGGCGGCGAGCACCCGGGTGACCTGGCGGGCACCGGTGGTGGACAGCGACGGCCGCTGGGCGGTCAGCTTGGCGCGCACCGCGGCGGTCGGTGCGATCCGCAGCATCGCGTGCGGCCCGAGCGCGAGCCGGGCCAGGAACCGGTTGGCGTCGCGCGACGCCGGACGACGACCCGGCGGCGACGTGGTCGACGCCGAGCTCCTCGGCGAAGGCCACCGCGCTGTCCATCAGCGCCCGCCCGACGCCGCGCCGGCGGAACGCCGGGAACACGTGCGGGCGAGACGACCTGGACGGTCGGCTCGAGGTTGAGCGGCGTGAGCGTCGAGACCTGCAGCAGCACGGCCCCCGCCAGCTCGCCGTCGTGCTCGGCGACCACGAGCCGGGTGCCGGGGTCGGTCTCGGCGGCTGCGATCACCTGCTCGACGTCGTGGATCTGCTCCTGGTGGTCGACCCGGCGCAGGGCCTCGGCCCACAGCTCGGCCAGGAGCGGGGCGTCGGCGCGGACGGCCTGACGCAGGGAGACCAACGAGCGACTCATCCGACCGCCTTCCTCGGGCTCGTGAGCCGTTGAATGGGCAACCACGTGCGGCCGAGACTACGCTCGACGGCCCCGGCTGTCAGCAGCGGGTCCACAGGCCCGCGAGCACGTTCGGAGGGGCCCGTGATCCCAGGCGTCGGCACCCTCGTCAACGTCGTGACCGTGCTGCTCGGCTCGGTCGTCGGCAAGCTGCTGGGCAACCGGCTCCCCGTGCGCACCCGCGACCTCGTCACCGACGCCCTGGGCCTGACCACGCTGCTGATCGCGGCGCTCTCGGCGATCGCCGTCCTCGACGCCGACCTGGCGAGGAAGGTGGGCACGAGCGCGCCGCTGCTGATCGTGCTGGGGTCCCTGCGTGATCGGCGGGATCATCGGCTCGCTGCTGCGCCTCGAGGAGCGGGTCGAGGCGGTCGGCGGATGGCTCCAGCGCCGGCTCGCCGGCGAGACCGACTCGGTCGAGCGGCAGCGCTTCATCGAGGGCTTCGTGGTCGCGTCGCTGGTCTTCTGCACCGGTCCGCTGACGATCCTCGGGCTCCCTCAACGACGGCCTGGGCAACGGCGCCGACCAGCTCTTCCTGAAGGCCACGCTCGACGGGTTCGCCGCGATGGCCTTCGCCGCGTCGTTCGGCTGGGGCGTCGCCGCCAGCGCGCGTCACGGTGGTCGTCGTCCAGGGCTCGCTCACCGTGCTCGGCGTGCTGCTCGGCGACCTGCTGCCCGCCGCCGAGCTCGCGGCCGTCACCGCCGCCGGCGGCCTGCTCCTGGTGGGCGTGGCGCTGCGTCTGCTGCGGATCCGCGAGATCGCCGTCGCCGACCTGCTGCCGGCGCTGCTCGTCGCGCCGCTGCTCGTGCAGGTCGCGGCCGCGATCCGGTGACGTAACGGTTCGCTAACGAGAGGGATCACTGCCGTCAGGCTCCCCCTTCACGATCTACCGTGTCAGGGCTCACGCCCTCGCTCGGTGCGGGACGCGGCGCACCTTCATCCACACGCAACAAGAAAGGTTCACCAGGTGAATCGATCAACGACAGCTTCCTGGATCAAGCTCATGGCCGGCGCTGCCGCCCTCAGCCTGACCCTCGCCGCCTGCGGCGGCTCCGACGACGAAGGTGCCGACCCGGAGGCCGCCGACTCGAGCGAGACCTCGAGTGACGACGGCAGCGAGAGCGCCGCCGCCGTCACCAACGACAAGTGCGCGGGCGGCGCCACCAGCGCCGACTCGTTCAAGGTCGGCGGCATCCTCCCGATCACCGGCAACCTCGCCTTCCTCGGCCCGCCCGAGATCGCCGGGGTCGGCCTCGCCGTCTCCGACATCAACGCGGCCGGCGGCGCCAACGGCGCCCAGGCCTGCCACCAGATCGAGGACTCCGGTGACACCTCCGACCTCGCGGTCTCGAGCAACACGGCTGACAAGCTGATCCAGGGCGCCCCGTCCGTCGTGATCGGTGCCGCCTCCTCGAGCGTCACCGAGAACGTCGTCAAGACGTTCGAGGACGCGCAGATCACCGAGGTCTCGCCGGCCAACACCGCCACGTCGCTCAGCGGCGTGTCCCCGTTCTACTTCCGCACCGTCGTCCCCGACGGGGTCCAGGGCAACGCCCTGGCCACGCTGATCCAGAGCGACGGCTACAGCAAGATCGCCTTCCTGGTGTTCAACGACACCTACGGCACCGGCCTGCGCAACGAGATCGAGAAGAACTTCACCGGCGGCGGCGGACAGTGCGTCTACGGCTGCAAGGGTGACGGCAACGAGTTCCCGGCCAACCAGACCACGTTCTCGGCCGAGGTCGGCGCCGCGCTCGCCACCAAGCCCGACGCGATCATGATCCTCGCGTTCGACGAGACCAAGGCGATCGTGCCCGAGCTCGTCGGCCAGGGCTGGGACATGTCCAAGGCCTACTTCTCCGACGGCAACACCGCCGACTACTCCGAGGACCTGCCCCCGGGCAGCCTCACCGGGGCCCAGGGCACCGTGCCCGGCGCCGACTCCTCGGCGGAGTTCAAGGACCAGCTCAACGCCTGGGAGCAGCTCGCCAACGGCGGCACGCTGAGCAGCTACTCCTACGCCGCCGAGTCCTACGACGCCACCGTGCTCGCCGCTCTCGCGGCGGTCCGCGGCGGTGCCAACGACTCGGTCACGGTCAAGGAGAACTACGCCGCGGTGTCCGGTGCCACGGACGGCGAGGAGTGCACCACCTACGCCGACTGCGTCGCCCTGCTCGAGGACGGCAGCGAGATCAAGTACGCCGGCCCGTCCGGCATCGGCGCGCTGAACGACAAGAACGACCCGTCGTCCGGCCTCGTGGGCATCTACACCTTCGACGACACGAACGCCATCGAGCGCACGTCGACGATCGAGGGCGTCTCCTGATCGGCTGAGCTCACGCACCACGACAAGAGCCCCCGGACCTCACGGTCCGGGGGCTCTTTCGTCTTGCCGGCCGGCGGTCCCGAGCGAGCCGGCCCTCAGGCCTGCTTCTTCGTGGCGCCGTCGCGCTCGGCGTCGACGTCCTTGGCCAGGGTGCCGAGGTAGAGGGCGATCACCTTGGGGTCGTTGGCCAGCTCGCGACCGGTGCCGGTGTAGGCGTCGGTGCCCTGGTCGAGGACGTAGCCGCGGTCGCAGATCTGCAGGCAGCGGCGCGCGTTCTGCTCGACCATCACCACGCTGACCCCGGTCTTGTTGATCATCCGGGTGCGCAGGAACGCCTCGTCCTGGCGCACCGGCGACAGACCCGCGGACGGCTCGTCGAGCAGCAGCACCGACGGCTCCATCATCAGGGCCCTGGCCATGGCCAACGACTGCCGCTCGCCGCCGGAGAGTGCGCCGGCGCTCTGGTTGCGACGGTCGTGCAGGACCGGGAAGAGGTCCCACATCGCGTCGAGGCGCTCGGTGAGCTTGCGAGGACGCAGGAAGAGCCCCATCCGCAGGTTCTGCTCGATGCTGAGCGAGGGGAAGACGTTGTTGGTCTGCGGGACGAAGCCGACCCCCATCTGCACGAGCTTGTTGGCGCGCAGGTTGGTGATGTCGCGCCCGCCCATGGTCACGCTGCCGGAGTGCGACCTTCACCAGGCCGAACATGGCCTTGAGCAGCGTGGACTTGCCGGCGCCGTTGGGGCCGATGATGCCGATCATCTCGCCGGGGTAGGCCACCAGGCTGCAGCTGTTGAGGATGTTGACCCCGGGCAGGTAGCCCGCGACGACGTCGCGGGCCTCGATCACGGCCTGCTGGGTGCTCGCCGGGCTGCTCGACGGCGCTCGACGGGCTGGTGCTCGGAGTGGTCGTCACGACGTGCTGTCCTTCCGGTCGTGCGCGGCATGGGCGCCGCCCGTGGTGGGGCTGGTGCTGCTCCTCCTCGGCCTGGGCCTCGGCCTCGTACGCGTGCAGGGTCTCCTCCTCGAGGAGGGTCTCGTCACCGAGGTCGGTGTCGTGGTGGGCGCCGAGGTAGGCGTCGATCACGGCGGGGTTGGACATCACGGTGTCGGCACTGCCCTCGGCGACGATCTGGCCCTCGGCCATCACCACGACCCAGTCGGAGATGTGGCGCACCACGTGCATGTCGTGCTCGACGAACAGCACGGTCATCCCCTCGTCGCGCAGCGACTGGATGTGGCCGAGCAGCGACTGCGTGAGGGCCGGGTTGACCCCCGCCATCGGCTCGTCGAGCATGATCATCTTGGGGTTGGTCATCAGCGCGCGGGCCATCTCGAGCAGCTTGCGCTGACCGCCCGAGAGGCTGCCGGCGTAGTCCTCCTTCTTCTCCAGCAGCTTGAACCGCTGCAGGAGGTCCTTGGCCTTCTCCTCGATCTCGCGCTCCTGGCCGCTCCAGAGCGGTCGCACCATCGAGGCCAGCAGCGACTCGCCACGCTGACCCGTGGCGCCCAGCATCATGTTGTCCATCACCGTCATCCGGTTGAGGGCCTTGGTGAGCTGGAAGGTGCGGACCATGCCGGCCTTCGCGACGCTGGACGCCGACGTCTTGTCGAGCTTCCTGCCGTCGAACGACCAGTGCGCCGACGCGTCCCGAGGTCGGGCGGTCGAAGCCGGTGATCAGGTTGAAGAACGTCGTCTTGCCGGCCCCGTTGGGGCCGATCAGCGCCGTGATCAGCCCGCGCTGCACCTCGAGGTGCGCGACGTCGACGGCCGTCATGCCGCCGAACTGCCGCACGATCGTGTCGACCTTGAGGATCGGGTCCGGCTTGGCCGAGCCCGGCTCCGGGTCGAACTGGTCGGTCAGGGCTCGCCGCGCCGCCGGGTCGTGCAGGCCGCTGGGCGTCACCTGGGTCTCAGACATTGATCTTCAACTCCCTCTTGTCACCCAGGATGCCCTGGGGTCTGAAGATCACCAACAACATCAGCACGACACCGACCGCGACCAGCGAGAAGGTCTCGGTCTGCTGGTCGCTCATGATGCTCGAGGGCACGTAGGCGTTGGCGACCTCACGCAGCAGCACCCGGCCGCCGAAGAACAGCACGGTGCCGAGGACCGGGCCGAAGATCGTCGCCGCACCACCGAGCAGCAGGGCGGTGTAGGCGAAGAACGTGAGCGCGCGACCCATCGAGTCGGCCTGCACCGTGGAGGGCAGGACGTAGATGATGCCGCCGAGCGCGCCGAAGAGCCCGCCGATGATCAGCGCCTGGATCTTGATGGCGTAGACGTTCTTGCCGAGGCTGCGGATCGCGTCCTCGTCCTCCCGGATGCCGCGCAGCAGCCGGCCCCAGGGACTGCGCACGAGCAGGGCCGCGATCAGCAGGGAGATCAGCACCGTCACCCAGGCGACGAGCCGGATCCACCAGCCCTGCGCCACGTTGTTCTGGTAGGAGATCGGGAACACGAAGAACAGCGAGAGCACCGTGAGCACGACCAGCCCGACCACGACGGCCGAGCGGGTGAGCCGGGCGCTGCGCCCCGGGGCGGTCGTCGACCGGAACCGGCGCACGACCAGGACGACGGCGACGACCAGGGCGATGGCGAGCACGCCGCCCACGGCCCGCATCGCGCCCGATCCGTCGAACGTGTCGCGGTAGTTGAACGGGCTCAGCGTCCACCGGGTGTCCGGCAGGAACGAGAGGTTGAGGAACGGACCCTGGTAGGTGCTGCCGCGCAGGCCGAGCGCGCCGCCGGTGAACTCCTCGAACGCCGACAATCGTCCGACGAAGCGGACGATCTCGGCCGCGGAGATCGTGACGATCGCCAGGTAGTCACCGCGCAGCTGGAGCGTCGGGACGCCCAGCACCAGGGCGAAGATCAGCGCCACGCCGAGACCGACGAGCACGGCCAGCGGCAGCGGCACGCCCTCCCGGGTCGAGATCGCGAACCCGTAGGCGCCGAGCAGCATGAAGCCCGCCTGGCCCATGTTGAGCAGGCCGGTGAAGCCGAAGTGGATGTTGAGCCCGATCACCGCGATGACCACGGCTGCGGTGCCCGGCGAGATGGCCTCGCGGAGCGACTGGTTGAGGATGCTCAGGATGGTGTCCATGTCGGTGTCCTCTCAGCCGATCCGGTCGGCACGGCCGAGCAGGCCCTGGGGGCGGAACAGGAGCAGCACGATCAGCATGCCCAGCGCCACCGCGTACTTCAGGTCGCCGGGAGCCCCGAGCGGGCCGGCCAGCTCGATCACCAGCCCGATGATCAGGGAGCCCACGAGGGCACCGAACGCGGTGCCGAGCCCTCCGAGGGTGACCGCCGCGAAGAGCAGCAGCAGGATCTGGAAGCCGGTGTCCCAGCGGATGCCGTTGGAGACCGACAGCGCGTAGAAGACCCCCGACAGGCCCGCGAGCCCGGCGGACGACGTCCAGACGATCCGGACGATCCGGTCGACGTCGATGCCCGAGGCCGCGGCCAACGCCGGGTTGTCGGACACCGCTCTGGTCGCCTGGCCGAGCCGGGTTCGCAGCAGCACGTAGCCGACGATCATGATCGCCACGATCGCGACGCCCATGGCGATGAGCGAGATGCTGTTGGTGTCGATCGGCCCGAACGAGATGTTCTTGAACGTCTGCAGGGTGACCTTCACCTGCGAGGCGCCGAGGACGTACTGGAACGAGTACTGGAGGGCCAGCGAGAACCCGATCGTCACGACGAGCAGCTGGGTCAGCCCCAGCCCGCGCCGTCGCAACGGCTTCCACAGGACGATGTCCTGGAGCAGGCCGCTGCCCGCGCAGATGAGGGTGGTGATCAGGATCCCGAGCCACAGGTTGAGCCCGAGGTGCTGGGTGCTGACCAGGAAGAAGGCGACGACCCCGCCCAGCGTCACCTGCTCGGCGTGGGCGAAGTTCGACAGGCCGGTCGTGCCGTAGATCAGGCTCAGGCCCAGGGAGGCCAGCGCCAGCAGCAGACCGAGCTTGATCCCGTTGAAGGTGCTCTCGATGAGCTGGTCGCTCTTGGAGGTGCCGGAGGCGTCGTAGTCGACCGAGCGCACGGTGAGCGCCGGGACCGCCGTCCGGCCGAGCCTGACCTCCACCTTGAGGGAGTCGTCGGGGCCGGTGAGCGCCTCGGTGGCGGGCGGGATCTCCTCGAGGCCCTCGGGCAGGGTCTCGTTGTCGAGCCGCACGAAGTAGGTGCCGGGCTCGGTGAGCGTGAAGGCGAACTTGCCGTCGGCCTCGGTGGTCTGGCTGTCGACCTCGGCGCCGGACTCGTCGAGGAGCAGCACGTCGGCGCCCTCGACGGGGTTGGCCCGGGAGCCGACGGTGCCGCTGACGCACGCGGTCTTGTCGCGCTGCGCGAGGCACAGCTCGGCTGCGTTCGCCGGCGAGGAGCCGAGGGCGACCAGCAGCAGTGGCGCCGCCAGCAGCGAGACCAGCATGGTCACCAGGAGGGTCACCCACGAGGCCGAGCGCCCACCGACCCCTCTCCGTGCAGCTCCAGGTGGAGCAGGGTGACGTGACTTCACTCGGGACCTCCCCTCAGGCACCCGGGCTGGATGCTGCCCGGCAGTCTAGGGCTGCCCTCAGTGATCCGCGCCACTAGGTCGGCGCGCGTCCCGATCTCTCCCGTGCTGACACCGCACCGTTACCGAGACGTGACCGGGATCGTCCGCCACGTCGATCGCCGACTCAGGAGTCAGCGATCGACGGGCCGTGCGTGACCACGCCCTCGGCGACCTGCCGCATCGACAGCCGCAGGTCCATGGCCGTCTTCTGGATCCAGCGGAACGCGTCGGGCTCCGACAGCTTCAGCTGCTCCTGGAGGATGCCCTTGGCCCGGTCGACCGCCATCCGCATCGCGAGCCGCTCCGAGAGGTCGGCGACCTCGGCCTCCAGCACGCTCAGCTCGGTGAAGCGGCTGACCGCCATCTCGATGGCGGGCACGAGGTCGCTCTTCGTGAACGGCTTGACGAGGTAGGCCATGGCTCCGGCGTCGCGGGCCCGGTCGACCAGGTCGCGCTGGGAGAACGCCGTCAGGATCACCACGGGCGCGATCCGCTCCGCGGCGATCGCCTCGGCCGCGGCGATGCCGTCGAGCACGGGCATCTTCACGTCGAGGATGACCAGGTCGGGCCGCAGCTCCTGGGCCAGCTCGACGGCCCGGGCGCCGTCACCGGCCTGGCCGACGACGTCGTACCCCTCCTCGCCGAGCATCTCGGCGAGGTCCATCCGGATCAGGGCCTCGTCCTCGGCGATCACGACGGTGCGCGCGGTGGGGCCCGCGGCCGGTCCCGCAGAAGAGGTGGTGGCTTCGCTCACGCCTGCCAGGTTAGTGCGTGCTGGCTGCGGTCGCGCCCCTGGTCTCGGCTAGGCTGCGCTGCCGTCGCCCCGATAGACCAACGGCAGAGTCACGGTGCTCAAACCACCGCCAGTGTGGGTTCGAATCCCACTCGGGGCACGAGCGACGCGAGACCTCAGGTCACGAGTCGCGACGGTAGGCGGCGGCCACCTCGTTGATCGCGTCGCCCATCCGGTGGATGCGCAGGGCGTTGGTGGAGCCGGGGATGCCCGGCGGGCTGCCGGCCACGATCACGACGAGGTCGCCCTCGGAGACCCGACCGATCTGCAGCAGCTGCTCGTCGACCTGCCGCACCATGTGGTCGGTGTGGTCGACCATCTGGGTCAGGAACGTCTCGACCCCCCACGTCAGCGAGAGCTGGGAGCGCACCCGCGCCTCGGGCGTGAACGCCAGCGTGGGGATGGCGCTGCGGATGCGGGCCAGCCGCTTGGCGGAGTCGCCGCTCTGGGTGAAGGCCACGACGTACTTGGCGTCGACCCGGCTGGCGACCTCCTCGGCCGCCTTGGCGATCACTCCTCCGCGAGTGTGGGGGTCCCAGTCGATGAGCTCGAAGTGGCCGACCGACTTCTGCTCCAGCGCGTGCCGCTCGGTGGCGGTGATGATCCGGCCCATCGTCTCGACGGTGACGATCGGGTGCTCCCCGACGCTGGTCTCCCCCGACAGCATCACGGCGTCGGCGCCGTCGAGCACGGCGTTGGCCACGTCGTTGGCCTCGGCGCGCGTGGGCGAGGGGCTGGTGATCATCGACTCGAGCATCTGGGTCGCGACGATCACGGGCTTGGCGTTGATCCGGGCCTTGTCGATCACCTGCTTCTGCAGGAACGGCACCTCCTCGAGCGGGCACTCCACCCCGAGGTCACCGCGGGCGACCATGAAGGCGTCGAAGGAGGCGATGATCTCGTCGAGGTTGTCGATGGCCTGCGGCTTCTCGATCTTGGCGATCACCGGCAGCATCACGCCGACCTCGCGCATCACGCGCCGGACGTCCTCGACGTCCTTGCCGTCGCGCACGAAGCTGAGCGCGATGTAGTCGACGCCCAGGGCCAGCGCGAAGCGCAGGTCGGCCTCGTCCTTCTCCGACAGCGCCGGCACCGACACGGCCACGCCCGGCAGGTTGATGCCCTTGTTGTTGCTCACCCGGCCGCCGACCAGCACCTCGGTGGTGACGTCGGTGTCGCCGACCTCGGTGACCCGCAGCCGGATCTTGCCGTCGTCGATCAGGATCGGGTCGCCGACGCTGACGTCGCCCGGCAGTCCCTTGTACGTCGTCCCGCAGATCGTGTCGTCGCCCGGGACGTCGCGGGTGGTGATCGTCCACACCTGGCCGCGGGTGATCTGCGCGGCCCCCTCGGCGAAGGTCTCCAGCCGGATCTTCGGACCCTGCAGGTCGGCGAAGATGCCGACCCCGTGGCCGCTGGCGTCGGCGGCGGCCCGGACGAGCCGGTAGGACTCCGCGTGGTCCTCGTGGCTGCCGTGACTCATGTTCAGCCGGGCGACGTCCATCCCGGCGTACACGAGCTCGCGGATCCGCCGCTCGGAGCTGGTTGCAGGGCCGAGGGTGCAGACGATCTTTGCTCTACGCACCCCTGCACCTAGTGGCTCCTTGGATCGATCCAACTGGGCAGGCCCGCCGGCATGTTACTGACCGTTGCGACTACTAGGCAGCCCGTATTGCGGTCAGGTAGTGGTCACAACGGTCAGTAACATCGCAGCGCGCCGCTGCTAGACCACCAGGGGGCGGGCGGTGGGCGGGATCGGCACGGGCAGGGTCGTCGAGCCGGTGAGGAAGGTGTCGACCGCCGCGGCCGCCGCACGACCCTCGGCGATCGCCCAGACGATCAGCGACTGGCCACGACCGACGTCGCCGGCGGAGAACACCCCGCGCTCGCTGGTCATGTAGCGCTCGTCACGGGCGACGTTGCCCCGCTCGTCGAGGTCGACGCCGAGCTGCTCGACCAGGCCGGGCTTCTCGGGGCCGGTGAAGCCCATCGCGAAGAGCACCAGGTCGGCCGGGATCTCGCGCTCGGTGCCCTCGACCTCCTTCGGACGACCGTCCTCGAAGACCACGTCGACCAGGCGCAGCGCCCGGACGGTGCCGTCCTCGCCGAGGAACTCCTGCGTCGAGACGCCGTAGACCCGGTCGCCGGCCTCCTCGTGCGCGGAGGACACCCGGAAGACCATCGGGTACGTCGGCCACGGCTGGCCCTCGGGGCGCGCGTCGGGCGGCTCGGGCATGATCTCGAGCTGGGTGATCGAGCGTGCGCCCTGGCGGGTCGAGGTGCCGAGGCAGTCGGCGCCGGTGTCGCCGCCGCCGATGATCACCACGTGCTTGTCGGTGGCGGTGATCTGGTCCTCGACCTCCTCGCCGAGCGCGACCCGGTTGGCCTGCGGCAGGAACTCCATCGCCTGGTGGATGCCGCCGAGCTCGCGGCCCGTGATCGGCAGGTCGCGCGCCTCGGTGGCGCCCATCGCCAGCACGATCGCGTCGTAGCGGTCGCGCAGCCGCTCGGCGCTCAGCTGGTCGTCACCGACCGTGACGCCGGCGCGGAAGATGGTGCCCTCGCGCTTCATCTGGTCGATCCGCTTGTCGAGGTGCTTCTTCTCCATCTTGAACTCGGGGATGCCGTAGCGCAGCAGCCCGCCGATCTTGTCGGCGCGCTCGTAGACGGCGACCGTGTGCCCGGCCCGGGTCAGCTGCTGGGCGGCGGCGAGCCCCGCGGGGCCGGAGCCGATCACGGCCACGGTCCGGCCCGAGAGCCACTCCGGCGGCTGCGGCCGCACGAGCCCGGTGTCCCAGGCCTTGTCGATGATCGCGACCTCGACGTTCTTGATCGTCACGGGGTCCTGGTTGATCCCGAGCACGCAGGCCGTCTCGCACGGCGCCGGGCACAGGCGACCGGTGAACTCCGGGAAGTTGTTGGTGGCGTGCAACCGGTCGATCGCCCCCTCCCAGTCGTCGCGCCAGACCAGGTCGTTCCACTCGGGGATGATGTTGCCGAGCGGGCAGCCCTCGTGGCAGAACGGGATGCCGCAGTCCATGCAGCGTCCGGCCTGCTCGGTGATGATCGGCAGCAGGGCCCGACCGGCGCCGCCGGGGTAGACCTCGTTCCAGTCGTGCACCCGCTCCTCGACCGGACGCCGCTCCGCGACCTCACGTCCATTCTTCAGAAAACCCTTCGGGTCCCTGCTGTCGCCCCCTTCATGGTCGAGCGGCGGGCACCGCGGTTGATCTCCGTGTGGCGTCGCTCAACCATGAAGTGCCTCCATCATCGCGTGGGCGGTGGCGTTCTCGTCCAGCCCGTCGGCCTCGGCCTTGGCCTTGACCTCGAGCACCTTGCGGTAGTCGCTGGGCACGACCTCGGTGAAGCGGGTCAGGGCGGTCTCCCAGTCGGCGAGCAGCTGCTCGGCGACCGTGGAGCCGGTCTCCTCGTGGTGGCGGCGCACCATCTGCTCCAGCTCCTTGGCCGCCTCCTCGGTGACCGGCCCGAGCTCGACCAGCTCCTTGTTGACGCGGTGGTCGGCCAGGTCGAGCACCCAGGCCACGCCACCGGACATGCCGGCCGCGAAGTTGCGGCCGGTGGAGCCGAGGACGGCGACGCGACCGCCGGTCATGTACTCGCAGCCGTGGTCGCCCACGCCCTCGGTCACGACCCAGGCGCCGGAGTTGCGCACGCAGCACCTCTCCCCCACCTCGCCGCGGATGTAGATCTCGCCGCGGGTCGCGCCGTACGCGATCACGTTGCCCGCGATGATCTGCTCGCTGGCCTCGAAGGTCGCCGTGCGGTCGGGACGGACCACGATCCGCCCGCCCGAGAGTCCCTTGCCGACGTAGTCGTTGGCGTCGCCCTCGAGGCGCAGGGTCATCCCCGGCGGCACGAACGCGCCGAAGGACTGCCCGGCGGAGCCGAGGAACGTGAGGTCGATGGTGCCGTCGGGCAGCCCGTCGCCGCCGTACTTCTTGGTGACCTCGTGGCCGAGGATCGTGCCGACGGTGCGGTTGACGTTGCGGATCGCGACCTGGGCCCGCACCGGCTCGCCGGACTCCAGCGCCGGCTGCGCCAGCGGGACCAGCTCGGTGACGTCGAGCGACTTCTCCAGGCCGTGGTCCTGCGCCTTGGTGTGGTGGAGGTCCTGGTCGGGGAAGTGGCTGGTGTCGGGAGCGTGCAGCACCGGGGACAGGTCGAGCCCCGAGGCCTTCCAGTGGTCGACAGCCTGCACCGTGTCGAGCGCCCCCACCTGGCCGACGGCCTCCTCGAGCGTGCGGAACCCGAGCTGGGCGAGCAGCTCGCGGACCTCCTCGGCGATGTAGGTGAAGAAGTTGACGAGGTACTCGGCCTTGCCGGTGTAGCGCTCCCGCAGCACGGGGTTCTGCGTGGCCACGCCCACCGGACACGTGTCGAGGTGGCAGACCCGCATCATGATGCAGCCGGACACCACCAGCGGCGCGGTCGAGAACCCGAACTCCTCGGCCCCCAGCAGCGCGGCGACGACGACGTCGCGACCGGTCTTGAGCTGACCGTCGGTCTGCACCACGATCCGGTCGCGCAGGCCGTTGAGCAGCAGGGTCTGCTGGGTCTCGGCGAGCCCCAGCTCCCACGGACCGCCCGCGTGCTTGAGCGAGGTGAGCGGCGAGGCGCCCGTGCCGCCGTCGTGGCCGGAGATCAGCACCACGTCGGCGTGCGCCTTCGAGACGCCGGCGGCGACCGTGCCGACGCCGACCTCGGAGACCAGCTTCACGTGCACGCGGGCCGACGGGTTGGCGTTCTTCAGGTCGTGGATCAGCTGCGCGAGGTCCTCGATGGAGTAGATGTCGTGGTGCGGCGGCGGGCTGATCAGGCCCACGCCCGGGGTCGAGTAGCGGGTCTTGGCGACCCACGGGTAGACCTTGTTGCCGGGCAGCTGCCCGCCCTCGCCGGGCTTGGCGCCCTGGGCCATCTTGATCTGGATGTCGTCGGCGTTGGTGAGGTACTCCGACGTCACGCCGAACCGGCCCGAGGCGACCTGCTTGATCGAGCTGCGGCGCTCCGGGTCGTAGAGGCGCTCGGCGTCCTCGCCGCCCTCACCGGTGTTGGACTTGGCGCCGAGCCTGTTCATCGCGACCGCGATCGTCTCGTGCGCCTCCTGCGAGATCGACCCGTAGGACATCGCGCCGGTGGAGAAGCGCTTGACGATCTCGGAGACCGGCTCGACCTCCTCGATCGGCACCGGGGTGCGGCCGATCGCCTCGGCGTCGCGGAAGCGGAACAGCCCCCGCAGCGTCATCAGCCGCTCGGACTGCTCGTCGACCGCCGAGGTGTACTGCTTGAACACGTCGTAGCGCCCGGCGCGGGTGGAGTGCTGCAGCCGGAAGACGGTCTCGGGGTCGAACAGGTGCGGCTCGCCCTCGCGGCGCCACTGGTACTCGCCGCCGATGTTCAGCTCGCGGTGCGCGGGCAGGATCCCGCCGCGCGGGTACGCCGTGGCGTGCCGCCGCGCGACCTCCTCGGCGATCGTCGACAGCTCGATGCCGCCGAGCTTGGACGTCGTGCCGGTGAAGTACCTGTCGACGACCGACTGCGACAGCCCGACCGCCTCGAAGATCTGGGCACCCGTGTAGGAGGCCACGGTGGAGACGCCCATCTTCGACATCACCTTCAGCACGCCCTTGCCGAGCGCCCGGACCAGGTTGGCGACCGCCTGCTCCTGCTCGACCGTGACGTAGTAGCCCTCGCGCGCCAGGTCCTCGACCGACTCCATCGCCAGGTAGGGGTTGACCGCGGCCGCGCCGTAGCCGACGAGCAGCGCCACGTGGTGCACCTCGCGGACGTCACCGGCCTCGACCAGCATGCCGATCTGGGTGCGGGTCTTCTCGCGGACCAGGTGGTGGTGGACCGCGCCGGTGAGCAGCAGCGACGGGATCGGCGCGAGCTCGGCCGTGGAGTGCCGGTCGGAGAGCACGATGATCCGCGCTCCCCCGGCGATCGCCTCGCTGACCTCGGCGCAGATCTCCTCGATCCGCGCCGCCATCGCCTCGCCGCCGCCCTCGACGTCGTAGAGGCCGCGGGCGACGTGGGTGATGAAGCCGGGCATGTCGCCGTCGCGGTTGATGTGCCGGATCTTGGCCAGGTCGTCGTTGGAGATGACCGGGAACGGCAGCACCACCTGGCGGCAGGACGCCGCCTGGGGCTCGAGCAGGTTGGACTCCGGCCCGATCGTGCCGTTGAGCGAGGTCACGAGCTCCTCGCGGATCGCGTCGAGGGGCGGGTTGGTGACCTGGGCGAAGAGCTGGCTGAAGTAGTCGAACAGCAGCCGTGGCTTGTCGCTGAGCGCGGCGATGGGCGTGTCGGTGCCCATGGAACCGATCGGCTCGGCGCCGGTGCGGGCCATCGGGGTCAGCAGGACCCGCAGCTCCTCCTCGGTGTAGCCGAAGATCTGCTGGCGACGGGTGACCGAGGCGTGGGTGTGCACGACGTGCTCACGGTCCGGGATGTCGTTGAGGTGGATCAGCCCGGCGTGCAACCACTCGCCGTAGGGGTGCTCGGACGCGAGCTCGGCCTTGATCTCCTCGTCCTCGATGATCCGGTGCTCGTCGGTGTCGATGAGGAACATCCGACCCGGCTGGAGCCGGCCCTTGCGGACGATCGAGGCGGGGTCGAGGTCGAGCACGCCGACCTCCGAGGCGAGCACGACCAGACCGTCGTCGGTGACCCAGTAGCGCGAGGGGCGCAGCCCGTTGCGGTCGAGGACCGCGCCGATCTGCGAGCCGTCGGTGAAGACCACGCAGGCGGGCCCGTCCCAGGGCTCCATGAGCGCGGAGTGGAAGGAGTAGAAGTCGCGCCGGCTCTCCTCCATCTCGGTGTGGTTCTCCCAGGCCTCGGGGATCATCATCAGCACCGAGTGCGGCAGCGACCGGCCGCCCATGTGCAGCAGCTCGAGGACCTCGTCGAACGACGCGGAGTCGGAGGCGCCCGCGGTGCAGATCGGGAAGAGCCGCTCCATGTCGCCGGGGATCAGGTCGGAGGACAGCAGCGCCTCGCGGGCCCGCATCCAGTTGCGGTTGCCCATCACGGTGTTGATCTCGCCGTTGTGCGCGATGAAGCGGAACGGGTGCGACAGCGGCCACGACGGGAACGTGTTGGTGGAGAACCGCGAGTGCACGACGGCCAGCGCCGAGGCCATCCGCTCGTCGACCAGGTCGGGGTAGAAGTTGTCGAGCTGGTCGGTGGTGAGCATGCCCTTGTAGGCGAGCGTGCGCGACGACAGCGACGGGAAGTAGACGTCGGTCTCGTGCTCGGCACGCTTGCGCAGGCAGTAGCCAGCCGCTCCAGCGCCATGCCGCTGAGGCGCTGCCCACGCGCGGCCACGAAGAGCTGGCTGAACGTCGGCATCACGCCGCGGGCGGTGCTGCCCAGGATCTCGGGGTCGGTCGGCACCTCGCGCCACCCGAGGACCGTGAGGCCCTCCTCGTCGGCGAGGTCCTCGATCTGGCGGCGGGTCTTGGCGACGTGCTCGTCGTCGCCCGGCAGGAACGCCGTGCCGACGGCGTAGGAGTGCCGGGTGGGCAGCTCGAAGCCGGCCTCGGCCGTCACCGCGCGCAGGAACGCGTCGGGCACCTGCATCAGGATGCCCGCGCCGTCGCCCGAGTTGACCTCGGCGCCGGCGGCACCGCGGTGGTCGAGGTTGCGCAGGGCGGTGAGCGCCTTGGCAACGATGTCGTGGGTGGCCTCACCAGTGAGGGTCGCGACGAAGGCGACGCCACAGGCGTCGTGCTCGTTCGCGGGGTCGTAGAGACCTTGGTGCGGCGGGAACGCGTGCGGATACGGCACTGGGGTTCTCCCGTCGTCGACGTGCGGATCGGCCGGGGCCGTTCGCATCATGGGCGCAGGGGACAACGTTGGCCCACGCGGCGGAGACCTCAGGCTACCACCGGGTCAGGGGCCACCGGGCGGATCCCGGTGCTGCCTAGGTGCCGGGTGCGCCTTCGTCGCCCCGCCGTGCCTCGACGGCCGTGTCCGCCGTCGCCCGCGTCGACGGTCCCGGGGCGGCCGTCTCAGCCGGTGGGACCGCACCCCCGGCAGGGGCGGCTCGCGGCGCCGTCGACGTGCGGCTCCCGCCCGTCGACGTAGACGACGTCCTCGCGGCCCGGACGTCGGCGTCCCTGCCACACGAAGAAGGCGGCGGCGAGCCACGAAGCACACGATCGAGACCCAGACGTTGAGCCGCAGCCCGGCGATGTCGTCGAGCTCGACCGGGTCGATGCGGAGGTACTCGATCCAGCCGCGGCCGGCGGTGTAGGTCATGACGTAGAGCGCGATCACCCGGCCGTGGCCGAGGCGGAACCGGCGGTCGGCCCAGATCACCAGGCCGAAGGCGCCGAGGTTCCACAGCGCCTCGTAGAGGAACGTGGGGTGGAACGTGGTGCCGGCCGGGAAGCCGGCGCCCAGGGCCGTGTCGTCGCTGACCGACAGCGCCCACGGGAGGTCGGTGGGACGGCCGAAGAGCTCCTGGTTGAACCAGTTGCCGAACCGGCCGAGCGCCTGCCCGATCAGCACGCCGGGCGCCATCGCGTCGAGCACCGGCAGCAGCCGGATGCCCTTCGTGCGGGCCCCGAGCACCACGCCCAGCGCGCCGAGCGCGACCCCGCCCCAGATGCCGAGGCCGCCGCGCCAGACGTACAGCGCGGCCACGGCGCTCTTGCCCTCGCCGAAGTAGAGACCGGCGTCGGTGATCACGTGGTAGAGCCGGGCGCCGACGATGCCGAACGGCACCGCCCACACCGCGAGGTCCTGGACGTCGCCCGGTCGACCGCCGCGCGCCACCCAGCGGCGCTCGCCGATCCAGATCGGCGGCGACGATGCCGAGGATGATGCACAGCGCGTAGCCGCGGATCGGGACCGGCCCGAGGTGCCACACCCCCTGGGCGGGGCTGGGAATGGTGAGCGCGGTCGCCGCGGCCAGGATCGTCACGTGGGTCAGTCCTCCAGCAGGGCGTGGATGTCGGCCGCGAACTGAGCCGCGGAGGTCTGCTCGCTCCAGTAGACGGGCGACTCGTCGGCGCTGTCGATCGCCATGATCGACGTCGTGTGCCCGCCGGGGTCGACCGTGTCGACGCCGATCGCCAGGTCGGCACCGACCTCGACGATCGTGTCGAGGTCGCCGGTGAGCCCGATGAACGAGGGGTCGAGCCGGTCGAGGTAGGTGCGCAGGGCCTGCTCGTCGTCACGGGCGGGATCGGTGGTCACGAACACCACGTCGACCTGCGCCCGGTCGGACTCGTCGAGCCGGGTCATCGCCGAGGCGAGCGCCCCCATCACCGACTGGCAGATGTCGGGGCAGTTGACGTAGCCGAAGAAGACCAGCGTGAGCCGCTTGTCGGTGTCGGCGGCGAGCGAGTAGGGCTGCCCGTCGGTGTCGGTGAGCGGCGTGGTCGGCGCGGCGTAGGGGTTGTCGAGCACCTTCCCGGTGAACGCGCCGTCGGCAGCGGCGCCGCCGCAGGCGCTCAGCCCGAGCACGGCCGCGACGACCAGGGCGACCAGCCGGCTACGCACGGACACCACCCGCCAGGTCCTCGGTGAGCGCGGCCAGCGCGCGCAGACCGGCGGCCCGGTCGTCGGCGTGGTCGAGCAGGGTGCGGACGAAGGCCGAGCCCACGATCACCCCGTCGGCGTACGCCGCCACCTCGGCCGCCTGGGCGCCGGAGCTGACGCCGAGCCCCACCGCGACCGGCAGGTCGGTGGCGCGCCGGGTGCGGGCGACCAGCGGCGCGGCGAGGTCGCTGCTCGCGTCGCGGGCGCCGGTCACCCCCATCACCGCGGTGGCGTAGACGAAGCCGCGGCAGTGGGCGGTGGTCATCGCGATCCGGGCGTCGGTGGACGACGGCGCCACCAGGTAGATCTTGTCGAGGTCGCGCGCGTCGGCGGCGGCGTTCCACTCGGGCGCGAAGTCGGGCGTGAGGTCGGGCGTGATCAGGCCCGCTCCCCCGGCGGAGGCGAGGTCGGTGGCGAACCGCTCGACGCCGTAGCGCTCGACGGGGTTCCAGTAGGTCATCACGACCGTCGGCGTGCCGGTGGCGGCGACGGCCTCGACCGTGCGCAGCACGTCGGCGGTGCGCACCCCGGCCTCGAGCGCCTGCTGGGCGGCGGCCTGGATCGTGGGCCCGTCCATCACGGGGTCGGAGTAGGGCAGGCCCACCTCGATCACGTCGCAGCCGGACTCCACCATCACCCGGAGCGCGTCGATGCCGCCCGGCGACGTCGGGGAAGCCGGCCGGGAGGTAGCCGACCAGCGCCGCGCGACCCTCGGCGCGGGCGGTGTCGAAGGCGGTGCTGACGCTCATCGCAGCGCCTCCTCGCCCGGACGCTGGCCCGGCTCGCCGACCGGCGGTCGGCGGCGCGCTCCTCGCCCAGGCCGAAGTACTCCAGCGCGGTCTCCATGTCCTTGTCGCCGCGACCGCTGAGGTTGATCAGCACCGTGGCCTCGGGGCCCTTCTCGGCGGCCAGGTCGCTCGGCCAGCCGCAGCGCCCCGGCGATCGCGTGCGCGGACTCGATCGCGGGGATGATGCCCTCGGTGCGGCTGAGCAGCGCCATCGCCTGCATCGCCTCGTCGTCGGTGACCGGCGTGTAGGTCGCCCGGCCGGTGCGGGCCAGGTGCGCGTGCTGCGGGCCCACCCCGGGGTAGTCGAGGCCGGCGGAGATCGAGTGCGACTCGATCGTCTGGCCGTCGTCGTCCTGGAGCACGAACGTGCGGGCGCCGTGCAGCACCCCGCTCTCGCCGGCGTGGATGGTGGCGGCGTGGCGACCGGTCTCGACGCCCTCCCCCCCGGGCTCGTAGCCGTGGATCGCGACCGACTCGTCGTCGAGGAACGCCTGGAACAGCCCGATCGCGTTGGAGCCGCCGCCGACGCACGCGGCCACGGCGTCGGGGAGCCGGCCGTAGCGCTCGAGGCACTGGGCCCGCGCCTCGTCGCCGATGCCGCGGGCGAAGTCGCGCACCATGCTCGGGAAGGGGTGCGGGCCGGCGGCCGTGCCGAAGAGGTACGCCGTGTGGTCGACCGAGGCGACCCAGTCGCGCAGGGCCTCGTTGATGGCGTCCTTGAGCGTGGCGCTGCCGGAGTCGACCGGCACGACCTTCGAGCCGAGCAGCTGCATGCGCGCGACGTTGAGCGCCTGGCGCTTCACGTCGACCGCGCCCATGTAGACGGTGCAGTCGAGCCCGAAGTAGGCCGCGGCCGTGGCGCTGGCCACGCCGTGCTGCCCGGCGCCGGTCTCGGCGATCACGCGGGTCTTGCCCATCCGCTTGGTGAGCAGCGCCTGGCCCATCACGTTGCGGACCTTGTGGGCGCCGGTGTGGTTGAGGTCCTCGCGCTTGAGCAGGATCCGGGCGCCGACGGTCGCGCCGAGCCGCTCGGCCTCGTAGAGCTGGCTCGGGACGCCGGCGTAGTCGCGCAGGATGGCGTCGAAGTCGGCCAGGAAGCCGGGGTCGGCCATCGCGTCCTGCCAGGCCTCGGTCAGCTCGTCGAGGGCGGCGACCAGGGCCTCGGGCATGAACCGCCCGCCGAAGTCGCCGAACCAGCCGCGCTCGTCGGCGTCGTAGGTCGTCATGCCTCCACCCCCGTCATCGCGGCGACGGCCGCGCGGGGCGCCCCGTCCTTCACCAGGGCCTCGCCGACCAGGACGGCCCGAGCGCCCTCGGAGACGAAGCGCTTCACGTCGGTGGGGCTCAGGATCCCGGACTCGGCCACCAGCACCCGGTCGTCGGGCACCAGCGGCGCCAGCCGGCCGAAGGTGTCGGGGTCGACGGCGAGCGTCTTGAGGTTGCGCGCGTTGACCCCGACCAGCTCGGCGCCGAGCGCCACCGCCCGCGCCGTCTCGGCCTCGTCGTGCACCTCGACCAGCACCGCCAGGCCCAGCTCGCGGGCCTCGTCGTGCAGCCGGCGCAGGGTGTCGTCGTCGAGCGCGGCCACGATCAGCAGCGCCAGGTCGGCGCCTGCCGCGCGGGCCTCGACCAGCTGGTAGGTGGAGACGATGAAGTCCTTGCGCAGCAGCGGGGTGTCGACCGCGGCACGGACCGCGCGCAGGTCGGCGAGGCTGCCGCCGAAGCGGCGCTGCTCGGTGAGCACGCTGATCGCGGCGGCCCCGCCGGCGGCGTACTCGACGGCGAGCGCGGCGGGGTCGGGGATCTCGGCGAGGTCGCCCTTGCTCGGCGAGCGCCGCTTGACCTCGGCGATCACGCTCGAGCCGGCGGAGCGGAGGTGCGGGAGCGGGTCGCGGGGGGCGTCGGCGTCGCTCAGCGCGGCGCGCAGGTCGGCCAGCGGGACGGCGGCCTCACGCTCCGCGAGGTCGCGTCGTACCCCGTCGACGATGTCGTCGAGCACGGACACGACGGGCCTCCGGATCTGGGTGGGACGGTGGTGCGGGGTCGGGGAAAGTGTGGCACGCGGGCCGAGCCGGCCCGACCCGCATCAGGGCGCGAGCCAGGCCCCGGCAGCGGTGTTGCGCAGCACCGTGAAGACCGCGACCACGGTCACCGCGGTGACCAGCAGCGGCAGCCAGGTCGTCACCGGCACGGGCCGCTCGCCCGCCACGCCAGCGCCGCACCAGCCACCAGCCGAACCACCCGCGAAGACCGGGATCGCGACCACGAGCGCGAGGTTGCTGGACGCGGCGTCGGCGACCTGCAGGTGGGTGAGGTCGTGGACGGCGCGCAGGCCGCCGCAGCCCGGGCACCACCAGCCGAGCAGGGCGCTCGGGCACAGGCCCCAGCTGCCGGCCTGGTGCGGGTCGCGCAGGTGCAGCGCCAGCGTCGCGAGGCCGAGCCCGCCGACCACGAGCGCGGGCGCGAGCAGCCGCGCACGCCGTCCCCGCTCGGGCGGGGCCGGTGCCGGGACGGGCGGTGCCGTCGACCCGACGGTCAGTGGTGGTGCTCCGCGTTGTGGAAGCCCATCTTGGCCATCGCGAGGAACAGCACGCCGGACGCGACGACGATCGCCGACGCCGACGTAGAAGATCGGCATGCTGACCGGCGACAGCATCAGGCCGACGCCGCCGACCACGAAGCCGACCAGCCCCACCACCACCGCGGTCCAGGCCGCCGGGGTGTTGCCGTGGTTGTCAGACATGCGTCACTCCTGGTCAATCGGGGGCTCTGCCGCACGCATTCTATTCAGAACCCGCGCGGCGTGCCTCACTGCGTCGGGTCGTGGCCGTCGTCCATCGCACGCCACAGGTCGAGGTTGGTGGCGTCGTCGTCCTGGTCTGCCCGCGCGGCGAGCGACCGCACCACCTCCGGCGCCCGGTGCGCCCGTGCCCGTCGCGACCGGCGCGTCGTAGCGGCTGCCCATCTCCGGCCAGCCGCGCGCGTCGACGGTGGCGACCGCGGCGGCACCGGTGGCCAGCAGGCCGGCCAGCAGCCCCAGCCAGGGCCAGGCGGTGCGCGAGGTGTCGACGCCGACCGCGCCGTAGCCCTCGAGCGCCTCGGTGAGGCTCGCCGGTGCCGCGAGC
>CAWIAZ010000013.1:0-417767 GCA_963834285.1 uncultured Actinomycetota bacterium | reverse complement strand
ATGCCTCCCAAGGCTCGCGCGGCCGGGGCCAAGAAGGTCCAGCCGCAAGGAAAAGAAGAACATCGCTCAGGGCGAAGCCCACATCAAGAGCACGTTCAACAACACCATCGTCACCATCACCGACCCCACGGGGGCGGTGATCTCGTGGGCCTCTGCCGGCACCGTCGGCTTCAAGGGCTCGCGCAAGTCCACCCCGTACGCCGCGCAGATGGCCGCCGAGGCCGCCGGACGTCGGGCGATGGAGCACGGCATGAAGAAGATCGACGTCTTCGTCAAGGGCCCCGGCTCCGGGCGCGAGACCGCGATCCGCTCCCTGGGTGCGATCGGCCTCGAGGTCGGCACCATCCAGGACGTCACCCCCGCCCCACACAACGGTTGCCGCCCGCCCAAGCGCCGGCGCGTCTGACCCCGAGACTGACAAAGGAGTTCTGACATGGCCCGCTACATCGGACCCATGACCCGGAAGTCGCGCCGTCTCGGTGTCGACCTCGTCGGCGGCGACTCGGCCTTCGAGAAGCGCCCTTACCCTCCCGGCATGCACGGCCGCGGCCGCATCAAGGAGAGCGAGTACCTGCTCCAGCTGCGCGAGAAGCAGAAGGCCCGCTTCACGTACGGCGTGATGGAGAAGCAGTTCCACAACTACTACACCGAGGCCTCGCGCCGGCAGGGCAAGACGGGCGACAACCTGCTGCAGCTGCTGGAGTGCCGCCTCGACAACGTGGTCTACCGCGCCGGGTTCGCCCGGACGCGTCGCCACGCGCGCCAGCTCGTGGTGCACGGTCACTTCAAGGTCAACGGCAAGAAGGTCGACATCCCGTCCTTCCAGGTCACTGACTACGACATCATCGACGTGCGCGAGAAGTCGCTGGAGACCACGCCGTTCATCATCGCCCGTGAGACCCACGGCGAGCGCGTCGTCCCGGCCTGGCTGCAGGTCCTGCCGACGCGGATGCGGATCCTCGTGCACCAGCGTCCGGTCCGGGAGCAGATCGACCTCCCGATCCAGGAGCAGCTCATCGTCGAGTACTACTCGAAGAAGTAAGACGCCCGGGGGCTCCGCCCCCGGGATCCCCCGCTGGGGCTCCGCCCCAGACCCCGCAGTCCAGGGTCGGGCCCCAGCGGAACCTTCATCACTCGCACAGCAGTCTGGGTCGTCAAATAGCGGTCGACCCGGGAAGGAACAGAACAAGTGCTCATCGCACAGCGCCCCACCCTGTCGGAAGAGACCGTCGACGAGTTCCGGTCGCGGTTCGTCATCGAGCCCCTGGAGCCCGGCTTCGGGTACACCCTGGGCAACTCGCTCCGCCGTACGCTCCTGTCGTCGATCCCCGGTGCCTCGGTCACGAGCATCAAGGTCGACACCGTCCTCCACGAGTTCTCGACCATCGAGGGCGTCAAGGAGGACGTCACCGAGGTCATCCTCAACCTCAAGGGCCTCGTCGTCTCCTCGGAGCACGACGAGCCGGTCACCATGTACCTGCGCAAGTCCGGTGCCGGCGCCGTCACGGCCGCCGACATCGCACCGCCCGCCGGTGTCGAGGTCCACAACCCCGACCTGAAGATCGCCACGCTGTCCGACAAGGGCAAGCTGGAGATGGAGCTGGTCGTGGAGCGGGGCCGCGGCTACGTGTCGGCCGTCCAGAACAAGGGCGCCGACAACGAGATCGGCCGGATGCCGGTCGACTCGATCTACAGCCCGGTCCTCAAGGTGACCTACAAGGTCGAGGCCACCCGAGTCGAGCAGCGCACCGACTTCGACAAGCTGGTCATCGACGTCGAGACCAAGCCCTCGATCCTGCCTCGGGACGCCATCGCGTCCGCCGGCAAGACGCTGGTGGAGCTCTTCGGCCTGGCCCGCGAGCTCAACGTCGAGGCCGAGGGCATCGACATCGGCCCGTCGCCCGTCGACGAGCAGCTCGCCGCCGACCTCGCCCTCCCGGTCGAGGACCTGCAGCTGACCGTGCGGTCCTACAACTGCCTCAAGCGCGAGGGCATCCACACCGTGGGTGAGCTCATCAGCCGCTCGGAGCAGGACCTGCTCGACATCCGCAACTTCGGCGCCAAGTCGATCGACGAGGTCAAGGCCAAGCTGGTCGAGATGGGTCTGTCCCTCAAGGACAGCGCCCCCGGCTTCGACCCGCACGCGGCCCTGGCTGCGTACGGCGACGACGACGACGACGCGTTCGTCGAGGACGAGCAGTACTGAGTTGAATTGGCCGAGCGTGTCGGCCTCCGCTCGTGCCCTGGCCGCCGCTGGGGTCACTCGGAGGCCGACACGCTGCCGGCCCGCAGCACCTGATTGATCCAGAGAATCCTCTAACCCCGGTACCTGGTACGGCCGGGGAGAATCGAGAGCAGAGCAATGCCCAAGCCCACCAAGGGCCCCCGCCTCGGCGGTAGCCCGGCCCACCAGCGGCTGATCCTGGCCAACCTGGCCACCCAGCTCTTCGAGCACGGTCGGATCACGACCACCGAGGCCAAGGCCCGGGCCCTGCGCCCGCACGCCGAGAAGCTGATCACGAAGGCGAAGAACGCCCACAACGGCGTCAACCCGCTGCACAACCGTCGCGAGGTCCTCAAGACCGTCCGCGACAAGGGCGTCGTGCACGTGCTCTTCACCGAGATCGCCCCGACCTTCGCGGAGCGTCCCGGCGGCTACACCCGGATCACCAAGATCGGTCCCCGCAAGGGCGACAACGCGCCGATGGCCGTGATCGAGCTCGTGACCGAGGACTACACCCCCTCGGCCCCGAAGACGAAGCCGGCCACGTCGGCCAAGGCCGAGACCCCGGCCGCCCCTGCGGCGACCGAGGAGACCCCGGACGAGACCACCGACGAGACGGTCGAGGAGGCTCCCACGTCGATGACGGAGGAGGCCTCGACCGAGGAGAGCGTGGTCGCCGAGGAGGAGCCCGTCGCCGACGAGGCACCTGCCGAGGAGTCCGCTGAGGAGTCCGACAAGGCCTGACCGCCTGGTCCGTACGACGGCCCGTCACCCCGCTGGGTGGCGGGCCGTCGTCGTGCCGCGGTCCGCGGTGGTTGAGGTGCGAGCGCCAGCGAGCCACGAAACCGCCTCGGTGCGGTCCGCGTGATGCGGTGCCGCCGAGTGCGATGCGCGCACCGGGTTTCGAGACGCGTCGCTCTGCCCGTCGCTGCGCTCCGGGCCGAGCCGACGCTCCTCAACCTCTCGCCCTGGTCTGCCTCCTCACAGGTTCGGAGGCAGGGGCTCGATCGCGCGCTCCGGGCCGAGCCGACGCTCCTCAACCTGTCGGCCTGACGTGGCTCTTGCTGTGGCCCAGCGAGCCGGGCCACAGCAAGAGCCACGGGGCTCGAAAATGCAGAAGGACCCACGAGCGGCGTCCCCCGACGCGGCAAGCGGGTCAACTTCTGTTCGAGGAGATCGCGGTCAGCCCCCCAGCCAACCGATTCTCCTGTGCGTCAGCCGGTGCCCCCGGCTCCTGCTGACAACCAGAACACTACGGCCGCGGGCCCCACGACCGTCCTACGCGAAATCCACAACCTGGCCAGGGTTTGGTAACAGACTTGGTAACAATCGGGGCTCTTCCCCCGTCGGGTCCCCTCCGCGTCCTGCCGAGGACCGCAGGCAACCTTTCGTCGGGGCCGGGGGTCAGACCTGACATGATCACCACGGAGGCGCAGTCCCAGGCGCCCCAGCGACGCTCGGGAGGCGGCATGGGGCGGGCGCCCGACTTCGACGAGTTCGTGGGCGCCCGGTCCGGGGCCCTGCTCCGCACCGCGTACCTGCTGACCCACGACCACGCCCTCGCCGAGGACCTGCTCCAGACGGCGCTGGCCAAGGCCTGGTTCGCCTGGGGGCGCGTCGAGGACCACCCCGAGGCGTACGTCCGCCGGATCCTGGTCAACACCTACGCCACCTGGTGGCGCCGCAGGTGGAACGGCGAGCTGGCCACCGAGGAGCTGCCCGAGCGGGCGGCACCGCAGGCCACCGACACGGTCGAGGCCGGGCACGACCTGTGGCGCGCGATGGAGCGGCTGCCGCGGCGGCAACGGGCGGTCGTGGTGCTGCGCTACTTCGAGGACCTCACCGAGGCCCAGACCGCCGACGTCCTCGGGTGCGCGGTCGGCACCGTCAAGAGCCAGGCCAGCAAGGCCCTGGCGAAGCTGCGGATCGATCCCGCGCTCACCACCACCGACGAGGAGGCCATCTCATGACCGGTATCCACGAGCTGCGCGCGACCCTCGAGGTGCACGCCACCGACCTCCCGGAGCTCGACACCGCCACCCGCGTCGGGGCCGTGCACCAGCGGGTCGTCGTCGCACGACGTCGGCGTCGCGCCGCCGTCGTGGGCACGGCGACGGCCGCCCTGGTCGTGGCCGGCGCGGTCGCCCTGCTGCCCGGCCCTGACGCCGGCCCCCTGCCCGCGGACGGGCCGACCGTGGTCGGGGTGCAGGCGCCGTCCGAGCTCGACGTCGCTCGGCTACACCTACGCCGTCGAGCAGACCGTCGACGGCGGCCACTGGGTCCGCGTGCAGCTCGAGCCGAGCGACACGCCGCGGCTGGTCAGCTGGGCCACCGACAGCGACGACCAGCAGGTGACCGTGCGCGGTGGCGACAACGCCCGAGGGGTGGCCTACGACGTCCCGGACTTCGGCGACGTCGTGGTCGTGTCGGCCGGAACCCCGGTCGACGTCAGGGTCAGCTCGGACACCTCCGACGTCGGGCTCGCCGTCTACACGCTCACGGACCGGACGCCCCCGGGGGTGAGCGACGGTGCGATCACGTTCCGCCGCAGCGTCGCCGACAGCACCCTGGTCGACGCGGTGATCGGCGAGCCGGGTCAGGCCGAGCTCACGCTCCGTCCCGTCGTCCCGGCCGGACTGCTGGGGTACGCGGAGCTGTGCGTGGGTGCCCCGGAGGGGGCCTACGTGGACGTCGATCTCGGCAGTGAGGGTGGGTTCGGCACGAGCTGCAACGACACGTCCGCGTTCGACCCCGGGTCATCGGCGACCGTCACCATGGCCAGGCCGGCGGAGGGCACGATCCGGATGCGGGTCACCGACGGGGTGGACGGGCCGCTGGTCGACGACCCCGACCTGCAGATCGGACTGGGGCTCTACCAGCTGTCCAGCGAGGGCCCCCGGGCCGCCGGGCAGCGGGTGCCGGCCGTGGTCGAGGACCTCGGGCACCGCTGGGAGCTGGCCAGGGTCGAGTCCAGCGAGCCGGGCGACACGCTGCTGACGACCCGGGCCGCCGAGGGCGCGCGCCCCCAGCTGGTGCGGCTGCTGATGACGGGTCGCATCGGCACGGCCCAGCCGACGGTCGACGGGGTGGCCCGGTCGAGCTTCCGGAGCCGGCTCAGCACGTCGTCGTCCGGGGGCATCGGGCAGGTGACGCCCGGGGGTGAGGTGGTCGTGCGCCTGCAGGGCACGGTCGGCGACGACGCCCGGATGGCGCTCGCCGTCTACGACGTGGCCGACTGACCCCAGGCGGCCTCCACGAGGCGCTGCGCCTCGGGGAGCGCGAGCCCGAGGCGGCGGGCGGTGGCGGCGTACGTCGTCGCGGCGGCGGTGGCGGTGGCCCGGGCCGCGGTCTCGTCCGACGCGGCGCGGGTGGAGGCGACGAACGTGCCGCGGCGGCCCTCGGTGACGAGCACCCCGTCGGCCTCGAGCTCGCGGTAGGCCCGGGCCACGGTGCCCGGGGCGAGCCCGAGCTGCTCCGCGAGACCCCGGACGGTGGGCAGCTTGGCGCCCGGCGCCAGCTCGCCCGAGGCCACCCGGCGGGCGAGCTGGACCCGCAGCTGCTCGAACGGCGACTCCGTCGCGGTGGGGTCCGGGGGTGCGACATCCATGGGCCGACCCTATTGAATGGGGCGCATGGTCTCTGACGTGCTGGTCCTGGGGGAGTCGCTGGTCGACGTCGTGCGGACGGCGGAGGGGGCTGTCGACGAACGGCCGGGAGGCAGCGCGGCCAACGTCGCGGTCGCCCTCGCCCGGCTCGGCCGCCCGGTCCGCTTCGCCACGGCGTACGCCGCGGACGAGCGCGGCGCGGTCCTGGGCGGCACCTCGCCGAGGCGGGGGTCGAGCTGGCGAGCGACCCGCACGTGCTCGACCGCACGGCGACCGCCGCGGCGCAGATCGCCGCCGACGGGTCGGCGTCGTACACCTTCGACCTCGAGTGGCGGTTGGGCGCGGTCGACGTCGGTGATCCACGCTTCGCGCACGTCTGCTCCATCGGCGCCGTCACGGCTCCCGGCCGCGACGACGTGGTCGCGGCGCTGGAGCGCCTGCCCGCCACCAGCCGCGTCGTCTACGACATCAACGCCCGCCCGGCCATCACCGGCACGGGGCCCGACCTGGTCGCCGCGGTCGAGCGCGTGGTCGCTCTCTCCCACGTGGTGAAGGTCAGCGACGAGGACCTGGCGGTGCTCTACCCCACCCTCGGCACCGACGAGGCGGCCGCGCACGTGCTCCGGCTCGGGCCGGAGGCGGTGGCGCTGACCCGGGGCGCGGACGGCGCGACCTGGTTCTCCGCCGACGGCGAGGTGTCGGTGGCCTCCGAGCCGGTCACGGTCGCCGACACCATCGGCGCCGGCGACACCTTCGCCGCCGCGCTGATCGACGCCCTCTGGGACGACCCCGACCGCGACCGGGCCGAGGTCCTCGCCCACGCTGCCCGTGCCGCCGCGGTCACCGTCTCGCGGCCCGGCGCCGACCCGCCGTGGCGCCACGAGCTGGGCTGAGCCGGTTGGGACGGCGGGATCCCGGATCGTTCGGCCCAGGACCTGACAATCTGGTCAGCACCAATCAGCAGCGGATCGAATCAGCAGCGATTGAGAACTGATGCTCGATGTCGTTCCAGGAATGGCACGCTTTGACTATGGGTTGCCGCCCCGAGCTGAGACAGACTGCAAAGTAAAGAAATCTCCGGTGCTCGGCGACTGGGATGGGCTCATGTGTCTTAGCGGTTGGTGTCGTGGGGAGATAGTTGAGCTCCTCAGCGACTTGCTCGAGGCAGTGAGTGTCGGCGAATCGCCCCAGCGTGCCCTCTGCGAGCGAGTAGGTGAAGCAGCCGATGCTTCAACCGCGGCGTACGTGCTGCTCAACAAGACTGCAGGCGCTTGCGCAACGACCTGCTGGCCCCTCACGGTGGACGCCGCCAGCGTGGAGCACGCCACGCATCGGCTCGGTCACGAGTTCCCGTCCCTAGTGCGTCAGCTCGCACTCGAGAACCGACCGATGTTCGCGTCGGCTGACCTCGAGCCAGCGCTGTGGCAGAAGTCGGAGTCGGCGCTGCTCCTCTGGGAGATGCTGGGCTGTAAGGATCTTGCCCAGCTGCCTCTGCTCGCCTCGGACGACCAGACTCGGATACTGCTCCTGGCACGCACGCAAGACTTCGAGCCGCGGGAAATACACCTCCTGAGGTCGGCGCTGCGCCCTCTGTGCGCATTCGATAGGACCCTGTGCTCGAGGATGGGCGCGAGACCGCCGTTGGGTGCGGCTACACCTACTGCCGACCCAGGTCCCGACGATCTGTCGGCGCGCGAGCTGGAAGTCGTCGGCCTGCTGGCGAAGGGGCTCTTGGCGCGCTCCATAGCGGCTCGGATGGACGTGTCCACCAGAACGGTGCACAAGCATCTTGGGAACATCTACCGAAAGCTCGACGCGCACGACCGGCTGCTGGCAGTGCAGCGTGCCCGTGCTCTGGGGCTGATTCCCATCGACTCGAACGAGACCGACACGGCCGGCCGGAACGCTTCATCCCCCGGCATGCATCGACACGTGCGCACTCGGCGATCGAGCCGATAAGCATGTTTGCTCATTGCTGAACCCAGACGCTGGCGCGACGCTGAGTCGGTCCACTCAACAAGGAGGCGAGCATGGCTGCAGACGTCGACGCCGCACGCGTCGGACTCACGAAAGCGCTCATCAGGGCGTACGAGGATCCGGAGTACCACGAGCATCTGAAGAACGATCCCAATGCTGCGTTGTCGGAGTTTCAACTCACGACCGATGACGTGGAACTGCTCAAGAACACGTCCGTGACGATGGGTGCCAACACCTGCGCCGACACGAGCTGCATCGTCAGCCTGTGCCCGTGCACCTGTGCGGTCACCGTGCCCGGCATCCCCGGGCTCTGTCGCATGGACTAGGCCTCACGCACGCATGCTCGGGGGGCCTGCGGCTTGGGTCCCCCAAGCAGGCGACGTCTCGGAATTCTTCGCAGTATCGAGGAGACCATGCACAGCTCAACTGTGTTCGAGCGAATTCGAGAGTCCCTGGTCTCGACCGGCTTGGAGGGACAGCATCTCCTCCTGCCGTCAGTGGGAGATCTGGACCCGTTCGTGCGCGTCTGTCCGGTCGACTGCGTCACGATCGAGCAAGGATGGAAGCTCCACATCTCTGCCGACGAGAACTGCATCGATGACGTTCTCACTCGCGCGTTGCCGGTCCTCCTGGAGCAGAGCGTCCACTTCAAAGTCCTGGATGGCGTCGAATCGCTGCGCCGTATCAACTCGGGCGCTGCAGGGCTCAGCCAGGTCGGCAAGTTCATCACGGTGTATCCCAGCACCGAGGCTCATGCGGAGCGGATGGGACGTCAACTTCACGAGGTCACCTGCGACGTGCGTGCACCCATGGTGCCCAACGACTTCGCACACGCCACCGGCAGCATCGTCAGTTATCGCTACGGAGCCCACGAGGGCATTCCGTTCCAGACGCCTTGGGGTGTGCCGACGCTGGCCGTACGGGACACGCAAGGGAATCTGGTCGAGGACGAGCGGTTGCCCTACCCCAAGACACCGGCCTGGGTCTCAGGACGTCTGGTCGGAGTGCTCGAGGCCTGCAAGCCTCTCCCCGAACTCGACAGACGCTACAAGAGGGTGCTGCTGCTCAGCAGTACCGCACGGCACTTCGTCTCCCTAGCGATGGACACATCCGAGCTGCGACCGTGTGTCATCAAGGAAGCGAATCGTTCGGCAAGCCGAGGGGCAGGAGAGCAGGCAGCCCGGGACGGCCTCAGACGCGAGGCCTCAGTCCTCCGGCACTTCGCCGGCAGACGCGGATTTCCGAGTCTCCTGGACTTCGTCGACGAGGAGGACGCCACCTTCTTGGTCACCGAGGATCTCGCCGGTCGCTCGCTGACCGCCCGGATGGGTGACGCGGAGCGGACGGGCGACCCTGTGGCGGTGGCCATCCGGGCGAAGTGGATGTCCCAGCTCGGCCAGTTGCTCTGCCTACTTCACGACGATGGTTACGTCTACGGGGACCTCAAGCCGGACAACGTGTTGATCGACGACAACGACGATGTGTGCCTCTGCGACTTCGAGTCCTGCCGACTCGCCGGTGAGCAGGCGACTCCGTTGATGTCGTACGGCTACAGGGCGCCCGAGGCCATCGAAGGGCGGTCCGCCGGTGCTGTCAGCGACATCTACAGCTTCGGCGCCATCATGCTGTTCGTGTCGACGGGACTGAGTGCGAGCCTGTATCCGGAGTCGGCTGGCAAGCTCTCCGCGCTGCTGCGCACCCGACCGCTGACCGGACCGGGTCAGCACATGCCGCAAAACTTCTCGGACATCGCGGCAAGGTGCCTGGGCGATGCCCCCGATTCGCGCTATCAGGAGATGGGGACGGTACTCGTCGACCTCAGGCGTGCGGAATCAGCCACGACCTGCCGGCTGCCGTTGGCCCCGTCGGTGGAACTGACAACCTCGGGGCTGCCACCCGACGGATCGCGGTGGAGCCTCGACGACAAGATCCAGCGAGGCTTGCGAGCGCTCTGCGCGGACGCCGTGCGAGTCGATGACGAGGAATACACCTGGCGCAGCTTCTTCATGAGAGGCAAGGGCGGAAACTTCAGGGACATCAATGCCGGCGTCAGCGGCACTCTGATCACGCTCTGTGACGGATACGCCGTCACTCAAGACGAGTCGATCGCGCGGGTCGCGATCGGTGCCATCAAGTGGCTCACACGACACAAGCTGTACGAGAGCGCCCCGCTGCCCGGCCTCTACGTAGGGGACTCGGGTGTCGGTCTGGCGCTCGTGCGAGCTGGTTTGCTGCTCGGGGTCGAGAGCGCCATCGACAGTGGGAGTGCCCTGATCCGGGGGAGTAGCACCGCCGAGCACGGGTCGCCCGACTTGTTCTCCGGTCTGGCTGGGCGAGCTCTCGCCCAACTGCGTCTCTGGGAGTTCACGCACGCGGGGGCCGACCTCTCGTGTGCCTTCGACCTGGGCAGGCAGCTGCTGGCGCGTGAGGAGGGCCGCAGCGGGATGTGGCGCTTTCCGCCGAGCTTCGGTCCACTGAGCGATCAGGCGCATCTTGGATACGCTCACGGCGCTGCAGGCATCGGCGATGTGCTCATCGCGCTGTCCAGGGCGGGAGGCGGCTCGGAGTTCCTGGATGCTGCTCGACGCGTGCTGCGACGCCTCGGGAGCGAGATGGTTCCGATCCTGCCGGACGGGTCAGGGGCTGCCTGGCCCAGCGAACCAGGAGGGCCTGGTGCCGGACCGTACTGGTGCCATGGCGCAGGAGGGATCGGCACCTTTGCGTTGAGCTGCCTCGACGTCGCGGAGCTCAGTGACGAGATCGACCTGGCGTGGCTGGTGCGATCGGCGGCGCGCGGAGCAGCAGCGACATCGGGGTCGGCCGCGCCCACCTTGTGCCACGGACTCGCAGGTTCGATCTCGTTCTTGCGTCAGGCAGCCGCCCGGCTGAAGGATCAGAGTCTGCTGAGCAGCGTCACTGACCTGTTCGATCGGTTGTCACATTTCGAGGTCAGCTCGGCAGACGACGGAGCAGTCCGATGGAGCGGTGACTACCCAATGGATACCTCGCCGGACTTCCTGGTCGGCTATGCCGGCGTCATCAGCACGATGATCGCCGCTGAATCGAACACCGAACTGAGCTTTCCACCTCGATTCCAGGATGCTTGAGAATCCCGGGCGTCCTCAACGGCAATCCCACCGCACGACAGCGAGGATCATGATGACCGCCGCGACACCAGAATTTCAGCTGGGGGTTCACGCCCAGATCACGATGGATGCCAATGCTGCTCTATCCCCGGGCCTCGACGAAGGCCAACTGCAACGAGTGGTGCTGAGCAACATGTGGGTCGACCACGACCAGTTCAACAGCTGCCTCCACTTCGACAACTGTGCTTTCGACTGTGGAGTGCAGCAGATCGCGAGCCAGTGGACCCTGATCGATGCGCAGTCGAACCGGCTCGACGACGCTGCGCTGGGGGCGTTCGGCCGCTTGCTGCACACGACGCAGGACTTCTATGCACACTCGAACTGGGTCGAGCTGAATGTGCAGCAGGATCCGATGCCCGTGTGGGACATCGAGCTGTCCAGCCTGCCTGCTGGCATCGTCAGTGGCACGTTCTTGCTGGATTTTCCGAAGCTGTGCGGTCCTGGAGCGCCGACGCACTCCGAGCTGAACAAGGACGGCCCGAACACCAGCGAGGGCAAGAAGATCGTGGCCGCCGGCCCCAACCAGGGGCGGTCTCTCTTCGATCTGGCGAAGGCAACCGCCGTCGCGGCGTCCATCGTTCAGTTCCAGCGTCTCCTCGCCGGGATATCGGGTGATGACCGCACGTCATCGCGCTCGGCCCTCGTGGCGCCTGAGGCCCTCCAGCAGATGGCTGGCTTCCTCCAGGCGACCAGTGACCGTGTGGGGTTGGAGAAGAGCCATGCACGCTCGGCCGGCAGCGTGTAGCGACCACTGACACCAATCAGGCGCTATAGGCGCGGTCCTGCTATCTCACCTCGCCACGTGAACCACGGTGAATGGCTCAGCGCAGCGTGTGCGAGCCGAACAGCGCCACGGCCAGCACCAGCTCGAGAGCCACGAAGCCCCACACCACCGCCGAGCCGCGGCTGCGGTCGAGCAGTAGCGAGAGCGCCCGGCCTGCGGCCATCCCGAACGTCAGCACCGCGATCACGCTGGGGATCCACAGCTGCCCGCGGCCGTCGGTGAGCGCCGCCCAGGCCAGCAGTCCGGCCGCGGCGACCCCGAAGCCGCCGTACACCGAGCGGACCTCGGTGCGGCCGGCCACGGTCTCGACCGCGATGCCGAACCGGTCGACCACCCGGTCGGGCGCAGCCAGCGCGAGCAGCCCCATGCCCAGGAAGAAGAGTGCGGGGAGAACGATCAGCGCGTCGGCGAGGAGGTCCACGTGCCCATTGTCGGGGCCCCCATGACCCCCTGGGACACTGGGCGGCGTGCGCCTGCGGATCGACCTTGCCTACGACGGCACCGACTTCCACGGGTGGGCCGCCCAGCCCGGTCTGCGCACCGTGCAGGGCGAGCTCGCGCACGCACTGACCACCGTGCTCCGGGTGCCGGAGGTCCCGCTGGTCTGCGCCGGGCGGACCGACGCCGGCGTCCATGCCCGGGGGCAGGTCGTGCACGTCGACGTCGACGTCGCCGAGCCGCCGTCCGACGTGCTGGCCCGCAGGGTCAACGGCGTCCTGCCTCCCGATGTCCGGGTACGCCGGATCGCGGTCGCCCCGAAGGGCTTCCACGCCCGCTTCGGCGCGCTGTGGCGGCGCTACGCCTACCGGGTCGCCGACTCGCCCGAGGTCCTCGACCCGCTGACCCGTCGCCACGTGCTGGCCTGGGGTCGGCCGCTGGACATCGAGGCGCTGAACGCTGCGTCGACGACGCTGCTCGGCCGGCACGACTTCGCGTCGTTCTGCAAGCAGCGCGAGGGCGCGACCACGATCCGCACGCTGCTCGACCTCGGGTGGGTGCGTGGCCCGGACGGCGTGGTCGAGGCCACGGTGCGGGCCGACGCGTTCTGCCACAGCATGGTCCGCTCGCTGGTCGGCTGCCTGCTGGCGGTCGGCGACGGTCGACGCCCGGTCGCCTGGGCCGGTGAGATCCTCTCGGCCGCGGCCCGCGACTCGTCGGTGACCGTGGTGCACGCCCACGGGCTCACCCTGGAGGAGGTGGCCTACCCGGCCGACGACGAGCTCGCTGCGCGGGCCGAGCAGACGAGGGCGAAGCGGGTGGCCGGTGCCTGAGCAGGAGCACGAGGCCCCCGACCCGGGCGAGCACTACTTCACCGCGGACCCCTCGGTGCCCTTCCGCCGGGAGCCGGTGACCGTCACCGCCTGGGGCCACGAGCTGGAGCTCGCCACCGGGTCCGGCGTCTTCTCGCGCGGCCGCGTCGACCTCGGCACCTCGGTACTGCTCCGCGAGACCGAGCCGCCGACGTCCGGACGCGTGCTCGACCTGGGCTGCGGCTGGGGCGTGATCGGCCTCGGCATCGCCGCTGCCGGCGCGGCGGTGGTCACCGGCGTCGACGTCAACGAGCGCGCGCTGCTGCTGGCCAACGACAACGCCCGTTCCCTCGGTCTCGCCGACCGCTTCCGCGCCACCGTGCCCGACGGCGTCGACCCGGACGCGACGTTCGACGAGCTCTGGTCCAACCCCCCGATCCGGATCGGCAAGCCGGCGCTCCACGCGCTGCTGCTGACCTGGCTCCCGCGGCTGGTCCCCGGCGGCCGGGCGGTGCTCGTGGTGGGCAAGAACCTCGGCGCCGACTCGTTGCAGCGCTGGCTGGTCGAGCAGGGCTACCCGACCGAGCGGCTGGCCAGCGCCAAGGGCTTCCGGGTGCTCGAGTGCCGGCGTCCCGCGGGGGAGCCGGGGTAGTCGAGCCGCCGGGGCTCGTGCCGGCTGGCGGTCCCGCTGGGGCGGGGTCGTGTGCCTGAGGCCGGGCTCGGGCTGGTGGTGGGGCACACGACCCGTCTGGGCGGGGCTCGGCGGGGGCTCGCGGGGGCTCGCGGGGGCGGGGTCGTGTGCCTGGGGCCGGGCTGGGGCTGGTGGTCGGGCACACGACCCGGCTTGGCGGGGCGGGGCGGGGACTCCGGGGCTCGTGCCGGCTGGCGGTCCCGCTGGGCGGGGTCGTGTGCCTGAGGCCGGGCTGGGGCTGGTGGTGGGGCACACGACCCGTCTGGGCGGGGCTCGGCGGGGCTCGGCGGGGCTCGGCGGGGCTCGGCGTCAGACGAAGGCGTTGATGCCGGTCTCGGCGCGGCCGATCAGCAGCTTCTGGATCTGGCTGGTGCCCTCGTAGAGCGTCATCACCCGGGCGTCGCGGAGGAACTTCTCCGCGGGGTAGTCGTCGACGTAGCCGGCGCCGCCGTGCACCTGGATGCAGCCGTTGGCGGCGCGGACGGCGGCCTCGGAGGCGAAGAGCTTGGCCTTCGACGCCGCGATCCCGAACGGCTCGCCGCGCTCGATCAGGTCGGCGCAGCGCCACACCAGCAGCCGGGCGGCGTCGGCGTCGAGGGAGATGTCGGCGATCAGCTCCTGCACCAGCTGGAAGCCCGCGATCGGCCGACCGAACTGGGTGCGGCCGGTGGCGTACTCCACCGCGCTCTCGAGGCAGGCCTGCACCAGGCCGACGCAGCCCGCGGCGACGGAGACCCGCCCCTTGTCGAGCGTGGTCATCGCGATCTTGAAGCCCTGCCCCTCCTCGCCCAGCAGGGCGGACGCCGGCACCCGGACGTCGTCGAGGAAGAGCTCGGCGGTGGCCTGGCCCCGCAGCCCGAGCTTGCCCTTGATCTCCCGGGCCTCGAAGCCCTCGGCGTCGGTGGGCACCAGGAAGGCGCTGACCCCGCGCGGCCCGTCGCCGCCGGTGCGGGCGAAGACCAGCGCGACGTCGGCCCAGGTGCCGTTGGTGATGAAGAGCTTCTGTCCGCTGATCAGGTAGTCGGAGCCGTCCTTGACCGCGCGACTGGTGAGGTTGCCGGCGTCGGAGCCGGTGCCGGGCTCGGTGAGCCCGAAGCAGCCGAGGCTGGTGGCGTCGGCGATCCGGGGCAGCCACTCGTGCTTCTGCTCCTCGGAGCCGAAGCCGAGGATCGACTTGCCCACCAGGCCGTTGGAGACGGACACGATGCCGCGCAGCGCGGAGTCGGCGCGGCCGAGCTCCTCCATGCCCAGGACGTAGGTGAGGTAGTCGCCCCCGAGCCCGCCGTACTCCTCGGGGATGGTGAGGCCGAAGAAGCCCAGCTCGGCCATCTTCGGGATGATCGCGAGGTCGACGGACTCGCGGCGGTCCCACTCGGTGCGGTGCGGCACGGCCTCCTTCTCGAGGAAGGCGCGGGCGGCGTCGCGGAACGCCTGCTGCTCGTCGGAGAGGGACAGGTCCATGGCCCCTACTGTGCCTGCGCGCTGGTGGAGTGCCGGGCGATCTCCGCCTTGGCCAGCGAGTTCTTGTGCACCTCGTCGGGGCCGTCGGCGAAGCGCAGCGTGCGGATGCCGGCGAACGACGCTGCCAGCGGGAAGTCCTGCGACAGCCCGCCGGCGCCGTGCACCTGCATCGCCCGGTCGAGGATCTCCTGGACGACCTTCGGCGTCGCGATCTTGATCGCCTGGATCTCGGTGTGCGCCCCCCGGTTGCCGACGGTGTCCATCAGCCACGCAGTCTTGAGCACCAGCAGCCGCAGCTGCTCGACCGCCACCCGCGACTCGGCGATCCACTCGCGGACGACGCCCTGCTGCGACAGCGACCGGCCGAAGGCCACGCGGCTCTCGGCGCGCTGGCACATCAGCTCGATGGCCCGCTCGGCCACCCCGATCGCGCGCATGCAGTGGTGGATCCGACCGGGACCCAGACGGGCCTGGGCGATCCCGAACCCGTGGCCCTCCTCGCCGATCAGGTGGGACGCCGGCACCCGGACGTCCTCGAAGAGCAGCTCGGCGTGACCGCCGTGCTCGTGGTCGTCGTAGCCGAAGACGTGCATCGGCCGGACGATCGTCAGCCCGGGGGTGTCGCGCGGCACCAGGATCATCGACTGCTGGCGGTGCCGGGAGGCGTCGGGGTCGGTCTTGCCCATCACGATGAAGATCTCGCACTCGGGGTTGACCGCCCCGGTGATCCACCACTTGCGGCCGTTGAGCACGTACTCGTCGCCGTCGCGGACGATGCTGGTCGCGATGTTGGTGGCGTCGGAGGAGGCGACGTCCGGCTCGGTCATCGCGAACGCCGACCGGATGGTCGCCGTCGAGCAGCGGCGTCGAGCCACCGCTCCTTCTGCTCGGGGGTGCCGAACATGTGCAGCACCTCCATGTTGCCGGTGTCCGGCGCCGCGCAGTTGAACGCTGCCGGGGCGAGGTGGCCGCTGCGGCCGGTGATCTCCGCGATCGGCGCGTACTGCAGGTTGGTGAGCCCGGCCCCCAGACCGCCGGTGTCGCCGGGCAGGAAGAAGTTCCACATCCCGCGCGAGCGGGCCTCGGCCCGGATCTCCCGCAGCACCGGCGCCGTCGACCACGCGAACGGGTTGTCGAGGGCCGCGAGCTGCTCGTCGAAGACGTGCTCGTTGGGGTAGACGTGCGAGTCCATGAAGGCGAGCACCTCGGCGCTCAGCTCCTCGGTGCGGCTGTCGAACGTGAAGTCCATGGTGGTCCTTTCGTCAGGAGTGGGAGTCGAGCGCGGCGAGACCGGCGGCGAGCAGCGGCTCGACGGCGTCACCGACGCCGTCGAAGCCCTCGCCGACCGTCTGGCCGTGCTGGAAGCGGTAGTGGATGCCCTCGAGGATCACCGCGAGCTTGAGGTGGGCCAGGCCGAGGTGGAAGTCGATGGTGCCGAGGTCGCGGCCGCTGGCGGCGGCGTACCGCTCGAGCTGCTCGTCGGCGTGGGGTAGCCGGGCGCGGCGCTGGCGTCGGCGACGGCCGCGCCGCCGGCGAGGTCGCCGAGCCGGTCGTAGACCAGCAGCAGCGCCACGTCGGTGAGGGAGTCGCCGAGCGTGGCCATCTCCCAGTCGACGACCGCCTTCACCGGCGCCGGGTCACCGGCCACGGACAGCAGGTTGTCGAGGCGGAAGTCGCCGTGCACGATGCCGGCGCCGGTGCCCGCGGCGCGGTCCTCGTCGCCGGCCGGCACGCTGCCGGCGAGCCTGGCGAGCAGGGCGTCGGCGTCGGGCAGGTCGCGGCTGCGCGAGCCCTCGAGCTGCCGGCCCCAGCGGCGCACCTGCCGGGCGAGGAAGCCGGCCGGTCGTCCGAACTCCGCGAGCCCCACCTCGGCCGGGTCGACGGCGTGCAGCCGGGCCAGCACGTCGATCATCGCGTCGGCGAGCTCACGGGTGCGCTCGGGGCCGATCTCGGCGAGCTGTGCGGCGGTGCGGTACGGCGTGCCGACGATCCGCTCCATCACGTAGAACGGGGCGCCGAGCACGCTGTCGTCGGGGCAGTGGGCGAAGGTGCGCGGCACGGGCACGTCGGTGTCGGCGAGCGCCGTCATCACCGTGTGCTCGCGACCCATGTCGTGGGCCGTGGCCTGCACGTGGCCCAGCGGCGGACGACGCACGATCCACCACGAGGTGCCGTCGGTGACCTCGTAGGTCAGGTTGGACTTGCCGCCGGCGATCACCCTCGCCCGCAGGTCGCCGTCGACCTCGCCGGGCCGCTGGGCGTCGTACCAGGTGCGGAACGCGGTGAGGTCGAGGCCGGGGACGCCCACGCTCGCGAGGTCGCGGCCGCTCACGAGAGGAGCCCGTCCACCTTGGTCTGGAGGCGGCGCATGCCGGCCAGCCAGCCGTCGGTGTCGGTGGCGCGGGCGGCGTAGTAGGCGCCGACCTCGGGGTGGGGAGCACGAGGAACCGGTCGTCGTCGAGCGAGGCGATCCAGGCGTCGGCCACCTGCTCGGGGGTGAGCGCCTCGTCGCGGGAGAGCAGGTCCTTGAGCGGGCCGGCCTGGTCGAGCATCCGGGTCTGCACGCCCTGCGGGCAGATCGCCTGCACCGTGACGCCGCGGGCGCCGTAGGTGACCGAGAGCCACTCGGCGAAGCCGACGGCGGCGTGCTTGGTGACCGAGTACGGCGCGGCGCCGATCATCGTGAGCAGCCCGGCGGCCGAGGCGGTGACCACGAAGCGACCGCCCTGCCCGTCGTCGAGCCAGCGCGGCACGAGCAGCCGGGCGGCGCGCACGTGCGACATCACGTTGGTGTCGATCATCCGCGCCCAGTCGTCGTCGGACGCCTGGAGGCTGTCGGGCTGGGTGCGGTCGATGCCCGCGTTGGCGCAGAAGACGTCGATCCGGCCGAGGACCTCGGTGGCCCGCTCGACCAGGGCGGTGACGCCCTCCGTGGTGGCGCAGTCGCCGGGGGCGGCGGTGGCGCCGATCTCGGCGGCGACCTCCTGCGCCGCGGCCGCGTCGAGGTCGTTGACCACCACCCGGGCGCCCTCGGCCGCCAGCCGGGTCGCGAGCGCCCGGCCGATGCCGTGGCCGGCGCCGGTGACGACCGCGCCCCGCCCCCGCAGCGCGCCCATCACACGCCGCCGGTCAGCGTGACGCCGCCGTCGACGACGAGGGTCTGACCCGTCATCCAGGCCGCCTCGTCGGAGAGCAGGAAGGCGACCACGCTGCCGACGTCCTCGGGCACGCCGAGCCGCTTGAGCGGGTAGGCGGCGGCGACCTCGTCCTCGCGGCCCTCGTAGAGCGCGGTGGCGAAGCGGGTCTTCACCACCGCCGGGGCGACGGCGTTGACGCGGATGGCGGGGCCGAGCTCGACGGCCAGGCTCTCGGTGAGGCTGATCAGCATCGCCTTGCTGGCGCCGTACATCGAGATGCCGGGGGCCGGGCTTGACGCCGGAGACCGACGAGACGTTGACGACCGCGCCGCCGTGCTCGCCGAGCCAGGCGCGGTGGGCCTCCTGCACCCAGGCCAGCGCGGCGATCGCGTTGACCTCGACGATCTTGCGGGCGGCGTCGAGGTCGAGCTCGACGAGCGGGCCGTACGCCGGGTTGATGCCGGTGTTGTTGACCAGCAGGTCGAGGCTGCCGAAGGTCTCGACCGTGCGCGCCACGACCTCGGCGCGGTGGTCGGCGTCGCCGGCGTTGCCCGCGATGCCCAGCGCCTTCTCGGGGCCGCCGAGCGTGGCGACGGCCTCCTCGAGCGCCTCCGGCTTGCGGGCCGTGACGACCACCCGGGCGCCCTCGGCGACCAGCCGCTCGGCGATGCCGAGCCCGATCCCGCGGCTGGCGCCGGTGACGATCGCGACCTTCCCCTGCAGTCCCTGCATGCATCCTCCGATGTCGGCGTCCCGGCGTACCGTTGCCAGGGACTAAGCGCTTGCTTACTATGGCTCGCATGGTCGCGGACGTCAACGGTGCACCCGGTGCCGCGCCGGGCGTGGTCCAGGGCGACCCGCGCCCGGACGCCCGCGCCCGGCTGCTCGCGGCCGCCATCGCGGCGTTCTCGGCCAAGGGGTTCCACGGCACCACCACCCGCGACATCGCGGCGGCGGCCGGCATGAGCCCGGCGGCGCTCTACGTGCACCACCGCTCCAAGGAGGAGCTGCTGCACCTGATCTCCCGCGAGGGCCACGAGCGCACGCTCGCGCTCTGCGAGTCCGCGGTGGCCGCCGGCGGCACCCCCACCGAGCAGCTCGAGCGGCTGGTGGCCGACTTCGTGCGCCACCACGTCGTCAACCACACCAGCGCCCGGGTCGTGAACTACGAGATGGCCGCGCTCACCGCCGAGCACCAGGCCGAGATCGGCGAGCAGCGCCGGCGCATCGACCGGGTCGTGCGCGACCTGCTCGAGCGCGGCGCGTCCGCCGGCGACTTCACCACCCCCGACCCCGCGATGACCGCCTCCGCCCTGCTCTCGCTCGGCATCGACGTCGCCCGCTGGTACCGCGACGAGGGCGGTTGGACCGCCGACGACGTCGCCGCCCACTACGTCGAGCTCGCCCGCCGGATGGTCGGGGCCCGGGTCGGGGGATAGTCCCCAACAAGGTGCACGGGATCCGCCCCGGTCCGCGTGCAGAACGTTGGGGACTATCCCGGGTTGGGGGCGGTGGCACGCTGTGCCCATGTCCTACGACGCATCCCCGGACCGCTACGACCTCCTCGACTACCGGTTCACCGGGCGCAGCGGCCTCCAGCTGCCGCCGCTGTCGCTCGGCCTGTGGCAGAACTTCGGCACCGACCGCCCGGAGGAGACCCAGCGCGCGATCCTGCGCCGGGCCTTCGACCGCGGCATCACCCACTTCGACCTCGCCAACAACTACGGCCCGCCCTACGGCCGCGCGGAGGAGAACTTCGGCCGCTACCTGCGCGACGACTTCGCCCCCTACCGCGACGAGCTGATCATCTCCTCGAAGGCCGGCTACGACATGTGGCCCGGCCCCTACGGCCAGGGCGGCGGCTCGCGCAAGTACGTGCTGGCCTCGCTGGACCAGTCGCTGAAGCGGCTGGGCCTCGACTACGTCGACATCTTCTACAGCCACCGCTTCGACCCCGACACCCCGCTGACGGAGACGATGGCCGCGCTCGACCACGCGGTGCGCTCCGGCCGGGCGCAGTACGTCGGCATCTCGTCGTACTCGGCGGCGCGCACGCGGGAGGCGGCCTCGATCGCCCGCGACCTGGGCACGCCGCTGCTGATCCACCAGCCGTCGTACTCGATGCTCAACCGCTGGATCGAGGAGGACCTGCTCGACGAGCTCGAGGAGCAGGGGATGGGCTGCATGGCGTTCAGCCCGCTGGCCCAGGGGCTGCTGACCGACCGCTACCTCGACGGCGTGCCGGACGACTCCCGGGCGGCTCGCGGCGAGTCGTCGACGCTGCCGGGCGAGTCCTTCGACGACGGGACCCTCGCCCACGTCCGCAAGCTCAACGCGATCGCCGAGGGCCGCGGCCAGAAGCTCGCCCAGCTGGCGCTGCAGTGGGTGCTGCGCGACCGGCGGGTGACCTCGGCCCTGATCGGGGCGTCGTCGGTGGAGCAGCTCGACACCAACCTCGACGCCCTCGACTTCCCCGCGCTGACCGACGACGAGCTGGCCGTCATCGACCAGCACGCCGTGGACGCCGGCATCAACCTCTGGGCGAGGTCGGGCGAGGCCTGAGCGCCGCCCGAGCGGGTCGGGACCGATCAGCGAGGGTTCTCAGCCACCAGGTGGCTGAGAACCCTCACTGTCATGCCAGCGGGTCGACGTCCTCGTGGTCCAGCACCGTCGCGGACAGGCCGCGCAGCTGGTGGCCGCCGTCGCCGAGCAGGTGGTCGAGCGCGGTGAGGTGGGCGACGTAGCTGCCCACGGAGTACTCGGCGGTCATGCCGATGCCGCCGTGCAGCTGGATCGTCTCCTGGCCGATGTGCCGCCCGGCCCGGCTCACCTGCAGCGACACCCGCGCCGCGGCGTCCGCCACCTCGGCGGGGTCGCCGGCCGCGACGACCATCGTGGCCCAGTCGACGAGGCTGTGGGTGAGCTCCTGCGAGACGTACATGTCGGCCGCGCGGAACGTGAGCGCCTGGAAGGTGTTGAGGGTGACGCCGAACTGCTTGCGGCTCTTGAGGTAGTCGGTGGTGGCGCGCAGCGCGAACTGCATGACCCCCAGCGCCTGGTTGGCCACCATGACCCGGCCGATGTCCTGGACGGTCGCGATGCTGGCGGTGACGTCGAGGCCGGGCTCGCCGAGCGGGGTGGCCGCCGTGCCGTCGAGGACGACGCGGGCGGCCCGGCTGCCGTCGTACGCCGCGTAGCCGGTGCGCTCGACGTCGGAGCCCGGCACCAGGAACAGCCCGGTGCCGCCGCCGGGCAGGGCCGCGCTGACCACGAGCAGGTCGGCCCGGGCGCCGTGCGGCACCGGCTCCTTGGTGCCGGTGAGGGTCCAGGACCCGCCGTCACCGTCACCGTCGTGGGAGGCGGTGACGTCGTGGGCGTCGGGGCTCCAGCGGTGGCCGGGCTCGTCGTGGGCGAAGGAGAGCACGCGCTCGCCCGCGGCGAGGGCGCCGAGCACCTCGGCGCGCTGCTCGGCGGTGCCGACCGCGGAGACCAGGCCGCCCGCGAGCACCACCGAGGCGAGGTAGGGCTCCGGCGCGATCACCCGGCCGAGCTCCTGGCACACGATGCCGATCTCGACCGGGCCGGCGCCGACGCCGCCGTCGTCCTCGCCGAAGGGCAGGCCCAGCAGGCCCATCTCGGCCATCCGGCCCCAGAGCGACTCGTCGAAGCCGGGGTCCTTGTCGACCGTGCGCCGCCGTTGCTCGTAGTCGCCGTAGGCCTTGCCGACCAGGCCGCGGACGGCGTCGCGGAGGGCGGTCTGCTCGTCGTCGTAGCTGAAGTCCATCGTCGTCTCCTCAGAGTCCCAGGATCGTGCGCGAGATGATCTGGCGCTGCACCTCGTTGGAGCCGCCGTAGATCGACGCCTTGCGCAGGTTGAGGTAGGTGGGGGTGACCCGTCGCGACCACGGCTCGAGCGCCGAGTCGTCGCCGGCGCCGCTGGCGATCGACGCCGGGCCGGCGAGGTCGACCGCGAGCTCGCTGACGGCCTGCTGCAGCTCGGTGCCCTTGAGCTTGAGCACCGAGGACGCCGGGTGCGGCTCGCCGTCGGCGGAGTGCGCGACGACGCGCAGGGCGGTGAGCTCGAGGGCGAGCAGCTCGTTCTCGAGCTCGACCACCCGGGCCCGCAGCAGCGGGTCGTCCTCGATCTGGTCGCGGGCCAGGTCCTTGAACCGGGCCAGCGCACGCTTGGTGGCGCCGACCGGGGCGACACCGACGCGCTCGTTGCCGAGCAGGAACTTCGCGATCGTCCAGCCGCTGTTGAGCTCGCCGACGAGGTTCTCCGCGGGGACGCGCACGTCCTCGAACCACACCTCGTTGACCTCGTAGCCACCGTCGATCAGCTCGATCGGGCGGACCGTGACCCCGGGCGTGGTCATGTCGATGAGCAGCATCGAGATGCCGGCCTGCTTCTTGACCTCGGGGTCGGTGCGCACGAGGTTGAAGATCCAGTCGCCGTACTGGCCGAGCGTGGTCCAGGTCTTCTGGCCGTTGACCACGAAGTCGTCGCCGTCGCGGACCGCGGAGCAGCGCAGGCTGGCCAGGTCGGAGCCGGCGTCGGGCTCGGAGAAGCCCTGGCTCCAGAAGATGTCGACGTTGGCGGTCTTCGGCAGGAACTCCTTCTTCTGCTCCTCGCTGCCGAACTGCGCGATCACCGGCCCGATCATGCTGGCGTTGAACGCCAGCGGCGTCGGCACGTTGGCGCGCTGCATCTCCTCGTGCCAGATGTGGCGCTGCAGGTCGCTCCAGTCGCGGCCGCCCCACTCCACCGGCCAGTGCGGCACCGCGAGCCCGGCGGCGTTGAGCGTGCGCATGCTCTCGACGATCTGCTCCTTGCTCAGCTCGCGCTGCTCGGCCACCGTCGTCCGGATCTCCTCGGAGACCTCGGTGGTGAAGAACGTGCGCATCTCCTCGCGGAAGGCCTTCATCTCCTCGGACAGCTCGAGCTGCATGCGGGCTCCTTACTCGTTGGTAGGCCTCCATCATGGCGGGTCGGCGGTGATCCGGCAGTGGCACCCAGGCAATCACTCCAGCCCGCACCGTGCCCGTCCCCGCTACGCGGATTCCTTCGCGCCGGTCCGGCCTAGTGCAACCGCGCGGGTGGTCTAGTGCAGCCGGGCTATTGCGAGGTCCCGCCACCAGGCGTATGCCGGGAAATGGTTGCGCGTGTCCCGGGATGCTCTCCACCTCGGAGGTCGTGACGCAGCCGCCGAACGAGAGGCAGATCCATGCTGCGTCGCATCATCATGCTGATCCTCGCCGGTGCCCTGGTCGGCTTCCTCGCGGAGCCCGCGGCATCGAACGGACGCGGGAGCGTCTACGAGCGGACTCGCTACGACGACCCCTACGCGTTCACCGACAAGGAGTGCGGGTTCAGGATGCAGGTCAGGGGTCGAGCGCGGGGCCTCTCCGTGATCCACAACGTCAGGGGCTCGGGGGGACAGGCCTTCCTTGCCGACAACCGTTTCCGCTTCCGGGACGTGCTCACGAACCCCCGCAACGGGAAGACGGATGTACGTCTCCGGGCGCGGTCGCTTCAGGGAGCGCACCGCCGAGCGCGTCGAGGGCGACGTCTGGGAGTTCATCCAGGTCGAGAAGGGCCGACCCTTCGTGGTCAAGAACGCCCGCAAGAAGATCGTGCTGGCCGACCACGGGAAGGTCATCCTCCGCCAGGTGTTCGACACCCTGGGCGACAGCGAGCCCGGCGGCGAGGAGGTCGAGACCGAGGTGCTGAGGGTGGCCCGCGGGAAGTTCCCCTCCTACGACCCGGACTTCGACTTCTGCCGGCTGGCGAGGAGGCTCATCGGTTGACCTGGAGAGCGGGGCCGGGGTCCGGGCGCCCGCACATATCGACGTGCATCCGGGCGGGGACTGCCGGACAATGACTCCTCGTGGGACACGTGGACGTCGCCGGGGTGCGCTTCGAGCTGCCGGACGGGCGGGTGCTGCTGGACGACGTCTCGTTCCGGGTCGGCGAGGGCGCCAAGGTCGCGCTGGTGGGCGCCAACGGCGCGGGCAAGACCACGCTGCTGAAGATCATCACCGGCGACCTGGTGCCGCACGCGGGGGCCGTGACGCGCACCGGCGGTCTGGGGGTGATGCGGCAGATGGTCGGCCTGGGCCTCGGGGCGTCGCCGACGGTCGCCGACCTGCTGCTGAGCGTGTCGCCGCCGCGGGTGCGCGCCGCGGCCGACGGAGGTCGACCGGTGCGAGCTGGCGCTGATGGAGGCCGACGACGAGCGCACGCAGATGCGCTACGCCGAGGCGCTGGCCGAGTACGCCGACGCGGGCGGCTACGACGTCGAGGTGACGTGGGACGTGTGCACCGTCAAGGCGCTGGCCCTGCCGTACGACCGCGCCAAGCACCGCGACCTGGCGACGCTCAGCGGCGGGGAGCAGAAGCGGCTGGTGCTGGAGTACCTGCTCGCCGGCCCCGACCAGGTGCTGCTGCTCGACGAGCCCGACAACTTCCTCGACGTGCCCGGCAAGATCTGGCTCGAGCAGCGGCTGCGCGAGTCCGACAAGACGGTGCTGTTCATCAGCCACGACCGCGAGCTGCTGGCCAACACCGCGACCCGCGTGGTGACCGTCGAGCTCGGTGCCGCGGGCAACTCCGTGTGGACCCACCCGGGTGACTTCGCGTCGTACCACCAGGCGCGCACCGACCGCTTCGCGCGCTTCGAGGAGCTGCGCCGGCGCTGGGACGAGGAGCACGCCAAGCTCAAGGCGCTGGTGCTGCGCTACCGGGTGAAGGCGGAGTACAACGACGGGCTGGCCTCGCAGTACAAGGCGGCGCAGACCCGGCTGCGCAAGTTCGAGGAGAAAGGGCCGCCGATCGACCAGCCGCGCGAGCAGCAGGTGACGATGCGGCTCCAGGGCGGCCGCACCGGCAAGCGCGCCGTGGTCTGCGAGCGGCTCGAGCTCACCGGGCTGATGCGGGCCTTCGACCTCGAGGTCTGGTACGGCGAGCGGGTGGCCGTGCTCGGCTCCAACGGGTCCGGCAAGTCGCACTTCCTGCGGCTGCTGGCCGCCGGTGGCAGCGACCCGGACGTCGAGCACCGGCCGGTCGGCGACACCCCGATCGCCCCGGTGCCGCACCGGGGCTCGGCCAAGCTGGGCGCCCGGGTGCGGCCGGGCTGGTTCGTGCAGACCCACGAGCACCCCGAGCTGGCCGGGCGGACCCTGCTGGAGATCCTGCACCGGGGCGACGCGCACCGCGCCGGCATGGGCCGCGAGCAGGCCAGCCGCGTGCTCGACCGCTACGAGCTGGCCCACGCCGGCGAGCAGCGGTTCGACAGCCTCAGCGGCGGGCAGCAGGCGCGGTTCCAGATCCTGCTGCTCGAGCTCTCGGGTGCGACGCTGCTGCTGCTCGACGAGCCCACCGACAACCTCGACGTGCAGAGCGCGGAGGCGCTCGAGGAGGGCCTGGCGGCGTTCGACGGCACCGTGGTCGCGGTGACCCACGACCGGTGGTTCGCCCGCGGCTTCGACCGCTTCCTCGTCTACGGCGCCGACGGCGACGTCTACGAGTCCGACGGCCCGGTCTGGGACGAGGGCCGGGTGGCGCGGACCCGCTGAGCCGGGAGCCGGGCCGACCCGGGCCCGCTCCCGGACTCCCGTGGAAGCACCTCGCTCGTGCGCCCCCCTGTGCCAGGCTGGGCTCGTGGCTGCCCCCGACGCCCCGCCGTCCCTCACCGACCTGCTCGACGACGAGCCGCCTGCCGGCGTGCTGGCGTTGCCGGAGGAGTCGCAGCGCCGCCTCGCCGAGCTGGTCGTGGCCGCGCGCGAGCACCAGCAACGGCACAGCGACCAGGCGGTCGAGCGGGCCCTGCGCGGGGTGCCGCTGCCGGTGCGCGGCATCGTCCGCAAGGCGTTGGTCGGATGACCGCCGGCGCTGCGCTGGATCAGCCGGACCCGACGGCCCACGCCACCCAGGTCGCCCGCCTCGCCCGGCTGCTGGGGGTCGAGCCCGCCGACCTGCCCGACCTCGACGCGGTCGCGGCCGCGGACCTGCGCACCCTCCACGACCAGGTCGGGCGGGCCGTCTTCGCCGGGCTCCGAGCAGCGCTTCGCGCGGATCGCCGGGCTGTCGGCCGCTCTGCCGGGCGCCGTCGCCGCCAGGCTCGCGGAGACCTTCCTGCCGCCGGTGATCGCGGCCCGCGTGGCCGAGCTGCTCGAGCCGGCCCGCGCCGCCGACCTGGTACGACGGCTCTCGGTGCGCTACCTCGCCGACGTCGCCGCGGCGCTCGACCCGGTGCGCTCCCGCCCGGTCGTCCGGGCGCTCTCGGCCGACCGGATCGGGGCCGTGGCGCGCGAGCTGTTCGAGCGGCGCGAGCACGTGGTGCTCGCGCAGCTGGTGGTGGCCGTGGACCGCGCCGGCCTCGCCGCCGCCCTCGCCGCCGCCGGCCCCCGCGACCTGCTGGCGGTGGCGCCGCTGCTGGAGTGGACCGACGACCTCGACCACGTCGTGGCGGACCTGCCGCGGCGAGCAGGTCGACGCGGTCGTCGCGGACCTGCACCCCGGCGAGCTGGCCGACCTGGCGCTCGCGCTCGACCCGAGCCGGTCCGGGCCGGTCGTGGGCCGCGTCGACGACCGGACGGTGGTGGCGATCGCGGTCGAGCTGCTCGGCCGGGGTGCGCACCGGCGCGCTCGCCGGGTTCGCGGCGGTCGTCACCCCTGAGCAGCTCGCGGCCGTCGTCGCGGAGGCGGCGGCCACGACGTCGCGGCGGTGCTGCCGCACCTGCCGCCCCACCTCGCCGCCGCGGTGCTCGACCGCGCCGCGGCGGGCGGGTGACCGGACGGGCCCGGGTCCCCCCGGACACGGCCCGCCCGGTCGACTGCGGCCCGCTGCCGGTCGGCTCAGGAGTCGGGACGCGTCGGCGTCCGACTCCAGCGTGAGCGTGGTGGTCTGCTCCTCGCCGTCGCGCTCGTAGGTGACCGTCGACCTCGTCGCCGGGGCGGTAGGAGCGGATCGTGGCGACCAGCGAGTCGGCCGCGGTGATCAGCGTGTCGTCGATCCAGGTGATCACGTCGCCGTGCTCGAGCCCGGCCGCCCCGGCCGCCGAGCCGTCGGCGACCTCCTGCACCTCGGCGCCGTCGGTCGACCTCCGCGCCGGCGTCCGGTGCGCCCTCCGGGCCGCCCGTCTGGACGCCGACGTTGCTGACCGTGATGCCGAGCCGGGCGTGGGTGGGGGTCTCGCCGTTGCGCATCTGGTCGATGATCGGCAGCACCTCGTCGATGGGGATCGCGAAGCCGAGACCGATCGAGCCGGCCTCGCCCGCCCAGGCGACGCGGTGCTGCGGATCGAGGAGTTGATGCCCACGAGCTGACCGGCCAGGTCGACCAGCGGACCGCCGCTGTTGCCGGGGTTGATCGCCGCGTCGGTCTGGATCGCCGGGTACGTCGTGCTGTTGCCGTGCTCGTCGGAGCCGACGTCGACCGGTCGGTCGAGGGCGCTGACGATGCCGCTGGTGACCGTGGCGTCGAGGCCGAACGGCGACCCGATCGCCACGACCGTCTCGCCGACGTCGAGGCTGGCGGACTCGCCGACGGTGGTCGGGGTCAGCCCGAGACGTCCTCGGCCTGGATGACGGCGGTGTCGGTGAGCGGGTCGGTGCCGAGCACGGTGGCGGTGGCCTTCGAGCCGTCGTTGAACGACACCGTGATCTTGCCGCCCTCACCGGCGAGCGCCGGCGACGTGGTCGTTGGTGAGGATGACGCCGTCGGCGGTGAGGATCGCGCCGGAGCCCGAGCCCGACTGCCCCTCGCCGGAGACGGCGAGCTTGACCACCGAGGGCAGCACGGTCGCGGCCACGCTCTCCACCGAGCCGTCGGCAGCCGGCTGGTCGGGGGAGTCGGCGACCTGCGTCGAGGTCGCGGCGGACCCTCCGCCGCCGGGTCGGCTCGTCGCCGGAGAGGGCCGTCCACGCCGCGGCGCCGCCGAACCCGGCGCCCCCACCGACGAGGAGCGAGGCGGTGATCACGCCGGCGGCGAAGCCGCGACGGCCGCGGCTCGGCGGGGCCGCGGACGGGTGGGGCGACACCGGCGCAGCGGCCGACCAGGCGGGGAGCGGCCGGGTGACGTCGTGCTGCGGGTGCCCCTGGGCGTGGCTCGAGGACGACTCCGAGGTGCCCGCAGCGTCCGAGGGGCCCGACGTGTCCGCCGGCGGACCGGACGGCCCGGACGGCGGCGGGGTCGAGGGGAGCGGGAGCTCGGGTAGTCGCTCATGTCCACGAGCATGTCGGTCGTCCCTGTGACGAGGCTGAGACCGCGGCTGGGCGCCGAGCAAGAGTTCCGCCCGCGACCGGTGCGTTGACCACGACCGTCTAGGGTCGGTCGTGTCGCAGCCAGGACACAGCACCCCTCCCCGAGTTCGTCGACGACCGGGTGGCCCACTGGGCCGCCACCACTCCCGATGCGGAGGCGATGACCTACCTCTCGCGGATCGTGGACGTGGGCGGAGTGGGACGACCGCGTACGCCGCAACGCGGGCGGCCTGCAGGCGCTCGGCATCGGGCGGGGCGACGTGGTGGCGTTCCTCGACAAGAACCACCCCGCGTGCGTCGAGACCTCGCTGGGGGCGGGCTCCCTCGGCGCCGCCAACGCGATCGTCAACTGGCGCTCGGCCGGCGACGAGGTCGACTACGCCGTCAACGACTCCGGCGCCACGGTGCTCTTCGTCGGCTCCGAGCTGATGCCCACGATCGAGAAGATCCGCGACCGGCTCACGCACGTCGAGACGGATCATCGAGGTGACGCCCGGACGGCGGCGACGGCGACGCCTACGAGCAGTGGCTGGCCGCCGCCACGCCGGTGTCCCGCGCCCGACGACGTCACCCCCGACGACGTCTGCCTGGTCATGTACTCCTCCGGCACCACCGGCCGGCCCAAGGGCGTGATGCTCACCCACACCAACATGGTCGCAGCACACGCTGTAACGCCCACGACGGCTGGGAGTTCGAGCCCGGCGACAAGTCGATGGTGGCGATGCCGCTCTTCCACGTCGGCGGGTCGTCGTACGTGCTGTTCGGGATCCACGACGGCGTGCCGAGCCATCATGACCCGCGACCCCGACGGCGCCTCGCTGGCCGGGGCGATCATGGCCGGGGCCAACCGCACCTTCCTGGTGCCGGCGGTGCTGGCCCAGGTGCTCCAGGCCGGGCCCCGACGCGATCGGGCTCTTCGCGGGCGCTGAAGACCTACACGTACGGCGCGGCGCCGATGCCGCCGCCGCTGCTGCGCGCCGCGATGGAGGCCTGGCCCGACACCGACTTCATCCAGGTCTACGGGCTCACCGAGGTGGCCGGGGTGGCGACGCACCTCACCGCCGAGGAGCACCGCGAGGCGGTCTCCTCGGGCCACCCCGAGCGGCTGGTGTCGGCCGGGCGGCCGCTGCCCGGGGTGGAGGTGCGGATCGTCGACCCCGAGTCGCTGGACGACGTCGAGCAGGGCGCGCACGGGCGAGATCTGGCTGCGCACGAAGCAGCTGATGAAGGGGTTCCTCGAACAAGCCGGAGGAGACCGCCGAGGTGATCACCGACGACGGGTGGTTCCGCACCGGCGACCTGGGCCGGGTCGACGCCGACGGGTTCGTCTTCGTCGAGGACCGGCTCAAGGACATGATCATCAGCGGCGGGGAGAACATCTACTCGCCCGAGGTCGAGCGGGTCCTCTCCGAGCACCCGGCGGTGGCGGAGGTCGCGGTGATCGGCGTGCCCGACGAGACCTGGGGCGAGACCGTGAAGGCCGTCGATCTCGCTGCAGGAGGGCCAGGGGGCCACCAGCCAGGAGCTGATCGCCTACTGCCGCGAGCACCTGGCCGGCTTCAAGTGCCCGACGTCCGATCGACCTCACCGGCCCGCTGCCGCGCAACCCCACCGGCAAGATCCTGAAGAAGGACCTGCGGGCGCCGTACTGGCAGGGCCGCGACCGCGCCGTCAACTGACGCGCTGCGGCGGGAGCGCGGACGCCGGCGCCGTCCGCTGCTCGCTGGCGTAGAACCGGAACAGGCACCACGCGGACAGCGCGCAGAGCAGGTGCCACACGCCGTGTCCCTGGTAGAGCGAGCCCGGCCAGCACAGGGGTGAGCCGTCCTTGGCGGTGCTCCAGATCGCGAACGCCAGGAGCAGGCTGCCGACGGCTGCCAGGATCCAGCGCCGGTCGAGGCTGGTCTCGCCCCGGCGCAGGATCCGGCGCTCGAGCAGGAGCGCGGTGACGAGCAGGGCGCCGAAGGCGAGGTTGCCCGCGTGCATCACGACCGGCACCCGGCCGCCGGCCACCTCCACCACGCCGCAGCCGAGGAGGGAGACCGTGAGGACGACGGCCATGGTGGTCGGTCCGCGCCGCGTCAGGCGCATGGCGGCGTACGCCACGGCGAAGCTCGCGACCAGGTACATGCTCAGCATGTCGAGGTGGCCGCCGAGCGACGACTCGGTCGCGTGCATCGCCATCGAGGCCGGGCCGAGCAGGACGACGAGGCAGGCGTAGACGGTGCCGACGACCGGCAGCCGGCCGGCCTGTCGGGCCACGGCCAGGCCGGCGACGACGAAGCCGAGGTTGCTGAGGGTGTTGACCGGCTGGCGGACCCGGCCCGCGGCCGCCTCGCAGAACTCCGCCCCGCGGTCGACGTCCGGGCCGAGCCACCCGAACCGGACCGCGAGCGCCAGCAGGGTCAGCGACGAGACCGCGGTCAGGGTGGCGAGGAGCAGGGGGCGGGGCTCACCCACGGTGCGGGCTGGTGCCTCCCTCGCTCCTGCTCAGGCCCAGCGCTTCGACGAGGGGACGAAGTCGAGGGTGCGGTCGCCGGTGTAGATCTGCTTGGGCCGGGCGATCTTCTGCTCGCCGTCCTGGACCAGCTCGGACCACTGGGCGAGCCAGCCGGGGGTGCGGCCGATCGCGAAGAGGACCGTGAACATCTCCGGCGGGAACTGGAAGGCCTCGTAGATCAGGCCGGAGTAGAAGTCGACGTTGGGGTAGAGCTTGCGCTTGATGAAGTACTCGTCCTCGAGCGCGATCTTCTCGAGCTCCTGGGCGATCTCGAGGAGCGGGTTGACCCCGGTGACCTCGAAGACGTCGTCGCAGGCCTTCTTGATGATCGTGGCGCGCGGGTCGTGGTTCTTGTAGACCCGGTGGCCGAAGCCCATCAGCCGCTCGTTGCCCTCCTTCACGCCGTCGATGAACGCGGGCACGTTCGACTTCGACCCGATCCGGCGCAGCATCCGCAGCACGGCCTCGTTGGCCCCGCCGTGCAGCGGGCCGTAGAGGGCCGCGACGCCGGCCGAGACGGCCGAGTAGGGGTCGACCTGCGAGGAGCCGACCGAGCGCACGGCGTTGGTGGAGCAGTTCTGCTCGTGGTCGGCGTGCAGGATGAACAGCACGTCGAGCGCCTTGACCAGGCGCTCGTCGGCCTCGAAGCGCGTCTCGCTCATCTTGAACAGCATCGACAAGAAGTTGGCGGTGTAGCTGAGGTCGTTGTCGGGGTAGATGAACGGCTTGCCCTGCGCGTGCCGGTAGGACCAGGCGCCCAGCGTCGGCATCTTCGCGATCATCCGCACGATCTGCATGTGCCGGTTGTCGGCGTCGGTGATGTTGCGCGCGTCGGGGTAGAACGTCGACAGGGCGCCCACCGAGGCCATCAGCATGCCCATCGGGTGGGCGTCGTAGCGGAAGCCCTCCATGAACGACTTCACGTTCTCGTGCACGAACGTGTGGTAGGTGATCTCGTGCTCCCAGGCGTCGAACTCCGCCTTGGAGGGCAGCGCGCCGTGGATCAGCAGGTAGGCGACCTCGAGGAACGAGGACCCCTCCGCCAGCTGCTCGATGGGGTAGCCGCGGTACTCGAGGATGCCCTCGTCGCCGTCGATGTAGGTCACGGCGCTGCGACAGGAGGCGGTGTTGACGAACCCCGGGTCGTAGACGGCGAGGCCGGGAGCGTCGTCGTCGGCCTTGATCTGCCCGATGTCGGCGGCCTTGATGGTGCCGTCAAGGATCGGAACGTCATACTCTTGTCCGGTGCGGTTGTCACGAACGGTGAGAGAGTCGGTCACGCCGCCAACCTAATAGGCGATCGCCTCGGACGCACACCCGGGTGTCCACCGTTTTGACGCTCCGTGCCTGGCGCGCGTAATCTTTCCCGCTGCGGCCTGCCCCGGTCCATGCCCAGTCAGCGTGACGCCGTGCGGGCGGCCCCAGGCAGCACCAGAGCTTGATCCGGAAGAGACCCAGACCAAATCGAAGTAAGGCTGAATTCCTGTGCGCACGTACAGCCCGAAGCCCGCTGACATCCAGCGTGTGTGGCACGTCATCGATGCCGAGGACGTCGTCCTCGGTCGCCTCGCGGTCGAGGCCGCCAACCTCCTGCGCGGCAAGCACAAGCCGATCTACGCCCCGCACATGGACACCGGCGACTTCGTGATCGTCGTCAACGCCGAGAAGGTCCACCTCTCCGGCGACAAGCGCACCACGAAGATGGCCTACCGCCACTCCGGCTACCCCGGTGGCCTCTCCGCCACCCCGATCGGCGAGATCCTCGACAAGGACCCCCGCAAGGCGATCGAGAAGGCCGTCTGGGGCATGCTCCCGAAGAACAAGCTGAGCCGTGGCCAGCTGAAGAAGCTGAAGGTCTACGCCGGCCCCGAGCACCCGCACTCGGCCCAGCAGGCCGTCCCCTTCGAGATCAACCAGATCTCGCAGTAGTCATCCCGACCCCGTAGACGTCGAAAGCAGAGTTGAGGAACACCGTGGCTGAGAGCAGCACCGAGGTCGAGGAGACCTTCGAGACCGACGAGCGTGGAGTGGCCTACAGCTCCGAGAGCGCCCCGTCGGCCGACGCGCCCGACCGCGCCGCGACCATCGCCCCCGCCGCGGCCACCGGCCGCCGCAAGGAGGCCGTCGCCCGCGTCCGCATCATCCCGGGCACCGGCGAGTGGCGGGTCAACGGCCGCGCGCTGGACTCCTACTTCCCCAACAAGCTGCACCAGCAGGTCGTGAACGAGCCGTTCGCGAACCTCCAGCTCGAGGGCCGCTTCGACGTCATCGCCCGCATCCACGGCGGCGGCATCACCGGCCAGGCCGGCGCGCTGCGCCTCGGGGTGGCTCGCTGCCTCAACGCCATCGACGAGGAGGCCAACCGCCCGTCGCTGAAGAAGGCCGGGCTGCTCACGCGCGACGCCCGCGTCATCGAGCGCAAGAAGGCCGGTCTCAAGAAGGCCCGCAAGGCGCCTCAGTTCAGCAAGCGCTGATCGAACCCGTGTCCGCCGTCATGTCCTCGCACCTTCGGCACGGACGGGGTCCGGGTCTGGCCAACGGTGAGCTCACCGCGTCGCTGGCCCTGGACCTTTCTCGTCGCCGCGGCCAGGGTCGTGGCCGAGCACGGGGAGTTCGAGGGCCGCCGGCCGCGGGCCGTCGTCGGCCGGTCGCGCGACACCCGCATCAGCGGGCAGTTCCTCGAGGCCGCCGTCGTCGCGGGGTCTGGCCTCGGCCGGCGTCGACGTCCTGCTGCTGGGCGTGCTGCCGACCCCGGCCGTCGCCTACCTCACCGAATACGCTGGGCGCCGACCTCGGCGTCATCGTCGTCGGCCTCGCACAACGCGATGCCCGACAACGGCATCAAGTACCTCGTCCGCGGCGGGCACAAGCTCACGACGCCCTCGAGAACGAAGATCGAGCGGCGGATCGGCCGAGGAGTGGACGCCGCTGACCGGCCGGTGCTGTCTGGCCGTGTCCACACCCGCGGAGACCGCCGTCGAGGGGTACGCCGCCCACCTCGCCGGCACGGTGGGCCGCTCTCGACGGCCTGACCGTCGTCCTCGACTGCGCCGAGGGCGCCGCCCACGCGGTCGGACCGCTGGCGCTGCGGATGGCGGGCGCCGACGGTGATCCCGATCCACGACCGAGCCCGACGGGCTCAACATCAACGACCAGTGCGGCTCGACGCACCTGGAGTCGCTGCAGGCCGCCGTCCGACAGCACGGCGCCGACGCCGGCTTCGCCCTCGACGGCGACGCCGACCGGTGCCTGGCCGTCGACGCCGACGGCGAGGTCGATCGACGGCGACCAGATCCTCGCGGTGCTGGCGCTGGCGATGGCCGAGAGCGGCCACCTGGCCAAGGACACCGTCGTGGTGACGGTGATGAGCAACCTCGGCTTCGTGCAGGCGATGCGCGCGGCCGGCGTCGGGGTCCGTCAGACCAAGGTCGGCGACCGCTACGTGCTCGAGGCGATGCGCGTCTCGCGGCTACACCCTCGGCGGCGAGCAGTCGGGCCACGTGATCATGAGCGAGCACGCGACCACCGGCGACGGCATCCTCACCGCGCTCCACGTGCTCGGCCGGATGGCCCAGACCCGCTCCACCCTCGCCGGCCTGGCCTCCGTGGTCACCCGGCTCCCGCAGGTGCTGGTCAACGTGCCCGACGTCGACAAGAGCCGGGCCGACGACGACGCCGTCCTCGCCGCGGCGATCGCCGAGGAGGAGGCCGCCCTCGGCGACAGCGGCCGGATCCTGCTGCGCCCCTCCGGCACCGAGGCGCTGGTGCGGGTGATGGTCGAGGCCCCCACCGAGGAGCTCGCCCACGACGTCGCCGGCCGGCTGGCCGGGGTCGTGCAGGCCCAGCTCGCCCTCTGAGGCCGAGCCGGCCTTCCCTGGAGCGGGAGCCGGACGGGTCAGACCTTGCGCAGCCGCACGTAGCGCACCGAGTGGTCGCTGTCCTTGCGCAGCACCAGCGTGGCCCGGGAGCGGGTCGGCAGGATGTTGGCGACCAGGTTGGGGCCGTTGATGGTGTCCCAGATCCGCTCGGCCTCGAGGGTCGCCTCGTCCTCCGACAAGGTGGCGTACTTGGCGAAGTAGGAGCCGGGGTCGCGGAACGCGGTCTCGCGCAGCCGCAGGAACCGCTCGACGTACCACTGCCGGATCTTGTCGCGGCCCGCGTCGACGTAGACGGAGAAGTCGAAGAAGTCGCTGAGGGTCAGCCCGCTGCTGCCGTCGTCGCGCACCCGGGCCGGCTGCAGGACGTTGAGGCCCTCGATGATCACGATGTCGGGGCGGTTGATCACGACCTTCTCGTCGGGCACCACGTCGTAGACCAGGTGGGAGTACGTCGGCGCCTCCACCTCGTCCTTGCCGGACTTGATGTCGACCACGAAGCGCAGCAGCGCGCGGCGGTCGTAGGAGTCGGGGAAGCCCTTGCGGTGCAGGATGCCGCGGCGCTCGAGCTCGGCGTTCGGGTAGAGGAAGCCGTCGGTGGTGATCAGCGCGACGTTGGGGTGCTCGGGCCAGTGGGCGAGCATCTGCTGGAGCACGCGGGCCGTGGTGGACTTGCCCACCGCCACCGACCCGGCCAGCCCGATCACGAACGGCGTGCGCGGGGGAGTGCGGCGATGCAGGAAGTCCTCCTGCTGGCGGTGCAGCCGGCCGGCGGAGGCGACGTACAGGCTGAGCAGGCGGGAGATCGGGAGGTAGACCTCCTCGACCTCGCGCAGGTCGAGGGCGTCGCCGAGACCGCGCAGCCGGCGGATCTCCTCGTCGCTCAGCGGCGTCTCGGTGTCGGGGGCCAGGGCGGCCCAGGCGGAGCGGTCGAGCTCGATGTAGGGGGAGGTCTCGCGTCCGAGCTCCTCACCGGAGGGGCCCGCGCCTGCCGACATGGAACGAGATTGTTGCAGCACGCACGCGGGCGCGGCCCCGGAGGGCTGTCTCGCTAGAGTGCGGGCCATGTGCGGAATCGTCGGTTACGTGGGGCCACGCCAGGCGCAGGGCGTCGTGATCGAGGGGCTACGGCGCCTCGAGTACCGCGGCTACGACTCCGCGGGGATCGCGCTGGTGTCCGCCGCCGAGGGCGGCATCGTGGCGGAGAAGCGGGCCGGCAAGCTCGCCAACCTGGAGAAGGCGCTGAGCGACTCGCCGCTCCCGGAGTCGGCCACCGGGATCGGCCACACGCGGTGGGCCACCCACGGTCAGCCCAACGACGTCAACGCCCACCCCCACCAGGGCCGGCACGGCCGGGTGGCGCTCGTGCACAACGGCATCATCGAGAACTTCGCCGAGCTGCGGGCCGACCTCGAGGCCGAGGGTCACGTGCTGCACTCCGAGACCGACACCGAGGTCGCGGCCCACCTGCTCGACCTCGAGGTCACCAACGGTGCCGACCTCACCACCGCGATGCAGCGGGTCTGCTGCCGGCTCGAGGGCGCCTTCACCCTCGTCGCGGTCGACGCCGGCGACGCCTCCCTCGTGGTCGCGGCGCGGCGCAACTCGCCGCTCGTGGTCGGGGTCGGCGAGGGGGAGAACTTCCTCGGCTCCGACGTCGCCGCCTTCATCGAGCACACCCGCGAGGCGCTCGAGCTCGGCCAGGACCAGGTCGTCACGATCACCGCCGACGCGGTCGCGGTGACGGGCTTCGACGGCAGCCCCGCGGAGGGCACTCCCTACCACGTCGACTGGGACCTCTCCGCCGCCGAGAAGGACGGCCACGACTGGTTCATGCGCAAGGAGATCTTCGAGCAGCCGCGGGCCGTGGCCGACTCGCTGCTGGGCCGGCGTACGCCCGAGGGGCTGCTGCGCCTCGACGAGATGCGCCTCTCCGACGAGGAGCTGCGCGACGTCAGCAAGATCATCATCATCGCGTGCGGCACGTCGTTCTACGCCGGCATGGTGGCCAAGTACGCCATCGAGCACTGGACGCGCACCCCGGTCGAGGTCGAGCTCGCCTCGGAGTTCCGCTACCGCGACCCGATCCTCGACTTCTCGACGCTGGTGGTCGCGATCAGCCAGTCGGGCGAGACCGCCGACACGCTCCAGGCGATCCGGCACGCGCGCACGCAGCGGTCGAAGGTGCTCGCGATCTGCAACACCAACGGCTCGACGATCCCGCGCGAGTCCGACGCGGTGATCTACACCCACGCCGGGCCGGAGATCGGGGTCGCCTCCACCAAGGGCTTCCTCACCCAGCTGATCGCCTGCTACCTGCTGGCGCTCTACATCGCCCAGGTCAAGGGCACCCGCTACGGCGACGAGATCGAGCAGATCATGGGCCAGCTCGAGGAGATGCCGACCCACATCGAGACCGTGCTCAGCGCCGCGACCGAGGTCTACGAGCTGGCCCACGAGCACCTCCAGGCCCGGTCGGTGCTCTTCCTGGGCCGGCACGCCGGCTACCCGGTCGCGCTCGAGGGAGCGCTCAAGCTCAAGGAGCTCGCCTACCTGCACGCCGAGGGCTTCGCCGCCGGCGAGCTCAAGCACGGTCCGATCGCGCTGGTCGAGCCGGGGCTGCCGGTGCTCTGCGTCGTACCTCCCCGGGGGCGCGACCAGCTGCGCGAGAAGATGCTGAGCGGCATCCAGGAGGTCCGGGCCCGCGGGGCGCGCACGATCTGCCTGGTCGAGGAGGGCGACGACGCCATCGCGCCGTACGCCGACCACATCATCCGGCTGCCCTCGGTCCCGGTGCTGCTGCAGCCGCTGGTGGCGATCGTGCCGCTGCAGCTGTTCGCCTGCGAGCTCGCCACCGCGCTCGGCCACGACGTCGACCAGCCGCGCAACCTGGCCAAGTCCGTCACGGTCGAGTAGTGGTCGGAGCGGTGGGGGGATGGTGAGCGGGTGGCCGTGATCGGGGTCGGCATCGACGTGGCGGACATCGAGCGCTTCGGACTGTCGCTCGAGCGCACCCCCAGCCTGCGCGAGCGTCTGTTCACCCCCGCCGAGGCCACCCGCCCGCTCGCGTCCCTCGCCGCCCGGTTCGCGGCGAAGGAGGCCATGGCGAAGGCGCTCGGCGCCCCGCACGGCATGTCCTGGCAGGACGCCGAGGTGATCTCCGAGGAGTCCGGCCGCCCGGTGCTGACGATCCGCGGCACCGTCCTCGCCCGCGCCGACGCCCTCGGCGTGCGCCACGTGCACCTCTCGCTGAGCCACGACGCCGGCATCGCCTCCGCCGTGGTGATCCTGGAGTCCTGACCGACGCTCGTGGTGGGGCTGCCCCGCGATGGGTTCGCGGGGGTCGCGGTGGGCTCGCGGTGGCCGCGGTGGCTCACGGTGGCCCCGGTGGCTGGGTCGTGTGCCCGAGAACGGGCCGGGGGTGGTGCTGGGGCACACGACCCTGCCTGGCGGACTGTTGCGGTGTCCCTGGCTGGCGGTGGCGTCGCGGTGGGCGCGCGGTGGACTCGCGGCGACGGGGTCGTGTGCCTGAGAACGGGCCGGGGGTGGTGCTGGGGCACACGACCCTGCCTGGCGGACTGTTGCGGTGTCCCTGGCTGGCGGTGGCGTCGCGGTGGGCGCGCAGTGGCTCGCGGTGGCGGGGTCGTGTGCCTGGGGCCGGGTCAGGCGGCGTTGTCGGGCACACGACCCTCCAGGCCGAGGGCGATGAGGTCCAGGGCGACCTCGTCGGCCTCGTGGCGGACCTCGTACGCGGTGGCCCGGACGACGACGCGCGATGGGTGTCGTGATGCGGCGGGCCCGCTTCAGGTCGGCCGCCCACTGGGTGGCCTCCCAGTGGAAGGAACCGTCGACCTCGAGCACCAGGGTGGTGCCGTCGGTGAGGTCCCACTCGCAGTCGGTCCACCGCCGGGAGCCACCGCGATCGAGGCGCAGCCGCTGGCGGTCGGGCTGCCGGATGCCAGCGCGACGGCACAGGCGTCGTACGTCGAGCTCGGCGCCCGACTCGGCACCTCCGGCGATGTCGCCGAGCGTGCGCTTGAACGGCTTGGCCCGACGCAGCGGACGCAGCGCGTCGACCCAGGTCACCAGACGTTCGGGGGTGGTCAGCCGCTGCTGGACCACGGCGGCGAGGACCCCGTGAGCCGCGCGAGGCTGGGCGGCGTACCCGGCCCACAGCAGCACCGAGGGCTCGAGCCGGCAGCGTGGAATGCCGGGGGTGGGCGTGACCAGCAGGTCGAAGGGCCGCCGGCACCGGAAGAAGCGCACGCCGTCGACGGGCTCGAAGCTGAGCTCGTCGTCGACGAGCACGGTGACCTGGTCGCGCTCCCAGCCTGCCAGCCCGTGCTGCGCGGCCGCGGTGAGGCCGCCCAGCATGCTACGAGGACCGGCGTGCAGCACCGCCAGCCAGCGCCGCTGCTCGTTCGTGAGGGTGCCGGTGACGGTGCTGATCACCCGAGGGGTGCGCGCGACCCATCGACGCGCGTCGATGTTCGCCTGGACCGCATCCCAGCCGATCCCGTGCGCGGTCAGCTGGCGACGCGCGACCAGGCCGGCCTGCCCGGCGACCAGGCGCTGCACGATGTCGTCCATGCCACGCAGCGTTCCCGATATCCGGCGACGCTGCCGGCGTCCTCCACAGGCCCTGGCGCATGCGTCGTCGCAGAGCGAGGCCTGCCGCCTGCCCATCGGTCCCGGGCCGAGGGGTCGTGTGCCTGAGAGCCGGCCCCGACCCGGTGTGGGGCACACGACCTGCGCACGGCGACCGCGGTGGTCCCGGGCCGAGGGGTCGTGTGCCTGAGAGCCGGCCCCGACCCGGTGTGGGGCTCACGACATCGCGGACACGTTAAGTCTCACGACATCGCGGACACCTGATCGGCCATGGGCTCCTGGTTGGACGAGCCTGGAGCATGGCCAGGGATGGAGTGCCGGTGTCTCCGGAGTTCGCAGCGTTGGTGGCGCGTTATGTCGAGGGCGAGAAGTTCAACGTCCGCGCGAAGTGCGCGTCGAGATCGGGTTCTCGAAGTCGACGTTCTACAAGTACGCCGCCCGGTTCGCCGAGCGACGGCGTCGCATGGGCTGTACCCCGCCACCAGGCGCCCCAGATCCTCGCCGACGCTGTGGCCGTTCATGTCGAGGACTTGGTCGTGCTGGCCCGCAAGCTGCTCCACGACGGCGGCTGGGACGCCGGCGCGGACTCGATCGGTTTCCAGCTCCAGGCGTGGGCCGATGGCCTCGATGGCGGCACCGGGCCTGGACGGCGAGCAGCTGTGCGGCCTGGTCGCACCCGCAGCTGGTGGCCGCGTGGGCGCAGCGATCCCGTCGCGAGCCACGATCAACCGGATCCTGGCTCGTCGCGGGCAGATGATCGCGGTCCCGCAGCGACGTCCGCGGAGCGTCACGGCGCCGGTTCGAGGCCGAGCAGCCCAACACCTGCTGGCAGATGGACGGCTTCGAGGTCGCCCTGACCGACGGCACCGCGGTGTGCGTGCTCCACATCGTCGATGACTGCTCCCGCCTGGACATCGCGCTGCGCGCCGTGCGCAGCGAGAACAGCGCCGATGTGTGGTCGGTCCTCCAGGACGCTGCTGCTCGCTACGGGTTGCCGGCACGGATGCTGACCGACAACGGGACCGCGTTCTCAGGGTTCCGTCGCGGCTGGGTCAGCGCCCTGACCGAGAACCTCACCGCGCTCGGGGTCGGGCACCTCACCAGCTCGATCAACCACCCCCAGACCTGCGGCAAGTGCGAACGAGCCCACCGCACCTGCCGACTGTGGCTGGCGATCCGGCCGCCGTTCGACACCATCGCGGACCTCAACGCCGCCCTCGAGGTCTACCGGTGCCTGCACAACAACAACCGTCGCCGCCGCCACCTGCACGACATGACCCCGGCCCAGCGCTACCGCCTCGGCCCGCTCGACGGACCCCGACCGCACCCCCGGACCGGTGAGCATCGTGACCAAGCCCGTCGCACCCAACGGCACCATCGAGATCGATCGCCATCTCGATTGGCATCGGTCGCGCCGCCGCCGGCACCACCGTCAGCGTGATCCGCCAGGATCAGCGCATCACCGTCATCCACCACGACCGACTCATCGCCGAGATCGACCTCAAACGCGGCCTGCGCTACCAATCCGCGAACCCCCACGGTAGACAAGTGTCCGCGAAGTCCTGAGACATATGTGTCCGCGATGTCCTGAGACACAACACCGGCCCCGACCCGGTGTGGGGCACACGACCCGCGCACGGCGACCGCGGCGACCACCGGCACCGCGGCGATTCCTCACGGCGTCGCCTCACCACGCCCCACCCCGTCGGGCGGCCCACTAGCCTCGACCGGGTGAGGCACGCACACACCGTGAAGCAGGTCCGGGACGCCGAGGAGGCGCTGCTCGCGCGGCTGCCCGAGGGCGCGCTGATGCAGCGCGCCGCGCACGGCCTGGCCAACGCCGTGCTGGACCTGCTCGGCTCGGCCTACGGACGTCGGGTGCTGCTGCTGGTCGGGGCGGGCAACAACGGCGGTGACGCGCTGTACGCCGGCGCGGTGCTCGCGCGACGCGGCGTCCAGGTGGAGGCGTGGCTGCTCTCCGACGCGGCGCACGAGGCAGGGCTCGCCGCGCTGCGGGCGGCCGGTGGCAGGGTCGTGTGCCTGGCACCGGGCCAGGGGTCGGTCTCAGGCACACGACCCCACTCCGCGGGTGCCACCACCAGCAGCACTCCGCAGCCACACCACCGCCAGCCCCACCACCGCCAGCCCCCCACCGACCAGCCCCCCCACCAGCCCCACCCCCGACCTCGTCATCGACGGCATCGTCGGCATCGGCGGGCGCGGCGGGTTGCGTCCCGAGGCCGTGGCGGCGCTCGCAAGGGTCGCCGGCGTCCCGGTGGTGGCGGTCGACACGCCGTCGGGCGTCGACGTCGACACCGGTGAGGTCCACGGCGACCACGTCACCGCCGACCTCACCGTCACCTTCGGCACCCACCAGGTCGCCCACCTCGTCGACCCCGCAGCGCAGGCGTGCGGCGCGGTGCACCTGGTCGACCTCGGCCTCGACCTGCCGGCGGCCGGGGTCGAGGCGCTCCAGGCCGTCGACGTGGCTCGGCTGCTGCCGCGCCCGGACCCGGTCGCCCACAAGTACACCCGTGGCGTCGTCGGCGTCCGCGCCGGCTCGGCCGCCTACCCGGGCGCGGCCCTGCTCAGCGTCGGAGGAGCCGCGACCGGGCTGGTCGGCATGGTCGCGCTTCGTGGGGGACGACGCGGTCGCGGCCACGGTCCGCCAGGTGCACCCCGAGGTCGTGGGGCCGGGCCGGGTGCAGGCGTGGGTGGTCGGCTCGGGCAGCGGCGACGACGCCGCCCGGCACCTGGCCGAGGCGGTCGCCGACGGCGTCCCGGTCGTCGTCGACGCCGACGCCCTGACCCACCTCCGCGGCCCGCTGCCCGTCCCCGCGGTGCTCACCCCCCACGCCGGCGAGCTCGCCCGGCTGCTCGGCGTCGAGCGCGAGGACGTCGAGGCGCGCCAGCTCGAGCACGCCCGCCGCGCCGCCGAGCAGTACGACGCCACGGTGCTGCTCAAGGGCCGCCGGACGCTCGCGGCGGAGCCCGGCGGACGGGTGCGGTCGACCACCACCGGCACCCCGTGGCTGGCGACCGCGGGTGCCGGCGACGTGCTGGGCGGGCTGGTCGGCGCGCTGCTCGCCGCCGGGCTCGATCCGCTCGACGCGGCCTCGGTCGGCTCCTGGTTGCACGGCGCTGCGGCCACGCTCGCCTCCTCCGGGGGACCGATCGTCGCGGGCGACGTGGCGAGGTCGCTGCCGGTGGTCGTGCGCGGCCTGCTCACCCCGTGATGGGACAATCGGTGGCATGACCCCGAGCGCGCGAGCCGAGATCGTGGTCGACCTCGGCGCGATCCGGCACAACGTGCGCCGGCTGCGCGAGCTGGTCTCCACCGACCGATCCACAGACCGATCCACAGACGGCCGCGCCGACCGGCCGGTGCAGATGATCGCCGTGGTGAAGGCCGACGGCTACGGCCACGGCATGGTCGAGGCCGGGCGCGCGGCGCGCGCCGGCGGGGCCGAGTGGCTCGCGGCCGCCACGCCCGAGGAGGCCGTGGCGCTGCGCGACGCCGGCGACACCGGCCGGCTGCTCTGCTGGCTCACCGTGCCCGGCGACGACCTCGCGCCGGCGATCGAGCGCGAGATCGACGTGACGGCGTACTCCGTGGCCGAGCTCGAGCAGGTCACCGCCGCCGTCCGGCGCTCCCGCCCGGCGCGCCTCCAGCTGAAGGTCGACACCGGCCTGTCCCGCGGCGGCGCCCCCCGGGAGGAGTGGGAGGCCGTCTTCGCCCATGCGGCCGCGGGGGAGCGGCAGGGCCTCTGGCGGGTCACGGGGGTCTGGTCGCACCTCGCGAGCAGCGACGACCCGGCGCACCCGAGCAACGACCGGCAGGAGCAGGTCTTCCGGGACGCCCTGCTCGCGGTCGAGCGCGCCGGGCTGCGCCCCGAGGTCCGCCACCTCGCCAACTCCGCGGCCGCGGTGCTGCGCCCGAGCGCCCGCTTCGACGCCGTGCGCTGCGGCATCGCGATCTACGGCCTCGACCCCGCGCCCGGCCACACCGGCGACCTCGGCCTGGTGCCGGCGATGACGGTGCGCGCCCGGCTGGCCATGGTCAAGCGACTCGACGCCGGCGAGGGCGTCTCCTACGGCCACACCTGGACCACCGACCGTCCCACCACCGTGGGCCTGGTCCCGGCCGGCTACGGCGACGGCGTCCCCCGGCACGCCAGCAACGTGGCGGAGGTCGCGGTCGCCGGCGTACGCCGCCCGGTGCGCGGCCGGATCTGCATGGACCAGTTCCTGGTCGACCTCGGTGACGACGTCGCCGCGGCGGGCGACGAGGTGCTGCTCTTCGGGCCCGGCAGTGCCCGCCACGGCAGCGCCGCCGCCGCCGGCAGTGCGGCCCACGAACCGACCGCGCAGGACTGGGCCGAGGCCTGCGGCACCATCAACTACGAGATCGTGACCAGGATCGGAGGGCGGATGCACCGGACCCACGTCGACCCCGAGGGTGACGCCACGTGAGCGCGCGCAACCGGATCGTCGGCAGCGTCGCCGCCGCTCTCGGCGTCGCTGCCGCGGGCACCGCCGTCGGCGTGGCCCGCCAGCAGCAGGCGATCAGCCTGCGGGCCGGTGACGACGTCGAGTTCGGGAGCCTCCACTCCGAGCCGGTCACCGTGGTCACCCCCGACGGCGTGCCGCTGCACGTGGAGGTCGACGAGCTCGGAGCGGCTCCGCGGGGCCTGCGCCGCCGCCTGGCGAAGACGCTCGACCACCGCGAGGTGACCGTGGTCTTCGCGCACGGCTACTGCCTGAGCCTCGACTGCTGGCACTTCCAGCGGGCGGCCTATCGCGGGCTGGTGCGCTCGGTCTACTACGACCAGCGCTCCCACGGGCGGTCCGGTCGCTCCGACCGCGAGCACTCCACCATCGAGCAGCTCGCCGACGACCTGCTCCAGGTCATCGACCAGGTCGCGCCTGACGGGCCTGTCGTCCTGGTCGGCCACTCGATGGGCGGCATGACGATCGTCGCGCTCGCCGAGGCACACCCCGAGCTCTTCGGCGACCGGGTCGCAGGGGTCGCGCTGATCTCCACGACCGCCGGCGGCCTCGACCCGGGCAAGCTGCTGCTCCCGATGTTCCCCGCCCGCCTCACCGGCGGGGTCGCGCACCGTGCGGTCGCCACCCTGCGCCGCGGGCACCGCCCGATCGATCTCGTACGCCGCGCCGGCCGCGCCGTCGCGACCGTCGCCACCGACCGGCTGGCGTTCGGCGACTCGGTGCCGCAGAGCTACGTCGACTTCGTCGACTCCATGCTGTCCTCGACCCCCTTCGAGGTCGTCGCCGACTTCTTCCCCAGCTTTCGCAGCCTCGACAAGTTCGACTGCGTCTCCGTCCTCGGGGAGGTGCCGACCTCGATCATCTGCGGCACCAAGGACCGGCTCACCTCGATCGGGCACTCCCGCAAGCTGCACTCGATCATCCCCGGCTCCCGGTTGCTGGAGTGCGAGGGCGCGGGCCACATGGTGCCGCTCGAGCGGCACGACCGTGTCAACGCCGAGCTCGACCAGCTGATCACCGCCGCCGGCCAGCGGCTGAGGGCAGGGTGACCCGCCCGGCGCGCGTCGAGGTGCGCGAGGTCGGGCCCGAGGCCGCCGCCGAGGTGCGGGCGGTCGTGCTACCGGCGTTCGAGGGCCGGCAGCCGCTCGATCCTCCGGCCGCGGCGTTGCTGGAGTCGGAGGACGACCTCGCCGAGCTGCTGTCCCACCACGGGGGGCTGGTGGCCAGCCTGCGGGGTGAGGACGTCGCGGCGCTGGTGCTCGACCCGGACGGCTCGACGATGTACCTGCGCCGCTTCGGCGTGGCCCCCGGCCACCAGGGGCACGGCGTGGCCCGCGCGCTGATCGACGCCGCCGTCGACGCCTCCCACGGCTTCGAGGACCTCACGGTCGTGGCCCGCGAGGAGCTGCCGTCGACGATCCGGTTCTGGGAGCGGCAGGGCTTCCGCGAGATCCTCCGCGAGACCCCCAACGTCGAGCTGCGGCGTCCGCTGCGCACGTTCATCTTCGACGTGCCCGACGCCCGGGCCATGCGCGACCTCGGGGCGGGTCTGGCCCGCCGGCTCGAGCCCGGCGACCTGGTGGTGCTCAGCGGTGAGCTCGGGGCCGGGAAGACGACGTTCACCCAGGGGGTCGGCAGCGGCCTGGACGTCCGCGGACCGATCACCTCGCCGACGTTCGTGATCGCCCGCGAGCACCCCTCGCTGGACGGCGGCCCGCCCCTCGTCCACGTCGACGCCTACCGGCTCGGCGGGGTGGGCGAGCTCGACGACCTCGACCTCGACACCTCCCTCGACGAGGCGGTCACCGTGGTCGAGTGGGGCGAGGGGGTGGCCGAGGGGCTGTCCGAGTCGCGCCTCGAGGTCCGCATCATCCGGGCCCTCGCACACGACGACGAGCTCGACGCCGACCTCGATCCGCGGCGGGTGCTGATGACCCCCATCGGGCCGCGTTGGCACGACCTCGACGTGCCGTCGAGCCAGCGCCCACCGCTCGCCGAGAAGCTCAACGAGACGCTGCTGCTCGACTTCCGGCCCTGCGCCGAGGACGAGCTGGCCGACCTCGACCCGCTCATCCCGCTGCGGCTCTCGCTGATGACCGCGCGGCTGCACGAGCAGGTGCTGCTGGTGCGCAACGCCCGCACCGGCGAGTGGGAGCTCTCCGGCGGCGACATCCGCAACGACGAGACACCGCGGCAGACGGCCGAGCGCAGGTTCCGTGAGGAGACCGGCCTCACGGCCGGCGCCGTGGCCTTCGTCGGCATCGCCACCGTGCAGATCGGCCACGCCCGCGACATCGAGCTGGTGGCGCTGTTCCGCACCACGCTCGACGACGCCGTCGGGCCGGATCTCGACGACCGGGAGCGCGAGCTCGCCTGGTGGACGCCCGGCTCCGACCTCGACCGGCTGTCGCCGATCGACGCGCACCTGGCCGAGGTCTCGGTCCGCGAACGCTGACCCACTAGCCTCGGCACGTGCTGCTGGCCTTCGACACCTCCTCACCCACCGTGAGCGTCGCGCTCCACGACGGGCAGACGCTGCTGGCCGAGCGGACCTCGTCGCAGCCGATGAGGCACGGCGAGCAGCTGGCCCCCCTGCTGGTCGAGGTGCTGGATGCGGCCGGCGTCGACCGCCAGGAGCTCAGCGCGATCGCGGTCGGGGTCGGACCCGGCCCGTTCACCGGCCTGCGGGTCGGGCTGGTCACCGCCCGCACGCTGGCGCTCGTGCTCGGCATCCCCGTGCACGGCGCCTGCTCGCTCGACGTGCTCGCCGCGGAGGCCGCGGCGACGGCGGCGAGTGACCTCGACGGCGGCTTCCTGGTCGCGACCGACGCGCGTCGCAAGGAGGTCTACCTCGCGTCGTACGACGCCCGGGGGGCGCGCGTCGCCGGCCCGGAGGTCGACAAGCCCGCGGCCCGGGCGACCCACCTGCCGGTGGTGGGCGAGGGAGGGCGGCTCTACCCCGAGGCGTTCCCCGACGCCCGGGGGCCGTGGCGGCCCTCCGCCGGTTGGCTGGCCCGCAGCGTGACCGAGGGGCTCGTCGAGCGCCTGGACCCCGAGCCGCTCTACCTCCGTCGTCCGGACGCCGTCGCGCCGGCCGCGCCCAAGCGGGTGTCGTGATCCGGACGGCGGTGCACGCCGACGTGCCCGCCATCGCCGACCTCGAGGCCGTGTGTCTGGGTCGCGACGCCTGGTCGCCGTGGCTCGTCGAGCAGGGGGTCAGCGGCGGGCTGCCCACCATCCACTACGTGGTCGCCGATGCCGGCGACGAGGTCGTCGGGTACGCCGCCGCCAGCATCGTCGCCGACATCGCCGAGCTGCAGCGGATCGCGGTCGCACCGGAGCGCCGTCGCGGCGGGGTGGCCACGACCCTGCTCGCCGCCGTGGTCACCCGGGCCCGTGCCGCTCGCGCGGACCGGCTGCTCCTGGAGGTGCGGGAGGACAACGAGCCCGCGATCGCCTTCTACGCCCGGCACGGCTTCGTCGAGCTCGACCGGCGGGCCCGCTACTTCCGCGACGGAGCCACCGCGATCGTGATGCAGCTCGCGCTGCACCCGGCGGACGCTTCCGGCCACGCCTAGCCCGTCCGGGGGGTCGGCGGCCCGCCCGTCCGGGTCTGGTCCTGGTCTAGACCTGTGTCCTAGGGTCGTGCCCACGTACTGATCGAAGGTCTCTCGGCTCGGGCTCCACCGCCTCAGCTCCCCCCACGGGCGCCTTCCGGACTGGGGGGACGGATGCTCGGACATTCGCTCGGACATTCGCTCGGACACCGCACCAGCGCGTGCACCCGAGCCGGTACCGGTCGCATCCTCCGTTCGGGCAGCGCCGGACCACCCGTCCGGGTCACCTCCGTCGTCGGACGGTCATCGTCCGCCGCACCGCCGGTGACGTCGGCCGGCTGGTGGCACGGTGGCGTCGGGAGCATGAGGGAGGGCAGGTCAGCTCGTCGGGAGGGCCGGCGCAGCGTCCTGCCGCGGGGGCACCTCACGGACGAAGGACGAACACCGTGAGACGCACGTCAACGATCACCGCGGTCGCCGCGATCGTCGTGGCCGCGCTGCTGACGACCCTGCTCGGGGTCGGGCCGACCGCGGCCAGGACGCACGGGAAGCCGGTGCTCAAGCCCCCCGTGGCGGTCCGGCACGGGGTGGTCCGGCTCGCCGGACGGGTCGACTCCGCCCGCTACGTCGTGCTCCAGCGCCGCCACCAGGGCCGCTGGAAGCGCGTGAAGCGGGTGCGGGTGAGGAGCCAGCGCTTCGCCACCACGGTGCGCACCAAGGGCCGCACGCAGCGGCTGCGCGTGGTCGCCGGCGCGCGCCGCAGCCGGGTCCGCGTCGTCCCGCCCACCCCCACCGCCGTCGCCACCCCGGCCCCCACGCCCACCCCCGCGCCGGTGGACGACTGCGGGGTGCGGCCGGCCAAGCGCGACGGCTCGTGGTGGTCCTGCACGCTGGCCGACGACTTCGACGGCACCGAGCTCGATCGAGACGTGTGGCTGCCGCAGACCGTCTTCGCCACCGGCGACGACCAGGGCCGCTACGCCTGCTACCGCGACCACCCCGACAACATCCGGGTCGCCGGCGGGGCGCTGCACCTGACCGTGCGCGAGGAGACCGAGCCCCAGCCGTGCGGGCTCGCCGGCCGCGCGCCGTCGCCGTACACCGCCGGGATGGTGTCCACCTACCACCTCTTCAGCCAGCGGTACGGACGCTTCGAGGCGCGGATCCGGACGACGGCCACCTCGGCGCCCGGACTGCAGGAGGCGTTCTGGCTGTGGCCCGACGACCGGCAGACGATCCCGGTGCTGTGGCCGGAGGCGGGGGAGATCGACATCGCCGAGACGTACTCCCTGCACCCCGACCTCGCGATCCCGTTCCTGCACTACACGTTCAACGACAACGGCGGTCCGGTGCCCGGGCTCAACACCGCCTGGGACTGCCGGGCGGCGCGCGGGGTCTACAACACCTACACGCTCGAGTGGTCGGCCTCCCGGCTGGAGATCCTGGTCAACGGCCGCAGCTGCCTGGTCAACACCAGCGGCGACCCGGCCTTCCAGCGGGCCTACATCGTGGCGCTCACCCAGGCGCTCGGGGTCGACGGCAACGCCCACGACGGCGCGGCCCCGATCCCGGCCACGATGAGCGTCGACTACGTGCGCGTCTGGCGCTGACCGCGAGCCGGGTGCCGGTCGGGGTCGCGCCCGGGCGCGGCGGCACAATGGGACCCATGAGCGGTTCCCGGAGCGATGCGCCGTTGGTGCTGGGCATCGAGACCTCGTGCGACGAGACCGGGGTCGGCGTGGTGCACGGTCACACGCTGCTCGCCGACTCGGTCGCCAGCAGCGTCGACGAGCACGCCCGCTTCGGTGGCGTGGTCCCCGAGGTCGCCAGTCGCGCCCACCTCGAGGCGATGGTGCCGACCGTCGAACGGGCCTGCGCGACCGCGGGCATCGCGCTCGCCGACGTCGACGCGATCGCGGTGACCAGCGGGCCCGGGCTGGCCGGTGCCCTCCTGGTCGGCGTGGCCTCCGCCAAGGCCCTGGCGCTCGGGCTCGGCAAGCCGCTGTACGGCGTCAACCACCTCGCCGCGCACGTCGCCGTCGACCAGCTCGAGCACGGGCCGCTGCCGCAGCCGTGCCTGGCGCTGCTCGTCAGCGGCGGGCACTCCAGCCTGCTGCGCGTGGAGGACGTGACCGGGGTGGTCGAGCCCCTGGGTGCCACCATCGACGACGCCGCGGGCGAGGCCTTCGACAAGGTCGCCCGGCTGCTCGGGCTCCCGTTCCCCGGCGGCCCGCACATCGACCGGGTCGCCCGCGACGGCGACCGCGTCTCCATCGACTTCCCGCGGGGGCTCAGCAGCCGCCGCGACCTGGAGCGGCACCGCTTCGACTTCTCGTTCTCCGGCCTGAAGACCGCCGTGGCCCGCTGGGTCGAGGCGCGGGAGCGCAGCGGCGAGCCGGTGCCGGTGGCCGACGTCGCGGCCAGCTTCCAGGAGGCGGTCTGCGACATCCTCGTCCGCAAGGCCCTCGACGCCGCCGCCCGCGACGGGGTCGACCACCTGCTGATCGGGGGCGGCGTCGCCGCCAACTCGCGGCTGCGGGCGATGGCCGAGGAGCGCGGTGCCGCGGTCGGCGTCCGGATCCGGGTGCCCCGGCCCGGGCTGTGCACCGACAACGGCGCGATGGTCGCCGCCCTGGGCTCGGAGATGGTGGCCCGCGGCCGCACCCCCTCCGCCCTCGACCTCCCCGCCGACTCCAGCCTTCCGGTCACCGTCGTCCAGGCCTGACAGATCGGTGGCCGGGCGGCCCGGCGAGTCAGTCGAGGACGCCGTCGACGGCGTCGTCGTCGTCGATCCAGTCCTGGCCGTCGTCGAAGAGGTCGCGGGCCTGGCCCTGCTTCTCGTCGTCCTGGGAGCCACGGCCCCGGCCGGCGCCGGCGGCTCCGGCACCGCGACCGCCGGCGGCGCCGACGCCGCGACCGCCGGCAGCGCGTCCCGCCGCGCCCCGCGTGCCGCCGCTGCGTGCACCGCTGCCCTGCTTCGCGGTGGACTGCCCCGCGGCGCCTGCCCGACCGCCGGTGCCGCCTCGTGCCGTCGAGCCCGCTGCGGGCGCCGAGGACCCGCGTCCGAGCGCCCCGGACGCGGCGGCGCGGGAGGTGCTGCCGATGGGACGTGCCGATCCGGCGCGGACCGCCTGCCCCGAGCCGGGGAGGCCGCCGCGCAGCAGGTTGCCCAGTCCGGCGGCGCCCAGCCCGCCCGCAGCGATGCCGCCCCGGCAGCCGGGGAGATTCCGCCCGACGAGACCGGGGCGCTGCCGTCGGCGGCGGGCAGGCCGGTGCTCGGGGAGATGGGCTGCGTCGGGCTGATGGTGCTCGGGGTGGTCGGGGACGAACCGTCGGACGGGTCACCCCCCGTGGAGGGAGTGGTGTCGGACTGCCCGGCGCCGTCGCCGCTCGGGTCGAGGACTCCCGGTGTGCCGGTCGTGCCCGGGCTCGTGGGCGCGTACGGCGTCCGGCCCCCGCCGCCCGCACCCCCGGCGCCGCTGCCGCCGCCCGCTGAGTCGCGCCGATCCCTGTCGTCGGCCGGGTCGGGCTCGCCGTGGATCGCCTGCATCTTGCGGCCGGCGTCGACGAGGTCGCGGTCGAGCTGGTCGGCGATCCGCTGGGACTCCGCCTCGCGCCGGTTGTAGGCGTCCCAGTAGGCGGTGACCTGGCCGGCGTGCAGCCCGCGGGCCGTCTTGTTCTCGGCGGGGGTCTTGTCGGGGTCGGGCTGGAACGCCGTCGGAGCGGCACCCATCTGCAGCTCGGGGTCGGAGTCCATGGCGGTGCGTGCGGCGCGGGCCCGGTCGATCGCACGCCAGGCGTCGTCGAGCGCGCGCTGGCCCTCGCCGACGGTGCGCGACTTCCGGCGGATTCCGTCGGCCGACTCGTGGAAGGCGCTGCGCAAGGACTCGCCGGTCTGGCCGCGCCAGTCGACCCCGGACGCGGCGACGAGGCCGTCGGCGATCGCCGACAGCCGGGTGCCGAGGGAGCGCCAGCTGCTCGCGCCGGCGTCGATGCCAGCGGGGTCGGCGGACTCGATGGCGCGGTCGAGGGCGGCGCGGCGAGGGCCGTTGCTCATGTCGTCTCCCGGGATCAGTCGTCGCGGAAGTCGGGGTCGCTGAGCGCTCCCGACTCCTCGGAGAGGTGGGGGGCGTCGATGACCATGGGGGCGTCGGCGAGCGCCCGCAGCCGGTCGGCGACGCCGCCGTCGGTCTCGACCGCGAGCCGCTCCGCGTGGACCACCGCCTCGCGGAACCCGGCCAGGCCGGCGTTGACCCGACCGAGCTCCTCGCGGACGTGCCGCTCGGCGACGTTGGTGTGGTGGCCGACGAAGTGGCCCCCGGTCGACTCGCCGAAGACGCGCTGCGAGGTCGCGGGAGCCGCCTGCCCCTCCAGGTCGGCGATCAACCGGGTGAGGTTGTCGCGCAGGTCGGCGATCTCCTGCTGGCTGACGTAGTACTCGCCCGCGGCATCGATCGTGTCGACCGCGTCCTGGAGGGAGGACACGAGTCCGGAGAAGAAGGTGGCCACGTCACTCCTTCGCGTGGTTCTGGTGGGCGTGGTGGCTCCTACCCGCGCCCGAGACGCTCCAAACCTACAGACCGGCCTGGCTAGGCTGGCCCGGACCCTGCCCCCTGGAGAGGAACCCATGCCGCGTCGTCTCGGGCCACTGCCGGCCGTCCTGGCCGCGCTCACCGTCGTCATCTCGGTCGCCACGCTCTCCGCCTGCACCGGGGAGGACGACGACCCGTCGTCCTCGGCCGGGTCGCCGACGGCGTCCCCGACCGAGCCGACCAGCAGCGACGCGGCCACCGAGGACGCCGAGCCGCCCGGGCCCACCGGACCCGTGATCGAGGGCGAGGGCGCCGTGCTCACGCTGCCCAGCGGCTACCGGGTCCTCGAGCGCGGCGCCGTCGTCACCAGCGCCGAGGACGAGCAGGGCCGGGTCTACGTGGGCTACTCGGAGCTGAACGCGGTGGGCCCCGACACCTCGCTGGACGAACAGGCTGCCCTGGCCCGCCGCAACGCGCTGACCGACCCACCACCGAAGATCCTCGAGCCGGTCACGGTCGACGGCGTCGAGCTCTACCACGTCGCCGGTGTCGGGTTCTCGGTGCGCAGCGTGCTCGACGAGTTCGGCGCCCGGGTCGGCAACACCGACTTCTCCGTCCGCGTCGAGATGGACGACGACATCCCCGAGGCCGAGCGTCAGGAGATCGTGGCCCAGGTGATCGCCGGGCTCGACGTCGCCGACTGAGACGGGCAGCTGGTCAGGAGCCGTCGAGGAGGGTGAACGCCGGCGTCATGTCGTCGCCCTCGGAGCTGGCCAGCACCTGGTCCACCGTGCCGTCGACGCCGAGGCGGAGGACCCGCCACTGGCCGCCCTCGTAGGCGTTGACGAGCAGGTGGTCGGGGTCCTGCCAGACGGAGTCGCGGACGAAGCCGGCCTCCGGGGAGTAGCGGGCCACCTCCGAGCCGTCGGTGGCGTCCAGGATCGTCACGTAGCCGAGACCGATCCCGTCCAGGTAGGCGGAGCTCCCGCTGAGGTGGGCGTCGTCGGGCGAGAAGTCGAAGAGCGTCGCCTCGCAGGTCTCGAACACCGGGGTCGGGTCGCCGTCCCCGCTGCGGTCGAGCACCGCGGAGCACGAGCCGTCGTCGGTGGAGGAGATCTGGGCGGCCACCAGCCCGTCGGTGGACACGTCGTTGACCTTGACCGTGCCGGGGATCGGGGTGGTGCGACCGTCCTCGACCACGTCGGTGGCCGAGCCGTCGCCGTGGGCGACGTAGGCCGCGCACCCGTCGAGCGCCTCGGCGCACGCGGGCCCACCGGCGAGCGCGACGATGCTGTCGCCGTCGCTCAGCCGGGCGGAGTAGCTCATGCCGCCGTCGTCGCTCTGGAAGGCCAGGCCGCCGTCGCGAGTGATGTAGGCGGCGACCGTGTGGTCGGCGTTGGCCACGGGGTAGGACCACGCGTCGACCGAGTCGGCCACGACGCCGTCGCCGGCGACCTCGTCGATGCTCAGCAGTCCCTCGTCGTTGCGGACGCCGAGGAAGGTGCTGCCGATCGTGGTGCCGCCGACGTAGGCCCGGTCGAGCTCGACGGTCGAGCCGTCGGCGCGGTGCAGCGTACGGCCCTCGAGATAGGCGACACCGAGCGTGCCCGGGACCGGATCGGTCGGGCCGTCGGTGCTGTCGTCCACGCCCTGCGAGGGCGAGGCCGGCGCGGTGGCCGGCGGGATGGTGTCGCCGTCGCCGCGGAGCGCGTCGGTGCCGAGCACGGCGACCGGGGTGATCACGGCGGCCGTGGCCAGCACAGCACCGGCGACGGTGGCGCGGCGTCGGCGCTGGATCGTCCGGGCCGTGCCCTGCACGTCACCGAGACTGATCGGGGCGTCGTGCAGGTCGCGGACGCGTCGGTCGAGGCCGCGGCGCATGGCGGCCTCCCAGATGTCCTGGTCGGGGGTGCGGCGCTCGTTCATCGGTTCTCCTCGTCGTGACGCGGGTCCAGGTCGGAGGGGACCCGGTCACGCAGTGCCGCGAGGGCACGGCTGGCTTGGGACTTGACGGTGCCGACCGAGATGCCGAGCACGTCGGCGGTCTCGGCCTCGGAGAGCTGCTCGTAGTACCGCAGCACGACGACCGCTCGTGCCTTGGGCGGCAGTGAGGAGACCAGCTCCCACAGCGCCGAGGAGGTGCCCTCGTCGTACTCGTCGACCATCGCCTGGTCGGGCAGCTGGTCGCTGGCGTGCTCGCGCCGCTTCCACGCGCGCCGCCACAGCGAGTTGTTCTCGTTGACCATGATCCGGCGCACGTAGCCGTCGATGGAGCCGTGGTCGCGGATCTTGTCCCAGGACAGGTAGAGCTTGGCGAGCGCGGTCTGGAGGATGTCCTCGGCCTGGTGGCGGTCGCCGGTCAGCAGGTACGCCGTGCGGAGCAGGCTGGGCTGACGGGCGTGCAGGTAGGCCGTGAACTCCTCGTCCCGCGACAGGTCGCGGGCTCTGGTCGCCGCACTCATCCGCCCAGTGTCGACCCTGACCCGGGGCGCGAGCGGCATCATCGTCGTCGCGTCGTTCACACAACCAAGACGCGAACCGCGCGCGGAGGGTTGCAACCGGCCTTCGGGAAAGCCGGAGGCGGGCGTCTCCGGCCGCCGTCGGGGTCCTTGCGTGCGGGTGGTTGCATGGCCCCACGGTCCGAGCGTCGTCGAGAGGTGTGGTCATGCAGCAGGTCAGGGCAGTGGTGGCGAGGGCCAAGGGTGCCCCCGTCGAGGTGACCACGATCAACGTGCCGGACCCGGGTCCGGGCGAGGCGGTCGTCGCGATCCAGGCGTGCGGGGTGTGCCACACCGACCTGCACTACCGCGAGGGCGGGATCAACGACGAGTTCCCGTTCCTGCTCGGCCACGAGGCCGCGGGCGTGGTGGAGGCGGTCGGCCCGGACGTCACGAGCGTCGCCCCTGGCGACTTCGTCGTGCTCAACTGGCGCGCTGTCTGCGGTGAGTGCCGCGCGTGCAAGCGCGGCGAGCAGCAGTACTGCTTCAGCACCCACAACGCCACCCAGAGGATGACGCTCGCCGAGGGTGAGGACGCCGGCACCGAGCTGAGTCCCGCCCTGGGGATCGGTGCCTTCGCCGAGAAGACACTGGTCGCCGCCGGTCAGTGCACGAAGGTGGACGCCTCGGCGCGGCCTGCGGCCGTGGGGTTGCTCGGCTGCGGCGTGATGGCCGGCCTCGGCGCCGCGATCAACACCGGAGGCGTGACCCGGGGGCGGTCCGTCGCCGTCATCGGCTGCGGTGGGGTCGGTGTCGCCGCGGTCGCCGGCTCGGCGCTGGCCGGCGCGAGCCCGATCATCGCCGTCGACATCGATGCCCAGAAGCTCGAGGCCGCCCAGCGGATGGGGGCCACGCACACGATCGACTCCACCAGCACCGACCCGGTCGAGGAGATCAAGCGGATCTGTGCCGAGACCTACCCCGGGGCCGAGGGCGCCGACGTGGTGATCGAGGCGGTCGGCCGTCCCGAGACCTGGAAGCAGGCGTTCTACGCCCGCGACCTGGCCGGCACCGTCGTCCTGGTCGGCGTGCCGACCCCCGACATGACGGTGCCCGACCTGCCGCTGATCGACGTCTTCGGGCGCGGCGGCGCGCTCAAGTCCAGCTGGTACGGCGACTGCCTGCCCGAGCGCGACTTCCCGATGCTGGTCGACCTCTACCAGCAGGGCCGGCTCGACCTGGACGCGTTCGTCACCGAGGAGATCGGCATCGACGACGTGGAGGCGGCGTTCGAGAAGATGCACCACGGCGGCGTCCTGCGCAGCGTGGTGGTGCTCTGATGGGCGGCAGCCTCCGCGTCGACCACGCCGTCGTCTCCGGCACCTTCAGCCTCGACGGCGAGACCCACGAGGTCGACAACAACATCTGGGTGGTCGGCGACGACGAGCAGTGCCTCGTGATCGACGCTCCCCACGACGTCGACGCGATCCTCGCGGTGGTCGGCGACCGTCAGGTCAAGGCGATCGTCTGCACCCACGCCCACGACGACCACGTCCGTGTCGCCCCTGCGCTGCGACAGCGGGTGTCGGCGCCGATCCTGCTGCACCCCGACGACAAGCCGGTGTGGGAGCTCACGCACCCCGACGAGCTCTGGGACGCCGACCTCAGCGACGGGCAGAGCCTCACCATCGGCGGAGCCTCGGTGACGGTGCTGCACACCCCGGGCCACGCGCCGGGGGCGGTCTGCCTCTACGTGCACGACCTCGGCTGCGTCTTCACCGGCGACACCCTGTTCCAGGGCGGTCCCGGGGCGACGGGGCGGTCCTTCTCCGACAGCGACCTGATCGTCGCGTCGATCCGCGCGCGGCTCTTCGAGCTGCCCGACGACACCGTGGTGCACCCCGGTCACGGCGACGACACCACGATCGCGGCGGAGAAGCAGACGATCGGCTGACCGGCCTCCCGAAGTTTCTCGGACCGTTGACCCCTCCGTCGCCCGTGCTCGTGGCGTGCTCCTGTCCATGAGGACGCCCCCAGGACCCCCGAGGACGCTGGCCCGACGCCTGCACGAGCTGGCCGACGAGGAGCCGCCGTCCGCAGGCGACGACGCCGGCGCGGCGGACGGGCGCGCTCTCTGGGCGCGCGGACGACGCCGCCACCTCCGCCAGCAGGTCGCGGCCGGTGCGCTGTCGCTGCTGCTGGTGCTCGGGCTGGGGTCGCTGACGGCGGCGGTGGTGACCAGCATGCGGGAGGGCGTCGTCCCCGCGGACGCCAACGCGGTGCTCGGCCTCCCCGACCGCCTCTCCACCCCGAGCCCGTGGCTCGAGGGCACCGACGGCCGCGGTCCGCTGGGGCCGCTGGTGGCCGTGCTCGGCGCCGAGCGACGTAGCCTCGGCGCGGGCTCCAGCAGCGGGCTCGTCGGGGTCTCGGCCACGGGGGAGTACGCCTTCCTCGACCTGCCCGACCTGACCACGGGCGACGACCTCGGCGTGTCGTTCGCACTGTCCGCCGACGGGCGGTTCGTGGCCTACCCGTCCTCCGACCCGTCCTCAGACCCGGAGGGCGACCTGGTCACCGGGGTCTCCGTCTACGACAGCGTCTCGGGTGACGTCGACCGTCGCCCGCTGCGCGGCGAGCTCGGACGGACCGCCGACAGCCTCGGCTGGGTGGGGCACCGGCTGTACGTCGACTTCTTCGAGGTGACCGACCGCACCGACGACAGCCTCTCGGCGGAGCAGGTCGACCCCTTCGCCTGGGACGTCGACACCGGCTCGACCCAGCCGGTGGCGGGCGGGCTGGTCGAGCTGGTGGCGGGCGTCACCGCCACCCCGGGCGGCGAGGGCGTGGTGGCCGTCCAGCGGGAGCGGGTCGTGACGGTCGACCCGGCCGGCGGGCGCCGTCCGCTGGTGACGCTCGACCGCGAGCGGGGCGACCGGGTCGCGCTCAGCCCCGACGGCAGCCGGGCAGCCGTGGGGGAGGCCGACGTCTCGAGCGGCCGGTCGGGGATCTGGGTCACCGACGTCGGCGGCCCCGCTGCAGGGGAGACCCGTGCGGTGCCGGGGCTCTCCGACGACGACGAGCTGGTCGCCTGGCGCGACACGTCGCACGTGGTCGTGCACGCCTACGGCGAGCAGGCCTACGTGTCGGTCGACGTCGAGACCGGCGAGCGGGAGACCGTGCTGGTCCTGGACGGCGTCACCTGGGCCCCGGCGCCCCACGTGGCCGCCGACGCGTGGCACGGGCCTACCTTCGACGCGCCGGCGCCGGACCGCCCGCTCGACCCCGTGCTGCTGCTGCAGCTGGGCAGTGGCGTGCTCGCCCTCCTGCTGGCCCTCTGGCTGCTGCGCCGGAGGATGCATGTCGGGCTCTGAGCCGGACCGCGCCGACTTCGAGGAGTTCGTGCGGGCCCGGCGGCCCGCCCTGCTGCGCACGGCGTACCTGCTGACCGGCGACCACGCCGACGCCGAGGACCTCCTCCAGCGTGCGCTGGTGAAGGCGGTGCCGCACTGGAGCCGGCTGCGCGACCAGCCCGAGCCCTACGTACGGCGGATCCTGACCCGCGAGAGCATCTCGCGCTGGCGCCGCCGGCGCTGGCGGGAGGTCAGCACCGACCGGCCTCCCGAGCCGCCCCAGCCGCACAGGCGGCTCGACCCCGGCCAGGATGGCTGGGCGGAGCGGGACGAGGTGCGCCGCGCCCTGGCCGGGCTCTCACCGCGGCAGCGGGCGGTGCTGGTGCTGCGCTACTACGAGGACCTCACCGAGCGGGAGACCGCCGAGGCGCTCGGCCTGGCGGTCGGCACCGTGAAGTCGCACCACCGCGACGCGCTCGCCGCCCTGCGGCGCACGCTGGTGCTCGCCGACGACGAGGCGCTGCCGCCCCGCTGAGGCCGGGTCGTGTGCCTGGGGCCGACCTGGGGGCCGGTGTGGGGCACACGACCCCGTCGGGCGGGGTCAGCGCGCTGGTGCTCGCCGACGACGAGGCGCTGCCGTCCCGCTGAGGCCGGGTCGTGTGCCTGGGGCCGACCTGGGGGCCGGTGTGGGGCACACGACCCCGTCGGGCGGGGTCAGCGCGCTGGTGCTCGCCGACGACGAGACGCTGCCGTCCCGCTGAGGCCGGGTCGTGTGCCTGGGGCCGACCTGGGGTCCGGTGCGGGGCACACGACCCCGTCGGGCGGGGCCAGCCCCGGCCCGGTCCGAACGGGTCAGAACGGGTCGACGAGCAGCGCCACACCCTTGCCGGCGACCCGGGTCAGCACGATCGTGGCCTCGTCGTCGCCGGCGAGGGCCAGCCTGCGCCGCAGCTGCTCGGGGACCACGTCGACGCCCCGCTTCTTGATCGTCAGCCGGCCGATCCCGCGCTCGCGCAGCGCGGCCTTGAGCTGCTTCTCGCGGTAGGGCAGCTGCTCGCGCACGCGGTAGCCCCGGGCGAACGGCGAGCGGAACGAGGCGTCGGAGGTGACGTAGGCGATGTGGGCGTCGACCAGCCCGCCGCCGACCCCGGCAGCGACCGCGGTGACCAGCCCGGCGCGGATCACGGCGCCGTCCGGTTCGTAGAGGAACGCGCCGACCTCGCGGACCTCGGCCCCCGGGTCGTCGTCCTCGGTGAGGGTGGCGAGGCCGCCGTCGCCGATCACGGTGGCGCGGCGGGCGGTGGTGGCGAGGCCGCCCGACCACAGGGCAGCCTCCTTGACCTCGCCGTGGTCGCTCACCCACTCGGCCTCGACGCCGTCGGGCACCAGCGAGTGGGGGATGCCCGGCGCGACCTTCACGCACGAGTCGCGCGTGAGCAGCCGCTCGACGAACGGCCAGGGCGGGCTCCACTCGTCGACGTCGAAGGTGCGCCCGGCACCGGTACGGCGGGCGGGGTCGGCGAACGCCACCGCGAAGGGACTCGTGTCGACCTCGGTGGCGTCGGCGACGGCCACGGCCCCGCCGCACTCGAGGGCGGCCAGGTTGGCCTCGGCGACGGCGACCCGCAGCGGGTCGAGGTCGACGCCGACGCAGGTGACGCCGACCTTGGCGGCGGCCACGAGGTCGCCGCCGATGCCGCAGCCCAGGTCGACCAGCGAGTCGGCCCGGAAGGCGGCCAGCCGGCCGGCGCGGTGCGCCGCCACGGACGCGCGGGTGGCCTGCTCGAGGCCGTCGCGGGTGAACCACATCCGCTCGGCGTCGTCGCCGAACTTCGCCACCGCGTGCCGGCGCAGCTCGACCTGACCGATCGCGGCGGCCACGTGCTCGGGGGCTGCGTGGCGCCGCAGCTCGGTCTGCACCGCGAGCTCGTCGGTCCGGCGCGGTCCGTCGGCCGGCACCAGCTCGGCGACGCGGGCCAGCAGCGCGGCCCCGGCGTCGGTGAGCAGCCACCGGAAGGCGTCGAGGTCCATCCGGCGATCGTCCCAGGTCCGGGCCCACCGCCGACCGGTGGTCGACCCCACCCCTGGCACTCGCGGGGCGTGAGTGCTAGTTTCTGATTGGCACTCTCACCTCGAGGGTGCCAGAGCTTGCACGGAGTGCGACCCCCGCGACGGCGCACCCCAGGCAAGCCCCAACGTGGGAGGACACCCGTCCTCCAGCAGAGTCCAGCGCCCGATACGCAGCGCAAGATACGAAAGTGGAGGTCGACATCGTGTCGGTCAACATCAAGCCTCTCGAGGACCGCCTCGTCGTCAAGCCGCTCGAGGCCGAGCAGACCACGGCTTCCGGCCTGGTCATCCCCGACACCGCCAAGGAGAAGCCCCAGGAGGGCGAGGTCGTGGCGACCGGTCCGGGACGCATCGACGACAACGGCAACCGCGTCCCGCTCGACGTGGCCGTGGGTGACAAGGTCATCTACAGCAAGTACGGCGGCACCGAGGTCAAGTACGCCGGCGAGGAGTACCTCATCCTCTCCGCCCGCGACGTCCTCGCCGTCGTTTCCTGATTTCCCCCGGGTCGTGTGGTCCCGCGGGCGCTGAGGCGCACGCAGGACCGCACGGCCCGATCTCGCTAGAGGAGTGCAATGCCCAAGATCCTGGAGTTCGACGAGGAAGCCCGCCGCTCCCTCGAGCGTGGCGTGGACGCCCTCGCCAACGCGGTCAAGGTGACGCTCGGCCCCAAGGGCCGCTACGTCGTCCTCGACAAGAAGTGGGGAGCCCCCACGATCACCAACGACGGCGTGACCGTCGCGCGTGAGATCGAGCTGGACGACCCGTTCGAGAACCTCGGTGCCCAGCTCACCAAGGAGGTCGCGACCAAGACCAACGACGTCGCCGGTGACGGCACCACGACCGCCACCGTGCTGGCCCAGGCGATGGTCCACGAGGGCCTGCGCGCCGTGGCCGCGGGCTTCAACCCGATGGGCATCAAGCGCGGCATGGACCTGGCGGCCGCGGCCGTCGGCGACGCGCTGCGCGACGCCGCCCGTGAGGTCGAGACCCGCGAGGACATGGCGTCGGTCGCCACGATCTCCAGCCGCGACAGCCACATCGGCGACCTGCTCGCGCAGGCCTTCGACAAGGTCGGCAAGGACGGCGTGATCACCGTCGAGGAGTCCAACACCATGGGCACCGAGCTGGAGTTCACCGAGGGGATGCAGTTCGACAAGGGCTACATCTCGCAGTACTTCGTGACCGACCCCGAGCGGATGGAGGCCGTCCTCGACGACCCCTACATCCTGCTGCACCAGGGCAAGATCTCGGCGATCGCCGACCTGCTGCCCCTGCTGGAGAAGGTCATCGCCGCCGGCAAGCCGCTGTTCATCCTCGCCGAGGACGTCGACGGCGAGGCGCTGTCGACCCTGGTCGTCAACAAGATCCGTGGCACCTTCAACGCCGTCGCCGTGAAGGCTCCGGCCTTCGGTGACCGCCGCAAGGCCATGATGCAGGACATCGCGACGCTGACCGGCGGCCAGATCGTGGCCCCCGAGGTCGGGCTCAAGCTCGACCAGGTCGGCCTCGAGGTGCTCGGCCAGGCGCGCCGCGTCGTCATCACCAAGGACGACACGACGATCGTCGACGGCCTGGGCGACAAGGCCGAGGTCGAGGGCCGCGTCAACCAGATCAAGGCCGAGATCGACAACACCGACTCCGACTGGGACCGGGAGAAGCTCCAGGAGCGTCTCGCGAAGCTCGCCGGGGGCGTGTGCGTGATCAAGGTCGGCGCCGCCACCGAGGTGGAGCTGAAGGAGAAGAAGCACCGCATCGAGGACGCCGTCTCAGCGACGCGTGCCGCGATCGAGGAGGGCATCGTCCCCGGCGGTGGCTCCGCGCTCATCCACGCGGTCTCGGTGCTCGACGACGACCTGGGTCTGCGCAACGAGGAGGCGGCGGGCGTGCGCATCGTGCGCAAGGCCGCCGACGAGCCGCTGCGCTGGATCGCCGAGAACGGCGGTGTCGAGGGCTACGTCGTCGTCGCCAAGGTCCGTGAGCTCGGCCTCGGCAACGGCTACAACGCCGCGACCGAGACCTACGGCGACCTGGTCGCCGAGGGTGTCCTCGACCCGGTCAAGGTCACCCGCTCCGCGCTGGTCAACGCCACCTCGATCGCCGGCATGCTGCTGACGACCGAGACCCTGGTCGTCGACAAGCCGGAGGACGAGGACGAGTCCGCCGCCGGCGGTCACGGCCACGGCCACGGGCACTGACCTCTCGGCCCCGTAGCACCTGAGCAGCACCCCCACGACCCGCCCGGACCCCGTCCGGGCGGGTCGTCGGCATCCGGGCCGCATCCGGGCCGCCTCCGGTCCTTCTTCTGCTCGTTACGTGGGGGAAGCGTCGACGCAACGTGTCCGCACCAGGCTGGCGCCATGAGGACCCCCCTGCTCTGGCGCGTGCGCGCGACCCTTCCCGACCGTCCCGGCGCCCTGGCCCAGCTGGCCTCGCAGTGCGGCGGGGCCGGCGTCAACATCCTGGCCCTCCAGGTCTTCCCCGGCGTGGCCCGCGTGACCGACGAGCTGGTGCTCGGCCTGCCCGCCGACTGGCGCGAGCCCGAGCTGCGGCGGCTGCTGGAGCGTGCGGGCGCGACGTCGGTCGTGGCGACGCCGTGCACCGAGGAGGCGCTGGTCGACCAGCCCACCCGCTACGTGCGGGCGACCCGCGAGATCCTCGCCCACCCCGAGTCGTTCCCCGAGGTCGTGGCCCGGCTCTTCGACGCCGACGTCGACGTGGTGGGCAGCGACGGCGGGGACGTGATGGACCTGGTCGTGGGCGACGTCGCCGTCCAGGTGCGGCGGGCCGCGCCGTTCACCGCGACCGAGCATGCCCGCGGCACCGCGCTGGCCGAGGTGGTGGGCGACGTGCTCGGCCGCCAGCAGCGCCCGGTCGCCCCCAGCGGCGCACGCCGGATGGGCGCCGGCAGCACCCCGACGTACGCCGTGCAGGGCGCCGCGGTCGTGGCCGCCATCGACGGGGTCGAGGTCGGGCGGGCCCGGGTGGGGCCGGCGCTGGCCGACGAGCCGCGGACCCGCCCGGTCGGGCTCGAGGTCGACCCCGCCTGGCAGCGCCGCGGGATCGGGACCCGGCTGCTGGGCGACGCCGCCCGGGTCGCGCGCGGTCTCGGGGCCCTGGAGATCGTGCTCACGACCCGAGCCGACGACCGAGCGGCGCTGCCGATGGTGCTCGCGGCGGGCCTGCGCGGGCGGATCCGGATGGCCGGCGAGGTGCTGACGCTGCGGATCGGTCTCCAGGATGTGCGGCCGCCCCAGAGCGAGCGGCCCTGCCTCGTAGACTGAGGGCGTGGAGCTCCCCGAGAAGTTCGCCAGCCTGGGCCTGACCTACGACGACGTCCTGCTGCTGCCCGGTCACTCCGACCTCGCGCCCGACGACATCGACATGAGCGCCCGGCTGACCCGGGAGATCACGCTCAAGGTGCCGCTGGTCAGCGCGGCCATGGACACCGTCACCGAGTCGCGGATGGCGATCGCGATGGCCCGCGAGGGCGGCCTCGGCGTGCTGCACCGCAACCTCTCGATCGAGGACCAGGCCTACCAGGTCGACCTGGTCAAGCGGACCCAGACCGGCATCATCTCCAACCCCGTCACGATCGGCCCCGACGCGACGCTGGAGGACCTCGACCGGATCTGCGGCGAGTACCGCGTCTCCGGCCTGCCGGTGGTCGACCCGGACAACCGGCTGCTCGGCATCATCACCAACCGCGACCTCCGGTTCACCCCGCTCGCGGAGTGGGCCACGACCAAGGTCGACGAGGTGATGACCCCGATGCCGCTGATCACCGGCCCGGTCGGCATCTCCCGCGACGACGCCACGATGCTGCTGCGCCAGCACAAGCGCGAGCGGCTGCCGCTGGTCACCGACGACGGTCGTCTCGGCGGCCTGATCACGGTCAAGGACTTCGTGAAGTCCGAGCAGTTCCCCCACGCGTCCAACGACGCGAGCGGCCGGCTGATGGTCGGCGCGGCCGTCGGCTACTTCGGCGACGCCTGGCAGCGGGCCACGACGCTGGTCGAGGCAGGCGTCGACGTGCTCGTCGCCGACACCGCCCACGGCCACGTCACGCTGCTGCTCGACATGGTGCGCAAGCTCAAGAGCGACCCCGCCACCCGCCACGTGCAGGTCATCGGCGGCAACGTCGCCACCCGCGAGGGCGCCCAGGCGTTCGTCGACGCCGGCGCCGACGCCGTCAAGGTCGGCTTCGGCCCGGGCTCCATCTGCACCACCCGGGTCGTGACCGGCTGCGGCGTCCCTCAGATCACCGCGGTGCACGAGGCGTCGCTGGCCTGCGGGCCCGCCGGCGTACCCGTGATCGCCGACGGCGGCCTCCAGCAGTCCGGCGACATCGCCAAGGCCCTGGTCGCCGGCGCCGACACCGTGATGATCGGCTCGCTGCTGGCCGGCTGCGAGGAGTCGCCCGGCGAGACGATCTTCGTCAACGGCAAGCAGTTCAAGGCCTACCGCGGCATGGGCTCGCTGGCCGCGATGTCGAGCCGGGGCAAGAAGTCCTACTCCAAGGACCGCTACTTCCAGGCCGAGATCACCAGCGACGACAAGATCGTGCCCGAGGGCATCGAGGGCCAGGTCGCCTACCGTGGCCCGCTCGGCGCGGTCGCCCACCAGCTGATCGGCGGGCTCAACCAGTCGATGTTCTACGTCGGCGCGCGCACGATCGCCGAGCTGCAGCAGAAGGGCCGCTTCGTCCGGATCACCTCGGCCTCGCTGAAGGAGAGCCACCCCCACGACGTCCAGATGACGGTCGAGGCGCCCAACTACTCGGCCTGAGCCAGGCCGGCGGCGCGCCGTCGGCCGTGCGCCTCACGCCCGCCGCCACGGGGGCGGGTCGCCGTGGAGGAACCACGACATCCGGGCGGTGATCCACGGCAGCGCGACGTAGGTCATCGTCGGGGTCATCACCACGACCGCGAGCAGCACCCGCCACAGCAGGGCCAGGTCGGGCACCAGGGCACCGAACACCCAGTTCACCAGCAGGCTCAGCGGGAAGAAGACCAGGAAGATCGTCACCGCCTGCTTCCAGCGCGGTGGGGGTGCCGCGGCCGGCCGGAGGTCGAGGTGGTCGTAGGACGTCGGTGGGTCGAACCAGCCCTCGATGCCGGTGAAGCGCTCGACCTTGGACTCCCCGACCAGGCCCTGGGCGGCGCCGAGCCACCACTGGCGCTGGCGGGAGCCCTCCCACGTCGCCAGCGACGCCTCGTCGGCGAAGCGGTAGAGCATGTGCCACTGGTCCGAGCCGACGGTCGGGCGGACCCACCCGGAGCCGAGGAACCCCTCGAACCGCTGGGCGAGCGCGGCGCCCGCACGGATCCAGGCGATCATCTCGTCGTCGTGGCCGGGCTCGAGGTGACGGGTGATCGAGACGGTGACAGGCAGCGTGGGCATGGACCCATCTTTGCCCCTGGACTCGGCACGCCCGACGTCCGGATGAAACACTGTCGCCGTGACCGAGATCCAGATCGGGCAGGCCAAGCGCGGCCGCCGGGCCTACTCCTTCGACGACATCGCGATCGTGCCCTCGCGGCGCACGCGCGACCCCGAGGAGGTCAGCACCGCCTGGCAGATCGACGCCTACCGCTTCGAGCTGCCGGTGCTGGCCGCGCCGATGGACTCGGTGATGTCGCCGCAGACCGCGATCGCCTTCGGCAACCACGGCGGGCTGGGCGTGCTCAACCTCGAGGGGCTGTGGACCCGGTACGAGGACCCCGAGTCGCTGCTCGCCGAGGTCGCCCGGCTCCAGGGCGCCGACGCCACCCGCCGGATGCAGGAGATCTACACCGAGCCGATCAAGCCCGAGCTGATCACCGCCCGGCTCCGTGAGATCCGCGAGGCCGGGGTGACCGTCGCCGGGGCACTGTCGCCGCAGCGCACCAAGGAGTTCGCGAAGGTCGTCGTCGACGCCGGCGTCGACATGTTCGTGATCCGCGGCACCACCGTGTCTGCCGAGCACGTCTCCTCGCAGGCCGAGCCGCTGAACCTCAAGGAGTTCATCTACGAGCTCGACGTGCCCGTCGTCGTCGGTGGCTGCGCCACCCACCAGGCGGCCCTGCACCTGATGCGCACCGGCGCTGCCGGCGTCCTGGTCGGCTTCGGTGGCGGTGCCGCCCACACCACCCGCACCGTGCTCGGCATCGCGGTGCCGATGGCCTCCGCCGTGGCCGACGTCGCCGCTGCCCGCCGCGACTACCTCGACGAGTCCGGCGGCCGCTACGTGCACGTGATCGCCGACGGCTCGATCGGCAAGTCCGGCGACATCGCCAAGGCCGTCGCCTGCGGCGCCGACGCCGTGATGGTCGGCTCGCCGCTGGCCCGGGCCACCGACGCCCCCGGGCACGGCTTCCACTGGGGCACCGAGGCCCACCACGCCGACCTCCCGCGCGGCCAGCGCGTCGAGTTCGACCGGATCGGCACGCTCGAGGAGATCCTGTTCGGTCCCTCCCGCGTCGCCGACGGCACCATGAACCTGATCGGGGCGCTGCGCCGCTCGATGGCCACCACCGGCTACACCGAGCTCAAGGAGTTCCAGCGCGTCGAGGTCGTCGTCGAGTAGCGGGACCTTCTGGGCTTCTCCTGGTGGTTCTGGGCCGTTGCATCAGCCCAGAAGGTCGGGCATCCCTGCTGAAGGTGGGATGTCCGCCGCCCCGCCGGCGCCGCGGTCGCCGCCGTCCCTCAGCCGCCCGGCCGGGCGAGGTGGGCGAGCAGGGCCCGGGCGTAGGCGGCGTCGGGGGTCAGGTCGAGGTGGCGGCTGCCGTCGGTGAGGGTGACGACGTACCCGTCGGGGGTGCGGGTGCCGCCGATGGTGCCGGTGGTGCCGCCGGTGCCGCCGGTGGTGCCGGCACCGGGACCGAGTCGCTCCAGCGACACGAACACCTCGCCGAGCCGGTCGCGCAGCTGGTCCTCGCGGGGCAGCCAGCAGGCCTGGTCCACCTCGAGGCTGTCGAGGGCCCACTCGGTGGTGCCGTTGAAGGCCAGCACCGTCGGGCCGAACGGGACCTCGACCGACGAGATCACCATGTCGCTGATCACGAAGACCTGGCCGTCGAGGTCGCGACCCGGCACCGCGAACCGGTCGCCCGGGCGCGGCGTCCAGGCCAGCCCGGTCGCCCGCAGCGCCTGCGCCAGCTCGAGGCTCAGCACCGCGCCGGCGTCCTGGCTCATCTCGTCGACGGTACCCGGTCGGGAATCCCAGGACCTCCTGGGATTCCCGACCTGATCGGCTTCTGCAGAGCACGATCAGGTGGGGAATCCCACGACCTCCTGGGATTCCCAGGCTCTCCAACAGCCGCCCCGGCTCAGGGGACGTCGACCAGCGCCCGCTCGAGGATCGCGTCGAGGTCGAGGCCCGCCGGGAGGGTGCCGAGGGCGCCGCCCCAGTCACGCGCCAGCCGGGTCGCGCAGAACGCGTCGGCGACGGCGGCGGGGGCGTGCTGGACGAGCAGCGACCCCTGGAGCACCAGCGCGAGCTGCTCCACCAGGCGGCGGGCGCGCAGCTCGACGTCGTCGAGGTCGGAGAGCTCCTTCTTGACCGAGGCGATGGCGTCGTCGAGCCGGTGGTCGGCGCCTGCGGCGAGCTCGACCTCGGCGAAGAGCTGCTCCACCGACTCGGGCTCGCGACCCATCGCCCGCAGGGCGTCGAGGGCGGCGACGTTGCCGGACCCCTCCCAGATCGAGAGCAGCGGCAGCTCGCGGTAGATCCGCGGCAGCCCGGACTCCTCGACGTAGCCGTTGCCGCCCAGGCACTCCATCGCCTCGCCGGCGTGGACCGGACCGCGCTTGCACACCCAGTACTTGCTGACCGCGAGCCCGAGGCGCCGGAACGACGCCTCCGCCTCGTCGCCGCGGATGGCGCGGTCGGTGGCACCGGCCAGCCGCATCGCGACCGTCGTGGCGGCCTCCGACTCGACGACGAGGTCGGCCAGCACGTTGCGCATCAGCGGCTGGTCGAGCAGGCGTCGTCCGAAGGCACTGCGGTGCCGGGCGTGGTGGACGGCGGCGACCGTGGCCGTGCGCATGCCCGCCGAGGTGCCGAGCGTGCAGTCGAGCCGGGTCATGTTGACCATCTCCACGATCGTGCGCACACCGCGGCCCTCGTCGCCGACCCGCCAGGCCCACGCGCCGTCGTACTCGATCTCGGAGGAGGCGTTGGAGCGGTTGCCGAGCTTGTCCTTGAGCCGCATCAGGTGCATCGCGTTGCGGGTGCCGTCGGGCAGCACCCGCGGCACCAGGAAGCAGGTGAGGCCGCCGGGGGTCTGCGCGAGCGCCAGGAACAGGTCGGACATCGGGGCGGAGGTGAACCACTTGTGCCCGGTCAGCCGGTAGCTGCCGTCGGGCTGCTCGAGCGCCTGGGTGGTGTTGGCGCGGACGTCGGAGCCGCCCTGCTTCTCCGTCATCGACATGCCCGCGATCAGGCCGGACTTGCCGGTGGGGGCCCGCAGGCCGGGGTCGTACGACGTCGAGGTGAGCAGCGGCTCGTAGGTGGCCGCCAGCCCGGGGTCGGTGCGCAGCGCGGGCACGACGGCGTAGGTCATCGAGATCGGGCAGCCGTGGCCGGCGTCGACGTTCCAGACCAGGAACTTCGCCGCGCGGGCCACGTGCGCCCCCGGTCGCGGGTCGGCCCAGGGCGCGCCGTGCAGGCCGTGGCCGACGGCGGTCTCCATCAGCGAGTGGTACGCCGGCACGTACTCGACCTCGTCGACGCGGTGGCCGTAGCGGTCGTGGGTGACCAGGGTCGGCGGGTGCGCCTCGGCGAGCCGGCCGAGGTCCTGGGCCTGCTGCGTGCCCGCGAGTCGGCCGAGGGCGTGCACCTCGTCGAGCGCCCAGCCCGCCCCCTCGCGCTCGACGGCCGCGAGCAGCGCGGGGTCGGCGGCGGTGTCGTGGCCGACCAGCGGCGGGACCTGGTTGGTGACCTCATGGGTGGGCATGGCTGGCTCCTGTGGTTGCGCCGACGGAACGGAGGACGAAGGCGGTGATCTCGGGAACGGTGCTGCTGCTCGCGGCACCCGCGTGCAGGGGGACGACGAGCGCCTCGGCCATCGCGCCGACGACCGCGGCGGCCGAGACCTCGGCGTCCTGGGCGGGCAGCTCGCCGGCGGCGACGGCGTCGGCGATGACCCGGGCAAAGATGTCGCGGTAGGCGCGGCGGTAGACCAGCCGCTCGCTCTCGACCTGCGGGTCGACGGGCTCGGCGATCAGCGCGTAGGCGAGCCGCGGGCTCCTCAGGGCGCGACGCGCGAACGTCTCCACCGCGCGGGCGACCCGTTCGGCCACGGGCCCGGGTGCGGCCCCGGCGTCGGCCACGGCGTCGACCTCGCGCTGGGTCGCCGTGCGGAAAACCTCGGCGAACAGCGCGCCCTTGTCGGGGAAGTGCCGGTAGACGCTGCCGGTGGCCACGCCGGCGGCGTCGGCCACCAGGGCGACCGAGCAACCGGCGTACCCGCGCTCGGCGACCAGGCCGTGGGCGGCGTCGACGATCCGGGCGCGGGTCGCGTCGAGCCGCTCCTGCACCGCGGGCGTGCGTCGGTAGGCCACCCAAGTAGTGAACCGCAGTTCATCGCTTGGTGCAAGGGGGTCGGGTCCGGGTCGGGGAATCCCAGGACCTCCTGGGATTCCCCACCTGATCTGCCTCTGCAGAACGCGACCTGGTCGGGAATCCCAGGATCTCGTGGGATTCCCGAGAGGCGGTCACGCCGTTGACAACTAGAACACGTTCCACCGATGCTGACGACTGTGAACCAGCCCACCCCACCGGCGGCAGACATGCGACTCCAGCGCACCAGCCGGGACGCGGAGAGCCTGCCCGGCGCGCCTCGCCGACTGGCTGGCGACCCGGCTGCCGGAGGGTGCCGGGCCGGAGGTCACCGTGCACAGCGGGATCGACACCAACGGGATGTCGTCGGAGACCGTCGTGCTCGACGTGGCCTGGACCGAGGGCGGGCAACGGCGCACGGGGGAGTACGTCGCCCGGGTGGCGCCGTCCGCCGAGGACGTGCCGGTCTTCGCGTCGTACGCGCTCACCGACCAGTACGACGCGCTGCGCCAGGTCGGAGAGCTCACCGACGTGCCGGTGCCCGCGGTGCGGTGGATGGAGGAGACCGGCGAGGTGCTCGGCACGCCGTTCTTCCTGATGGACCGGGTCGACGGGCTCGTGCCCCAGGACGTGCTGCCCTACAACTTCGGCGACAACTGGCTCCACGACGCCACCCACGAGGAGCAGCGCCGCCTGCAGGACGCGACGGTCGACGTGATCGGCCGGTTGCACGACATCGACCAGCCGGCCACGCGCTTCGCCTTCCTGGACCCCGACGAGCCCGGTGGCACGGCGTTGGCCCGCAACCTCGCCCACACCCGCGCCTGGTACGACTTCGCGGTGCCCGACATCGGGCGGTCGCCGGTCGTCGAGCGGGCCCTGGCCTGGCTGGAGGCGCACCTGCCCGACACCGACGAGGCGGTGCTCTGCTGGGGCGACGCCCGCATCGGGAACGTGATCTACCGCGACTTCGACCCGGTCGCGGTCCTCGACTGGGAGATGGCGACCCTCGGGCCGCGCGAGCTCGACGTGTCGTGGCTGGTCTTCGCCCACCAGGTCTTCGAGACGATCACCGGCGCCCTCGAGCTCCCCGGCATGCCGCACTTCCTGCGCGAGGACGACGTCCGGGCGACGTACGCCGCGCGCACCGGCGTCGAGCTCGGCGACCTGCGCTGGTACCACGTCTACAACGCGATCCAGTGGTGCGTGGTCTTCATGCGCACCGGTGCCCGCCAGATCCACTTCGGCGAGATCGAGCGCCCCGACGACCTCGAGACGCTCTTCCACCACAAGCCGCTGCTCGAGCGGCTCCTCGCCGACGTGGGGGCGTGAGCGGCATGGTCGGACCCCTCGACGAGTACCCGCTGCACCAGACGCCGTACCCCGTCACCTGGGCGGCCACCAGCGACCGCAACTTCTACGACCGCTGCTACCTCAACGCCCACGACCGCACCGGTGACCTGTTCCTGATCACCGGGGCCGGCTACTACCCCAACCTCGGCGTCAAGGACGCGTTCCTGCTGCTGCGCCGCGGTGACACCCAGACCGCGGTCCACCTCTCCGACGAGATCGACGACGACCGCCTCAACCAGCACGTGGGCGGCTACCGGATCGAGGTGATCGAGCCGCTGCGCCGGCTGCGGCTGGTGCTCGAGGAGACCGAGGGCATCGCCTGCGACCTCACCTGGGAGGGCTCGTTCGACGTCGTGCAGGAGCAGCCGCACGTGATGCGCGCCGGCAGCCGGGTCACGCTCGACGCGCAGCGCTTCGCCCAGGTCGGCACCTGGAGCGGCACCCTCTCGGTCGACGGCGAGGACATCGCGGTCGACCCCGGCACCTGGGTCGGCACCCGCGACCGCTCCTGGGGCGTGCGTCCGGTCGGTGAGGCCGAGCCCGCGGGGCGGCCGTCCGACCCGCCGTTCGAGGGCATGTGGTGGACCTACGTGCCGATGCGCTTCGAGGAGTACGCCGTCGTGCTGATCCTCCAGGAGGGCCCCGACGGGTTCCGCACCCTCAACGACTGCACCCGGATCTGGGCGGACGGCCGGGTCGAGCAGCTGGGCTGGCCGCGGGTCCAGGTCCGCTACACGTCCGGCACCCGGATCCCGACCGGCGCCACCATCACGTGCACGGCCGCCGACGGCACCCCCGTCGTGATCGAGGTCGAGTCCAAGCTGGCGGTGCCGATCCACGTCGGCGGCGGGTACGGCGGCGACTCCGACTGGACGCACGGCATGTGGAAGGGCCCGCAGTTCACCGAGCGGCTCACCTACGACCTCACCGACCCCGCCGTCGACGGCCGGGTGATGTTCGGCGTGATCGACCACGTCGGCCGGGCCCGTGCCGCGACGGAGACGCCGCTCCGGTCGAGGGCTGGGGGCTCTTCGAGCACGGCGCCATCGGCCGCCACGACCCCAGCGGCTTCTCCGACTTCTTCACCCTCGCCCCGTGACCCGGCGTGGTGGTTTCGTGGCTCCTCGCTGGCGCTCGTCGCACCTCAACCACCGGGTGTCCGCGCAGCGAGCCACGGCGGTGGTTGAGGTGCGAGCGAAGCGAGCCACGAAACCCCCGTCGCACCCACTCCTGAGGAGCAGCAGATGACCCACGACCGCGACACCTTCTACCTCGACGGCGGCTGGGCCGCCCCGGCGACCGACGCGGTGCTGGAGGTGGTCTCGCCGCACACCGAGCAGGTGGTGGCCACGGTGCCCGAGGGGTCGGTGGCCGACGTCGACGCCGCGGTCGCCGCGGCCCGCCGCGCGTTCGACGAGGGTCCGTGGCCGCGGATGAGCCCGGCCGAGCGGATCGAGGTCGTGCAGGCGTTCTCCGGCCTCTACGCCGCCAGGCTCGGCGACATGGCCGACCTGATCACGCTCGAGATGGGCTCGCCCACGTCGTTCAGCAACCTCGCGCAGTCGCCGGCCCCGTGGATGCAGATCGAGGCCTTCCTCGGCATCGCGCGCGACTTCCCGTGGGAGGAGCGCCGCGACGGCGTGCTCGGCTCGCCCGTCGTCGTCCGCCGGGAGCCGGTGGGCGTGGTCGCGGCCATCCCGCCCTGGAACGTCCCGCAGTTCACGATCATGTCGAAGGTGGTCCCGGCGATCCTGGCCGGCTGCACGGTGGTGGTGAAGCCCGCGCCGGAGACGCCGCTCGACGGCTACCTGATGGCCGAGCTGCTCCAGGAGGCCGGCCTCCCGCCGGGCGTGGTCAACATCGTCGCCGCCGGCCGCGAGGTCGGTGAGCACCTCGTCTCGCACCCCGACGTCGACAAGGTGGCCTTCACCGGGTCCACGGCGGCCGGCCGCAGGATCGGCGCGATCTGCGGCGAGCAGCTCAAGCGGGTCAGCCTCGAGCTCGGCGGCAAGTCCGCCGCGATCGTGCTCGACGACGCCGACCTCGCCGCGACCATGGAGGGCCTGACGTTCACCGCCCTGATGAACTCCGGGCAGGCCTGCGTGGCGCAGACCCGGATCCTCGCCAGCCGGGCCCGCTACGGCGAGGTCGTGGACGCCCTGGTCGAGGCGGTCGGCGCCATGGTCGTCGGCGACCCGATGGACCCCGCCACCGAGATCGGCCCGATGGTCGCGCAGCGGCAGCAGGAGCGCGTCGAGAAGTACATCGCCCTCGGCCAGGAGGAGGGCGCCCGCGTCGTGCTCGGCGGCAACGGCCGCCCCGACGGCCTCGACACCGGCTGGTACGTCCGCCCGACGGTCTTCGCCGACGTCGACAACCGGATGCGGATCGCGCAGGAGGAGATCTTCGGCCCCGTGCTCTCGGTCATCCCCTACGACGACGTGGCCGACGCCGTCCGGATCGCCAACGACTCCGACTACGGCCTGGCCGGCACGGTCTGGACGACGGACGTGGAGGCCGGGCTCGACGTCGCCCGCGGCGTCCGGACCGGCACCTACGGCGTGAACACCTACACGATGGACTTCTCCGCACCGTTCGGCGGCTTCAAGGCGTCGGGGACCGGCCGGGAGTTCGGGCCGGAGGGGCTCGCGCAGTACACCGAGCTGAAGTCGATCTACCTCCCGACCGCGTGACCGCGCGTCGCTTGACAATGCAAAGGATTGTGTAAAGCGACACATCTGGTTACCAAACGGTAGATAGCGAGCCGCCCACCACCTACGCTCGGTGCATGAGCGCCCAGAGCCCCGTCCCCCCGGGCGGTTCCTCCGTCGCCGGTCCGCACGACCCGGAGCACGATCCGAGGGCGTCGTACGCGCTGGAGCCCGACTACGTCGCCGGCCTGACCTCCCGTCTGGTGGCGACCACCGGGCGCACGGTTCCGGTCGAGACGCCGATCAACGGGGCGCCGCTGGCCTTCATGCCGCAGTCGAGCGCCGACGACGTGGCCGAGGCGTTCAAGCGGGCCCGCGTGGCGCAGGCGGCGTGGGCGCGCACCTCGCTCGACGAGCGGGCGGCGATGCTGCTGCGCCTGCACGACCTGGTGCTGGAGCGCCAGGAGGAGATCATCGACCTGATCGTGTGGGAGTCGGGCAAGGCCCGCAAGCACGCCTTCGACGAGCCGCTGCACATCGCGCTGACCGCGCGCTACTACGCCCGCACCGCCCACCAGCACCTCGACCCCGAGCGCAAGATGGGCGTCGTGCCCGGGCTCACCCGGGTCGAGGTCAACCACGTGCCCAAGGGCGTCGTCGGCATCATCTCGCCCTGGAACTACCCCTTCACGATGGCGCTGTGCGACGGGCTGCCGGCGCTGATGGCCGGCAACGCCGTCGTCGCCAAGCCCGATGCGCAGACCATGCTCTCGGCGCTGCTGGGTGCTCGGCTGCTCGACGAGGCAGGCTTCCCCCAGGACCTGTGGCAGGTCGTGGCCGGCCCCGGCCGCGAGCTCGGCACCCCGATCATCGAGCGCTCCGACTACGTCTGCTTCACCGGCTCCACCGCCACCGGCAAGATCATCGCCCGCCAGTGCGCCGAGCTGCTGATCGGCTGCTCGCTCGAGCTCGGCGGCAAGAACCCCCTGCTCGTGCTCCGCGACGCCGACCTGGAGAAGGCCGCCGAGGGTGCCGTCCGGGCGTCGTTCTCCAACGCCGGCCAGCTCTGCGTCTCGATGGAGCGGATGTTCGTCGCCGACCAGGTCTACGACCGGTTCGTCGAGCGCTTCGTGGCCCGCACCGAGGCGATGACGCTGGGCGCCACGCTCGACTGGGGCAACGACATGGGCAGCCTGATCTCTCAAGATCAGCTCGACACCGTGGTCGCGCACGTCGACGACGCGGTGGCCAAGGGCGCGCGGGTGCTCGCCGGCGGCCGGGCCCGCCCCGACCTCGGCCCCTACTACTACGAGCCCACCATCCTCGAGGGCGTCACGCCCGAGATGACCTGCTTCGGCCACGAGACCTTCGGCCCGGTGATCGCCCTCTACCGCTTCCACGACGAGGCCGACGCGATCGCCCGCGCCAACGACGGCGAGTACGGCCTCAACGCCTCCATCTACAGCCAGGACGGCGCCCGCGCGCGCGACCTCGCCCGCTTCATCAAGTGCGGCACGGTCAACATCAACGAGGCGTTCGGTGCCACGTTCGCCAGCATCGACTCCCCGATGGGCGGCATGCGCGAGTCGGGCATGGGCCGCCGCCAGGGCAGCGAGGGCATCCACCGCTACACCGAGTCGCAGTCGGTGGCCACCCAGCGCGGCATCCGGTTCGCGCCGATGTTCGGCATGTCCGACGAGGGCTACGCCAAGCTGATGACCGCCAACCTCCGCCTGATGAAGAAGCTGGGTCGCGCATGAGCAAGCACAAGGCCACGGACCACGGTGACGACCACGGTGACGACCACCGTGACGACCACCGTGACGACACGGTCACGACTTCGACGTCCTCGTCGTCGGCTCCGGGTTCGGGGGTCGGTGACCGCGCTGCGGCTCACCGAGAAGGGCTACCGGGTCGGGGTGCTCGAGGCGGGCGCGCGGTTCGAGGACGACGACTTCGCCAGCGGCACGTTCGACCTCACGCGCTACCTCTGGGCCCCCGCGCTGGGCTGCTACGGCATCCAGCGGATCGACGCGGTCCGCGACACGATGATCGTGGCGGGTGCCGGCGTCGGCGGCGGGTCCCTGGTCTACGCCAACACCCTCTACGAGCCGCTCGACCAGTTCTACCGCGACCCGCAGTGGTCGGCGATCACCGACTGGAAGACCGAGCTGGCGCCGTACTACGACCAGGCGAAGCGGATGCTCGGCGTGGTCGACAACCCCGTGCGCACCCCGTCCGACGACGTGATGGAGAAGGTCGCCACCGACATGGGCGTGGCCGACTCGTTCCACCCGACCCCGGTCGGCGTCTTCTTCGGCGGGCCCGGGCAGCAGCCGGGGGAGCGGGTCGCCGACCCGTACTTCGGTGGTGCCGGGCCCGACCGCAACGCCTGCCTCAACTGCGGCGAGTGCATGTCGGGCTGCCGTCACAACGCCAAGAACACCCTGGTGAAGAACTACCTCTACCTGGCCGAGAAGCAGGGCGCCACGGTGCTGCCGCTGAGCACCGTCACCCGGGTCCGTCCCCGCACGGGCGGCGGCTACGACGTCACGATCAAGTACACCAAGGCCACCCGCGCCACCGCCCGTACGACGCGCACGCTCACTGCCGAGCACGTGGTCTTCGCCGCGGCCTCGCTGGGCACCCAGAAGCTGCTGCACCGGATGAAGGACGAGGGCCACCTGCCCCAGCTGTCGTCCCGCCTGGGCTTCCTCTCGCGCACCAACTCCGAGTCGATCCTCGGGGCGATCGCGCCGAAGTCCGACCCGATCGACTACTCGCAGGGCATCGCGATCACCTCGAGCTTCCACCCCGACGAGCACACGCACATCGAGCCGGTCCGCTACGGCAAGGGCTTCAACGCGATGGCGATGATGCAGACCGTGCTCACCGACGGCGACGGCGACGAGCCGCGCTTGCGCACGTGGCTCAAGGAGATGTGGCGGCAGAAGAAGAAGCTCTTCGAGCTCTACGACCTCAAGCACTGGTCGGAGCGCACGGTGATCGCGCTGGTCATGCAGAGCCTCGACAACTCCATCACCACCTACGGCAAGCGCAGTCGGCTCACGGGCCACTGGCGGATGACGTCGAAGCAGGGTCACGGCGCGCCCAACCCGACCTGGATCCCGGTCGCCAACGAGGCCGTGCGCCGGATCGCCACCGAGCTCGGCGGCACCGCAGGCGGCAACATCGGCGAGCCGTTCAACATGCCGCTCACTGCGCACTTCATCGGCGGCTGTGCGATCGGCGACAGCCCCGAGACCGGGGTCGTCGACCCCTACCAGCGGCTCTACGGCCACCCCGGCCTGCACGTCGCAGACGGGTCCGCGATCACCGCCAACCTCGGCGTCAACCCGTCGCTGACGATCACCGCCCAGGCGGAGCGGGCGATGTCGTTCTGGCCCAACAAGGGCGAGCCCGACCCCCGGCCCCACCTGGGTGCCGGCTACGAGCGGATCGCCGCCGTGGCGCCTGCCCGGCCGGCGGTGCCGGAGGCGGCCCCCGGCGCGCTGCGGCTCCCGATCGTCGGGGTCTCCTGACGGGCTTGCGGCCGGTCTGGACAATCTCGAAAACTTTCTGCGCCGCCGCGTAACCCCCCGTCACCCACCTCGTTGAAGGTTCGGACTCGGCGACTTCATGCTCCCTCCCAAAACGCCGGGTCCAGGTCCAAGCAGCTGGTCCAACGGCGCGTGGACGATCAGGGCCCGGCCACCCTCCCTCCCCGGCCGGGCCCTGATTCACATTTCGAGCCCCCACGCCTCCGGTGGCCCTCCGTCGGTTGAGGTGCGAGCGAAGCGAGCCACGAAACCCCGACGCGACCCGGGCACGGGTGGTTTCGTGGCTCGTCGCTGGCGCTCCTCGCACCTCAACCACCGCGGGCGGCGCGGCCTCCGGTGGTTGAGGTGCGAGCGAAGCGAGCCACGAAACCCGCCTTGCTGGCGCTCCTCGCACCGCAACCACCGCGCGCGGCGCCGGCCCCGATACGATCGGCGCTGACCGCCTGTCGAAAGGGCCTGCATGTCGCTCGTCACCGACCACGACCTCGTCCTCGTCGTGGACTTCGGCGCCCAGTACGCCCAGCTCATCGCCCGACGGGTGCGTGAGGCGCGGGTCTACTCCGAGATCGTGCCGCACACGATGCCGGTCGAGGAGATGCTCGCCCGCGGGCCGAAGGCCGTGATCCTCTCGGGCGGACCGTCGTCGGTCTACGCCGAGGACGCTCCGGGTCTCGACCCCGCGCTGTTCGACGCCGGGGTCCCGGTGTTCGGCATGTGCTACGGCTTCCAGCTGATGGCGCAGGGCCTCGGCGGCACCGTCGCCGAGACCGGGGCGCGCGAGTACGGCCGGACCGGGGTCGCCGTCTCCGAGACCGGCACCCTGCTGGCCGACCTGCCCGTCACGCACACCGTCTGGATGTCGCACGGCGACTCGGTCACCGCGGCGCCCGCGGGCTTCACGGTGCTGGCCTCGACCGCGGTGACGCCGGTGGCGGCGTTCGAGTCGGTGGAGCGCCGGATGGCCGGCGTCCAGTGGCACCCCGAGGTGATGCACACCGAGCACGGCCAGCGGGTGCTCGAGCACTTCCTCCACGACATCGCCGGCTGCCGCCAGACCTGGACGATGCTCAACATCGTCGAGGAGCAGGTCGAGACGATCCGTCGGCAGATCGGCGACGGCCGCGCGATCTGCGCCCTCTCCGGAGGCGTCGACTCCGCCGTGGCGGCCGCGATCGTGCAGCGCGCGATCGGCGAGCGGCTCACGTGCGTCTACGTCGACCACGGCATGATGCGTCTCGGCGAGACCGAGCAGGTTCGTCGCGACTTCGAGGAGGTCTTCGACGCCCTCGACGTCGTCGACGCCGCCGACCAGTTCCTCGACGCGCTGACCGGGGTCGTCGACCCCGAGGAGAAGCGCAAGATCATCGGGCGCGAGTTCATCCGCACGTTCGAGGCAGCCGAGCTGCGGGTCTTCGCGTCCGCCGAGGCCGGCGAGACGGCGTACCTCGTGCAGGGCACGCTCTACCCCGACGTCGTGGAGTCCGGCGGCGGCGCCGGCACCAGCAACATCAAGAGCCACCACAACGTCGGCGGGCTGCCCGAGGACCTCCAGTTCGAGCTCGTCGAGCCGCTGCGCACGCTGTTCAAGGACGAGGTCCGCGCCGTCGGCGAGCAGCTCGGCCTGCCCTCCACGATGGTGTGGCGCCAGCCGTTCCCGGGCCCCGGCCTCGGCATCCGGATCATCGGCGAGGTCACCCGCGACCGGCTCGACATCGTCCGCGCCGCCGACGCCATCGCCCGCGAGGAGATGACCAAGGCCGGGCTCGACCGCGACATCTGGCAGATGCCGGTGGTGCTGCTGGCCGACGTCCGCTCCGTCGGCGTCCAGGGCGACGGCCGCACCTACGGACACCCGGTCGTGCTGCGCCCCGTCACCAGCGAGGACGCGATGACCGCCGACTGGGCGCGCCTGCCCTACGACGTGATGGAGCGGATCTCCACCCGGATCACCAACGAGGTGTCCGAGGTCAACCGGGTCGCCCTCGACATCACCTCCAAGCCGCCGGGCACGATCGAGTGGGAGTGACCCGGAACCCCCGACCGGGCCCACGACCGGGCCCACGACCGGAGGCGCCGCCTCCGTAGCCGGAGCGCGCCGTGGTCGTTGTCCCGAGGACATCCGCGCTGCGAAAGGCCCCACCGTGCAGGTCCCCATGCTTCGTCGTGCCGCCGTCCCGATGCTGGCGGCGTCGCTCTCCGCAGGCCTGGTCCTGCTCGGGCCGGCCGCCCCCGGGGCGACCACCCCGGCGCCGGCCGCTCCCGCGCCGCCCGCTCCGAGCGTGCAGCCTCTCGACGTCGTGCTCCTGGGCGACTCCTACTCCGCCGGCAACGGTGCGACCAACGACGCCGGGGAGCCGGAGACCTACGGGCCCGCCGGCTGCTTCCGCAGCCGGGTCAACTGGGCCGAGAAGTACGCCGCCGCCCTGCGCGCCCAGGGCCGGACCGTCAATCTGGCCAACCACGCCTGCAGCGGCGGCCGGGCCGGCGACATGATCTCCCCCCGCGCGATGGACACGGCGAGCGACTCGACGCCCACCCCGGAAGGGGTGACGACCCTCGCGCAGGCCGACGCCTACCTCGCCGAGAAGGACTTCTGCAACACCGGGGCCTTCCCCGACGAGGAGTTCTGGACCTACCGGGCGACCAGCGTGGACGCCTCGGAGATCGAGTACGACTGCACCCGCAAGCTGCGGCCGCAGGCCGACTTCGTCACCCCGGAGACCGACCTGGTGGTCTTCACCATGGGCGGCAACGACGCCGGGTTCACCAACATCGTCACCCAGTGCTTCATCCTCAAGTCCGCCGGCGGCTGCGAGGACACGATCGAGGCCGCCCGCACCAAGCTCCCGGAGATCAAGCAGCTGCTGCTCGACGGGATCGACGGGGTCCGCGCCGCCGGTCTGCGCGAGAACGCCAAGATCGTGCAGCTCGGCTACCCCTACCTCCAGATGGACAACGACTACACGCTCCTCGACGTGCCGCCGTACCCCGCCGGTGACGAGGTCCGCGCCCTGATCGACGACGGCACCGTGGCGCTGGCCAGCGTGGCCGACGAGGCCAACGTGGGCCACGAGGGCCAGATGACGTTCGTCAACGGCATCAAGGAGGCCTTCGCCGGCCACGAGCCGGACGCCACCACGCCGATCGGCAACCGCGACCGGTGGATCAACCAGGTGGGCGACGGCACCGTCACCTCCCTCTGGTACCACCCCAACCGGCTCGGCCAGAACGCCTACGCGGCCGTGCTGCTCACCGGTGGCGACTACGGCGCCACGCCGCCGCCGCCCGAGGAGCCGGAGACCCCGCCGTCGCGGACGATCTTCCGGGCCAAGCCGGTTCAGAAGAAGGTCGCGGCCGGCAAGGTCGTGAAGGTCCGCACCGTGGTCAGGCACACCGACGGCAGCCGTCCCCGCGGCCGGGTGCTGCTCCGGGTCGCCGGGACGAAGTCCGCCGACAAGGCCCGGGTCGCGGCGAACGGACGCAACGTGTTGCGACTGCGCGGCCTGCGTCCCGGCAGGCACCGCCTCAAGGCGGTCCACGTCGAGGGCCGGTCGCGCCAGGCGGTCTACCGCACGGTCGTCGTCCGCCGACGCTGACGGCCCCGGTCGTCGAACGAGGTCGGACCGGACGAAGGGTGGGCACAGCGCGCTCCGGGGTGGAGACTCGGGGCATGTCCCCCCGCGTCCGTGCCCTCACCCACCTCCTCCGACGTGGCCGCTCGGCCGGCGCTGGCCGCCTCGTGGTCGTGCTGACCGTGGTGCTGATGATGGTCGCGCTGCCGGGCGCCGCCTCGGCGCGCAAGATCACCGGCACCGGCGGCAACGACAAGCTCGTCGGCACCAAGAAGGCCGACACGATCAACGCCAAGGCCGGCCGGGACCGGGTCTACGGCAAGGGCGGCAACGACACGCTCCTCGGCAAGGGCGGCCACGACCTGATCGACGGTGGCGGTGGCAAGGACCGGATCGTCGGGGCCGCGGGCAACGACCGCGCCTACGGACGCGGCGGGCGCGACTCGATCGCGGGCGGCAACGGCGACGACGTCGGGATCGGGGGGTCCGGCAACGACGTGGTCGGCCTCGGCAGCGGCAACGACGTCGGCTACGGCCAGGGCGGCCACGACAAGGTCGACGGCCAGCTCGGCACCGACATCGTCTTCGGCGGTCCGGGTGACGACCATGTCTCCGGCGGCGGCGGCAACGACCGGGTGTACGGCGACGACGGCGACGACGAGCTCGACGGTGGTCCGGGCGACGACCGGATCTGGACCGGTTCGGGCGTCGACCAGGTGACCGGCGACCCGGGCGACGACACGATCTACCTCGGCCCCGGGCGCAAGCACATCTACGGCGAGGAGGGCTTCAACACCGTCTACAACCAGCCGAACGACGGCGACGTCGACGTCATCTTCTGCGGCTGGATCCGCGACCAGAACTACGGTCGGGTCATCTACTCCGCGCCCACCGGCTCGGACCCCGGTACGGGCGCGCTGTTCTTCGGCGACAACGTGAAGTGCTGCACGGTCTGGACCAGAGACCCCACCACCGGGCAGGAGACCGAGGTGGCCGGGAGGCAGGACGTCCGGTGCGCCCTCGGGCGCTCCAGACGCTGAAAACTCTGGGCAGGAGCCCTCCGGAGGTGCACACTTCCGACATGCTCCCTTCCCGGTTCCACCGTCGACCCCAGCGTCGACGTCCCCTGCGCGTGTTCACCATCGGGGTCGTACTGGCCCTGCTCCTGCTGCCCACGGCCGCCTCCGCCCGCGACATCACCGGCACCGGCGGCAACAACCGGCTCGTCGGCACCGAGCAGGCCGACACGATCAACGCCAAGGCCGGCCACGACAAGGTCTACGGTCGCGGCGGCAACGACCGGCTGCTGGGCAAGGGCGGCAACGACCTGCTCGACGGCGGCAGCGGCGACGACCAGCTGGTCGGGGCCGCGGGCAACGACCGGGCCAACGGTGGCGACGGCAACGACCGCTTCAGCGGCGGCAACGGCAACGACGTGGGGCTCGGCGGGCTGGGCAACGACGTCGTCGGGCTCGGCGGCGGCAACGACGTCGGCTACGGCCAGGACGGCAACGACAAGGTCGACGGCCAGACCGGCGTCGACATCGTCTACGGCGGCAACGGCAACGACCACGTCTCGGGCGGTAGCGGCGACGACCGGGTCTACGGCGACGCCGGTGACGACGAGCTCGACGGCGGTGACGGCGACGACCGGATCTGGACCGGCTCGGGCGTCGACCAGGTGACCGGCGACCCGGGTGACGACACGATCTACCTCGGCCCCGGGCGCAAGCACATCTACGGCGAGGAGGGCTTCAACACCGTCCACAACCAGCCGAACGACGGCGACACCGACGTGATCTTCTGCGGCTGGATCCGGGACCAGAACTACGGGAGGGTCATCTACAGCGCGCCGACCGGCTCCGACCCCGGACCGGGGCAGCTGTTCTTCGGCGACAACGTGAAGTGCTGCACGGTCTGGACCAAGGACCCCACCACCGGTGTCGAGACCGAGGTGGCCGACGAGAACCAGGTGCGCTGCGCGCTGGGCCGGCAGGCGGCTAGCTGAAGATGCTGTAGCCGCCGGGGCCGACGGCGAAGCCGACGATGATCAGCACGATGCCCATCAGGGTCTCGCCCTTGAAGAGCTGGAAGATTCCGCCGACGACGAGGATGACCGCGAGGACCCAGAGGAGAAACAACATGCTCTGACGGTTCCCATTCCGGGTGTTTTCATGCCAGCGTGAGACCGTCCGCACCACCTTTCTCGGGTTCTCGGGAGTCCCCATGCGTCGTCCGTCGCGTCCGGTCCTGTCCACGCTCGCGCTCCTCACCGCCGCCGCCGTCGCCGCGGCTGCGCCCGGGGTCGCGACGGCTGATCGCGGCGGCGGGCCGGGCCGGCAGGGTGACCACGGCCGGCACGGGAGCAGGCCGGAGGTGCGGGTCGCGACGTTCAACGCCTCCCTCAACCGCAGCCGGGCCGGTGAGCTGGTCGAGGACCTGTCGACGCCCGACGACGAGCAGGCCCGCAACGTCGCCGAGACGATCCAGCGCGTCGACCCCGACGTGGTGCTGGTCAACGAGTTCGACTACGACCCCGCCGCGGTCGACCTCTTCCGGCGGCACTACCTCGAGGTCGGCGCAGCGGGGCGCGCGGCCGGTGCGCTACCCCCACGCCTACGTCGCGCCGGTCAACACCGGGGTCCCGAGCGGTCACGACCTCGACAACGACGGGTCGGTCGGCGGTGCGGGCGACGCCTACGGCTTCGGCGCCTACCCGGGCCAGTACGGGATGGTGGTCTACTCCAAGCACCCGATCGACACCCGCCGGGCCAGGACGTTCCGGACCTTCCGGTGGGCCGACATGCCGGGCGCGCGGCTGCCCGACGACCCCGCCACCCCCGCCCCGCAGGACTGGTACTCCTCCGCCGAGCTCGAGGACGTCCGGCTCTCCTCGAAGTCGCACTGGGACCTGCCGATCCGAGTCGGTCGCCGCACCATCCACGTCCTGGCGTCGCACCCCACGCCGCCGGTCTTCGACGGTCCGGAGGACCGCAACGGCACCCGCAACGCCGACGAGATCCGGTTCTGGGCCGACTACGTCGCGGGCGGACGCCGGGCGCGCTACGTCTACGACGACGACGGTCGCCGCGGTGGTCTGCCGCGGCACGCGCGGTTCGTGATCGCCGGCGACCTCAACTCCGACCCCTACGACGGCGACTCGCTGCCCGGCGCCGCGCAGCAGGTGCTCGACAGCCCACGGGTCGACAGGCGCCGTACGCCGCGCTCGACCGGCGGTGCGGAGGCAGCTCGGCTGCAGGGCGGCGCCAACGCGACCCACCGCGGCGACCCGGCGTACGACACCGCGGACTTCGCCGACAGCTCGCCCGGCAACCTGCGCGCCGACTACGTGCTGCCGTCGCGCAACCTGCAGCTCCGCGACTCCGGGGTCTTCTGGCCGACGACCGGCTCGCCGCTCTACCGGCTCACCGGCGCCTACCCGTTCCCCACCTCCGACCACCGGCTGGTCTGGGTCGACGTGCGCTGAGGCCTCCCGGCCCTCAGTCGTCGGGGTCGCGCTCGCTGTCGTCGGGGATCACGTGCATGGCGGCCTCCTCGGCCGAGGCACCGGCGCCGTCGATGCCGACGTCGTCGCCGAACACGTCCTGGTGGGTGTCGTCTCCGAGCCCCTCGTCGTGCTCGACGAGGCGACCGGCGCGGCGGTCGCCGATCTCGGGGTCGGGGTCGGCCTCGTCGCGGCTCGCCGTCGGTCTCGGCGTAGGGGTCGGGCTCCGGGTCCTCCTGGCGCATCCGCTGCGCGAGCGTCTCGCCCTGCGCCTCCTCCCGGTGGGTGTTGCCGAACCCCTGGGCCACCGACCAGTGCTCGGGCGCGGAGTAGCCGCGGTCGAGGACGTCGCTGAGGTCGCTGTCGCCCAGGGAGTCACCCGGCTGCAGCTGGTCCTCGTCGTCGACGCTGTAGTCGCCGTAGGACTCGCTGTCAGAGGGCTCCGGGATGCTCATGCTCCCGACGGTACTCGCACCTCGCCCACCGCACGGGCGACCACGGTGGTTGAGGTGCGAGGAGCGCCAGCGACGAGCCACGAAGCCACCCGAAGCCACCTCGCGTCGGTGGGAGTCGCTGCCGCCCGCCCGCGGGACCGAGCTCGACCAGCGGGTCGGGGGACGGGAGCGGAGCGGGCCACTAGGGTGCCTGTGTGGACATCGCGGGTCTTGTCGCCGAGCTGGACCAGCACCTGGTGGGTGCGGACGCCGCGCTGCGCGAGCAGTTCCCCGGCGAGCGGCCCGGGCGGCAGCCGGTGCACACGCTGTACCTGCCCGCCGACCGCTTCTCGGCCCAGTCCTACCGCGACCTCGGACGGACGGCGGAGCAGGCGGTGCTGGTGCACAGCACGCTGCTGCTCGACGTGCTCGGCGGTGACGACGACCTCCTCGACCGGGTGCTGCGCAAGCTGGCGGACGAGCCGGTCGAGGACCTGCGGATCGACTTCGAGGACGGCTACGGCGACCGGTCCGACGAGGAGGAGGACGAGGCGGTCCGGGAGGCGGCCGCCGTCCTGCGGCAGGCCATCGACGACGGTACGGCGAGCCCCTTTCACGGCATCCGCTTCAAGAGCCTCGACCCCGACACCCGCAGCCGCGGGGTGCGCACGCTGGCGCTGTTCCTCGAGGGGCTCGGCGAGGTACCGCCGGGCTTCGTCGTCACGCTGCCCAAGGTCACCTCGGTCGACCAGGTCGAGGCGATGGTGCTCGCCGCCGAGCGGCTCGAGCCGACTCCCGGCGCGCTGCGTTTCGAGCTGCAGATCGAGACGCCGCAGTCGATCCTCGGCCCCGATGGCACCGCGTTGGTGGCCCGGATGATCCACGCCGCGCGCGGGCGGTGCACGAGTCTGCACTACGGCACCTACGACTACTCCGCCTCGTGCGGCATCGCAGCGCGCCACCAGTCGCTGGAGCACCCGGTGGCCGACCACGCCAAGGCCGTGATGCAGGCCGCGGCGGCGGGCACCGGCGTCCGCCTCTCCGACGGCTCCACCAACGTGCTCCCGGTCGGCGACGCCGACGCGATCGGCGAGGCCTGGGCGCTGCACCTGCGGCTCGTACGCCGCGCCCTGGAGCGTGGCTTCTACCAGGGCTGGGACCTCCACCCCGCGCAGCTGCCCACCCGCTACGCCGCCACCTTCGCCTTCTACCGCGACGGTCTCGCCGAGGCCGGGGAGCGGTTGCGCCGCTACGTCGACGGCGGCGAGTCCGGGGTCCTCGACGAGCCGGCCACGGCCCGGGCGCTGGCCGACTTCCTGGTCCGCGGTCAGGAGTGCGGTGCCCTCACCAGCGACGAGGTCACCGACGCCACCGGGCTCGGGATGACCGAGCTCGCCGCGCTCGCCCGGCGCGTGGCACCGGCGGACACAGGGTCCTGACGGTCGCGCGCCGCGACCCGGTCGCGCAGCGCGAACGGTCGTCGCAGCGCGAACGGTCATCGCAGCGCGAACGGTCATCGCGAGGTGGTTTCGTGGCTCGTCGCTGGCGCTCCTCGCACCTCAACCACCGGACGGGCGACCTGCGGTGGTTGAGGTGCGAGCGAGCGGCCGCTGCGGTGGTTGAGGTGCGAGCGGAGCGAGCCACGAAACCCCGGTGGACGGGTCAGCGAGTCGCGGGGACGCCGTACGTCGTGGTCCGCTCGCGCACCGGCCGGCCGATGCCGGCGCCGATGTCGCGCAGCTCGGCGATGGTCTTGGCGGAGCCGTGCTCGGAGCCGGCCATCCGCGAGATGGTCTCCTCCATCAGGGTGCCGCCGAGGTCGTTGGCGCCGGCGCGCAGCATCGCGCGGGTGCCCTCCACGCCGAGCTTGACCCAGCTGGTCTGGATGTTGCGGATCCGGCCGTGCAGCAGGATCCGCGCGAGGGCGTGCACGGCGAGGTTGTCGCGCAGCGTGGGGCCGGGTCGGGCGACGCCGGCGAGGTAGATCGGGCTCGAGGTGTGCACGAACGGCAGCGGCACGAACTCGGTGAACCCGCCGGTCTCGTCCTGGATGCGCGACAGCACGCGCAGGTGCGCGACCCAGTGCCGCGGGTGGTCGACGTGGCCGTACATCATCGTCGAGGTCGTCGGGCAGCCCGACGCGGTGCGCGGTGGAGACGATGTCGACCCAGGTGCGGGTGGGCAGCTTGCCCTTGGTGAGCACCCAGCGCACCTCGTCGTCGAGGATCTCGGCGGCGGTGCCCGGCAGCGAGTCGAGACCGGCCTCGCGGGCCTTGATCAGGAAGTCCTCCACCGACAGCCCGGTGCGGGCGGTGCCGTTGACGACCTCCATCGGGGAGAACGCGTGCACGTGCATGTCGGGGACCCGCTGCTTCACCGCACCGGCCAGGTCGAAGTAGGCGGTGGCGGGCAGCTCGGGGTCGATGCCGCCCTGCATGCAGACCTCGGTGGCGCCGAGGTCCCAGGCCTCGGCGGCGCGGTCGGCGACCTGGTCCAGGGAGAGGGAGTAGGCGTCGGCGTCCGTGCGGCGCTGGGCGAACGCGCAGAACCGGCAGCCGACGTAGCAGACGTTGGTGAAGTTGATGTTGCGGTTGACGACGTAGGTGACGTCGTCGCCGACCGTGTCGCGGCGCAGGTCGTCGGCCAGCCGGATGACCTGCGCGAGCAGGTCGCCCTCGGCGGTGATCAGCGTCAGCGCGTGCTCGTCGGACAGCCCGCCCGGGTCGCTCTCGGCGGCCGCCAGCGCGGATAGTCCCACACGATCTGCACGCGCGAGAGCTCCTTTCGCGTGCACCTTGTTGGGGACTATCCCGGTGGAGGGGCCGGTGGCGGTGCGGACGGCGTCCTCGCGCACCGAGTCCCAGTCGCCGTAGACGCCCGCGAAGTCGGAGCGGCGGTCGTCGGTGCGGCCCTCGGTGTCGACGGCGGTGTGCAGGTCGGTGCGACCGACGGCGGCGAACCCGCCGTCGGGCTCCTGCCACGGCAGCCCGGTGGGGCGTACGCCGGGGCGCGCGAGGCCGGCGTCGGGGCCGTCGTGCAGGGCGAGCGCGGCGACGTGCCCCGAGACCCGGGGGTCGAGCCAGGGCTCGCCGGCGCGGACGTACTCGGGGTGGACGGTCAGTCGCGGCTTGAGCACGAACCCGCACTGCGCGGTGATCTCGCGTGAGCCGCTCGAGCGAGGGCCACGGGCGCTCGGGGTTGACGTGGTCGGGGGTCAGCGGGGAGACGCCGCCCCAGTCGTCGACCCCGGCCTCGAGCAGCGCGCGGCACTCGGCGAGGTCGACCAGGTTGGGCGGCGCCTGCACGCGGGCCTTCGGACCCAGCACGACGCGCGTGACCGCGATCGTGGCGCGGTAGTCGTCGAGGGCGAGGTCGTCGGCGTGGCGCATCGCGGTGTCGGGCTTGGCGCGGAAGTTCTGGACGATGACCTCCTGCACCGCGCCGTAGCGCCGCGAGGTCTCGCGCAGCGCGAAGATCGTCTCGGCCCGCTCGGTGAGGGTCTCGCCGATGCCGACCAGCAGCCCGGTGGTGAACGGGATCGAGAGCCGGCCGGCGTCCTCGAGCACCCGCAGCCGCACGGCGGGGTCCTTGTCGGGGGAGCCGAAGTGGGCCTCGCCCCTGGTCTCGAAGAGTCGGCGGGACGTCGTCTCGAGCATCATGCCCATCGACGGGGAGACCGGCTTGAGCCGGTTCATCTCCTCCCAGGTCATCACGCCGGGGTTGAGGTGCGGCAGCAGCCCGGTCTCCTCGAGCACCCGCACCGCCATCGCGCGCACGTAGGCCAGCGTCGAGTCGTAGCCCTGCTCGTCGAGCCACTCGCGGGCCTCGGGCCACCGGTCCTCGGGGCGGTCGCCGAGGGTGAACAGCGCCTCCAGGCAGCCCAGCTCGGCACCCTGCCGGGCGATCTCCAGGATCTCGTCGGGGGAGAGGAACATCGCGCGGCCCGACCGCTCGAGCTGGCCGGGCGACTCCACGAACGTGCAGTAGTGGCAGCGGTCGCGGCACAGGGTCGTGACCGGGATGAACACCTTCGGCGAGTACGTCGCCACGCCCGGCCGGCCCGCGGCCACGAGGCCGGCGTCGCGCACCCGGGCCGCGACCGCGCACAGCCGGTCGAGGTCGTCGCCCCGCGCGGCGAGCAGCGCGCTGGCCTCGGCCACGTCGAGCGCCGCCCCACGCTCGGCGCGGGCGAGCGCCCGTCGTACCTGCTGGGGGGTGGGCTCGTCGGTCATCTCGGTCGAGGATAAGTGCGCCGGGGCCGAGGGCGTTCCCCGGCCCAGGCGCTGGTACGCCGGTCGCTGCGGCGGTGGGTCAGGTCCGGACGTCGACCGGTTCGGCGGTGGCGGCCGCGGGTGCGACCTCGTGCTCGCCACGGTCGAGCCGGCTCGGCCACCAGATGCGGCCGCCGAGGTCGAGGTTGATCGCGGTGACCAGCACCGACCGGACGATCATCGTGTCGAGCAGCACCCCGAGGGCCACGGCGAGCCCGAGCTCGGCGAGGAAGACCAGCGGGAGGGTGCCGAGCACCAGGAACGTCGCGGCCAGCACCACGCCCGCCGACGTGATCACGCCCCCCGTCGAGGTGAGCGCCACCAGCGAGCCCCGCCGGGTGCCGTGGTCGGCGGTCTCCTCGCGCACCCGGGTCATCAGGAAGATGTTGTAGTCGATGCCGAGCGCCACCAGGAACACGAACGCGAACAACGGGAACGCCGGGTCGGCGCCCGGCGAAGCCGAAGACGTACTCGAAGAGCAGGACCGAGATGCCCATGGCCGCCCCGAAGGACAGCACCACGGTGCCGATCAGGATCACCGGGGCGACCAGCGCCCGCAGCAGCAGGATCAGGATCAGGAACACGACCAGCAGCACGATCGGGATGATCACCAGGTCGTCGCGGGTGGAGGCGATCTTGGTGTCGAGGTAGATCGCGGAGAAGCCTCCCACCAGGGCGTCGGCGCCCTCGATCGGGTGCACGGCGTCGCGCGCGGCCTCCACCAGGTCGTACGCCGACTGCGACGCCGGGTCGCCGCGGCACGGCGGCACTGACGAACCCGACGCCGTCCTGCACCACGGGCTCGGACGGCGCCTCCAGCCCGTCGACCCCCGCCAGCGCGGTGCGGACCTCGTCGACGCGGTCGGCGTTGGCGGCCACCATGATCGGGTTGGAGGAGTCGACCAGGTCGTGCTCGATCAGCACCCGCTGGCCCAGGACGGAGTCGAAGTCCTTGGTGTACTGGTCCTCGGTGGACAGGCCGTTGGCGTCGAGCCGGAACAGCCCCAGGCACGCGATCAGCAGCAGCCCGGTGGTGATCACCCAGACCGCACGCGGACGCACCGCGATCCGGCGTCCGACCCGGCCCCACAGGCCACCGCTCTCGTGGGGCGTCGAGTCGAAGCGCGGCCGCATCGGCCAGAAGATCCAGCGACCGAAGATCACCAGCAGGGCAGGCAGCAGCGTCACCATCACCAGGAAGGTCATGGCGATGCCGATGGCGGCGACCGGGCCGAGCCCGGCGGTCGAGCTCATCTCGGCGAACAGCAGGCAGAGCATGCCGACGGCGACCGTGGCCGCGCTCGCCAGGATCGCCGGAGCGGCGCGGTGCAGGGCGAACGCCATCGCCTCGTGCCGGTCCTCGTGCCGGCGCAGCTCCTCTCGATAACGCGCCACCAGCAGCAGCGCATAGTCGGTGCCGGCACCGATCACGAGGATGCTCAAGATCGCCTGGCTCTGCCCGTTGACGGTGAGGTCGGCGTACTTGGCCAGCAGGTAGACCAGACCGAGGCTGCAGCCGAGCGAGACCACGACCGAGAAGATCGGCAGGATCCAGAGCACCGGGCTGCGGTAGGTGAACAGCAGGATCACGATCACCACCGAGAGCGCGGCGAGCAGCAGGGTGCTGTCGATGCCGGCGAACGCCTCGAACGAGTCGGCCGCCTGGCCGCCCGAGCCGGCGACGTAGACGTCGACGCCGTCGATCGCCGAGATGTCACGCAACGTGTCGGCTGTGGCGGGCATGTCCTCCCAGCCGTTCTTGCCGAAGTTGAACGTGACGACGGTCTGCGCGGCCTGTCCGTCGGCCGACGGGATCGGCCCGACCACCTGGCCCTGCACGCCGTCCAGGGCCTGGAGCTCCGCGACCTGGGCCTGGGCGGCGGCGAGGTCGTCGGGCGGTCAGGCCCGAGGTGCGCTCGTAGACCACGACGGTCGGGATGGAGTTGGGGTCCTGGAACGGCGTCGAGCTTCTCCAGGGCCCGGGTGGACTCGGCGCTGGCTCGGCAGCCACGACGACGCCTCGTTGTTCTGGACGTCGGCCAGCTTGGCCGAGAACGACCCGAGCCCGACGACGGCGATGAGCCACACGGCGAGGACCATCCACTTCGTGGCGCGTCCGGTCAGCTTGCCTGCGATCTGGCGGTGCATGTATCTACCCTCCCAACCGACACGGACCGTCCGCATCGGGGTTTTCCCCTAGGTAGACCCGCCGACGACCCCGAAGTCGTCGCTTGGTCAGTCGTACAGACGCTCCAGCACGTCGGCGTACTTGGAGTTGACCACCCGGCGCTTGAGCTTCAGCGTCGGGGTGAGCTCGTCGGACTCCGCGGTCCACTCGACCGGCAGCAGCTCGAAGGCCTTGACCTGCTCGGGGCGCGAGCAGCCGCTCGTTGGCGGCGTCGACCGCGGCCTGGGCCATCGCCACGATCTCGGGCTTCTGCGCCAGGTCGGCGAGGTCGGTGAAGTCGATCCCGCGCTGCTGGGCCACGAGCGGCGCGATCTCCGCGTCGAGGGTCAGCACCGCCACGATGTAGGGCCGCGCGTCGCCGACGGCCATCGCGTGGCCGATGATCGGCGACTCCTTGAGGTAGTTCTCGATGTTGGACGGCGCGACGTTCTTGCCCGCGGAGGTGATGATCAGCTCCTTCTTGCGGTCGACGATGGCGAAGAAGCCGTCGTCGTCGAGGGTGCCGATGTCGCCGGAGTGCACCCAGCCCTCGTCGTCGATGAGCGCCCGCGTCGCCTCCTCCTGGCGGTGGTAGCCGGGGGTGATCACGGGCCCGCGGATCAGCACCTCGCCGTCGTCGCCCAGCGCGACCTCCATGCCGGGGGTGGCCCGTCCGACGGTGCCGAGCTTGAAGCCGGCGGGCCCGTTGGCGGTCACGGCGCCGCAGGTCTCGGTCATGCCGTAGACGTCGTAGACGATGAGACCGAGGCCGGCCATGAACTTCGCGACCTCCAGCGGCATCGGGGCGGCGGCCGAGCCGGCCCAGGTGACCTGGTCGAGGCCGAGGAGCAGCTTGAGGAAGCCGAGGATCGCCTCGTCCGCCTGGCGGTAGGCCTCCTCGATCTCCGGCGTCATCGTGCCGCCGACCTCCTGGGCCCTCACCCAGGCCAGCCCGGCGGCCATCGAGTCCTGCACGAGCTTGACGTTGGCGGGATCGGGGTCGGCCGCGAGCTTGGCCGAGATGCCGGTCTTGATCTTCTCCCACACCCGCGGCACCCCGAAGAAGGCCGTGGGGTGGACCTCGCCGAGGGTGGCGAGCAGCTGGGCGGGGTCGCCGATGGCATAGCTGTGGGTGCCCACGAACTGGGGGCCGTAGAGCCCCAGCACCCGCTCCGCGATGTGCGCGAGGGGGAGGTAGCTGACCTGGGTCTGCCGGTCCTCCAGCCCGGCCGCCTCGAGGGTGCTCAGGGCCTCGAACAGGACGTTGTGGTGGGTGAGCACCACACCCTTGGGGTTGCCGGTGGTGCCGGAGGTGTAGAGGATCGTGGCCGGCGCGTCGGGGTCGAGCTCGCGGTGCCGTGCGTCGAGGTCCCCGTCGCCGTCGGTCGCGGCGCGGCGGGCGCGACCGATCTCGACCAGGTCCTCCCAGCCGAGGTAGCGCGGGTCGTCGGGCCGCGCGGACGGATCGAGGACGACGACCTTCTCGATGCCCGGCTGGTCGTCGAGCGCCTTGGCCCAGCGGGCGAGGTGGTCGGCCGTCTCGAGCACCGCCACGCGCGGGTGGGAGTGCTCGGCGATGAACGAGACCTGCTCGACCGAGAGCGTGTTGTAGATCGACATCGGGGTGGCGGCGGCGTGCACCGTGGCGATGTCGGCCAGGAAGTGCTCGATCCGGTTGCTCGCCATGATCGCGAGCGTGTCGCCGGGGGCGACCCCGATCTCGACCAGCCCGGCCGCGGCGTCCAGCGCCTGCCCCCGCACCTGCGCCCACGTCACCGTGCGCCACGACTCGCCCTCCGGCACGTCGTGCTTGTCGGAGTACGCCGGCTCGTCGGCGTACGTGGTCGCGGTCTCGGCGAGCACGTCGATCAGCGTGCGGCCCGCGATGCGGGCGGCGATGTCGGCGCGGCGGGTGAGGACGTCGGTCAAGGCGGTCTCCTGAAGTGCGGCACGGTGTGGACGGTGGCCACGGGTCGCGAGACGCCCCCGAGGGTGTGACCGTCACCCATTCTCAGCGTGACCGGCGTCACGTCACAAGGGTCCGGGGTCCTGAGGGGGCCGCGAGCGGCTTCGCGACCTCTCAGGGGACGCGGATCCTCAGATGCCGAGCATCCGGCCGATGATCTCCTTCTGGATCTCGGTCGTGCCGCCGTAGATCGTCTGGATCCGGCTGTCGACGTAGGCCTTCGCGATGGGGTACTCCATCATGTAGCCGTAGCCGCCGTGCAGCTGCACGCCCTGGTCGACGAGCTTCTTCTGCAGCTCGGTCGTCCACCACTTCGCCATCGACGCCAGGCTGGTGTCGACCTCGCCGGCGTTGAGCTTGGTGATGCAGTCGTTGACGAAGACCCGCGCGATGTGGACCTCGGTGGCCATCTCGGCGAGCAGGAAGCGGTTGTGCTGGAACTTCCCGATCGGCTTGCCGAACGCCTCGCGCTGCTTGGCGTAGTCGAGGCACAGCTCGAGCACGTGCTCACAGGCGGCCACGGCGATCGTGGCGATCGAGATCCGCTCCTGCGGCAGGTTGACCATCAGCGAGACGAAGCCGGAGCCCTCGTCGCCGAGCAGGTTGGTCTTGGGCACCGCCACGTTGTCGAAGAACAGCTCGGAGGTGTCCTGCGCCTTGAGCCCCATCTTGTCGAGGTTGCGGCCGCGCTCGAAGCCCGGCATGCCCGCCTCGACCACCAGCAGGCTGATGCCCTGGTGGCCGGCGTCGGGGTCGGTGCGGGCCACCACGATCACCAGGTCGGCCATGATGCCGTTGCTGATGAAGGTCTTCGACCCGTTGAGGACGTAGTGGTCGCCCTTGTCGACGGCCGAGGTGCGGATGCCCTGAAGGTCGCTGCCGGCGCCGGGTTCGGTCATCGCGATGGCGGAGATCAGGTCACCGGAGACCAGGCCTGGCAGCCAGCGCTGCTTCTGCTCCTCGGTGCCGAGCTGGCTGATGTAGGGAACGATGATGTCGGTGTGGACCGGGAAGCCGAGCCCGCTCGCCCCGACCTTGCTGATCTCCTCCGCCACGATCGCGTTGTAGCGGAAGTCCTTGATCCCGGCGCCGCCGTACTCCTCGTCGACGTCGAAGCAGAGCAGTCCCGTCTCGCCCGCCCGCTGCCACACCTCGCGGCTGACCTGGCCGTCCTTCTCCCACTGCTCGTGGTGCGGGACGACCTCCTTCTCCAGGAAGGCGCGGACGGTCCGGCGGAAGTCCTCGTGCTCCTGCTCGTAGATGGACGGGCGCTCGGGCATGGGACTCCTCCGGTCGGAAGCGGGTGCTCTCGCGAATCGTGACAGTAGAACTGTCACGATTCAAGAGGCCGTCCAGATCGAGGGGTCGTGCCGCCGCTAGGCGAGCATCTCTTTCACCTCGCGGATGGTGGCGGCGGGGTCGTCGGAGGCGGGGTTGACCGAGAGCATGGTGACGCCGGCCTCGCGGAAGGCGGCGATCCGCTCGGCGACGTACGACTTGGGGCCGACCAGGTTGCCGGCCTCGAGCCACTCCAGCGGCACCTTGGCCTCGGCGTCGCGCTTGTTGCCGCCCAGGTAGAGGTCCTGGATCTCCTTGGCCTCCTTCTCGTAGCCGTACTGGCAGGCGAGCTGGTTGTAGAAGTTCTTGCCGCGCGCCCCCATGCCGCCGACGTAGAGGGCGTACATCGGGCGCATGAAGTCGAGCATCCCCTTGACGTCCTCGCCGATCGCGACCATGCCGCCGGCGCTGACCTCGAGGGGGCCGAGGTCCGGCGAGCGCTTGGCGGTGCCCTTGGCGAGGGCGTCGCCCCAGACGTCGTGCGCCTTCTCGGGGTGGAACAGGAACGGCAGCCAGCCGTCGGCGATCTCGGCGGTCATCGCGACGTTGGCGTCGCCCAGCGAGGCGACCCACAGGGGGACGACGGGACGCTCGGGCTTGTTGAGCAGCTTGAGCGGCTTGCCGAGCCCGAGCCCCTGGTCGGCGGGGAGGGGGATGGTGAAGATCTTGTCGGAGACCAGGGCCTCGCGGCGCAGGCCGCTGCGGATCAGGCGGATCACCTCGCGGGTGCGGCCGAGCGGCTTGTCGTAGGGCACGCCGTGGAAGCCCTCGATGACCTGCGGGCCCGACGCGCCGAGGCCGATCACCGCGCGCCCGCCGGAGACGTTGTCGAGCCCGGCGGCGGTCTGCAGCAGGGCGCCGGGGGTGCGGGAGTAGACGTTGAGGATGCCGGCGCCGATCTGGACGGTCTCGGTCTTGGCGGCGAGGTAGCCCATCAGCGTGGGGGAGTCGAAGCCGTAGGGCTCCGCGACCCAGACCAGGTCGAGCCCGGCCTTCTCCAGGCCGGCGACCTGGTCGGCGGTCTCGCGCGGGTTGCCGGCGTAGACGAGGGGCATCGACAGCTTCATGGGGGTCCTCGGGGTCGGTGGTGGTGCACGGCGGTACGCCGGCCGGTCCTGCCCCGAAGGTAGCGGAGTCGGCCGGACGGCCGCGCCCGCGCCGCCCGGATGCTGTCACGCGGGGTTACCCCCCTCTGCCGCGGCCCTGCAGCCCCGCGGCAGTGCGGACAACCCCGCGCCAGAGCGACAGGCAGCCGCGACTCGGGCGGGGCTCGGGGCGGGGCTCGGGCAAGGGGCGGGCGGCGGGTCAGGTCAGTCGATCATCGCCAGCGCGCGGCCCAACGGCCCGGCGAGGCTGGCGGCGTACTCGGCGGTGAGGTGGTTGTCGTCGCGGTAGGACAGGGTGCCGCCGATGACCACCGGGCACTTGTCCTGGTAGCAGAGCCACGGGGTGGGGTCGACGACCTCGGCACCCGTGGCGCGGGCCGAGGTGACCGCGACGTCGCCGAGGTAGCGGGAGCGCTCGACGGGCTGGAACATGCAGCGCGACAGGGAGCGGTTGGAGTCGGAGAGGCAGGTGCCGGGGTCGTCGGAGGACTTCGGGACGTCGCGCAGCAGCACCACCCGCTCGGCGGAGCCGGTGAGGTCGGTGAACAGGTCGGTGTAGCCCTCGCTGAGCAGCGTGGCGACCTCCTCGATGCCCTCGTAGCGCTCGTCGCCGTCGTAGACCCCGTTGACCGGGGGCGAGGAGGCGACGACCACGAGGTCGGGGGAGAGCTCGTCGACCTGCTCGACCACCCAGTCCTGGAAGTCGTCGCACTCGGTGAAGGGGCGGTCCTCCGACAGCGGCGCGACGGTGACGTGGGCGGCCGTGCACTGCGACTTGACGAGGTAGTAGGCCTTCCAGCCCGAGGTGGTGGTGATCTCGTCGAACGCCGGGATCCAGGCCCGGGCGTGGGAGTCGCCGATCACGACCAGGGTGCGGTCGGCGTCCTTGTCGCCGCGCACGCACAGCCCGCGGACGTTGTCGTTGTAGTCGCACTTGCCGACGTCGGCGATGCTGTCGCGCAGTCGCGGCAGGTCGGGGGTGAGGTCGCTGGGGATCGCGAGGTCGCGGCTGGCCGCGTCGACCGACGCCCGCACCAGGGCGACCGTGCCCTCGTGGTCGCCGGCCACGGTGATCGGGGGGTTGTCGCCCCGCTCCTCGACGCTGGGTGCCGCTCCAGGTCCAGCCGACCACGCAGGTGGCGGCGACCAGGCCGAGCGAGGCGGGGTAGAGGACCAGCGCGCGGGGCCGGCGCAGCACCCGGGCGGCGCGGCCGGCTCGGAACGGCTCCTCGACGAAGCGGTAGCTCAGGCCGGAGAGCACCAGCACGCTGAGCACCGCGAAGGTCGTCTCGAGCGGGGAGAGCAACCGGCCCAGCGAGCGCTCGGCGAGGATCAGCACCGGCCAGTGCCACAGGTAGATCGAGAACGACCAGTCACCGAGGCTGCGCATCACGGGGTTGTCGAGCAGCGGCGTGGTGACCGGGGCGCGGTCGGCGGCGCCGGCCAGCAGCAGCAGGGTCACGCCGAGCACGGGCAGGGCTGCGGCGTAGCCCGGGAACGGGGTCTGGGGGGTGAACCACACCATCGCCACGACCACCGCGAGCAGACCGGTCACGGCCATCGCGGACGCGCCGCGGCGGGTGACCCGGCGGACCAGCGCGGGTGACATCACGGCGAGCAGGGCGCCGGCGCCGAGCTCCCAGGCGCGGGTGAGGGTGGAGAAGTACGCCGCCTCGGGGGCGTTGGACGTCTGCACCACCGACCACCCGAACGACGCGAGGGTGAGCAGGCCCAGCAGCACGGCCAGGGTGGTGCGCGGGAACCCGCGCTCGGCGACCCGGCCGCGGTGCTCACGGCGGCGGCGTACGAGCCAGGCGACGCCGAGGCAGGCGATGATCACCAGCGGCCAGACGAGGTAGAACTGCTCCTCGACCGCCAGCGACCAGTAGTGCTGCATCGGGGACGCGCCGCTGTCCTGGGCGAAGTAGTCGATGTCCTGCTGCGCGAAGTGCAGGTTGGCCAGGAACGCCGCGGCCCAGCCGGCGTCGGTGACCACCTGCCGGGCGTCGAGCGCGCTCAGCAGGAGCAGCGACGCCCCCACGGTCACGATCGTGACCAGCGTCGCCACGGGCAGGATGCGCCGGGCCCGCCGCGACCAGAACGCAGCCAGCGAGACCTTGCCCTTGGCGGCCGCCTCGCGGAAGAGCAGCATCGAGATCAGGTAGCCCGAGATCACGAAGAAGACGTCGACCCCGACGAAGCCGCCGGGCAGGAAGGGCGCGCCGGCGTGCGCGGCGACCACCATGAGTACCGCGAGTGCTCGCAGCCCCTGGATGTCGCCGCGAAGGTCTCGCGTCCTGTTGCTCAATGAGTGCTCCCGTGACTGACCGCGAAGATACCAAAGGGCGAGGCTGCCGGAGGCTTCGCCGGGGCCTCTGCGATCATCGCCGGGACCGATGCCACGCACCCGGCCGGGGGGTGGCGCCGAGCGAGGAGAGCACGTGACGACGTACCGCATTGCCGTGATGGGAGGCACCGGGCCGCAGGGCAAGGGCCTGGCCTACCGCTTCGCCCGCCAGGGGCACTCGGTGGTGCTCGGCTCGCGGTCGGCCGAGAAGGCCGTCCCGGTGGCGGCCGAGGTCACCGAGCGGCTGGCCGGCGTGGCCGGGGCCGGTGCGGTCTCGGGTGCGGCGAACGCCGAGGCCTGCGCCGAGGCCGACGTGGTGCTGCTGGCGGTCCCGTGGGACGGCCACGACGAGCTCGTCGCCTCGCTCCCGCTGGCGGGCAAGACCGTCATCTCCTGCGTCAACCCGCTGGCCTTCGACAAGCGCGGCGCGCACGGCAGGATCATCAACGGCGGCGAGGGCTCGGCGGCCGAGTCGGCCCAGGCGCTGGCGCCCGAGGCCACCGTCGTCGGCGCCTTCCACAACGTCTCGGCCGTGCTGCTCTGGGGCGACGACGAGACCCTCGACGAGGACGTGCTGGTCGTGGGCGACGTCGTGGAGGCCAAGCAGGTCGCCATCGAGCTGGCCCGCAGCGTCAGCGGCCGCCCCGGCATCGACGCGGGGAAGCTGCGGCTGGCCCGTCAGCTCGAGCCGTTCACGGCGGTGCTGATCTCGATCAACCGCAAGTACAAGACCCACTCCGGCCTGCGGATCTCGGGCCTCGACCTGGCCGAGGGCTGAGGCGTGCAGAAGAAGAAGTGGTCCGACCTCACCGACCAGCAGAAGCGTGCCGTCTACGTCGGGGGCGCCCTCGAGGCGATGCTCACCGTGGCCGCGGTGCGTGACCTCGCGAGCCGTCCCGGCGACGAGGTGCGCGGCTCGAAGGCGGCCTGGCTGCTGGGGTTCCTGGTGCAGCCGTTCGGTCCGCTGGCGTACTACCTCGCCGGACGCCGCTGACCGGTCCGCGTTGGTGGTTTCGTGGCTCGGGCCCGGGGGGCCCTCGCACCTCAACCACCGCATGGGCTCGGGCCCGGGGGCCCTCGCACCTCAACCACCGCAGGGGCTCGGGCTCGGCCCTCGCACCTCAACCACCGCAGCTCGGTCCGGGGCCCTCGCACCTCGACCACCGGATGGCCGCTCCCGGTGGTTGAGGTGCGAGGAGCGCCAGCGACGAGCCACGAAACCCCCCTCGGTGCCCGGGTTCCCGCTGCGGTTGCCGGGTCTCGTCGCGCGGTCGCGGCTTCGTTCCTCAGCCGCGCGCTTGCTCGACCTTCGCTCGCCCACGCAGTGCGCTCGTTCCTCGCGCACTGCTGCTCGCTCCGGTGGTTGAGGTGCGAGGAGCGCCAGCGACGAGCCACGAAACCACCACCCGCAGAGCTCAGTGCCGCCCGTTCCAGCTGTCCCACAGGGCGGCGTAGGAGCCGCCGGCGGCGACGAGCTCGTCGTGGGAGCCGAGCTCGCTGATCACGCCGTCCTCGACCACCGCGACCCGGTCGGCGTCGTGGGCGGAGAAGAGGCGGTGGGCGATCGCGATCACCGTGCGCCCCTGCAGGACGGCGGCGAGCGAGCTCTCGAGGTGCCGCGCCGCGCGGGGGTCGATCAGCGAGGTCGCCTCGTCGAGCACGAGGGTGTGCGGGTCGGCCAGCACCAGCCGGGCGAGGGCCACCTGCTGCGCCTGGGCGTCGGTGAGCGGCCGGCCGCCGGAGCCGACCTCGGTGTCGAGGCCGTCGGGCAGGGCGTCGGCCCAGCCGAGGGCGTCGACGGCGTCCAGGGCGGCCCGGATCTCGGTGTCACCTGCGCCCGGGGGAGCCGCGAGGGCGAGGTTGTCGCGCAGCGACCCGACGAAGACGTGGTGCTCCTGGGTGACCAGCGCGACGTGGCCGCGCAGGTCGCCGAGCGGCAGCTCGACCAGCCCCACGCCGCCGACCGTGACCGCACCCGTGCGTGGCGGGTGGATGCCCGCCAGCAGCCGGCCGAGCGTCGACTTGCCGGCGCCGGACGGCCCGACCATCGCGATCCGCTCGCCGACCCCGACGTCGAGGTCGATCCCGTGCAGCACGTCGCGGCCCTCGACGTAGGAGAAGCGGACGTCGCGCGCCTCGAGCTTCTCGCTCGCCGGCACGGCTCCGCTGACCCGGCGGTCGTCGGGCACCTGGGCGACGCCGAGCAGCCGGGACAGCGACGCCGCACCCTGCTGGAGCGCGTCGAGGATCGAGACGATCCGGTCGACGGGGTCGATCAGCATCTGCACGTAGAGCGTGGCCGCGGTGACGTCGCCGAGCGAGACCTGGCCCTGGGTGTAGAGGTAGCCGCCGAACAGCAGCGTGCCCACCGTCGGGATCAGGTAGCTGAGCTCCATGCTCGGGAAGAACACCGTGCGCAGCCACAGCGTGTAGCGCTCGGCGCGGTAGGAGTCGCCGATGTCGCCGTCGATCCGGGCCAGCCGCTGCGGCGCCAGCCCCAGCGCCTCGACGCTGCGCGCCCCCTCGACCGTCTCCGACAGGCTGGCGTTGATCGCTGAGTACGTCGCCGACTCGCGCAGGTAGCCGTCCTTGGCGCGGGCGAGGTACCAGCGCAGCCCCACCACCAGCGGCGGCAGCCCGAGCAGGCACGGCAGCGCGACCCACCAGCCGACGCTGAGTGCAGCCGCGAAGGTCAGCACCGCGGTGACCACGGCGATCGTCCACTCCGGCAGCGCCCAGCGCACCGACCAGGCGAGCTCCTCGACGTCGCGGTTGGTGCGGGTGAGCAGGTCGCCGGAGCCGGCCGACTCCACCACGCCCACGGGCAGCGCCAGCACGTTGCCCACGAAGTCCTCGCGCAGCTGCGCGAGCACGGTCTCGCCGAGCACCTGGCTGAGGTAGCGGGCGTAGCGGGTGAGCACGGTCTGCAGCACCAGGAAGCCCGCGAGCAGGACGACCACCCGGTCGACGTACGCCGTGGTGGTGCCGGTCTCGACCGCCTCGACGAGGTTGCCGAGCAGCCGCGGGGCAGCGAGGGCCGCCCCGGCGGCGAGGACGTGCAGGGCGACCGTCCCGCCGAGCATCCGCGGGTGCTCGCGGGCGAGCCTGCGCACGTAGGCGCGCAGCGCGGGCGCGTCGGCGATCGGGAGCGTGGTGCGGCTCATCGGACCTCCGCCTGCTCGCGCGTGACCACGCCGCGGTACGCCGGGTGCTCCGCGAGCAGCTCGCCGTGGGTGCCGACGGCGACGATCCGACCGTCGTGCAGGAACGCCACCTCGTCGACCGCGTCGAGCACGAGCGGGCTGCGTGGAGACCACGACGGTGGTCCGGCCGGCGCGGTGGTCACGCAGGCGCAGCGCGATCCGGGCCTCGGTGTGCGCGTCGACGGCCGAGGTGGGCTCGACCAGCACCAGGATCTCGGGGTCGGCGACGAGGGCGCGGGCGAGCACCAGCCGCTGCCGCTGGCCCCCGGAGAAGCTGCGGCCGCGCTCGGTCACCTCGGAGTCGGCGCCGTCGGGCAGCAGGTCGAGGATGTCGTCGGCGGACGCCGTGGCGAGGGCGCGTGCGACCGCGGCCCGGTCGCCCCGGCCGGTGACGTCGAGGCCCTCGACCAGCGGGCCCGAGAACAGCGCGGCGCCGGTGTCGGAGACGACGACGCGCCGGCGTACCTCGGCGCGCGCGAGCGAGGTGAGCGGCACCCCGCCGAGGCGCACCTCGTCGTCGACCTCGGCCGCGACGAGACCGAGCCGGTCGGCCAGGGCGGCGGAGGTCTCCGGCTGGTCGCTCACCAGGGCGATCGTCCGGCCGGCGCGCACGTGCAGCCCGGTGCGGACGTCGACCAGGTCGGCGCCTGCCGGCGGCGGCGGGACCGGCCGGGCGGGTCCGGCCCACTCCGGCTCGAGGTCGAGCAGCCGGACCACGCGCTTGGCGGACGCCCGGCCGCGGATCAGCTTGTTGGCGAACTCGGTGGCGGTGCGCAGCGGGATCATCAGGAACGCGGCGTACCCGTAGAAGGCGACGAGCTCACCGGGGGTGATGGCGCCGGCGACGGCCGAGCGCGCCCCCAGCCAGACCACCACGACCACGAACAGACCGGGCAGCAGCACCTGGAGCGCGTCGAGCACCGACTGCACCCGGGCGACCTCGACCCCGGCGCGGCGGGTGGCCTGCGACTGACGGCGGTAGCGGCCGTGGAAGACCTCCTCGCCGCCGATGCCGCGCAGCACCCGGAGGCCCGAGACGATGTCGCTCGCGGTGCCGGACAGGGCACCGGTCAGCGCCCGGTGCCGGTCGCTGCGGCGCTGGAGCGGGGCCAGCAGCGGACCCACCAGCAGCATCAGGGCCGGGACCCCGATCAGCACGACCAGCCCCAGCGTCACCGACGTCTGCAGCAGGATCACCGCCACCAGCACGAACGAGACGATGGCACCGCTGAAGCGGGCGGAGACGTCCATGACCTGACCCAGGTGGGCGATGTCGCTGCTGCCGATGGTGACGACCTCGCCCGTGGAGACCTTGCGCGACAGGGTGCTGCCCAGGTGCACGGTGTGCCGGGCCACGACCTGCACCGTGCGGTAGGCGGTGATCAGCCAGTTCGTGACGGCGAAGCGGTGCCGCATGATGCCGGTCGCGGCCTGGACCAGGCCGATCAGCAGCATCAGCCCGGCGTAGCGCAGCAGCGCGCCGCCGTCCTGGCCGGCGACGCCGCGGTCGATCGCGCGGCCGATCACGAACGGCATCACCGCCTGGCTGCTCATCCAGACGATGCCGAAGGCCATCCCGCCCAGCAGCGTCGGCCACTGCCGACGCGCGAGCCACCACAGGTAGGCACCGGGGGACCGGTGCTCGGCGTCGCCGGGATGGGCGTGTGGAAGGACGTGCACCAACAGATGCTAGGCAGTGGCGCCCCCTGGCAGCGAATGGTTATCGGCCGGCATCGAGCCCGCAGGAGTGCGCCGCGTAGCCCAGGGCGTTGCCCATGCCCTCGGGGCTCATCCGCAGCAGGATCTCGCCGGGCTCGCCGTCGAGCACGAAGGCCACCCGGAACGCCGTCGCGTTGCCGCCCTCGGCGAAGGCGTGCCCGTCGCAGCGCGCCGGGAGCAGCGGCAGGTCGATCCGGGTCGGCGGGTCGTCGCCGCGCACCGTGCGTCGCGGCGACCAGGCCGCCGGTCCACCGACCGAGCCGAGCAGGTGGGAGCCGGAGACGTGGTCGATCACGAGCCGGTGGCCCGGTCGGCCGGTGGGGCGCACGAGGAGGGTGAGGGTGCCGCGGGCGCCGAGCTCGTCGGACTCGGCCGGCACCTCGTCGCTCCAGCGCAGGTCGGCCACGGCGGCCAGCCGCAGCTCCTGGCAGCGGCCGGCGAGGTAGCGGCCGACCACGTCGGTGGGGTCGTGCACGCGCACCCGGTCGACCTGGCCGGCGTACCGGATCTCCAGGGTGCCGCTGCCCGCGGGTGCCTCGACGTCGCAGCGGGGGCGGCGGGGCAGGGTCAGGGGGTAGCCGCGCTCGGACTGGGCGGGGTTGGTGCGCAGCCGCTCGCCGGGCACGGGCCGCCGGAAGCGGGGGTCGAGGTAGCGGATCCGGGTGGGGGTCACGTCGTGGGTGGTGTCGTTGTCGATCCACACCTGCATCCGGCCCAGCGACGCGTCGATCGACGACTGCCGCATGTCGGCGACCTGCCGCCCCGACGGAGGAGGGTCCTCCGGCACGGGCAGCGGAGACAGGGTCGGGACGCCGGTCGAGGACGGCGTCGCCGCCGGCGGCGAGCCGGTGGGCTCGTCGCCTCCGGAGCACGCCGCCAGGGCCAGGCACGCGATCGCGAGCCCGACGCACCGAAGGCCCCGCTGGCGTACCCGGCTCACTCCCGAGCGACCAGCCTGGTCGGGACCAGCTCCAGCATCACCACCGCGAGCACGGCCATCGCGGCGGCCACACCGAGGCCCACGAGGCGGTCGACGACCACGTCGAAGATGAAGAAGGTGATCGAGACGACGAGCAGGGCCACCCCGGCCATCGCGGCCTGCGAGATCCGGTGCGCCGCCCGGACGACCCGGTCCTTGACGTGCCGGCCCGAGAGCCGCCGGTGCATGGCCACGGGGGCCAGCACGAGCACGGTGGTGACGCCGGCGAGGACCACCAGGCCGAGGTAGGTCCTGCGCTGCAGCTCGTCGAGCTCCTCGAACCTGCCCTGGAACGGCAGCGTCAGCAGGAAGCCGGCCGTCAGCTGCACCCCGGTCTGCATCACCCGGAGCTCCTGGAGGATGTCCGTCCACTTGCGGTCGGCCCGCTCCTCCGAGGTCTCGTCGCGCGTCATGGGCACATCCTCACCTCAACGGGCCAGGTCGTCGACCACCTCCGCGCCGGGAACCTCGCCGAGCAGCCGCCCGGGCAGCAGCAGCTTGGAGCGGCGTACGCCGGAGCCGATCACGGCCACGTCGAGGTCGAGCACCCGCGCGTCGACCAGGACCCGCCATCCGCCCGGAAGCCCCAACGGGGTGATGCCGCCGTGCTCCATGCCGGACTCCTCGACCGCGCGGTCCATCGACAGGAACGACGCCTTGCGCACGTCGAGCAGCCGCTTGACCCTGCTGTTGACGTCGGCCCGGGTGTCGGCGCGGACCACGCAGGCCGCGACCCGCTCCTCACCGTCACGACGGCCGGCGACCACCACGCAGTTGGCGCCTGCCTCCATCGGCACGTCGTAGGCCTCGCTCATCGCGGCGGTGTCGGCCAGCGCGGGGTCGATCTCCACGACCGCGACCCCGCCGGAGGCCGGCCACGCGTGCAGCGCGGCCGCCACCGGCGGGGCCAGCAGGTCGGGGTGGTCGGCCAGCAGGGAGCGACCGGAGGGTCGGGAACGACGGCAGGCTCATGCCCGCATCCTGCCCCGCCCTCCGGCGGGGCCTGGACCGGGTCGGGCCTCGTCAGGCTCGGCGGCGGGGGAGCACCGCGGCCAGGACGCCGGCCAGTCCGGCGGCGACCCACGGCAGCGGGAGCAGCCACCGGACGCCGTCGTCGGTGACCACGTCGCCGACGACCAGGGCCCAGACCAGCACCAGTCCCAGGAACGCGATGCCCATCACCAGGTGCCCGGTGTTGACCGGGTGCCGCCCCGGGACGGGTGCCCGGGTGGGGAGCACCTGGGTGTCGGTGTCGGTGCCGGTGCTGCGGTGCTGGTGCTCGTGCTGGTGCTGGTGTCGGGGTGCTCGGTGCTCTCGCTCATCGCGCGCTCCTCTGCTCGATCGTGATCTCGCCGAGGGTGACCTCGGCCTGGATGGTGACCTCGGGCCCGACGCCGTCACCGACCGCCTTCTGCGCGGAGCCGTCGTTCTGGTCGCCGAACAGGTCCGTGCTCCCCGCGGTGCGGATCGTCGCCTGGGCGACGACGTCGAGGTCGGTGGGCACCAGCACCCGGATCTCGCCGAGGGTGGCGTCGAGCCGGATGGTCCGGCCGTCGAGCTCGTCGAGGTCCTGGACCTCGGTGAGGTCGAGGACGATCTCGCCGGCCCACAGGTCGTACGACGGGAAGACCTCGGCCGCGGTCTGCGGCCTGGAGTCGACCTGGGCGGCGTCCACGCGGTCCCCCGCGGTGGCGCCGAGGGTGGCGACCGCGGCGACCAGGCCGGCCAGGATCAGTCCGCCGGCTCGGCCGTAGAACGCGCCGACCACGAGCATCGCGCCGATCGTGGTCAGCACCAGCGCGGGGTAGGCGGACCCCGGCACGGCGAGCCCCGCGGTGTCGACGAGACCGAGCACCCCGATGCCGAGGGCGGCCAGCGCCATCGTGAACCAGAAGAGCCGGGGGCCCTGGCGCCTCGGGTCGCGGCGGCGCGCCACCGCGGCGGCGTACGTCGGGGGGCCGGCCGGCGGCCAGGGCGGGGGTCCGGGGATCGGCTCGCCGTAGGTCGGGGCGCCGTAGGTCGGGGCGCCATGTCGGGGCGCCGTAGGTCGGCTCAGCGTAGGCCGGGGCGCTGGAGGTCGGAGGACCGTAGGTGGGGGTGCCGGTGCCCGGCCCCTGGGCGCTGTAGCCGGCCGGGGTGTAGCCCGGGGGCGGGATGTCGCCGCGCGGGCCACGCGAGCTCATCACGACGTAGACGACCAGCCCGATCACCAGCAGCGGCCACGGTGCCCACCACCCACCGCCGACCGAGTCGCTGAGCAGGGCCAGTGCGGCGATGCCACCGACCAGCACGAGGGCGACGGTGCGGCTGCGCTCGTCGAGCCGCAGCGGCGCCTCGATGGCGTCGTCCTCGGGGACCAGCAGCCAGCAGGCGCCGTAGATGATCAGGCCGGCGCCGCCGAAGAAGACGAGCACGACCAGGGCCACCCGCACGAGCAGGGGGTCGAGGTCGAGGTGGCGGGCGAGCCCGCTCGCGACACCGGCGATCTTGCGGTCGCGTCGGTTGCGGCGGAGCCGGCCGAGGTTGCGCATCTCCTGGGCGGAGACACGGGGTCCCTGGTCGGTGCGCGGGTCGGTGCGCGGGTCGGCGCGCGGGTCGGGCCCGGGGTCGGGGCCCTGGGCGGGGCCCGAGGAGGCGTCTGGCGGTGTCGTGGTCATGGCTCCACTCTGGTCGCAGTGGCGGGTCGCCACCATCGGGGACGACCCTGATCCTGGGGCACCGAGCAGCCCCCGGGGTCAGGGTCGAGCCAGGGTCGCACCTCATGGGTCGCAGGCGCGCGCTGTGTGACGATGGGCGGGAGATGAGCACCCACCCCTACCCGGTCGCCGGACCGCCGCCGTACCGGAGGGCGGTCCGTGACCTCGACGCGTCGATCGTCGGGGGCGTCGCCGCCGGCGTCGCCCAGCACCTCGGCCTGCCGGTGCTGTGGGTCCGGCTCGGCTTCGTGGTCACCGCCGCGCTGGGCGGCCTCGGGGTGATGCTCTACGCCGGCTGGTGGCTGATGCTGCCCGCCCAGACCCGGCTCGACCCCGAGGCGCCCGGTCTGGAGAGCGCGCGCCGTGGCGGTCGACGTCCCGGGCGGATCGCCCGGCTCGGCGACGTCGGACCCGTGATCACGCTCGGGGCCCTGGGCATCGGCGTCGTGCTGTCGGCGGAGGCGCTGTTCGGCCAGGGCGCGCTGCTGTGGCCGCTGGTGATCGGGGCGGTCGGGGTCGCGCTGCTGTGGCGGCAGGCCGACGAGGCGCAGCGCGAGCGGTGGCTCGACAGCACCGGGCGGATCAACCCCGTGCGGCTCGTGCTCGGCGACGGCGGCTGGGCGGCGTACGCCCGGCTCGCCGCGGGCGTCGGGATGATCGCGCTCGCCGTCCTGCTGTTCTCGCTGCGCAGCGGCTCGCTCTCGGAGGCCCGCGACGTCGCGCTCGCCGCCCTGCTCGGCGTGCTCGGCATCGGCATCGTGGTGGGGCCGTGGATCTTCCGGCTGGCCACCGACCTCACCGAGGAGCGGGCCGAGCGGGTGCGCACCCAGGAGCGGGCCGACGTCGCGGCCCACCTGCACGACTCGGTGCTGCAGACCCTGGCGCTGATCCAGAAGAACCCCGGCGACGCCGCCACCGTGGCCCGGCTGGCGCGGGCCCAGGAGCGCGACCTGCGCGGCTGGCTCTACGCCGGGGAGTCCACCGACGAGCGGAGCGTGGCCAGCGCGCTGCGGGGCGTCGCGGCCGAGGTCGAGGACGCCCACGGCGTCGCCGTCGACGTCGTCACCGTCGGCGACTGCCCCATGACCGAGCAGCTGCGCCCCGTCGTCGCCGCCACCCGGGAGGCGGTGACCAACGCCGCGAAGCACGCCGGCGTGCCCCAGGTCGACGTCTACGCCGAGGTCGGGCCCGGCGCGGTCGAGGTCTTCGTGCGCGACCGGGGCCAGGGGTTCGACCCCGAGCACACCGCCGAGGACCGTTACGGCGTCCGCCACAGCATCGTCGACCGGATGCAGCGGCACGGCGGCACCGGCGAGGTCCGCTCCGCGCCCGGCGACGGCACGGAGGTGCGCCTCTCGCTGCCGCGACCCGCCCAGGACGACGCCCGCAGCACCGGTACCGGCGACATCCCGGACACCCCGGAGACCCCGCACCCCTCGAACCCTCAGGAGAGCTCGTGACCGACCCGATCTCGGTCGTCATCGTCGACGACCACGCGATGTTCCGCAGCGGCGTCCGCACCGAGCTCGCCTCGCTCGGCGCCGGCGTGGTCGACGTCCGCGCCGAGGCGGCCGACGTCGACGAGGCGGTCGCCGCCATCACGACCCACCGGCCCGAGGTGGTGCTGCTCGACGTGCACCTGCCCGGCGGCGGGGGCGTCGAGGTGATGCGCCGGCTGGCGGCGTCCCCGGGCCCCACGCCCGAGGGGGCGCCGGACGCCCCGAAGTTCCTGGCCCTCTCGGTCAGCGACGCCGCCGAGGACGTGATCGGCACCATCCGCGGCGGCGCACGCGGCTACGTCACCAAGTCGATCACCGGACCCGAGCTGGTCTCCGCGATCCGCCGGGTCGCCGACGGCGACGCCGTCTTCTCGCCCCGGCTCGCGGGCTTCGTGCTCGACGCCTTCGCCGGCTCGATCCAGGTCGCCGCCGTCGACGAGGACCTCGACCGGCTCACCGAGCGGGAGCGCGAGGTGATGCGGCTGATCGCCCGCGGCTACGCCTACAAGGAGGTCGCCAAGGAGCTGTTCATCTCCATCAAGACCGTCGAGACCCACATGTCCTCCGTGCTGCGCAAGCTCCAGCTCTCCTCCCGTCACGAGCTCTCCCGCTGGGCCAGCGACCGCCGCCTCCTCTGAGCGCGCCCGTACGTCGACGGAGAGCGTCCTCAGTCACCTGGTGGCTGAGAACCCTCACCGTCTCGCGTGCTCCGGCACCCGTGGTTGACACGCGGTTCCGGCGCGGACACAGTCAGGCAGATGTCCGAGCTGCCAGAGATGCCCATCGTCCCGGCGGCTCCCACAGGCCTCCCGGGGTCGCTCGAGCTCGGGGCGTTCTCCGTGTCGTTGAGCGTCGCCGACCTCGACGCGTCGCTGGCGTTCTACGAGAAGCTCGGGTTCGAGGTCACCGGCGGAGCCGCCGAGCACCACTACCTCATCCTCAAGAACGGCGAGACGACGCTCGGGCTCTTCCAGGGCATGTTCGAGGGCAACATCCTCACCTTCAACCCCGGGCTGACCAACCGGATGGAGCGGCTCGAGTCCTACACCGACATCCGGGCGATCCAGGCGTCGCTCGACGCCGCCGACGTACCGCTCGCGACGCGCGCCGACGACGGCGAGGGACCCGCGTCGCTGACCCTGGTCGACCCCGACGGCAACCAGGTGCTGATCGACCAGTTCTTCTGAGCGGCCTGAGGGTTTCGTGGCTCGCTGCGCTGTGAGGGTTTAGGTGGTCGACCTGAGGTTGGCTGGCAGGGTGGCTGTTGGTTCTGCTGTCGTGGTCGTGACTCTTCGCTGCGCTTATCCTTGGGGCGTCTATTGCGAGTACTTGTCCGGTCGTGGTGGTGGGCCGGTGGCCGCCCTGCCCACTCGTTGGCCTGATCAGAAGCCTGTCCAACCCCTCCCGCCTTAGAGGTGGGGTTGTGACTCATCACAGTGATGCCGCGAAGTGATTCCTCAGGGACGACCACCGGTCCGACGAGTTGTCCCTAGTGAGAGGAACGCATCGCATGCCCAGTGTTTCAGAGGTCTACAGATTCGTGGTGGGGGTCGACACCCACGCCAAGGTCCACCAGTACGCCATCATCGACGCCGGCACCGGCCACGTCCTCGACGAGGCGGGGTTCTCGACCAGCGGACCGGGTCTTGCCCGGGCAGTGGCCTGGATCGGTCGCCGCACCGCCGGCGAGGTCGACGCCGTGCTCGTCAGCGCCGAAGGCACCGGGTCCTACGGTGCCCGGCTGGCGAAGGTCCTGGGCCAGTCCGGGTACCGCGTCGTCCGACGCCCCGCCCCCAAGCGGGACCGCGGTGGCGACAAGAACGACAGCATCGACGCGATCAAGGCCGCCCGCAGCACCCTGGCCAAGCAAAGCGACCGGTTGGCCGACGTGCGGGCCGGTGACCTGCAGCAATGCCTCAAGATCCTGCGCACCACCCGGGACCGGATGACCCGGGAATCGACCCAGTGCCGCAACGCGCTGACCGCGTTGCTGCGCACCTCGACCTCCGCAGCGACGCCCGCGCCAAGCTGAACCTGACCCAGACCCGGGCGGTCAGCCGGTGGCGGACCCGTACCGAAGGCCGGCCCCAGGAACTGGCGCGTGCCGAGCAGTCCCATGGCCCCCGGGTCCTCGAGGTACGCGCCAGCGGGGCGCCAACGAAAGCAGCTCCACGAGATCGTCACCGCCCACGCCCCGGTGCTGCTGGAGCAGGTCGGGATCGGCGGGTTCAACGCCGCGATCATCTTGTCGGTCTGGTCCCACCAAGGACGGATCCACGGCGAGGCAGCCCTAGCCAGGATCGGCGGTGTCGCACCGATCGAGGTGTCCTCGGGCAACCGCAACGAACACCGGCTCAGCCGCGGCGGCGACCGCCAACTCAACCGAGCCTTCCACTCGATCGCCAGGACCCGCGCACGCTACGACCCCGAGACCATCGCCTACGTCGAACGCCGACCCAGCAAGGCCTCAGCGACCGCCGGATCCGCCGATGCCTCAAGCGCTACATCGCCCGCCAGACCTACCGAACCCTCCAAGCCATGCCCGCGCCCTCACCCATGCCAGGAGCCCTTCAGACCGCTTGACAACCATAGAAGCGCTCGCACCTCAACCACCGCAGAGGGCTTGCTGCGCCCACACCGCAACCACCGCAGACCACCGCAGAGAGCCACGTGCGGTGGTTGAGGTGCGAGGAGCGCCAGCGACGAGCCACGAAATCCACCCGCGCACCTGGGCGACGGCCGGAGGGCAAGGACGAGGTGGCTTGGACCGTAGTTGACGGATCCTCGCCACTCCGGTTCGTTGTGAGAGCAACTGCCGCAACGGAACGGAGGAGCCGTGCCCGAGATCTTCGTCGCCGGACGGTGGCGTGACGCCGCCGACGGCGCGACCCGTGAGATCCGCTGCCCCGCGGACGGGTCCCTCGTCACCACCGTGTCCGAGGGTGCCGCGGAAGACGCGCTGGCCGCTGTCCTGGCTGCTCGCAGCGCCTTCGACAACGGTCCGTGGCCGACCACGCCCGCGCCCGAGCGGGCTGCGCTGCTGCACCGCGTGGCCGACCGGTTGGAGGCCGAGAAGGAGGAGGTCGCGCGGCTGGAGTCGCTCGACACCGGCAAGCGGATGGTGGAGTCGCGGATCGACGTCGACGACATCGTCGGGGTGTTCCGTCACTACGCCGGTCTAGCCCAGGCCGAGATGGGGCGCGTGGTCGACACCGGCATGCCCGACGTCGTCAGCCGGGTGGTGCACGAGCCGATCGGGGTGTGCAGCCTGATCACCCCGTGGAACTTCCCGCTGCTCCAGACCTCGTGGAAGGTCGCCCCGGCGCTGGCCGCGGGCAACACGTTCGTGCTCAAGCCCAGCGAGCTCACGCCGTCGACGGCGATCTGGCTGATGACCGCGCTCACCGAGGCCGGACTGCCCGACGGTGTCGCCAACCTGGTGCTCGGGGCCGGCGACCGTGTGGGGCCGACGCTCACCGAGGCGCCCGAGGTCGACCTGGTCTCCTTCACCGGCGGCCTCGTCACCGGCCGGCGGATCATGGCGTCGGCCGCGCCCACGGTGAAGAAGGTGGCGCTCGAGCTCGGCGGGAAGAACCCCAACATCGTCTTCGCGGACGCCGACCTCGAGACCGCGCTCGACATGGCGCTCACCGCGATCTTCCTCGACTCCGGCCAGGTCTGCTCGGCCGGCGCGCGGCTGATCGTCGAGGACACGATCCACGACGACTTCGTCGACGAGCTCGTCCGGCGGGCGGGGCAGATCCGGCTCGGGGGTCCCTTCGACGACGACGCCGAGACCGGCCCGCTGATCAGCGCCGGGCACCGCGAGAAGGTCGAGGCCTACGTCGCGGCCGGGCTGGCCGAGGGAGCGGTCCTGCGGGTGGGGGGCAAGCGCCCCGAGGGTGCGGCGTACGACGACGGGTTCTACTACCCGCCCACCGTGCTCGACGGGTGCTCGGCCGACATGTCGTGCGTGCAGGACGAGTCGTTCGGTCCGGTGCTGACCGTGGAGACCTTCACCGGCGCCGACCGGGACGGGCGCGAGCAGGCGGCGATCTCGATCGCCAACGACACCATCTTCGGGCTGGCCGGCGCGGTCTGGACCCGCGACGCCGGCCGCGCCGAGCGGGTGGCGGCGCGGCTGCGGCACGGGACGATCTGGATCAACGACTACCACCCGTACGTCCCGCAGGCCGAGTGGGGCGGCTACAAGCAGAGCGGGGTCGGCCGCGAGCTCGGGCTGGCCGGGCTCGAGGAGTACCGCGAGACCAAGCACATCTGGCACAACACCCGCCCCGCGCCGCAGCACTGGTTCAGCGGCGGCGAGGGCGACAGCGGTGCCGACGGCCGTGACCCGGGGAGCGACTGACGTGGCGACCACGCGCTACGACTACGTCATCGTCGGCGGCGGCTCCGCCGGGTCGGTGCTCGCCAACCGGCTCTCCGCCGACCCCGGCACCGTCGGTGCTGGTGCTCGAGGCCGGCCGCAGCGACACGAAGCTCGACCCGTTCATCCACATGCCCGCCGCGCTGCCCTACCCGATCGGCAACCGGCTCTACGACTGGAAGTACGAGTCGGAGCCGGAGCCGTACATGGGCGGCCGCAAGGTCTACCACGCCCGCGGGAAGGTGCTCGGCGGCTCCTCGAGCATCAACGGGATGATCTTCCAGCGGGGCAACCCGCTCGACTTCGAGCGGTGGGCCGCCGACCCGGGCATGGAGTCCTGGGACTACGCCCACTGCCTGCCGTACTTCAAGCGGATGGAGACCTGCACCGCCGGGCCGACGCCTGGCGCGGCGGCTCGGGTCCGCTCGTGCTGGAGCGCGGCCCCGCGACCTCGCCGCTGTTCGGGGCGTTCCTCGAGGCCGTGCAGCAGGCGGGCCACCCCCTCACCGACGACGTCAACGGCTACCGCCAGGAGGGCTTCGCGAAGTTCGACCGCAACGTCCACCGCGGACGCCGGCTCTCCGCGAGCCAGGCCTACCTGCGGCCGGTGCGCTCGCGTCCGAACCTCACCGTGCACACCCTCGCCCACGTGACCGGTCTGCGCACCCGCGGGAAGCGCGTGGTCGGCGTCGACTACGCCCTCGCCGGCCGGGTGAAGCGCAGCGTCGAGGCGGGCGAGGTCGTGCTGTGCGGCGGCGCCATCAACTCCCCGCAGCTGCTCCAGCTCGCCGGCATCGGCGACCCCGAGCTGCTCGCGCCGCTCGGGATCGAGGTGGTCGCCGAGCTGCCCGGCGTCGGCGCCAACCTGCAGGACCACCTCGAGGTCTACATCCAGCACGCCTCCAAGCAGCCGGTCTCGATCTCCCCGTGGCTCAAGCACCGCCACAAGCCGCGGATCGGGGCCGAGTGGCTGTTCCTGCGCCGCGGGGTCGGCGCGTCCAACCACTTCGAGGCCGGCGGCTTCATCCGCAGCAACGAGGAGGTCGACTACCCCAACCTGATGTTCCACTTCCTGCCGATCGCGATCCGCTACGACGGCACGCGGCCGGCGTCCGAGCACGGCTACCAGGTGCACATCGGCCCGATGTACTCCGACGTCCGTGGGACGCTGAAGATCAGGAGCACCGACCCGTTCGAGCACCCCGCGATGCAGTTCAACTACCTCTCCACCGAGCGCGACCGGCAGGAGTGGATCGAGATGGTGCGCGCGGCGCGGACCATCCTCGAGCAGCCGGCGTTCGCCGCGTTCTCCGACGGCGAGATCTCGCCCGGACCGGGTGTGAGCACCGACCAGGAGATCCTCGACTGGGTCTCCGAGGACGCCGAGACCGCGCTGCACCCCTCGTGCACCGCAGCCATGGGCACCGGCGAGCAGAGCGTCGTCGACCCGACCACGATGCGGGTGCACGGCGTCGAGGGCCTGCACGTGGTCGACGCCTCGGTGATGCCCTACGTCACCAACGGCAACATCTACGCGCCCGTGATGATGCTCGCCGAGAAGGCCGCCGACCTGATCGCCGGCAACACCCCGCTCGCGCCTCTGGACGTGCCCTACTACCGGCACGGCCAGGGTCTCCCGCTCTGGCCCGAGGGCGACCCCCGCAACGACGCCGTCCCCGGCACCGTCCATCCCTAGCACCGCAGATCCGCAGAGCCGGGTGCGCCCGGCGACCGACAGGAGACACGCAGATGACTGATCTCGACACCACCCCACCGGTGCTGGCCGAACCGGACGGCCCGGCGGCGACGCTCAACCGTCCGGTCTTCATCTCCTCCGCGGTCGTGACCGTGGCGGTCACCCTGTGGTGCGTGGTCGCGCCCGACCACGCGTTCAGCACCCTGGAGAGCGTGGTGGGCTGGGTCTCCACGTGGTTCGGCTGGTACTACATCGCGCTGACGACCGCGGTCCTGCTCTTCGTGATCTACCTCGGCATCTCCCGGTTCGGCAAGGTCAAGCTCGGGCCCGAGCACTCCTCCCCGGAGTTCAGCACCGGCGCGTGGGCGGCGATGCTCTTCGCCGCGGGCATCGGGACCGACCTGATGTTCTTCGCGGTGTACGAGCCGGTCACCCAGTACCTCGCCCCGCCGTCGATCGAGGGCGAGACCGTCGAGGCCGCGCGCGAGGCCACGGTGTGGACGCTGTTCCACTACGGGATCAGCGGGTGGGGCATGTACGCCCTGATGGGCATGGCGCTGGCCTACTTCGCCTACCGGATGAACCTGCCTCTCGCCGTCCGTTCCGCGCTGTTCCCGATCTTCGGCAAGCGGGTCGAGGGCCCGATCGGGCACGCCACCGACACCGCGGCCGTGCTCGGCACCATCTTCGGGGTGGCCACCTCGCTCGGGATCGGCGTGGTCAGCCTCAACGTCGGGCTCGAGGTCGTCTTCGGCATCTCCGTCGGCCTGCCGGCCCAGTTCGTGCTGATCGCGCTGGCGGTCGTGATCGCCACGCTCTCCGCGGTGAGCGGCGTCGACAAGGGCATCAAGCGGATCTCCCAGCTCAACGTGCTGCTCGCGATCCTGCTGGCCTTCTTCGTCCTCGTGACCGGGCGGACGTCGTACCTGCTCAACGCGCTGGTGCTCAACGTCGGCGACTACGTGCGCCTGTTCCCCGACTTCACGCTGCAGACCTTCGCCTACGAGGACACCGGCGACTGGATGAGCTTCTGGACCCTGTTCTTCTGGGCCTGGTGGATCGCGTGGGCCGCCTTCGTCGGGCTGTTCCTGGCGCGGATCTCGCGCGGCCGCACGATCCGTCAGTTCGTGGCGGGCACGATGGTCATCCCGTTCAGCTACATCGTCATGTGGATCTCGATCTTCGGCAACGCGGCCCTCGACGAGATCCGCGGGGGCAACGCCGACTTCACGACCGTCGCCTCCGAGGCCGTGGACCCCTCCGACGGGCTCTGGGCGCTGCTCCAGGAGTACCCCGCGTTCCCGTTCGTGGCCGGGCTGGCGATCGTCGTCGGGCTGCTGTTCTACGTCACCTCCGCGGACTCCGGTGCCCTGGTGATGGCGAACCTGTCCTCGCGGCTGCGCACCCCCAACGACGACGCCGGTGCCCGGCTGCGCATCTTCTGGGCGGTGGCCACCGGCTCGCTCACCCTCGCGATCCTGGCGGCGGGCAACATCTTCGCCCTGCAGTACGCCACGGTGATCATCGGGTTGCCGTTCGCGTTCGTGATGATCCTGGTGATGTGGGGGCTGTGGAAGGCGCTCAACATCGAGGCGCACCTCGTCGACGCGCGCGGGACGACGCTGCCCGGAGCGCTGTCGGGCCGCAGCCTCGCACCCGGCCAGGGGCCGCACGTGCCGTGGCAGGCGCGGGTACGCCGGGTGATGAGCTTCCCCGACCGGGCGAAGGCCGACGACTTCCTGGCCACGGTGGTCACCCCGGCGCTGGAGGAGGTCGCACGCGAGCTCTCCGAGCAGCAGGTGGGTGCCGAGGTCGCCAGCCTGGTCGACGAGGCGGGGCAGCCGGCGATCAACCTGTCCGCCGACGTCGGTGCCGACCGGCCGTTCTGCTACCGGGTGCAGCACCGCTCGGTGCCGATCCCGGCCTACGGCGGCTGGGCACCGCGCGGCGACGACGTCTACAGCCGGCTCGAGGTGCACCTGCACGACGGTGGCCAGGGCTACGACGTGATGGGCTACACGCACACGCAGCTGATCGACGACGTCCTCGACCAGTACGAGCGGCACCTGGAGTTCCTGCGCCTCAACGACGGCACGGGGGTCTGACCCGGCACCCGTGCCCCTGCTGCGGCCCCTCGTAGGCTCGGGGGATGCGTCGGTCGGCACGGGTCCTCGGGTCCCTCGTGGCGGTGGTGACTTTCGGCGCCGCGTGCGCCGGGCCCACCACCTCGGGGTCGTCCGACGCGACGCCGTCCGCGGCGCCGTCCTCGTCGCCGACCGGGTCGGTCGAGCCGTCGCCCTCGGAGGAGGCCACGACGGAGCCGGCGACCGAGGGCGCCACCGAGGACGAAGCCGAGGACCCCGGGCCGGCGTACTCGACCTGGGAGCTGGGGGCGTCGCCGCTCCCGGTCGACGCCGACGGCTTCGGCGAGGTGCGGCCCACGCCGAGGAGCCTGCGGGTGCGGCGCTACCCCACGGTGGACCTGCTGCCGCCGCCACCGGGGGAGCGGTTCGTCTCGACGATCGGTCCGGTCACCCCGGCGCTGCGGGCCCGGATGGGGGCGACCTGGTCGTCCGACTGCCCCGTCGGCCTGGGCGGCCTGCGCTACGTCACGGTCTCGTTCCGCGGCTTCGACGGCGCGGCCCACACCGGTGAGCTGGTGGTGGCCGCCGAGGCCGCCGACGACCTCGTGTCGGTCTTCCGGAGCCTGTACGCCGCCGACTACCCGATCGAGGAGATGCGGCTGCCGACGACGGCCGACCTCGAGGCGCCGCCCACCGGCGACGGCAACAACACCGGCGCCTTCGTGTGCCGGCCCAGCACCGGGCAGTCGCAGTGGTCCGCGCACGCCTACGGCCTCGCGATCGACGTCAACCCGTTCCTCAACCCCTACGTGAAGGGCGGGTTGGTGCTGCCGGAGCTGGCGAGCAGCTACCTCGACCGCGAGCGGGTGCGCCCGGGGATGATCCTCGACGGCGACCCGGTGGTGCGGGCGTTCGCGGAGATCGGGTGGTCGTGGGGCGGCGACTGGCGCACGCTGAAGGACTACCAGCACTTCAGCGCGCTGGACCGGTGACGCAGGCCCGCGAGTCCGGTCCCGAGGCGGTCGGGGCGGGCACTACCCTCCTGGCATGGAGACCCTCCGGCTGATCCTGCTCATCCTCCACATCCTGGGCTTCTCCGCCCTGATCGGTGGCCTGCTGGTGCAGGCCGGCCCCGGGGAGAAGCGGGTCAGCAGCGCCATGCGCGACGGCATCGGCACCGCCTTCGTCGCCGGCATCGCGCTGGTCGGCGTGCTGGAGGCCGGCGACGACGCGGTCAACCACGCCAAGGTCGCCGTGAAGGGTGTGATCGGGCTGGTGCTCCTGGTCCTGGTGATGGCCAACACCCGCAAGGAGCGCATCCCCCAGGGTCTCTGGATCGGGCTGCTCGTGCTCTCGGTCGTCAACGTCTGCGTCGCCGTCCTCTGGTCCCCGGTCCACGCCTGACCCGCTCCGGCAGCTGTAACGCGGAGTTACCCCCCACTGCCGCGCCCCTGCACACCCGCGGTAGCGCGGCCGACCCCGCGCCAGTGCTCCGGGTGGTGCACTCCCCGGCCGACCGGGGGAGGCGGCCCGTAGGCTGGGCCGCAGCATGAGCACCCCGCTTCCGATCCCCGGCTTCGACCCCGAACCCGCCTCCGCCGACCCCGCGGGCAGCCGTCGCGGGCCGACGCCCGACGCGCTGCTCGAGGGACTCAACGAGCCGCAGCAGGCCGCCGTCCGCCACGCCGGGGCGCCGCTGCTGGTGGTGGCCGGCGCCGGCTCGGGCAAGACCCGGGTGCTCACCCGCCGGATCGCGTGGCTGATCTCCGAGCGCAAGGCGCACCCCGGGTCGATCCTGGCGATCACCTTCACCAACAAGGCCGCGGCCGAGATGAAGGAGCGCGTCGAGGAGCTCGTCGGCCGCCGCGCCCGGATCATGTGGGTCAGCACCTTCCACTCCGCCTGCGTGCGGATCCTGCGCAAGGAGATCGACAAGCTGGGCTACAAGTCCAACTTCTCGATCTACGACGCCCAGGACCAGAAGCGGCTGATGGGCCTGGTGCTCAAGGACCTCGACCTCGACCCGCGGCGCTACCAGCCCGGCGCGGTGCTGCACTGGGTCAGCAACCACAAGAACGAGCTGCGCGACGCCGAGGAGGCCACCGCGGCCGCGGAGAACGCCTTCGAGCAGACCTACGCCGCGGCGTACACGCTCTACCAGCAGCGGCTGCGCGAGGCCAACGCCCTCGACTTCGACGACCTGATCATGAGCACGGTGCACCTGCTTCCAGGCCATACCCCGAGGTGCGCGAGACCTACCGGCGGCGGTTCCGCCACGTGCTGGTCGACGAGTACCAGGACACCAACCACGCGCAGTACGCCCTGATCCACCAGCTCTGCGCCGACGACCCCGAGCTCACCGAGGCGGCGAGCGGATCGAGCCGGCCGAGCTGATGGTGGTCGGCGACGCCGACCAGTCGATCTACGCCTTCCGCGGCGCCAACATCCGCAACATCCTCGACTTCGAGCAGGACTTCCCCGACGCGACCTCGATCCTGCTCGAGCAGAACTACCGCTCCACGCCAGACCATCCTCACCGCCGCCAACGCCGTGATCGGCCACAACAAGGGCCGCAAGGAGAAGCAGCTGTGGTCCGACGCCGGCGACGGCGAGCGGATCGTCGGCTACGTCGCCGACGACGAGCACGACGAGGCGCGGTTCGTCTCCGACGAGATCGACAAGCTCACCGACGCCGGGCCAGCGCGCCGGCGACGTCGCGGTCTTCTACCGCACCAACGCGCAGTCGCGGGTCTTCGAGGAGGTGTTCATCCGCACCGGCCAGCCCTACAAGGTCGTCGGCGGGGTGCGCTTCTACGAGCGCCGCGAGGTCCGCGACGCCCTCGCCTACCTGCGGATGCTGGTCAACCCCGACGACCAGGTCTCGCTGCGCCGGATCCTCAACGTCCCCAAGCGCGGCATCGGCGACCGGGCCGTCGAGTGCGTCACCGCGCTGGCCGACCGCGAGCGGATCACCTTCTGGGAGGCGCTGCGCCGCGCCGACGAGGCGCCCGGCCTGGCCACCCGCTCCCTGCACCAACATCCGGGGCTTCGTGGCGATGGTCGAGGAGCTGCAGTCGATGGTCGCGGCCGACGAGCGGGCCGACGTCATCCTCGAGTCGGTGCTCGCGCGCTCGGGCTACCTCGAGGAGCTCGAGGCCTCCGACGACCCGCAGGACGCGACCCGCGTCGAGAACCTCGGCGAGCTCGTGGCCGTGGCCCGCGAGTTCTCCGACGACCCGGTCGCCGGCCCGTCGGCCGACCCGGCCGACGTCGACGCCGGCGCTGCTGGCGCCCGGGCTCGGCGACTTCCTCGAGCGGGTCGCGCTGGTCGCCGACACCGACCAGATCCCCGACGAGCCCGACCCCGACGTCCGAGGACACCGGCGTGGTCACGCTGATGACCCTCCACACCGCCAAGGGCCTGGAGTTCCCGGTCGTCTTCCTCACCGGCCTCGAGGACGGCGTCTTCCCGCACTCGCGCTCGCTCGGCGACCAGGTCGAGCTCGAGGAGGAGCGCCGGCTGGCCTACGTCGGCGTCACCCGCGCCCGGGAGCGGCTCTACATCTCCCGCGCCGTCGTCCGCTCGGCCTGGGGCGCGCCCTCGCACAACCCCGCGTCGCGCTTCCTCGACGAGCTGCCGGTCGACCTCGTCGACTGGCGGCGCACCGAGGCCGCCCAGACCAGCTGGGGCCGGCCCGACCTGGCCGCGGGCTCACCGGCCGCGACCCGGTGGGGCGAGCCGACGGCCGCCGGACGCCGCAACTTCTCCGCCGCCGCGGCTCGCGCCGACGCGGCCGCCAAGGCCAAGCCCGCCCGCGAGATCCCCTCCCTCGACCCCGGCGACCGGGTGCTGCACGACTCCTTCGGCATGGGCACCGTCGTGGCCATCGAGGGCGCCGCCGACAAGACCGTCGCCTCGATCGACTTCGGGTCGGAGGGCGTCAAGCGGTTGCTCCTCCGCTACGCCCCGGTGGAGAAGCTGTAGCTGCTCCTGGACGTCATCGATGACCTCACCGGGTCTCGACGCGCTCGTCGCCGCCCTCGCAGGCTCGGTCGGCGGTCGCTTGCTCGACCACCATCGTCACTCCCTGACAGGGAGCGACCTCGTGCCTCGGTCGCACTCCCGTCAGGGAGTGACCCCGTGGACGACGAAGGCGGCGTAGGGGTCGACCGGGTCGCCGCCACCGGGGCGGACCTCGAGGTGCAGGTGCGAGCCGGTGACGTTGCCGGTGGTGCCGACGGTGCCGATGACCTCATCGGCGCCGACGGTGTCGCCGACAGAGACGCCGATCGTGGTCTGGTGGCAGTACCAGATCTCGGTGCCGTCCTCGAGGGTGACCACGGTCTTGTTGCCGTAGGCGCCGTCGTAGCCGGCCGAGGTCACGGTGCCGCGGGCGATCGCGTAGATCGGGTCGCCGGTCTCGCCGTTGAAGTCGAGGCCGGTGTGCGAGCTGGCCCACAGGCCGACCTGGCCGAAGGTGGCCGTCGTGATCGACGGGCGCGAGCGGCAGCACCCACTGGTTGGACGCGAGCTTGGCGGCCTGGTTCTCGGCGGCCGCGGCCAGCTGGCCGAGCGCGGCGTCGCGCTGACGGGCCTGCTTCTCGGCCTGGGCCACCAGGTCGGCGTCGGCGGTCTCGGCCAGCGCCTGACGGCTGGAGTCGCGCGACACGGGACCCCTGCGGTCGGTGACCGCGGTGATCCGGCCGGTGCCGGCGGAGCCGCTCGTGGCGTTGGCGGAGGCGAACGACGTGGCCTGGTCGCCGGAGGCGAGCCGGGGCTGCTCGGCCGAGACGACGGCGCCGCCGACGGCGAAGGCCAGGACGGTCACGCCGACCAGGAGCGGCGGGGACGGCAGGCCCTTGAACAGGGGCCCGCGGGAGCCGGCGTGCTTCACGGCCTTGCGTCGGCCCGGGGCCGGGGCGGCGGCCGAGGTCAGGGGCAGCTCGGCGGTGAGGTCGGAGTCGAAGGAGTGCGTGGCCCCGACCCGGACCGGCGCCGCCGGAGCGGGCTGGTGATGAACAGGCTGGTGATGAAGGGGGGCGGAGGTGGGTACCGGCGCCGAGACGAGGGCAGGAGCCTCGACCGGACGGGCGACCCGGCGACCGACGTACGGCGTTGCGTGCGGGGTCACCGACTCCTCACGGCGAGGGCCGCGACGGTTACCGCGATGATGAGGCACGAGGTGTCTCCGGGGTGGCCGGTCGGTGGACGGGTGCAAAAACCACTTGCACAACGACGTGGAACGATAACGGATATGTCACGGGGCCCGAAATCGGGTACCGGCTACCTGTGGACGACCGACGCAGCACGCCGCCGTCAGGCGGCACGAGCGGTCCGCGTGTGACCAAGCCCACATCGCTGCCCGGCCGCGACTAGGGTGGCTCATGACCTCGCACGGCCGACGCCCAGCGCCTCCGCATCGTGGTCGGCAAGCCCGGTCTCGACGGGCACGACCGCGGCGCCAAGATCGTGGCGCGCGCGCTGCGCGACGCCGGCCACGAGGTCATCTACACCGGTCTGCACCAGACGCCGGAGCAGATCGTGGAGACCGCGATCCAGGAGGACGCCGACCTGATCGGGCTCTCCGTCCTCAGCGGGGCCCACATGACGCTGTTCAAGAAGCTCATCGAGCTGCTCGAGGCTCGTGACGCCCGCGACATCATGGTCTTCGGCGGGGGGATCATCCCCGAGGAGGACATCCCGCTGCTCGAGGAGATCGGCGTGGCCAAGGTGTTCACCCCCGGCGCGGCGACCACCGAGATCACCGGCTGGGTCGCCGGCCACGTCACCCCCGCCTGAGGCGGCGGCAGGACCGGGTGGACGGGGTCCGGCGCCCGGATGTCGTGGGTCACGTCGGCGGGGGCCGTCTCGTCGTCCGCGTCGATCACCACTAGGGTGCGCAAAGAACCCGACCCCGGCGCGCGGTTCTTCGGCGCGCCCATGTAGAGGACATGGTGGATCAGTGGACTTGATGGAGTTTCAGGCGAAGGAGCTCTTCGCCAAGCACGACGTGGCGGTGACGCTGGGTCTCGTGGCCAACACCCCGGCCGAGGCGCGAGCCGCCGCCGAGGAGCTCGGGGTCGTCGTCGTCAAGGCGCAGGTCAAGGCCGGCGGTCGCGGCAAGGCCGGCGGCGTCAAGCTGGCCAAGACCCCCGAGGACGCCGAGCAGCACGCCGAGGCGATCCTCGGGATGCAGATCAAGGGCCTCACGGTGAACCGCGTCCTGATCGCGCCCGCGGCGAGCATCGTGGAGGAGTACTACTTCTCCTTCCTGCTCGACCGCGCCAACCGCCGCTACCTCTGCATCGCCTCGATCGAGGGTGGCGTGGAGATCGAGGAGGTCGCCAAGACCAACCCCGACGCGGTGAAGCAGATCCCGATCGACCCCGGCGCGGGAGTCGACGAGGCCAAGGCCCGCGAGATCGTCGCGGAGGCCGGCTTCCCCGAGGAGCTCGTCGACCAGGCCGTCACGCTGGTCCAGCGTCTGTGGACCGTCTTCATCGAGGAGGACGCCACCCTGGTCGAGATCAACCCGCTGGCGCGGCTCGAGGGCGACGTCCTCGAGGCCCTCGACGGCAAGGTCTCCCTCGACGAGAACGCCGAGTTCCGGCACGAGGACCACAAGGCCTTCGAGATCACCGACGAGACCGACCCGCTGGAGCTCAAGGCCGCCGAGAAGGGCCTCAACTACGTCAAGCTCGACGGTGCCGTCGGCATCATCGGCAACGGCGCGGGGCTGGTCATGTCGACCCTCGACGTGGTCGCCTACGCCGGCGAGAAGCACGGCGGCGTCAAGCCCGCCAACTTCCTCGACATCGGTGGCGGCGCCTCGGCCGAGGTGATGGCCAACGGCCTCGACGTGATTCTCAACGACGCGCAGGTCAAGAGCGTCTTCGTGAACGTCTTCGGCGGCATCACCTCGTGCGACGCCGTGGCCAACGGCATCGTCGGCGCGCTCGACATCCTCGGTGACGAGGCCTCGAAGCCGCTGGTCGTGCGCCTCGACGGCAACAACGTCGAGGAGGGCCGCCGGATCCTGGAGGAGAAGAACCACCCCCTGGTGACGCTGGTCGACACCATGGACGGCGCGGCCGACAAGGCCGCCGAGCTGGCGAACGCCTGAGACCGCGGAAAGAAGACGAGAACAGCTATGTCGATCTACCTCAACAAGGACTCCAAGGTCATCGTCCAGGGCATCACCGGCGGTGAGGGCACCAAGCACACCGCGCTGATGCTCAAGGCCGGGACCCAGGTCGTCGGTGGCGTCAACGCCCGCAAGGCAGGCACCACCGTCAGCCACACAGGCGCCGACGGCAGTGCCGTCGAGCTGCCGGTCTTCGGCACGGTGGAGGAGGCGATGAAGGAGACCGGCGCCGACGTGTCGGTCGCCTTCGTGCCGCCGGCGTTCACCAAGGACGCCTGCCTCGAGGCCATCGACGCGGGCATCGGCCTGCTCGTGGTCATCACCGAGGGCGTGCCCGTGCAGGACACCGCCGAGGTGTTCGCCTACCTCGACGGCAAGTCGACGCGGATGATCGGGCCGAACTGCCCCGGCATCATCACCCCGGGCGAGGCGCTGGCCGGCATCACGCCGGCCACGATCTCCGGCGCGGGCCCGGTGGGCCTGGTGTCGAAGTCGGGCACCCTGACCTACCAGATGATGTTCGAGCTGCGCGACCACGGCTTCTCGACCGCCATCGGCATCGGCGGCGACCCGGTCGTCGGCACCACGCACATCGACGCCCTCGAGGCGTTCGAGGCGGACCCCGACACGAAGGCGATCGTGATGATCGGCGAGATCGGCGGTGACGCCGAGGAGCGGGCCGCGGCCTACATCAAGGACCACGTGACGAAGCCGGTCGTCGGCTACGTCGCCGGCTTCACCGCCCCCGAGGGCAAGACCATGGGCCACGCAGGCGCCATCGTGTCCGGGTCCTCGGGCACCGCGGCCGCCAAGAAGGAGGCCCTCGAGGCTGCCGGCGTCAAGGTCGGCAAGACGCCGTCCGAGACCGCCGAGCTGATGCGGGAGATCCTGCAGGGCCTCTGACCCGGCAGCACGACGTACCAGCAGCACCAGCACGCACCACGGCCCGCCGGAGCGCTCCGGCGGGCCGTCGTGCGTGCTGGGGGTCGGCGGAGGGGACCTTCTGGGCCTCCGCCCTACCTTCTGGGCTGTTGCAGAGGCCCAGAAGGTCAGACATCCCTGCATAAGGTGGGATGTCCGCCCCCTCAGCAGCCGGCCTCGGTGAACGCGCACATGGCGGCGACCACGGCGCTGAGGGCGGTCGCTCTGCTGCACGGAGCTGGTCGCGGATGCGTCGCTCGATGGCGACGGCCTCGTTGGCGACGGTGTCGATGAGCACGGAGCGGCCGAGCCGCACGACGACCACGTCGTCCAGGCCGATGGTGGGGGCACCGTCGGGCCCGGCGTAGCTGCGCACCACGGCCAGGGACTGCCCACCGAGAGCGAGTCCTTGCCCTCGGTGGCAGCAGGTGATGCCGCTGCCGACCGACTCCTGCGGGCAGCCCTCGTAGAAGTCCACGCACGGTGTCGACGTAGGCGACCGCGCCTGGGCGTCGTCGAAGACGAAGAGCTGCCGGGTGCGGTTGTCCTCGGGTCCGGAGAGACGGGTCCGGAGACGATCGACGACGTCGGGGTAGGCCAGCCTCGGAGCCGCACGCCTCGTAGGCGAACGGCTCGACCCCGCTGCCGGGTCGCTCGAGGGCGTAGTCACCGCCGGCCTCGGGCCGCCCGGCGGCCAGCGCGACGGTGCCGAGCAGGGTGATGTCGGCAGCGCTCTGGCCGGACGACGGCGGCGCGGGTGGCGTCTCGGAGGGTGTCTCGGAGCGCCTCGGTGGTGTCTCCGACGGTGCGGCTCCGGCGCCGCGCCTTCGACGTCGACGTCTCGTCCGGCAGGTCCTGCGAAGGGAGCGGCGAGGTCGGCGCGGGTGCCGGCTGCGGGTCGGGCCGCTGTCGTCGCGAGCGCCGAGCACCGCGAGCGGGACGACGACCACGGCGACGACGAGGCCGCCCCGAGGCCGGCGAGCACGGTCTGGCGGCGACGACGCCGGTCGCCTCGGCGACGGACCTCCGCGGCCGGCAGCGGCGGCACGGGTCGCCTCCGTCGAAGCTGGAAAGTCGCTGCAGCGGGTCAGACATGGCGCACTCCTCCGGCGCGCGGGCCCGGGGGCTGGTCGTGGTCGGACAGGAGCAGGGCGAGCGCCGCGCGGCCGCGGCTGAGCCGGGCCTTGACGGTGCCCTCGGCCACGCCGACCTCCCTGGCGACCTCGCGCACCGAGCGGTCGGCGAGATGGTGCAGCACCAGGGCCTGGCGCTGCGCGGCCGGGAGTCGGCTCAGGGCCGCCACGAGCGCGACATGGCTCTCGTCGGCCGGTCTCGTCTCGGTGGCGGCCGAGACGGCGCGGTCGGCGGGTCGCCGCCCCCGCGTCGTCCGCCGCCAGCGGCTCACCGCGAGCCGGTACGCCGTGGTGCGGACCCACGCCTCCGGGTGCTCCACGCGAGCCAGCCGGCCGCGGTGGGCCCAGGCCCGCACGAAGGCCTCCTGCACGCACTCCTGGGCCTCGTCGCGGTCGCCGATCATCGCGTGCAGCTGGTTGGTGACCCGGCGGAAGGACGCCGAGTAGAAGTCGTCGAACTCCTGCTCGTCCATGGCCGGCCTCCCCTCGGGTCCCGGTGACGCTCGCGGCCCCACCGGATGGTGGTCTCACCTGGGAGACGCCCGACCGAGTGGTCCGGTTGCACGCGACCCGCGGATTTCTCCGAGCGGGTCAGAGGATCAGCGGGACTTGCGCCGCGGCAGCTCGACCAGGCGCTCCTGGGCCCGGTAGGCGAGGTCGAGGAAGGCCGGCTGGCTCATCGCGACCCGCGGGGCCGGCACGAAGGTCAGCTGCGCCACGGCGCTGCCGCGGCGCAGGACCGCCATCGTGAACCGCACGGCACGCTCGTCGGAGACGTCGACGGTGAGCTGCCAGGCGGTGAGCGACATCGAGCCGTCGTCGCGGTCGGCGATCATCTCGACGCGGGTGCCGAGCCCCTCGTCGTCGTCCTCGCAACGCGCGAGGCGGCGCTTCACGTCGGCGACGAAGGCCCGGGCCCGGCGGGGCGGCAGCGTGGCGGCGGTCTCGGTGAGGCCGAACTCGGCCGGCAGGTCGGCCTCGGGGATCAGGAACGTGCGGGTCGCGCTGTCCTTGAACGGCGCCTTCTGGAACGTGCCGTCGAACGACGCGCCGTCGCAGCGGGTCGCGGCCGCGTTCGTCTTGGCCTTGCGCGGCTCGGTGCCGACCCACGGCTTCCGGACGCCGCTGACCGGGGGCAGGTCGAGCTCGGAGAGCAGGGCGGGGGCGTCGCCGACCGCGAGCGGCGGGATCCGACGCAGCCGGGGGCCTCCGGAGCAGTCGCCGCCCTCCGGCAGGGTGCAGAGCCGGGAGACGGCCGCGGCCAGGAGCCCGGCGTTCGCCTCGAGGTCGGGCTGCCGCTCGTTGCCGACGCTGGTGGCCGTCGTGGTCGTGAAGCCTCCGGTGCGGGCGAGACCGATGGTCATCGTCGTGACCGGACGCTTCCAGGAGCGCAGGGTGACCAGCATGGCCTGGTCGCCGACGGAGAACACCCGGTGCAGGCTGATCAGCTGCATCCGCTCGGCCAGGCAGCCGGAGTACCACCCCAGGGCGGTCCCGAACGCCCGGCGGGCGGCCGGCACCCCCCGCGACAGCTCGGCGGTCTGCACGGCGTCGAGGGTGGGCAGGTCGCGTCCCTTGACCGGCTTGGCGCGGAACGTGCGGGCCAGGGCCGCCTCGCCCCGCGGGTCGGCGTACCGCTCCTGCTGGCACGGCACCGACTGCGCGCTGACCTCGTCGTTGGCGACGGTCGAGGTGGTGTTCCAGGCCTTGCGCCCGGTGGCGTTGCGCAGCTGCGCCTGGCCGACGAGGACGCCGGCGGTGAGCGACATCTCCGGCTCGGCCGCCGGGTCGTCGGCGGGGGCCTCGAGCGGGTCGACCCTCGCGTCGTCCGGGTCGGGGGTGGCGGCCGGGGCGGTGGTCATCCGGTCGAGCCTGGGGTGCGCACCGGCCCCGTCGGTGACGACGGTGCCGCTGACGACCAGGGCCGTCACCGCGACGGCCGCCCCGATCGCGGTGTGGGTACGCCGGCGGGCCGCCCCTGCCCGCCGGATGATCGTGGAGCGTGGCCAGCGAGCGCCGGCGACGACCGACTCCAGCGGCTCCAGCGGGTCGCGGATGTCGGCGGCGGTGATGCCGAGCGCCGCGGTGAAGTCGGCCGCGGCCGCCTGCAGCTCGCGCTCGGCGTCGTCGGGCGGGAGGCCGATCTCGCGGGCCATCTGCGGGATGCTGGTGTGGGCCAGGGTCACCAGGAGCAGGGCGCGTCGACGCTGCGCGGGCAGCTTGGCGAGCGCGTCGAGGGTGTCGTGCACCTCGGGGGCGACGCCCTTCTCGCGGTGCCAGATCCGCGCCGTGTGCCGCCGCTGGGCGTGCTGCCAGGCGTGGGGCCGCACCGACTCCTCGGGGTCCTCGAGCCGGGAGACCTTCCGCCAGTGGTGCCAGGCCATGATGAAGGCGTCGCGCACGGCGGCGCGGGAGGCGGCCAGGTCACCGGTGAGGGCGTACGTCTGGAGCAGGAGCCGCCCGCGGGCCTCCTTGTAGAACGCGTCGAACAGATCCGGGTCCCTCATGGCAACGGCCCACGGTACGCCAGCGGGGGGCCGTCGGACCAACCGCGGACCGGTGACCGCTCGGCGTGGGAGACCGGCTCGATGGCGGTCCGCGCGCGAGAATGGGGCGGCCATGACCTCTCTGCTGCCGTCCACGTCCCGCAGCCGCGGCGCGGGCGCGCCCCTCAGCGTCCTCAGCGTCGTCCGCGCTCACCGGGCCCTCCACGCTCGACGACCTGCGCCACCAGCGTCCGTTGGTGCTGCTGGCCACGGCCGGAGGCGTGGTGGCGGCGTCGGCGACGCTGGTGGTCTTCCTCGCGGTGGGGGTGGTCGGCTGGTTCCTCACCGACGGCGGCGCCCACGGCACCCCGCGCGACGGACTCCGCCTCGGCGCGCTCGGGTGGCTGCTCGGTCACGGCTCCGGCGTCCACGTCGAGGGGGCCGCGATCACCGCGGTGCCGCTCGGGGTCACCGCCATCGCCGCGTGGACGCTGTGGCGGGTCGGGCTGCGGGTGGGTGACTCGGTGTCCGGTCACGGCCCCGACGTCCGCGCCCTCGAGGACGGCGGCCGCGACTGGACCGTGCCGCTCGCCTCCGGCCTGTTCACCCTCGGGTACGTCGTCACCGCGGTCCTGGTCGCCACGCTGGCCGCCACTCCCGACACCGACCCCAGCACGGCGCGGGTCGTGGCGTGGTCGCTGGCGCTCTGCGCGCTGTTCGCCGCGCCGGCCATCGCGGTGGGCGCCGGCCGGATGCCGGTCTGGGTCGCGCTGGTGCCGCGCTCGGCACGCGCGACGCTGCGGCTGGCCCGCACGATCCTGCTGGCCTGGCTCGGCATCTCGGCGGTCGTGTTCGTCGCGGCGCTGCTCGTCGACGCCGACACCGCGGCCAACATCTTCACCCAGCTCGGTGCCGGCCCCGGCGACGTCGCGCTCTTCGGCGCCCTGATGCTGCTCGTGGTGCCCAACGCCACCGTGTTCGCCGGCTCCTACCTGCTCGGCCCCGGCTTCACCGTCGGCGTCGGCACCCTGGTCACCCCGCAGGCCGCCGTGATCGGCGCGCTCCCGATGTTCCCGCTGCTCGCGGCGCTGCCCGACGACGGCCCGGCCCCGGGCTGGACGGCGGGGCTGATGGCGCTGCCGCTGCTGGTCGCCGTGGTCGCCGCGGTGGAGGGTCAGCGCCGGCTGCCCACCCTGCGCTGGGAGGAGGGGCTGCTGCGCGGGTGTGCGGGCGGCGTCCTGGCCGGCGTGGCGTTCGCCGTGCTCGCCGCGCTCGCGGGCGGCGCGGTCGGACCCGGCCGGATGCGTGACCTCGGCCCCCTCGCCGGCGACGTCCTCGTGCACGCCGTCACCGCCTTCGGCCTCGGCGGTCTGCTCGGCGGCGCGCTGATCACCTGGTGGCAGCGGCGCAGGACTGCGGCCGAGGCCGACGACAGCATCGCCGGGGCGGTCGACCCGCAGGTCCCGTAGCGCCTGCGACCTCCTAGACTGCGGGTCGTGCCCACCCCCACCCCAGCGCGGCTGGTCGTGCTCGTCTCGGGTGCCGGCACCAACCTCCAGGCGCTGCTCGAGGCCTGCGCCGACCCGGCGTACGGCGCGACCGTCGTCGCCGTCGGCGCCGACCGCCACGACATCGCCGGGATCGAGCGCGCCCGGGCCGCCGGGGTCCCGACGTTCGTGGAGCGGGTCGCCGACCACGACTCCCGGGAGGCCTGGGACCGCGCGATGACCGAGGCGGTCGCCGCGCACGAGCCGGACCTCGTGGTCTCGGCGGGGTTCATGAAGCTCGCCGGGGAGGAGTTCCTGCGCCGCTTCGGCGGGCGCTACGTCAACACCCACCCGGCGCTGCTGCCGTCGTTCCCGGGCATGCACGGCGCGGCCGACGCGCTCACCCACGGCGTCAAGATCACCGGGGCCACGCTGTTCGTGGTCGACCTGGGGGTCGACACCGGTCCGATCCTGGCCCAGGCCGCCGTGCCCGTGGAGGACGACGACACCGTCGAGTCGCTCCACGAGCGGATCAAGGTCGCCGAGCGCCTGATGCTGGTCGACTGCGTCGGCCGCATGGTCCGCGAGGGCTACACCATCACCGACAGGAAGGTCCGTTTCGGACATGGCTGAGCAGACTCCCGACCACCAGGTCCCGATCAGGCGCGCGCTGGTCTCGGTCTACGACAAGGCCGGCCTCGACGACCTGGTGCGCGGCCTCCACGACGCCGGCGTCACGCTGGTCTCCACGGGCGGGTCGGCGGCGCTGATCGAGCGGCTCGGCCTCCCGGTGACCAAGGTCGAGGACCTCACCGGCTTCCCGGAGTGCCTCGACGGCCGGGTGAAGACCCTGCACCCCCGCGTCCACGCCGGGATCCTCGCCGACCGGCGCCTGGAGTCCCACGTGCAGCAGCTCGCCGACCTCGAGGTCGAGCCCTTCGACCTCGTCGTCTCCAACCTCTACCCCTTCACCGAGACCGTCGCCTCGGGCGCCGGGCCCGACGAGTGCGTCGAGCAGATCGACATCGGGGGCCCGTCGATGGTCCGGGCCGCGGCGAAGAACCACCCCTCGGTCGCGATCGTGACCTCACCGGCCCGCTACCCCGACGTGCTGGCCGCGGTCGCCGCCGGCGGGTTCACGCTCGCGCAGCGGCAGGCGCTGGCCGCGGAGGCGTTCGTGCACACGGCGACGTACGACGTCGCGGTGGCGTCCTGGATGGGCAACGTGCTCACCGACACCTCCCAGGGGTCCGGGTTCCCGGCCTGGATCGGCGGGACCTGGGAGAAGGCCGCGGTGCTGCGCTACGGCGAGAACCCGCACCAGCCGGCCGCGCTCTACCGCACCGGTTTCGGGCCCGGTGGCCTGGCGGCCGCCGAGCAGCTGCACGGCAAGGAGATGTCCTACAACAACTACGTCGACACCGACGCCGCCCGCCGGGCCGCGGGCGACTTCGCCGAGCCGGCCGTGGCGATCATCAAGCACGCCAACCCGTGCGGCATCGCGGTCGGCGCCGACGTCGCCGAGGCGCACCGGCGGGCCCACGCCTGCGACCCCACCTCGGCCTTCGGCGGGGTGATCGCGGTCAACCGCCCGGTCACCGTCGAGCTCGCCCAGCAGGTGGCGGAGATCTTCACCGAGGTGATCGTCGCGCCGGCGTACGACGAGGGGGCCGTGGAGGTCCTCCAGGGCAAGAAGAACATCCGGATCCTGGTCTGCCCCGTCGACGCCGGCACACCCGTGGAGACCCGGCCGGTCAGCGGCGGGATGCTCGTGCAGCACGTCGACCACGTCGACGACCCGGGCGACGATCCCGCGAGCTGGACCCTGGCCACCGGCGCGGCGGCCTCGCCCGAGGTGCTGGCCGACCTCGCCTTCGCGTGGAGGGCGTGCCGCGCGGTGAAGTCCAACGCGATCCTGCTGGCCAAGGACGGCGCCTCCGTGGGGGTCGGGATGGGCCAGGTCAACCGCGTCGACTCGTGCCGGCTCGCGGTCACGAGGGCGGGGGAGCGGGCGCGGGGTGCCGTGGCGGCGTCCGACGCCTTCTTCCCGTTCGAGGACGGCCCGCAGATCCTCATCGACGCCGGGGTGAGCGCGATCGTGCAGCCCGGCGGTTCGGTGCGCGACGAGCTGACGATCGCGGCCGCGGAGGCCGCGGGCGTCTCCATGTACTTCACCGGCACCCGACACTTCTTTCACTGATCGGGATCGCTACGCGCAGCCGGAGCCGATCGATCGGTGGTCGAGCAGCGACCGCGACCGAGGAACGAGGTCGCGACGGAGCGTGTCGAGACCCGGCGACCCATGAGCGCAGACCGCGACCAGGAACACCGAGTGACAGGATGACCACGATGACCGCACAAACGCTGGACGGCACCGCCACGCTGCGGACGATCAAGGCCGAGCTGACCGAGCGGGTGACGGCCCTGCGCGAGCGCGGCGTCGTCCCGGGGCTCGGGACGGTGCTGGTCGGCGACGACCCCGGCTCGCACTGGTACGTCGGCGCGAAGCACCGGGACTGTGCCGAGATCGGGATCGAGTCGATCAGGGTCGACCTGCCGGCGTCCGCCTCGCAGGCCGAGGTCGAGACCGTGATCGACCGCCTCAACGACGACCCGGCCTGCACCGGCTTCCTGGTGCAGCAGCCGACCGGTCTCGACGAGGTCGCCCTGCTCTCGCGCGTCGACCCCGCCAAGGACGTCGACGGCCTGCACCCGGTGAGCCTCGGCCGGCTCGTGCTCGGCGAGAAGGGCTCGCTGCCCTGCACGCCCGTGGGGGTGATCGAGCTGCTGCGCCGGCACGGCGTCGAGATCGCCGGCGCCGAGGTCGTGGTCGTCGGCCGCGGCCTGACCGTGGGCCGACCGCTCGGGCTGCTGCTGACCCGGCGCAGCGAGAACGCGACCGTGACGCTGTGCCACACCGGCACCCGCGACCTGGCCGCGCACACCCGCACCGCCGACATCGTGGTCGCCGCCGCCGGCGTCCCCGACATCATCACCGGCGACATGGTCAAGCCCGGTGCCGCGGTGCTCGACGTCGGCGTCTCACGGGTCGACGGCACCATCGCCGGCGACGTCGCCGCCGACGTCTGGGACACCGCCGGCTGGGTCTCGCCCAACCCCGGCGGCGTCGGCCCGATGACGCGCGCGATGCTGCTGGCCAACGTGGTCTCGATGGCCGAGCAGGCGCTCCGACCGTGACCCCCGACGATCCGAGCGACGGCGCGACGGGCGACCCGCCCGTCGACCCCGACCCCGAGGCCGAGGCCGCCGACGACCCGGACGAAGGTCGGCGCTACCCCTCGACGATCGGCGGCATGTTCTACCTGCTGGTGCTCGCGACGATGGTCGCCGGGCTGGTGCTGGCCTACGTCGACGACTGGCGGCTCGGCGTCCGCGTCCTGGCAGCCGGGCTGCTGGGCGCTGCCGCCCTGCGGCTGGTCCTGCCCCAGCGCGACGCCGGCATGCTCGCGGTGCGGCACCGCTTCGTGGACGTGCTGGTGCTGCTCGCCGTGGGCCTCGCCCTGATCTTCCTCAGCGGCAGCATCCCCGACCAACCCCTCTGACCCGCCCCGGCGCGACGCTCAGCAGCGCCGACCCGCCCCGGCGGGACGCACAGCCGCAGCGACCCGCCTCGTCGTCACGGTCCTGCGGTGACGACGGGGCGGGTCGACGTGCTGTGCGGTGCCTCCGAGCCGGGTCAGATGAGGCCGAGCTCGGTGACGGCGTGCCGCTCCTCGTCGAGCTCCTTGACCGAGGCGTCGATCCGGCCGCGGGAGAAGTCGTCGATCTCGAGGCCCTGGACGATCTCCCAGTCCCCGTTCTTGGTGACCACGGGGAAGGAGGAGACCAGGCCCTCGGGGACGCCGTAGGAGCCGTCGGAGGCGACCGCCATCGAGACCCAGTCGCCCTCGGCGGAGCCGAACAGCCAGTCGCGGGCGGCGTCGATGGTGGCGGAGGCCGCCGAGGCGGCCGAGGAGGAGCCCCGGGCCTCGATGATCGCGGCGCCGCGCTTGGCGACGGTCGGGATGAAGTCGTTCTCGATCCAGTCCTGGTCGCCCACGACCTCGGCGGCGTTGCGGCCGGCGATCTCGGCGTGGAAGAGGTCGGGGTACTGGGTGGCCGAGTGGTTGCCCCAGATCGTCATCTTCGAGATGTCGGTGACCGCGGCACCGGTCTTCGCAGCGAGCTGCGAGATGGCGCGGTTGTGGTCGAGGCGGGTCAGCGCCGAGAACCGCTCGCCCGGGATGTCGGGGGCGTTGGTCTTGGCGATCAGCGCGTTGGTGTTGGCGGGGTTGCCGGTGACGCCGATGCGGACGTCGTCGGCGGCCACCGCGTTGAGGGCCTTGCCCTGCGCGGTGAAGATCGCGCCGTTGGCGGAGAGCAGGTCGCCGCGCTCCATGCCCGGGCCACGGGGGCGGGCGCCGACGAGCAGCGCGAGGTTGACGCCGTCGAAGATCGTCTCCGCGTCGTCGCCGATCTCGACGCCGGCGAGGTTGGGGAAGGCGCAGTCGTCGAGCTCCATCACGACGCCCTCGAGCGACTTCAGGGCCGGGGTGATCTCGAGCAGCCGCAGCTCGATCGGGCGGTCGCCGAGCAGACCCCCGCTCGCGAGACGGAAGAGCAGGCTGTAGCCGATCTGACCGGCCGCGCCGGTGACGGCGACCTTCAGCGGGGTTGAGCTCACGGGAAACTCCTTGGGGTGCGCACGAGACGGAACTGCGCCCGAACCTAGCAGCGCGCCACCCTCCCGGGGCACGCAGCCTGGGCCGTGCGCGACGATGGGCGCATGGGGCCCCCACCGGTACGTCGTCGGCGGGCGCGCGCGAGAACGGCACGGCGTCCCCTGGTGCTCCCCCTGGCGCTTCCCCTGGTGCTCGTGCTGCTGGTCGGCTGCGGCACGGGCTCGGACCCGGTCCCGACGGCGGGGGTCGACGACCTGGTGGTCCCGACCCCGGCACCCGACCCGGCCGACTTCGTCGACGACGTCGACAACCCCTGGCTGCCGCTGCGGGTCGGCACCACCTGGACCTACGCCGTCGACGGCGACCCCGCGCAGTCGTCGGTCGTCACGGTGGGCCGGGGCCCGGACGTCGCCGGGCTCGTCACCACCGCCGTGCGGCGCACGCCCCCGGACGGCCCGGCCGCGGCGACGCTCGACTACTACGCGCAGGACACCTCGGGCAACGTGTGGTGGTGCGGCCGCGAGGGGGAGTGGCGGGCGGGAGCCGACGGTGCGCAGTGCGGCCTCGCGATGCTCGCCCGGCCGCGCCTCGGCGACGGCTACCGGGAGGCGCTGGCGCCCGGGGTCGACGTCCGCTCCGAGGTCGTCGCGCTCGACGGTGAGGCCGACGTGCCGGCCGGCCGCTTCGGCGGCCTGGTGGTGATCGAGACCAGCACCGTCGGCGGACCCGCCCAGCGCCTCTCGTACGCCGAGGGCGCCGGCCTGGTCGAGGTCGAGCACGTCAGCGGACTCGGCGAGCCCCCGCTGACGCTGGTCGACGTCGACCCGCCCCGCTGACCCCGGTCTGACGACGGGACGGCTACGGGCCGTCGGGCGGGCGCACCTGGGTCCGGTCGCCGCCGGCGTCGGCCTGCGGGTCCGCGGGCCACCCCTGCTGTCCCGACGGCTGGGCCGGCTGCTGGGCGGGCTGCTGGGCCGGCTGCTGGGCCGGCTGCTGGGGAGCCGGGAACCACTGCTGCGCCTGCGGGTCCCACTGCCACCCGTCCTGGATGATCGGCTGCTGGACCGGCTGAGCAGCCTGACCGCCCTGCCCGGCGTGACCGGTCCACCCGGCCTGGGCCGCGTGACCGGCACCGGTCGAGGTGGCGGGGTCGGCCCACGACGAGGCCTGTGGCTGCGCCGCAGCCGACTGGACGCCCGGCTGGGCCACCTGCTGCCCCTGCGGGTAGCCGGGCACCTGCTGGTTCCACTGCTGCTGGTACTGGTCGGGGGCGCCGTAGCCCGGCACCGCGACCGCGCGGCCCGAGCGCAGGCCCGAGCCCGGCACCGGGTCGGTGCCGTGGCCGAAGACGGCCGGGTAGGCCGCCCCGGCGATCGCCGCACCGGCCAGCGGAGCGAGCAGGAAGAGCCAGATCTGCGCGATCGCGTCTCCGCCGGAGAAGAAGACCGTGGAGAGCGACCGCGCCGGGTTGACCGAGGTGCCGGTGGCGAACATCGAGGCGAAGTGGATCGCGGCCAGGGTCAGCCCGATGGCCAGCGGTGCCAGCGCGGGGTGCTCGTTGCGGGTGTCGGTGACCGCGAGGATGACCAGCACGAAGACGAAGGTCATCACGACCTCGATGATCAGCGCGCCGCCCAGCGCGAAGCCGCCCCGGTCGCCGAACCCGTTGGCGCCGAAGCCGTCGTCGCCGAAGCCGAGCCCGGTGTCGCCGGCGGTCGCCATCAGCACGACCAGCAGGCCACCGACGAGCGCGCCGCCGACCTGGGCCCCGACGTAGGCGCCGGCCTCGCGCCACGCGATCCGGCCCCCCAGCGCCGCGCCCACGGAGACGGCGGGGTTGAAGTGGCCGCCGGAGATCCGGCCGAAGGCGTAGACCATCGCCACGATCGCGATGCCGAAGGAGAAGCCGGTGGCGACGTAGTCCTGGGAGAACACCGCGGCGCCGACGCCGAAGACGACGAGCACGAAGGTGCCGATCGCCTCGGCGGTGAGCTTCTGGGCGAGCGGGGGGACGGGGGCGTCTGTCATGACCGGGACTCCTCGAGGCGGTGAGATCTCGACAACACGAGTGCCCCCGCAGCGTAGACCCAAACCTCGCGGCCACCGTGCCCCGATCCGCGTCGTTGAACTGTCGCCGCCGGACTGCGAGGCTGGCCGCGGCGTCGACCCGCCCGCGGGTCAGGTATCTTGACGTCAAGGAACTTTGTCGCCACCCACCCGTTCAGGAGTGCTGCCCACATGGCCAACCCGTCCCGGATCATCTACACGCTCACCGACGAGGCGCCGCGGCTGGCGACGTACTCCCTCCTCCCGGTCATCGAGGCGTACGCCGCCAAGGCCGGCGTCGAGGTCGAGACCCGCGACATCTCCCTGGCCGCGCGGATCCTGGCGCAGTTCCCCGACCGGCTCGGCGACCAGGCCGTCGACGACGCCCTCGCCGAGCTCGGCGACCTCGCGAAGACGCCCGAGGCCAACATCATCAAGCTGCCCAACATCTCCGCCTCCATCCCGCAGCTGAAGGCCGCGATCAAGGAGCTCCAGGAGCAGGGCTTCGACCTCCCCGCCTACCCCGACGACCCGCAGTCCGACGAGGACCGCGAGACCCGCGCCCGCTACGACGCCGTCAAGGGCTCCGCGGTCAACCCGGTGCTGCGCGAGGGCAACTCCGACCGCCGCGCCCCCGCGTCGGTCAAGGGCTACGCCAAGGCCCACCCGCACCGGATGGGCGCCTGGAGCTCCGACTCCAAGACCAACGTCGCGACCATGGGCGAGCACGACTTCCGCGCCAACGAGCAGTCGGTCGTGCTCGAGTCCGACGACACCCTGCGCATCGAGCACGAGGCCGCCGACGGCACCGTCACCGTGCTCAAGGACGAGATCGCGGTGCTGGCCGGCGAGGTCGTCGACGGCACGTTCATGGACGTCGCGGCCCTGCGCCGCTTCCTCACCGAGCAGATCGCGCGGGCCAAGGCCGACGACGTGCTGTTCTCGGTGCACCTCAAGGCCACGATGATGAAGGTCTCCGACCCGATCATCTTCGGCCACGCGGTGCAGGCCTTCTTCCCCACGCTCTTCGACCAGTACGGCGAGCAGCTGGCCGCCGCGGGCATCTCGCCCAACGACGGGCTCGGCGCCCTCCTCGACGCCGTCAAGGACCTCCCCGACGGCGACGCGGTCAAGGCCGCCGTCGACCAGGGCCTGGCCGAGGGGCCGGCGATGGCGATGGTCGACGACCGCAAGGGGATCACCAACCTGCACGTGCCGTCGGACGTCATCATCGACGCCTCGATGCCGGCGATGATCCGCACCTCCGGGCACATGTGGGGCCCCGACGGCGAGGAGGCCGACTGCCTCGCGGTCATCCCCGACTCGTCGTACGCCGGCGTCTACCAGACGGTGATCGACGACTGCCGCGCCCACGGCGCCTTCGACCCCTCGACGATGGGCTCGGTGCCCAACGTCGGGCTGATGGCCCAGGCGGCCGAGGAGTACGGCTCGCACGACAAGACCTTCGAGGTCCCGGCCGCGGGCACCGTCCGCGTCGTCGCCTCCGACGGCTCGGTGCTGATGGAGCACGGCGTGCAGCCCGGCGACATCTGGCGCGCCTGCCAGACCAAGGACGCCCCGATCCGCGACTGGGTCAAGCTGGCCGTCACCCGGGCCCGCGCCACCGGCTCGCCGGCGGTGTTCTGGCTCGACGAGGAGCGCGCCCACGACGCGCGGCTGATCGCGAAGGTCAACGAGTACCTTCCCGAGCACGACACCGACGGGCTGACGATCGAGATCATGGCGCCGGCCGAGGCGACGGCGTACTCGCTGGAGCGGATCCGCCGCGGCGAGGACACCATCTCGGTCACCGGCAACGTGCTGCGCGACTACAACACCGACCTGTTCCCGATCCTCGAGCTCGGCACCTCGGCGAAGATGCTCTCGGTCGTGCCGCTGATGAACGGCGGCGGCCTCTTCGAGACCGGTGCCGGTGGCTCCGCTCCCAAGCACGTGCAGCAGCTCGTGCAGGAGAACTACCTGCGCTGGGACAGCCTCGGAGAGTTCTTCGCCCTGGCCGCCAGCCTCGAGCACCTCGCCCAGGCCGACGACAACAACCGCGCACAGGTGCTCGCCGACACGCTCGACCGGGCCACCGGCACCTTCCTCAACGAGGACAAGTCGCCCACGCGGAAGATCGGTGGCATCGACAACCGCGGCTCGCACTTCTACCTCGCGCTCTACTGGGCCGAGGAGCTCGCCAAGCAGACCGAGGACGCCGACCTCGCCGCCGACTTCGCCTCGCTGGCGGAGACCCTGCGCGGTCAGGAGGACACGATCGTGGGCGAGCTGGCCGGCGTGCAGGGCAGCCCGGCCGACATCGGTGGCTACTTCCACCCGGACCCGGCCAAGGCCGAGCAGGTCATGCGTCCCTCGACCACGCTCAACGAGGCCCTCGCGGGTCTCTGACGCGGCTGACGTAACCCCCGGCCACCGGCGGCCGTTGAGACCGGCATGACGATGCGTGCCACCGGGGGCCGACGTCCCGCCGGCGTCCAGCGACTCCTGACGGTGGCCCTGGCTGCCGCGACCCTGCTCGCGGCGCCGGGCGCCGCGGCCGAGCCGATCCCCGACGACCCGCTGCCCCCGGCCGGACCGGCGTACGTCGGGCGCCCGGCGACGCCGCACCCGGACTGGGTGCCGGCCGCCCCGCGGCACCCGGCCATGGCGTCCAACCAGAAGAGCAACATCCACGCCGACGCCTACCAGACCGACACCAACCGGTGGGCGGGCCCGCTGGGCCGCGACCCGCAGGTCAGGTCGTCGTTCCAGGTCGCCGAGTGCGCCTCCCTCACCTTCGACAGCCGCGGCCGCGTCGAGACCGTCTGCGTCGGGCTCGAGGCGCCGCGGCTGGTGCTGATGGACCCCGTCACGCTGGAGGTGCTGGCCACCCACCCGTTGCCGCCGCGGACGCCGGCGGCCGACACGCTGAGCGACTTCAGCGGCGGCGGCTACTTCTACCTCGACGACCGCGACCGCGCGGTCGTCCCGACCACCGACCGGCACGTGGTGGTGATCGCGCAGACCAACGGTCCCGGTGGCCCGGGCTTCCGCCAGGTCCGTGACCACGACGTCAGCCGGCTGATGGCCGACGACGACAAGATCGTCTCGGCGCTGCCCGACTGGTCGGGGCGGATCGTGTTCGTCACGAAGGCGGGCGTGGTCGGCTCGATCGACCCGGCGTCCGGTCGGGCCCACCGGCTGGTGCTGGGGGAGGAGATCGCCAACTCGTTCGCGGTCGACGAGGACGGCGGCATCTACGTCGTCTCCGCACGCGCGATGTACCGGCTCGACCACGACCGGCGCGGCCGGCTCGGGGTGACCTGGCGCGAGGTCTACGCCAACTCCGGCGAGCTCAAGCCCGGGCAGGTCTCCGCGGGCTCGGGCACGACGCCGACGGTGATGGGACGCCGCTGGGTGGCGATCACCGACAACGCCGACCCGATGCGGGTGGTCGTCTACCGGCGCGGGGCCGAGGTGCGCGGCCGGCGCGAGGTCTGCTCGGTGCCGGTCTTCCGCCGCGGCGCCAGCGCTACCGACAACTCCCTGATCGCGGCCGGACGGGCCCTCGTGGTCACCAACAACTACGGCTACGACGGACCGGCGCGCGATGCGCTCGGCGGCACCAGCGAGCCCGGGATCGAGCGGATCGACGTCGACCGCGACGGTCGCGGCTGCCGGCGGGTGTGGCGCAACACCACGGCGCGCTCGGCCTCCGCGGTGCCCAAGCTCTCCCTGGCCACCGGCCTCGTCTACACCGTCACCAAGCGCCCGGCGACCGGCCAGGACCTCTGGTACCTCTCCGCGCTCGACTTCCGCACCGGCCGGCTCGTCTGGCAGCAGCGCTACGGGACCGGTCTCGGCTTCAACAACAACTACGCCCCGGTCAGCCTGTCCCGCACCGGTGTGGCGTACGTCGGGGTGCTCGGTGGGCTGGTCCGCGTCGCCGACGCCGTCCGGGCGCGCGTCCCGGCCGCTCGTCCGGTGCTGCGGCTGCGCAGCCGCCCGGGCCGGACGGTGGTGGTGGGCCAGGACCGCGAGTTCGTCACCGGCGTGGTCTTCCGGCGCGCCGGACGGGTCGTGGCGCGCGACCGCCGGGCGCCGTTCACCGCGCCCGGGCCACGGCGGGGGCTGCGGGCCGTCGTCCGGCTCGAGGACGGGACGCGGGTGCGGCTCCCGCGCCGTTGAGGGTGGCGCTGTTCGGCCTGGTCGGGCGCGGGCACGGGCGCGCGGCTTGAATACGCCGTCCGCGCGTGCTCATGGTGGGGGATGACCGATGACAAGCAGATCACCGTCCAGCGCACGATCGATGCCCCCACCTCGGCGGTCTTCGACGTGCTCACCAACCCCGAGCGTCACGTCGAGCTCGACGGGTCCGGCTTCGTCCGGAGCGTCGACCAGGCCGACCGGATCACCGCCACCGGGCAGAGCTTCCGGATGAACATGACCGGCGACCACATGGGCGGCGACTACCAGACCGACAACGTCGTCACCGGCTACGACCCCCAGCACCTGGTGGCCTGGCAGACCGCCCCCGCCGGCCAGGAGCCTCCGGGCTGGGAGTGGGTGTGGGAGCTGACTGCCCAGGGTTCCGACGCCACGGAGGTCTCGCTCACCTACGACTGGAGCAAGGTCACCGACCCCGACCTGCTGGCGAAGGTCTCCTTCCCGCTGGTCTCGCGCGAGCAGCTGGACGCCTCCCTGGGCAACCTCGCGGCCGCCACCACCGGCTGAGCGGGCGTCCGGGCGTCGTCGTGGAATAGGACGGCGGCGCCCGCAGGTTGGACCATGGGTTCACCCCCCGTGGCCAGCGAAGGATGCCCGTGACCGTCTCCGCCCCGTCCGCCTCCCCGGCGCCGCTGCTCAGCGACCTCGGCAGCCGACGGACCACCCTCGCGATCCTCGCCCTGGCCACCGGTGGTTTCGCGATCGGGACGACCGAGTTCGTGATGATGGGGCTGCTGCCGCAGGTGGCCGAGGGGGTCGGCGTCTCGATCCCCTCCGCGGGGCACCTGATCTCGGCGTACGCCCTGGGCGTGGTGGTCGGCGCCCCGGTGCTGGCCTTCTTCGGGGCCAAGTGGCCGCGGCGCGGGCTGCTGGTCGCGCTGATGGGCGTTCTACTCGCTGTTCAACGCGGCCTCGGCCCTGGCGGTCGGGTACGAGCTGCTCGTGGTCGCGCGGTTCCTCGACGGGCTGCCGCACGGTGCCTACTTCGGCGTCGCCTCGCTGGTCGCGGCCGACCTCGCGGCGCCCGGCCGCAAGGGCCGCGCCGTGGCCTCGGTGATGCTGGGTCTGTCCGTGGCCAACGTGGTCGGCGTACCGGCCGCCACCTGGATGGGCCTGCACCTCGGCTGGCGCTCGGCGTTCTGGGCCGTCACCGCGCTCTCGCTGCTCACGGTGCTGCTGGTCCTGGCCTTCGTGCCCTCGCGCCCTGGCAACGTGGAGGCGACCGGTCGCCGTGAGCTGGCCGCCTTCGCCAAGCCGCAGGTGTGGCTGACCCTGCTGGCCGGTGCGGTGGGCTTCGGCGGCATGTTCGCGGTCTTCTCCTACATCGCGCCCACGGTCACCGACGTCGGCGGGCTGGGGCAGGGGGCCGTGCCGGTCTTCCTGCTGGCCTTCGGGCTCGGCATGGTCGCCGGCACCTGGGTCGCCGGCCGGCTCGCCGACTGGTCGGTCTTCCGGTCGCTGGTGATCGGCGCGGTCGGCATGGTCGTCACGCTGCTCGCCTTCTGGGCGCTGGCTCCCCTCGGCTGGGCGCTGCTCCCGGTGGCCTTCCTGATCACCGCGCTCGGCTCGGTGCTGGTGGTCAACCTGCAGCTGCGGCTGATGGACGTCGCCGGCGAGGCCCAGACCCTCGGCGCGGCGATGAACCACGCCTCCCTCAACGTCGCCAACGCGCTGGGCGCCTGGATCGGTGGCGCGGTGATCGCCGCCGGCCTCGGCCTGCGTGCCCCGGCGCTGGCAGGTGCCGCGCTGGCCGTGCTCGGCCTCGGCGTGATCGTCGCGTCGGCGGTGCTGGCGCGGCGTGCCCCCGCCACCTGAGTGTGGAGCGGGGCACTAGGGTCGTGGGGTGCCGACAATTGGGGTGGCGGTCGCGATCCCGGAGCCCTGGGCCTCTCAGCTCCAGGACTACCGGACCTCCGTCGGCGACGCCACAGCGACGATGATCCCGACGCACATCACGCTGGTGCCGCCCACCGAGGTCGAGGGCGGGCTCGCCGAGGTCGAGCAGCACCTCGAGGGCGCGGCCGCCCAGGTGGCGCCGTACACCGTGCACCTGCGGGGCACCGGCACCTTCCGGCCGGTCTCGCCCGTGGTCTTCGTGAGCCTGGTCGAGGGGATCTCGCAGTGCGAGCTGCTCGCCGCAGCCGTGCGCAGCGGGCCGCTGGCCGTCGAGCTGCACTTCCCCTACCACCCGCACGTGACCGTCGCGCACGACCTGCCCGACGACCGGCTCGACCAGGCCTTCGCCGAGCTGGCGGGGTTCGAGTGCGAGTTCGAGGTCACCGCCTTCCACCTCTACGTGCACGACGCCGACCGGGGGTGGCAGGCCACCCGCGACTTCCCACTCCGAGCCGAAGGAGCCTGACGTGGCCTCGTTGACCGACCGGCTGAGCGCCGTCCGCGAGCGCCGTCCGCTGCTCGACCACGTCCTGTCCATGCAGGAGCACTACTCCAAGGTCTTCGCCAGCCAGCAGGCCGGCGGGGTCACCTACTTCGGCTTCCTGTCGTTCTTCCCGATCCTGGCCCTGGCCGTGTTCAGCGTCGGGCTGCTCTCGCGGATCTATCCCGACGCCGACACCGACCTGGTCGGGGTGATCAACGACGTCCTCCCCGGCATCGTCGGCAACGGACCCGACGAGATCTCGCTCGACGACATCCGCACGTTCTCCGGGTGGGCCGCGGTCGTCGGTCTCGCCGGTGTCCTCTACAGCGGGCTCGGCTGGCTCTCCGCGCTGCGGCAGGCCCTGGTCGTGGTCTTCGAGAAGCCGGACTTCGCGCGCCCCAACTTCATCATCGGCAAGCTGCGCGACCTGGCGACCCTGGCCACGATCGGCGTCACGCTGTTCCTCTCCGTCGCGGTCACGGGGTTCGTCCGCGGGTTCTCCGACGAGGTGCTGGAGTTCCTGCGCCTCGACAGCACCCTGGGCTGGCTCGTCGGCCTGATCACGATCCTGCTGGGTCTGGCGGCCAACGCCCTGCTGTTCTTCCTGATCTTCCGGCTGCTCGCCGACCCGCAGGTCCCGCGGCGCTCGGTGTGGTCCGGGGCGGTGCTCGGGGCCGTCGGCTTCGAGGTCCTCAAGCTGCTCTCCCAGTACCTGCTGCAGGCGACCAAGGACCAGCCCGCCTTCCAGGCGTTCGGGATCGCCCTGATCCTCGTGGTCTGGATCAACTACTTCTCCCGCGTCGTCCTGTACGCCGCCTCGTGGGCCTACACGACCCGCGCCGCCCGGGCGCAGCGGCTGCCGGACGGCGCGAGGCCGGTGCAGGGCCCGCGGACGCCGTCCCTGGCCGAGCTCACCGCCACCGGGACCGAGGGTGGAGCGGCCGGCGCCTCGGGCGGCCGCAGCTGGGTCACCCCGTTCGCCGGCGGCGCCGCCGCGATGCTCGGCGCCGTCGCCGTCCTCCGCAAGCGCCGCCGCTAGGCCGCCGGGCGGCCGCCGCCGCTAGTGGCCGTGGCGGAGGGCGGCGTGGAGGTCCCAGTTGAGGCGGGAGATCACGTCGAGGGGGATCTCCTTGGGGCAGGCGGCGGTGCACTCGCCGATGTTGGTGCAGCCGCCGAAGCCCTCGTGGTCGTGCTGGCCGACCATGTTGACCACCCGGGTGTCGCGCTCGGCCTGGCCCTGGGGCAGCTCGCCGAGGTGGGTGATCTTGGCGCCGAGGAACAGCGACGCCGAGCCGTTGGGGCAGGCGGCGACGCAGGCGCCGCAGCCGATGCAGGTGGCGACGTCGAAGGCGCGGTCGGCCTTGTCCTTCGGCACGGGGGTCGCGTGGGCGTCGGGCGCGGCACCGGTGTTGACCGAGATGTAGCCACCCTGCTGGATGATCCGGTCGAAGGCGCTGCGGTCGACGACGAGGTCGCGGATCACCGGGAAGGCGTCGGCCCGCCACGGCTCGATCGTGATCGTGTCGCCGTCCTTGAAGGACCGCATGTGCAGCTGGCAGGTGGTGGTCACCTCGGGGCCGTGGGCCTCGCCGTTGATCATCAGCCCGCAGGTGCCGCAGATGCCCTCGCGGCAGTCGGAGTCGAACGCGACCGGCTCCTCGCCCTGGGTGTTGAGCTGCTCGTTGAGCACGTCGAGCATCTCGAGGAACGACATGTCCTCGGAGACGTCGTCGAGGTCGTAGGTGTGGATCCCGCCGGTGGCGGCCGCGTGGGCCTGGCGCCAGATCTTGAGCGTCAGCTTCACTTGTAGCTCCGTTGCTTCATCTCGACGGCCTCGTACTTCAGCTCTTCCTTGTGCAGCACCGGTTGCTCGCCGTCGCCGCCGCCCCACTCCCAGGCCGCCACGTAGGCGTACTGGTCGTCGTGGCGCAGCGCCTCGCCGTCCTCGGTCTGCGACTCGCCCCGGAAGTGGCCACCGCAGGACTCGCGGCGGTTGAGGGCGTCGATGCACATCAGCTCGCCGAGCTCGAAGAAGTCGGCCACCCGGCCGGCCTTCTCCAGCGACTGGTTCATGCTGTCGGCGGAGCCGAGGACCTTGACGTTGCGCCAGAAGTCCTCCTTCAGGCTGCGGATCAGGTCGATCGCCTTGCGCAGGCCGTCGGCCGTGCGCTCCATGCCGCAGTACTCCCACATGATGTTGCCGAGCTCGCGGTGGTAGGAGTCGACGCTGCGGGTGCCGCCGGTGCTCATGAACTGCTCGATCCGCGACGCCACGGACTCCTGCGCCTCCACCACCGCGGGGTGGTCCTCGGGCACCTTGTCGAAGGGGCCCTCGGCGAGGTAGTCGCGGATGGTGTTCGGCAGCACGAAGTAGCCGTCGGCCAGGCCCTGCATCAGCGCGGAGGCGCCGAGGCGGTTGGCGCCGTGGTCGGAGAAGTTGGCCTCGCCGGTCACGAACAGCCCGGGGATCGTCGACTGCAGGTCGTAGTCGACCCACAGGCCGCCCATCACGTAGTGCACGGCGGGGTAGATCCGCATCGGAGCGGTGTAGGGGTCCTCGCCCGTGATCCGGGCGTACATGTCGAAGAGGTTGCCGTACTTGTTCTCGATCGTGTCGCGGCCGAGCCGGTCGATGGCCTCCGCGAAGTCGAGGTAGACGCCGCGGCGCACGCCCTCGACCTCGGGGCCGACCCCGCGCCCCTCGTCGCACATGTTCTTCGCCTGGCGGGAGGCGATGTCGCGGGGGACGAGGTTGCCGAACGCCGGGTAGATCCGCTCCAGGTAGTAGTCGCGGTCCTCCTCGGGGATGTCGCGCGGGTCCTTGTCGCAGTCGGCCTTGTTCTTCGGCACCCAGATCCGGCCGTCGTTGCGCAGCGACTCCGACATCAGCGTGAGCTTGGACTGGTGGGCACCCGAGACCGGGATGCAGGTCGGGTGGATCTGCGTGTAGCAGGGGTTGGCCATCAGTGCGCCCTTGCGGTGCGCCCGCCAGGTGGCGGTGACGTTGCAGCCCATCGCGTTGGTGGAGAGGTAGTAGACGTTTCCGTAGCCGCCGGAGGCGAGCACGACGACGTCGGCGAAGTAGGTCTCGATCTCGCCGGTGACCATGTCGCGCACGATGATGCCGCGGGCGCGGCCGTCGACGACGATCAGCTCGACCATCTCGTGGCGGGTGTAGGTCTTGACCGTGCCGGCGGCGACCTGGCGCTCGAGGGCCTGGTAGGCCCCGATCAGCAGCTGCTGCCCGGTCTGCCCGCGGGCGTAGAAGGTGCGGGAGACCTGGACGCCTCCGAAGGAGCGGTTGTCGAGCAGCCCGCCGTACTCGCGGGCGAACGGGACGCCCTGGGCGACGCACTGGTCGATGATGTTGGTGCTCACCTGGGCCAGGCGGTAGACGTTCGACTCGCGCGAGCGGTAGTCGCCGCCCTTGATCGTGTCGTAGAAGAGCCGGTAGACCGAGTCGCCGTCGCCCTTGTAGTTCTTCGCGGCGTTGATGCCGCCCTGGGCCGCGATCGAGTGCGCGCGGCGGGGGGAGTCCTGGTAGCAGAAGGACTTGACGACGTAGCCGGCCTCGCCGAGCGTCGCCGCGGCCGAGGCGCCGGCCAGCCCGGTGCCGACCACGATCACCGACAGACGACGGCGGTTGGCGGGGTTGGCGATCCGGGCCTCGAACTGGCGGGTGTTCCAGCGCTCGTCGATCGGGCCGCCGGGGGCCTTGGTGTCGGCGATCGGGTCGCCGTCGACGTAGTAGCCGGCCGCGTCGTCGTACTCCTCCTCACCGAGGTGGCTCGTGTGGGAGGAGTCGAAGGTGTTGGTGGTGTCGGGCATGTCGGTCATCTGGGCTCCTCAGCTCACTTCTCGATGACGCCGGCGAGGACGAAGATCGGGACCAGGGAGAAGCCGCCCGCGATGAGGACGGCGAGCCCGTAGCCCAGGACGTTGGCGTTGCGGCGCGCCCGGTCGTTGTTGGTGAGGCCCAGCGTCTGCGCCGAGCTCCAGACGCCGTGCCGCAGGTGCAGGCCCAGCGCGACCATCGCGGCCAGGTAGATCAGGGTCATCCACCACACGCCGAACGAGTCGACCATCAGGTTGTAGGGGTCGTCGGTCGCCCCTCCCGACGGGTTGACCTTCCCGACGGTGAAGTTGAGCAGGTGCCAGACGATGAACAGCAGCAGCGCGATGCCGCCCCAGCGCATCCAGTGGGAGGCGAACGTCGAGTGCTTGTTCTTCTTCACCACGTACTTGACGGTGCGGGCCTGGCCGGCGCGACGCCACAGGGCGACGGCGCAGGCCACGTGCACGACCAGCGACACGACGAGCACGACCCGGATGATCCACAGGGCGCCCGCGTGCGGCAGCAGCGGCTCACCGAGCTCGCGCAGGTGCTCGGCGTACTCGTTGAACGCGTCGTGCCCGGCGAAGGCCTTGAGGTTGCCGTACATGTGCGCGAGCACGTACCCGATGAAGACGAGGCCCGTGACGGCCATCAGCATCTTCAGGGCGATCGTGGAGCGCCGTGCGCTCGAGCCCTTGACGAGGGAGCGCTGAACCGGTCGAGGGTGCTGCGTCGGTTGTGCCACGAATGGAAACGCTACCGCCGTCCTCCAGCGATCGGACACCCGAGGTGTGTGAGATAGGTCCGGTTAGGCGACCCTTCCCTCGGGAGTCGGCGGGGTGCTCAGGCGGCCACGGGCTCCGCGATCAGTCGCTCCATCGTCGCCAGCAGCTCGGCCACCGCGTCGTCCCAGGTACGGGTGGCCAGCTCTCGGCCGCGCTCGCCGAGCAGCGCGCGCCGGCTGTCCGCGACCACGGCGGTCACCGCGCGCCGCAGGTCGAGCGGGTCGGAGGGGTCGTACAGAAGCCCGGACTCCAGGTGGCGCACCACGTCCGCGGCCCCACCCGCGCGCGGCGCGACGACCGGGACGCCGCTCGCACCGGCCTCGCGCAGCACGTGGCAGCAGGTCTCGTGCTCACCGGGGTGCACCAGCACGTCGAGGGTGGCCAGCGCGACGGTCAGGTCCCCGGTGCCGAGCGCCCCGGTGAGCCGCGCGTCGGGCAGCCGCGCGCCGAGCCAGCCGCGCTGCGGGCCGTCGCCGACGACGACCGGGCGGATGCCCGGCACCGAGGCCAGCTCGGCCAGCCGGCGTACGCCGTGCCGCTTGTGCAGGCTGCCGACGTAGCCGACGACGACCCGCGGGCCCTCGGGGGACCCCGCGCGGGCCCACGAGTCGTGCAGCCACTGGTCGCGCAGCGCCGGGGTGAAGGCGGCCGTGTCGACGCCGGGCGTCCACAGGTCGGCCGTGACGCCGAACTCCGCGACCCGGTCGCGCATCCAGCGGGAGGTCACCATCACCCGGTCGGCCCGCTCGGCGACCTTGGTGCGCCAGTAGTCGGCGGTCTGGTCCAGCACCGCGGACTGCTCGACGACCAGCGTCGGCACGCCGGCCCGGCGGGCGTGCTTGAGCGCCTTGCGCCCGACCGTCCCCGGGGAGGTCACGTGCACCAGGTCCGGGCCGAACTCCGTGAGCGCGGCGCGCACCTGCGGGCCGGCCGGGTCGAGCGGGTGCACCCGCGCCACCCGGCTGCCGCGGTACGTCGCCAGGCCGGGCGCCGGCGCCACCAGCAGCACCTCGTGGCCCGCGTCGACCAGCCCGTCGGCGACCGCCTTCACGGTCGTGGTCGTGCCGTCGACGGCGGGGAAGAAGGTCTCGGTCACCAGGGCGATCCGCATGGCTCCACCGTGGGCGCGGCACCCGACCCGCGGTCGACGCTCCCCGCACGAGGGCGTGTCCACGAGGTGAACATCGCCGCGGACGAGCCGGGTCCGTCCCGGTGTGGCCCCTTTCGCATCGGCCCCACAATGTGCAGACTCAAGCCCGACTCGGCTCCAGGAGAGGTGCGAATGTCCACAGGTGTGCACGGCCCGACCCGGGCGCAGATCGAGGAGAAGACCCTTCGCGCCGACCGGTGGTGGCTCGCGCCGCTCGCGACGTTCGTGGTGTTCAGCGCGTTCGTGGTCTACGCGACGGTGCGGGCGTTCATGGGCCGCGACTACTACGCCTCGCCCTACCTCTCGCCGTTCTACTCGCCCTGCCTCGGCGACTGCGTCGAGGGCGCCTCCGACTTCGGGCAGCCGTTCGCCTGGTGGCCGCTGTCGGCGGCGCTGATCATCCTGGTCTTCCCGCTGGGCTTCCGGATGACCTGCTACTACTACCGCAAGGCCTACTACCGGGCGTTCTGGCTCTCCCCGCCGGCGTGTGCCGTCGCCGAGCCGCACCAGGCCTACTCCGGCGAGACCCGCTTCCCGCTGATCCTGCAGAACCTGCACCGCTACTTCTGGTACGCCGCTGTCGTGGTCGGGCTGATCCTGTCCTTCGACGTCGTGCTGGCCTTCCGCGACGAGACCGGCGAGTGGGGCCACATGGGCCTCGGCACCGTGCTGATGCTCGTCAACGTGGTGCTGATCTGGCTCTACACGCTGTCGTGCCACTCGTGCCGGCACGCCGTCGGCGGACGGCTGCGCCACTTCTCCAAGCACCCGGTGCGCTACAAGCTGTGGACCTGGGTGTCGCGGCTCAACGGCAGCCACGCGAAGTACGCGTGGTACTCGCTGTTCTCCGTGGCGCTGGTCGACCTCTACATCTTCCTGCTGGCCACCGACGTGATCGAGGACCTGAGGTTTTTCTGATGAGCACCGCAGAACGGCACCCGATGACCGGCAACGAGATGGACGGCGCGTCCGAGGGCGGCATGGAGCGCCACCAGTACGACGTCGTGGTGGTCGGCGCCGGGGGCGCCGGGCTCCGCGCGGCGATCGCCGCCCACGACGCGGGCGCCCGCGTCGCCCTGGTCTGCAAGTCGCTGCTCGGCAAGGCCCACACGGTGATGGCCGAGGGCGGCATCGCCGCCGCCATGGGCAACCGCTGGCCGGAGGACAACTGGGAGGTGCACTTCCGCGACACCATGCGGGGCGGGAAGATGCTCAACAACTGGCGGATGGCGCAGCTGCACGCGCAGGAGGCGCCCGAGCGGGTGATGGAGCTCGAGGACTGGGGCGCGCTCTTCGACCGCACCGACGACGGCCTGATCAGCCAGCGCGACTTCGGCGGCCACAAGTACGCCCGGCTCGCCCACGTCGGCGACCGCACCGGCCTGGAGATGATCCGCACGCTGCAGCAGCGCGCCGTCCAGCTCGGCGTCGACGTGTTCATGGAGTGCACGGTCACCGACGTCCTCAAGGACCGCACGGGCGACCAGGAGCGGGTCTCCGGGGTCTTCGGCTACTGGCGCGAGACCGGACGGTTCGTGGTCTTCGACGCGCCGAGCGTCATCCTCGCCACGGGCGGCATCGGCAAGTCGTTCAAGGTCACCTCCAACTCCTGGGAGTACACCGGCGACGGCCACGCGCTCGCTCTGCGCGCCGGGGCCAGCCTGATCAACATGGAGTTCGTGCAGTTCCACCCCACGGGCATGGTGTGGCCCCCGTCGGTGAAGGGGCTGCTGGTCACGGAGTCGGTGCGCGGCGACGGCGGCGTCCTGAAGAACTCCGAGGGCGAGCGCTTCATGTTCGACTACATCCCCGAGTTCTTCAAGGCCGAGACCGCCGACACGGTGGAGGAGGCCGACCGCTGGTACGACGACAAGAAGAACAACCGGCGACCACCCGAGCTGCTGCCGCGCGACGAGGTCGCGCGGGCGATCAACTCCGAGATCAAGGCCGGCCGCGGCACCCCGCACGGCGGGATCTACCTCGACATCGCCTCGCGCCGGTCGGCGGAGTTCATCCGCAAGCGGCTGCCGTCGATGTACCACCAGTTCAAGGAGCTCGCCGACGTCGACATCACGGCAGAGCCGATGGAGATCGGCCCCACCTGCCACTACGTGATGGGCGGCATCGAGGTCGACGCCGACACCCAGGAGAGCGCGGTCACCGGTCTCTACGCCGTCGGCGAGTGCTCCGGCGGGATGCACGGGTCCAACCGGCTCGGCGGCAACTCGCTCGGCGACCTGCTCGTCTTCGGCAAGCGCGCGGGGGAGGCTGCGTCGGCGTACACCGTCTCGCTGGGGCAGGACCTGCCCCGGGTCGACGAGGCCGACGTGCGCGCCGCGCAGCAGAGCGCGCTGGCACCGTTCGACCCGCCGGTGGAGGGCGGGGTCGCCCAGACGGAGAACCCCTACACGATCCAGTCCGACCTCCAGCAGTCGATGAACGACCTGGTCGGCATCATCCGCGAGGGCAGCGAGCTGGAGCGCTCGCTCACCGAGGTGGAGGCCTTCAAGGAACGGGCCCAGCACATGCTGGTGGAGGGGCACCGGCAGTACAACCCGGGCTGGCACCTCGCGCTCGACCTGCGCAACATGCTGCTCGTCAGCGAGTGCATCGCCAAGGCGGCGCTGGCCCGCCAGGAGTCGCGCGGGGGGCACACCCGTGACGACTTCCCGGCCACGGACGCGGAGTGGGGCACCAAGAACCTCGTCTGCGACCTCGATGCCACCGGCACCGGGATCGACCTGTCCGAGAAGCCGCTCCCGGTCATGCCGGACGCGCTCAAGAAGTACTTCGACTGAGGGCAGGAGACAGCAATGGGCTACGACCTGAAGATGCGCATCTGGCGGGGCGACCAGGACGGCGGCGACCTCGGCGACTACACCGTGGAGGTGTCCGAGGGCGAGGTCGTCCTCGACGCCCTGCACCGGGTGCAGGCCACCCAGGCCGGCGACCTCGCGATCCGGTGGAACTGCAAGGCCGGCAAGTGCGGCTCCTGCAGCGCCGAGATCAACGGCAAGCCGCGCCTGCTGTGCATGACCCGGCTCTCCGACTTCGCGCCGTCCGAGACGATCACCGTGACCCCGATGCGCTCGTTCCCGGTGATCCGCGACCTGGTCACCGACGTCTCCTTCAACTACGAGAAGGCCAAGGAGCTGCCGTCGTTCCAGCCGCCGCCGCGCGACGCCGACAACAAGCGCCGGATGGCGCAGGTCGACGTGGAGCGGGGCCAGGAGTTCCGCAAGTGCATCGAGTGCTTCCTGTGCCAGAACACCTGCCACGTGGTGCGTGACCACGAGGAGAACAAGCCGGCGTTCGCCGGGCCGCGCTTCTTCCTGCGCTACGCCGAGCTCGACATGCACCCGCTCGACACCCACGACCGCCGCGAGCTGGCCCAGGGGGCCGCCGGCCTCGGGATGTGCAACATCACGAAGTGCTGCACCGAGGTGTGCCCCGAGGGCATCAAGATCACCGACAACGCGATCATCCCGATGAAGGAGCGGGTCGCGGACAAGAAGTACGACCCGCTGGTGTGGCTCGGCAACAAGATCGGCCTGCGCTCCAAGGACTACGACGGGCGGTCCTAGCCGCCGGCGCGTCCGTGGTCGTGGTCATCAGCAGCCGACCAGCCGCGAGCGGGCGAAGACCTCGAGCTCGGCGTCGGCGCGTCGGACGGCGTCGTCGAGCGTGGCGAGCAGCCCGGGCGCCGGGATCTCATCGGCTCGCGCCCCGTGCTCGATCACCTCGCAGATCTCGGCCACCTCGAGCAGGCCGAGGTTGGCCGCGCTGCCCCGCAGGCTGTGGACCTCGGCCTGCACGTCGTGCGCAGAGGACCCGGCGGCGGCCTCGCTCACGGCCGCGACCATGGACGGCGCCCGGTCACGGAAGCGGGCGACCCAACGGGCCACCACGCTGGCGTCGATGCCGTCCTCCTCGACGAACTCGCGCAGCCGTCGCCAGGCCGTCGACTCGCCGGTGCCGACCTGCTCCTCGGCCGGCTGCTCCTCCGGCACCGACCCGGTGACCCAGCGGGCCAGTGTCGAGGTGAGCAGCGGAACGTCGATCGGCTTGGCCAGGAAGTCGTCCATGCCGGCGTCCAGGCAGCGGAGCCGTTCGTCGGCGGCGGCTGCGGCCGTCATCGCGATCACCGGTGTGCGCCGGCCCTCGCTCTGCACGGCCCGGATCGCCCGGGTCGCGTCGAAGCCGTCCATCACGGGCATCTGGCAGTCCATGAGCACGGCGGCGAAACCGTCGGGGTCGTCGGCCACGGCCGCCACCGCGACCGCGCCGTTCTCGGCGATGACGACGTCGTAGCCGAGCCGGCGGAGGACACCCTCGGCCACCACCTGGTTGATGTGGTTGTCCTCGACGACCAGGAGGCGGCCGCGGCCGCCGGCCGGCACCGGAGGGTCGCCGGGGCGGCTCGTGCCGGAGTGGTCAGGTTCCTCGTGCCCCGCGTGCCCCCCTTCCACCGGGTCGGCACCTGTGCCGGCGAGCACCGCGAGCAGCGCTGCGGGGAGCACGGGCTTGGCGAGGAAGGCGTCGATACCGGCCTCGGCCAGCCAGTCGGCCCGCGGCTCGGCGGCCGAGGTCACGAGCACGATCCGGAGGTGCTGGTGGCGCGCCTCGCGCCGGATGGTCCGGGCCAGCTCGGCGCCGTTGGTGCCGGGCATCATGTAGTCGAGCAGCACCACGTCGTAGGGGGCCGGCCGGCAGGGGGGCTGGTGGTCGGCCGGGGGCTCGGCCACGCGGTCGAGCGCCTGCTCGGCCTCGGCGGCGGAGGCGACGGCGGTCACCTCGACCCCCCAGGCCGTCAGCTGCTCGGTGAGGATGAACCTGTTGGTCGCGTTGTCGTCGACGACCAGCGCCCGGTGCCCGAGCAGCGAGCGCTCGCGCACGAGCTCCTGGTCCGAGCGCTGCTCGACCGGCTCTGCGAGGTCGACCACGAACCAGAAGGTGCTCCCGGCCCCGGGCTCGCTGCGGACGCCGATGTCGCCGCCCATCGCGGTGACGATCCGCCGGGAGATGGCCAGGCCCAGCCCGGTGCCGCCGTACTCGCGGGTGGTGGAGCTGTCGGCCTGGGTGAAGGCCTCGAACAGCCGGTCCTGCGCGTCGGGAGCGATCCCGATCCCGGTGTCGCGCACCTCGACGCGCACCTGCCACCCGGCAGAGGTCGGTACGCCGGTCGCGCGGACGGACACCTCGCCCTCGGCGGTGAACTTGACGGCGTTGGACGCCAGGTTGCTGATCACCTGCCCGAACCGGACCGGGTCGCCGCGCACGAGCGCGGGCAGGTCGGCGGCGCTGGAGACCAACAGCTCCAGACCCTGCGAGCGGGCCCGGCCGGCCACCAGGCCGACGCTCTGCTCGAGCACGAGCCGCGGGTCGAAGTCGACCTCCTCCAGGTCGAGTCGACCGGCCTCGATCTTCGACAGGTCCAAGATGTCGTTGACGAGCGCCAGCAAGGTGCGACCGGCGTCGTCGATGCCGGTGGCGAGGCGACGTTGAGGGGAGTCGAGCGTCGGTCCGTCGCAGGAGCTCGCTGAGCCCGATGACGCCGTTGAGCGGGGTCCGGATCTCGTGGCTCATCGTGGCCAGGAACTCCGACTTGGCGCGGGACGCCTGCAAGGCCTCGTCGCGCGCCTCGGCGATCTCGTCGGCGGCCCAGGAGCGCTCGGCGACGTGGGCGAGCATGACCAGCATCTGCTGGAAGATGGCGAGGTCCGCGGGGTCCGGCGCCGTGCGGGCGAGCGTGTCGGCGGCGATCACGCACACCAGCCGGTCGCCGACGAAGACCGGTCCGGCCACCTGTACCTCGCCGTCGGGACCGGCCGCATGGACGATGTCGCGCTGCTGGGCCGCCCGGTGGGTCAGTGCCTGGGCGCTCTCCATCGCCGCGACCGATCCCGTGTAGTGGATGTCGAGGAAGTCGAGGGCATCACCTGAGGCGGACGCCGGCAGGGCGACCACAGCGGCGGGCCACCGGGCCAAGGGGCGGACGTAGCTCTCGAAGGCGGTGAGCACCTCGTCGAGGTTGCGTGCCTCGTTGGCCGCACCGGCCAGGGCGCTGAGGAACTCCAGCCCCTGGGCGCGTTCCTTCGCGGCGGTGACGTCCTGCACGGTCCCGCTCAGCCGGACGGGCTGTCCGTCGTGGTGCACCACGACCGCCCGCAGCCGGAGCCACACGGTGCCCTCGTCGCGACGTTGCAGCCGCGACTCGACGTCCATCGGCTCACCCTGCTCCAGCATCCGCACGTAGGCCTCGCGCACCAGGCCGATGTCGTCGACGTGGAGCAGGCCGAAGAAGTTCTCCGCCGTCGGCGCCAGGCTCGCGGGATCGAGGCCGCACAGGTGGTAGACCTCGGGCGACCACTCGACGTCCCCGGTCACCAGGTTGCGGTCGAAGCTCCCGATCCGGGCGATCGTCTGCGCCTCGGCCAGCTGGGCGTTGCGGCGCCCGAGCTCGGCCATCAGCGCCCGTTGCGCGGTGTGCTCCTTGACCCGGTAGACCCACCCCAGCCGCTCGCCCGCGTCGTCGTGGATGGGGGAGTGGCTGACCAGGGCCCAGAGCTCGGTGCCGTCCGGCCGGTGGAGCAGGACCTCCAGGTCGTGACCGGGCTCCCTGCTGGTGTTGCGCTGCGCGAGGTGGTGCCGTAGGTCGACTGCGCCCTGCTCGTCCATCGCCGCGAAGACCGGGTACCCGATGACCTCGTGCTCCTCGAGGCCGAGCAGCTCGGCCATCCGGGCGTTCGCGTACGTCGTCCGGCCCTCGTCGTCGAAGATCCACACCCCGTCGGGCAGCGCGCGCAGCACGAGGTCGGCGGTGACGCCGTCCGAGCGCGGCGCGGCCAGGGGGGTGTGGGGGGACACCCCACCATGGTGACCGACGGCCGGTGATCCGGGGCAGGAAGTCGCGGAGTCCGTCCGATCGGGCAGCCGGTCCTGGTCATGCGCGGCCGCCTAGGGTGAGCCGGTGACCACACGCGACTCCACCGCGACCGACCGTCCCGCCGAGTGGTGGCGATCGGCGGTGGTCTACCAGGTCTACCCCCGCAGCTTCGCCGACAGCGACGGTGACGGCGTGGGCGACCTCGTCGGCGTCCGGCAGCGGCTCGACCACCTCGAGCGGCTCGGCGTCGACGTGGTCTGGCTCAGCCCGGTCTACCGGTCGCCGATGGACGACAACGGCTACGACATCAGCGACTACCACGACGTCGACCCCCTCTTCGGCACCCTGGCGGACCTCGACGGACTGATCACCGACCTGCACGCGCGTGGCATGAAGCTGGTGATGGACCTCGTGGTCAACCACACCAGCAGCGCCCACGCGTGGTTCCAGGAGTCGCGGTCGGGCCGGGGCTCGGACCGGCGCGACTGGTACTGGTGGCGCCCGCCCCGCGCGGGCCACGTCGGTGGCGAGCCGGGTGCCGAGCCGACCAACTGGACCTCGGCCTTCTCCGGACCGGCCTGGACCTGGGACGCGGACTCCGGCGAGTACTACCTGCACCTGTTCGCCGCCAGCCAGCCGGACCTCAACTGGGAGAACCCGGAGGTCCGCCAGGCGGTCTACGCGATGATGCGCTGGTGGCTGGACCGGGGCGTCGACGGCTTCCGGATGGACGTCATCAACCTGATCTCGAAGGTCCTCGTCGACGGTGGACCGGGCCTCCAGGACGCGCTCGACCCGACCGACCCGTTCGAGCAGGCGCGCAGCGGCCCGCGGCTCCACGAGTTCCTCCAGGAGATGCACCGGGAGGTCTTCGCCGAGCGGCCGGACGGGCTGCTCACCGTGGGCGAGATGCCCGGCTGCACGCTCGAGGAGGCGCGGCTCGTTCACCGACCCCGCCCGCGGCGAGGTCGACATGGTCTTCCAGTTCGAGCACGTCGACCTCGACAGCGGCCCGGGTGGCAAGTGGGACGTCGTCCCGGCGACGTCCCGCGACCTCAAGCTCTCGCTGGCGCGCTGGCAGGAGGGTCTCGCGGACGTCGGCTGGAACAGCCTCTACCTCGGCAACCACGACCAGCCGCGCTGCGTGAGCCGGTTCGGCGACGACTCGCCGGCCCACCGCGTCGCCTCGGCCAAGGCGCTGGCGACGGTGCTGCACCTGCACCGCGGGACGCCGTACGTCTACCAGGGCGATGAGCTCGGGATGAGCAACGTGCCGTTCGCGCGGATCGACGAGCTGCGTGACATCGAGTCGCTCAACGCGCACCGCGAGATGCTGGCCGCGGGGGTGTCGCCCGACGAGGCGATGACCGCGATCCTGGCGAAGAGCCGCGACCACGCTCGGACCCCGGTGCAGTGGGACGCCACGGAGTCGGCGGGCTTCACGACCGGTCACCCGTGGATCGGCGTGCACCCCGACCACGCCGAGGTCAACGCCGCGGCGCAGTGGTAGGACCCCGACTCCGTCCTGCACCACTACCGTCGGCTGATCGCCCTGCGCCACGAGGAGCCGGCGGTGGCCCACGGCGACTTCACGCTGCTGCTGCCGACCACGAGCAGGTGCACGCGTTCGTCCGCCGCTGGGAGGGCACCGAGCTGCTGGTGGTGGCCAACCTGTCCTCCGAGGACGCCGAGGCCGACCTGGACGCCGCGGGCGTGGGGGACGGCTGGGCCGCGGCCGAGCTGGTGCTCGGTGCCGCGGGCGTGTCCCACGAGCCCGGCCGCTTCGTCCTCGCCCCGTGGGAGTCGGGCGTCCTGCGCCGGCGTGCCCGCCGCGGCGGGTGACCGGTGGGAAAGCGTCGGGAGAGCGGCTGAAAATCGGGTCGAGGATCGACGGTGCGGTTCCTAGGGTGACGGTATGGACATGAAGCTGGAGCTGGTGGCCGTGCCCGTCTCGGACGTGGACCGGGCGAGGGACTTCTACGTGCGGGTGGGGTTCGTGCTCGACCACGACCACACCGTGAGCGACGAGGTCCGGTTCGTGCAGCTGACCCCACCGGGTTCGGGTTGCTCGATCACGGTTGGCAAGGGGCTCACCGGTCTCGCGCCGGGCGTTCTCGACAACCTGCAGATGGTGGTCGCGGACGCCGACGCAGCGCGCGAGGAGCTGACCAGCCGCGGCGTGGAGGTGAGCGAGGTCGACGTGCAGCCCTGGGGACGCTTCGTCTACTTCGCCGACCCTGACGGCAACGGCTGGGCCCTGCAGGAGCTGCCGGACTACGCGGCCGGCGCGGCGTCGTCCTGACCCGACGCCGAGGCGGGCCGGGGACGCCGGGACGCCGGCCGGGGTCGTGGGCCTGAGACCGGCCGATGGCTCGGTCTCAGGCACACGACCCTGCGGTCGGAGAGAGCGACCTCTACTGGCGGGTGCTGCGCTGCTTGGCCGGCGGGGTGAAGCCGCTGCCGGTGGGCAGGAAGATCACGGATACCTCGCGGCCGGTGATGAAGCTGCCGGTGCCGGACTCGAAGCCGTCGAGGTGCACCGTGTGCGGCCCGGCGGTCACCGGAACCACACCGGTGGCGGCGCCGGAGTCACCGCCACCGGACCCGGGGTAGTCGAGCTCGTGGGCGAGGATCTCCGAGGTGAGCGGGGTGCCGTCGAGCCGCAGCCGGTAGAAGATCCGGCCGTCGCCGGCGAGGCTCCCGTCGTCCTCGGCCGAGAGGGTGCCGGTGATGTGCAGCACCCCGTCGGCGGGAGCGACGAAGGACTCCGAGACCAGGGAGATGTAGACGGGGGACGTGAAGTCGTCGATGAACGCGTCGGTGGCGTTGCCGTACGCCGCCACCTGACCGGGGCGGAGCAGCCCCTTCAGGGAGCTCTCCTTGATGTCGGCGCCCTTGAGGGAGTTGTTCCTGACGTCCTTGCCGGTGAGGTTGTTGTTCTTGATCTTCTGGCTGGTCACGGAGTTGTTCTTGAGCTTGTTCCCGTTGATCAGCTTGGCCGCCTCGCTGGGCACGCCCAGCGCGACGGTCAGCGCCACGACACCGAGGACCAGCCCGAGCCGGCCGCTGGTGACACGCCGCGGGGTGTGGTTGCTGGTGGGTTCCTGCATCGTGATCCGCTCCTCCGGGTGGGGAGTCGACGCGGGCGCGCCGGCCCTCCTCTGAGGGTGGACCCGCAGCCGTCGGTGCGCAACGGCGCCACCACGACAGGGTCGTGTGCCTGGAACCGGCCGATGGCTCGGTCTCAGGCACACGACCCCGCGGTCGGAGGGAGCAACCTCTACTGGCGGGTCCTGCGCTGCTTGACCGGCGGGGTGAAGCCGCTGCCGGTCGGCAGGAAGATCACCGAGACCTCGCGGCCGGTGATGAAGCTGCCGGTGCCCATCTCACGGCCGTCGAGGTGCACCGTGTGCTGACCCGCCGTCACCGGGACCACGCCGGTCGCCGCGCCGGAGTCACCGCCGCCGGACCCGGGGTAGTCGAGCTCGTGCGCGAAGAGCTCCGAGGTGAGCGAGGTCCCGTCGAGACGCAGCCGGTAGACCAGCCGTCCGTCGCCGGCGAGTGTGCCGTCGTCCTCGGCGGAGACGGCGCCGGTGATGTGCAGGACGCCGTTGGTCGGCGCGGTGAACGTCGTGGAGACGAGGGGGGTGAACGCGCCCGACGTGAAGTTGTCGATGAACGTGTCGGAGGCGTCACCGAAGGCCGCGACGTCACCGGGACGCAGCAGGCCCTTCAGCGTGCTCTCCTTGATGTCGGCGCCCTTGAGCGTGTCGTTCTTGATGTCCTTGCCGGTGAGGTTGTTGTTCTTGATCTTCTTGCTGGTCACCGAGTTGTTCTTCAGCTTGTTGCCGTGGATCAGCTTGGCGGCCTCGCTGGGCACGCCCCACGCGAGGGCGATGGTGACGACCCCGAGGATGACGACGAGCCGCTTCCTCAGCCCGGCGCGAGGGCTCTTGCCTGTCTGGATCTCGCTCATTGGTACTTCTCCGCTCTCCAGTGTCGTCGGCGCCACGTGGACGCCGTCCTGTTCGTGGAGAGGAGCGGGCTCCGGACCGACTGATACGTCCGAGGGTTGCCGGACTGGACCAGGCCCGGTCCGGCCCCGTCAGACCGGTGGCACGAAGCCGGCTCCGCTGGGGATGAAGATCACCGAGATCTCGCGCCCCAGGACCCGGCTGCCCCCGGAGACCTCGCGCCCGTCGAGGTGCGCGGTGTGGGTCCCCGGCCCCACGGGGATGACCGCGGTGATCCCGGCCGACGCCCCGACCTCCGAGACCGGGTAGCCGAGCACGTGGGAGTAGGGCTCGTCGCTGAGGGGGGTCTCGTCCACCCGGAGCCGGTAGAGGAGGACGCCGGCACCCAGCAGCGTGGAGTCCTCCGCCGAGATGGTGCCGGTCAGGTGGAGCACGCCGGCGCGCGGCACGGTGAACGTCGTCGACGTGAGCGAGGTGAACACCGGTGAGGTGAACTCGGCGATCGGGGTGTCGGTCGCGCTGCCGTAGGCCGCGACCTCGCTGGTCCGCAGCAGGCCCTGGAGGCTGCTCTCGTCGATGTCGGCGCCGCGCAGCGAGTTGTTCTTGACGTCCTTGCCGGTGAGGTTGTTGTTCTTGACCTTCTGGCTGGTCACGGTGTTGTTCTTCAGCAGCTTGCCGTGGATCCGCTTGGCTGCCTCGCTGGGCACGCCCAGCGAGACGACCAGGGCGAGGACTCCGCAGACCAGCCCGAGCCGTCCGCTGGTCACCCGCCGCCGCGAGCCCGGTGTCTCGGGGTCACGCATGGGACTTCTCCTCCTGCTGGGTCCCCGCGCCGGAAGCGTGGGGCACGTTCCCCCGAGCCTGCTCGTGGGCGAACCCCGATGGGGGCCGGTCTAGAGCAGTTGCACGACGACTCCCTCAGAACGGGACGGGCACCGCCAACAGGCAACGGCCGGCCAGTGCCCGCCCGCTGGACCGGTCAGGGTCAGGTCGACCGGCCTTCCGTGCCGCCGCTGCCAATCGGCCACCACGTCGGCCACCACGTCGGCCGCACGGCGCCGTCGTGATCGGGGGTCACGGCCGGCTCGCGACCCAGGGCGCGGGCGACTCGGCGGCTGATGCCCAGCCGAGCCAGGCGCGCTACTGCCGGTGGTTGCGCTGCCTGGCGGGCGGGTGAAACCGGCACCGGAGGGCACGAAGATCACCGAGACCTCGCGACCGGTGATGAAGCTGCCGCTGCTTATCTCGCGGGCCTCCAGGTGCACGGTGTGGGTGCCTGCCGTCACCGGGACGACGCCGGTCGCGGAGCCGGAGTCCCCACGGGCGGACCCGGGGAAGTCGAGCTCGTGGGCGAAGAGCTCGGAGGTCAGGGGGTCGGCGTCGAGCCGGAGCCGGTAGACCAGTCGACCCTCGCCGGCGAACGTGCTGTCGTCCTCGGCGGACAGGGTGCCGACGATGTGGACGACACCGGCGCTGGGGGCGTCGAAGGAGGTCGAGACGAGGGGCGTGAACGCACCCGCGGTGAAGTTGTCGATGAAGGTGTCGCTGGCGTTGCCGAAGGCGGCGATGTCCCCGGGTCGCGACAGCCCCTGCAGGGAGCTCTCCTTGATGTCGGCACCCTGCAGCGAGTCGTCCTTGACGTCCTTGCCGGTGAGGTTCTGGTTCTTGATCTTCTGACTGGTCACCGTGTTGTTCTTCAGGTTCTTGCCGTTGATGAGCTTGGCGGCCTCGCTCGGCACGCCGAGGGCGAACGTCAGGGCCAGCGCTCCGAGGACGACGCCGAGGCGTCCGCTGGTGAGTCGGGGCCCCTGGGGGGACGGGCTGTCGGTCATGGTCTGCTCCACTCGTCGGATCCGTCGGCGGCGGGGGTGTCGCCGACCTGACAGAGGGAGGAGTCGTGCGTGGCCCGAGTGGTACGCCTGAGCCTGCGCACTGTCGTTTCGACTGTGGCGCAGCGCCGCGAGGGCGTCCAGTGTTCGTAGGTGAAAACTCACAGCGGCTGGAGCCGCACGCCCCGCGCCTTCTAGGGTTCGCTCCATGACCGTTGACGGCAGTGTCGAGGGTGGGCTGGACGAGCCGACCGAGCTCGAGCCCGAGCAGGGCTCGCTGCGGCCTCGCGCCGACGAGGACCGGCACGCCCGCGGCGACTGGGAGGCAGGCCGCCGCCGCGGTGCTGCGCAAGGCGCGCCGGCTGGGGGACGACGACCCCGACGACCTGGTCTGGGAGAAGCTGACCCGCACCGACGCTCGACGGCATCGGGGTCACCCCCGCTCGGCACCCCCGAGCTGCTCGAGGACCTGCCGCACCGGCGGCCGTCCGACCCGCGCGGGGGAGTGGGACGTCCGCGCCCACCTCGGCCGGCGCGGACGCGAAGGCGCGCAACGAGGCGGTCGCTGGTCGACCTCGACGGCGGCGTGACCTCGCTCTGGCTCGAGGTCGACCGCGGACACCGACCTGGCGACCGTGCTCGACGGCGTGCTGCTCGACCTCGCGCCCGGTGGTGCTCGACGCGCCCGCCGACCGCCCGGCGCCCGGCGGCCGTGGCGCGCGCCTTCCTCGACGTGCTGGGCGACACGACGCCGGCGAGGCACCAACCTCGGCGTGCCGCGCCGGACGCGACCGCGTCGAGGTCGCCGGGCTCGCCCGCGACGCCGGCGTGCTCGGCCTTCGTCGTCGACGCCACGACCGTCCACGACCGCGGCGCCTCCGACGTCCAGGAGCTCGGCCGCGTCGATGGCCGTCGGCGCGGCGTACCTGCGCGCGCTGACCGACGCCGGCTTCGACCGTCGACGAGGCCGCCGGCGCTGGTCGAGTTCCGCTACGCCGCCACCGACGAGCAGTTCCCGACGATCGCCAAGCTGCGCGCGGCCCGCCGGCTCTGGGCCGGGTGCTCGAGCTCAGCGGCGCCGACGGGCGCCGCGGCAGCGCCAGCACGCGGTCACCAGCCGCCCGATGATGAGCAAGTACGACCCCTGGGTGAACATGCTCCGCACCACCGTCGCGGCCTTCGCCGCCGGTGTCGGCGGCGCGGACGCCGTCACCGTGCTGCCGTTCGACAGCCCGCTCGGCCGCCCGGACGCCTTCGGCCGCCGGATCGCCCGCAACACCTCGCGCCTGCTGATCGACGAGTCGCACGTCGCCACGGTCGCCGACCCGGCCGGCGGCGCGTACGCCGTCGAGAAGCTCACCGACGACCTCGCCGTCGCCGGCGTGGGCAGCTCTTCGGCCGGCTCGAGGAGGGCGCTGACCCGGTCGCCGACCTGGACGGCCGCGGTCGCCGAGACCGTGGCGCCAGCGCGACCGCGAGATCGCCACCCGCAAGCGCCCGATCACCGGGCTGACGCGAGTTCCCCAACCTCGCCGAGACGCTGCCCGAGCGGTCGCCGGCACCGCGGGCGCTCGGGACGGTGCGCCGCTACGGCGCCGCCTTCGAGGCGCTGCGCGACGAGCCCGCCCGCCGCGCACGGTCTTCCTGGCCACGCTGGGCACCGTCGCCGCACACACCGCGCGCGCGACCTTCGCCACCAACCTGCTCGCCGCCGGCGGCATCGCGGTCGACGTCGCCGGCGCCACCGACGACGCGCCGACCGACCTGCGTCGCGGCCTACGACGGGCAGCCGGTCGTCTGCCTGGCCGGCACCGACGCGACGTACGCCGAGTGGGGCGAGGCCGGCGGCCGCGGCCCTGCGCGAGGCCGGGGCCGCGCGCGTGGTCCTGCTCGCGGGAAGCCGCGTCGACGCCCGGTCGACGCGTCGACGACTCCTGCGCGATGGGCGTCGATGCGCTCGACTTCCTGACCCGCACGAGGGAGAAGCTGGCATGAGCGTCCCGAAGAGCTTCGCCGGGCTCCGCGCCTGGGCGGCGCCGGGGCTCGGCGAGTCCGCTCGCGGTCGGCCCCGACGGAGCCGTGGGCCGAGCCCCGAGGGCATCGACGATCCTGCCGGTCTACGGCCCCGAGGCACCTCGAGGGCCTCGACGCGCTCGACACCTGGCCCGGGCCTCAGCCCGTTCCTGCGCGGGCCCTACCCGACGATGTACACCACCCAGCCGTGGACGATCCGCCAGTACGCCGGCTTCTCCACCGCCGAGGAGTCCAACGCGTTCTACCGCCGCAACCTCGCGGCCGGCCAGAAGGGCCTCAGCGTCGCCTTCGACCTCGCCACCCACCGCGGCTACGACTCCGACCACCCGCGGGTGCGCGGCGACGTCGGCATGGCCGGCGTGGCGATCGACTCGATCTACGACACCCGCACGCTCTTCGACGGCATCCCGCTCGACGAGATGTCGGTGTCGATGACGATGAACGGCGCCGTGCTGCCGGTGCTCGCGCTCTACATCGCCGCGGCCGAGGAGCAGGGGGTGAAGCCGGAGCAGCTCGCGGGGACCATCCAGAACGACATCCTCAAGGAGTTCATGGTCCGCAACACCTACATCTACCCGCCGGCGCCGAGCATGCGGATCATCTCCGACATCTTCAGCTACACCGCCGCGAAGATGCCGCGCTTCAACTCGATCTCGATCTCCGGCTACCACATCCAGGAGGCCGGGGCGACGCAGCGACCTCGAGCTCGCCTACACGCTGGCCGACGGTGTCGAGTACATCCGCGCCGGCCTCGACGACCGGCATGACATCGACCAGTTCGCGCCGCGGCTGTCGCTTCTTCTGGGCGATCGGCATGAACTTCTTCATGGAGGTCGCCAAGATGCGCGCGGCCCGCGCGCTGTGGGCGCGGCTGGTCGCGCGAGTTCGACCCGCAGAACCCCAAGTCGCTCAGCCTGCGCACGCACAGCCAGACCTCGCGGCTGGTCGCTGACCGCGCAGGACGTGTTCAACAACGTCGGCCGCACCTGCATCGAGGCGATGGCCGCGACCCAGGGCCACACCCAGTCGCTGCACACCAACGCCCTCGACGAGGCGATCGCGCTGCCGACCGACTTCTCGGCCCGGATCGCCCGCAACACCCAGCTGCTGCTGCAGCAGGAGAGCGGCACGACCGGCACGATCGACCCCTGGGCCGGCTCCTACTACGTCGAGCGGCTCACCCACGACCTCGCCGAGCGCGCCTGGGCGCACATCCAGGAGGCCGAGCAGGCCGGCGGCATGGCCAAGGCGATCGAGCAGGGCATCCCGAAGATGCGCATCGAGGAGGCGGCCGCCCGCACCCAGGCCCGGATCGACTCCGGCGCCCAGAAGGTGATCGGCGTCAACACCTACCGGCTCGCCGCCGAGGACAAGCTCGACGTGCTCACGGTCGACAACGACGACGTCTACCGCCAGCAGATGGCCAAGCTCGAGCGGCTGCGCGCCGAGCGCGACGACGACGACGTACGTCGCGCGCTCGAGGCGCTGACCGGCTCGGCCGAGCGGGGCGCCGGCCAACGGCTCGCTCGACGGCAACCTGCTCGCGCTCGCCGTCGACGCCGCCCGGGCCAAGGCGACCGTCGGCGAGATCTCCGACGCGCTGGAGAAGGTCTACGGCCGGCACCAGGCCGTGATCCGTACGATCAGCGGCGTGTACAGGGACGAGGCCGCCGCGAGGCCGGCGGCACGCTCGTCGCAGCAGGTGCTCGACGCCACCGACGGAGTTCGAGGAGGCCGAGGGACGCCGCCCGCGCATCCTGGTCGCCAAGATGGGCCAGGACGGCCACGACCGCGGCCAGAAGGTGATCGTCTCCGCCTTCGCCGACATGGGCTTCGACGTCGACGTCGGGCCCGCTGTTCTCGACGCCCGAGGAGGTCGCCCAGCAGGCGGTCGACGCCGACGTGCACATCGTCGGGGTCACCTCGCTGGCCGCCGGCCACCTCACGCTGCTCCCCGCGCTGCAAGACGGCGCTGGCCGAGCAGGGCCGCCCCGACATCATGATCGTCATCGGCGGCGTGATCCCGCCCGACGACGTGCCGACGCTCCACGAGATGGGCGCCGCCGCGGTCTTCCTGCCCGGCACCGTCATCGCCGAGTCCGCGCTCGACCTGCTCGCCAAGCTGCGCGACCAGCTCGGCCACGACGACGGTGGTTGAGGTGCGCGGAGCGCCAGCGCCGGCGCACTCTCGGTGGTTGAGGCGCGAGGAGCGCCAGCGACGAGCCACGAAACCACGCCGTGACGCCTGACGTGAACGCCCTCGTCGAGGGCATCCGCGCGCGGCGGCGCGCGCGGTCTCGCAGGCGATCACGCTGGTCGAGTCGGGCAAGCCCGAGCACCGCGCGGCCGCGCGCGAGCTGCTGACCGAGCTGGCGGGACCGGCGTCGGGCGTGCACTCGCCGGCGGTGCGGGTCGGCATCTCCGGGGTCCCCGGCGTCGGCAAGTCGACGTTCATCGAGGCGCTCGGCACCCGGCTGACCGCCGCCGGCCACCGGGTCGGCGTGCTCGCGGTCGACCCGTCGAGCGTCCGCACCGGCGGCTCCGTGCTCGGCGACAAGACCCGGATGGCCCGGCTCTCCGCCGACCCCGACGCCTACATCCGGCCCTCGCCCGTCGGCCGGCACCCTCGGCGGCGTCGCCCGCGCGACCGTGCAGGCGATGGCGGTGCTCGAGGCGGCCGGCTACGACGTCGTGCTGGTCGAGACCGTCGGCGTCGGGCAGTCCGAGGTGACCGTGGCCGGGATGGTCGACACCTTCCTGTTCCTGACCCTGGCCCGCACCGGCGACCAGCTGCAGGGCATCAAGAAGGGCATCCTCGAGATCGCCGACGTGATCGCGGTCAACAAGGCCGACGGCGACCGCGAGGACGAGGCGCGGGCGGCCGCCCGCGAGCTCGCCGGCGCGCTGCGGCTGGTGCGCGGCAAGGGGGAGTGGGCGCCGCCGGTGGTGACCTGCTCGGGCCTGCACGACGTCGGCGTCGACGACCTGTGGGAGCGGGTGCTGGCCCACCGCGAGCACCTCGGCGCCGACGGCCTGGCCGCGCAAGCGGGCCGAGCAGCAGCTCGACTTCACCTGGGCGCTGGTGCGCGACGAGCTCGACCAGCGGCTGCGCCACTCGCCGGCGTGCGCGCGATCCGCGACGAGGTCCGCGCCGCGGTGCTGGCCGGCGAGCTCCCGGCCACCGTGGCCGCCGACCGGCATCCTCGCGGCCTACGACGCGTAGCCCGCCGGGCGCGGCTCACCTCTCCGGGGAGACGCTGCGTGCCGCACGCAACCGCTGTCCGCACCTGGGCTTCTCGCCGACCAAGGGGCCGGGCGGCCTGACGTACGACGACGGCCAGGTCGTCTGTCCGTGGCACAACTCCGTGTTCGACCTCGCGTCCGGTGAGAACCGGGACTGGGCGCCCGGCTTCGCCGGACGGGACATGCCCCGCTGGTCGCGCCGGCTGATCGCCCTGGGCAAGAAGCCGGCACCGCTGATCACGTACCCCGTGGTCGTCGAGGGCGAGGACGTCTACGTCGAGCCTGAGGCTGGCAACGCGGTCGTCGCACTAGCCCGCGGGTCGGGATGCGATCTGCCATGGCGGCGTCCATGGTCAGCACCACGGTGTGCCTGCCACCGTCTCGCGGCCACGGTCGGTGGCACACCCACCGGCACCACGCGCCCGCCGGCCAACCATGTCGCCGTCAAATAGGTCCGAACTGATTGTCGAAAAACCCGCGAACCGGCCGGATCCGAGCCAGGAATGTCGGTGGTCGCTGGTGGACTAGACCCATGAGCAAGCACCTTGGTGGACTCCGCACCGGCGCACCCGGTCCTGGTCTTCCTCGACGAGTCTCGAGACCGGTCTCGACCGCCTGGCCGAGGTGCCGATGTGGTCGTTGGACTCCGCGCAGGTCACCGAGGTGGTCTCCCGGTTGGAGGCCGGGCTGGGGTCGGTTGGCCGAGCTGGAGTCCCGGGCCGTGAAGCAGGCCGGCGTCGTCGACGCGCCCGGTGAGCTCGGGATCCGGTCGATGCCGGCCTGGTTGGCCCGGGTCACCCGCCTCACCCGCCCCGAGGCGGCGCGCAGGGTCCGCCTCGCGCCGCGTTCGACGCCCACTCCGCAGACCCGGGAGGCGGTGGCTCGTGGTGAGGTCCACCCCGAGCAGGCGGTGGTCATCACGCGGGCGGTCGAGGAGCTGCCGGCGAGCACGCCCCCGTCCGCGACGTCGCGGAGAAGCACCTGATCGAGGCCGCCGGCGACCACGACGCCCACGCCCTGGGTGTCCTGGGCCGTCGGGTCCTGGAGGTGGTCGACCCCGAGGGCGCCGACGACCACGAGGCCCGGCTGCTGGAGGCCCAGGAGGCCCGCGCGCGCAAGAAGACACGCGCTGCGGCTGTGGGACGACGGCGAGGGTCTCTCCCACGGCCGGTTCACGCTGCCGGTGGCCCAGGGCTCGATGCTCCGCAAGGCCTTGCTCGCCCTGGCCGCGCCCAAGCACGTCCGTGCCGTCGACGGCGCCGGTGCCTACGACCACCAGCGCCCCACCCCCCAACGGCTCGGGCAGGCGTTCCACGAGTACGTCGAGCGCTACCCCAGCGACCGGCTCCCGCGCCTCGGTGGGCTGTCCGCCGCGGTCGTCGTCACCGCCGACGCCGGCATCCTGCGCGGTCTGCGCCAGGCCGCCCACCTCGACACCGGGGTCGCGATCTCCCCCGGCCAGCTGGTCCGCTGGGCCTGCGAGGCCCGGCTGGTCCCCGCCGTCCTCGACACCGGCGGGCACGTCCTCGACCTCGGCCGCAGCACCCGCTTCCACACCCCGGCCCAACGCCTCGCGCTGGTCGCGGAGCAGCGCACCTGCCAGCATCCGGCCTGCGACGTCCCCGGCTTCCTGTGCCATGTCCACCACACCATCGCCTGGCACGACCACGGCCCCACCAACACCACCGACGCGGTCCTGCTCTGCCCCTACCACCACCACCGCGCCCACGCCGACGGCTCGACCTACCCGATGCGCACGTAGGAGTGGGAGGCGGCCACTCACGCCGTGGTGACGAGCATCCACGTAGTCGCGCCGTCCACCCGGTGCGGGCCCACGGCGAACGTTGCCCTGGTCCACAGTGCCACCGCGACACTCGGTGTGCCCGTCACGGCACCCCTCCTCACGTCGTTGTGCACCACCTGTCGACGAGGATCGTGGAGAACTCGATGGTCAGGCGCTCTCCCATAGTCCGATCAGGTTGCCCTCGGTGTCGGTGAAGTAGCCGGTGAAGCCCATGTCGCCGACCTGTGTCCTGGCGGTCACGGACGTCCCGCCCGCTGCCTCGACCTCGCGCAGCGCCTCGTCGACGTTCGGCACGTCGATCACGAGGTTGGGTGCCTTCCCGGGGAACGCCTCGCTGCGCTTGAACATGCCGCCGTTGATGAACCCCGACTCCGAGGGACCCGTCTCCGGGTCGGTCGGACCGGTCATCACGATCGTGTAGTCCATGTCGGGCATCGGCATCAGCTGCCAGCCGAACGCCTGCTGGTAGAAGCTCCCTGCTCGGTCGCCGTCGTCGAACGGGATCTCGAAGTGCACTACTTTTCCGCCGCTCATCTCGCGCCTCCCCTGGTCGTGGTGTGGACCTTCCAGCAAACTCCGGTCGGAGGGCGTCGTCAACGGGGCGGGGTTTCGTGGCTCGCTGCGCTCGCACCTCAACCACCGGGAGGGCTCGCTGGCGCTCGCACCTCAACCACCGGGAGAACCGTTGGTTGAGGTGTGAGGAGCGCCAGCGACGAGCCACGAAACCTCCTGTACCCGAGTGGCGTCGGGGGTTTCGTGGCTCGCTGCGCTCGCACCTCAACCACCGCCGGAGGGCGACGCCGCAGATGGCCGTGGGTTGTGGTCAGCCGGTGACTGGGATCCACGGCCATCGCTGGGGACGCACCTCCCGCGTTGCCATGAAGAGGGGGCGCGCGAAGGCCCGGGCGACCCGTCAGGTCGCCCGGGCCCTGCTCCGGTGGCTGCGTAAGTCCGGAGCCGCTTCGGACCGTACGGGCGGTCAGGCCTCGATGGCCGTGTTGTCGTCGGCCTGGCTGCCGATCTCGATCTTGCGCGGCTTGGCCTTCTCCGCGACCGGGACGACGAGCCGCAGGACGCCGTCGTCGTAGTGCGCCTCGATCCGGTCGAGGTCGAGGTTGTCGCCCAGCACGAGCTGGCGGCTGAAGACGCCGCGCGGACGCTCGGCCGGCGAGCGACTCCCAGTCGCCGTTGCGGGCGACGCGCTCGGCCCGGACGGTCAGCACGTTGCGCTCGACGTCGAGGTCGAGCGACTCGCGGCTCACCCCGGGAAGGTCGAGCTCGATGACGAAGCGGTCGCCCTCGCGCCAGGCGTCCATCGGCATCACGGCCGGCCGGTTGGTGGTGCCCATGGCCGAGCTGCTGAGCGGTCGAGGCGGTCGAAGTCGCGGAACGGGTCGGTGGTGCGCAGCAGCATGTGGTCCTCCTCAAGGTGGTGCTGGTGGTGGCGCCCCTCCGGGGCGCGCACTACCTGTATCACGGGATTACAGATAAGTTGTAACTCAGCATTGAGGAAATTGCAAGTCCTCGACCAGAGCTCTGCGTTATCGAGGAGGGCATGGGCAAGCAGGACACGGGCGTCTTCGCCATCTCGGTCGCCGCGGGATGGTCTCGATGGAGATCCAGAACCTCCGCGTCTACGAGCGCCGCGGCCTGGTCGACCCCGGCCGCAGCGAGGGCGGCACCCGCCGCTACAGCCCCGCCGACGTCGACCGGCTCCACCGGATCCGGGCGCTGCTCGCCGACGGGCTCAACCTCGCCGGCATCGCTCGCGTGCTGGTCCTCGAGGACGAGGTCGCCCGGCTGCGGGCGGCCAACGAGCGGCTGCGCGCCCGGTGACCGGCGAGCGTTACCCTGAAGTCCTCATGTCCGACCCCTCCGCTCATTCCCCGTTGGTCCAGCAGGTCGTCGACAAGTACGCCGACGAGCTGGTCGAGATGCGTCGCGACATCCACCGCCACCCCGAGCTGTCGTGGTCGGAGACCCGCACCACCGATCTGGTCGCCACCCGGCTGGAGGCGGCCGGCTGGCGGGTGCGCCGGCTCCCCGGCACCGGCGTGGTGGCCGACCTCGGGGGCGACCCCGGCGCCGAGCGCGGGATGGTCGCCCTGCGCGCCGACATGGACGCGCTGCCCGTCGACGAGGTCACGGGGGAGCCCTGGACCAGCCGGACGGCGGGGGTCGCACACGCGTGCGGGCACGACGTCCACACGACGGCGCTGGTGGGGGCCGCGCTGGCGCTGGCCGAGGTCCACGAGCGCGACGGCCTGCCCCGCGGCGTCCGGGCGGTGTTCCAGCCGGCGGAGGAGGTCATGCCCGGCGGGGCGGTCCACCTCGTCGCCCAGGACGTCCTCGACGGGGTCGAGCGGATCTTCGCGCTGCACTGCGACCCCGGCGTCGACGTCGGCCGCGTGGGGCTGCGAGCGGGTGCGCTCACCAGCGCCGCCGACAAGATCGAGGTCCGGCTCGAGGGCACCGGGGGCCACACGTCGCGCCCGCACCTCACCGGCGACCTCACGTTCGCCCTGGCCAAGGTCACCACCGAGCTCCCGGCCGTGATCAGCCGCCGGATGGATCCGCGCGCCGGGGTCAGCGTCGTGTGGGGGATCATCCGCGCCGGCTCGGCGCCCAACGTCATCCCCGGCACCGGCATCGTCGCCGGGACGGTGCGCATCCTCGACGCCGTGGCCTGGACCGAGTGCGAGCCGATGATCCGCGAGGCGATCCTCGAGATCGTGCGGCCCTACGGCGTCAACGCGATCGTCGACTACCAGCGCGGCGTCCCGCCCGTGGTCAACGAGCCGGCCGCCAACTCCGTGCTCGCCGCCGCCGTGCACGAGGTGCTCGGGCCGCACGGCCAGGTGAGCGTGCCGCAGAGCCTCGGCGGCGAGGACTACGGCTGGTACCTCGAGCAGGTGCCCGGCGCGATGGCGCGGCTCGGCACCCGCCGCCCGGGCGGGCCGACGTACGACCTGCACCAGGGCAACCTCGTCGTCGACGAGCGGGCCATCGGGATCGGCGCGCGGGTGCTGGCCGAGGTCGCCCTGCGCCACCCCTCCCGCGACTACTGACCCAGTCCTGGCCCACTCCTGGCCCACTCCTGGCCCGGAGGTCAGGTCTTGCGGTACGGCGTCCCGACCGCCGCGGGTGGTCGCGACCGCCCGACCAGACCGGCGACGGCGAACACGGTGACGACGTAGGGGAGCATCAGCATCAGCTGGCTCGGCACGGGCGAGCCGAGCACGGACAGCACGCCCTGGAGGTTGGAGGCGAACCCGAACAGCAGCGCGGCCAGCGTGGCCTTGATCGGGTCCCACTTGCCGAAGATGACCGCCGCCAGCGCGATGTAGCCCGCGCCGCCGGTCATCTCGCGGTTGAAGGCGGGCACCGAGACCAAGGTGTAGAACGCGCCGCCGGCGCCGGCGATCGCACCGGCGAGCAGGATGGTGCGGTAGCGGGTGCGGTTGACGTTGATGCCCACCGTGTCTGCGGCCTTGGGGTGCTCGCCGACGGCGCGGACCCGCAGCCCCCACTTGGTGCGGTAGAGCGAGTAGGTGACCACGGCGACCGCGATGTAGAGCAGGTAGACGATCGGCGACTGCCGGAACAGGATCGGGCCGAGCACGGGGATCTGGGACAGTCCCGGGATCGACACGCCGCTGAGCCGGGGCGGGGAGTTGAGGGACGCCGCGTTGGGCGCCAGCACCTGGGAGAACATGAAGCTGGTGACGCCGATGACCAGCACGTTGAGCACGACGCCGACGATGATCTGGTCGACGAAGTAGCTGATCGCGAACAGGCCCAGGACCAGCGCGACGAGAGCGCCGGCGATCATGGCCCCCAGCACGCCGATCCACGGCGACCCGGTGACCGAGCCGATCAGCGCGGCGGCGAAGGCACCGGCGAGCAGCTGGCCGTCGATGGCGATGTTGACGACCCCGGCCCGCTCGCCGAGCACGCCGCCCAGCGCGCCGAAGACCAGGGGTACGGCGAGGGCGAGCGAGCCTGCGAGCAGCCCGATCATCGGCACCGTGCCACCGGCGGCCGCCCACGACAGGAAGCCGAACATGCCGAGCACGGCGTAGCCGGCAGGCAGCCACAGCGGAGTGCTGCGCTCGAGGAGGTAGTAGCGGGTCGCCAGGCCGGTGAGCACCGCCATCACCGCCACCATGAGCAGCGCCGTGGTCTCGGCGGGCACGGTGACGTCGGGCAGCTGGAAGAGGTCCCTGCGGGTCGCCAGCCGGAACGTCGTGTCGCCCTCCTGCGCACCGAACACGACCGCGGCGCCGAGGGCCACGGTCAGCACCCCGAGCAGCACCGGCACCTTCTTGGTGACGACCGAGATGACCTGCGGCCCGTCGGTGGCGGGACCGCTGGCGTCCGAGCCCGTGGCCGGGGTGGCGGTGTGGCTCACTTCGCCTCCTTCGAGGGCAGTCGGAAGATCGCCCGCACGAGCGGCGGTGCCGCGATGAACAGCACGATGAGCGACTGGATGACGAGCACGATGTCGACCGGGATGCCCTCGGAGGCCTGCATGGAGAAGCCACCGGCCTTGAACGCGCCGAACAGCAGCCCGGCGCCGAGGATGCCGAGCGGGTGCGAGCGGCCCAGCAGGGCCACGGTGATCGCGTCGAAGCCGATGCCGGCGTCGACGTCGATGGTGACCCCGTTGGGCACGGTGCCGAGCACCTGGTTGGCGCCCGCGAGCCCGACCAGGGCACCCGCCAGCAGCATCGCGATGACGTAGGTGCGGCCGACGTCGATGCCGGCGGTGCGGGCGGCGTGCGGGTTCTCGCCGACGGCTCGGAAGCGGTAGCCGAGCGAGGAACGGCTGAGCAGCCACCACACGGCGACCACGGCGACCAGGGCCAGCAGGAAGCCGAGGTGGAGGTTGTAGCGGTCGCCGGCGATCTTCGGCAGCACCGCGCTGTCCTGCATCGGGAGCGACTTCGGGTTGACCGAGCCCGGCGCCTGCAGGATGGACTGCTTGGAGAGGGCGTAGAAGACCAGGTAGAAGCCGATGTAGTTGAGCATGATCGTCACGATCACCTCGTGCGCCCCGGTGCGCGCCTTCAGCAGGCCGGCCAGGCCGGCCCACAGGGCCGCGGCGAGCATGCCGGCGAGGACGGCGACGGCCAGGTGCAGCGGGGTCGGCAGGTCGACGTTGATGCCGACCCAGCCCGCCGCGGCACCGGCCAGCAGCATCTGGCCGCGGCCACCGATGTTGAACATGCCGGCGCGGAAGGCCAGGCCCACCCCGAGACCGGCCGCGATCAACGGGCCGGCGAACTTCAGGGTCTCGGTGAGCGGGCGGATCGACGTCGCGAAGCCGTCGGCCCGACTGTTGTAGATCGAGCCGCGGAACAGGGCGCTGTAGGCGCCCGAGATGGCATCACCCGAGGCACGGAAGAAGTCACCCGGACGGGCGGTGATGTAGCCGGCCGCCTCGCGGACGGCGTCGTCGGTCGCCAGGATCAGCAGCGAGCCGACCACGACCGCGAGCAGCACGGCGCCCAGCGCGACGGTCGCGTTGCCGGTGGTGATCGAGCGCCACACGTTGTGCCAGTGCGCGTTGTCCGGCTGGTGCGGCCGGTCGACGTCGGGGTCGGGAGAGCCCTGGGGCGCGGTGCCCGGATCCTGGGGCTGGTCCTCGGGCTGGTCCTGGGGCCGGTCCTCGGGTGTGGTCACGCGACGGCTCCTGCCGGTCGTTCTCCGGTCATCATCAGGCCGAGCACCTCGCGGGGGGTGTCGCCCGGGACGATCCCGACGATCCGCCCGCGGTAGAGCACCATGATCCGGTCGGCGAGCGCGACCACCTCGTCGAGCTCGGTGGACACGACCAGGACCGGGACGCCGCTGTCGCGCGTGGCGATGATCTGCTTGTGGATGAACTCGATCGAGCCCACGTCGACCCCGCGCGTCGGCTGGGCCGCCACGAGCAGCCGCAGCGGGCGGGACAGCTCGCGGGCGACGACGACCTTCTGCTGGTTGCCGCCGGACAGGTTGCCGGCCTGGGTCGTGATGCCGGGAGCCCGGATGTCGTACTCGTCGAGCTTCTGCTGGGCGAACTCGTCGCGGGTGCCCAGCTGCAGGGACCCCGCCCGGACGAACGGGGCGCTGAAGCTCCGGTCGAGCATGAGGTTCTCGGCGATGCTGAAGGTGCCGACCAGCCCGTCGACCTGACGGTCCTCCGGGATGAAGCCGACCCCGGCCTCGAGGATGTCGCGCACCCCGCGCCCGACCAGCTCCTGGCCGTCCAGCCGGATCGACCCGCGGACGTGGTGCTGGAGCCCCACCATCGCCTCGGTGAGCTCGGTCTGGCCGTTGCCCTGCACCCCGGCCACGGCGAGGACCTCGCCGGCGCGGACCGTGAAGCTGACGTCGTTGAGGTGGAGCAGCCCGCCGCTGTCGGCCACGGTGAGGCCCGAGACCACGAGGGCGTCGTCCCCCAGGGTGGGCTCCTCCTTCTGGACGGTGAGCTCGACCGGGCGGCCGACCATCAGGGAGGCGAGCTCGGCGTTGGTGGCGGTCGGCTCGGCCTCGCCGACGACCTTGCCGAGCCGGATCACGGTGATCCGGTCGGCGACCTCGCGCACCTCGCGCAGCTTGTGGGTGATGAAGACGATGGCGGCGCCGGACTCCTGCAGCTGGCGCATGATCTGCATCAGCTCGTCGGTCTCCTGCGGGGTGAGCACCGCGGTGGGCTCGTCGAAGACGAGCACCCGGGCGTCGCGGGACAGGGCCTTGATGATCTCGACCCGCTGCTGGACGCCGACCGGGAGGTCCTCCACGATCGCGTCGGGGTCGACGGCGAAACCGAACCGCTCCGAGATCTCACGGACGCGCTCGCGAGCGGCGTCGAGGTCGAGCGATCCGCCGAAGCCGGTGGACTCGTTGCCGAGCATCACGTTCTCGGCGACGGTGAAGACGGGGACCAGCATGAAGTGCTGGTGGACCATGCCGATGCCGGCGGCGATCGCGTCGCCGGGGCCGGCGAAGTGCTGCACCTTGCCGTCGAGGACGATCTCGCCCTCGTCGGCCTGGTAGAGGCCGTAGAGGACGTTCATCAGCGTCGACTTGCCGGCGCCGTTCTCGCCCAGCAGGCAGTGGATCTCGCCCGGGCTCGACGGTCAGGGAGATGCGGTCGTTGGCGACCAGGGTGCCGAAGCGCTTGGTGACGTGACGCAAGGCGAGCTGCATGGGCCGATCCTAGGAGAGTGCGGTGAGACGGGGTCCGGGGCCCGACAGCGTCGGCCGGGCGAGCGACAGGGGGAGGCCGACCTGCGTCGACCTCCCCCTGCCGTCAGCTCACTGCTTGAGGTAGGACGTCACCGGGATGGAGCCGTCGATGATGCCCGCGCGGATCTCGTCGAGCTCGCCCTGGAGCGAGTCGGAGATCTTGTCCTCGAAGTTGTGGAACGGAGCGAGGCCGACACCGTCGTTCTCCAGCGTGCCGACGTACGGCTCGAAGTCGAACTCGTCCTGGCCGGCGGCCAGGACCGCCTCGTAGGTCGAGACGTCCATGCCCTTGAGGATCGAGGTCAGGATGACGTCCTGCGTGGTCGGGTCGGTCTCGTAGACGTCGGCGTCGACACCGATCATCGCGACGTCGCTGTTGGAGTCGGAGATGGCCGTCAGCGCGCCCTGGTAGATGGGGCCGCCGACCGGCAGGATCACGTCGACGTTCTGGTCGAGCAGCTGCTTGGCGGTGTTGGTGGCGGCCTGGTTGGCCTCGAAGCCACCGGTGAACGAGCCGTTCTCACCGTCCCAGCCGACGACCTTGACGTCCTTGCCCTTCTCCTGGGAGTAGTAGTCGACGCCCTGCTTGAAGCCGTCCATGAAGATCGTGACGGTCGGGAAGGGCTGACCGCCGTAGGTGCCCACGACGCCGGTGGTGCTGTAGTCGGCGGCCGCGTAGCCGGCCAGGAAGGCCGCCTCGGCGGTGTTGTAGAGCAGCGGCTTGATGTTCTCGACGTCGGCCTGCCCGTCGAAGGTCTGGCCGTCGTCGCCGCCGTCGGCCGAGTCGTCGATGAGCACGTACTCGATCTCGGGGTTGGCCGCGGCCGACTCCTTGGTGGCCGCGGCGAGCGCGAAGCCGACGGTCACGATGACGTCGCAGCCCTCGGAGACCAGGCTCTCGAGGTTGGGGCCGTAGTCGTTCTCGCTGTTGGACTCCACCGCGGTCAGCTCGGCGCCGAGCTCGTCGGCGGCCTTCGTGGCGCCCTCGAAACCGAGCTGGTTGAACGACTTGTCGTCGAAGCCACCAGCGTCGGAGACGATGCACGGCTGGAAGTCGCTGGCGGAGGCCCCGGAACCCTCGCCGTCGCTCGACTCCTCGGGTGCGTCGCCACAGGCCACCAGGGCGGTCGACACCGCCAGGGCTGCGATGCCGCCGACGACGGCCCTGCTCATCTTCTTCACAACTGCCTCCAAGTCTTCGCCCCGCTCCGGTGGGGGCAACGATCGGTCACCGTACCCAATTGCGGGACGTGTGGGACCCCCCCAACAGAAGGGTTATCGAGTTGCGACCTGGCGCGCGCTCGCCGGACCCCGGATTGCCGGCCTCGGCGCCGGTGGGCGAGGCTGGGCCCGCGGGCCCCTGGTCGGGGAGTGCCCGGAGACGAGGAGGCTCGTGATGACGGACGAAGCAGCGGACTGGGCGGCGCTTGCACGCCGCCGCCGTGGAGGTCTCGCGCAGCGCCTACGCGCCCTACAGCAGGTTCCCCGTCGGCGCGGCGGCCCGCGTCGACGACGGCCGCGTCGTGGTCGGCTGCAACGTCGAGAACGCGGCGTACGGCGTCACCCTCTGCGCCGAGTGCGGCCTGGTCTCGTCGCTGGTGGCGGGCGGGGGCGGGCGCCTGACCCACTTCGTCTGCGTCAACGCCGACGGCGCGGTGATCATGCCGTGCGGACGTTGCCGCCAGCTGCTGTGGGAGCACGGGGGCGCCGACCTGCTCGTGCAGACGCCGACCGGGGTCCTGGCCATGGACGACGTGCTGCCCCAGGCCTTCGGCCCGGACGACCTCGCCACGGTCTCCGGCGGCACCGGCGGATAGGGTCGCTCGGATGACGGAGCACGATGCGGTCGAGGTGATCATCGCCAAGCGCGACGGCGGTGAGCTGAGCGACAGCCAGATCGACTGGGTGATCGACGCCTACACGCGCGGGGACGTCGCCGACGAGCAGATGGCGGCGCTGGCGATGGCGATCCTGCTCAACGGCATGACCCGCCCCGAGATCTCCCGGTGGACCGCGGCGATGATCGCGTCGGGGGAGCGGATGGACTTCTCCGCCCTCTCGCGCCCGACCGCCGACAAGCACTCCACCGGCGGCGTGGGCGACAAGATCACGCTGCCGCTCGCCCCGCTGGTGGCGGCCTGCGGGGTCGCGGTGCCGCAGCTGTCCGGCCGCGGCCTCGGCCACACCGGCGGCACGCTCGACAAGCTCGAGGCGATCCCCGGCTGGCGCGCCGCGCTGTCCAACGAGGAGATGCTGTCGCAGCTCGAGTCGGTCGGAGCCGTGATCTGCGCGGCCGGCGACGGCCTCGCCCCGGCCGACAAGAAGCTCTACGCGCTGCGCGACGTCACCGGCACCGTCGAGGCGATCCCGCTGATCGCCTCCTCGATCATGAGCAAGAAGATCGCCGAGGGCACCGGCTCGCTGGTGCTCGACGTCAAGGTCGGCAGCGGGCGCGTTCATGAAGGACGTCGACCGCGCCCGCGAGCTCGCCGAGACGATGGTCGCCCTCGGCACCGACGCCGGGGTGCACACCGTCGCGCTGCTCACCGACATGAGCACGCCGCTCGGCCGCACCGCCGGCAACGCGCATCGAGGTCGCCGAGTCGGTCGAGGTGCTCGCCGGCGGCGGACCCGCCGACGTCGTCGAGCTGACCCTGGCGCTGGCCCGCGAGATGCTCGCCGGTGCCGGTCGCGACGACGTCGACCCCGCCGACAAGCTGGCCGACGGCTCCGCCATGGACGCCTGGAAGGCGATGATCCGGGCCCAGGGCGGCGACCCCGACGCGCCGCTGCCGCAGGCGCGCGAGCAGCACGTCGTCGCGGCGCCCGTCGTCGGGCGTGCTCACCCGGCTCGACGCGATGGCGGTCGGCATGGCCGCCTGGCGGCTCGGGGCCGGCCGGGCCCGCAAGGAGGACCCGGTGCAGGCCGGCGCCGGCGTGGTCTGGCACGCCCGTCCCGGCGACACGTCACCGAGGGCGAGCCGCTGCTCACGCTGCTCACCGACGAGCCCGCTCGCTTCGACCGGGCGCTCGCCTCGCTCGAGGGCGGCTACGACGTCGCGCCCGCCGGCACGTCGTACTCGCCCGTGCCGCTGGTGATCGACCGGGTCGGCTGAGGCTGCTGCGGCGTACGGGGCTGCCAGACTGGCGGTCATGACCGCCCTGCGCACCCCCGACGCACGCTTTCGCGACCTCCCTGACTACGACTTCGCGCCGCACTACACCGAGGTGGGCGACGGCCTGCGGATGCACCACGTGGAGGCCGGGCCGGCGGACGGCGCCCCCGTGCTGATGCTCCATGGCGAGCCCACGTGGAGCTACCTCTACCGGCACATGGTCCCGGTCTTCGCTGCCGCCGGACATCGTGCGGTCGCACCCGACCTCGTCGGGTTCGGCAGGTCGGACAAGCCCGGTGCCGTGGCCGACTACTCCTACCAGTCGCACATGGACTGGCTGACCGAGTGGCTCGTGGCCCTCGACCTGCGCGACATCACGCTCGTGTGCCAGGACTGGGGTTCGCTGCTCGGACTGCGGCTGGCCACCGAGCAGCCCGACCGGTTCGCACGGATCGTGGTCGCCAACGGCTTCCTGCCGACCGCCGACCGCCCGAGCCCGCTGGCGTTCAAGGCGTGGCGGGCGTTCGCGCTGCACGTGCCGGTGCTGCCGGTCGGCCGGATCGTGGCCGCCGGCACCAAGCGCCGGCTCAGCAGGGCCGAGCGCGCTGCCTACGACGCGCCGTTCCCGAGCGCGGCGCACAAGGCGGGTGCCCGGGCCTTCCCGGCGCTGGTGCCCACCTCGCCCGCCGACCCCGCGGTGCCCGCCAACCGGGTGGCCTGGGAGCGGCTGGGCCAGTGGGAGAAGCCGTTCCTCACGCTCTTCGGCAAGCACGACCCGATCCTGGGCAAGGCAGACGGGCCGCTGCTCAAGCACGTCCCCGGCGCCGCCGGTCAGCCGCACGCGCGCCTGCGCGGCAGCCACTTCGTGCAGGAGGACGCCGGCGACGAGATCGCCCGGCGCACGGTGGCCTGGATGGCCGCCACCGCCTGACAGGTGGTGGTTTCGTGGCTCGTCGCTGGCGCTCCTCGCACCTCAACCACCGGGGGTCTCGCCGCGGTGGTCGAGTCGACGGTCTGACGGGTTCGTGGCTCGTCGCTGGCGCTCCTCGCACCTCAACCACCGGGGGACGCCGCGGTGGTCGAGGTGGGGCCGGTTCTCCGGTGGTTGAGGTGCGAGGGCCGCCAGGCCCGAGCCACGAAACCTCACCGCGACGCGATGCGCCCGTCGAGCTCTCAGGACAGCAGCAGGACGACGTTCTCGGCGACGCAGGCCGGCTTCGGCTCGTCCTCGATCTCGATCACGCTGCGCATCGTGAGCTGGCGGCCGGCGGGCATCGTCGGTGATCTCGCCGAGGGTGATGGTCACGCGGACGCGCTTGCCGACCCGCACGGGGTGGGGGAAGCGGACCTTGTTGAGCGCCGTAGTTGAGCTTGGCGCCCGGGGTCTCGAGGCTGAACACCTTCGAGCCCAGCCACGGCAGCAGCGAGAGCGTGAGGTAGCCGTGGGCGATGGTGCCGCCGAAGGGTCGCCTGCGCCGCGCGCTCGGCGTCGACGTGGATCCACTGGTGGTCCCCGGTCGCCTCCGCGAACTGGTCGACGCGCGCCTGGTCGATCTCGACCCACTCGCTCGTGCCGATCTCCTCACCGGCCGCTGCGGCCAGCTCCTCGAAGGTGGTGAAGGTGCGCATGTGGTGTCCCCTGCCGGTGCCCGTGGTGGTTGGATGACTCGAATGGAACCTATCGCCCCCACCCGTGACCAGATCCGGCAGGCGCCGAAGGTCCTCCTGCACGACCACCTCGACGGCGGCCTCCGTCCGGCGACGATCCTCGAGCTGGCGACCGAGGTCGATCACGAGCTCCCCGCCGACGACGCCGACGGCCTCGGCCGGTGGTTCGCGGAGTCCGCTGACTCCGGCTCGCTGGAGCGCTACCTGGAGACCTTCGACCACACCGTCGCCGTGATGCAGACCGGCCCGTCGCTCACCCGGGTCGCGCGCGAGTGCGTCGAGGACCTCGCCGCCGACGGCGTCGTCTACGCCGAGATCCGCTACGCGCCCGAGCAGCACGTCTCGATGGGCCTCACGCTCGACGAGGTCGTCGCCGCCGTGCAGCAGGGCTTCGACGAGGCCACCGCCGCCGCCGACGGCCGGATCGTCGTCCGCCAGCTGCTGACCGCGATGCGGCACCAGGCGCGGTCGATGGAGATCGCCCAGCTGGCCGTGGCCTGGCGCGACCGCGGGGTCGCGGGCTTCGACATCGCCGGTGCCGAGGCGGGCTACCCCCCGACCCGTCACCTCGACGCGTTCGAGTACCTCCAGCGCGAGAACTCCCACTTCACGATCCACGCCGGCGAGGCGTTCGGCCTGCCCTCGATCTGGCAGGCGATCCAGTGGTGCGGCGCCGACCGGCTCGGTCACGGCGTCCGCATCGTCGACGACATCACCGTGAACGACGACGGCTCGGTCGAGCTCGGCCGGCTCGCCAGCTACGTGCGGGACATGCGGATCCCGCTCGAGATGTGCCCGGCCTCCAACATCCAGACCGGCGCCGCGACGTCGATCGCCGAGCACCCCATCGGGATGCTGACGAAGCTGCGGTTCCGGGTCACCGTCAACACCGACAACCGGCTGATGAGCGGCACGTCGATGACCGACGAGATGACCTCGCTCGTCGAGGCCTTCGGCTACGACCTCGCCGACCTGCGGTGGTTCACGATCAACGCGATGAAGTCGGCGTTCCTGCCGTTCGACGAGCGCCTCGAGCTCATCGACCGGGTGATCAAGCCCGGGTACGCCGCCCTCATGTCGTGACGACCGCCCACGGACGGTCCCAGCCGGTGGCCCGGAGCCGGCCGCCGACGAAGGCATCGCGATCGACGGTGACCGCCGCGCCGCGGCTGGGCTCGTAGCAGGTGAGTCGCTCCGCGGTCGCCGCCACGACGAGCACGACGTGGCGGGGCAGCCACCGGCTGCCGACGTAGAGGCCGGCGGGGAGGTGCGAGTCGACCACCCGGTCGTACGCCGCCTCGCGCCCGACCACCAGGCGGGCGGAGTAGCGCTTCGCGGTCGTCGAGGACAGCTGGCGGGCCACCGCCCAGGGCGGCGTGCCGAGCGCCCGCGGCCACGGCACCTGCAGCGCGCCGCGGGCGTCGACCGGGCCGGTGACCCGCCCGTGCATCCCGAGCACCTCCGGGCGGAACGCGGGCGCCGCCAGGTCGGCGTACGCCGGATCGAGCAGCATCCGGGCCACCACCAGGCAGGCGGCGCCGCAGGAGCGCTGGTCGGGCTGGCGCAGGCCGCCGGTGCCAGCGTGCCGGAGCAGCTCCACGAGCCGGTCTGCGAGCGGAGTGGTCATCTGCTGATGATGCCTAGCCGGCGGGCTGGTTGACCAGGTCGTTGATCCGCTGCACGGCCTCGTCGGCGGTGACGGGCTCGCACCCGAGGGCCACGGCGTGCTCGACCACCCGACGCTGGTCGCGCAGCAGCGCGAGACCGCGACGGACCAGGACCAGCGGCGGTTTGCGGTGCTCGCGCAGGTCGCGGGTGAGCCGCCGCCAGAACGTGACGACCGGGTGCTGGCGCAGGCAGTACGCCGCCGCGAGCAGTCCTCGGGCTCGGCAGTCCGGCACGATCTCCTGGGCGAAGATGCCCTCGGCGACGAAGACCCGGGAGCCCTGGAGGTCGAGCACCCGGTGGCCGCACCGGCCGTCGCGGGCGAGGTCGTAGATCGGCACGTCGACGCGGCCCTGGGCGCAGAGCGTGCGGACGGCGGCGAGGGCCTCCTCGCGCCACCAGGAGTCGGGATGGTCCCAGTCGACCAGGCCGGCGTTGGCGCCGTGGTCGATGTGGGGCAGGTCGGGGTCGCCCGCCGACTTGTAGAAGTCGTCGAGGCGCAGGACCGGGAGCGCGAGCCGCTCGGCGAGCCGTGACTTGCCCGACCCACTGGGTCCGGCGAGGACGATCACCTGGGCGGGCACCCCGCCATCTTGCCGGACGACCCGGGCCTCAGACACCCATCGGGTGCCACACGGTCTTGATCTCCAGGAAGGCCGTCATCGTGTCGAGCGCGGGGGCGAGGGTCCAGTCGGGCTCGGCCGCGGGGGCGCGGCGTACACGCTTGAGGTTGTCGGCCGCGGCGACCTCGAGGTCGGTGGCGAGCTCGGTGTCGCCGGCCGCGCCGACGAGGTCGATGGCGTTGACGTCCATGTGGGAGGCCAGCCACGGACCGACGGTCGCGGCGGAGCCGGTGAGGATGTTGACGACGCCACCGGGCAGGTCGGAGGTGGCCAGCACCTCGGCCAGGGTCACGGCCGGCAGCGGTCGCTCGAACGAGGAGACGACCACGGCGGTGTTGCCGCTGACCACGACCGGCGCGATCGCGCTGACGAGCCCGAGCAGCGAGGACTCCTGGGGCGCCAGCACCGCGACGACCCCGGTGGGCTCGGGGGTGGAGAGGTTGAAGAACGGGCCCGCGACGGGGTTGGCGTTGCCCACGACCTGGGTGAGCTTGTCGGACCACCCGGCGTACCAGACCAGCCGGTCGATGGCCTGGTCGACGACGGCGCCGGCCCGGGCGGCGCTCAGCCCCTCGCTCTGGCGGACGGCGTCGACGAACTGCGCCCGCCTGTCCTCCATCACCTCGGCGACGCGGTAGAGCACCTGGCCCCGGTTGTAGGCCGTGCGGGCGGACCAGCCGCCGAACGCCTTGCGCGCGGCGACGACCGCGTCGCGGCCGTCCTTGCGGGAGGCGAGGGCGGCATTGGCCACGAACTTCCCCTTCGCGTCGTTGACGACGTAGGAGTGCCCGGACTCCGAGCGCGGGAACTCACCACCGATGTAGAGCTTGTAGGTCTTGCGGACGTCGAGGCGTGCCATCGATCACTCACCACCCTTCAGGTAGGCGGCCAGCCCGTGCCGACCACCCTCGCGGCCGTAGCCCGACTCCTGGTAGCCGCCGAAGGGGCTGGTGGGGTCGAACTTGTTGAACGTGTTGGCCCAGACGACCCCGGCGCGGAGCTGCCCGGCGACCTTGAGGATGCGGGATCCCTTCTCGGTCCAGATGCCGGCGGAGAGCCCGTACGGCGTGTTGTTGGCCTTCTCGACCGCCTCGGCGGGCGTGCGGAAGGTCAGCACCGACAGCACCGGTCCGAAGATCTCCTCGCGGGCGATCCGGTGCGCCTGCGAGACGCCGGTGAAGACGGTCGGGGCGAACCAGAAGCCGTTGCTGGGCAGGTCGCAGTCCGGGGACCAGCGCTCGGCACCCTCCGCCTCACCGACCGCCGAGAGCTCGCGGATCCGGGCCAGCTGGGCGGCGGAGTTGATGGCGCCGACGTCGGTGTTCTTGTCGAGGGGGTCGCCCAGGCGCAGCGTCGACATCCGGCGCTTGAGCCGCTCGAGCAGGTCGTCGGCGATGGACTCCTGCACCAGCAGTCGCGAGCCCGCGCAGCAGACGTGACCCTGGTTGAAGAAGATGCCGGTGACGATGCCCTCGACCGCCTGGTCGAGCGCCGCGTCGTCGAAGACGATGTTGGCGGCCTTGCCGCCCAGCTCGAGCGTGGCCCGCTTGTCGGTGCCGGCGATCGTGCGGGCGATGGCCTTGCCGACGCCGGTCGAGCCGGTGAAGGCGACCTTGTCGATGTCGGGGTGCGAGACCAGGGCCTGCCCGGTGCCGCCGGCGCCGGTGATGATGTTGACGACGCCCGGCGGGAGGTCGGCCTGCTGGCAGATCTCGGCGAAGAGCAGCGCCGTGAGCGGCGTGGTCTCCGCGGGCTTGAGCACCACGGTGTTGCCGCACGCCAGGGCGGGCGCGATCTTCCACGCCAGCATGAGCAGCGGGAAGTTCCACGGGATGATCTGACCGGCGACCCCGAGCGGGGTGGTGCCGTAGCCGGAGTGCTCGAGCTTGTCGGCCCAGCCGGCGTAGTAGAAGAAGTGCGCGGCCGCCGTCGGCACGTCGACGTCGCGGGACTCCTTGATCGGCTTGCCGTTGTCGATCGACTCGAGGACGGCGATCTCACGGCCGCGCTCCTGCATGATCCGCGCGATCCGGAAGAGGTACTTGGCGCGCTCGGAGCCGGGCATCTTCGACCAGACCCGGGTGTGGGCCCGGCGGGCGGCGCGGACGGCGGCGTCGACGTCGGCCTCGTCGGCCTCCGCGACCTCCGAGAGGACCTCCTCGGTGGCCGGGCTGATGGTCTTGAACGAGGCGCCGTGGCCGTCGACGAACTCACCGTCGATGAACAGCCCGTAGGACGGCTTGATGTCGACGATGCTGCGGGACTCGGGTGCGGGTGCGTAGTCGAAGGTCATGGTGATCAGTCCAGGGTCACGTAGTCGGGACCGGAGTAGCGCCCGGTCTTCATCTTCGACCGCTGCATCAGCAGGTCGTTGAGCAGGGTGGAGGCGCCGAAGCGGAACCAGTCGGGGTCGAGCCAGTCGGGGCCGGCCACCTCGTTGACCATCACGAGGTACTTGATGGCGTCCTTGCTGGTGCGGATGCCGCCGGCCGGCTTGACGCCGATCATCTGGCCCGTGGCCTCGCGGAAGTCGCGGACCGCCTGCAGCATGATCAGCGTGACCGGGAGGGTGGCGGCCGGCTGCACCTTGCCGGTGGAGGTCTTGATGAAGTGCGCCCCGGCGAGCATCGCGAGCCAGGAGGCACGGCGGACGTTGTCGTAGGTCTGCAGCTCGCCGGTCTCGAAGATGACCTTGAGGTGGGCGTCCTCGCCGCTGGGACGGGCGCAGGCCTCGCGCACGGCGACGATCTCCTCGAAGACCTTCAGGTAGTGCCCCGAGAGGAAGGCCCCGCGGTCGATGACCATGTCGATCTCGTCGGCGCCGGCCTCGACGGCGTCGCGGGTGTCGGCGAGCTTGATGTCGAGCGCGGCCCGGCCGCTGGGGAACGCGGTCGCGACGGCGGCGACGTGGACGCCGCTGTCACCGAGGGTCTCGCGGGCCGTCGCCACCATGTCGGGGTAGACGCACACGGCCGCCGCGGCGGGGCAGGTCGGGTCGGTGGGGTCGGGCCGCATCGCCTTCGACGAGAGCGCGCGCACCTTGCCGTGCGTGTCCTGCCCCTCCAGGGTCGTGAGGTCGACCATCCGGATCGCGAGGTCGAGCGCGTACTCCTTGGCGGTCGTCTTGATCGAGCGGGTGCCGAGCCCGGCCGCCCGGGCCTCGCAGCCGACCTGGTCGACGCCGGGAAGGCCGTGCAGGAACCGACGGAGGGAGGCGTCGGTGCCGGTCACGTCGGAGAGCCCGGCGCGCTCGGTGACTGCGGTCGGGGACGAAGAAGCCATACCGGCCAGCATAGGCTTGTCGGCGACGGGGCAGGCAATCTGCGTCGGGCACCGGCCGGGCGGTGCCCCGGGCGTGGGAGGAGCGGTGTGACCGACGCGGCGGTGGAGCGGTTCCGGGCCGCGAGCGGACGCGAGACCGGGGTCGTGGGTCTGGTGCTGGCAGCGGCGCTGCTCGTGACGGGGGTGCTCAACGGCTTCCCCCTCTGGGTCCTCGCCGGTTGCGTGCTCGTCGGGCTGTTGATGTGGGCCGCGTTCCTGCGCCCCGCGGTGCGGCTCGACCACGGCGACCTCGTGCTGCGCTCGCTGCTCGCCACGACGCGACTGCCGCTGACGGCGATCGAGGAGGTCCGGGTCGGGCACACCCTGGCCGTGGTCGCGGACGGCCGGCGGTTCGTGTCGCCCGCGGTGGGGCGCCCCCGGCAGCGGCTCGTCCGCGGCAGCGCGATCGGTGGGCTCGGCGGCCGGCCGGTCACCGGGCTGGACCACCGGGCAGCCGCCGCGGCGGCCGCGTCCGCCTACCCCGACTACGTCGAGCAACGGATCCGCGACGCGGTCGTGGCGAGCCTCACCGAGGACCGCCCCGCCGGGGTCCCGGCCCCGGGGGTGCGCAGGACGCCGGCGTACGTCGAGATCGTGGTGCTGGCGGTCTCGCTGGCGACGCTCGTGGTCGGGCTGGTCCTGCGCTGACCCGGCGGCCGGCGCCGGCGCGGCGCCGGGGAGCACTTGCGCGGGCCTGTCCGCGCTGCCGCGGGGGTGCAGGGCCGCGGCAGTGGGGGCTAACCCCGCGTTACAGCACCCGGGGGCGGCGGCGCCACTCGATGGCGGGGCAGGTGTCCATCACCATCGGGACGCCGGCGGCGGTGGTGCGCTCGAAAGCCGCCTCGTCCACCACGCCGAGCTGGAACCAGACGCCGCGGGCACCCACGGCCACGGCCTGGTCGGCGAACTCCCCGGCGGCCTCCGAGCGGCGGAAGACGTCGACGACGTCGATCGGGAAGGGGACGTCGGCGAGGGTGGCGTAGCCCTGCTCGCCCAGCACCGTGGGGGCGTCCGGGTGGATGGGGACGATCCGCTTGCCGCGGTCCTGGAGCAGCCGGGCGATCTCGTACGCCGTCCGCGTCGGGTCGCCCGAGAGCCCCACCACGGCCCAGGTCTTGCCGTCGTCGAGCATGAGGGAGACGGCGTCGGGGTCCTGCCAGCTGGTCATGGCTGCGAACCTACGATGTGACCCATGAGCAGCGACTACCCGATGTACGGACTCTCGGAGGAGCACCAGGCGGTGCGCGAGGCGGTCCGCGCCGTCTGCGACGCCAAGGTCGCGCCGTTCGCGGCCGACGTCGACGAGCAGGCGCGCTACCCCGAGGAGGCCGCGGTGGCGCTGCTCGCGTCCGACTTCCACGCCCCGCACGTGCCCGAGCAGTACGGCGGGGCCGGGGCCGACGCCCTCTCGACCTGCCTGGTCATCGAGGAGGTCGCCCGCGCCTGCATGTCGGCGTCGCTGATCCCCGCGGTCAACAAGCTCGGGTCGATGCCGGTGATGCTGGCGGGCAGCGAGGAGATGAAGAAGCACTATCTCGGCCGGCTCGCGGCCGGTGAGGGCTTCTCCTACGCCCTGTCCGAGCCGGACGCCGGCTCCGACGCCGCCGCGATGAAGACCAAGGCCGTCCGTGACGGCGACGGCTGGGTGCTCGACGGCGTGAAGCGCTGGATCACCAACGCCGGCGTCTCGGAGTTCTACACCGTGCTCGCGGTCACCGACCCCGAGAAGCGCACCAAGGGGATCACGGCGTTCGTCGTGGAGAAGTCCGACGAGGGGCTCTCCTTCGGCGCGCCGGAGAAGAAGCTCGGCATCAAGGGCAGTCCCACCCGCGAGGTCTACCTCGACCGGGTCCGGATCCCCGCCGACCGGGTGATCGGCACCGAGGGCGAGGGCTTCGAGATCGCCATGCGCACCCTCGACCACACCCGGGTCACCATCGCCGCCCAGGCCGTCGGCGTCGCGCAGGGCGCTCTCGACTTCGCGCTCGGCTACGCCCAGGAGCGCCAGCAGTTCGGCAGGAGCGTCGCCGACTTCCAGGGGCTGCAGTTCCTGCTCGCCGACATGGGCATGAAGGTCGAGGCCGCCCGCCAGCTCACCTACGCCGCCGCCGGCCGCTCCGAGCGCAACGACCCCGACCTCACCTTCTTCGGCGCCTCGGCCAAGTGCTTCGCCTCCGACGTCGCGATGGAGGTCACCACCCACGCCGTCCAGGTGCTGGGCGGCTACGGCTACACCCGCGACTACCCGGTGGAGCGGATGATGCGCGACGCCAAGATCACCCAGATCTACGAGGGCACCAACCAGGTCCAGCGGATCGTGATCGCCCGCCAGCTGCTCGCCGGGGTGCAGTCGCAGCTCTGACCGGCGGGATCGTCGCCCGAGAACCGTCCAGCCGTACCTGGCGTCCGACAACCGTGCGGGCTAGACCACCGCGAACGAACTTCGGACCAGAAATGCATACCCGCGTGTCGCGCGGGTACGGCGTCATCAAGGTCGGGGTCGCCGAATTCCCCCCACTTCGGCGCCCCCGGCCTTCGTCTGCCCGATCCGGGAAAGTTTTACTTTCCCATTGTCGGGCCCGTGAGCACGTGGCACGATCGGGCGAGTCCCGTCCCGTGCCACCCCGGCACGCCACCGCCGGAGGTTCTCCCGTGACCGTCACCGACGTCGGTGCGCACGCCTCCGGGCTGGCGACCGCCGGGCCCGCCCTGAGCGAGTCGCGGCGCCGGCTCGAGACCGCCCGCCTGCTGTCGCGGGCGCGGGCCTCCCAGGGGGAGCGGCGCCGCCGCTACGAGGACGAGGTGATCCGGCTCAACATGCGGGTCGCCGGCGAGGTGGCCCGCCGCTACCACGGACGCGGGATCGCCTCCGAGGACCTCGACCAGGTGGCCTACCTGGGGCTGGTCAAGGCCGTCCGGGGGTTCGACCCCACCCGCGGCGACGACTTCCTCAGCTACGCGGTGCCGACCCTGCGCGGCGAGATCCAGCGCTACTTCCGCGACGCCGGTTGGGCTGTCCGCCCCCCGCGCTCGGTCCAGGAGATCCAGGCGAAGGTGAGCAGGGCCGAGTCCGAGCTGAGCCAACGGCTGGGACGCACCCCCCGCTCCTCGGAGATCGCCGTGCACCTCGACGTGCCCCTGACCCTGGTGCTCGACGCCCAGGCGGCCAGCGGCTGCTTCTCCCCGACCTCGCTCGACGCCGTCGACGGCGCCGCCGAGACCGCCGAGGCGCCGACCGCCCGGCTCGGCGACCTCGACCCGGCCTTCGCCACGGCCGAGGCGCGGCTGGCGCTCCAGCCGCTGATGCTCGCACTCTCCGAGCGCGACCGCAGGATCATCGAGCTGCGCTTCTTCGCGGGGCGCACGCAGGCCCAGATCGGCGCCGAGGTCGGGGTCACCCAGGAGCAGGTGTCCCGCCTGCTCAGCGGGATCCTGCTCAAGCTCCGTCGCAGACTCGCCGCCTGACTGGCCGTCTGGCTGCCCTGGCTGGCCGCCTGATCGGCGCGGAGGTCGGGGTCAGAAGATCCGGGGCAGCTGCGAGGCCCGGCCGGTGAACTGCGGGTCGCGCTTCTCGCGGAACGCCGCGACCCCCTCCTTGCCGTCACCGAGCGAGGTGTAGAACATCGCCAGCGAGTCGGACAGGTGCGCCTCGAGCGGGTCGGCGGCAGCGCTGTTGCGGTAGAGCAGCTGCTTGGCCAGGCCGAGGGCGACCGGTGAGCGGCCGCGCACGAACGTCCGGACCAGGTCGTAGGTCGCCGGCAGCAAGTCGTCCGGCTCGTGCACCGAGCGCACCAGCCGGCCGGCGAGGGCGTCCTCGGCGGTGAGGATGTCGGCGGAGTAGACCCACTCGAGGGCCTGCTGGATGCCGACGATGCGCGGCAGGAACCAGCTCGACGTGGCCTCCGGCACGATGCCGAGGCGACCGAAGACGAAGCCGATCCGGGCCCTGGTCGAGGCGAGCCGCAGGTCCATCGCCAGCGTCATCGTGGCGCCGATGCCGACCGCCGGCCCGTTGATGGCGGCGACCACGGGCTTGGGCAGCGCGTGGATCGCCAGCGTGACCCGGCCCCCGGTGTCGCGCACCCCGTCGTCGTACGGCGCCTCCGTCAGGTGGGTGCGCAGCTCCTCCGGGGTCGGGGCGAGGCTCTCGTCGAGACCGAACACGTTGCCCTCGGCCGAGAGGTCCATGCCGGCGCAGAACGCCCGGCCGGAGCCGGTGACGACCACGGCGCGGACGTCGTCGTCGCGGGCGTCGGTGAGGAAGACCTGCTCCAGCTCGCGGGCCATCGTCACCGAGAAGGCGTTGAGGGCGTCGGGGCGGTGCAGGGTCAGGGTCGCGATGCCGTCGGCGTCGACGTCCCAGGTCAGGGTCTCGTAGGAGGTCACGGACCCCAGTATCGAGGGGTTACCCGCCTGTCGCCCCCGCGGGCAGGCCCGAGGGGGTGCAGAGGTCCTTGCCGATCGACTCGGTGTCGTCGTCGATGATCGCCTGGAACATCTGCTGGGAGCGCTCCTGGTCCCAGGTGGCCGACCCGTCGGCCAGCGGCACCGTGCAGGTGAGGCCGTTCTCGCCGTTGACGCGGGTCATCGCGAACGCCCACATGCCGGCGCGCACGGGGTTCATCCCCTCGCCGAAGGTGAAGAAGTCGGGCAGCGCGTTGTTGAGCCGGTAGTAGCGGACCGGGTTGAGCACCGACCAGGGCGAGACGACCTTGCGACCGATCGCGGAGACCACCTCGCGCTGCTGCTGCACCCGGGCGAGGTCGCTGAGCGCGGAGGCCCGCGTGCGCGAGTAGCCCAGCGCCGTCCGGCCGTCGGCCTCCTGGCAGCCCTTCTTGATGTTGAGCTTGGCCTTCGGGTCGTTGATCCGTGCCTTCGGACAGATCTCGATGCCGCCCACCGCGTCGACGATGCCGACCACGCCGCCCATGCCGATCTCCATGTACTGGTCGATCCGGATGCCGGTGAGGTCCTCGACGGCGGAGACCAGCCCCTTCGGCCCGCCGGCGGCGTAGGTGCCGTTGATCTTGCCGTTGGACGCGTCGGCGGGGGAGTCGCGCGGGATCGACATCAGCAGGTTGGGCCCCTTGCCGGTGTGCAGCACCATGATCGTGTCGGTGCGGTCGCCCGCGTCGTTGCCGGTGCCGAGCTCACGCCGCTCCTCCTCCGACAGCCCGGCCCGGGAGTCGCTGCCGACCATCAGGTAGGTCGTGCCGGGCTGGTCGTCGGGTCGGGCGCCCTTCGGCTCCCAGGCGACCTTCTCGACGTTGAGCCACGCCACGACCGGCACCGCGACCAGGAAGACCACCCAGAGCAGCAGCACCGCCAGCAACGTGCGCAGCCGCAGCCGGGGACGACGCAGCCGGGGGCGCCAGCCGCGGCGGGTCCGGCCCGGCGAACCGCTCGCCGGGGCCGGGGCCGGCTGGACGCGACGCGGGGCGGTGGGGTCGGCGGGCGGGGCGGCCGCGGCACGCGGCTGGCTGCGCATCACCTGCGTCGCCTCGTCGTCGGGTCGGGGCTGACGACGCATCGCGCGGGTGGCGTCGGGGTCGCCGTCGGGCGCGCCCTTGCCGCCGTAGAGCCAGGTGAAGTCGGGACCGTCGCCCGTGCCGCCGCGTCCGGGACGATCTGCCATGGTCGTGACGCTACCGTGCCGCACATGGACGACCCCCGTGGCCACGCCCCGTCGTACGCCCGCGTGTCGCTGGCGATGATGACCTCCAGCCGCGAGGCCAACCTCCTCGGCAACGTGCACGGCGGCGAGATCGTCAAGCTCGCCGACTCGACCGCCGGGGCGGTCGCGCAGCGGCACAGCGCCGGTCCCGCCGTCACCGCCGCGCTCGACTCGGTGGCGTTCCTCGAGCCGGTGCACGTGGGCGACATCGTGCGGACGCTGGCCCAGGTGAACTGGGCGGGTCGCTCGTCGATGGAGATCGGCGTCCGGGTCGAGGCCCAGCCGTGGAACGACCCGTCGTCCGACCCGCTGCACGTGGCCTCGGCGTACTTCGTGTTCGTGGCGGTCGACAGCGACGGGCGGTCGCGCCCGATCCCGCCGCTGCTGCCGGAGACGCCCGTGGAGGTGCGCCGGATGCGCGAGGCCGAGATCCGGCGCGCGCACCGGCTGTCGAAGAAGCAGGAGATCGACTCCGGTCGGTCCTAGCCGCCTCCGGCCGCTCCGGCCGCTCCGGCCGCTCCGGTCGGCCCGGATCGAGATGCCGAGGGCAGGCACCGGCGAGTCGCGACCGGATGTGACGCGTGGGACTGGTGATACTGGTCGGGCCCCTGCTCCTTCCCCAGCAGAAAGGCGCTCGATCGATGTCGCCACTGTCCGAGCGCGCCGCGCGCGTGCGCTTCCGCCGCGCCCTCTCGCTGATGGTGATGACCCTGGTGGTCCCCGGCTCCGCCCAGCTCGTGGCCGGCAACCGCGCGGTCGGCCGGATCGCGTTCCGCGTCTGGCTGGGCGTGCTGGCGGTGCTCACCGTGACCCTGCTCGCCGTGCTGGTCCACCGCGACCTCGTCTTCTGGCTGGTCGCGAACACCGGCCTGCTGCTGGTGCTGCGCCTCGCGCTGATCGCCGGTGCGCTCTTCTGGGCCTACCTGTTCGTCGACGCCTGGCGGCTCGGCCAGCCGCTCACGCTGGCGCTCGCCCACCGGCGCGCCGTCGTCGGCGTCAACGGCCTGCTCTGCTTCGGCGTCGCCGGCACCCTGCTCTTCGGCGCCCACATCGTCGCCGTCCAGCGCGACTTCATCGTCACGATGTTCGGTGACAGCACCGTGGTGGGGGCGCACGACGGCCGCTTCAACGTGCTGCTGATGGGCGGTGACGCCGGCGCGGGACGGTGGGGCCTGCGCCCCGACTCGATGACGGTCGCCTCGATCGACGCCGTGACCGGCGAGACCGTGCTGATCAGCCTCCCGCGCAACATGCAGAACTTCCCCTTCGCGCCGGGCTCGGTGATGGACAAGCAGTTCCCGGACGGGTTCGACTGCGACGAGTGCTACCTCAACGGCGTCAGCACCTGGGCCGGCGACCGCACCGAGCTCTTCCCGAAGTCCCAGAACCCCGGCATCACCGCCACGATCATGGCGATCGAGGGCATCACCGACCTGAAGATCAACTACTGGGCGATGGTCAACCTCCAGGGCTTCAAGAGCCTGGTCGACGCGGTGGGCGGGGTCACCCTCAACGTGCGCGACCGGATCCCGATCGGCATCGTCGGTGACGACTTCTACGACCACATCGAGCCCGGTGTCCAGAAGCTCGACGGCTTCGAGACCCTGTGGTTCGCCCGGGCCCGTGAGGGCTCCGACGACTACTCGCGGATGGCGCGGCAGAAGTGCGTGATGAACGCGATGCTGCAGCAGATCAGCCCGCAGGCCGCGGTCTCCAACTTCGAGGAGATCGCCAAGGCCTCCAGCGAGATGATCTCCACCAACCTGCCGGCGTCCGAGCTCGACCGCTTCATGGCGCTGGCGCTGAAGGCCCGCAACGAGAAGATCTCGACCGTGTCGCTGGTGCCTCCGATGATCAACACGGCCGATCCCGACATCGACCTGGTGCAGGACAAGGTCGCGGAGGCCATCGACCGCGCCGAGGGCACCGCCGAACCGGCCGCCAAGCCCCGGCGCCGCAAGCAGCCCACGTCCGTCACCGGCGGCTCCATCGGCTCCCGCGACACCGGCTACGCCGCCAACGAGTCCACCGACCTCGGGACCGCCTGCTAGGCCGAAGGGCGGACATCCCACCTTGAGCAGGGATGTTGGACCTTCTGGGCCGATGCAAGAGCCCAGAAGGTGGTGAGGAAGCCCAGAAGGTCCCGGGGGTGCGGAGAAACAGCGACGTCCCACCTTAAGCAGGGATGTCCCACCTTCTGGGCCGATGCAAGAGCCCGGAAGGTGGGGGATAGGCCCAGAAGGTAGGGCGGTGCAGGCCGAGACGGGCAGGCCGAGACGGGCAGGCCGAGACGGGCAGGCCGAGACGGGCAGGCCGAGACGGGCAGGCCGAGACGGGCGGTCCGAGACGGGCGGGCCGAGGGGGGCCAGGCCGGCGGGTCAGGGGAGAGGGTCGGCGCGCAGCCGCGCGACGACCTCGTCGTACGTCGCCCGGTCGGCCGCGGCGACCAGGGTCGGGCCCTGCACCCGGGGGTCGAAGGCGGCGCCGTCGAGCCGGCCCGTGTGGCCGCCGGCCTCGCGGAGGAGCAGGGAGCCGGGGGCGTGGTCCCACGGGTTGGCGTGGCCGTAGAGGACGACGTCGGCGTCGGCCTCGACCAGGTGCGGGTAGTCGACGCCGCAGCAGACCCAGGTCAGCTCGAGGGGGCCGAGACCGCCGGGGGAGCGGCCGAGCCAGCGCCGGCGGCTGGTGACCAGCCGCCAGGACCCGGGGTCGCCCGGGGCCGGGCGGTGCAGCCGCTGACCGCCGAGCCAGGCGCCGGCGCCGAGCTCGGCGACGTAGGCGCGGGCGTGCTGCGGCTGCCAGATCCACGAGCGGGTCACCTCGCCGCCGCGGACCTCCGCCACCATCACGGCGTGGTCCTTCGAGCCGTGCACGAAGTTCTTGGTGCCGTCGACCGGGTCGACGGTGAAGGCGTGCTCGGCGGCGGCGTACCGCGAGAGCAGCGAGGGGTCCTGGGCGTAGGCCTCCTCGCCGAGCACGACGGCGTCGGGGTAGGCGGCCAGCAGCGCGGCGGTGATCAGCTCCTCGGCCTCGTGGTCGGCCACGGTCACCAGGTCGCCGGGGTTCTTCTCGTGCACCTCGCCCTCGCCGAGGGACCGGAAGCGGGGGTTGATGACCTCCTCGGCGACCTCCTGCAGCAGCGTGAGGATCGCGTCGGTGTCCACACGTCCCAACCTAGCGAGGCTGCCCGCTCCGTCGCCCCCTAGGGTGTGGCGCGTGCGCGTCGTGGCCGTGGTGGTGACCTTCAACCGGGTGGCGCTGCTGCAGCGCCTGGTCGCCCGGCTGCGCGAGGTGCCCGAGGTCGACGAGGTCCTGGTGGTCGACAACGCCTCCTCCGACGGCACCGGGGAGTGGCTGGCCGCCGAGGGCGTCGTGCACCGCACGCTGCCCGAGAACCGCGGCGGCGCCGGGGGGTTCCACGAGGGCCTGGGCTGGGCGATGGAGCGCGGTGCCGACCTGGCCTGGCTGATGGACGACGACGGCGTCCCCGACCGCGACTGCCTCGCGATCCTGCTCGAGCGCGAGGACCTCGACTTCTGGGGCCCGGCCGTGCTCGCCGAGCAGGACCCCGGACGGCTCTGCTTCCCGATCCGGCTGCCCGGAGGCACCCGCGTGGTGCACCGGATGGCGGAGGTCGAGGCCGCGGCCGTCGCCGGGCTGATCGCCGGGGTGGTGATCCCGTTCAACGGCGTGCTGGTCACCCGCGACCTGGTCGACCGGATCGGGCTGCCGCGCGCGGAGTTCTTCATCTGGGGCGACGACGTCGAGTACCTGTGGCGCGCCGAGCGCGCCGGGGCCCGGATCGCCACCGTCGTCGGCGCGCACTTCCGGCACCCCGCCACCGACGACCTCGGCAGCCCGATGATGTTCGGCCGGACGACGTACAACCACAGCCCGAGCGACCTCAAGCACTACTGCATGGCCCGCAACAACCTGCTCAACCTCCGCGACTACCGCGGCTGGCCGCACGCGCTGGCCTTCGTCGTGAAGACGCTGTGGTTCTACCTGCTGACCAAGCCGCAGCCGCGTCGGGTGGTGCTCAGCGCCCGCGCCATGTACGCCGGCCTGCGCGGTGACTTCACCGGTCACCAGCGGTTCCTCGGCGGTGGCGGGGTTTCGTGGCTCGTCGCTTGCGCTCCTCGCACCTCAACCACCGGGGTTTCGTGGCTCGTCGCTGGCGCTCCTCGCACCTCGACCACCGAGGTCGACAGGACGGTGGTTGAGGTGCGAGCGGAGCGAGCCACGAAACCCGAGACCGTCGCGATCGCGGTGGTGACCTACAACCGCGCCGACCTGCTCGCCGCGGATGCTCGCCGGCCTGGCCGCGCTCGACCGTCCCGCCGACGCGGTGGTCGTGGTCGACAACGCCTCCACCGACCACACCGCCGACGTGCTGGCCGCGAGCACGCTCCCCGGCCTGCAGGTGCTCCGCGCCGAGGAGAACCTCGGCGGGGCGGGCGGCTTCCACCTCGCGGTCCGCACGGCGTACACGCAGGGCTTCGACCGGATCTGGCTGATGGACGACGACGTCGTGCCGGCGCCGGAGTGCTTGACGGTGCTGCTGGCGGCCGACGAGCCGTGCCTGATGGCGGTCCGCGAGGACACCAGCGGAGCGCTGGTCGAGAAGGCCGCGGTGGTCTTCGACCTGGCGAACCCGCTGGCGATCAAGCCCAAGACCGCGATGGTCGAGACCACCTACGGCACCCGCGCCGCGATGCCGGAGCGCGTGGAGCTGCAGAACGTGGCGTTCGAGGGGTTCATGGTGCGTCGCGACGTCGTCGGCCGCGATCGGGCTCCCGGACCCGACGTACTTCATCTTCTACGACGACGTCGACTACGCCCTGCGCGCCCGACGGGCGGGGTTCCGGATCTGGGCGCTGCGCGACGCCGTCCTGGTGCGGCAGCTCGACTTCGACCAGCAGCACGACCTGGCGGGGTGGAAGGGCTACTACATGTACCGCAACCTGTTCGCGGTCCACCTGCGCTACGGCGAGAACGCGCTGGTGCGGCTCAAGCCGTGGCTGGTGACGCTGCTGGTCGTGCTGCTCAGCCCGCTGCGCGGCGGCCGCGCCGAGGCACGCAACGTGACCCGGGCCATGCGCGACGCGCGGGGGATGCGGTCGCTTCCGTCGGCATCCGTAGAATGACCTCCCGTGCCCCAGACTGACTCCGTCCCTGATCTCGTCGTCGTCGGCTCCGGCTTCTTCGGTCTCACGATCGCCGAACGCTGCGCCACCGAGCTCGGGCTCAAGGTCCTGGTCCTCGAGCGCCGCTACCACCTCGGCGGCAACGCCTACAGCGAGATCGATCCCGAGACCGGGATCGAGGTGCACAAGTACGGGACGCACCTGTTCCACACCTCCAACAAGCGGGTGTGGGACTACGTCAACCGGTTCACCGACTTCACCGGCTACCAGCACCGGGTCTTCGCCAAGTACCAGGGCCAGGTCTACTCCTTCCCGATGAACCTCGGCCTGATCAACCAGTTCTTCGGCACGTCGCACACCCCCGACGAGGCGCGCGCCCTGATCGCGGAGCAGTCGAGCGAGATCGCCACCGAGGACGCCTCCAACCTCGAGGAGAAGGCGATCAGCCTGATCGGCCGCCCGCTCTACGAGGCGTTCGTGAAGGGCTACACCGCCAAGCAGTGGCAGACCGACCCCAAGGAGCTGAGCGCCGACATCATCACGCGCCTCCCGGTCCGCTACACCTTCGACAACCGCTACTTCAACGACACCTACGAGGGCCTGCCGGTCGACGGCTACACCGCGTGGCTGACCCGGATGGCCGACCACCCCAACATCGAGGTCCGGGTCGACACCGACTTCTTCGACGTCGCCGACGACTACAAGGGCAAGGTCCCGATCGTCTACACCGGCCCGGTCGACGAGTACTTCGGCAACTCCGAGGGCCGCCTGTCGTGGCGCACCATCGACCTCGAGGCCGAGACCCTCGACGTCGACGACTTCCAGGGCACCGGCGTGGTCAACGCCAACGACGAGGACCTGCCCTACACGCGGACGCTCGAGTTCAAGCACCTGCACCCCGAGCGCACCTACCTCCCGGGCAAGACGATCGTGGTGCACGAGTACTCGCGCTTCGCCGAGGAGGGCGACGAGCCCTACTACCCGATCAACACCGCCGACGACCGCGCCAAGCTGCTGAAGTACCGCGAGCTGGCCAAGGCCGAGCCGATGGTGATCTTCGGCGGCCGCCTCGGCACCTACAAGTACCTCGACATGCACATGGCGATCGGCTCCGCGCTGTCGATGTTCGACAACAAGCTCCGACCCCACTTCGAGGACGGCGCCGCGCTCACCAGTGGAGGCATCGAAGAATGACGACGACCCGGCTGCTCCAGCGACAGATCATGCCCGTGGACCGCGACTTCGACGTGATGGCGCTCTACGTCGACCCGGAGGAGGCGCGGCTCGACGCCGACAAGTACGAGATCGGCGGCAACCGGGCGGCGAAGGACCTCAACAACGCCGCCATCCGGCAGTCGACCTCGACGGGGGCCAACATCCACCCCGACCAGATCGAGTCGCGCACGGCGCTGCGGGTGCGGTCGGGGGAGAAGCTGTCCTTCGGCACCTACTTCAACGCCTTCCCGGCGAGCTACTGGCGGCGCTGGACCGTGGTCAAGGACGTCACGCTCACGATCCGGATCTCCGGGCGCGGAGCGACGCTGATCGTCTACAAGTCGATGGCGCGCGGCAACTCCCAGCGGGTCGCCTCCGTCGACACCGGGACCGAGGCGTCGAGCACGTTCACCTTCGACCTGTCGCTGAAGCCGTTCGTCGACGGTGGCTGGTACTGGTACGACGTGATCGCCGGTGACGACGACGTCGTCGTCGAGTCGGCCGAGTGGACCGCCGAGGTGCCCGACGACCGCGCCGAGCACGGCACCGTCGACCTCGCGATCACCACGATGAACCGTCCCGACTTCTGCGCCAAGCTGCTCGGCCAGCTCGGTGACGACGCCGACCTGCGCCCCTACCTGGACACCGTCTACGTGATGGAGCAGGGCACCGACAAGGTCGTCGACTCCCCGGAGTTCCCGAAGGCGCAGGCGGCCCTCGGCGACCTGCTGAACGTCATCGAGCAGGGCAACCTCGGCGGTTCCGGCGGCTACGCCCGCGGCCAGCTCGAGTCGGTCCGCAAGGGCACCGCGACCTACGCGATGATGATGGACGACGACGTCGTGTGCGAGCCCGAGGGCGTGATCCGGGCGATCACGTTCGGTGACCTGGCCCGGCGCCCCACGATCGTCGGCGGCCACATGTTCAACATCTACTCCCGCTCGCGCCTGCACAGCTTCGGCGAGGTCGTGCAGCCCTGGCGGTTCTGGTGGATGTCGCCGCTCGACACGTTCAGCGACTGGGACCTCGCCGCCCGCAACCTCCGGTCGAGCCGTTGGCTGCACAAGCGCATCGACGTCGACTTCAACGGCTGGTTCATGTGCCTGATCCCGCGGCAGGTGCTCGAGGAGATCGGCCTCTCGCTGCCGCTGTTCATCAAGTGGGACGACTCCGAGTACGGCCTGCGCGCCAAGAAGGCCGGCTACCCGACGGTGACCTTCCCGGGTGCCGCCGTCTGGCACGTGCCGTGGGGCGACAAGAACGACGCGCTCGACTGGCAGGCCTACTTCCACGTGCGCAACCGGTTCATCGCGGCGCTGCTGCACTCGTCGTACCCCCGCGGCGGCCGGATGGTCTTCGAGGGGCGCAACCACACGATCTCGCACCTGGTGTCGATGCAGTACTCCACGGTCGAGCTGCGGCTCCAGGCGATGCTCGACGTGCTCTCCGGGCCGCAGCACCTGCACCAGGTGCTGCCCACCAAGCTGGCCGAGGTCAACGCCTTCCGCAAGCAGTTCACCGACGCCCAGCTCGAGGCCGACCCCGAGGTCTTCCCGCCGGTCAGGCGCAAGAAGCCGCCCCGCAAGGGCCGCGACGTCGTGGAGATCCCGAGCCGGCTCTCGCAGCTGGTCACCGCCGGGCTGGCGCCGATCCGGCACCTCAAGCCCCCGCGGCCGATGTCGAAGGAGCACCCCGAGGCCGAGGTCCGGGCCATGGACGCCAAGTGGTACCGCCTGGCGAGCTACGACTCGGCGATCGTGTCGATGAACGACGGCACCTCGGCGGCCTTCTACCAGCGCGACTCGACGAAGTTCCGCGAGCTGCTGTTCAAGACCTTCGAGGTCCACGAGCGGTTCCGTCGCGAGTGGCCGCGGCTGGCCGAGCTCTACCGCTCGCAAGCTCGACGAGGTGACCTCGCCCGAGACCTGGGCGGAGACGTTCCGGCCCTGGACCACCGCGGAGGGCTCGGACGGCTCCGGCGGCGCGGGTGCCGATGACTGACACCGAGCAGGAGCTCGCGCCGCTCCGGCCGCCGACGTCCGACCAGGGCCTGCTCGAGGTGTTCCGGCGCCGCTACCTGCTGCGGCTGCTGGTGCGGCGCGAGATCAACGTCCGCTACTCGGGATCGTTCCTGGGGCTGATCTGGTCCTACATCAACCCGCTGTCGCAGCTGTTCATCTTCTGGTTCGTGATGCAGAAGATCATCGGCCGCGGGTCGGAGAACTTCGCGCTGCACGTGTTCTCCGCGCTGATCGTCGTCTACTTCTTCACCGAGACGTTCAACGCCGGCACCCGCTCGATCGTGCGCAACAAGGCGCTCGTGCGCCGGATGGCGATGCCCCGCGAGATGTTCCCGGTGGCGTCGATGCTGGTCTCGCTGTTCCACGTCGGGCCGCAGTTCCTGATCCTGATCATCTGCTGCCTGTTCACCGGCTGGGCGCCGGACGTCGTCGGCATGGCCGGCGCGCTGCTCGCGCTGGCCCTGATCATGACCCTGGCGACCTCGCTGGCGCTGCTGTTCAGCGTCGCCAACGTCTTCTTCCGCGACGTCGCCAGCGTGGTCAACATCCTCACCAACTTCGTCCGCTTCGGCGTGCCGATGATCTACCCCTACGAGCTGGTCGCGACCCGCTTCCGGGGGCACACCGAGATCTACCTCGCCAACCCCATCGCCGACGCCGTGCTGCTCATGCAGCGGGCGTTCTGGGTCGGCACCACCAAGGACCCCGAGGCGACGGCCGCCACCAGCCTGCCCGACCACCTGCTCACCCGCGGCCTGATCGCCTTCGGTGCCTCGCTGCTGCTCCTGGTCATCGCACAGCTCGTCTTCTCGCGCTTCGACCGCCGGATCCCGGAGCGTCTGTCGTGACCGAGTCGATCCGCGTCGAGAACGTCAGCAAGGAGTTCACGCTCCACTACCACCGGACCTTCAAGCAGGTCACCGTCGCGATGCTCAAGGGCCGCGACATCAGCGACACCTTCCGCGCGGTCGACGAGGTCAGCTTCTCCGTCGAGCAGGGGGAGTCGATCGGGCTGATGGGCCTCAACGGCTCCGGCAAGAGCACGCTGCTGAAGATGATCAACGGCGTGATGGCGCCCGACCACGGCAAGATCCTCACCCGCGGCCGGATCGCCGGTCTGATCGCCACCGGCGCCGGCTTCCACCCCCAGCTGTCCGGGCGCGAGAACATCTTCCTCAACGCCGCGATCCTCGGCATGAGCGAGGCCGAGACCAAGCGCAAGTTCGACGCGATCGTCGACTTCAGCGAGATCAAGGGCAAGTTCCTCGACACGCCCGTCGGCACCTACTCCAGCGGCATGTTCGCCCGCCTCGGCTTCTCGGTCGCCATCCACGTCGACTCCGACATCTTCCTCGCCGACGAGGTGCTCGCGGTGGGCGACCGCCCGTTCAAGCGCAAGTGCATGGAGCGGATGCAGGAGATCCGTCACGGCGGCAACACCCTGTTCTACGTCAGCCACGCCGCCGGCTCGGTGCGCAAGATGTGCGACCGCGTGATCGTGCTCGAGGAGGGCCGGGTCGGGTTCGACGGCGACGTCGACGAGGGCATCCGCTACCTGCACTACGACGACGACAAGGCCACCGACAACCCCGACGGTGGCTCTGATGACGACTCCGACGAGGAGCTGGGCGCGGACATATAGGGACGTGCTGCGGGGCTGGGGTTGGCTCTGCGCGCCCCCGGGTGCCTGGCTGCGTGGCCGGGGCTCCTGTGACCTCACCGGGTTTCGACTCGCGCCGTGCGCGCACTTCGCAGCGCTCAGGCGCGGGTGCGCTCGCATCTACCTTCGCTCGCCACGACAATCTTCTCGTTCCTCGAAGATTGTCTGCTCGCTCCGGCGTGTCGACTGGAAATTACAGCGTTGTAGTTACTCACTTTCTCTTCCCAGGCTCTGTGACGCATGTGAAAGTTGCTACTCGTGTGACTCTTCCCCCGCACGCAGGAGCAGCCAAGCCATGTCTCAGACACCCCCTTCCCGGGCGGTCCGCCGGGCGCGTTTCGTCACCCTGTGCCAGCAGTCGCTGGCGCTCGGGCTGATCGTCGCCGCGCTCACGCCGGCCGCCAACGTCGTCTCCCTCGACGTGATCCCGCCTCGTCACGACGACGGTCCCGCCGGCGCGGCGGACACGGCGGTGCCGGCGGCGTTCGCGGCGTACGCCAAGGCCTCGGCGCAGAAGTCGGTGGTGCCGACCGAGGTCGTCGACCCCACGGTCAAGGAGTACTCCCTGACGGCGCCGGTCGGCGCCCGCGTGGCCGCCGGCAGCCTGGCGGCCCGGACGGCGGTCGCCCCCGGTGGGCGCAGCACGGTCACCAGCCTGCCCCAGCCCGTGACGGGCTACGGCGCCGTCGGGGTCACCTGGGGCGCCGGCCAGTCGGTGGCAGACGACGCCATCGACGTCGAGGTCCGGTGGCAGGACGGCGCCGCGTGGTCGGACTGGACGACCCTGGAGTACCACGACGAGCACGCGCCCGACCCCGACAGCGAGGAGGGCGCGGAGGCCCGCCCCGGCACCGACCCGCTCCTGGTCGGCGACGTCGACGAGGTGCAGGTCCGGGTGGCCGCTACCCGCACCGCTCCCGCCGACCTCAAGCTCGCGGTCATCGACCCGGGCGAGGAGACCGCCACCGACGTGGAGGCGCCCGCGATCGACACGGCCGCGAGCGACGCGCCGGCGAGTGTCCCGGCCGGCGAGAATGGGGGCGCGCTGGTGCCCGTGCCGGGCGCCGTGGCCGAGCAGCCCCGGAGCGGCTCCGAGGCCACCACGGGCGAGGAAGGCATCGCGCTCCAGCGGGCGACGTACACGCCGAAGCCGACGATCTACTCGCGTGCCCAGTGGGGGGCCAACGAGCGGATGCGCGACGCCGGCTCGCTGCGCTACCACGAGGTGCACGCGGGCTTCGTGCACCACACGGTGAACGCCAACAACTACACGCGCAGCCAGGTACCGGGCATCATGCGCGGCATCTACGCCTACCACACGCAGTCCAAGGGCTGGAGCGACATCGGCTACAACTTCCTCGTCGACCGCTTCGGCCGGATCTGGGAGGGCCGCTACGGCGGCGTCGACCGGCCGGTCGTCGGCGCGCACACCCTGGGCTACAACGACGACGCCTTCGCGATGTCGGCGATCGGCAACTTCGACACCGCCCGTACCTCGTCGGCGATGGTGCAGGCCTACGGTGCCCTGTTCGCGTGGAAGCTGTCTCTGCACGGCGTGTCGGCGACCTCCTCGCGACAGTACGTCGGCTCGCGCAGCTTCCCCGCGATCAACGGCCACCGCGACGCCGGGTCGACCGCCTGCCCGGGGCGTTACCTCTACGCCAAGCTCGCCCGGATCCGGCAGCTCGCCGGCGAGGCCCAGCAGGGCTTCGACGGCCGCCAGCTCGAGTCCGACCTCGCCTCCGGCCCCCTGCCCGACGTGATCGCCCGGCGGGCCAGCGACGGGCGGGCGTTCGTCCTCCCGGTGCAGCGCCGTCGCGACAGCTCGCTCAAGCTCGGCAAGCCGGTCGACACCGGGCGCGGGCTGGAGAAGGCGAACCGCGTCATGAACGCCGGTGACTGGGACCGCGACGGCCACAACGACGTGATGTTCCGGCACAAGGTCAACGGGGCGCTCTACCTCTACCGCGGCAACGGCACCGGCGCCCTGGCCGGGCCGATCCGGATCGCCACCGGCTTCAAGAAGGTTCGCCTGCTCGCGGCGGTCGGTGACATGACCGGCGACGGCTGGCCCGACCTGATGGGCAAGGCCGCCAGCGGGGAGATGCGGATCTACCCGGGCCTCGGGGTCAACGGCTTCCGCGCCGACTACGTGGCGTACAGCGGGATCCCCGGCGGGAAGCAGATCCCGGTGGGTCTCTGGGACGGGGACGGTGCGCCCGACACCATCATCCGGAAGAACGGCGCGATGACGCTCTACCCGGGCAACGGCCCCGGTGGGCTCACCGGCTCGCGGGCGCTGCCGCTGAACACCCGGACCTTCGACTGGGTGCTCGGGGTCAGCGACGTGCGGCTGACCGGGCACCCCGACCTGCTGCTGCGCACCCGGCGCACCAAGGACCTGTACGTGATGGAGGGCTCGTCGTCGGGCTTCGCGGCGCCGGTGCTGCTCGGTCGCAACCTGAGGGAGTACGACATGGCGGGCTGAGTCAGACGCCGATCCAGACCTGCCGGGCGGGGGCCCGGCTGGAGGGGGACGTCGGGTCGCTAGACGGGGAAGCGGTCGGTGACGCGCTCGGAGACGGAGATCGTCTCCAGCCGCGCCGGCTCGGTCCGGACGACCAGGACGAGCGAGCCGCTCTTCACGAGCGGCTCGCTGAGGGTGGCGATCCCCGGTGGGGAAGCCGGGTTCGCCCCCGACAGGAGGCGGCCGCCGCTGGTGAGGAGACTCCCGGCGGCGGCCGCCGTCCACATTTCCTGCTGGGTCACGAGGCCGCCTCCGAGGTCGTGGGCGAGATCGTCACCGGTCGGCGGGTCCCACGGCGTGAACGCGTCGGGCTGGCCCCAGATCTCCAGGCCGACGTCGTGCACGCCGGGCGGGACGGCGTCGGCGAAGCGGACGCCGAGCGGCAGCAGCGAGCAGGCCAGCACCGGGAGCTCGCCGGCCCGCGGGGCCCACGCCGCCAGGCCGTCGGGGCCGCACACCACGGCGTCCGGGGCGTCGGAGCCGGTCACCGTGAGCCCCGCGGTCCAGGCGGCGCCGAGGAAGACCGTGGCCAGCCAGTGCGGCGGCAGGTCGACACGGAGCGTGTCGCCACGCTCGAGGCCGTGCTCGTCGACCAGCAGTGAGGCGGCCTTCGCCACCCAGTTGGCGTACGTCGTCGTCGACAGCTCCACCCGCTCGCCGGTGCTGTCGTCGTAGAAGGTGATGAGGGGGAGGGCGGCGTCGCGACGCAGCCGCGTCGCCAGCACCTCGGAGAAGACCGTCACCCCACTAGGCTCCCGTCCCGTGTCCCTCCTCGACAACTTCTGGGCCGTGATCCCGGCCGGCGGCGCCGGCACCCGGCTCTGGCCCCTGTCCCGCTCGACCTCGCCCAAGTTCCTCCACGACCTGACGGGCAGCGGCCGCTCGCTGCTGCAGGACACGATCCACCGGCTCGAACCCCTGGCCGGCGACCGGGTGCTCGTCGTCACCGGGCGGGCGCACCGCGACGCCGTGCTGGCGCAGCTGCCCGGTGTCGCGCCCGAGCTCGTGGTGGCCGAGCCCTCCGCCCGTGACTCGATGGCGGCGATCGGGCTCGCCGCGGCGATGCTCGAGCGCGAGCACCCCGACGCGGTGATGGGCTCCTTCGCCGCCGACCACGTGATCACCGACCCCGCGGGCTTCGCGACCGCGGTGCGCACCGCGGTGGCCGCGGCGGCCGACGACTGGTTGGTGACGCTCGGCATCGACCCGACGTTCCCCTCGGCGGCGTTCGGCTACATCCACCTCGGCGACGACCTTCCCGGGCACCCCGGGGCCTTCGCGGTCCGCGAGTTCGTGGAGAAGCCGTCGGTGGCGGTGGCCGAGACCTACCTCGCCACCGGTCGCTATCGCTGGAACGCCGGCATGTTCGTCGTCCGGCCCCGGGTGCTGCTCGACCTGCTCGCCGAGGGCGACCCCGGCTTCGCGGCTGCGCTGCGGGAGATCGCGGCCGACCCCGCCCAGCTGGCGGAGCGGTGGCCCGAGCTGCCGAAGATCGCGCTCGACCACGCCGTGGCCGAGCCGGCCGCCGCGGCCGGTCGCGTGGTCACCGTGCCCGCGTCGTTCGGCTGGGACGACGTCGGCGACTTCGACTCCCTCGCCACGATCCTCGCCGGTGACGAGGCGCTCACCGTGCTCGGCGACGCCGGCCTGGTGACCGCGCTGGACAGCAGCGGGCTCGTCGTGCCGTCGTCCGGTCGCACCGTGAGCGTGATCGGGCTCGACGACGTCGTGGTCGTCGACACCCCCGACGCGCTGCTGGTCACGACCCGCGCGCACGCGCAGCAGGTCAAGCAGGCGGTGCTCGCCCTCCAGGACCGCGGCCGCGGCGACCTCACCTGACGCGGTGGTTGAGGCGCGAGCGGAGCGAGTGGTCTGCGGTGGTTGAGGTGCGAGCGGAGCGAGCCACGAACCCCTCGGGTGAGCTGGGCGTGGTTTCGTGGCTCGTCGCTGGCGCTCCTCGCACCTCAACCACCGGGCGAGCAGCAGTGCGCGAGGGACGAGCGCGCTGCGTGGGCGAGCGAAGGTCGAGCGAGCGCGCGGCTGAGGGACGAAGCCGCGACTGCGAGTCGAGACCCGGCAACCGCATCGGGGACCCGGCGCTCCTCGCAGGTTTCACCGCCTCGTCCGCTCGGCGGCGCTCCTCGCACCTCAACCACCGGGGGCTCACCGCGCCCCGAGTAGGTTCGTGGGCACGACCGACGGGAGGACCGAGCGTGACGCAGCTGACCCAGGGCGAGGAGATCGCGCTCGCCACCGACGACGGGCGCCCGCTGGCGCGGCTCGAGCTGCGGCTGGGCTGGGACAAGGAGGCGACCGCCGGCGCGATCGGCACCGGGGCTCCCGACGTGGACCTGGACGCCTCCGCCGTCCAGTTCGCCGGCGACCAGCTCTTCGACCTCGCGTTCTACAACAACCTGCAGACCCGCGACGGCTCCGTGGTGCACCTGGGTGACAACCTGACCGGCCGCGGCAGCGGCGACGACGAGGTCATCGCCGTCGACCTGAGCCGCGTGCACGGACCGGTCGACACCATCGTGTTCCTGGTCAGCAGCTACCAGGGGCACACCCTGGAGTGGATCAGCAACGCCTACTGCCGAGTCGTCGACGACCACGACGTCGAGCTGGCGCGCTTCACCCTCACCCTCGGCGTGCCCCGCACCGGCCTGGTCATGGCCAAGCTCGTGCGCGACGGCGCGGGCGGGTGGGTCTTCCACGCGGTGGGTGAGGGCATCGACGCGAAGGTGCCCACCGACGCGGTCCCGGCGCTGCGGCGCTTCCTCTGAGCCGGGCGGACGCCACCCCGGCCTAGACTGGCGGGGTGCACCGACTCGTCGCCCTGACCGCGCTGGGGACCCACCTGGTCTTCGTCGCGTTCACGGTGCTCGGGGGATTCCTGGCCTGGCTGGTGCCGTGGGTGCTGCTGCCCCACGTCGCGTCCGCGCTCTGGGGGGCGCGGATGATGGCCTGGCGCCGCACCTGCCCGCTGTCGGTGGCTGAGAACTGGGGCCGCGCCGGCTCGGGGCGGCCGGGGCTGTCCGAGGGCGGCTTCATCGCCCACTACTTCGAGGGTCGGATGTACCCCAAGGCCTGGGCCCGGCGGGTCGAGATCGTGATCGGCACCCTGGTCATCGGGTCCTGGGTCGGCCTGGCCCTGCGCTGAGGGCGTGACCCGGAGCGGTCACCCGGAGCGATTAGCCGGAGCGGTCAGAGGTCGCGCGAGCTCATCGCGTTGGGCTCCGGGGAGTCGAAGTAGGGGTACTCGGTCATGAACGTCGTCAGCGCCTCGCCGCTGAACTCCGAGCAGTACTGCCACACGCCCTGCTGCTTCTCGGCCGCGGTCTCGCCCTCGCCGCCGGCGGACCAGTGGGTGATCGCCACGTGCTGGCCGTCGGGGAAGGCCTCGCCGTCGTCGGAGGTCCACGGGACGGCCAGGAACTTGTAGCGGTAGTTGGAGGTGCCGGGGAACTTCTTGGCCACCGCCTCGAGCTCGGTCAGTGCGGCGCTGTCGTCGGCGACGGTCTCGTCGTACCAGACGATCGTGAAGCCGTGCTCGAGGTTGTGCACGAGCTGCTCGAGCTCGGGGCGGTCGTCGGGGTTGTAGAACTTCCGGGCCATCGGCACGGGGGCGGTGTCGGAGTTCCAGTGCGGCCCGTACGCCGGCGGTGCGTCGTCGTAGGTGACCTGCTGCGTCTCGGGGACGTGCTCCTGGTTGCCCTCGGCGGCCTTGGTCGTGACCTTCTCGCAGGCGGCGGCCGGGGCCCCGATCTCGGCGAGGGTCTGGTCGCTGTAGCCGCGCAGGTCCCACGAGCTCTGATCGGCCGGTAGGCCGCCGCACCGACGATCGCCACCGCCACCGCGAGGCAGATGCCGACGATCAGGAAGCCCTTGCGCCGGTCGGCGCTCTTCTGCTTCTTGCGGATGTCGTCGATGACCTTCTGGCGGTCGGTCTTGGCAGGCTTGGCCACAGTGCGGCTTCCTCGATCGGTGCGGGTGGACGGTGGGGGCCCGGGGGGCCGCGACGAGTCTACGGACCGACCGGCCGCAACCGGAGGTCGCCCGCCTCCCCGGTCGGCTCCACCGCCTGCCAACCGTGCGCGAACGCGAGCGCGCGGACCCGGGGGTCGTCCCGGGCCAGCAGGTCGCCGGCCCCACCGGCACGCGGGGCGCGGCCGGTGACCCGCTCGAGGGCGGCCGCCAGCTCGTCCGCGGGGGCGGGGGCGCCGAACGGCGGCCGGTCCTCCGGGTCGGCGAGCAGGGCCCGGACCACGGCCTCCCGCGCGCCCCAGCCGAAGAGGTCGCCTCCCTCCGGACGGACCAGCGCGGCGGCGCCCGGCCCGTCGTCGCCGGGTGGCAGCACGTGGGAGGCCAGCCCGCCCACCACCGTGAACGGGCGGCCGCCGAGCTTGCCCGAGGCCAGCTCGGCCAGGCCGGCGACCTCGTCGGCGATCGCCGGCGCGGTGACGGCCAGCTCGTTGCCGTGCGCGTCGCGCCGCCCGGCGTAGCGACTCGAGCGGGACGCACGCCGGCGACGCCGATCGCGATGTCGGTCTGGCCCTCGCGCCAGGCGCGCCCGGCGGTGTCGCTGACGACCACGCCGACGTTGCGGCCGGTGCGGTCCAGGATCGCGGCGCGGAGGGCGCGGGCCGACGCGGTCGGGGTCCTCGGGCAGCAGCACGGAGTGGCCGGCGGCCACGTTGGAGCCGTCGATGCCGGCCGCTGCCATGGTCAGGCCGAGCCGGGTGCGCACGATCGAGGTGGGGCCGCGACGGGCGAGCACCCGCACCGTCTCGCCCGCGAGCAGGTCCTCGCGGGCGCCCACCACCACCCGCCCCTCGGCCTTGCTCACCACCTTGCTCGTGACCACGACGACGTCGCCGTCGGTCGGGCTCACCAGCGGCAGCAGCAGGTCGAGCAGGTCGTCGCCGGGGCGGACCTCGGGCACCCCGTCGGGGGAGTACGCGGTGATCGGGCCGGCCGGGGTCACGGCCTGACCAGGGCCAGGGCGGCGGCGGCCATCGCGGCCGTGGCGTCGTCGTCGGTCATCATCAGCGGGACGGCGGCGGCGGCCAGCCCGGCGGCCTCGAGCCCGGCCGACGGCGTCGGCGTCGCGCTCGTCGACCAGCCAGCCGTCGAGCACCCCGCCGGCCGACCGGGCGCCGTAGTGCAGGCCCACGGCGGCCCGCGCCGACCTCGACGCCGATCGACTCCAGCATCTGCTGGGCCATGCCGCGCACGTGGGTGCCGCCGACGATGGGGGACAGGCCGACCACGGGCGCGGCGGTGGCACGCAGCGCCTCGCGCAGCCCGGGCACGCCGAGGATCGTGCCGACCGAGACGACGGGGTTGGACGGCGGCAGCACCACCAGGTCGGTCTCGGTCACGGCCTCCAGCACGCCGGGGCCGGGCGTCGACTCCGGGAGCCCGACGACCACGACGGTCTCGGCGGGCACCTCGGCCCGCAGCCGCACCCAGTACTCCTGGAAGTGCACGACCCGCCGGCCGCTCGGGGCCTCGGGGTCGGCGATCGCGACGTGCGTCTCGACCCGGTCGTCGGTCATCGGCAGCAGCCGCACCCCGGGCTGCCAGCGGCGGCACAGCGCGTCGGTGACGGCCGAGAGCGGGTAGCCGGCCTCGAGCATCTGGGTGCGGACCAGGTGGGTCGCCACGTCGCGGTCGCCGAGGCCGAACCACGTGGGCTCGACGCCGTACGCCGCCAGCTCGGTCCCGACGCTCCAGGTCTCGTCGCGGCGGCCCCAGCCGCGCTCGGTGTCGAGGCCGTCTCCCAGGGTGTACATCAGCGTGTCGAGGTCGGGGCAGACCTTGAGGCCGTGCACCCACAGGTCGTCGGCGGTGTTGGCGACGACGGTGATCTCGGCGTCCGCGGCCACCCCGGGCAGCGTGCCGGCGGCGATCCCGTGCCGCAGCCCGCTCACGAACCGGGCCCCGCCCATGCCTCCCGAGAGCACCGTGATCCGATGGATCTGCTGCCTGGTCGGGTCCGGGGGGGAGTCCTGCGGGGGGTCCTCGAGGTGGCCTGCCATGGGGGTACTCTGCCGCCTTCGCGCCGCCCGCCCGGCACCCGGTCCGGCAGCGCTGGATCCCGTCCGGGTCCCCGCTGCGTCCGCGCCGGAGGCGGCGCCTGGTCCGGACCAGCGGACCTATACCAGATCCGGGCTTGACTCAGGCGGTACGACAGGCATGTAATTCCCACAGTGTCGTTTCACGAATTTCGGGCAATGGCCGGATGAGCGGCCGAGGTGGAGCACCACGGCAGGGCACCACAGCAGGGCAAGGCAGGTCAGCAAGGCAGCACAGCAGGGTCGAGCAGGAACGAACACAGCCGAACAACTCGGCGAGACACCTAGGGTCGAAAGGGGCGTGGACCGATGCGAGAGCTCTTCCTTCTCGAACCGGACGCCGAAGAAGCAGGATGGCAGGACCGCGCGCTCTGCGCGCAGACGGACCCGGAGGCCTTCTTCCCGGAGAAGGGCGGGTCCACCCGGGAGGCCAAGAAGGTCTGCCTCACGTGCGACGTACGCACGGAGTGCCTGGAGTCCGCGCTCATGAACGACGAGCGCTTCGGGATCTGGGGCGGTCTCTCCGAGCGCGAGCGCCGCAAGCTCAAGAAGCGCGCGGTCTAGCGACCGCACGCCAGCACGACGAGGACGACCCCGGCCGGTGGCCGGGGTCTCTCGTATTTACGGGCCGTCCTGGTCCTCTCGGTCATTTCGGGGCCACCCCGCGGCGCCGCTAGGGTTGCCGATCGTGTCCGCCAGCCCCGAGTCGACCGTGAGTGCGTCGACCTCCTCGCGTCGCCGTGCTGCTGGTCAGCCACGACGGGTCGCGCTGGCTCCCGGCGGTGATCGAGGGCGTGCTGGGCCAGACCGGGGTGACCGGCCGGCTCGGCGCCGTGGTCGCGGTCGACACCGGCAGCAAGGACGACAGCCCCTCGCTGCTCCGCACCGCCTTCGGCGACGTCGTGGAGGCGCCGTCCTCGACGAGCCTATCCGGCGGCGGTCCGGATCGGCCTGGAGCGGCTCCGCGAGACCGCTCCCGACGCCGGCTGGGTGTGGCTGCTGCACGACGACTCCAACCCCGCGCCCGAGGCCCTCGCGGCGCTGCTGGCGGCCGCCGAGACCCACCCCGAGGCCGACGTGCTCGGGCCCAAGCTGCCGGGAGTGGCCCTCGCTGCGGCGGCTGCTCGAGGTCGGGATCACGCATCACCGGCACCGGGCACCGCGAGCTGGGGCTCGAGCGCGGCGAGTTCGACCAGGGCCAGCACGACGACGTACGCCCGGTGCTGGCGGTCAACACCGCGGGGATGCTGGTGCGCCGGCGGGTGCTGGAGGACCTCGACGGCTTCGACCCCCAGCTCCCGATGTTCGGCAACGACGTCGACTTCGGGTGGCGCGCCGCGGCGGCGGGCCACACCACGCTCGTGGTGCCGCAGGCGGTGGTCTTCCACGCGGAGGCCGCCCACCGCGGGATCCGGCGCACCCCGCTGACCGGGCGGCACACCCACTACCAGGAGCGCCGCGCCGCGCTCTACACGCTGCTCGTCAACGTGCCCGCCCGGTCGCTGCCCTTCCAGGTGGTCCGGCTGGCGTTCGGCACCCTGCTGCGGGTGCTGGGCTTCTTCCTGGTCCGCTCGCCCGGGCAGGGCCTCGACGACCTGGCCGCGCTGGTCTCGCTCTACTCCCAGCCCGGCCGGATCCGCGCCGCGCGGCGCGACCGGCAGACGACCGGGTCCGTCGACCCCGACCAGGCCGTCCGCGTGCAGGGGCTGCTCGCCCCCCGGTGGCTGCCCTACCGGCACGGGCTGGACGTCGTCAGCGACCTGCTCTCGGCGCTCACCGACCAGGCCAGCGACGTCGCCGAGCGGCGCCGGGCCGCAGCGGCGGAGCTCGACCCCTCGTCGATGGCGGCACGGCGACCGGCCGGCGGCACCAGCGACCTCGACGACCCCACCGGCGAGGACGGCGACGAGGGCGAGTACGCCGACACCGGGCTGCTGGCCCGCTTCGTGACCAACCCGGTCGCGGTCCTGCTCGCCGTCGTCGTGCTCACCGCGCTGGTGCTGGCCCGCCCGGCGCTCGGTGCGGTCGCGGGCGGCGGCCTGTCGCCGGTGCCCGACGGCGTCGGCGACTGGTGGCGGCTGCACCTCGAGTCGTGGCACGCGCTCGGGGCGGGCACCGACGTCCCGGCCCCCGCCTACCTGCTGCCGCTCGCCCTGCTCGGCTCGTTGGTGGGCCCCACCGCCGCCGTCTCGCTGCTGATGGTGCTCGCCGTGCCGGTCTCCCTGTGGGGCGCCTGGCGGTTCCTGCGGGTGGTCGGCCGGCTGGTCAGCCCGTTGGGCTGCCCGCGATGGCTGCTCCTCGCCGGGGCGACGACGTACGCCGTGGTCCCGTTCGTGTCCGGCGCGTGGGGCGAGGGGCGGCTGGGCCTGGTCGTGGTCACGCTGCTGCTGCCGTGGCTGGCGCACGCCGCCCTCGGGTTCGCCGACCCCGTGGCCGACCGGCGCTGGCGGGCGGCCTGGCGCACCGGGCTGCTGCTGGCGCTGGGCGTCGCGTTCGCGCCGCTGCTGTGGCTGGTGGCCCTGGTGCTCGCCGTCGTGGTCCTGGTGGCGGCCGCCGGCGTGGTGCGGGGCGTGCTGCGCGACCGGTCCGTGTGGGGCCCGCCGGCCACCGCGCTCGGCGTGGTGCCGCTCGTGCTGCTGCCCTGGTGGCTCCCGAGCCTGCTCACCGGTGCCGGCGAGGGGCTGCTGCTCGACACCGGGCGGCTGCCCGGCCCGAGCGTCGGGTCCGGCGACCTGCTGGCCGGCCGCCTCGACGGCGCCGGCGCCCCTGCCTGGCTCGGCCTGGTGCTGCTCGTGCTGGCCGTCGTGGCGCTGGTGCCCCGGATGAGCCGGATCCCGGTGCTCGTGTGCTGGGTGGTCGCCGCGGTCGTCGCCCTGCTGGCGGCGCTGCTGGGCCGGGTCACCCTCGACCTCGCCGCCCTGCAGACCGGCGCCGGCCTCGGCGTCCTGGTGGTCCTCCTGCAGGCCGCCCTGGTGACGGCGGCCGTGCTCGGCGGGCTCGGCCTGGCCCGCGGGCGGGTGACCCCCCAGCGGTGGCTGGTGGCGCTGCGTGGCGCTCCCGGCGGTCGTGGTCCCGCTCGGCGGGCTGGTGTGGTTCGGCGTCACCGGCAGCGGCGAGCTCTCCGACGACGACCGGTCCGACGTGCCGGCGTACATGGTGCAGCGTGCCGAGACCGCTCCCGAGCGCGGCGTCCTCGTGATCCGCGGCAGCATCGACGACGGCCTGACCTACCGGGTGCTCCGCGGTGACGGCGTCACGCTCGGCGAGGACGAGGTCCTCGGCCTCGCCCGCGAGGACCGCGACCTCACCGCGACCGTGCGCGACCTCGTGTCCCGGCCCACGCCGGGGGTGATCGGTGACCTGGCCGCCGCCGGGGTCCAGTACGTCGTCCTCCCGACCCCGGCCGACGGCGACGTCGCCGCCGGCCTCGACGCCACCGGCGGGCTCGCGCAGGCCAGCGCCCAGGACCGGGCGACCCGGGCCTGGGAGGTCACCCGCGAGCTCGACCCCGCGTCGGTGGATGGCCCCGGGCACCCGCTGCGGACGCTGCTGCTGCTGGTGCAGGGAGCCGCCCTCGTGGTCGTCGCCGTCCTCTGCGCGCCGACCGTGCGGAGGCGCGACCGATGACCCTGCCCTCCCTCCCCTCCCTGCCCGGACGCCGGAGCGCGACCGCCGCCGGTCGCCGGCTCGACGTCACGATCGTGCTCGCCGTGCTGCTGCCGCTGGTCTCCGTGCTCCTGGTGCTGCTGGCGCGGCCCCCGACGTTCGCGCCGCAGTCGCTGGCGCCCGCGCTCGACGACCTCTCCCGCGCCACCCTGCTCTGCCCCGGCGGCGGCGCCGAGACGGTCCTCGGCACGGCCGGCGGGGCCGCCGGCGACGCGACCGCACGGGTGAGCAACAAGGACCGGACCGTGCGCCTGGCCCCCGAGTCGGTGACCCGGATCGAGGGACGGGCCCCGGTGGTCGTCACCGGCGTCGACGACCTCGCGCCGGCCCTGGTCGGCAGCGTGCTCGGTGACGGCGCCGGCACCACCTGCCGACCGCCGAGCAGCGACCAGTGGTTCACCGGCGTCGGTGCCGGTGCCCGGCACCTGTCGACCCTCGAGCTGGTCAACCCCGACGCGGGTCCCGCCCTGGTCGACGTGCTCGTCTACGGCCGCGACGGCCTGGTCGACGTGCCCGAGCTGCGCGGCCTGGCCGTGCCCGGCAGCGGTCGGGCGACGGTCGACCTCGCCCGTACGGTGCCGCGGCGCGACGACCTCACCCTGCGGGTCACCACCGCGCGGGGCCGGGTCGGCGCCAGCGTGCTCGACAGCTACGACCAGCTGGGCGCCGGCGCCTCGTCGTCCGACTGGCTGCCCCCGCAGGCGACGCCGCTGACCGAGAACGAGCTGGTGGGGCTGCCCTCCGGCGCCGGCCAGCGCACGCTGGTGCTCACCAACCCCGGCGACGACGAGACCCGGGCCACCGTGCAGGTCGTCAGCCGCACCTCGGTGTTCACCCCGGAGGGCGTCGAGGACGTCGTGCTGCCGCCCCAGTCGGTGACTCGGGTCTCGGCGAGCAGGCTGGTGGGCAGGGATGCGCTGCGCGACGCGATCGGCCTGCGCGTGACCACCGCGGAGCCCGTGACGGCGAGCCTGCGCTCCTTCCTCGACGGCGCCCTGACCCACACGGTGCCGGGGGACCGGCTCGTGGAACCGACGACGCTGCTCGTGCCCGAGGGCGGTGGCCGGCTGCTGCTGACCGGGAGCAGCGGCGTCGGCGCCGTGAAGGTCACCGCGCGCGCCGCCGACGGCAAGGTCGTGACCCGCAAGACGCTCGACGTCGTGGCCGACCGCGCCTACGCCGTCCCGCTGCCGAACCGCACGGCGCTGGTCGAGGTCGTGCCGCAGAGCACCACCCTGACGGGTGCGGTGCTGACCACCGGTGACGTCGTGACCCTGCTGCCGCTGGTCGAGCTGCTGCGCAGCGGCCTGGTCGCGCAGGTGCGCCCCGGGCTCGACTGAGCGAACCGAGCGAACCGAGCGGGCGAGCCGGACGGCGCGAGGCGCGGTCAGGCAGGTCCGGAGTAGCGGGGGTCGACGTCCTCGGCGTCGATGCCGAGCAGCTCGGCCACCTGCTCGACCACGATCGTCAGCACGAGCGCCTCGAGGTCGCTGCGCGACTCCGCGCGGTGCTCGATCGGACGGCGGAAGAGCACCAGCCGGGTGGGCCGGGAGCCCGAGCCGCGCAGCAGGCTGGAGAGCGGCACGCTGTCGGTCGACCAGTCGTCGGGGATCAGCGGCGTCTCCTCGACGGCGTACTCGACGAGCCCGAGCCGGTCGTGCCACCGGGCATCGATCTCGGCGACCAGCGCCAGCACCAGGTCGTCGAAGCGGTCGCGGGAGGTGCGGGTGGCCGGGACGCCGGGTCGGCGCGGCAGCACCGCCGGACCGCGCATGCCGCGACCGCGCCGGTCGCGGGTGCGGCGTCGGGGACCCGGTGGAGGCCCCGCGTCCCCGTGGGCCCCGGGGCCTGCCTCTGACATGACCGCGAGCCTAATCGGACGGCGTCGCGACGGCAGGTACCGTGCGCCGTGTGAGTCTCGCCCGTCGCTGTTCGCGCACCCCCTGCGGTCGCGCCGCGGTCGCGACCCTGACCTACGTCTACGCCGACCAGACCGCGGTGCTCGGTCCGCTCGCGACCTACGCCGAGCCGCACGCCTACGACCTGTGCGCGCCCCACAGCGAGCGGCTGTCCGCCCCCCGCGGGTGGGAGGTGCTGCGCCTGCCCACCGACCAGCGGGCGCACGAGCCGTCCGAGGACGACCTGCTCGCGCTGGCAGACGCGGTGCGCGAGGCCGGCCGTCCGTCGGTCCGGGCCGCGGAGGTCACCACCCGGGTGCCTCCTGGCGAGGAGCACGCCCGCGAGACCTCGCGTCGCGGGCACCTGCGGATGCTCACCACCGACTGACGCGCCGCCCCGATGCCCTAGGGTCTGCGCCATGGTCGACACCGGCAGCGGGGCGCTCGCGCCCGACAACGTGCGCGCGGTGTTCAAGGCCTACGACGTGCGTGGCACGGTCCCCGACCAGATCGACGAGGACCTCGCCCGCGCGACCGGCGCCGCCTTCGTCCAGGTGCTCGGGGTGCGCGAGGTCGTCGTCGGCTACGACATGCGACCGAGCTCGCCCGGCATGGCCGGCGCGTTCGCCGACGGGGCCGCCGGGGCGGGCGCCGACGTGACGATGATCGGGCTCGCCTCCACCGACCAGCTCTACTTCGCGTCCGGCCACCTCGGCCGCGCCGGGGCGATGTTCACCGCCAGCCACAACCCCGCCCAGTACAACGGGATGAAGCTCTGCCGCAGCGAGGCCCGCCCGGTCGGGCTCGACACCGGCCTGGCCGAGATCCGCGACCTGGTGGCCGGCGGCGAGGTCGTCCGCGGCACCCGTGAGGGGGCGCTCGACTCTCACGACGTGCTCGAGGCGTACGCCGCGCACCTGGTGTCGCTGGCCCCGGTCGCGGGCCGCCGGCTGAAGGTCGTCGTCGACGCCGGCAACGGCATGGCCGGCCACACGGCCCCGGCGGTCTTCGGCCGGCTGGGCGACGACCAGGTCGAGCTGGTGCCGCTGTACTTCGAGCTCGACGGCACGTTCCCGAACCACGAGGCCAACCCGATCGACGGGGCGAACCTCGTCGACCTGCAGCACCGGGTGGTGGCCGAGCAGGCCGACGTCGGCCTGGCCTTCGACGGCGACGCCGACCGGTGCTTCCTGGTGGACGAGCTCGGCCGGGCCGTCTCGCCGTCGACGCTCACCGCGCTGATCGCCGCTCGCGAGCTCGCCAAGGCGCCGGGCGCGACGATCATCCACAACCTGATCACCAGCCGGGCGGTGCCCGAGCTCGTCACCGAGCTCGGCGGCGTCCCGGTCCGCACCCGCGTCGGGCACTCGTTCATCAAGGCCACGATGGCCGAGACCGACGCCGTCTTCGGCGGTGAGCACAGCGGCCACTTCTACTTCCGTGACTTCTGGCGCGCCGACTCCGGCATGCTCGCCGCGCTGCACGCGCTCGCCGCGCTGGCGGAGACCGACGTCCCCCTCTCCGAGCTGCTCGCCGACTACGAGCGCTACCCGATGAGCGGCGAGATCAACTCCGAGGTCGCCGACAGCGGTGCCGTGGTCGACGCCCTCGAAGCGACGTACGCCGGACAGGGCGGCGTCACCACCGACCGGCTCGACGGGCTCACCGTCAGCCACCCCGACTGGACGTTCAACGTCCGGGCCTCCAACACCGAGCCGCTGCTGCGGCTCAACGCCGAGGGCAAGGACCCCGCCACGATGGCGCGCGTCCGCGACCAGGTGCTCGCCCAGATCAGGAGCTGACATGACCGACCAGACCGACCACCCCGGGGCTGCCTCGCCCGAGCTCGATCCCGCCCTGCTCGAGATCATCGTGTGCCCCGACTGCCGCGGCGGCCTCGACCTGGTCGCCTCCGAGCTGGTGTGCCGGTCCTGCGGCCTGGCCTACCCGGTGCGCGACAACATCCCCGTGCTGCTCGTGGACGAAGCGCGCAAGCCGAGCTGATCCCCGATGGCCACCTGGTTCGACGAGTCCCGCCTCGACGACGAGACCGCCCTCGGGGCGGCGGACCTCCGGCTGCGCACGCTGGCCGAGTCCGGCTCCCGCGTGCGCCGGGAGGCCGGTGACGCCGCGGCGGTGATCGACCGCGCGGTGGCCGAGAGCTGGCAGGCCCGGCCGCGGGCGGTGATCGCCGCCGGCCCCGACTCGCGGCTGCTGCGCGCGGTGCTCGAGCCGTGGTGCCCGGTGCCCTTCGTGGCCTGGCCAGGGCCGGCGCTGCCGGGCTGGTCGGGCAGCCTCGACCTGGTCGTGGTGCTGGCCCCCGACGGTGCCGACATCGGCACCGCCTCGGCGGTCGCGGAGGCGGTGCGCCGCGGCTGCCAGGTCGTGGTGGCCGCCCCGGCGGGGTCGATGGTCGCCGAGCACGCGGCCGGGCGCTACAGCACGATCATCCCCACGGTGACGCGCGACCAGCTCGCCACAGCGGTCGTGGTGCTCGACTACCTCCACCGCGTCGACCTCGGCCCCAACGCTGAGCCCGAGCAGGTCGCGCTGGCCCTCGACGAGGTCGCTGTGGGGTGCTCCCCGCGCCGCGACATCTCCATCAACCCCGCCAAGATGCTGGCGATCGCGCTTGCTGACGCCAACCCCCTGGTGTGGGGCGGATCGGTGCTCGCCGCCCGGGCCGCCCGCCGCGTGGCCGAGTCGATCCGGCGCACGAGCGGACGCACCGCCCTCGCCGGCGACGCCGAGCACCTGCTGCCCGTGATCGAGGCCGCCCGGCAGCGCGACGTCTTCGACGACCCCTTCGCCGAGGGTGCCCGGGAGCACCGGCCGGTGCTGGTGGTCCTCGACGACGGCGCCGAGGAGCCGGTGGTGCGCGAGCAGCGCGGCCGGCTGCAGGCCGCCGCAGGCGAGCGCGGCGTACGGGTGGAGACCGTGACCACCGACGCGGCCAGCGAGGTCGCCCGCTACGCGTCGCTGCTGCTCACCGGCACCTACGCCGCCGAGTACCTCCGGCTGGGGCTGGTCGACGACTGAGCCGGGGCGATCCTGCCCTACGCTCGTCGCCATGTCCGCGCGCGACCCCTGGCTCGACAACGCCAAGATGGCGCTGGTCACGCTCGTCGTGGTCGGTCACGCGTGGACGCTGCTGCCGGACACCGCGCTCGACAACGCGCTCTACGACTTCCTCTACGCCTGGCACGTGCCGGCGTTCGTGCTGGTCACCGGCTACCTCTCGAAGAGCTTCGCCTGGACCCGGACCCGGATGTGGCACCTGGTGCGCACCGTGGTCGTGCCCTACCTGGTCTTCGAGTGCGCGATCGCGCTGTTCCGCATCTACGTCGGGGGCGAGAAGCTCGAGGACCTCTTCGCCGACCCGCACTGGCCGATGTGGTACCTCGCGGCGCTCTTCTTCTGGCGGTTGATGACGCCGATCTTCAAGCCGATGCCCGGGGGCGTCCTGGCGGCGGTGGGCATCAGCCTCGCGGCCGGCCTCTACTTCAGCGACACCCTCGACCTGGCCCGGGTGTTCGGGCTGCTGCCGTTCTTCGTGCTCGGCCTGAAGGCCACGCCCGAGCGGCTCGAGCTGCTGCGCAGCCGGCAGGCGAAGGTGGCGGCCGTCGGCATCCTCACCGTGATCGCGGTGCTGAGTCCCTTCACCGACCGGTGGGCGGCCACCGAGTGGCTCTACTACCGCGCCCGCTACGACGAGCTGGTCGCCTCCGACCTCGAGGCGGTCGCGATCCGGGCGGTGCTGCTGCTGATCGGCACGCTCGGCGCGCTCGCGTTCCTGGCGCTGGTGCCGAGGATCGGCGGCTGGTTCGCCCGGATGGGAGCAGCGACGCTGGTCGTCTACCTGTTCCACGGCTTCTTCGTGAAGGGAGCCGGGTACGCCGGCTTCGGGGGCTGGGCCGAGGCCCACCCACTGGTGGCGCTGGCCGTGACCACCGTCGGCGGCGTGGGGCTGGCGCTCCTCCTCGCCTGGGGGCCGGTGGCCTCGCGGCTCACCGACGTCGTCGACCCGTTCGGCTACGCCGAGCGGCACACGGGGCGGGCGCACACGCTGGCCGAGGTGGTCGACGTGGTCGTCGACTCGCCCGTGCAGACGCTGGCGGAGGACCTGGAGAAGACCCCGGAGGATCGCCCGGGCCACGCCTGACCGCGATCTCGCCGCTCGGCTTCGTTACGCTCCGCGCATGGCAGCAGACGGTGGTACCAAGGCAGTCATGGCGGCGCTGTTCGCGAACCTCGGGATCGCCGTCACGAAGTTCGCCGCGTTCTTCATCGCCGGCAACTCCTCCATGCTCGCCGAGGGCATCCACTCGCTCGCCGACTCCGAGCAACCAGGGGCTGCTGCTGCTCGGCGGCAAGCGCGCGAAGCGCGAGGCGACCTCGGAGCACCCGTTCGGCTTCGGCCGCGAGCGCTACATCTACAGCTTCATCGTCGCGATCGTGCTGTTCAGCGTCGGCGGGCTCTTCGCGCTCTACGAGGCCTACCACAAGTACCACGAGATCGCCGAGGGCCACGGCAGCCTCACCGACGACTGGCGCCGCTTCGTCCCGCTGCTCGTGCTCGCCGTCGCGATCGTGCTGGAGGGCTTCTCCTTCCGCACCGCCATCGTCGAGACCGACAAGGTGCGCGGCCAGGCGTCGTACTGGACCTTCATCCGGCGCGCCAAGTCGCCCGAGCTCCCCGTCATCCTGCTCGAGGACCTCGCCGCCCTGCTCGGGCTGGTCTTCGCCTTCGTCGCCGTCAGCCTGACCCTGCTCACCGAGAACGAGTACTTCGACGTCGCCGGCACCGCGCTGATCGGGGTGCTGCTGGTCGTCGTCGCGATCACGCTGGCCATCGAGACGAAGAGCCTGCTGCTGGGCGAGTCCGCCTCGCTCGCGGCGCAGACGCGGATCCGGGAGGCGCTGACCACGACCCCGGGGGTCGAGGGCGTGATCCACATGAAGACGCTCCACCTCGGTCCCGAGGAGCTGCTGGTCGCCGCGAAGATCGCCGTGCCCGCCGACGCCACCGCGGGCGACCTCGCCGCCACCATCGACGCCGCCGAGGCCGCCGTGCGGCAGGCCGAGCCCATCGCCACCGCCCTCTACCTCGAGCCCGACCTCTACCGCGCCGACTACCAGCGCGCCCCCCGCCCCGAAGCCCCACCCCCCGCCGCCCACTGACCCCGTCCCGGTGGTCTAGGTGGCTTGGCCGTCCCCGGGTGGTTGAGGTGCGAGCGCCAGCGAGCCCGTACCGGTGGTTGAGGTGCGAGCGCCAGCGAGCCACGAAACCACCTCGGTGAGGGTGCGGGGGTCTCGTGGCTCGGGCCCGGGGGCCCTCGCACCTCGACCGCCGTGGCGGGGGTCGTGGCTCGGGCCCGGGGGGCCCTCGCACCTCGACCGCCGTGACGGGGCCCGCGCCTCGACCGCCGGGGACAGGCCCTCGGTGGCGGGGCGCCGGGAGGGGCTTATACCTGGCGCTCTCAAGCGGCGGGAGGGGGGTGCGGTGAGGATTCCTTCTTCCTTGCCGACTCGTTCTAACCTCTTGGTCACGCCCTCTCGCACTCCCTCAGGAGCACTACATGGACTACAAGGTCGCTGACCTCTCCCTGGCCGACTACGGTCGCACCGAGATCCAGCTCGCCGAGCACGAGATGCCCGGCCTGATGGCGATGCGCGAGCGCTACGGCGCCTCCCAGCCGCTGGCCGGCGCCAAGATCGCGGGCTCGCTGCACATGACGATCCAGACCGCGGTGCTCATCGAGACCCTCACCGCGCTCGGCGCCGAGGTCCGCTGGGCCTCCTGCAACATCTTCTCGACCCAGGACCACGCGGCCGCTGCGGTCGTCGTCGGGCCCGAGGGCACCCCCGAGAGCCCCGCCGGCGTGCCGGTGTTCGCCTGGAAGGGCGAGAGCCTGGAGGAGTACTGGGAGTGCACCCAGGAGATCCTCAACTGGCCCGGTGACACGTTCGCCAACATGATCCTGGACGACGGCGGCGACGCCACGATGCTCGTCCACCTCGGTGTCGACGCCGAGAAGTCCGGCAAGGCGCCCGACCCGGCCTCCGCCAAGAGCCACGAGCAGAAGATCGTCTTCGACGTGCTCAACGCCTCGCTGGCCGAGAGCAAGGACCGCTACACGAAGATCGCCGGCGAGCTGATGGGCGTGACGGAGGAGACCACCACCGGTGTGCTCCGCCTCTACGACATGATGAAGGAGGGCTCGCTGCTCTTCCCCGCCATCAACGTCAACGACTCCGTCACCAAGTCGAAGTTCGACAACAAGTACGGCTGCCGCCACTCGCTCATCGACGGCATCAACCGCGCGACCGACGTCCTCATCGGCGGCAAGGTCGCCGTGGTCTGCGGCTACGGCGACGTGGGCAAGGGCTGCGCCGACTCGCTGCGCGGCCAGGGCGCCCGCGTCATCGTCACCGAGATCGACCCGATCTGCGCGCTGCAGGCGGCCATGGACGGCTACCAGGTCACCACGCTCGACGACGTGCTCGACGTCGCCGACATCATCATCACCGCGACCGGCAACAAGGACGTCGTCACGGTCGACCAGATGAAGCAGATGAAGCACAACGCGATCCTGGCCAACATCGGTCACTTCGACAACGAGATCGACATGGCCGGCCTCGAGGCCGCCGGCGTCGCCGAGCGCAAGAACGTCAAGCCGCAGGTCGACGTGTGGACCTTCCCGGGCGACAAGGCGATCATCGTGCTCTCCGAGGGCCGCCTGATGAACCTCGGCAACGCCACCGGCCACCCGTCGTTCGTGATGTCGAACTCCTTCACCAACCAGGTGCTGGCGCAGATCGAGATCTTCACGAAGCCCGAGGAGTACCCCGTCGGCGTCTACGTGCTGCCCAAGCACCTCGACGAGGAGGTCGCTCGCCTGCACCTCGGCGCGCTCGGCGTCAAGCTGACCACGCTGAGCGACGACCAGGCCTCCTACCTCGGCCTCGCGGTCGAGGGACCGTACAAGTCGGACCAGTACCGCTACTGAGCCACGGACCGGCCCACCCACGAGGCCACTGCCGTGTCGCCCCGGGTCTTCTCGATGGAAGGCCCGGGGCGACGGCACGCAGTGGCAAGATTGAGGACATGAGCCAGAGCACCAACGGGAGCAGTCTCGCGACCAAGGGTCGCGTGCTCGTCGTCGACGACGACGCCGCGCTCGCGGAGATGCTGACGATCGTGCTGCGCCAGGAGGGCTTCGACTCCCGGATGTGCATGCGCGGCGACGACGCGGTCGACCAGTTCCGCGACTACCGCCCCGACGTCGTGCTGCTCGACGTGATGCTGCCCGGCAAGGACGGCATCGACGTCTGCAAGGAGATCCGCGCCGAGTCCGGCGTCCCGATCGTGATGCTGACAGCGAAGGGCGACACCGTCGACGTCGTCGTGGGACTGGAGGCGGGGGCCGACGACTACGTCGTCAAGCCGTTCAAGCCCAAGGAGCTGGTGGCCCGGATCCGGGCGCGTGTACGCCGGTTCGACACCGCCGAGCTCGAGTCGCTCAGCATCGGCGACCTCGCCATCGACGTCCCCGGTCACGCGGTCAGCCGCAACGGCACGTCGATCAACCTCACGCCGCTGGAGTTCGACCTGCTGCTCTGCCTCGCGCGCAAGCCGTGGCAGGTGTTCAGCCGCGAGACCCTGCTCGAAGAGGTGTGGGGCTACCGGCACGCCGCCGACACCCGCCTGGTCAACGTGCACGTGCAACGGCTGCGCTCGAAGGTCGAGCACGACCCGGAGCACCCGGAGATCGTGGTGACCGTGCGCGGGGTCGGCTACAAGGCCGGCGCCGCGTGAGGGTCTGAGGAGGCCCGCCGTGGCGCGGTTTCCCTCGGTCCAGCTGCCCGCCGGTCTCCGGCGCGCGCTGACCTTCTGGCGCCGCTCGGTGCAGGCCCGCGTCGTGGCCAGCACCGTCGCGCTGTCGGCGGTGGTGATCGCCGCGGTGGGCTGGCTCCTGCTCCAGCAGACCCGCGACGGGCTGCTGCAGCACCGCGCGGAGGTGGTGGTGGCCGAGGCCACCGGGGAGACCAACCAGGCCTTCGACCGGCTCGCGGCCGCCGAGGGCACGGAGTTCGACGCGGTCAGCCAGCAGGCCGAGCTGGCCCGGCCTGATCATCCGCGCGGGCGAGACCCGCGGGTTCGGCGTGATGCTGGGCGGCCCCGTGGGCAGCGGCAAGCGGCTGGCCGACGGGGGTGCCGAGCGCACGGACGGGCTCGAGACCGAGAGCGTGCCCGCGTCGATGGAGCGCCGCTTCGACGAGGTCGCCTCGACGGCCTGGACGTTCAACGAGATCGTCCGCACCGACCCCGAGACCGGGGTGGAGACCCGCCAGCCCGGCATCGTCGTCGGCTCGCAGGTGCAGCTGCCCGCCGACGGCCGGGTCTACACGCTCTACTACCTCTTCCCGCTGGTGGAGGAGCAGGACACCCTCGCGCTGGTCACCCGGGCCCTGCTGACCGCGGCGGTGCTGCTGCTCGTGCTGGTCGCCGCGATCACCTGGATGGTCACCCGGCAGGTCGTCACCCCGATCCGGCTGGCGCGCCGGGTGGCGGAGCGGCTCGCCTCAGGCCGCCTCCAGGAGCGCCTGCGGGTGCGCGGCGAGGACGACCTGGCGCGGCTCGCGACGTCGTTCAACCAGATGGCCAGCAACCTGCAGAAGCAGATCCGTCAGCTCGAGGAGCTGAGCCGGGTGCAGCGCCAGTTCGCCTCCGACGTCTCCCACGAGCTGCGCACGCCGCTGACCACCGTGCGGATGGCCGGCGACGTCCTGCACGACGCGCGCGACTCGTTCGACCCGGTCACGGCGCGCGCGGCGGAGATCCTCCAGACCGAGCTCGACCGGTTCGAGACCCTGCTGCAGGACCTGCTCGAGATCAGCCGCTTCGACGCGGGCGCCGCCGTCCTCGACCCCGACGACGTCAACCTCGTCGACGTGGCACACCGGGTGGTGGAGACGACCCGGCACCTCGCCGACCAGCGCGGGGTCGACGTCACTGTCGACGTCCCCCTCCGACCGTGCGTCGCCGAGGCCGACGCCCGCCGGGTGGAGCGCGTCGTCCGCAACCTGGTCACCAACGCCATCGACCACGCGGGCACCGACGGCCGGGTCGTCGTCCGCCTCGCCGCCGACGACGACGCCGCCGCGCTCGCGGTGCGCGACTACGGAGCCGGCCTCGCGCCCGGCGAGTCGGCCCTGGTCTTCAACCGCTTCTGGAGGGGTGACCCGGCCCGCGCCCGCACCAGCGGCGGCACCGGTCTGGGACTGTCGATCGCGCTCGAGGACACCCGGCTCCACGGAGGGTGGCTGCAGGCGTGGGGCCGCCCCGGCGAGGGCGCCCAGTTCCGGCTCACCCTCCCACGCCGGGCCGGCGGGCAGCTGCGCTCCAGCCCGATCCCGCTGGTCCCCGAGGGCGTCGGCGAGGGCGTCGGAGCGCCGGTCCCATGAGCGGCCGGTCGAGGACGAGGGCACGGAGGAGCGCGCGGCGGCTGCGGCTGCTGCTGGTCGGCCTGCTCGCCCCGGTGGTGCTGGCCGCGGCCGGCTGCACCGGCATGCCGACGTCCGGCCCGATCGTGGAGACCAGGTCGGTCCCCGAGGTCGACCAGGCCAGGCCGATGGGCATCGACCCCGACCTGCCGGAGCCGGGTGCCTCCCGCGCCGAGATCGCCAACGGCTTCCTCAACGCCATGAAGGCGTGGCCGCGCAGCTTCGACGTCGCTCGCGAGTACCTCGCCCGCGATGCCCGGGCGTCCTGGAGCCCCGAGCTGGCGACGATCACGTACGCCGACCGCGGCCCGCTGACCGAGCTGGGCAACACCGTGGCCCTGCGCCTGGTCGACCCCGCCCGCCTCGACGAGAAGGGTGCCTGGACCGGGGCGCTGGTGGGGGAGGACTCCCAGCTGCGGCTGCGGATGGTCAAGGAGGAGGGCGAGTACCGCATCGTCGACCCTCCCGACGAGCAGATCGTGCCCAACGAGTGGTACGCCGAGCGCTTCCGCCGCGCCAACCTCTACTTCCTCGACCCCACGTCGCGGATCCTGGTGCCCGAGCCGGTCTTCGTGCCGGTGGGCGAGCAGCTCGCCAGCACGCTGGTCCAGCGGCTGCTCGCCGGCCCTCCCGGCAACGGCGTGGCCACGACGGCGTTCCCCTCCGGGCTCACCGTCGAGCTGTCGGTGCCGGTGTCCGACACGGGCGTCGCCGACATCCGTCTCGAGGGCGCACCACCGCCACGCTCGCCGGACGTGGTCGACCGGATGCTGGCGCAGCTCGCGTGGACCCTCGGCCAGGAGGGCATCACCTCGATCCGGCTGTCGATCTCGGGGCAGGAGATGCGCGACTCCGGGGCTCCGGGTGGCGCAGCCAACGACTTCGACGTGGACAGCGCGCCCGAGCTCGACCCGGCCGGCTACCGCGCCAGCCTCGACCTCTACGGGCTCAGCGAGGGACGACTGGTCAGCGGCAGCCGGCAGGACCTGGTGCCCGTCGACGGTCCGCTCGGCACCCGGGCGGCCGGCGTCCGCGCGGTCGCCGTCGACCTCGGCGGCGAGACCGCGGCCGCGGTGAGCCTCGACGGCCGACGGCTGCTGCAGGCCCCGGTCTCCTCGCCCGGCGACACCGAGCCCGGCACGATCACCACCCTGGTCGACGACGCCGGCAACCTGCTGCCGCCCGCGTGGGACTTCGACGGGCGGCTCTGGCTGGTCGACCGCACCGGTAGCGGCGTGACCGTCTCCTACATCGCCCGCGGCGTCCGCCGCGAGGTCGACGTGCCGGGGGTCTCGGGGCGCCAGGTCCAGGCGTTCCTCGTCTCGCGCGACGGCACCCGCTTCGTCGCGGTGGTGCGCAGCCGGGGGGTCGACCAGGTCCGTGTCGGCCGGATCCGCCTCAGCGAGGACCCCGCCGTCGTCCGGGTGCTGCCGACGCAGCCGATCGGGGTCGACGGCGTCGGGCCCACCAAGCGGATCGTCGACCTGGCCTGGACGTCGTCGACCACGTTCGCCGCGTTGATGCCGGTCGTGTCGGGGGAGCGCTACGAGGTGCGCACCTTCGGGGTCGACGGCGCCCCGACCGAGTCCGACAGCACCAGCGTCAACGGCAGGGTGACCGGTCTGGTCGGCAGCCCGGCGCCCAACAGCAAGCTGTTCGCGCTCACCCGCACCAGCCTCTTCGACATCGCGCGGCTGACCTCGAGCGCATTCGCGTCCGAGGTCACCTGGCTCACCTACGCCGGCTGACGCAGCACCCTCTCCACAGGGCCGCGCGGCCCGGTTGCCCGGCCCGGTCGGTCCTGGTGCCATCGGGGGGTGCTCTCGGACGCAGCGAGCGACCTCCTGCTCGGCAGCCACTGCGTCGGCTGCGCCCGCCCGGGCCGGCTGCTGTGCCGCTCGTGCCGCGCGCAGCTGCCCGAGACGCCGTTCGCGGCCTGGCCCACGCCCACGCCCCCGGGGCTGGCGTGCCCCGTGGCGGCCGGGGTCTACGGCGGGGTCGTGCGGGCGATGGTGGTGGGCCACAAGGAACGCGGTCTGCACGCGCTGCGCGGCCCCTTGGGCGAGCTGCTGGCCGGGGCGGTCGCCGTGGCCGCGGGGTCGGCCGGGTCGGCGGGGGCCGCCTCGGCCGGCGTGCGGCTGGTGCTGGTGCCGGTGCCGTCGCGCGCGGCGAGCGTGCGGGCCCGCGGCCACGACCCGACGTACGCCGTGTGCCGGGCCGCCGCGTCGTCGCTGCGCGCCGCCGGCCTCGACGCGAGCGTGTGGCCGCTGCTGCGGCTGCGGCCCGGGGTGGTGGACCAGTCCGGTCTGGACCGGGCGGAACGGGCGGCCAACCTCGCCGGGTCGATGGCCTGCTCGACCTCCCGGCTGCGGGCTCTCGCGCGCCGCGGTGGCCCGGTCCGGGTCGTGGTCTGCGACGACGTGCTGACCACCGGCGCCACGGCGCGCGAGGCCCAGCGAGCGCTCGCCGCCGTCGGGGTCACGGTGGCAGCGGTGGCTGTCGTGGCCGCCACCCCCAGGCGGGTCCGGTCCGAGCGGTGAAACTTCCACGAACGCCTTTCGTGGGTTGGGTGGACCCACTAACGTCGACGCATGGAGTCCGTCCGGGTCCGTGGTTGCGTCGTCGGGGCGCCCGCGCCCCGGAGGCAAGCCGATGCCAGTCGCAGGCGAAGCGGCCCACGTAAGTCCTCCTCGCGGGGACGATCACGGTGCGGCTTAGAAGTAAGTCCTGCCTCGTCCCGACCGTCAGATGCGGTCGGTCACGGGAGAAGGCCAGTAGTGGCAGACAAGCTGCGAACGCCTCAGCAGGCGGTTGTGGGGTCGAAGACCAGGTCGGCCGGACGGACTCCGCCACGTTCCCCCCACCCCCCGCTCCTGCGGCGAGGTGGGGCCTGACCGGCCCCTTGGCCGGCACGAAACCAACTGTTGCAACGGGAGGTTCGCATGGAAGTTGTGGTCACCGGGCGTCACTGTGAGGTCACGGATCGATTCCGAGAGCACGCCGCCGAGAAGCTCGCGAGGCTGGAGAAGCATGATCACCGGATCATGCGGGTGCACGTGGAGATCGACTGTGAGCCCAACCCACGTCAGCACGACCAGTCCGTGCACTGCGAGCTGACGGCGTTCTCCAAGGGTCCGGTCATCCGGGCCGAGGCTGCCGCCGACCACCAGATGGGAGCGCTCGACCTCGCACTCGACAAGATGGCCTCCCAGATGCGCAAGGCCGCCGACCGGCGGCGGGTGCACCGGGGCCGGCACGCGCCGGTGTCCGTGGGCCAGGCGCTGGCCAACATGCCCCTCGCCGAGCCGGAGGACGACGACGCCGCCGACGAGGTCACCGAGCGCCAGGTCGGGCCGATCCAGGTCACCGGCGACGGGCCGCTGGTGGTGCGCGAGAAGACCCATCCGGCCAGTGCCGATGACGCTCGACCAGGCCCTCTACGAGATGGAGCTGGTGGGCCACGACTTCTACCTGTTCGTCGACAAGGAGAGCGAGCGACCCTCGGTCGTCTACCGCCGCCGGGGCTACGACTACGGCGTCATCTCGCTGGACTTGGGTGGTGACTGAGCAGAGTCGTGCCATGATGCCTCCGTGGCGCACGTCGTAGGCGGTTCTGGGGCCGAGCCCGTCAGGGTGCTCGTGGTCGACGATCAAGAGCTATTCCGGCGCGGGCTGACGATGCTGCTCGCGGCCGAGGACGGCATCGAAGTAGTGGGTGAGGCCGGCGACGGCGTCGAGGGCACGGACCTCGCCGCCAGCGCCGCGCCCGACATCGTCCTGCTCGACATCCGGATGCCCAAGCGCACCGGGATCGACGCCTGCCTGGCCATCAAGGAGTCGGTGCCGTCGGCCAAGATCATCATGCTGACGGTCAGCGACGAGGAGGCCGACCTCTACGAGGCGGTCAAGAGCGGGGCGTCCGGCTACCTCCTCAAGGACTCCTCCATCGACGAGGTCGCCCAGGCGATCCGGGTGGTCGCCGACGGACAGTCGCTGATCAGCCCGTCGATGGCGGTGAAGCTGATCGACGAGTTCAAGCAGCTCTCGCGCCCCGAGCGCGAGCCGGGCGCCGGCTTCCGGCTCACCGACCGCGAGCTCGACGTGCTCAAGCTGGTCGCGCGCGGCCACAACAACCGCGCGATCGCCGCCGAGCTGTTCATCAGCGAGAACACCGTGAAGAACCACGTGCGCAACATCCTCGAGAAGCTCCAGCTGCACTCGCGCATGGAGGCCGTGATGTTCGCCGTCCGCGAGAAGCTGCTCGAGCTCCCGTAGGTCGACCGGGGATGTTACTGACCGTTGCCACTACTGGGCGCGCGCAATATCGGTCGGCTAGTAGTCACCACGGTCAGTAACATGCCCGCCCGCCCCTCCTCCCTGTCCCGACCCCAGGCGCGGCGGGTGGCGTTGGCTGCCCAGGGGTTCCTGGACCCGCCGCACGCGGTGCCGACGATGCGCACGCTCGCACGCACGGTCGCCCGCACCGGGGTGCTGCAGGTCGACTCGGTCAACGTGCTGCAGCGCGCGCACTACATGCCGCTCTACTCCCGGATGGGCCCCTACGACGTCGACCTGCTGCGCCGCGCCGCCGAGCAGCGTCCGCGCCGGCTGGTGGAGTACTGGGCGCACGTCCAGGCCCTGATGCCGGTCGACCTGTGGCCGGTGATGCAGCACCGGATGGCGTCCTACCGCACCCAGCAGCACAAGTGGTGGGGCACCACCGTCACCCCCGAGCTCGCAGCGGGCCTGGTCGCGGAGATCGCCGCCGGCGGCGCGGCCACCGCCCGCGACCTCGACGACGGGCTGCCGCGCGCCAAGGAGCACTGGGGCTGGAACTGGTCGGCCACCCGGCGCGCGCTCGACTACCTGTTCATGGTGGGCGACGTCGCGGTGGCGGGGCGCAACGCCTCCTTCGAGATCCGCTACGACCTGCCCGAGCGGGTGGTGCCGCGCGAGCACCTGGAGGCGCCGACCCCCTCGCCGGAGGAGGCGGCCCGCGAGCTGGTCCGGCGCGCCGCGCGCTCGCACGGGGTGGCCTCCGCCCGCTGCCTGGCCGACTACTACCGGATGCGCCTCCAGCCGGGGGGCCTGCCATCGGCGCGCACGGCGATCGCGGAGCTGGTGGAGGACGGCGAGCTGCTGCCGGTCGACGGTCGAGGGCTGGTCGCGGCCGGCGTACCTGCACCGCGACGCGCGGCTCCCGCGGCGGGTCGACGCGCGGGCGCTGCTCAGCCCGTTCGACCCCGTGGTCTGGGAGCGCGAGCGCACCGAGCGGCTCTTCGACTTCCGCTACCGGATCGAGATCTACGTCCCCGCGCCCGACCGGGTGCACGGCTACTACGTGCTGCCGTTCCTGCTCGGCGACCGGATCGTCGGCCGGGTCGACCTCAAGGCCGACCGGGCGACCGGGCGGCTGCTGGTGAGGGCGGCGTACGCCGAGCCGGGCGCGCCGGACGCGACCGCCGAGGAGCTCGCGGCGGAGCTGCACCGGCTGGCGGGCTGGCTCGGGCTCGACGACGTGGTGGTCGAGCCGCGCGGCGACCTCGCCGGCGACCTCGTCGGGGCGCTCTCGGCGCTGCTCCGCGGCTGAGCCCGCTCCCGCCGGTGCCGGCCCCGGCCGGGCTCCCAGCGCGCGTCAAGCGGACTGCAAGCGGTCGGGCCGACGGTGGGCGCACACCACCGACGAAAGGGTCCTCCGATGTTCCTCGCTCTCGTCCGCGACCACGGCTGGCGCCTCTGCCTGGTCGCCTCCGCAGTCCTCCTCGTCAACGGCGGCCGGATGCACCCCGAGGCCGACGCCGCGGACAGCCTCCGCGAGGAGCTGGCCACGATGACCGCCGACGACAGGTGGGTGCCCGGCCACGCCCTGATCCTCGCCAGCACGGTGCTGCTGACCCTCGGCCTCTGGCTGGCCCTCCGCCGGCAGGTCTGGCCGCCGTCCGTGCGCCGCCCGCTGAGGCTGGCCGCCATCGCGACGTCGCTGTACGTCGTCGAGGCCGCCGCCCACCTCGGTGCCGTGCTCGACCAGGACGCGCTGGTCGCGGGCGACGTCGCGCCGGTGGCCTGGACCCACGTGGGGCTCTCCAGCGTGCTGTACCCGGTCACGGGATGGGCGATCGTCTACCTCGCCTGGCACATGGGTCGGGCCTGGGGCGGGTGGCGCCGGTGGCTGGCCGGCGTCGGGATCGCCGCCGGCCTCGCCCACGCGCTGTCCGTGCCGCTCACGATCCTGCTGCCCGACGCCGAGCTCAGCCCGCTCTTCGCAGGCGCGGCGCTGCTGATCGCGCTGTGGTCGCTGGTCACCGGGGTGCTGGGTGCCCCGCGGACCACGCCGGCCCGGGAGCCGGCGCCCGCGGTGGTCGTCTGATCCTGCCGACGCGGACCCGCCTGCCTTACCCTGCGGGCATGCGAGTCCGCGTCCTGGGCGACCTCGAGGTCGCGGTGGCCGGTGAGCCGGTCGACCTCGGCGGGCCGAAGCCGCGGGCGCTGCTCTCCCTGCTGGTCGCCGCCGACGCCCGGCCGGTGCCGGTGGAGCAGCTGGTCGACCAGATGTGGGGCGAGGACCCGCCCGCCCGGGTCGAGGCGTCCCTCCAGTCGTACGTCGCGCGCCTGCGCCGGGTCCTCGAGCCGGAGCGGGACGCGCGCGGCCCGGCCCGACGTCTGCGCACCCACGCCGGTGCCTACTCCTTCGACGTCGATGCCGACGCCGTCGACTCCCGGACCTTCGCCGCGCTGGTGCGGCAGGGCCGCTCGCTCGCCGCGGACGACCCGGCGCGCGCGGCCGCGGTCCTCACCGAGGCCCTGGCGCTGTGGCGCGGCGAGCCGTACCTCGGGTTCGAGAGCCCCTCGCTCCGGGCGGAGGCGACCCGGCTGGAGGAGCTGCGCGTCGGTGCCACGGGCGACCTCCTGGAGCTGAGGCTCGAGCAAGGCGAGCACGCTGCCGTGGTCGCCGAGCTGGAGCAGCTGGTACGGCGGCACCCCCTCGACGAGCGGTTCTGGGAGCTGCTCGCCCTGGCCCTCTACCGGACCCGGCGCCAGGGGGACGCGCTCGCCGCCCTCCGCCGCGCCCGGGAGACCCTCGCCGACGAGCTCGGCGTCGACCCCGGGCCACAGCTGCGGCGGCTGGAGGAGCGGATCCTGCGCCAGGAGCCCGGCCTCGAGGCCCCGCTCGGGGCGCCGGCGACGCGCGCGCACCAGGCCGAGCGAGCCCAGCCCGGCGCCGCCGCCGGCGCCGGTGGACCCGGGACCTCCGCCGGCGCTGCCCGGACGCGAGCACGCGCAGGCGGAGCTGCGGGCGGTGCTCGCCGCGGCCGAGGACGGGCGAGGACGGGTGGTGCTGGTGCTCGGTGAGCCGGGCATCGGCAAGACCAGGCTGGCGGGGGCCGTCGCCGCCGAGGCGCGGGGCAGCGGGTTCCGGGTCGGTCGCGGCGGCTGGGACACCGAGGTCGACCCGCCCCTGCGGGGGTGGACCCAGGCCCTGACCGAGGCGCTGACCGAGGCGGTCGGCCGCGACGTGCTCGGCTCCGACCGCGGAGGCGCGGACGCGGCCTCGGTGAGCCTGCGGCAGGCGGAGGCGGTCGTCGCGGCCCTGCGCGAGGGGGCTCCCACCCTGCTCGTCCTCGACGACCTCCACTGGGCCGACACGGAGAGCCTGCGGCTGCTCCGCCGGGTGGCGGGGGAGGTGTCCCGGCTGCCGCTCGTCGTCGTGGTCACCGCCCGCACCGCGCCGGCCGACGTGGGGGACCCCCTGGCCGACCTGCTCGCGGACCTGGCCCGGCTGGGCTCCCTGCGGCTCGAGCTCACCGGGCTCTCGCCCGAGGCGGTCGCCGCCTGGGTCGCGGGACAGGCGGGCCGCGAGGTGGGCGACGACGTCGCGGCCGAGCTGGTCCGCCGGACCGACGGCAACCCCTTCTACCTCACCGAGGTGGTCCGGCTGCTGGTCAGCGAGGGCGCCCTCGGCGAGCCCGGTTCCGCGGCGTGGCGGGCGGTGCCCGGCGGCGTGCGCGACGTCGTCCGTCAGCGCCTGCGGCTGCTGCCGGAGCCCGCCGCGGCGCTGCTCGGCACCGCGGCCGTGGCGGGGCGTGAGTTCGAGGTCGCCGTGCTCGAGGCACTGGCCGCCGGGACGGACCGGGACGCGGACGCAGCAACGGACAAGGCAGCGGACGTGGTGGCGGACGCCGTCGAGAGCGCCCAGGTGCTGGGCCTGGTCGACGAGGCCGGGCCCGGTCGCTACCGCTTCACCCATGCCCTGGTGCGCGACGCCGTCTACGAGTCGATGCCTGCGCCCGTCCGGGCGCGTCGCCACGCCGAGGTCGCCGCCGCGGTCGAGACGGTCCACGCCGGCCGGGTCGACGAGCGCGCGGCGGCGCTGGCCGAGCACTACCGGCTGGCGGGCCCGGCACACGCGCGGTCCGGGTGGGTCTTCGCGCGGCGGGCGGCGCAGCGGCCCGGGCGCGGTCGGAGTACGACGAGGCGCTGCGGCTCGACCTGCTCGCCGGCGAGCTGCAGGACCTCGACCCGACGGTCGACGCCGCTCGAGCGCGAGGGCGTGCTGGTCGCCACGGCCCGCGGGATGGGGCTGGTCGGACGGCCGATCGAGTCCTGGGCCCCGGCGCGGGCGGCCTGCCTGTCGGCCCTGGACCGCGGGGATCGCCACGGCCGCGGCGACGGCGTTGCTGACGGTGACCGAGGGCTCGGTGTGGGGCTGGCGCACCCACCCCCACCACGACGAGGACGCGACCGCCCTGTGGGCGCGGACCCGCGACCTGCAGCCCGCCGAGGACACCCTCACCCGGGCCCGGCTGACCGCCGCCCTTGCCGCCGAGCACCTGCTCCTCCCGCACGCCGGTGCCGGCGAGGAGTCGACCCGGCTGGCCGACGAGGCGGTCGCCGCCGTCCGGCGGTCCGGCAGGAAGGGGGCCGGCGAGCTGGTCACCCTGCGCCTGGCCCACTCGGCACTGCTGCGCCCGGCCCTGCTGCACCACCGGATGCCGCTGTCCGACGAGATCGTCGGGCTGGCCGCCGCGGTGGGTCAGCCGCACGACCTCGCGACGGCGCTCACCGCGCGGGCCCAGGACCGCGGCGAGCTGGGTCGCCTCGCCGACGTGCACTCCGACGTCGTCCGCGCCCACGAGCTGGCCGAGCAGCACCACCTGTCGCAGAACCGGATGGTCACCCAGTGGTGCCTCAGCCTGCGCCGCACGCTCGAGGGGCGGTGGTCGGAGGCGGAGCGGATGATCGAGGAGAACGACGCGTTCCAGGCCACGCTGGCGATGTCGGGCCGAGGGATCGGGCCCTGCCAGCTGTCGATGCTGCGCGACCTGCAGGGCCGGCTGCCGGAGCTCGAGCGCACCCTGCGCGAGCATCGGGCGCTGCACCCGGCCATCCGGGAGATCCACGCGCTGGCGATGGTCCGGGCCGACCGGCTCGACGAGCTGCGCACGCTGCTCGGGCCCTGGTCCGAGCAGCCGGCCCTGCTCCAGGACTACCTGTGGCTGTTCCTGTCCGCGGTGCGCGCCGAGGTGTGGGTGGCGCTCGGCGACCAGGGGGCCGCCGCCGACCTCACCGCGGCGTTGACGCCGTACGCCGACCGGCTCGCGATCAGCGTCGCCGTCGGGTTCCGCGGCAGCATGCGGCTCACCCTCGGCCGGCTCGCCGCGGCCCTGGGCGAGACCGAGCAGGCCCGGGCGCACCTGCTGGCGGCGCGACGGGCCCACGACGAGCTCGGCCTCGACCTGTGGACGGGGGTCGCGGACACCGAGCTCGCCCGGCTGTGAGAGGGACTCAGGGACTCAGGGCGTGGCGGTCCCGTGCACCTTCAGCGCGTGCCTGCGGAACGCCCGACGAGCGAGCCGCGGCACGAGCCAGCGCACCGGCAGGGGGGCGTCGGCCAGCATCTGCGCGATCGCGGCCGGGTCGCCGTCGTGCTGGAACATGCCGAACGCCAGGGTGCGGTGACGGCGCGGCGCGCGCGCCCGCCCGGCCTCGCCGAGGGCGTCCCACTCGACCTGGGTCACGGTGCGCGCAGCGATCGGCAGCAGCCGCTCCTCCTCGGCGTCCAGGTGCTCGACCAGGTGCACGTAGAGCGTGTCGACGAGGTCGGCCAGCCGGTCGCGCTCCACGGCCGACGCCTCGGCCCGGAAGCGCGGGAGCGTCTGGTTGATCTCGTCCACGAGCCCGTCGACCCGCTCGTGCTGCGACTCCATCAGGTGCACGATCGGCGCGAGCTCCTCGGGGACCCTGCGCAGCAGGACCGGCCACAGCAGCTCGTCCTCGACGTCGTGGTGGTGGTGCAGGGTCAGGGTGATCAGGTCGAGGTGGTCGGCCACGACCGCCGCGCGGGCACGGTCGCCGGGCGCGACCGCGCGGAGCAGGCCGCCGGCGAGCCGGAACTCGCGCCGGAAGAACGTGTGCAGGGTGGGCATCACGCTGGTGTCGACCAGGGGCGTGGTGGTGCCGGGAGTGGTGGGCATGCTGCTCCTCAGGTGGTCGGTTCGGTCGGGCCCAGCCTGGGTCGGAGTTCTTGCAGCCCGCTTGCCGCGCGGTTGCACCGACGGCGAGTGGGGCGTACCCGGGCCGCTGGGTAGAGTGGCCGACGCCGCAGCCCCACCTCGTGGGGCACCCCAGTACTGAGGAGTCACTCCGCCGTGCCCGCCATTTTCGACAAGCTCCTCCGCATCGGAGAGGGCAAGATCCTCCGTCAGCTCGAGACGATCTCGAAGGCCGTCAACGCCATCGAGGACGACTTCGTCAAGATGACCGACGCCGAGCTGCAGGGCATGACCGTGGAGTTCCGCGAGCGGCTCGCCAACGGGGAGACCCTCGACGACCTGATGCCGGAGGCGTTCGCCACGGTCCGCGAGGCCGCCAAGCGGGTCATCGGCCAGCGCCACTTCGACGTCCAGGTCATGGGCGGCGCGGCGATGCACATGGGCAACATCGCGGAGATGAAGACCGGTGAGGGCAAGACCCTGGTCTCCACGCTCCCCGCCTACCTCAACGCCCTGGCCGGCAAGGGCGTCCACGTCGTCACGGTCAACGACTACCTCGCGAAGTACCACGCGGAGTGGATGGGACGGATCCACCACTTCCTCGGCCTGACGACCGGCGTGATCCTCCCGTCGATGCGTCCCGACGCCCGACGCGAGGCCTACAGCTGCGACATCACGTACGGCACCAACAACGAGCTCGGCTTCGACTACCTCCGCGACAACATGGCCGGCTCGATCGAGGAGTGCGTGCAGCGAAGCCACTTCTTCGCCGTCGTCGACGAGGTCGACTCGATCCTCATCGACGAGGCCCGGACCCCGCTCATCATCAGCGGCCCGACCCAGGACGAGGTGAAGTGGTACGGCGAGTTCTCCACGATCGTCAGCCGGCTGGTGCGCGACGAGGACTACGAGGTCGACGAGAAGAAGCGCACGATCTCGGTCCTCGAGCCGGGCATCACCAAGGTCGAGGACCACCTCGGCATCGAGAACCTCTACGAGTCGGCCAACACGCCCCTGATCTCGTTCCTCAACAACGCGATCAAGGCCAAGGAGCTGTTCCGCAACGACAAGGAGTACGTCGTCATGGACGGCGAGGTGCTCATCGTCGACGAGCACACCGGCCGGATGCTCGCGGGGCGTCGCTACAACGACGGCCTGCACCAGGCGATCGAGGCCAAGGAGGGCGTGACCGTCCGCGAGGAGTACCAGACCCTCGCCACCGTCACCCTGCAGAACTACTTCCGTCTCTACGAGAAGCTCTCCGGCATGACCGGCACGGCCATGACCGAGGCCAGCGAGTTCGACAAGATCTACAACCTCGGCGTGGTGTCGATCCCCACCAACAAGCCGATGCAGCGCATGGACCAGGCCGACCTCGTCTACCGGACCGAGGAGGCCAAGTACGACGCGGTGATCGACGACATCACCGAGCGGCACGCCAAGGGGCAGCCGGTCCTGGTCGGCACCGTGTCGGTCGAGAAGTCCGAGTACCTCTCCGAGAACCTCCGCAAGCGCGGGGTCGCGCACTCGGTCCTCAACGCCAAGGTGCACGCCGACGAGGCGAAGATCGTCGCCATGGCCGGGCACAAGGGCGCGGTCACGGTCGCCACCAACATGGCCGGTCGAGGCACCGACATCATGCTCGGCGGGTCGGTGGAGTTCCTCGCCGACGCCGAGCTGCGCAAGCAGGGCCTCGAGCCCACCGGCGAGACGTCCGAGGACTACGAGGCCGCCTGGCCCGGGATGCTCGACAAGATCAAGGCCCAGGTCGCGGCCGAGCACGACGAGGTGCGCGACCTCGGCGGCCTCTACGTCGTCGGCACCGAGCGCCACGAGTCGCGCCGCATCGACAACCAGCTGCGCGGTCGTTCCGGCCGCCAGGGCGACCCCGGCGAGTCGCGCTTCTACCTGTCCCTCGAGGACGAGCTGATGCGGCTGTTCAAGTCGGAGTGGGTCGACCGCGTGCTCACGATGCTGAAGATCCCCGACGACGTCCCGATCGAGAACAAGCGGGTCTCCAGCGCGATCGCCAACGCCCAGGGCCAGGTCGAGTCGCAGAACTTCGAGTCCCGCAAGAACGTCCTCAAGTACGACGACGTGATGGACCGGCAGCGCAAGGTCATCTACGGCGAGCGCCGCGAGGTCCTCGAGGGCGCCGACCTGCGCGAGCAGATCCGCACGTTCATCGACGACGTGGTCACCGGCACCGTGCTCGGCTCGCTCGACGAGTTCGCCGAGACCTGGGACCTCGAGCAGCTGTGGACCGACCTCGGCCAGTTCTGGCCGATCTCGCTCGACCACGCCGCGCTGGAGGCCGAGGCGGGCGGCCGCGCCGCGCTCGACCGCGGCGAGCTGATCAAGGCCCTGCAGGAGGACGCCCACCGCGCCTACGCCGAGCGTGAGCAGGAGGTCGGCGAGGAGGTCATGCGTGAGCTCGAGCGTCGGGTGCTGCTCTCCGTGCTCGACCGCAAGTGGCGCGAGCACCTCTACGAGATGGACTACCTGCGCGAGGGCATCTACCTGCGCGCCTACTCCCAGCGCGACCCCCTCGTCGAGTACCAGCGCGAGGGCTTCGACATGTTCACGGCCATGATGGACGGGATCAAGGAGGAGTCGGTCGGCTTCCTGTTCAACCTCGAGGTCCAGGTCGACGAGGAGGACGACGCCGAGGGCGGGTTCCTGTTCGAGGGCGAGGACGACGAGGTCGAGGAGCCGCTGCGTCGCGAGCTGCGCTCGGAGGAGCAGCCGGCCCAGCGCGAGGCCCATCGCGAGGCCCCGCACATCCACGCCAAGGGTCTCGAGATGCCCAAGCAGCCGCAGAACCTCTCCTACTCGGCGCCCACCGAGGACGGCGAGGTCGAGGTTCGCGGTGGCACCGCCTCCAACGCCGACGACGAGTTCGCCGACGTGGGCCGCAACTCGCTGTGCCCCTGTGGCTCCGGCAAGAAGTACAAGCGCTGCCACGGCGCCCCCGGCGGCCCCACCGGCCTCACCGCCCGCGCCGGCTGAGCCCCGCCGCCGCGGCCGCCACTCCCGCCGGGTGGTGGTTTCGTGGCTCGCTTCGCTCGCACCTCAACCACCGGCAGCGGGTGACCTCGGTGGTTGAGGTGCGAGGAGCGCCAGCGACGAGCCACGAAACCATCTCTCGGTGATCGTCTTCGCTGCGGTCACCGCGTCTCGATACGCCCGCCGGGACTTCGCAGGCTCAGTCCCGCCGTGCTACTCGACGACCATCGAGCTCGCCTTCGCAGGCTCAGGCGAGCTCAGGCAAACTCCAGGGCGGTGCAGATCCAGCGGTCGGAGCGCAGCTCGAAGCGGGAGGCGACGGCCCGGGAGCGCTCGCCGTAGCGCACGTGGACGCTGGCCTCGACGACGTCCTCGCTGACGAAGGACAGGTGGACGCTGCGGACGCGGGGGGCGGTGGGCTGCACCCGGGCCTGCCCCGGCACGTGACCACCGGCGCGGCCGACCAGCAGCGCGCGGCGGTGCAGGTCGGCGTAGACGTCGGCGTCGGTCCACCGCAGCAGCTGGGCGACGGGGCGGTCGCCACCGACGATCTCGACCACCGCCTGGGCGAACCGGTGGGCCCACTCCTCGACGCCCCGCCGGCGGCGCCGGTCGAGGTGCACCACCTCGGCGGACGGCGGGTCGAGCTGCGGGTGGAGGTCGAGGGCCAGGGTGCCCTGGACGGCGGCGACGGGGGTCGGTGGTGGCAGGGCCACGACCCGGTCGTGGAACGGGCTGGTCATCGGGCGTCCTCTCCGTGGGGTGGTGGGATCCGCAGCCGCTGGCCGGGGCGGATCAGGTCGGGCTCGGGCCCGACCAGGTCGCGGTTGGCGGCGTGCAGGACCGGCCAGTACGCCGCCACGTCGGCCGCCGTGGGAGCGGCGCCCGTGGCCTCCAGCAGCGCTCGCTCGGCTATCGACCACAGCGAGTCACCGGCGACCACCACGTGCCGCCGCTCGCGCCCGGCCTGGTGTCGGGTGCGCGGTGTCGGCTCCGGCTCGGCCGGCGGGGCCGGCTCTGCGGGCTGGGAAGGCTCGGCCGGCTCGGCCGGCTGGGGCGACGGAGGAGTCCGGGGCACCGGGGGCGGGGCGGCTGCTCGGTCACGGGCGGTCAGGGCCCTGGCCACCACCTCGGCCGCGGAGGGCCCCTCGGCCCGGTCGGGGAGCGGCAGCCCGTCGAGCACGGCCTCGCCGTCGGCCTGCTGGACGGCCCGCTGCACGGCCTGCTGGACGGCCGGCTCGCGGTGGAGGGGCGCGGCGGCCACGGCGCCCGCCGGCACGACGACGCCGACCGCGAGCGCTCCGCAGGCGGCCAGCACCAGCCGGCGTCCCCACGCGGGCACCCCGACCACCCCCGCGCTGCGGACGCGGCCCGTGAGCGCCTCCGCGACGACCACGGAGGCGACCCACCACCCCCAGCCCGCGCACGCGGCGACGGAGGCTGCGGCCAGCCAGGTGAGCCAGGCGGCGAACGGCTCGGCCCCGGCCGAGCCGTCGCCGAGGTGTCGAGCGGCGGCCTGCAGGTCGGGCAGCACCCACACCAGCAAGGCGGCGGCCACGGTGGTGGCGGCGAGCCAGGTGGCGGCGCAGCGTGGGACGGAGCCGGGGAGTGCAGCAGTATTCATCCGAGAACCTTGCGTTTGCTTATGTTTGCTACAGAAAACGCCTGCTTGATCCGATCGTCAACCCTTTGTCCACAGACCGCCACGACGGAAACCAGGTCCGGGGCGCGGTCTGGCAGGGTGCGGCCATGGGCTGGGACGAGGACCTCTTCGCGCTGCTCGACGACCTCGACCAGCAGGCCGACGCGCTCTTCGCCGGCGACCGCGCACCCGAGCTGGCCGACCGCAGCCGCGCGGAGTACCAGCAGGTCACGCTGGCGAGCCGGCTGATGGCCTCGGTGGGCCACGAGGTCACCCTCGACGTGCGCGGGGTGGGGCCGGTGAGCGGTCGGCTCGAGCGCGTCGCCACCGGGTGGTGCCTGGTGGGCTGCGGCACCGTCGGCGTCCACGACTGGATCGTGGCGCTCGCCGCCCTCACCCGGGTGGTCGGCGCCTCCGAGCGCTCGGTCCCGGAAGTGGCCTGGTCACCGCTGACCCGGCTCGGTCTCGGCTCGGCGCTGCGGCGGCTGGCCGAGTCGGGGGAACGGTGCGTGCTGCACCTGCTCGACGGCGACCGCCACGACGGCGTGCTGCGCCGCGTCGGTCAGGACTTCGTCGAGATCGTCGACACCGGCAGCCGGCAGGTCCTGGTCCCGTTCACAGGCCTCGCCGCCGCGCAGAGCCGGGAGCCCTGACCCCCACCGCCCGCCCGACGGGGCCGGCGCCTCAGGTCGCGTCGGCGTCGTACGGCGGCAGCTCGCCCTCGCCCAGCGGGCGCAGGCCCATCCGCTTCGGCGAGGTCGACTTCTCGCCGTCGGCCTCCATCGCCTCCACGATGTGGCGCCGCACGATGCTGCGGGGGTCGAGGTCGCGCAGCTCGAGGTCGGCGTACTCGTCGCCGAGCTCGGTGCGCAGCTCGTCGCGCGCGGAGTTGGCGAAGTCGCGGGCCTTGCGCAGCATGGCCCCGGCCTGCTTGGCGAGGTCGGGGAGCTTGTCGGGCCCGAAGACGATGATCGCGATGAACGCGATGACGACGAGCTCACCGAAGCCCACGTCGCCGATCACGTGCTGAAACCTATCTGGTGGGTCCGCAGCGCGTCGTCACGACCGCGCTGCGAGCCGGCTCAGAACCGGCTGGACGGGGTCAGGCCGAGCTGCATGCCGGCCAGTCCGCGGCCACGGCCGCCGAGGTGCTCGGCGACGTCCTTGAGGACGACGGCCGCCGGCGCGGTGGGGTCGGCCTCGATGATCGGCTTGCCGACGTCGCCGCCCTCGCGCAGCGACACGTCGAGCGGGACCCGTCCGAGCACCGGGACGTCGTACCCGAAGCGGGCCGAGAGGGTCGCCGCCACCCGGTCGCCGCCGCCGGAGCCGAAGACCTCCAGCCGGTGGTCCTTGCCCTCGGGCGTGCAGTGCGGGCAGGCCAGGTAGGACATGTTCTCGACGACGCCGACGACGCGCTGGTGCATCATCGAGGCCATCGTGCCGGCGCGCTCGGCCACCTCGGCGGCGGCCTCCTGCGGCGTGGTGACGACGACGACCTCGGCGCCGGGCAGGTGCTGCCCGAGCGAGATCGCGACGTCGCCGGTGCCCGGCGGCAGGTCGAGCAGGAGCACGTCGAGGTCGCCCCAGTAGACGTCGGCGAGCATCTGCACCAGGGCCCGGTCGAGCATGGGGCCGCGCCAGGCGACCACCTGGTCGCGGCGCGGCTTGAGCATGCCGATCGAGATCACCGAGACGCCGCTCGCGGTCGGCACGGGCATGATCAGGTCGTCGACCTGGGTGGGCCGGCTGTCGGCGACGCCGAGCATGGCCGGCACCGAGTGGCCGTAGATGTCGGCGTCGACGATGCCGACCTTGAGGCCCTGCGCGGCCATGCCGAGGGCGAGGTTGACGGTGACCGACGACTTGCCGACGCCGCCCTTGCCGCTCGCGATCGCGAAGACCTTGGTGAGGGAGCCGGGCTGGGCGAACGGGATCTCCCGCTCGGCCTTGCCGTTGCTCAGCACCTCCTTGAGCCCCGCGCGCTGCTCGGCGGACATCACGCCGAGCTCGAGGTCGACACCGGTCACGCCGGGCACGCCGCTGACGGCGCCCGTGACGTCACGGGTGATGGTGTCCTTGAGGGGGCAGCCGGCCACCGTCAGCAGGACGGTGACGTTGACGAACCCGGCGTCGTCGATCACGACGGAGTCGACCATGCCGAGGTCGGTGATCGGCCGCTTGATCTCGGGGTCGTTGACGGTCGCCAGCGCGGCGTTGACCTGCTCGAGAGTGGGGGTGCTCATGACCCCCGAGTCTAGGTGCCCGGGGTGGGGCGTCCGGCATCGCCGGGGGCCGGGGGCTCGTGAGAATCCGCACGTTCGCGCTCCCGCTCCTCGGCGCGGTCCTCGATCTCGGTGAGCAGCGAGCGCAGCTCGGAGCGCAGGAAGTCGCGGGTGGCGACCTCGCCGACGGACATCCGCAGCGAGGCCACCTCACGGGAGAGGAACTCCATGTCGGCGTGCGCACGGGCGTTCGCCTGCCGGTCCTGCTCGGCGATGACCTTGTCTCGGTTCTCCTGGCGGTTCTGGGCCAGCAGGATCAGCGGGGCGGCGTAGGACGCCTGGAGGCTCAGCATCAGGGTCAGGAAGATGAACGGGTAGGCGTCCCACTTCATGTCCGCCGGCGCCAGGCTGTTCCAGACGAACCAGACGATGACGAACAGCGTCATGTAGATCAGGAACGTCGCGGTGCCCATGAACCGCGCGAACTGCTCGGCGAAGACCCCGAAGGTGTCCGAGCTCATCGTCGGCACCCGGATCCGGCGCCGCGAGGTCTGCGGGGTGTCGAGCCGGCCTCGCGTGGAGCGGGTGGTCAACCGCGGGTCAGCCATGGCGGCTCTCGTCCTTGTGCAGGGCGCGGTCGCGCCAGTTGTCGGGCAGCAGGTGGTCGAGCAGGTCGTCGACGGTGACCGCGCCCAGCAGGTGACCGCTCTCGTCGACGACGGGCGCCGCGACCAGGTTGTACATCGCCAGGTGCGCCGCGACCTCGTCGATGCTCGCCTGGGGACGCAGGTTCTCCAAGGAGTCGTCGAGCGCGCCCGCGACCAGCGTGGACGGCGGCTCGCGCAGCAGCCGCTGGATGTGGGCGGCACCGAGCAGCTTGCCGGTGGGCGTCTCGAGCGGGGGGCGGCAGACGTAGACCAGCGCCGCCAGGGACGGCGTCAGGTCGGGGTCGCGCACCAGGGCGAGCGCGTCGGCGACGGTGGCGTCGGGCCCGAGGATCACCGGCTCGGGCGTCATCATCGCGCCGGCGGTGTCCTCGACGTACGACATCAGGCGCTTGACGTCCTCGGCCTCGCCGGGCTCCATCAGGTCGAGCAGGATCTCCTGGGTCTCGGGCGGCAGGTCGGAGATCAGGTCGGCGGCGTCGTCGGCCGACATCTCCTCGAGGATGTCGGCGGCCCGCCGGGTGTCGAGCTGCTCGAGCATCTCGACCTGGTCCTCGTCGGACATCTCCTCCAGGACGTCGGCCAGCCGCTCGTCGTCGAGCGCCGCCGCCACCGCCGTACGACGGTCCAGGGGCAGGTCGTGCAGCATGCTGGCGGCGTCGGCCGGCCGCATCTCGTTGAGCGCGGCGACCAGGTGGGTGGCGCCCTGCGTCTCCTCGATCCGGCCGAGCCCCGTGACGTCGCGCCACTCGACGATGTGGGACTGCCCGCGCCGGCGCAGCGCCTTGGCGGGCTCCTGGATCGCGACCCGGCTCAGCACCCAGTCGCGGTTGCGGGCCTGCTCCATGCCGATGTCGTAGACCGTGCCGCTGACGCCCTTGCTGGACCCGGCGGTGATCGTGACGGTGCGGTCGAGCATCTGGCCGATCACCAGGGTCTCGGTCGAGCGCTGCTCGAACCGGCGCATGTTGAGCAGGCCGGTCGTGTAGACCTGCCCGCTGTCGATGTTGGTCACCCGGGTCATCGGCACGAAGATCCGGCGCCGCCCCAGCACCTCCGCGACCAGGCCCAGCACCCGCGGCTGGCTGCCCTCGGTGCGGATCGCCACCACGAGGTCGCGGACCTTGCCGACCTGGTCGCCCTGGGGGTCGAAGATCGGCAGCCCGACCAGGCGGGCGGCGTAGACGCGGGACGGGGCGGTGCTCACAGCGCGAGGCTAGCGCTCGACGGCGCCCGATCAGCGGTGGCACAGCGGTGGCAGCATGGTCTCCCGTGAGCGTCGTCCTCCACGTGGGACTGCCCAAGACCGGGACCACGTACCTCCAGCGGCTGCTGGCCGAGCACCGCGAGCCGTTGCGCGCGGCCGGGGTGCTCTACCCCTTCCTGCGGCCGGGCGCGATGTTCGAGGGCGCGGTCGAGGTGCGGGGGAGCGCCGCCAAGTTCGGGCTCGACCCCGCCGCGGTCGCCGGCACCTGGACCGCGCTCGCCGACCGGGTGCGCGCGCACGACGGCGTCTCGGTGATCAGCCACGAGGTGCTCGCCGGCGCGACGACGGAGCAGGTGGAGGCCGCGCTGGCCCCGCTGTCCGGGCTGGACGTGCACGTCGTCGTCACCGCGCGCGACCTCGGCCGGCAGGCCACGGCCCACTGGCAGGAGGAGGTGAAGCTCGGCGCCACCGCCTCGTTCGCCGACCTCGAGCGTCGACCTGCGCGCCGACACCGGCCGCGACCAGGGCCCGGACGCCGGCGGCCGTCGTCCCCACTTCTGGCACGCGCAGGACTTCGCCGCGGCGCTGGGCCGCTGGGGCCGCGCGCTGCCGCCCGAGCGCGTGCACCTGGTGGTCTGCCCGCCGCCGGGTGCGCCGCCCGAGGAGCTGTGGCGCCGCTTCTGCGAGGCCGTCGGGATGCCTCCCGGCGTCGTGGACCCCGCCGCGGTGCCGTCGGCCAACCCCTCGCTGGGAGCGCCCGAGATCGCGCTGCTGCGCGCCGTCAACGAGCGCCTGGCCGGCCGGCTCGATCCCGCCACCCACCTCCGGCTGGTGAAGCGGGAGTGGGCCGAGGGGGTGCTCGCCGCCCGCGACTCGCCGCGCCCGCGCACGCCGGCCCGGCTGGTGCCGGTGCTCGCAGCCGCCACCGCCGTCTGGGTGGAGGAGGTGCGAGCCGCCGGGTACGCCGTCCACGGCGACCTCGCCGACCTGGAGCCGGTCACCGGGACGGCCGCCGACCCCGAGCCCGACCAGCCGGTGCCCGCCGGCGACGACCCCGACGCCCTGGCGCGCTCCTTCCTCGCGGCCGCCCGACACGGCAGGCGGAGCCGGCTCCCGGGCGAACCGGATCCGTCGACTCCTCCGCCGCGGGGCCGGGTCGTCGTAGACTCGAGGCATGCGCACCCGACGCCTGCTCGCTGCCCTGGCCCTGCCGTTGGCCCTCACGGGCCTGGCGGCCTGCGGCGACGACGGCGACAGCGCCACCGAGCCCTCGGGTGCCTCGGCGGGCGAGTCTGCGGGCGACCCGGCCTCCTCCGACAGCCCGGAGCCCGGGCCCACCGACGACGCGAGCGAGTCTGCGTCCACCGAGCCCAGCGAGACCGCCGACCCTGCCGCCGACTGGCCGGAGTGCGGCGCGACCTGGGCCGACGAGCAGAAGCTGCCGCGCGGCTACCGCGGCTGCCGCGAGGGAGACCAGGCGGTGAAGGCCGAGTCCCGTTACTGCTCGTTCGGCCGGCCGCTGGTGACCTACGACGACCGGTTCTGGGCGGTGCCGACCGGCGTGATCCACGAGGCCTCGGGGTCGCTCGAGAAGGACCCGGCCTACCGCAGCGACCTCAAGTCCTGCACCGCCTGAGGTCCGACGGAGCCCGCTCCTGAAGCCGTTCCTGAGGCCCGGGCCGGGCCCCGTCCCGCGGTCCGGAGCCACACCCGTTATCACGGAAACCTCGCGTCACACCAGTCACACGGCTACCATCCTGGAGTGACTGCGACCTCGTTCCTTGCCCGTGTCGCCGTGCTCACGCTCGGGCTGGCCCTCGTCGTCGGAGCCTGGGCGGGACAGGGCAACCCCCTCGTCGCGGCCCCGGCCCCCGCTCCGCTGACCCCGGTCGCGGCAGCGGCGTCGGCTGCCGGGACCGACCTGCCCGCACGTGATGGTCCTCGGCGTCGACCGGTACGGCAGCGGCTGGAGCACGGGCGGGCTCGGACCGGCGCTCCGCGCGGCCACCGACTCGTTCACCCGGCGCGCAGGGGCGGGGGGCGCGACCGTCGGCGTCCGCCACCTCGGGGTCCGCTTCAAGGAGGCCACGGTGCTGCTCGGCCGCCGCGGGCTCAACCAGAAGGCCAAGAAGGCCGTGACCAAGAAGCGCGCCCGGTCCTGGCTGACCGGGGTCCCGGCGGCGATCCGCGAGGTCGACGCCGAGCTGCGACGGCTGATGACCGCCTGCCCCGAGCAGACCTACGTGCTCGCCGGCCAGGCCCAGGGCGCCGACGTCGTGCACCGCCTGCTGCTACGCCTGCAGAGCACCCCCGGCATCAGCGGGCGGTTGGTCGGTGCCGTGCTGGTCAGCGACGGCGACCGCTCGCCGCGCACCCGGGCTCGGCTGCTGGGCACGCCGGCGGCCCCCGCGGGGGGCCGGGGCGTGGTCACCACGCTGCTGAGCAGCCAGCCCGACGTGCCGACCACCGCCCTCGACGTCCCCGTGGTCTCGATCTGCACCCGCGGCGACCTGGTCTGCGACCTGCGCAACACCAAGGGCTCCAAGGCGCTGGCCGCCCACCGTTCCTACAGCACCCGCGCAGCCCGGGGGCGGGCCGCCGGGGCCGCCGCCGTGCTGTGGGCTCGCGCGAGCGCCTGGCCGCGCACCATCGCCGGCCAGGCGGTGCTGACCCGCCCCGACGAGGAGTTCGGCTACCAGGTGCGCGTCAACGTCGCTCCCTCGGCCGCCGGTGACGTGGTCTTCGAGGACGCCGCCGGCCTGCCCGACGGCGCCACCCTGAGCCCGTCGGGCCTGCTGTCCGGCACCGTGGCGGAGACCGGCAGCTATCTCGTGGGCTACCGCGTCCGCAACACCGCGATCGCCGGCTCGCCCTCGTCGGCCGGCTCGGTGAGCATCAACGTCACCAGCGTCGACGCCCGCTCCGACGTCGACGGCGGTGGTCAGGCCACCTGCCAGGTCCGGGCCGACGCGACGCTGGCGTGCGCCGGCGACAACTCCTGGGGCCAGCTGGGCAACGGCACCCGCACCGACAGCACCCGGCTGGTCCAGATCGGCGACGCCGAGTGGGCCTCGGTCAGCACCAGCGGCGCCACGACGTGCGCGATCAAGCTCAGCACCCAGCTCTTCTGCTGGGGCATGAACACCCGCGGCCAGCTCGGGATCGGCGAGGCCACGCAGCGCTGGACCCCGCAGCTGGTGCCCGGCAGCGGCTGGACCGACGTGTCCGCCGGCTGGATGCACACCTGCGGGATCCGCAGCGGCGCCCTCTTCTGCTGGGGCAACAACGACGTCGGCCAGCTCGGCATCGGCAACCGCGTCCTGAAGCGGACGCCGGCCCGCGTGGGCAGCGCGAGCGACTGGACCCAGGTCACCGTCGGCGGCTGGCACTCCTGCGGCCTGCGCAGCGACGGCTCGGCCTCCTGCTGGGGCAAGAACGACTTCGGCCAGCTCGGCACCGGCAACAACGCCGCCTACCTGCGCCCGGCGGGCGTCGCCGGCGGGTCGGCGTTCACCACCCTCGACGCGACCTGGTCCTCGACCTGCGGCCTGGCCCGCAACGCGACGGTGCTGTGCTGGGGCCAGAACGACAAGGGCCAGCTCGGCGACGGCGGCCGGACCCCGCGCAACACCCCGGCGGCGCTCGGCGGCGGGCGCCAGTGGACCACGATGTCGCTGGGCGACGCGCACGGCTGCGCGCTCGACACCGGCGGCGCGGCCTGGTGCTGGGGCGGCAACCGCTACGGCCAGCTCGGCAACGGCACCAAGAACGACGCCCTCGCCCCCGTCCGGGTGGTCGGCGGCCGCACCTGGGTCGGCCTCGACACCGGGTGGATGCACAGCTGCGGGCTGCGGCTCGACGACAGCGCCGAGTGCTGGGGCAACAACGAGGAGGGCCAGCTGACCCGCGGTGACCGCGCCAACCGCGCCCAGCCGCCCGGCGTCCCGCGGAGGTCGGCCCGCGCAGGCGGCCCGCCGGATCGACCAGGACGTCGTGATCACGACGTTCAACATCCTCGGCAGCAACCACACCCAGCCCGGGGGCGGCGCGCTCAACTACGCGCCCGGCCGGATCCGCAGCGAGTGGTCGGTCAACCTGCTCGAGTCCTACGGCTCCGACATCGTCGCCTTCCAGGAGCTCAAGGCCGACCAGTACACCGACCTCGCGCAAGGCGCTCGGCTCCACCTACGACTTCTACCCCGCCAGCTCCCGGGCCGGGAAGATCGTGTGGCAGACGGTCATGTGGGACACCTCGCAGTGGCGGCTGATGGAGGCCCGCGACGTCGTCGTGCCGGTGATCGGCACCACCCGGCCCAACGCGATGGTGCGGCTGCGCAGCCAGAAGACCGGCAAGGACATCTGGGTGCTCAACGTGCACAACTCCTCGAAGAACACCCCCGAGCGTCAGCGCGAGCGCAACCAGGCCGTCAAGATCGAGATCAGGAAGATCAAGAAGGAGCGCAACAAGAACACGCCGGTGGTCTTCCTGGGCGACATGAACGAGCGCAGACCGTCTTCTGCAAGGTGACCGGCCAGACCGACCTCGACGCCGTCACCGGGCGGGTCCAACTCCGGCGGCACGCTGCCGCCCGCCGCGCCGGATGCACCTCGACTGGATCTTCGCCTCACCGGAGTTCCGGGTGCGGGCCGTCCGCCTTCGAGCGCACGCCCCGGATCGCGCGGATCACCGACCACTCGGTGCTCTCGACCCGGACCACGATCCCCGGGTCCTGACCCGACTGGCCCGGCGCGGCCCGCTCAGGCGTTCGTACGCCGGCGGGCCAGCCGGGCGCGCACGCGCGACAGCGAGGCCGGGCCGGCGGAGCGGCAGCCTGCGGTGGCGACCGCCGCACCGGTGGTGCGGCTGCGGACCTCGCCGAGCAGGTCGGCGACGAGCGCGACGGCGACCTCGGCGACCTCGGCGTCGGTGACCGAGTCGGGGTGACGGCGCTCCGGCAGCTGTCGCCGGCACCAGGATCGCCTCGAGGTCGCCCACGACGTCGAAGCCCGCCTCGCGCACGAACGCGCGGCGCCTCGCCCCGACGACGGCAGTCGGCCACCTGCTCGGGCCCGGGCCAGTAGGGCTCGCCCCCGCGCGGCACCAGCCGGTCGTCGGCGAGGAAGCTGCGGATCCACACGCCGCGGTCGAAGGCGCGGTCGAAGCCCCGCAGCTCGCCGTTGACGCGGCGCAGCGTCTCGGCCTCCACGACGCCCATGCTGGCGTTGGCGAAGGCCTCGCGACGACGCGACGTCGGGGGAGAGGCCGACCACGGAGCAGAACCGCTGCCACAGCTCGTCGCGCGGCTGGTCCCGGTCGGGCGGGGTGATCACGTGCACGCGGGACGGGTCGGCCACGGCCGGCCCCCACCGCTCGAGCACCAGCCGCAGGTCGAGGGCGCGCCAGTTCCAGACCACGGTCGGGTCGTCGGAGACGTCGGCGCCGTAGTCGGAGATCCGCGTGGTGCCCTTGTTCTTCAGGTGCTCCTGCCAGCTCGAGGTGAACAGCGACAGCGGCTCGCGCGCCGTCGCGACCACGTGCACCTCGGCGCCGTCGTCCTCGAGCGCGGCCACCATCGCCCGCGCCTGGGCTCGGTCGTGGCCGAGCAGAAGAACTCGTGGCTGATCAGCGCGTCGCCGTCCCAGGCCGCGATCTCGCGGCGCAGGACGTCCCAGGCCTCGGGGGCCCGTGGGTTGCGCCGGGCGACGTGGGGGTCCTCCCGCACCACGAGCGAGGCCCACAGGTGGTCGCGGCGCTCGCGGCCCGGCAGCAGCAGCCCCGCGGCCCGCAGCGCGTCGCGGTGCGGCCAGACGATGGCCTGCAGGTAGCTGGTGCCGGTCTTGGGCAGGCCGATGTGGACGAAGACCCGCCTCACCCGCGTCATCGGGACGTCGTCAGCCCAGCTGGTCGGTGTAGTCGCGGAGCAGCCGCTGCAGCTCGGCCTCGTCGTGGGTCGCCAGCGGCACCAGCAGCGCCTGCACGAGGTCGGTGAGCTCGGCGGTGCGGTGGTGGTGCCGTCGGCACTCCCGCACCTCCTCCTCGAGGTCGCTGACGCGCTCGCGCAGCCGCTCGATCTCGGCCTGCGTGCGACCCGGAGCGGAGCGCAGCACCGCCTCGCGCACGCGCTTCGCGTTCATCCCGCCCATTCGACCACCATCCTGCATGCCTGTCGTGACGTCCGGAACGTATCGCGCTTGAGGTTGCCGAGCCCCATCCGGTCGGAGCCGACGAGCCGTTCGGTCACGACCCGGCCGCCGCGCGCCTCGACGCCGGCCCGCACCTCGGCCGGGTCGACGGGGCGCAGCAGGTTGCGCTGGGCCCACCGGTCGTCGGCGACGGGGGAGACCAGGAAGTCGAGGTAGGACCGGCCACCGGCACCGCCGGCCAGCTGGAGGAAGCGCCACAGGTGGTCGCGACCGACCGGCGTCAGCGCGTCGACGACGTGCCGCACCAGCGCGACGCGGTGGCCGGGGGTCGTGGCGACGCGGGCGCCCCACGCCAGCACGTGCCGCATCTCGAGCAGGTTCATCGCGCCGAACTCCAGGGGCAGCCCGGCCGTCTCGTCGGCCTCGGCCACGAGCTCGAACGCGCGGGCGGAGAAGTCGAGCCCCAGCGCCGGTGTGCCCCGGCGGGCGAAGAAGCGGGCGTTGGTGCCCCGGCCGCAGCCGACGTCGACGAAGAGCGCGGCCTCGGGCTCGCGGCGCAGCGCGATCCGGGCCAGCACGTCGGGCGTGCGCGGTGCCGGGCGGTGGCGCAGCCGCTGGTAGCGCCGGTCCCACTCGGCCCGCTGCACCGACGTGCCGCGGAACCAGTCGTTGAGGCGCTTGGTGGTCGAGACCGGTGTCTCGAACTTGAACGCCGGGTCGGGTGTGCGCCACGACGGGCCGTAGGTCGCGGCGAGCAGCCGGTCGGGGTCGGCCGGGGCGGGCAGCTCACGGCCCTCCAGCGTCGTGGTGCCGAGCGGGAAGATCCACTCGGCCTCGAACGGCGTCCGGATCTCGCCCAGCAGCACCAGCCGGCCCTCGCCGTCGAGGTAGCCGCTGAAGACGTCGAGCCCGCGGCGGTTGCCGTCGGGCTCCTCGACCATCACCTTGATGCCGCCGCCGCTGTAGCGGACGACCTCGTAGCCCATCTGGGCCAGCCGGCGCTGGATCGCGAACGACTCGCGGATCACGTCGACGGGGTGGGTGTGCCGGCTGACGTAGCCGAGGTCGGCGTCGCTGTCGTGGCCGATCAGGGCCCCGTCGCGGACGGCGCCGAGCAGCGTCCCGTAGGCCGGGAACGCCTCGATGCCGGCCCGGCGCAGGGCGTCCAGGACCAGCTCGACCGAGTCGAGCAGCGGGGTGACCTGGTCGGCGCTGCGGGTGTCGAAGGTCATCTGCATCCGACCCGACTTGTCGATGCTGAGCTCGACCCCGCGGCGGTTGACCACCGCGATCCGCTCGGTCGAGGTGCCGAAGGCCAGCTCGGCGTCGAACAGGTCGGTGCCGTCGACGTGGCTGCGCACGGTGAGCCGCGTCGTCCCGTCGAGGAAGCGGGCCAGCGGCTTGGGCCACGCCACGCGAGCGGTGCCCGTCGTCGGTCTCGACGGTGTCGCGCTCGGACCAGAACGACCAGATCCGGCGGTCGTCGAGGAGCACGTCGAGCACGACGTCGGAGCCGCTGTCGAGCAGGATGCCGGTCTCGTCGACGGAGACCACGGACGGGGCGGTCGTGGGAGGCAGCGGCTCTGTCCTCTCGGTGTCGGTTCGGTGTCGGCTCGGTGTCAGGCTCGGTGCCGGGCTGGGTCGCTCAGGCCAGACGACGGGCGATGGACCAGTATCCCCGGCTCAGCCGCCGGGCGATCGGTGGGACCGTCATGCCGGGCACCTCGATGTCGAGGTCACCGGTGAGCACGCGCGGCCAGCACCGCGTCGTCGACGACCCGCTCGGAGCGCACCTGACGGCGGCGCCGCCGGATCAGCCGGGGTGGCGAAGCAGCCACCACCAGCCCGCGACCTTCTGGCGGGCCCACCCGTCGCGCAGCGGCGAGCGCGAGGGTGGCCAGCTCGAGGGCGAGCAGCGGTGCCAGGACGGCGACGAGCAGGCCGGGGCCGAACAGCGTCAGCACCAGGAACAGCCGGTTGCGCTCGAGCAGGTAGAACTTCTGGGGGTTGCGGGAGAACTCGTAGCGGTGCAGCACCACCGCCTGCGGCACGTAGACCACCCGCCAGCCGCGCTGCCAGCAGCGCAGGCTCAGCTCGGTGTCCTCGCAGTAGGCGAACATCGGCTCGCAGAAGCCGCCGAGTGCGGCGAACCGGTCGCGGCGCACCACCGTGGCGGCACCGGACGCCGAGGCGACCTCGCGCGGCTCGGCGTACGCCGTCGCCGGCCGGCCCAGGCCGCCGGCCCAGCTCAGCCCGGTGAAGTGCACGGGGTTGCCGGCGGAGTTGATCACCTCGGGCTGGTCGTAGAGCCGGACCGAGGCGGTCGCGAGGCCCACGGTGTCGTCGAGCCCGTCGTCCAGCGCCGCCACGAGGTGCGCCAGCGCGTCGGGGCGCACGACGGCGTCGCCGTTGACGAACGCCAGCACCTCTCCGGTGGCGTGGCGGGCGCCGAGGTTGCAGCCGCCGGCGAAGCCGAGGTTGCTGCCGGGGTCGACGACGGTGACCCCCGGGACGCGCGCGAGCTCGGTCGACGGCGTCGGAGGTGCAGCCGTTGTCGACGAGGACGACGTCGACCGCGAGGCCCTCGGAGGCGAGCACCGCGTGCACCGCTTCCACGAGCACGGGTTCGTCGCGCCACGCCAACATCACAGCGCTCAGGCCGGGTTGGTCTGGCATGCGGGGCATAATACGGCCCGCCGTCCCCCGACCCCGCCAGCCCAGGAGCCGACCGATGCCCGAGCCCGTGTCCACCGACGCGCGGCCCGCGACCCTCGTCGGCCGGCTGATCGATGCCGTCCTGGACGTCTCGGTGCTGTCGTTCGCCTTCTGGACCCTGCTCTACTGCCTCGCGCTGCCCACCCAGTGGTCGCTGTGGCCGAGCGGCTGGATCTGGCTCGGGGTCACCGTGGTGATCGCGGTCGTCCGGGTGCGCGCGGCCCTGCCGGGGGCACCCGAGCCCGCGGTCGCGGCTGACGGCGGCGTCGACGGCGCTCCCGCCCCGGCCCGGTCCGGGCCGCAACGGCGCGACCTGCTGCTGCTCGGCGGGCTCGGCCTGGTCGGTGTGGCGGCCGTCGGTGGCCTGGTCTGGACGCCCGCCACCTTCCGGGTCACCTGGCTCGCGCTCGCGCTCGGCATCGCCACCCTGGTCGTCTGGAGCTGGGTGAGCGGACGGGTCCGCGCCGACGCCGCCCCCGACAGCCCGGCCCGCACCGGCGGCGGCTTCATCAGCCTCAGCGAGGTCGGCGTCCTGGCCGTGATGGCCGGCACCGCCGTCCTCACGGCGTTCGTGCACCTCGCCGACACCGACGACCCCTACTACGTCAACCGCTCGGTGTGGGTCGCCGAGCGCGGCAACGCCTCGCTCGTCGACACGATGTTCAGCCCCGAGGAGCTCAACAGCCCCTACGGCGGCGGGGTGCCGATCGCCTCGATCGAGTCGCTCTACGGGGTCGTGGCCCACCTCACCGGCACCCTGGCCGGCACCATCAACTACCTGGTGGCAGGACCGCTCGCCGCGGCGCTGGCGATCCTGGCGATGTGGCGGCTCGCCCGCCGGTGGGCGCCGCGCCGCGCGTTCCTGGTCTTCGCCGGCGCGGTCGCGTTCCTGATGCTCAGCGGCGACTCGATGCTCGGCAACTTCTGGATCGTGCGGATCTGGCAGGGCAAGGTGATCGCGGTCGCGATGCTGATGCCGCTGATCTGGGCCTACCTCGTCGACGCCCACGAGGCGCGCACCCGGGCGGGTCGTGCCACCGCCCTGGGCCTGCTGCTCGCGGCGGGCATCGCGTTCTTCGGCCTCACGCCCACGGCGGTGATCTGGGCGCCGCTCATCCTCGCCGCGGTGCTGGTCTCCGCGGTGGCCCTCCGGTCCCCTGCGCTGGCGCTCGGAGGTCTCGCGGTCTCGGTCGGGCCGTTCGTCAGCGGCGCTGCGGTGATCGCGTTCTCGGTCGAGGAGGTCGGCGGCGAGGACCCCGTCGCGCTCCCGGCGCGGGCGTCGTTCGTCCGGATCCTCGGCGAGCAGACCCCCATGGTGGCGCTCGGCCTGGTCGCGCTCGGACTGGCCGTGGTGCTGGCCCGCCGCGGCGCGCCGGCCGCGCTCGCGGGCTCGGCCGCCCTGGGCAGCGTGCTCGTCTTCGCGCCGGGCGTCCTGTCGCTGGCCAACGCCGCCACCGGCGCCGGGCCGATCCTCTGGCGGATGCTGTACGTCGCGCCCATCCCGGTCCTCGTGGGGCTGCTGCTGGCCGCGCCCGTGCCCGACCTGGGCGCGGCCCGCGCGAGCGTGGCGAGGGCGGTGCCGGTGGCCGCCGGGCTGGTCGTCGTCGCCGGCCTGGTGCTCGGCGGGCTGCCGATCTGGTCGCACACCGGTCACGGCGGGCCGGCCACGCTGCGCTCGAGCCCGCAGTGGAAGCTCGACACCGAGGCGCTCGCCGACGTCCGGATCCTGGCCGACCGTGGCGTCACGGGCGAGGTGCTGCTGCCGCCCCGCCGGATGAAGGTGCTGACGATGTACACCGTCGAGGCGTTCCCCGTGGTGCCCCGCGAGTGGTTCATCCAGAACATGCGCGAGCCCCGGGAGGCGAGCCGCGCCCGCCGGGTGCTGTTCCGGCTCGCCTCGGGCAAGAAGCCGCTGCCCGCCAAGACGGACGCCGACCGCGCGCTGGAGGTCCTCGACGTCGACCTGGCCTGCACCGGGGTCTCCGACAACCAGCAGCAGGTGCTGCGCTACTACCGCGACGCGGGCTACACCGAGCGGTCGACGTACGGCACCTTGACCTGTCTTCGTCCTCCCGACTGATCCTCTCCCCGTAGACTCGAGACCGCGTCCGCGAACGACCGACAGGACCCCCGATGACCTCCGCCCGCGCAGTGCTCCACGTGGGACTCCCCAAGACCGGGACGTCCTTCGTGCAAGGCACCATGCGGGCCAACCGCGACCTCCTCGCCGACCACCACGTGCACCTGCCGGCGGCCGACGGCGAGCGGCTGTTCGCCGCCGTCCTGCACCTCACCGACCGCTCCGGCACCTGGGGCCGGTCGCCCAAGGTCGGGGCCAGGGCGTGGGCCGAGGTGGTGAGCGAGACCCGGGCCCGCCAGGGCGTCACGGTGATCAGCAGCGAGACGCTGTGCCTGGCCACGCCGGAGCAGATCGACCGGATCCTCACCGACCTCGACGGGGTCGACGTCGACGTGGTGGTCTCGGTCCGCGACCCGGGCCGCCAGCTCCCGGCCGAGTGGCAGGAGGGCGTCAAGCACGGCCGTCGCGGCTCCTTCGACGACTTCCTGGCCACCGTCCTGGCCGACCCTCCGCCGCAGCAGGGCGGGGCCCAGCGTGCCCACCAGCGCTTCTGGCGAGCTCAGGACCCCGTCCAGGTGCTCGACCGCTGGTCCGGGCGGCTCGGTCGTGACCGCGTCCACGTCGTGACCTGCCCGCCCTCCGGGGCGCCGCGCGACCTGCTGTGGTCGCGGTTCGCCGCGGTGCTCGGCGCCGACGACGCGCCGGTGGAGGTGCCCGAGGGCGAGGTCAACACGTCGCTGGGGCTCGTCCAGACCGAGGTGCTGCGCCGGATCAACAGCAGGGTGACCCGCAAGGGCAACGAGCGCACCTACGGCGACGTCGTCAAGCGGCTCTACGCCGGCACCATCCTGCGCGGGCAGGGCGGAGACCGGGTGCGCCTGCCCGAGGAGCACCTCGCCCAGGTGTCGCGGCTGGCCGAGGCCTGGATCGAGCAGGTCAAGGACCTCGGGCACCCGGTGGTCGGCGACCTCGCCGACCTGCGTCCGGTGCCCGCGGGCGCCGAGGCCGAGGTCAACCCACGGCTGCTGCTGAGGTCCAGCCTCGACGCGACCGCCGACCTGCTGCGCGAGGTCGAGCGGCTCCGCGGCGAGCTGGCCGAGGCTGCGCAGCGGCCGGCGTCCGGGAGGGCGCTCGTGAGCACCGAACCCCGCCCGGGGGCGCGCCGGGCCGCGCCCGTGAGCGGGTCGTCCGTGCGCCGGCTGCTCCGCGCCGCGCTGCCCCTGGTGATCATCGCCCTGGTCGCCGCGCTGATCTTCTTCGGTGACGACCTGTTCGGCAACGGCGCCGGGTCCGACCCCGAGGAGCAGGGCGCCGGCGAGGCCACCGCCCAGCAGGCGGCCGAGGAGCCGAGCGCCGAGCCCGAGACCCAGCGGCAGGTCGCGACGATCGCCGTCCAGGTGCTCGAGACCTGGTCGAGCCCCGACCTCGACTACGACGCCTGGTGGGAGGGGCTGCGACCGATGCTCACGCCGGGCGGCCGCGAGGCCTACGCGTTCACCGACCCGCGCAAGGTGCCCGACCTCGGCGGCCTCGAGGTCGACGACGTGACCGTGCACGGCTCCGGGGTCACCGCCACGGTCTACGTGACGACCGACGAGGGACGCTTCGGCGTCGACCTGTCGCGCAAGCGCACGGGCGGTCGGTGGCTGGCCCACCGCGTGGTCTTCCCCGAGGGGAAGTCGATGTTCGGATGAGCCGCGAGCCGATGACGAGGAGCCACCAGATGACGTCCAGGGCCACCCGCCTGCGCACCGGACTGGTCACCGGCGTGCTGGCCGCGGGCCTGGCTGCCACCGGGGCGGTGGTCGGCGCGCCGGCGCACGGGCTCCCGAGCGCACCCGCGACCGGGCCGTCGGCTGCCGCGGTCGACGACATCGGGGCCTGCGCCCGGCCCGCCCTGTCGCCCAGCCTCAAGCTCGACCCCGACAAGGTCGCCGGTGGCTCCGGCCAGGCCGCGGGCAAGAAGGTCGTCCGTCAGAGCAGGCTGGCGCTCGCCGTGGCCACCCGCGGTCGTGAGCTCGGGGTGCCGGCCCGGGCCCAGGCCCTCGCCGTGACCGCCGCCCTCGCCGGCGACGTCAGCCCCGGCCGGACGCTCGAGCGCTTCTACCGCCGCCTCGACGCCGTCCCGAGGTGGGCCACGCTGCCGCCCACCATCGCCGTGCACCGCGCGCTCGGCACCCCCGACCCCTTCGCCTACGAGGCCGGCTGGAGCCGGGCGGTCACCCTGCTCTCCACGCTCTCGGCCACGCGGGGCTCGGTCGCGAGCCTCGTCTCCACCGCCGGCCGCGCGCCCTCGCGCTGCTACGTCGCGGCGTCCGACGCCGCGGCGCTCCCGCTGCCCCCGGGGTCGTCGTACGCGATCAAGGCGCCGCGGGCCGCACGCGTCGCCGACGTGACCGGACCGGCCGTCCGCAAGGCCGCCGCCACCGAGCTCGCCGCCCCCTGCGGAACGCCCGTGGTGGCCGCCACGTCGGGCACCGTGGAGGTCGTCGCCGACGAGGACGCCGGCCCGTGGCTGATCAAGGTCCGCCAGCCCAAGACCGGGGTGACGACCTGGTACGCCCACGTGCAGGCACCCCGGGTGCGCACGGGGGAGAGCGTGCTCGTCGGCCAGCAGCTGGCCGAGGTCGGCGACCTCGGGCAGGTCACGAGCTGCTCGCTCGGGCTGACCGTCAGCAAGCGTGCCGACGGGGAGACCCGGGCGCTCGACGCGCTGCCCTACCTCGTGGGTCGCGGGGCGACCGTGAGCGACCAGCCGACCACGGTGCCGGCGACGTCGTTCCGGGTGGCCTCCTACAACGTGCTGGGCCACCACCTGACGGCCCGCGGCGGCAGCAAGCGCGGGTTCGGGCCCGGCACCACCCGGGTCGCCGGCGGCATCGCCAAGCTCGAGGCGCAGGGCGTCTCGATCGTGGTCCTCAACGAGTTCGAGAGCCCGCAGGCCGGGGTCTTCCTGGCCGACGGCGACTGGGGCCTGCACCGGGCCACGTTCAACAACACGTTCCGCGACGGCAACGGCAACGGCAACGCCGTCGCGTGGCGCGCGGACACCTGGAAGATGGTCGGCACCGACGAGTTCACCGTCGCGTGGTCGACGAGGCTGCACATGCCGGTGGTCACGCTCCAGCACCTCGAGACCGCCGCCCAGGTCACGGTGATCGGCGTCCACAACCCGGCCTCGACGTCGCGGCAGGGCAACCAGTCCGGTGCTCGCGGCTCGGCCCGCGCGACCGAGCTGGCCTACATCGCGGCGCTGCGCGAGCAGCGTCCCGGGGTGCCGGTCGTCTTCGCCGGCGACATGAACGAGCGCGCGGAGGCCTTCTGCGGGTTCACCGGCGGCGGGCTGCTCCAGTCGTCGGCCGGTGGCAGCGTCGGCTCGCCGTGCCGGGTCCCGCCGCACGGTCCGGTCGACTGGATCTTCGGCACCCTCGACCTCGACTTCGGGGGCCAGTACATCGACCGCAGCACGCTCGGCCGGATCAGCGACCACCCGCTGCTGGTGGCCGACGCGACCATCCCCGAGCACGAGCTGCCGCCCGAGCTGGTCGAGCGCGGCGACCCCGGCGCCTGAACGGCACCGGTCAGGGCGCCGGCGGGACCTCGTCGGCGCGGCTCTCCACCTGCAGGCGGAGCAGCGCGATCTCCTCGGCCAGGACCCGGGTCTTCTCCTCGAGCCGGCCCAGCTCGTAGCTGTGCTGCAGCGTCAGCACCAGGAGCACGAGGCTCGCCACGAAGAACAGCAGGTTGACCGGCAGCTCGACGCCGATCAGGTCGGCCGACCCGCTGAGCAGCCCCGGGAAGATCGCGAGCGTCGAGGACGCCCAGCGCCACGAAGAACCACAGCACGGCGTACTTCTCGCGCAGCCGGTGCCGGCGCATCAGCTCGAACAGCGCGATCAGCACGACCGCCGAGCCGGTGACGCCGAGGATGATGGTGGACCTCATCGGTGCTCCTCCAGCTGCGGGTCGGGCTGCGGGTCGGGCTGGGGTCGGGCGGCGCGGTCCGGGCGCGGCCACCGGCGGCGGCGCCGGGACCTCGGGCCACTTGCGGACCAGGGCCAGCACCAGGGCGACCGCGGCCCGGGCGAGGTAGAGCGCCGCCTTCACCGAGGTCTGGCTGGCCTGGCCGCCCTGCCGCACCCGCATCTGCACCGGCACCTGCGTCACCCGGCAGCCGGCCCGGATGGCGATGACGGTGGACTCGACGGTGTCGCCGAGGTACTCGGCCGGGTAGTGGGCGGCGAACAGCGTGAGCGCGCGGCGGTCGGCCACCCGGAAGCCGCTGGTGACGTCGGTGAGCCGGGCGCGTGCCATCCGGCTCAGCGTGACGGCCAGCACCCGCATCGCCACCGACCGCAGCCGGGACACCCGGTAGGGCTCGCCCTCGCCGGCGAACCGGGCGCCGATGACGAGGTTGGCGTCGTCGAGCCGGGCGATCAGCTCGGGCAGGTAGCGGGGGTCGTGCTGCCCGTCGGCGTCGATCTGCACCGCCACGTCGTAGTCGCCGGCGACCGCGAACCGGTAGCCGGTGCGCATCGCGCCGCCCACGCCGAGGTTGAACGGCAGCCGGCACACCCGGGCACCCGCCCGCTCGGCCACGGCGGCGGTCGCGTCGCGCGAGCCGTCGTCGACGACGAGGATGTCGACGTCGGGGTTGGTGCGCGCGACCTCGGTGACCGTGCGGCCGACGGAGTCCTGCTCGTTCCAGGCCGGGATCACCACGAGGACGCGGGGGACTGGCTGCACCCCAGCAGTGTATGGCGCCGACCACCGGACCGAGCCCCGCCCGGTGTGGACGTGGCGTGCATCATGGTCCGCAGCCCTCCGGAACGGCTACGGTTCCGGCACACTTGTTACCGACCGGTCACTTCCGTGACCGGCTGCCCCGCCACGAAGGAGCACGCCATGGCCCGCCTCTGCGAGACCGACGGACTGACCGAGGACCAGACGGAGATCCTCAAGGCCGTGCGCACCTTCGTCGAGGAGCAGATCCTGCCGGTCGCGACCGAGCTGGAGCACAAGGACGAGTACCCCCAGGCGATCGTCGACGGCCTCAAGGAGCTCGGCGTCTTCGGGCTGATGATCCCCGAGGAGTACGGCGGCCTCGGCGAGTCGCTGCTCACCTACACCCTGGCCGTGGAGGAGATCGCCCGCGGCTGGATGAGCGTCTCCGGCGTGATCAACACCCACTTCATCGTGGCCTGGATGCTGATGCAGCACGGCACCGACGAGCAGAAGCAGAAGTACCTCCCGCGGATGGCCACCGGAGAGGTGCGCGGCGCGTTCTCGATGTCCGAGCCCGGGTGCGGCTCCGACGTCGCGGCGATCAAGACCAAGGCGACCAAGAACGACGACGGCGGCTACAGCATCACCGGGCAGAAGATGTGGCTGACCAACGGCGGCTCGTCCAACCTGGTCGCCGTCCTGGTCAAGACCGACGAGGGCCACGACTCGGTCTACAAGAACATGACCACCTTCCTGGTCGAGAAGGAGGAGGGCTTCGGCGAGACCGCCCAGGGCGTCACCATCCCCGGGAAGATCGAGAAGATGGGCTACAAGGGCGTCGACACGACCGAGATGGTCCTCGAGGGCCACCAGATCGGTGCCGAGCAGGTCCTCGGCGGCGAGCCCGGCAAGGGCTTCTACCAGATGATGGACGGCGTCGAGGTCGGCCGCGTCAACGTCGCCGCCCGCGGGGTCGGGGTCGCCAACCGTGCCTTCGAGCTCGGGGTCGAGTACGCCCAGCAGCGGGAGACCTTCGGCAAGAAGATCGCCGAGCACCAGGCCGTGCAGTTCCGGCTGGCCGAGATGGCGACCAAGGTCGAGGCCGCCCACCAGATGGTCGTGCGTGCCGCCCGGATCAAGGACAAGGGCCAGCGCAACGACCTCGAGGCCGGGATGGCCAAGTACCTCGCCAGCGAGTACTGCTCGCAGGTCGTCGAGGACTCCTTCCGGATCCACGGCGGCTACGGCTTCTCCAAGGAGTACGAGATCGAGCGGCTCTACCGCGAGGCGCCGATGCTCCTGATCGGCGAGGGCACCGCGGACATCCAGCGGATGATCATCGGCCGCCGCCTGCTCGAGGACTACAAGCTCAAGTCCTGACCCACCGGGCGAGGGGGTCCACCCTCCGCGCGCGGCACGAAACGACCTAACCTAGCGAGGATCTCGGGATGCCGCCAGGGCTGGGGTATCGTCGCGCCGGAAACGCTTTCCACACCTCAGGGAGTCCTCTCCATGCGCTCAGCCCGGCTCGCTCTCGGTGCCGCCGTCCTCAGTCTGATGGCCCCCCTCGCCGTCGTGTCCTCGTCGTCGGGCGCCACGGTGTCCCTGTCCCGGCTCGCGGTCGCGGTCGCCCGGGTCGCGCCGGCCGCCGAGAAGAGCGCCGGCCAGGGCGGGCGAAGAAGGCCTCGAAGAAGAACAGCTGGACGCCGCCCAGCGGCGTGCTCTTCAGCGACCCGATGATCAAGGGCCAGAACCGCAACATCCTGGCCCGGGTGATCCGCGCGACCCGCAACACCGCCAAGGGTGAGTTCATCCGGGTCGTGGTGTGGAACTACGACGACCGCCCGATCACCAACGCGCTGCTCGACGCCGACCGGCGCGGCGTGCACGTGCAGATCGTGGTGGCCGCCTCGGTGCAGAACCGCAACTGGACCCGCACCGTGCGTCAGCTCAACCGCAACCGCAAGGACAAGAGCTTCGCGGTCAAGTGCCAGGGCGCCTGCCGCAGCCGCGCCAAGATCATGCACGCGAAGTACATCACCTTCAGCCGGGTGCACCGGGCCAAGAAGATCAGCATGTTCGGCTCGTTCAACCTCACCACGCCCGCCGGCAACCGCCAGTGGAACGACATGACCACCACGCGCAACAACGGCGTCTACGACTCCCTGGTGCAGACCTTCAACGAGTACGCCAAGGACAAGATCATCAAGAGGTCCTACAAGGTGATGAAGCGCGGTCGCTACAAGATCACCCTGTGGCCCTCGTGGGGGAAGAACAACATCCGCGCCGAGCTCCAGAAGGTCCGCTGCAAGGGCGCCACCGGCGGCTCCGGCAACAGGGGCCGCACCGTGGTCCGGATCGCGATCGCCGGCTGGTTCGACGCCTACGGCAACGACATCGCCAGGCGCGTGCGCCAGCTCTGGGACCAGGGCTGCGACGTCAAGATCATCACCACGCTGGCCGGGCGCGGCGTCAACCAGACGCTGAAGAACCCGCGCGGCCGCGGCCCCGTGCCGATCCGCCAGGTCACCTACGACTCCAACCAGGACGGCGTCCCCGAGCGCTACCTGCACATGAAGAACTTCGCGGTCAGCGGCGTCTTCGCGGGCGACACCTCCGCCGACGTCGTGCTCACCGGGTCGCCCAACTGGAGCAGCCGCGCCCAGCGCTCCGACGAGATCCTGGTCCGGACGATCAACTCGCGCAAGCTCGCCCGTCAGTACATCGCCAACACCAACCGGCTCTTCAACGGCCCGTGGTCGCACCTGCGCACCGCGCCCAGCCAGAAGATGCTGGCGCGCGGCGCCGCGGCCAACGGCACCGGGATCCCCAACCTGCGCACCGGTGAGAACGTCCCCGAGTGGTTCGAGCTGAACTGAGGCCGGAGGCCGGCAGCCACCACGCGACGGCTGCCGGCTTCCGTCCGGACATCCAGGGGCTGCGGGCACTCGCCGTCATCCTGGTCGTCCTCGACCACGCGCGGATCGGGCCGTTCCACGGCGGGTTCATCGGGGTCGACGTCTTCTTCGTCATCTCCGGCTTCCTGATCACCGGGCTGCTGCTCGGCGAGGCCGAGCGGCACGGGCGGATCTCGCTGCTCGACTTCTACGCCCGCCGGGCCAAGCGGATCCTGCCGGCGGCCACGCTGGTGCTCGCGGTGACCGCCGTCGCCGGCTACTTCCTGCTCAGCGGCATCCAGGCGGTGCGCCTGTTCAAGGACACCGTCTGGGCGACGTTCTTCGCCGCCAACATCAAGTTCGCCCGCGACGAGACCGACTACTTCGCCCAGGACGACGCGATCCCGCCGATCCAGCACTACTGGTCGCTCGCGGTCGAGGAGCAGTTCTACCTCGTCTGGCCGCTGGTGGTGCTGCTGCTCGTCGCCCTCTTCCGCGCCCGCGGGACGGGCCCGCCGGGCGGTGGTGCTCGCGATCGGCGCGATCAGCCTGGCGTCGTTCGCCTGGGCTCTCTACACCGTCGGCACCAGCCCGCGCGGCGCCTACTTCTCCACCCCGGCACGCGCCTGGGAGCTCGGGCTCGGCGCCGCCACCGCGGCGGCCGTGCTGCGGCTACGACGGCTCCCGCCCGGGCTGCTCGCGGCCGCCTCGTGGGGCGGCGCGGTCCTGATCGGTGTCGCTGCGCTCACGTTCGACGCCGGCACCCGGGTGCCGGGCGCCCCCGCGCTGCTGCCGGTGGTCGGCACGGCGCTGCTGCTCGGCGGCGGCACCGCGGCGGCCGCCTGGGGGCCGCAGCGGCTCCTGGCCGTGGCGCCGATGCGCTGGATCGGTGACCGCTCCTACTCGTTCTACCTGTGGCACTGGCCGGCGCTGATCCTGGTCGGGGTCGCCTGGCGGACCCCGGAGGGCTGGACCGGGCTGCTCGTGGTCCTCGTGGCGCTCGGGGTCTCCGACCTCACCTACCGGTTCGTCGAGAACCCCTTCCGCGAACGGACGTTCTTCAAGCCGCGGTGGCGCGGGCTGGTGCTCTACCCCGCCTCCGTCGGACTGCTCGGTGTCGTGGTCTTCTCCGCGCACAGCCTGCTGGTCACACGAGCTCAACGAGAAGCGCCCGGCGGTCACGGCGGCGGAGTACTGCGCACCGGGCTCCGAGCCGGCCTGCTCGGCCGACCCGCACGTGCGGCTGGTCCAGGCCTCGGTCCTCGCCGCCGAGGACGAGGCGCCGGTGCCCAACCCGCTGAGGCCGGCGGCGCTCGGCCTGGCCGACCACGTGGCCGCCGATCTCGACGGCTGCGAGTACTTCGGAATTCCCGACCCGATGCCGCTGTGCGTGCGCGGCGACCCCGAGGGCGAGCGCACCATCGTGCTGCTGGGCGACTCGCACATGCGGCACTGGATCCCGGCGGTCGACCGGGTGGCGGCCCGGCAGGGCTACCGCGCCTACTACTTCGTGCTCCAGGGCTGCACGCCCGCGCTGGTGCACCCGTGGTCGCCGTTCTACGAAGCGCCCGACGACGACTGCACGTTCTTCCACCAGTGGACGCAGGAGCAGATCGAGCAGCTCCGGCCCGACGTGGTCGTGATGTCGACCGACACCCAGGACCGCTACGTCACCGACGACGGTGCCTACGTCGACGACAACCGCGAGATCGCGGCGATGATCGAGCAGGGCATGGTCGAGCGGATCGACTCGCTCACGCCGCTCGCCGACCGGGTCGTCGTCCTCGGCGACGTGCCCCGGCTCGAGTTCGACCCGTCGTTCATCTCCGGCCGCGGCGTCACGCTGGCCGACGGGCTCAGCGACCCGGCCAAGCGCTCGATGCTGATGCGGCGCGCGGTGAAGTCGGCCGTCAAGCAGACCGAGGCCGAGTACGTCGAGACGAAGCAGTGGTTCTGCGCGTTCGGCAAGTGCCCGGTGGTCGTCGGCGACTACATCACCCACCGGGACCGCGGCCACGTGACGATCGAGTACGCCCGCGCGCTCAGCGAGGCCCTCGGCCGCAAGCTGCGGCTGGGCGCAGGACGGCGATAACTCGTCGACGGCGGACGCTGCAGGTGCGAGGGTGGGCTGACGACCCGTCGTCCGCCCCGCTCTGGAGGACCCATGACCGACTCGCACGACAACGACGACCTCAAGGCGAAGATGCGCGAGGCCCTGGAGAAGAAGAACGCGCACGAGCTGGGTGTCCACCAGGACGGCCCGGTCCCGGAGAAGGCGCACGGCTCCGAGGTCGTGGGCGGTGCGCCCAAGATGCACCGGCGCAAGGCCGGTGGCGGCGGCTCCTAGCGAGGGCGGTCGACCGGCCGTCCCGCGGTCGGGCTTTGCGGGGACGGGACGCCGCGCCGAGGGGTACCCTCGCGCCAGGTCCGTCCGTCAGCTGGGAGTCCGTGGTCATGTCTTCGCGTCGTCTCGTCCTGCCCGTCTCGCTGCTGCTGGCCTTGACGGTCCTGCCCGCGGCGTCGTCCGGGAGCGTCGTCGCCCTCGACGTGGCGGCCACCCGGTCGTCGGCGAACGGCGGCGCCGGCCGCGCCCCGGCCCGCGGAGCGTCGGAACGGACGATGGGTGCCCCCCGTCGGCGTCCTGCTGAGCGACCCGACCATCCCGGGACGCCGGCGGGTGATCCTCGACCGGGTGATCACGTCGGTCAAGAACACCGCCAAGGGCGAGTTCATCCGCACCGCGGTGTGGAACTACGACGACCGGGCGGTCACCAACGCGCTGATCGCCGCGCACCACCGCGGCGTGCACGTGCAGCTCGTGGTCGCCAACTCGGTGGCCAACCGCAACTGGACCCGGACCGCGGCCGCGCTCAACGCCAACCGCCGCGACCAGAGCTTCGCGATCCGCTGCCGGGGCGGGTGCCGCAGCCGCTCGATCCTGCACGCGAAGTTCATCCTCTTCAGCCGCGTGCACAAGGCCAAGAAGACCAGCATGGTGGGGTCGTTCAACCTCACCCAGCCGGCCGGCTTCCGGCAGTGGAACGACCTGCTCACGACGCGCGACGACGCGTTCTACGACGAGCTGCTCGCGACGTTCGCCGAGTACGCGCAGGACCGCAACGTGGCGCGGCCCTTCCGGGTCACCGACCTCGGCAAGAAGCGGATCACCCTGTGGCCCTCGATCGGCCGCAACACCATCCGTGACGAGCTCGACCAGGTGCGGTGCGACCCGCCCGGCGGTCACGCCGGGAAGACCCGGGTCCGGATCGCGATCGCCGGCTGGTTCGACGACTTCGGCACCGACATCTCCGAGGTCCGTGCGCCGGCTCTGGGACCAGGGCTGCGACGTCAGGATCATCACCACGCTCGCCGGTCGTGGCGTCAACCAGACGCTGAAGAACGGCCGCGGTCGCGGCGCGGTGCCGATCCGCCGGGTGACCATCGACCGCAACGGCGACCGGGTGCCCGAGCGCTACCTGCACATGAAGGCGATCTCGATCCACGGCGGCTTCGGCGACGACCCCTCGGCCGACGTCCTGATCACCGGCTCGCCCAACTGGAGCTCGCGGGCCCAGCGGTCCGACGAGATCGTGTTCCGCTTCCTGGAGGTCCCGGCGCTCGCCCGCCAGTACGCCGCCCACGTCGACCGGCTCTTCGGCGGCCCCTACTCCCACCGCAGGACCGTGGGCGGGGTCCTGCGACCGGGGGCTGAGGTCGACGGCGGCGAGGCGGCTGACGGTGACCGCGTCGGACGGCGTCCGGCCACGCCGGCCTGGTACGAGCTCGACTGACCACGACCGGGGCCCGGCGGGCTCGGCCGGGCTCGGCTCTGCCGCGAGGGCATTCTCACGTCGATGGCCACGACCGGGTGAGCAGGGCTTCCTGGCATGATGGGAGGCTCCGGCCCGCGGACGTCCTCGCCCCCGTGAGCAAAGGATGCCCCGCATGCAGTTCGGCCGCAGCTACGAGGAGTTCGAGGTCGGTGCGACCTACAAGCACTGGCCCGGCAAGACGGTGACCGAGTCCGACGACCACCTGTTCTGCCTGCTGACGATGAACCACCACCCGCTGCACCTCGACAGCCACTACGCCGAGGAGACCACCCAGTTCGGCAAGAACGTCGTGGTCGGCAACTACGTCTACTCGATCCTGCTCGGCATGTCGGTGCCCGACATCTCCGGCAAGGCGATCGCCAACCTCGAGATCGAGTCGCTGCGCCACGTCGCCCCGACCTTCCACGGCGACACGCTCTACGGCGAGACCCGGGTGCTCGACAAGTGGGAGTCGACCTCCAAGGACGACCGTGGCGTCGTCCACGTCGAGACCATCGGCTACAACCAGGACGGCAAGATCGTGTGCGTCTTCCGCCGCAAGGTGATGGTGCCGAAGAACAGCTACCTCGAGGCCCGCGGCGGCGAGCAGCCCGGCCGCCCCGTGCCTCAGGCGGACAAGAACTGGCCCGGCCCCGACGCCGGCTGAGGGTGGTCCCGAATCCCAGGACCTCCTGGGATTCTGGGGCCTGTGCGACCCGCAGCGCAGGCAGTTCGGGTGGGTCGGGACGCGGGGCGCGCTCAGCGAGTGGATGAGGTGGCCGAACTGCCTGCACTCAGGCCGAGCTGCCGCGCCCGGACCTCGGCCACCTCGGCGAGGTGGCGGCGTACCCGCTCGGGTTGGTGCATGACGTCCTCCCACAGGAAGCGGACGACCACCCAGCCGAGGAGGGCGAACTCGGCATAGCGGCGGACGTCGCGCCGGAAGCCCTCCCGGGTGCCGTGGTGCTCCCAGGAGTCGGCCTCGATGGCGATCAGCAGCCGCTCGTCCACGAGGTCGGCGCGGCCGGCCCTGCCCACCCACCCCTGGGCGCTGACCTCGAGCCCCGGCACCTCCAGCGCGGTCGAGCGCAGGGCGGACTCGAACGGGTTCGCTGCCAGCGCGGTCGCGTGCTCGGCCACCCACAGAGCCCGGCGGCGTCCGGTGCGCGGTGCCGAGGCCGCAGCCGCGGCGAGCTCCGGCTGGGTGACCAGCCCCGACCGCAGGGCCGAGTCGGCCACCGCCAGCCCGACGCGCGGCTCGTAGGCGCGGCTGCAGTCGAGCACGGTCTGGGCGGGGCGGGTGACGGTGCCGTCGATGCCGTGCGGTGCCAGGTCGGCCCAGTGCAGCTCCATGTCGGGCAGGCCGTCGGCGAGCCGGCGGTTGCGCGGGACCGTCACCGTCGGGCGGGGCGGGGCGGCGACCACCTTCCACCCGTGGTGCAGCGCGGCGCTCAGGTGCGAGATCGTGCCGCCCACCGCCGCGGCGGCCACCCGCGCGTCGTCCAGCGCGGCCAGCGCCACCTGCCCGCGCGGCAGCAGGACGACCGTCCGGTCGTCGATCGCGTCCCGCTCCTGGGCGCGGGTCACCAGCGACGGAGCTCGGTGCGGCGCGCGATCCCGCCCAGCTGGGCCAGCGCCGTCTCCACGTCCACCGGCCCCACCCTGCCCGGATCCCGCGGCCGACGTCGGCGGCTATCCACAGGCCTCCGGGATGCAGGCAGTTCGCGCGCCTCGTCGTCCCACTGAGCGGGCTCGTCGCTCCGGTGCGCCCGAACTGCCTGCGCTGCCGGTTGCACAGGCCGCAGAATCCCAGGATGTCCGGGATTCCCCGCGGCCTAGACCAGGCGGAGCCTGAGGTGGCCGTCGGCGTCGGTGTGGGTCTCGACGGTGCCGGCGAGGGACTCGATGAACGCCGAGAACGACTTGAAGCCGAGCGACTTCTCCTTGAACGAGGGATCCATCCGCTGCATCTGGCTCTTCACGCCGCCGCCGTAGAGCCAGTCGCCGTCGCCGGTCCGGTCCTGCGCGACGCGCATGGCCCGGACGACGAGCGCCGCGGCCTCGCTGCTGGGGGTCGGGCTCGGGAGGCGCTCTCCGGCTCGGGCTACGGGCTGCTCCCGGCGTCCGCGCCGGCGGGTCGTCACCGTGGTGGTGGGGCCGGCCGGCGCCGGGGCCGCGGCCGCCTCGGGCGAGTCCGGCTGCTCTACCTCGGCGGTGTCCGGCCGGGTGTCGGGGACGTCCGGGGCGTCGGGCTCCGGCCCGTCGTCGCCCGCCTTCGCCGCGCTCTTCTTGGCGGCGGCCTTGGTCGTGGTCTTCTTGGCCGCCGTCTTCTTGGCGGTCGTGGTCTTCTTCGGCCGCGGCGGTCTTCTTCGCGGCGGTCTTCTTGGCCGTCGTCTTCTTCGCCGGCGCCTCGGCGGCAGCCGAGGTCGGGACAGGAGTCGGTACGCCGGGCAGCGCGTCGTAGCTGCTGAACTCGTCGCACGCCGCGATCAGGGCCCGGCTCGTCGACCCGGTGACACCGATGCCGACCACGAAGCGACCGAGCTGCTTGCAGCGCTGCGCCAGCGCGATGTAGTCGGAGTCGCCGCCCACGATCACCACGTGGGTGAGGTCGGCGTACTGCATGAGGTCTTCCATGGCATCCACGGACAGGCGGATGTCGGCGCCGTTCTTGGTGCCGCTGACCGGGAAGAGCTGGATCAGGTCGACGGCACGGTCGACGAGCTGGCGGCGGTACGCCGCGTTGGCCGGCACCGACCAGTCGGCGTAGGCCCGGGCCAGGGCGACGGTGCCGAACGACGAGGCGTAGTCGAGCAGCGCCCCCACGTCGACCGTCGCCTCGGCGAGCTTGACCGCGATCGGGTCGTCGCTGTCGGTCTGCGCCGCGTGGTCGCGAGCGTGGTCGCTCCGCCAGGCGTCGCGCTTGTCGCTGTGGACCTGGTCGTAGCGAGAGATGACGACGTTGTCGAAGTCGATGTAGACCGCGACCCTGGTGTCTGGCATGCCGCCACCCTACGGCGCCCCCCGGGGCAGGGACGGCGCGGTGACCGCTGCCGGGCGCGGGGTGCTTGTGCCGCGCTGAGGTGTCACCTGGTGGCACCTCAGCGCGGCACAGGGAGGCGCCGACCCGGCTGACGTGGCAGAGTCGGGCCATGATCGAGATGTGGCTGGTCCGGCACGGACCCACGGAGTGGAGCGAGAACGGGCGGCACACGTCGGCGACGGACCTGCCGCTGCTCCCCGAGGGCGAGGAGAAGGCCCGCGGTCTGGCGGGCGCGCTGGCAGCGCTCGAGCCGGCGCAGGTGCTGAGCAGCCCGCGGCTGCGCGCCCGGCGCACGGCCGAGCTGACCGGCTTCGGGGACGCGGAGGTGGACGAGGACCTCACCGAGTGGGGCTACGGCGACTACGAGGGCATCACCACCCCGCAGATCCGCGAGTCGCGGCCCGGGTGGACGATCTGGAAGGACGGCTGCCCCGGCGGCGAGACCGCCGAGGAGCTGGCGGCCCGGCTCGACCGGGTCGTGGCGCGGGCCCGGGCGGTCGAGGGCCGCACCCTGGTGTTCGGGCACGGGCACGCCCTCCGGGTGCTCGCCGCGCGTTGGCTGGGGCTGGACGTGGCGGACGGCCGGCTGTTCAAGCTCGACACCGCGACGATCTCGACGCTCGGCTACGAGCGCGAGCGGCCGGTGATGCTGCGCTGGAACACGTGACGGGCCGATGACCGAGCAGCAGGCGAGCCCGCGGGGCCGCGGTCCCGACGGGCCCGGGGTCGTCGTCCACGGTGCTGCCATGCCGCTGAACGTCGGCTGCCCGCGCTGCCCCGCGCCCGTCTCGCAGACCGCGGACGGCTGGGTGTGCGTCGAGCACGGGCCCGTCGAGCCGCTGTGGCGTCCGGAGGAGTCCGAGCTACGACGCGTTCGCCGAGCACCTGCACGCCACCGACGGCTTCCCGACCTACCTGCCGTGGCCGATGAGCCCGGGGTGGCGGGTCACCGACTTCGCCGCCGTCGGGGCCGACCCGCAGCGGGCGCGGGCCTCGATGACCTGCTGCTCGGGCACCAGCGAGCTCGACGGCCCGGTCGACGTCATCGTCGTCACCGAGGAGGCGGGCACCGGGCTCGGCGCCCGGATCGCGGGCACCCTGCACGACGACCCGGGCAGCGAGATCGGGCACGGCCCGCCCGCGGTCAAGGTCCGCGTCGAGGGCCAGGTGGTGAACCTGTGGCCGGTCTCGACGACCTGTCGTCGGGGGAGTGGGACCGCTCGGTGGTGGCCGGCGAGGCGCACGGCCGGTGGCTGTGGCTGGTGCTGCGGCCGGCGTCGGCGATGCTGCTGCTGCGCGACGACTGGATCCTGCGCGACGTCAGCGACGCGGGTCCGCAGCTGGTCGAGATGCCGTTCGGCGGGCCGGCGCCCCTGCCTGGTGACCGGTGAGCCCCGGATCGACCTGCACACCCACTCCGCGGCCAGCGACGGCACGCAGTCACCGACCGAGCTGGTCGAGGCGGCGGTCGCGGCGGGGCTGGACGTGCTCGCGCTCACCGACCACGACACCGCCGACGGCTGGCCGGAGGCGGTCGACCGCGGCCGAGCGCGCCGGTCTGGTGCTCGTGCGCGGGATGGAGATCAGCACCGAGCTCGCCGGCGCCTCGGTGCACCTGCTGGCCTACCTGCCCGACGCCACCGCGCCCGGGCTCGACCGGGCGCTCGCCCGGATCCGCGAGGGTCGCACCGGCCGGGTGCCGGCGATGGTGCAGCGGCTGCGGGCCGCGGGCAGCGCGATCACCGTCGACGACGTGCTCCGCGCCAGCGCCGGTACGCCGGCACCGGGCCGTCCGCACGTCGCCGACGCCCTGGTGGCGTTGGGCGAGGTGCGCGACCGCGACGAGGCGTTCGAGCGCTACCTGACGGCCGGCCGCCCGGCGTACGTCGACCGCTACGCCGCGCCGCTCGCCGACATGGTGGCGACCGTCGCCGCGGCGGGGGGCGCGTCGGTGATCGCCCACCCGCTCGGCCGCTACGGCACGCCCGGGCTCGACGCCGCCCTGCTCGGCCGGCTGCGGGACGCCGGCCTGGCCGGTCTCGAGGTCGACCACCAGGACCACACCCCCGCCGAGCGCGAGCGGCTGCGCGGCCTGGCGCGCGACCTCGACCTCGTCGCCACCGGGCTCGAGCGACCACCACGGCCTGGGCAAGACCGGGCACGACCTCGGCTGCAACCTCACCGCACCCGAGGAGTACGACCGGCTGCTGGCCCGCGCGGCCGAGGCGGCCGCGGCGTCGGGACGCCGGGTGCCGGAGGTCGTCGGCGGCTGAGCCGGGCTACTTGCGCCCGATCGACTGGAGACCCTGGAGGGCGCGGTTGGGCACCAGCCGGGCGAGCGCGACGATCGCCTTGTACTGCGGTGAGGGGATCGAGAAGACCCGTCCCTGGTCGAAGTCGGCGAGCGCCGTGGCGACCAGCGTCGTCGGCGTCGAGCCACAGCGGTCCGGTGCCGCGCTTGACCGACATCCGCTCGTGGAACTCGGTCTTGGTGAAGCCGGGGCACAGGCAGGTGACGGTGACGCCGCGGGCGCGGTACTCCTGCGCCGCCCACTCGCTGAAGCTGTTGACCCACGACTTCGCGGCGGAGTAGGTGCCGCGCGGCAGGAAGGCCGCGACGCTGGAGACGTTGATGATGCCGCCGTGCCCGCGCTCGGCCATCGGCCCGAGGGCGGCGTGGCTGAGCCGCAGCACCGCGGTGACCAGCACGTCGAGCATCGCGGTCTCGGCGTCGGCGTCGTTGTCGAGGAAGCGCTGCTTGAGCCCGAAGCCGGCGTTGTTGACCAGCAGGTCGACCGGGCGCTCCGGGTCGGCGAGCCGGGCCTCGACCCGGGCCAGCGCGGACGCGGTCGGTGAGGTCGGCGGGCAGCACCTCGACCGCCACGCCGTACGTCGTGCGCAGGTCCTGGGCGGTCTCCTCGAGCCGGACCTCGTCGCGGGCCACCAGCACCAGGTCGTAGCCGCGGCCGGCGAGGGCAGTGGCGAACGAACGACCGATCCCGGCGGTCGGTCCGGTGACAAGTGCGGTCGACATGGACGTCAGTGAAGCAGGTGAGGCATGGCGTCCGGCATGATGGACCCTGATGAACCAGTCCAGTGCGCAGCCTCGTCGTCGTCGGGGTCGTCGACGACGCTCGCGATCGCCAACCAGAAGGGTGGGGTCGCGAAGACCACCACCGTGGCCTCGGTGGGCGCTGCCCTCGCCGAGCTCGGCCACTCGGTCCTGCTGGTCGACCTCGACCCCCAGGCGTGCCTCACGTTCTCGCTTGGGCATCGACCCCGAGGACCTCGAGCTGTCGGTCCACCACGTGCTCACCAAGGGGCTCGACCCGAGCGAGGTGCTGATCAGGACCGACGACGGCGTCGACCTGATCCCGGCCACGATCGAGCTCGCGCGCGCCGAGGCCGACCTGCTCACCCGCACCGGCCGCGAGCACGTCATCCGCAGCATGATCGAGGACCTCCGCGCCGGCGGCACGCACCACGACTGGGTGCTGCTCGACTGCCCGCCCTCGCTCGGCGTGCTCACCGTCGCGGCGCTCACCGCCGCCGACGGCGTCCTGATCCCGCTCCAGTGCGAGACGCTGTCGCACCGCGGGGTGGGCCAGCTGCTCGACACCGTCCACGACGTCCGCCGCTTCACCAACCGCGGCCTCGAGGTGTGGGGCGTGCTGCCCACGCTCTACGACGGGCGCACCAACCACGCCCGCACCGTGCTCGAGACGATCTCGGAGACCTACGACCTCGCCGTGATCGAGCCGCCGATCCCGAAGACGATCAAGTTCGCCGAGGCACCGGCGGCCGGCCGGTCGATCCTCTCCACGAGCCGCAGCAACAAGGGCGCGCAGGCCTACCGCGCCGTCGCCGCCAACCTCGTGACGCGCGCCGCCGGAGCACGTTGAGCCGATGAGCACGCACCGAAGCCCGCGCCGCCGGTCGCCCTCGCCGGGCAACCGGCACCGGGCCGACGTCCGGCCGCGCTACGGCCGGATCGCGACCCTCGGCTCCTCGGTGGCGGTCACCCTCGTGGCCGTGCTCGGCGCGACCGGTGCCCTGCCGTCGGCCGCCGACGACGAGCCACCTCGGGCCGCGGTCACGGTCGCGGAGGAGACCGGACCGTCCGGCACGAGCGACGCGACGCCGTCCGCGCCCGCGAGCACCCCCGCCGCCACGCCGTCCCCGGCCGAGACCGAGCCGGCCGACGAGCCCACCGACGAGCCGGCGTCCGCGGGCACGGACCAGCTCGTGCCGATCGGGCCGGAGGGCGACTCGGCGCTGTCCCTCGCGCTGCCGGCCGACTCGGGCACGGGACGGCGCGTGGTCTTCAGCGAGAGTGCGCAGCGGGTGTGGCTGGTGGGCGCCGACGAGACCGTGCAGCGCACCTACCTGGTCTCGGGGAGCATCTACGAGAACCTCGAGCCGGGCACGTTCGAGGTCTACTCCCGCAGCGAGGACGCCATCGGCATCGACGACTCCGGCACGATGAAGTACTTCGTGCGGTTCACGCAGGGCACGTCGGGTGCCGCGATCGGCTTCCACGACATCCCGATCGACGACGGCGGCCCGATCCAGACCGTGGCCCAGCTCGGCACGCCGCTCTCGCACGGCTGCATCCGGCAGAAGCGCACGGACGCCATCGCGTTGTGGGACTTCGCCCCGGAGGGCACGACGGTGGTCGTCACCGCCTGAGGGCCGGCGTACCGGCGCCTCAGGCGGCCACGATGCTGGTCGGTCTGGCTTCAGTCGGACGACTGCGGTGCGGCCGTGCCGGCCCCGCTGCCGCCGCCGGAGCCCGCGCCCGAGCGGCGACGACGCCGGCGGTTGCGGTTGCCCGAGGTGCCCTCGCCGGCACCCTTCTCCTGGGCAGGGGTGCTGTCGGCCGAGCCGGCACCCTCGGTGACGGTCTCGCCGCTACGGGTGCGGGTGCGGTTGCGGTCGCGCCGCTGGCGGTCGCCGCCGTCGCGGGGCTTGCGGTCGCCGTCGCGGCCACCGCGGTCGCCGCGGTCCTCGCGAGGCTTGCGCTCCACCGGGGCGGCGTCGACGATGCGGCCCTTCGTGCCGGGGGCGATGCCCTGGTCGTGGTAGAGGTGCTCGGAGGTGGAGTAGGTCTCCTGCGGGCTGTCGAACGGCAGGTCCAGCGCCTTGTTGATCATCTTCCAGCGGTGGAGGTCGGCCCAGTCGACGAACGTGATCGCGATGCCCGAGGCGCCGGCGCGGCCGGTGCGGCCGATCCGGTGGACGTAGGTCTTGTCGTCCTCGGGGCAGGTGTAGTTGATGACGTGGGAGACGCCCTGCACGTCGATGCCGCGGGCGGCGACGTCGGTGGCGACGAGCACGCGCAGCTTGTTCTCGCGGAACTTCGCCAGCGCCTTCTCGCGGGCCACCTGGGCCATGTCGCCGTGCAGCGGGCTGCTGCTGAAGCCGCGCTCGGCGAGGTCCTCGGCGATCCGCTGCGCCTGCCGCTTGGTGCGGGTGAAGACGATGATCTTGTCGGCGTCCTCGGCCTGCAGGACCCGGCCGATGATCTCGGGCTTGTCGAGGTCGTGGGCCTGGTAGATGAACTGCGCGGTCGCGGGGACCATCGAGGTGTCGTAGGACGACTCGGCGCGGATGTTCATCGGGTGCCGCATGTGGGTGCGGGCCAGGGACACGATCGCGGCCGGCATGGTCGCCGAGAACAGCATCGTCTGCCGGGTCTCGGGGGTCATCCGCAGGATCCGCTCCACGTCGGGCAGGAAGCCCAGGTCGAGCATCTCGTCGGCCTCGTCGAGCACGAGCGCGTGCACGTGGGAGAGGTCGAGCGCCTTGCGGTTGCACAGGTCGATCAGGCGGCCGGGGGTGCCGACCACGATGTCGACGCCGGAGGCGAGCGTGTCGAGCTGGGTGTCGTAGCCGACGCCGCCGTAGACGGTGAGCACGCGCAGACCGAGGTCCTGGCTCGCGAGGTGGAGGTCGTTGGACACCTGGAGCGCGAGCTCGCGGGTGGGGGCGACGATCAGGGCCTGCGGCTTGCCCTGGGGCATGTCGGCGTACGCCGGGTCGTGGAGCGTGACGCTGCGCTGCATCACGGGGATGCCGAACGCCAGGGTCTTGCCGGTGCCGGTGCGGGCCTGCCCGATCAGGTCGGTGCCGAGGAGCGCGACCGACAGGGTCATCTCCTGGATGGCGAAGGGGGTGGAGATGCCGACGCGGTCGAGCGCGTCACAAATCTCGGGGAGCACCCCGAGCTCTCGGAAGGTAGTCAGTGTCTTCTGCTTTCGTGAGTTCAGCCGGTGTGTCCGAGCCAGTGCCACTGGTCGTTCGGATGCGGCTGATTCACACGCAGCCGCGCACATACGGGCCACCGTTCGGTGGCGCTAGACCCACCCAGTCTATCGGTAGGGTGCGCTCATGGTTGAATCCCTCCCCGAACCGGGTGTCGCACGCGAGGTGCCGGTCGCCTTCCAGGATCCCGAGTACGTCGCGGCGGTCGTCGACCTGCTGAGCGTGATCGCCTACGGCGAGATCACGGCGTTCGAGCGGCTGGCCGAGGACGCCAAGCTCGCGCCGACGCTCGAGGACAAGGTGGCCCTGGCGACGATGGCCAGCAACGAGCTCGGCAAGGTCGGGCCGCTGCACGCCCGGATCCGTGAGCTGGGCACCGACCCGTTCGTCTCGATGGCGCCGTTCCGCACGGCCATCGACCAGTTCCACCACCACACCGCGCCCGCCGACTGGCTCGAGGGCCTGGTCAAGGCCTACGTCGGTGACGGCATGGCCAACGACTTCTACCGCGAGATCGCGGCCTACCTCGACCCCGACAGCCGTGACCTGGTGATCTCCTCGGTCGGCGACGACGACCAGTCGGCGTTCGTGATCGAGCGCGTGCGCGCCACGATCGCCGCCGACCCGCCCACCGGCGGTCGGCTCGCCCTGTGGGGACGCCGGCTGATGGGGGAGGCGCTCACCCAGGCGCAGCGCGTCGCCTCCGACCGCGACGCGCTCACGGCCCTGCTGGCCGGCGGTGTCGACCGGCCGGGCCTCGACCTGACCGCCATCGGCCGGATGTTCACCCGGCTCACCGAGCGGCACACCGCGCGGATGGCCGAGCTCGGCCTCGACAGCTGAGCCGGCCCCCTCTCAGAAGTCCGTGACGCAGTACGGCGCCGGGCCGACGTCGCTCATCGCCGCCCAGGTCGCCAGCGCGGCGTCGTCCCCGGTGAGGCGGCCCGCGGCGCGCAGCGTGGGCACGTCGACGTCGCCGAGGTAGAGCGCGCCCAGCGTGTCGGCCTCCAGGCGCACCCCCGGCTCCGCGTCGGTGCGCGACACCGTGGCCCGGCCACCCGAGACGACGACCTGCCAGCGTCCGGCGGCGTGGCCGAGCGCGTCGTCGACGTCCAGCACCACCGTGCCCTCCGCGCCCCACCCGCGGGCCTCGAGCGCGTCGGGCACGTCGAGCACCCGCACCCACAGCTGGTCGGAGACCCGGCCGGGCGTGACCGCCCGCGGCTCGACCAGGGCCCAGGGCAGCGGGTCCGCGAGCGGCGCGGAGCCCCAGGCGACCTTGGTGACGAGGTCGAGGTCGGCCAGGAAGCGCCACAGCCGCAGGTGGGCGTCGGGGCGTGAGGGCGACCAGGTCGCGCACCTCGACCGTCCGCTGCCGGTCCTGGCGGTCGCCGGGCTTGTAGACGACGTACCCGTCGGGGGTGCCGGCGCCGTCGAGGTGCACGGCCGTGCGCAGCCGGCGGTCGGGCCCGTCCTCGAAGCTGAACTCACCGGTGAGGATCGGGCGGTAGAACTGCGGCCGGTCGATCGACCCCCGGGTGCGGGCGTGGAACGCGGCGAAGACCGCCTCGACGCTGGGCCAGGCCTCCGCGGGCTCCACCAGCTCGACCTGGCCCTCGCCCAGCGGCACCCGCAGCGCGAACCGCGGCCCGGCGTCGACCTCCAGGTGCTGCTGCCGGGTGGCCGGGCCGAAGCCGAACCGCCCGTAGATCGAGCCCTCCGACGCCGTGAGGCACGCGACGGGCACCCCAGCAGCGACGGCGTCGGTCAGGTCGTCGGTGATCAGGCGGCGCAGCAGGCCCTTCCGGCGGTGCGTGGGGCTGACCGTGATGTCGGTGATCATCCGGGCAGGCAGCAGACCCGGGCCGACGTTGAGCGTCTTGTCGAAGCTGCTGTACGTCGCCACCGGGATCTGCGCCGACCCCAGGGCCGGCCGGTCGCGCCACACCCCGCGCAGCGTGACGTCGTCGGTGACCAGGTGGCGACGGGCGTGGGTGCGGAAGTCGTCGCTGACCCGGCCCTGGTGGAAGCCGCGCGACACCGCCTCGAACCAGCCGAGCAGCCGGTCGGAGGCGTCCTCGCCCTCGGCGGGGGCGCGGAAGGAGTCGACGGTGAGTCCGGGCGGCAGGGGAGTCTCGCTCACGATCGACCAACCTACGTCCCCGCCCCAGGCGACGCCTCCGGATAACGTGGCGCCATGGCGAAGACCCCAGCAGCCGAGGTCGAGGCCGGCGGGCGCGCGGTGCGCGTCTCGAGCCCCGACCGGGTGATCTACGAGGCCACCGAGCGCACGCCCGAGGTCACCAAGCTGATGGTGGCCCAGTACTTCGCGAGCGTCGACGACGGCCTGATGCGGGCGCTGCGCGACCGGCCGACCGCGCTCGAGCGGTGGACCTCGGGGGTGCGGCCGGGCATGAAGCTGGCCACCGGCCCGCAGGACCGCGACGCCGACGCGTTCTACCAGAAGCGGGTGCCGAAGGGCGCCCCCGACTACCTCGAGTCGGTCGAGATCACCTTCCCCAGCGGTCGCACCGCCGAGGAGATCTGCCCCACCGAGATCGCGGTGCCGGTGTGGTGCGCGCACATGGGCACGCTGACCTTCCACCCGTGGCCGGTGCGCCGCGGCGACGTCGACCACCCCGACGAGCTGCGGATCGACCTCGACCCGCAGCCCGGCACGACCTTCGGCGACGCCGTGCGGGTCGCCGGGCCTGGCCCGCGAGCTGCTCGAGGAGCTCGGCCTGGTGGGCTACCCGAAGACCAGCGGCAACCGCGGCATCCACGTCTACGTCCGGATCGAGCCGCGGTGGGACTTCGTCGACGTGCGGCACGCCGCCATCGGCCTGGGCCGCGAGCTGGCGGCCCGCGACGACCAGGTCACGGTCGCGTGGTGGAAGGAGGAGCGGGGCGAGCGGATCTTCGTCGACTACAACCAGAACAACCGCGACCGCACGATCGCCTCCGCCTACTCGCTGCGGCCGCTGCCCGGTGCGCCGGTGTCGACGCCGATGACGTGGGACGAGCTGGCCGAGGTCACCGACCCCGCCGAGCACCACCTGTTCTCGGTGCCCGACCGGCTGGCCGACGGCGACCCGTGGGCCACGATCGACGACACGGCGTACTCGCTGGAGCCGCTGCTGGGGCTGTGGGAGCAGCACGGCGCGGTCGAGCTCAACTACCCGCCCGACTACCCGAAGATGCCCGGCGAGCCGCCGCGGGTGCAGCCCAGCAAGAAGGTCGCCGAGCACTGGGACGACGGACGGCAACCGGATCGAGTCCTGACGGTCTCAGCCAGCCAGCCAGCCAGCCCGGCTCCGGACGCGACAAGACCCCGTCCGGCGCGCCCCCCAGCGCTGTGGACGGGGTCCATGTCTGCATCGACCGTAGTCGGTGCCAGGGACTCGTCTTGCTCCCCCCCGGATGTCAAGGTCGCCCCCCAGCGACCGATCCTTCCGGGCCCTGCTCGGAGCGAGCTGTGCTGCTCCGATGACAGAAACCCTAGGGGTTTCCGGGTGACTCGTGTTCCACGTCACATCCACACTTCGGTAGTGCTTTGGTAACGGCGGCTGTGGACCCCCTTCCTGAGAGCGCTCCCTACTCGGAAGGTCGCCACGACGCCCACGAAGAGACGCGTGACGCCCGCCCCCTGCAGCGGGCTGCGCCCCCACCCCGCCGTGGCCAGGGCTCGACCAGGACCCGGGGGGTGCGCCCGCGCCGCAGCTGCGGCACCAGCTCGGCGATGCTCCCGCGACGGCTGGGCCAGCCGCCCTGCTCCGGGTCGTGCAGGGAGAGGTACGCCGGCGCCCCGGCGCTGCGAGGCGACCTCGGCCAGCGCGTCGAGCAGCGTCGCGGCGGCGCGCCATCGGCACGACGAAGGTGCCGGGCTCGGGCTCGGCCGGCTCGAGCCCGATCCGGGCGGCCGCCTCGCGCACGGTCGCGGCCGCGGCGGCGCGGCCTGGTCGGGCGTGACCGCCAGCCCCTCCGCTCCCAGCGGCGCCTCGTCCTGCGACCGGTGCGAGGGCCGGGGCTCCGGGCCGCACGGGGCCTCCTGGTGCCTCCCGGCGACCGCGGCGGCGTAGACCTCGAGCCAGCGGTCGGTGATCGTGGCGCTGTCGAACTCGGCCGCCTTGCGCAGCGCCGCCGCGCCGAGCGTGGCCCGCAGCGCGGGGTCCTCGGCCAGCCGCAGCAGGGCGGCGGCCAGGTCGGCGGGGGAGTCCTGGGCCACCAGCAGCCCGTCGACCTCGTCGTCGATGATCGCCCGCGGGCCCGACGGGCAGTCGTAGGAGACCACCGGCACGCCGGCGGCCATGGCCTCCTGCAGCACGAGCGGGAAGCCCTCGGAGCGCGAGGTCAGCGCCGAGATGCTCGCTCGGGCCCACTCGGCGGCCAGGTCGGTGGTCGAGCCGGGCACCTCGACGCGGTCCCACAGCCCGAGCCGGCGTACGGCCTGCATGATCTCGAACCGGCCGGGGCCCTCGCCGTAGATCCGCAGCCGCCAGCCCGGCAGCCGGTCGGCGACGAGCGCGAAGGCCTCGACGAGCTGGGGGTACTGCTTCTCGCCGGCCAGCCGGCCCGCGGCCACGACCAGCGGCTCGTCGAGCAGCGAGCGCGGGCGGAAGCCCGGGGGCAGCGCGTTGGGCACGACCGCGAGCGGCGGGCAGTCGCCGCCCAGCCGCTCGCGCAGCCAGTGCGCCATCGGCTCGGTGAGCAGGGCGACGGTGTCGGCGGCGGGGGCGTAGGTGAGCAGCGGCTCGAGGCCGGACGTGCGCTGCGACGACGACCGGTGCTCCTGGTGCACCAGCGCCGTGCCCGCGGGGCGGAGCCGGGCGGCGAGCGAGAGCAGCGCCGGGGTGACCGTGACCAGCACGTCGGCCTCGAGACCGGGCAGGGCGGCCTGCACGGCCAGGTCACCGCGGGCGTCGAGGGTGGGGTCCCACTCCGGGCGGACCAGCCGGCCCGGGGGCTCGGGCTCGCCGCGCCGCGCTCGGCCTCCGCCTCGCCGCGGGTGTCGACCAGGTCGACGCGCTCCACGGCGGGGGAGACGTCGAAGTGCGGCTCGTCGGTGGGCCGGTAGACGCTGAGCACGGTGACCTGGGCGACGTCGGGCCGCGCCGCGAGGGCGTTGACCTGGGTGGTCACGGCGCTCGCCGTGCCGCCCTGGTCGTAGAGGGTCGGCACGAGGTAGACGATCCGCAGCGGTGTCATCGGCGCCCCCGTCCCGGACGGCTCCCTGGCCACGACGAGGTGGCCGTCGGGCTGCCACCGCAGCCGCAGCCCGTCGCCCGAGCATCGGCAGGGCGACGGCGTGGTGCGGGCGCCGCAGGTCGTCGCGGGCGCGCACCAGCGGCAGCCCGTCGTGGGTCAGCGCGGCCTGCTCGCCGGGAGCCAGGTCGTGCTCGTCGGCCGCGGACGTCGACCGCGGCCCCGGGGGTGACCAGCTCGAGGTGGGCGCCGCGGCCGTCGTCGTGCCCGGTCACCCTCGCGACCGGGATGCCCGGGCGCCGACCTCTCCGCGCACCAGCGCCAGGCGACCGTCGGGTGCGGTGACCCGCCACCGCCACCGGCGGTCGCGCGTCGGGATCGACGCCCGCACCGGGCCGGGCGGCTGCTCCTCGGCCCAGGTGATCGGCGCGGCCTGCCGCCCGTCGCCGGCCAGCACCTCGACCACGAGCCCGGCACCGGTCGGCTGGGCGACGTCGGCCAGCGCGCCGAGCGGCACCCGGGCCCGCACCAGCCCCTCGACGCCGGCCCCCGGCTCGGGCGTCGGTGGGCTCGACCAGCTCGCCGCCGTCGTACCGCAGGGTGACGGTGGGCGGCGCCGCCCTCCACCGCGAGCCACAGGGTCTCGCCGTCGAGGATGCGGGCGTAGTGCCCGGTGACCGGCTCGACGGCGAGCGGCGGGGCGACCCGCCTGCCGGTCGGCCCGTCGGGACCAGTCGGCCCAGCATCAGTCGCGCTCCCAGGGCGCCGCGACCGGGAAGTACTCGCGGTAGAAGTCGGCGAGCAGCTGGTCGAGCACCCCGGAGCGCAGCGCGTGGTCGTGGTGGTCGCCGAGGCAGATGAAGTCCTGGTCGCGCCCGAGGGCCTCGTCGAGCTGCCGGTCGACGTCGGCGTTGGCGAGGTTGATGAAGGCGAGGTCGGCCTCCGCGACGTACGACGACCCGGTGAGCAGCCCGTAGTGCTGGGCCAGCGAGCTCAGCGTGGAGACGTCGGTGTCGTTGCGGAACGGCGAGCGGGCGGTGGCCGCGAGCGCCTCGGGGAAGGCCTCGTGCACCGCCTCGATCACCGACACCCGGTGCGGGTAGGGCGCGTGGGCGAGGTTGTGGGTGGTCGTGGCGCCGAACCTCTCCTCCAGCAGCGCCCGGTTGTTCCAGGCCGCCTTGAGGAACGGCGGCGCGTCGGGCAGCTCGCTGAGCCCGATGCTCGTGGGGGAGAAGAAGACCGCGTTGAGGCCCGCGGGGAGGAAGAACGCCTCGGGGCGCACCGGCCGGGCGAGGAAGAAGTCGTCGTTGAAGTAGAGGAACTGCTCGCTCAGCCCCTCGATCGTGTGCAGCGAGGTCTCGATCGCGTGGGAGTTGAACGTCGGCAGCCCGTCGGCGGGCAGGATGTCGCGGTGGTCGACCACGTTGACCGGGGTGGTCGACGTCGAGCCACGGCGGCACCTGCCCCGCGGTGACCAGGTGGATCCGGCGCACCCACGGTGCGAAGAGGTCGCAGGCTGCGGAAGGAGTAGCGCAGCTCGTCGCGGTCGAGGTAGCGCGCCTGGCCGCTCGACTCGCGGGTCTGCGCGGTGCCGGTGACGCCCTCCAGGCGCTGCTGGCGGGCGGCGTTCCAGGTGGGGTCGGAGCCGTCGACCCAGGTGTAGACGACGTCGACCGGGAACCGGCACTCGCCCACGGTGGGCCCGGCCATCACCGGCAGGGTCGGCACGAGGACGCCGTCGACCTCGACGTCGACGGTCGGCGTGCCGGCGGGGAGCAGGTCGGCGTAGGGGTTGCGGCGCGGCGAGGTCAGGTCGCCGTCGGGGGTGGTCTCCCAGAACTCGACCTCGACCGAGCAGCCGTGCGCGAGCACCCCCACCGGCCAGGGCTCCACGCAGACCACGGGGGTGCGGCCACGGCGCAGCTCGGCGCCGAGGTCGGCCGAGCGTGCCGCGGCGCTCGGGCCAGCCGTGGCTCTCCGGCTCGCGCAGGCACAGGTGCGGCGGGGCGCCCGGCGCGGCGACCGCCTCCAGGAACGCCGAGCTGGCCTCCATCGGCAGCACCAGCGCCGGGCTCTCACGCTCGTGGGCGGGCATCACCAGCCAGGTGTCGGTGGCGCTGCGGGCGGCCGCGGCGGCCCAGGTCAGCGCGTCGTGCCGTGCCTGCGCCGGGGTGAGGGTCGAGACGTCGAGGCCCGAGGCCGGGTCGGGCGCGGGCTCGCGGTGGTCGGGCCGCGGCGCGGGCGGTGAGCCGTCCGCGGCCGGCGCGGGCGGCCCGGGCGTCGGCGAAGACGCCGACCCACCGCTCGGCGAGCGAGCGTGGCGGCGTACTGGGTGGAGGTGCGCAGCGCACCCTCGCCGAGCCGGGTGCGGAGGTCGGCGTCGGTGGCCAGGCGCAGCAGGGCCGCCGCGAGGCCGGAGACCGACTCGGGGCCGACCAGCAGGCCGTTGACCTCGTGCTCGCACGAGCTCGCGCGGACCGGACGCGGCGTCGAAGGTGACCACCGGGACGCCGGCCGCCATCGCCTCCAGCGCCCCGAGCGGGAAGCCCTCCGAGCGGGAGGAGAAGGCGGCGATCGCGGGCTTGGCCCACTCGGCGGCGAGGTCGGGCACGGCGGGCACGATCTCGACGCGGTCCCAGAGGTTCCACTTGCGCACCTGGCGCACGAGGTCGACCCGCTGCGGGCCCTCGCCCACGATCCGCAGCCGCCACTCGGGCAGCCGGTCGGCGACCTCCGCGAACGCCGCCACCAGCTTGGGCAGCTGCTTGTCGGGCACCAGCCGCGCCACGGCCAGGATCAGCGGCCGGTCGAGGCGGGAGCGCGGGGCGAACCCGAGCGGGAGCGGGTCGGGCACGACCACCGTCGGCGGGGCGATCTCGCCGAGGCTCTCGTGCAACCAGGTCGCGTACGCCGGGGTCGGGACGGCCACGACGTCGGCCGCGGGCGCGTGGTGCAGCAGCCCCTCGGGCGAGCGGCCGGTGGCCGGCCGGTGGTCCTGGTGCACGACCACCACGTGCTGCGGCAGCAGCTCGACGGCGGCGGCGAGCAGGCCCGGTGACGTCGAGACCACCACGTCGACGTCGAGCCCGGGCAGGAACGGCCTCGAGCACGGCGTCGGTGAGCGCGCTGAACTTGCGGTCCCAGCCGGGGCGCACCAGCGCCGACTGCTTGGCGTGCCAGAGCGCGGCCTGCCGTGCGTCGGCGACCTGCTCGGGCACGACCGGACGGCGCGACTCGCGCACGTCGACGAGGTGGCGCAGCGGCACCGGGGCCAGCGGACGTGTCGGCTGCTGCGCAGCAGGCTGACCACCTGGACGTCGTGGTCGGCGGCGAGCGCGGCGGCCTGGGTGAGCACCGAGCGGGTCGCCTCGTCGGTGGCGTCGACGTCGACGACGAGGTAGGCGATCCTCATGCCGAGGCCTCCGGTCCGAGCACCCGCGCGAGCAGCACGCCGTCGTCCGACCAGCGCAGCCGCACCCGCACCAGCCCGAGCGGGTCGCGGACCCCGTCGCCGGGCAGGTAGAGCTCGGGCAGCGGGGCGCCGCGGCCGGGGTTGAGCAGGTCGTTGTCGCGGCGCACGACGGGGCGGCCGTCGGCGGTGGTCACGCGGGTCGCGCGGTCGCCGACGCCGTCGAGCGCGGCGACGGTGAGCGTCGAGTCGGGCAGCGGGACGTCGGTCGCGGCGCTCGCCGCCCGTGTCGTCGGCTGCCCTCGGCGGTCGTCGGCGGCGTCCTCGTCGCGGCAGCACCAGCGGCTGCGGCGGGGCTCGACGACCAGGCGGAGGCCCTCGGGGTCGGCGCTGACCGCGACCAGCTCGACCGCCGGCGCCACGGCCGTGCGGCGCAGGCCGAGCAGGCCGTCGTCGGTGCGCCGGACCTCCCAGCGGTGACCGTCGTGCGGCCGCGACCCGTGCGGGCGGCAGCGGGGGGCTCCACACCGCGCCGTGGCGCCCGGCCGCCCTGAGTCCACCAGCACGACGTCGTACGACGCCTCGCCGGCCTCGTCGGCCCGCCGAGCTCGGCCAGGTCGAGGCGGAGCGAGCGGTGCCCGGGCTGGTCGTCGGTCGAGGTCGCCGGCGGGGGACACGACGTCGCCGGTGGCGGTGTCGCGCAGCCCGAGCCGGCCCGGCGCCGCCTCGACCGCCAGCCACAGCGTCCGGCCGTCGAGCACCCCGGCGAACGTCGCGACCGGAGCGCCGCGCGGCGGGGTCGGCGGCGGGGTCGGCGCTGGGTGGGGAGGTGGACGGACGGGTCGGTGTCGTCGGCGGTACGACGGCGCGCGAGCTTCACGGGTCGACCCTAGTGTCCGGGCCGAGGGGGTCAGAGCCCGGAGACGCCCTCGCCGCCGCCGGCCTGCTCGTCGAAGGTCTCGTGCTCGAGCAGGTGCAGCACCGGCACCCCGATCTTGCGACGCGCCTTCGAGGTCCAGTCGAGGTGGAAGAACTCGGCGACCACGTGCGGGCGGGTGAGGATGATCGCCTCGCGACCGTCGACCTCGTTCACCTTCTCCGCCAGGGCGTCGATCGGGGAGCCGGCGACCAGCACGGCCGAGCCGAGGGTGGCGCCGGCCGCCGTCATCGCGGCGACCGTGGAGGCGAGCTCGGCGCGGGAGCGGTCCTCGCAGTCCTTGCGCACCTGCTCGAGGTCGACCTCGCTCAGGCCGAGGGTCGGCGTGGGCATCATCTCGCCCGTGGACAGCGACCCCATCGACGCCTCGATCTGCGCCGCGGCGTCCTCCATCGGGATCAGCACGTGGTAGAGCACCGGCTCGTCGAGGCCCTCGTGGAGGGAGCGAACCTGGGCAGCATCGGTCGGTGAGAGCTCCTGCTCGATCAGCACGACGACGTCGTAGTCGGTCATGGGTCCAGGCTACTCGTCGCGGGCGCCACGGGCGTCGCTGCTGCCCGCGCCGTGCCCGCCGGAGAGGACCTCCGCGAGGTCGTAGCTGAGCGGCTGCTCCAGCTGGTCGTAGCCGCACGACTCGGGGTCGCGGTCCTCGCGCCAGCGCTTGAAGTGCGCGGTGTGCCGGAAGCGGCGACCCTCCATCGCGTCGTACTTGACCTCCAGGACCCGCTCGGGTCGCAGGGGGGTGAAGCTGAGGTCCTTGCCGGCACTCCATCGGCTCTGGGTGCCGGGCACCCGGTCGGGGTTGGCGATGGCCCACTCCTGCGACCCGTCCATCCAGGAGCCCCAGGGGTGGTCCTGGATGTCGCAGACCAGCGGCTGGAGCTCGCCGATCAGCTCGGCGCGGCGCTTCGCGGTGAAGCTGGCGCTGACGCCGACGTGCTGGAGCGTCCCGTCGGCGTACAGGCCGAGGAGGAGGCTGCCGAGCAGCGGACGCTCCGGCGTGCTGGTCTTGTGCTCGCGGTAGCCCGCCACCACCACGTCGGCGGTGCGCTCGTGCTTGATCTTCATCATCGTGCGCCCGTTGGGCACGTAGCGGCCGCCGAGCGGCTTGGCGATCACGCCGTCGAGGCCTGCTCCCTCGAACTGCTCGAACCACCGCTCCGCCTCGGCGGGGTCCTCGGTGGTCCGGGTCAGGTAGAAGGGCCCGGACAGGTCGGTGAGGCCGGCCAACGCCTCCTCGAGCGCCGCACGGCGCTCGGCGAACGGCCGGTCGACGTACGACGTGTCGCCCAGCGCGAGCAGGTCGAAGGCCACGAAGCCGGCCGGCGTCTTCTCGCTCAGCATGTCGACCCGGGACGCCGCGGGGTGGATCCGCTCCTGGAGGACCTCGAACTGCAGCCGGTCGCCGCCGTCGTCCCCGCGGAGCGCGACGAAGACCTCGCCGTCGAGCACGCACCGCTCGGGAAGCTGCTCGCGCGCAGCGGCGACGAGCTCGGGGAAGTACCGCGTCAGCGGCTTCGTGTTGCGGCTGGTCAGCTCCACCTCGTCGCCGTCGCGGAAGACCAGGCACCGGAACCCGTCCCACTTCGGCTCGAAGCTCAGCCCCCCGTGCTTGGCCGGGTCGGGCACGCCCTTGACCGCCTTGGCGAGCATCGGCTGGACGGGTGGCATGACGGGCAGGTCCACGCCCGAGAGCCTAGTCGTCCGCCCGGTGGGGGTTTCGTGGCTCGCTTCGCTCGCACCTCAACCACCGGGGTGACGGTCGGTGGTTGAGGTGTGACGAGCGCCAGCGAGGAGCCACTGCGGTGGTTGAGGTGCGACGAGCGCAGCGAGGGCCACGAACCACCACCACCGATCGGGGTTCGTGGCTCGCTGGCGCTCGCACCTCAACCACCGGAGGGTGACGGTCGGTGGTTGAGGTGCGACGAGCGCCAGCGAGGAGCCCTGCCGGTGGTTGAGGTGCGAGGGCCCCCGCGCCCGAGCCACGAAACCACCACCCGGGCAGGCCGTCAGCGCTCGGGCGGTCGGGCTTCGTGGGTGCCGTGGTGGTCGCGGACGATCCGGTACCCGTGCGGCGTCGTCCACTCGTAGCCGGTGGCATGGATCCGCTGGTAGGTCCAGCGGCCGTGGGTCTTCGCCCGGTGATGTCGCCTGCACAACGGCGCAATGTTGTCCGTGCACGTAGGCGCCGCACCGGGGCCGTCGCGGTCGTGGGGGTCGATGTGGTCGTGGTCGCACCGCTCGGCGCGACGTTGGCAGTAGGGGAAGACGCAGTGCACGTCGCGGGCGTCGACCTGGTCGCGCAGCCGGTCGGGGATCTCGTAGGCCTCGACGTGGTGGTGGGCGGTGAGGTCCTTCACCGGCACCACCCGGATCTGGCCGGCGGTGCGGCACCACTGGCGGATCTGCTCCACCGTCACCGGGGTGCGGGTGGTGGCGCAGCGGCCGACGTTCCCGACGCCGACCAGTGCGTCCTCGGTGAGGTGGACGTTGAGCACCACGCTGCGACCCCGCCCCTGCGGCCTGATCTCGCCGGTGGTGAGGTCGAGGGCGAGCTGGTGGCGGGCGATCTCGCCGGCGGCCAGCGACCGCCGCACGTCGAGCGGCTCGGTCGACCCGAGGTCGCCGAGCTGGGTGGCGGTCTTGCTGATCGCGGCGTCGAGGTCGAGGGCGTCGGCGAGGTCGAGACGGCCGTGGACCTCCACGGTGCCACTGGTGTCGGCGCGGTCGGTCTCGACGTCGAAGCGGCGTCCGTCGGCAGCGCGGCGGCGGCGGTCCTCGGCCTCGGCGGGGTCGTGGCGGGCCAGGGCCTCCTCGACCAGCCGGTCCAGCTGGGCCCAGGAGCAGGTCCCGGCCACCGGCGCGAGTGCCCGGTCGACCTCGGCCGCGGCGGCCGCGGGCAGGCAGCAGGTGTGCTCGGCGACCCGCAGCGCCCGCCACACCGGGAGCCGACCGGCCACGGTGTGCGCCCAGAGCCGCGGCAGCCGGTAGCGCAGCTCGAGGGCGTTGCCGACGTAGGCCTTGCCGGCGTCGGTGCTCATGGCGAGGGTGGCGGCGTACTCCATGATCGCGAACTCCGAGACCAGCGGTGCGCCTTCGCCGGCGACCGGCAGGGCTCGGTCGCCGAAGATCCCGACCTGGTGGGCGGCCCAGTCGCCGTCGGCGGTGACGGTGTGCTCGGCGGCCCAGTCGATGGTGAGCTCGAGGCGTTCGACCTCGAGGTCGGTGGTGGCGTGGCGGTTGGCGCGCAGCGCGCCGAGGAGGATCTCGGCGGGGGTGGTGGCTGCTGCGGTCATGGGTCTATTGCAGCACCGGCCACCGACACTCCGGGCCCGGATATCGGGGTTGTGCACAGGGGTTCAGGTCACGGGTTGGTCACGACTTTCGCGGTCAACGGTGGGGGTTTCGTGGCTCGGGCCTGCCGGTTCGACCACGGTGCCGCTCGCGGTGACGTTCGCGGCGCCATGATCAGGTCGCCTCCATGCCGGGCACGCGCGGTCGGCGACCTCGGCGGGTCGGTCGCTGATCATACCATGCCTATCTTCGAGCTTGCCCCTCCGGCTAGCCGTTCCTGACTGACGACCGGTTTGCGCAACGCGCGACCGGTGCGCAGGCACTGGCGAGCTCGCGTTTGAGGCCGCCGCGTCCCTGGATGTAGATCGACTGGTAGATCGCTCGTTGACACCCACATCTCCGGGTCGTCGGGAACTTCTTGCGCAGTCCATCGCGATCTGCTCGGGCTGTGATTCTTGCGCAACCGCTCCTGGACCTCACCGCGCAGCCCACGATTGGTGGCCAACCGCGGCGGTGAGGTTCGCCTGCCGCGTTCTCGTGCCGTTCCGGCCCGGCATGGGCGGCGCCCGGGATGTATCGGCCCTCGCGTTGGCGTTGCGCTGCAGCTAGGTGTGACGAGCGCCAGCGAGGAGCCACGAAACCACCACCACCGACCGGGGTTTCGTGGCTCGCTTCGCTCGCACCTCAACCACCGCAGTGGCTCGCTGCGCTCGCACCTCAACCACCGCACGTGGCTCGCTTCGCTCGCACCTCGGCCACCGCAGGGGCGGCTCCCGGTGGTTGAGGTGCGACGAGCGCCAGCGAGGAGCCACGAAACCACCACCGCCGGGCTCGCGGTGGGCGCGCCGCGGCGAGCGGTGGGGTGGGTCAGCCGCGGAAGCCGACGGCGCCGGAGACGCCGCCGCCGATCTCGACGTAGGCGATCTTGGCGGCCGGGATGATGGTGCGGCGGCCCTTGCTGTCGGTGAGCGAGAGCAGCGTGCCGCCGTCGGCGAGGGCGTCGGCGACGAGACCCTCGATGGCCTCGGCCTTCTCGTCGGTCTCGATCACGAGCTCGCGGTTGGCGTGCTGGACGCCGATCTTGACCTCCACGGTCGGTACTCCTTCAGATCTGGGGGTGATGTCCGGCTCGGGGTCGCTCGTGGCGGCTCAGTGGTCGTCGTGAGCGGGTAGCCGCGGATGCCGCGCCACGCCAGGCCGGAGACCAGGGCCGAGGCCTGGTTGCGGGCGATGCCGCCGGCCTCGGTGAGCCAGAACCGTGCGCTGACCTGCGCCATTCCCACGAGCGAGACCGCGAGCAGGCGGGCGGCCTCCTCGGGCAGCCCGGTGTCGTCGCGGATCACGTGGGCGATCAGGTCGGCGCACTCGAGCGTGACCCGCTCGACGTGCTCGCGCACCGCCGGCTCGTTGGTGAGGTCGGACTCGAAGACGAGTCGGAACGCGCCGGTGTCGTTGGCGACGTAGTCGAAGAACGCCGTGACGGCCGCCTCCACGCGCAGCTTGTTGTCGGCCGTGGACTCCAGGGCCGAGCCGGCAGTTGTCGATGATCGTGTCGCACGAGGAGTCGAGCAGCGCGAGGTAGAGGTCGAGCTTGCCGGGGAAGTGCTGGTAGAGCACCGGCTTGGAGACGCCGGCGCGCTCGGCGATGTCGTCCATGGCCGCGGAGTGGTAGCCGTGGTTGACGAACACCTCGAGCGCCGACTCCAGCAGCTGGACGCGTCGTTCGCGGCGGGGCAGGCGACCTCCGCGGGGGCGAATCTCCTCGAGGTCGTGCTGCGACTCGGCCATGGTGTGGAGCCTACCCGTCGGTACCGCCGGTCCGGATGACGGGACGCGTCGGGTTCCTCGCCGGCCCCCGGTCACGATGGAAGTCCGGCGGGACGGACGGAACACGGCGTGCGGATCGGGCGTTGTGTCGTCACCGCCCCCGCACAGACGTCACCGAGGAGTAGCACCGTGAGTTTTCCCGCGCTGGTCGAGCCCGCAGCCGAGCTGACGATCGACGAGGTGCGCCGCTACAGCCGGCACCTGATCATCCCCGACGTCGGCATGACCGGGCAGAAGCGCCTGAAGAACGCCAAGGTGCTCGTGATCGGCGCCGGCGGTCTCGGCAGCCCCGCGCTGCTCTACCTGGCCGCGGCCGGCGTCGGCACGCTCGGCATCGCCGAGTTCGACGAGGTCGACGAGTCCAACCTGCAGCGCCAGATCATCCACACGGCCAGTCCGACATCGGGAAGTCGAAGGCCGTCTCGGCCAAGGAGTCGATCGCCGAGGCCAACCCGTACGTCGACGTGGTGCTGCACGAGGAGCGCCTCGACAACGACAACGTGATGGGCGTCTTCGAGGGCTACGACCTGATCGTCGACGGCACCGACAACTTCGCGACCCGCTACATGGTCAACGACGCGGCGTACTTCCTCGGGATCCCCTACGTGTGGGGCTCGATCTACCGCTTCGACGGCCAGGCCTCGGTCTTCGCGCCGTCGATGGGCGACGACGCCCCCTGCTACCGCTGCCTCTACCCCGAGCCGCCCCCGCCGGGCATGGTCCCGAGCTGCGCCGAGGGCGGCGTGCTGGGCGTCCTGTGCGCGTCCATCGGCTCGATCCAGGTCAACGAGGCGATCAAGGTGATCACCGGCATCGGCGAGCCGGCCATCGGCAAGCTCGTCATCTACGACGCCCTCGAGCTCGAGTGGCGCAAGCTGAAGGTCCGCAAGGACCCCAACTGCGCGCTCTGCGGCGAGAACGCCACCGTCACCGGGCTGATCGACTACGACGCGTTCTGCGGCGCGGTCTCCGAGGAGGCCGCCGACGCCGCGGCCGGCTCGACGATCTCGGTGAGCCAGCTCGAGCACATGCTCAAGGAGCGCGAGGAGGGCACCCGCGACTTCGTGCTCGTCGACGTCCGTGAGCCGAACGAGTACGAGATCAACCAGATCCCGGGCTCGGTGCTGATCCCCAAGGGCGAGTTCCTCAACGGCAACGCGCTCGGGCGAGCTGAGCCAGGACACCCCGGTCGTGCTGCACTGCAAGAGCGGCGTCCGGTCGGCCGAGGCGCTCGCGGTGCTCAAGGGCGCCGGCTACGCCGACGCCGTGCACGTGGGTGGCGGGGTCGTCGCCTGGGTCAACCAGATCGACCCCAGCCAGCCGTCGTACTGAGCGGACCCCAGGGGCCCACCTGGTCACCGTCTAGTCACCATCTAGTCATTTGTGACTAGGTGGGCGTAACCCTTCCGGTGCTCGGCTCGTTGTAGTGGACATGCTGACCTCGAGGCCACGACTCGGCCGGACCCTTGCCACCCTCGCCCTACCCACGGCCAGCTGGGCCGCCACGGCCGCCGCTCGCCACCGCCGCCCCGGCGACGTCCGCCGGTCCCGGGCTACGCGCCCGCCGACACCGCGACGATCACGCCCGGCGTGCAGATGTACACCGACGGCGCGCAGTGCACCGGCAACTTCGTCTTCACCGACGCCACCGCCAACACCTACGTCGGGTACGCCGCCCACTGCGCCGGCCTCGGCGAGGCCACCGACACCAACGGCTGCCTCAACGACTCGGTGCCGCTCGGCACCGCCGTCGACTTCCGCCGAGGTGGCTCGCTGGTCACCGAGCGGCACCAAGGTCGGCTCCGGCACGCTGGTCTACAGCTCGTGGCGCACGATGCGCGACCGGAACGAGACCGACGCCAACGCCTGCGCCTACAACGACTTCGCGCTGGTCAAGGTCGCCGCCGGCGACGTCGGCAAGGTCAACCCGAGCGTCCCGTTCTGGGGCGGTCCGACCGGCATCGACACCGACGGCACCGACGCCGGCGACCGGGTCTACTCCTACGGCAACTCCAGCCTGCGCGCCGGCATCGAGGCGCTCTCGCCCAAGACCGGCGTCTCGCTCGGCGACGACGCCGCCGACGGCGGCTGGTCGCACCCGCTCTACACCGTGACGCCGGGCGTCCCCGGTGACTCCGGCTCGGCGTTCCTCAGCGAGAACGGCCAGGCCATCGGCACCCTGTCGACGCTGGGCCTGGCCCCGCTGCCGGCGTCCAACAACATCGGCGACCTCAGCCGGAGCTCGCCTACGCCCAGGCCCACTCCGGCATCGCCGGGCTCGCGCCTGGTGCCCGGCACGGAGCCCTTCGACCCGGTGCTCTGACGCCTCGCGCGTCGCGGGGGACTTCCCGCGACCGCGCGGCCCCGGCGACGCAGACCCACGGCGGGGCCGATGCCTCCGGCGCTGCTGCGTCGGAGCGCGCCGGGCTGCCTCGGCGCGCCGTCGTCGGCGCCGCTGCGCGGTGCCGCGCTGCTGCACGCTGCTGGTCGTGCTGCTGGCGACGTGGGCCTCCACCTCCGGTCGCGACCCGGTCTTCCGCGGCGACGGGCTCCGGCTCCCGACCCCGGCGGCGACCAGCGAGCCGCCGCCGAGCCGCGGCACCCGACGAGCGAGTCCGAGCTCTTCCGCGACGACCTGCCCAGCGGACCCGAGGACGAGCCCGCTGTGGGTCACGGCCCTGGCGCTGCTGGTGCAGGTGGGCGCCGTGGTCGTGCTCGTGGCGTTCCTGCTGCTCCGCCTGCGTGCGGGCCGCGCGACGGCGCTGGGCGAGTCCGGCCGCTGCCTCCGGGTCGGCACCACGACCCGGACTTCGACGTCGCTCGAGCAGCCCGAGCGGGCCGCGCGCCGCCCAGCGCGATCGCGAGCGACGCCGAGGCGCAGCGGGCGGTGCTGGCCGACGGGCACCGCCCGCAACGGCATCGTCGAGTGCTGGCACCGCTTCGAGCTGCAGGCCGCCGCGGCCGGGCGTCGTCCGCGAGCCCTGGGAGACCTCCTCGGAGTTCGCGCTGCGGCTCCTCGACCTCGCGGAGGCCGACCCGCGGGCCGTGGCCGACCTCGCCGCGCTCTACCGCGAGGCCCGCTTCTCCGACCACGCCTCGAGGAGCCCGCGCGCGAGCGCGCGCCCGGGCGGCGCTGGCGGCGATCCACGCGCTGGACCGCCCGTGAGCCGGCCGCCCGGTGGGGCTGGCGCGCGGTCGGCCTGGTGGGTCGTCGTTCGCCGCTGCTCCTCACCGCGGCGCTGCTGCTCCAGCTCGACCCGCACCCCGGCCGGCTGGCGCTGTGGACGCTGCTGGTCGGAGCCGGCTGGATCCTGGTGCTCGACACGGTGACCGAGCCGCCGCGCCGCTGGCCCGCCGGCGGTGGCTCCGGTCCCGGTCACGACTGGCGCGACCGGCACGACTGGCGCGGCCACGACGACCGGACGGCGGCGTACCTGCGGCTGCTCGCGGTGCACCTCGCGGCCCGGCGCCCGACGACGTCCTGGCCGGGCGGCTCGCGGGGCTCACCGAGCAGACCCTGCGCGTCGCGCCACGGCGTCGGCCTCGACGCCCCCGAGGCGCCGGCGCTGCTCGGACCCGACCTGGCGCGGCTGCTGGCCGCACCGCCGCCCAGGATGGACCACCACGACGTCGCACCGCTGGCTCGAACGGATCGAGGACCTGTGACCGACCCCGCTCCCACCGACGACGCTTCCCCTGGCCGCCCCTGCGGGCGCCCCCGGCACGCCCGAGCTGATGCCCGTGGCCGAGGCCGCCGAGCTGCGCCGCCCGGGTCCTGACGAGGTGCAGCGGGCCGTGGTCGGCAAGGAGCGCAGCCTGATGCTCGTGCTGGCCACGGTCCTGGCCAAGGGGCACGTGCTGGTGGAGGACTATCCCGGGCCTCGGCAAGACCCTCGCCGCGCGCTCCTTCGCCCAGGCGCTGGGCCTCGACTTCGCGCGCGCCCAGTTCACCCCCGACCTGCTGCCCGCCGACCTGACCGGCTCGTTCATCTACCACCAGCAGCGCGGGGAGTTCGAGTTCCGCCGCGGTCCCGTCTTCACCGGCCTGCTGCTCGCCGACGAGGTCAACCGGACGCCGCCCAAGACCCAGTCGGCGCTGCTCGAGGCGATGCAGGAGCACCAGGTCACCGTCGAGGGCGAGACGTTCCCGCTGCCGGCGCCGTTCTGCGTGCTCGCGACCGCCAACCCGATCGAGTACGAAGGCACCTACCCGCTCCCCGAGGCCCAGCTCGACCGGTTCCTGACCCGGGTCTCGTTCGGCTACCCCACCCGCGACGAGGAGTACGACGTCGTGGTCCGCCGGGTGGAGCGCCGGCAGGAGGAGATCACGCTCGACGCCGTCACCGACGCCGCGGGCGTGCTGGCGATGCAGGCCGCCGTCGAGACCGTGCGGGTCGACGAGAGCATCGGCCGCTACTGCGTCGAGCTGGCCGTCGGCGACCCGCGAGCACCGCCACGCCCTCACCGGCGCCTCGCCGCGCGGCTCGCTCGGGCTGGTGCTGGCGGCCCGGGCGTTCGCGCTGCTGCGCGGCCGCGACTACGTGATCCCCGAGGACGTGAAGGCGGTCGCGCGCTCGGTGCTCGGCCACCGGGTGACGGTCAAGCCCGAGCTGTGGATGACCGAGACCAGCGGCCGCACGGTCGTCGACGACGTGCTCGCCACGGTGCCGACCCCGCCCACCCTGGAGCGGCGGTGACCGACGGCTCCGGCTGGCGTCCGACGGCCGGCGCTGCGGCGCGCGCTCGTCGTGAGCGTCGGCCGGCGTCGCCGCGGGCGTCGTCCTCGAGCGACCCGCGGCGCTGGTGCTGTCCGCGCCGTTCCTGCTGCTGGCGGCGCTCGGCCTGCTGCACCGCCCCTCGCGCGAGCCGCAGGTCGCGGCCACCCTCGACCACCAGACCCTCCACGAGGGTCAGGGCACCACCTCCCGGCTCGCGCTCGAGCGGGCACGACGACGCCGAGCACGTGACCCGGATGCCGGTGCCGGGTGCCGCACGTCGCCGCGCACCCGGCCGGCGGCATCGAGCCGGCTGCTCGACCGACGCGCCCGTCGAGCTCGAGCTCAGCCCCCGGCGCTGGGGACGACGCACCCTCGGCGCCGAGCGGGTCGCGCTCACCACCCCCTGGGCCGGCTACCGCTGGGGGCCGGTCTCGGTGCCCGGTCGGCGAGGTGCGGGTGCTGCCCACCGCGGTGGCGTTCTCCTCCCGGGGCGAGGCGCCGCACCCGCGTGGCCTGGTCGGCGCGCACCGCTCGGCCCGCACCGGCGCCGGCACCGAGTTCTCCGGCATCCGTGGCTTCGAGCCCGGCGACCGGCTGCGCCGGATCAACTGGCGGGTCTCCGCGCGCACCGACCGGCTGCACGTCACGACCACCCGCGCCGAGGAGGACACCGGTGCTGCTGCTGGTCGTCGACGCCGCCGCCGACCTCGGCGCCTCCGGCGGGCTCGACGGCGCGGCGAGCAGCCTCGACCTCACGGTCCGGGCCGCGGCCGCGATCGCCGAGCACGCCGTGCGCCAGGGCGACCGGGTCGCGCTGCGCGTCGTCGGCGGGCGACGGGGCCGCGGTCGGACCCCGGGTCGGGCGGCGGCACCTGCGGCGGATCCTCGGCACGCTCGCCGGCACCCGGCCGCGCAGCCTGGCGCGAGGGCCAGGCCGAGCGGATGCGCTTCCACACCACCGAGGGCACCGTCGTCGTCCTGCTCTCGCCGCTGCTCGGCGACCACGTCCCGACGGCGGCGATGACCCTGCTGCAGCGCGGCGTGCCGACGCTGGTCGTCGACACCCTCCCGCTCGACGCCTCGCCCGCGGTCCTCACCCGGGGCGACCTCGGCGTGGTCGACCTCGCCTGGCGGATGCGGCTGCTCGAGCGGGAGCACACGGTCGCGGGCCTGGTCGCCCGCGGCTGCCCGGTGGTCGCCTGGCGCGGTCCCGGCACCCTCGACGAGGTGCTGCGTCGGCTGGTCCGGCACGCGGCCCTGCCCCAGCGGAGCCGGTCGGCGATGAACGGCGGTGAAGGAGTGGACGGCGGGCTTCCTGGGCGCTGCGGCTGCTGGTCGCGCTCGGCCCGTTGGTCGGCGCTGCTCGCGTCGGGGGCCGGGGGAGCGCTGCCGCCGGCCTGGCTGGTCGTCGCGGTCGCCGGCCTCGGAGCCGGGTGCCGGCGTCCTGCCCCGAGTCGCCGCTGGCGGCCGCGGCGCTGCTGCTGGTGCTCGCGCGATGGGTCGCTGGGCCCCGAGCAGCCGGGGGCCGGCCCGCCGCTCGCCGCCCTGGTCGCGGCGGCCGCGCTGCTGGTCTCCCACGTGGCCGCGGTGGTCGTCTCCTACGGGCCCGACCGGCTGCCCGTCGACGGTCCGCTGGTGCGCCGGTGGGTCGCGCCGCGGGGCCCTGGCGCTGACGGTGGCGGCGGTGGCGTGGGTGCTGGCGCGGGCGGTCGCGGGGCGCCCGGCGCCGACGGGGGTCTGGGTGGCGGCGCTGGTGGCGGTCAGCGTCTCCGCGCTGGTCGCGGCCGCGGTGCGCTGCCGGTGGCCCTCGGAGGGGCGCGGCGCGGCCGGAGGCGCACCGTGGCTGACCGGTGGACCCGAGGAGTACGTCGAGGCGGTGCTCAGCCTCGTCGAGCGGATCCCGGCGGGTCGGGTGACGACGTACGGCGCCATCGCCGAGGTGGTCGGCGGTGGCCCGCGCCAGGTCGGGGTCGGTGATGTCGCGGCACGGTGCGCCGGTGCCGTGGTGGCGGGTCGTGCGCGCCGACGGGTCGCTGCCCCCGAGCCACCTCGGCGAGGCGCAGGCGTCGCTACACCGAGGAGGGCACGCCGCGGCGTCCCGTCCGGCCACGTGCTGATCGCGAGGCGTTCTGGGACCCCGCCGACTGACCTGCGCGGTCCGGGACTCCGGGCCGGGCGCCGGGCTCAGCGCAGCCGCTCCACGAAGCCCGCCACCTGACGCAGCTCCGAGAGCCGGCTCTCCCAGGTGACGCCGACGGCCGTGAGGGTGGCCCCGGCGAGGCCGATCAGCACCCACTGCGGGGTCTCGCGCGGCGTACGGCGCCAGCTCGCGCAGCACCAGCAGCCCGCCGACCGTCGCGCCGACGAGCAGCGGCACGTTCCAGCGCAGCCCGGCACCTGCGACGGCGAGCCCGAGGCACCCGGCGCCGAGCAGCGCGGCGCGCAGCGAGATCGGGTCGGTGAACGCCCAGAGCAGCGAGGGGACGGTGGCGAGCAGCAGACCGGGCAGCAGCACCGACGTGGAGCTGTCGGGCACCAGGTGCAGGCGTCGCAGCGCCAGCAGCACCAGGACGGTGGCCGTGGGCAGCGTGTAGGCCTCCGGCGCGCTGACGCCGAGGTCGGCCAGCCGCACCCAGGTCGCGGCGGCGAGCAGCAGCCCGCCGAGCACGGCGGCGTACCGACGGTGCTCGTGGAGGAGCGACGTCGCGGTCACGAGAGCACCGGCCACGGTGAGGTGCAGCGCCAGCGCGGTGGGCTGGTCGACCGCGGCGTCGATGGCCGCGACCCCGCCGACGAGCGCGGCCAGGCCTGCCGCCGACTCCGACCTCGAGCCGGGGCAGGGCCAGGGCGACCAGACCGACGGCGACCAGCACCGGCAGGCCGCGAGCGGCGACGTCGAGGTCGAGCACCGCGCCGAGCGCCCACAAGGTGCTGGCCAGCGCGGTCGGCAGCAGCGCGCCGGAGACCACGTGCACCCTGCGGGTCCGGGGCAGTGCGAGCAGCGTCCCGGCGGCCAGCGCGGTCGCGCCGGTCGTCAGCGCCGTGAGCCCGGCGCTCGGCAGGGCCGCGACCACCGCGATGCCCAGGACCAGCGCGGCCATCGCCAGCGCGGCGTCAGGTCCGGCGACCAGGTCGCGGGCGGCGAGCGTGACGAGGGCGGCGGCGACCACGAGCAGCGCCCCGGTCACGACCCACAGCGGCGTGGGCAGCAGGCCCAGGGTCGCGACGGCGGCGAGTGCGACCACGGTCGAGGGCGCCACGAGCGGCACCCGCGCGGTGTGCCGGCCGGCCACCACGCCCCCAGGAGCAGCAGGACGACCACGGCGGTCGGGACCAGCAGCCACGGGGACGCGACGAGGACGAGAGGGTCGACTCGGGCTCCGGCCTGGCGGTGAAGGGTCGCCGACCTCGAGCACCCCGGTCACCGACTGCGCCAGCAGCCCCAGGGCCGTGAGTCACGGCAGGGCACGGCAGCCGCGACGGCCGGCAGCAGCGGCAGGGCCGCCCAGCGGCGCGGCACGGCCGTGGCGACGGCGGCCCCCAGGAGCGGCCACGACCAGGGCGACGACGGTCACGGAGGTGAGGCCCTCGTCGACGACCGGCAGCGCCACCACGCCGACCATCACCGAGATCGCCGAGGCCAGGCTCGACGACCCGGACCAGGTGCTGGTGCAGGAACGTGAGCGGGAGCAGGAGCAGGGTGGCCGAGGCCAGCAGGGCCCAGGCCGTGCCGTCGGCCGACCACAGCCCGACGAAGGAGGGACGTTCCGAGCGCCGAGGTGAGCCCGTCGGTGGCGAGCACCAGCCAGGCCAGGCCGCCGGTCACCAGGCCGATCCAGGGCAGGGCGCCGGCGCCACGGGCGAGCCCCCAGGCAGCCAGCCCGGCGGCCGCGACCACGGAGAGCGCCTCGACGAGGAAGCGAGGCCGAGCTGAGGTCGAGGGCGGCGCCCCAGGCCGTGAGGAACGCGACTGCCCGCGACGAGCTGCGGGGCGACCAGGCGGGGCTGCGCCCCGGCCCAGGCCACGCGAGCCGTCGAGCACGACGAGGCCGACGGCGAGCGCGGTCCGGGTGCCGGTGAGGTCGCCGAGCCAGCCGGCGTCGCCGGCCCCGAGCACGTCGAGGGCGAGCAGCCCGAGCGCGACCGTGCTCAGCGCCTCGCCGGCGACGCGCAGCCCGCGCCGTGCCAGTACGGCCCCGAGGGCGCCCGACGGCGACGGTGAGGCCGACCAGGACCGCCGTACGACCGCCGACGCCGAGCCACGACCAGGCCACGGCCAGGAAGATCACGGCGGCCACGAGCAGGCACAGCGCGCCGAGGCCGAGCAGGATCGCCGGCACCGAGGTGGGGCGCAGGCCGTGCCGGCGGGGGCGGTCCGCCGCCACCGGCAGCGGCGGCATGGCGGGGACGAAGGAGGTGGAGGGCTGGGGAAGGGGCTGGGGCTGGGGCTGCGCGGTCGGCGTCGTCGACGGGGCCGGGGCGGCCGCGGGGGCTGCGGCGGTGGAGGCCAGGCGCAGGCGGCCGAGCACGTCGTCGGCGCGCTGGAGGGCGGCGAAGAGCTCGCCGCTCAGCGGGTGGCGCAGCAGCAGCCCGCAGGACGGGCAGGTCGTGGCGCCGGCGGGCAGCGTCGGCGGAGCAGTCCGGGCACACGAGGGGGTCGGCGTAGCGCGTCATGTCCCCATTGACGCATCCCCAGGGCCCCGGGCGCTGCGGCCGAGGTGCTCAACCCTGTGAGTAGCCGGACTCAGGCCGCCGGGACGATCGGCCCGGTCGCCCGGCCTGCGGGCGGCCGGGCTGCCCGGCAGCCCGGGTCGAGCAGGTGCGATCAGCCGAGTGCGGCGACCGCGGCGTCGTAGTCGGGCTCCGTGGCGATCTCGGGCACGAGCTGGGTGTAGGTGACATTGCCGGCCTCGTCGATGACGACGACCGCGCGGGCCAGCAGGCCCTCGAACTTCCCGTCGAGCAGCCGCACGCCGTAGTCGTCGCCGAAGCTCGAGCGGAAGGCCGAGGCGGCGGTGACGCCCTCGATGCCCTCGGCGCCGCAGAAGCGGGCCTGGGCGAGCGGGAGGTCCTGCGAGACGCAGACGACCGTGGTGTTGTCGAGGGACGCCGCCAGCTCGTTGAACTTCCTCACGCTCGCCGCGCACACGCCGGTGTCGACGCTGGGGAAGATGTTGAGGACCGTGCGGGTGCCCTCGCCGAGGGTCACCCCGCTGAAGTCGGAGCCGACGAGGTCGAAGCCGGGGGCCGTCGTAGCCGACCGAGGGAAGGTCGCCGACGGTCGAGACGGGGTTGCCGCCGAGTGCAGTGGTAGCCATGCCCGCCATTTTGGCAGGCCCCTGGTTGCCCCGCCGACACGGTCCATCCCCGCACCCCCCATCGGTCGGTCCGGGGCATGTTACTGACCGTTGGAACTACTACCCGACCGATATTGCGCCCGGCCAGTAGTCACAACGGTCAGTAACATGCCCGCTGGGGCGGTCGGGCGTGCCCCGCTCGGACGGCGGCCCGGGCTGGCGTCAGGACTCGTAGGTGACCCCGCCGAGCTTGAGCTGCGACTGCCAGGTCTCGCCGCCCTCGGTGCTGCACACCGTGCCGTTCTTCACGGGCTCGCAGACCTCCTCCTGCGGGGTCGGGGGCGGCATCTCGATCCCGTGCGGGGTGTCGGTGCACTCGCCCGTCCCGGTGTCGCAGGTGGTGACCTCCTCCTCCCCGACGCGGAAGAGGTCGCCGGAGGCGGTCCAGCCGTAGTCGTAGACGTAGCCGGGGAACGAGACGTGCCGGCCGGTGTCGACGTCGTAGACGTCGAACGAGTCGGTGCCGGTCAGGTCGGCCTCCTCCTGCACCAGCACGGCACGGGTGCCGTCGGGCGAGAGCCTGAAGTAGCTGTAGCCGGTCGACCGGCACGCTCAGCAGGGTGGCTCCGCTGGCCGTGTCGACCACGCCGACCTCGTCCTCCGCGGACGTCGTGGTGCGGCCACGCGCGGCCGGGACCTGCTCGTCGCCACGGTCCTCGACCTCTCCCGAGCGCCAGTCGACGGCGAACAGGCCGTCGCCGGTCTCGGCGTACACGGTGTCGCCGGCGAGCGTGACCGGCGGAGCGGCCCAGCCGCCGCCGGGGTCGGCGCTGGGGATCGGCACCCGGGCCGCCTCGGTGTCGTCGCGCAGGTCGCGGACGACGACCTCGGCCTCGCCGTCGGTGACCTCGGCCCACGCGAGGTAGGGCTGGGTCGGGTCGGTGCCCGGCACCGTCTCCTCGGTGGTGACGCCGATCCGCTCGACCGTGCCGTCGGGGCGGACCAGCGAGAAGCGCTGCGGCCCGCCGCCGTCGCTGGCGGTGTTGTTGCCGTGACGCACGAGCACGCCCGCGGAGGTGTAGTAGAGCGACTTCACGGCGCGGTCGTCGATCTCGGCCCGCACCGCGCCGTCCTCGAGGTAGACGGTGGTGCCGAGGGCGAACACCGCCCCTGAGTCGAGGGGCGAGGCCGGCTCGGGGACGGCGTCCGGGTCGCCGCCCGGTCAGGGCGTTGACGCCGAGCGCGCTACCACCGACGGCGACGACGACGGCCAGGGCGGCGGTGGCGCCCACGACCCGACGGCGCCGGCGGACGCGGCGGCCGAGGTGCAGCGACGTGGCGGCGTCCGGCGGCGGGACGTCGAGGCGCTCGGCCTCGTCGTGCAGGAGCTGGGCGAGTCGTTCAGTCATGACGGCCTCCTCGGGCCGGGCGGCCCGTTCTTCCGGGGCTGGTGGAGCTGGTCTGGGGGACGACGTCGTCACCGAGCAACGTGCGCAGGCGGGCCAGTCCGTCGGAGGTCTGGCTCTTCACGGTGCCCTCGGAGCAGCCGAGGGCTCGGGCGGTCTCGGCGACGCTGAGGTCCTCGTAGTAGCGGAGCACGACGACCGCGCGCTGCCGCGGCGCGAGCTGCGCGAGGGCCTCGACCAGGGCCGGTCGGTCGCTCGGGTCGACCTCGTGCCGGGCCTCGTGACCGCTCTCGGGCAGCTGGTCGGTCGGGCGTTCGTTGCGCCACGCCTTGCGGCGGAACCACGAGGACGCCGTGTTGACCAGCGCCGTCCGGGCGTACCCGGACGCGGCCGACGACGTCCCGCACCCGCCCCCACGACGCGTAGGTCTTGGCCAGCGCGGTCTGCACGAGGTCCTCGGCCTCCCCGCGCTCGCCCACCAGGAGGTAGGCCGTGCGGTAGAGCGAGGCCCACGAGGCGTGCACCAGCTCGGTGAACTCCTCGTCGGTCGGTGGGCGGGTCATCGGCGACTCCTTCGCTGGTCACCAGTAGAGACGCCGCGGCCACCCACGAGGTTGGGCGGGCGACCGAGCGGCCCGGCGGCCGGGCGGCGGATGTTACTGACCGTTGCGACTACTACCCGACCGATATTGCGCGCGCCCAGTAGTCACAACGGTCAGTAACATGCCCCAGGCGGCGGCCGTCGGCGGGCGGTCGCGGACGCCGGGTGGCAGGCTGGGGGCGTGCCCACCCCTCGCCGCCTGCTGCTGCTCTGCGGCGGCTGCGTCGTCCTCGGGATCGGGGTGGCACTGCTGCTCACCGCCGACCTCGGCTCCGACGGCTACTCCACCCTGGTCAACGGCATCTCGCTGGGCTTCGGGATCCCCTTCGGGGCCGCCAACGCGCCGGTCGGTCTGACGTTCGTGGTGCTGGCCGCCGCTGCGCGGGGTGCGACCCGGTCTCGGCACGATCGTGCAGCTGCGTCGTCGTCGGGGCGGTCGTCTCGCTGATCCTGGCGAGGCACCGTCGCCGCCGGAGCACCTGGCGCGCAGGTCCTGCTGCTGGTCGTGGCGTTCCCGGTGCTGGCGGTCGGGATCGCCGCCTACCTCGGCAGCAACACCGGTGCCGGCCCGGCGGAGGCGATGGCGCTGGCCTGGGACCCGCCGGTGCCGTTCCGCTGGAGCTACAGCCTGGTGCAGGGCGGCGGAGCGCTCGGGGGCTGGCTGCTCGGCGCCACCCTCGGGGCGGGCACGATCGCCGTGATCGTGCTGCTCGGCCCCGCCGTCGACCTCGCCAGCCGGCTGCTCCGGCTCGACGTCCACCAGGGCACGACGACCGGAGCCTCCCGCGGGAGCCCAGCCACTCGCTGACGCACGGCGCGGCGCCAGGTCAGGCGCTCGAGCGCCTCCACGGCGCGCGGCAGGTCTCCGAGCCGGAGCGCCAGGGCCTCCCAGAGCTCGTCGACCGCCCGGACGTCGCCCTCCCGCAGGAGGAGGACCTGGCTCAGCCACACGCGTGACTCCCGCATGATCGTCGGGTCGTCGACCAGCAGCGACGCAGCGAGGTAACCCGACGACGTAGGGCACGGACGTCGTCAGCACGGACCGCCAGTCGTCCGGCCCGACCACGCGGCGCCCCATCGCCGTCGAGACCGATCCGGCTGCGCGGTGTGCGCAGGACGTCGCCGGCGATGTCGTGCGCCTCGGTGCGGACGACCTCGGCCTCGTCGGCGCCCGGGTGGTCGAGCGGCGGGGTCGGGTCGACGCGGAGCGGGGAGGCGGCGCAGGACCGACTCGAGCTCGTCGGGGGAGGCGGCGTAGCCGCTGGCGCCGAGCCGTCGGGCGCGCTCGCCGCTCGACGTCGAAGGCTCGGCCGCCCGACGACGACCGGGATGCCGAGGGAGCGGCAGGTCTCGACCTGGCGGCGCATCGTGACGAGCGAGGAGGTCAGCGAGGCGCTGAGCAGGAGCGCCCGCGGCCGCCGGGCCTCGAGCTGCGGCGGTCAGGTCGGCCTGCCGGGCGCGGAGGTGTCGACGAAGTGCGCCGGGTGGCCGCCCGCCCGCATGATCGTGGTCAGCAGCCGGGCGGCGAGGGTGTGCCACTCCTGCTCGGCGCAGGCGACCACCAGGGTCGAGCCGAGCGGCGGCGGGACCAGGGCGTCGAGCCGGCGGATCACCCCCTCGGTGACCGCGCTCACCGAGTGCTCCTGGGCGACGGTCCACTCGTTGCAGGCCCACAGCCGGCCCACCCGCACCTGGGCGGCCCCCACGAGGTCCTCGAGCACGCGCCGGTGCGGCACCCCGTCGGCCAGCATCCGGGCCGCGATCCGGAACGCACCCTGCTCGTCGTCGGCGACCAGGGCGTGCCAGTAGGCGGTGAACGTGTCCTCACCGACCCAGGTCTGGACGAATGCCATGCGTCAGTGGACCCCGAAAGCGGCGTCGCCGCAAGCACCGCCCCGTCCCCGACCCCTCGTCGGCGGGCCGGCGGGCCGCTCCTAGGATGGCCCCCATGCCCGAGATCAGCAGGACCGAGGTCGCCCACCTCGCGACCCTCGCGCGGATCGACCTCGACGACGCCGAGCTCGACCACCTCGCCCCGCAGCTGTCGGTGATCCTGGAGTCGGTCGCCTCGATCGCCGGTGTCGCCGGCGACGACGTGCCCCCGACCTCGCACCCGATGCCGCTCACCAACGTCTTCCGCGAGGACGTCGTCGTGCCGGGGCTGACCGCCGAGGAGGCGCTCTCCGGCGCCCCCGAGGTCGACGAGCAGCGCTTCTCCGTGCCGCGGATCCTGGGGGACGAGCAGTGACCGCCCACCCGCCGACCTCACCCGGCGCACCGCGGCCGACCTGGCCGCCGACCTCGCGTCGGGCGCCGTCACCTCGGTGGCGCTGACCCAGGCCCACCTCGACCGGATCGCCGCCGTCGACGGCGCCGTCCACGCCTTCTTGCAGGTCGACGCCGAGGGCGCGCTCGAGCAGGCGGCCGCGTCCGACGCGCGCCGTGCCGCCGGCTCGCCCGCGAGCGACCTCGACGGCGTGCCGATCGCGGTCAAGGACGTGCTGGCCACCAAGGGCCTGCCCACCACCTGCGGCTCGAAGATCCTCGAGGGCTGGGTGCCGCCGTACGACGCGACGGTGGTCACGCGGCTGCGCGAGGCCGGGCTGCCGATCCTCGGCAAGACCAACATGGACGAGTTCGCGATGGGCTCCTCCACCGAGCACTCCGCCTACGGCCCCACCCGCAACCCGTGGGACCTCGACCGGATCCCCGGCGGCTCCGGCGGCGGCTCGGCGGCCGCGCTGGCGGCGTACGAGGCGCCGCTCGCGCTCGGCACCGACACCGGCGGCTCGATCCGCCAGCCCGGCGCGGTCACCGGCACCGTCGGCGTGAAGCCGACGTACGGCTCGGTCTCGCGCTACGGCCTCGTGGCGCTGGCCAACTCGCTCGACCAGGTCGGCCCGGTCACGCGCACGGTGCTCGACGCCGCGATGCTGCACGAGCTGATCGGCGGCCACGACCCGCGCGACTCCACCTCGATCGACGACCCGGTGCCCGACCTCACCGACGCGGCCCGGCTCGGTGCGACCGGCGACCTGACCGGCGTCCGCGTCGGCGTGGTCACCGAGCTGGGCGGCGAGGGCTACCAGGACGGCGTGCTGCAGCGCTTCCAGGAGTCGGTCGACCTGATGGTCGCCGCCGGCGCCGAGGTGGTCGAGGTGTCGTGCCCGACCTTCGTGCACGCGCTCGCCACCTACTACCTGATCCTCCCGGCGGAGGCGTCGAGCAACCTCGCGAAGTTCGACGCGATGCGCTACGGCCTGCGGGTGCTGCCCGAGGGCGTCGACGCGCCGTCGGCCGAGGAGGTCATGCGGGCCACCCGCGACGCCGGCTTCGGCGACGAGGTGAAGCGCCGGATCATCCTCGGCACCTACGCGCTCTCGAGCGGCTACTACGACGCCTACTACGGCCAGGCCCAGAAGGTGCGCACGCTGATCGCGCGCGACTTCGACGCCGCCTTCGAGCAGGCCGACGTGCTGGTCTCGCCGACCTCGCCCACCACGGCGTTCAAGCTGGGCGAGAAGCTCGACGACCCGATGGCGATGTACCTCAACGACCTCGCCACGATCCCGGCCAACCTCTCGGGCGTGCCCGGCATCTCGGTGCCGAGCGGCCTGGCCGACGAGGACGGGCTGCCCGCCGCCGTCCAGGTCCTCGCGCCCGACGCTGGCCGACGACCGCGTCTACCGCGTCGGCGCCGCCCTCGAGGCGCTGCTGCCGAGAAGTGGGGCGGGCCGCTGCTCGACCAGGCCCCCGAGCTGGACGACACCCACGGAGGCGCCCGATGAGCACCATCCCCGAGACCCTGGTCCCCTTCGACGAGGTGCTCGAGCGCTACGACCCCGCGCTCGGCCTCGAGGTCCACGTCGAGCTCAACACCAACACCAAGATGTTCTGCGGCTGCCCCGCCTCCTTCGGCGAGGAGCCCAACACGTCGGTCTGCCCGGTCTGCCTCGGCCTGCCCGGCGCGATGCCGGTGGTCAACGGCAAGGCCGTGGAGTCGGCGATCCGGATCGGGCTCGCGCTCAACTGCGAGATCGCCGAGTGGTGCCGCTTCGCGCGGAAGAACTACTTCTACCCGGACATGCCGAAGAACTTCCAGACCAGCCAGTACGACGAGCCGATCTGCTTCGAGGGCTACCTCGACGTCACGCTGCCCGACGGTGAGACCTTCCGCGTCGAGATCGAGCGCGCCCACATGGAGGAGGACACCGGCAAGTCGCTGCACGTCGGTGGCGCCACCGGCCGCATCCACGGCGCCGACCACTCGCTGGTCGACTACAACCGTGCCGGCATCCCGCTGATCGAGATCGTCACCAAGCCGATCATGGGCGCCGGCGAGAAGGCGCCCCTGGTCGCCCGGGAGTACGTCTCCCAGCTGCGCGACCTGATCGTCGCCCTCGGCGTCTCCGAGGCCCGGATGGACCAGGGCAACCTGCGCGCCGACGTCAACCTGTCGCTCGCGCCCGTGGGCACCGGCACGCTCGGCACCCGCACCGAGACCAAGAACGTCAACTCGTTCCGGTCCGTCGAGCGCGCCGTCCGCCACGAGATGTCGCGGCACGCCGCCGTCCTCGACGGCGGTGGCTCGATCCTGCAGGAGACCCGCCACTGGCACGAGGACACGGGGGTCACCACGAGCGGTCGCGAGAAGTCCGACGCCGACGACTACCGCTACTTCCCCGAGCCCGACCTGGTGCCGGTCGCCCCGTCGCGCGAGTGGGTCGAGGAGCTGCGCGGCACGCTGCCCGAGAACCCCGCGGCGCGACGTACCCGGCTGCAGGCCGACTGGGGCTTCTCCGACCTCGAGATGCGCGACACCGTCGGTGCCGGCGCCCTCGGGCTGGTCGAGGAGACGATCGCCGCCGGCGCCGTCGCCGCAGGCCGCCCGCAAGTGGTGGCTCTCCGAGCTCGCCCGCCGCGCCAACGACTCCGGCGTCGAGATCGCCGACCTCGGCGTCACGCCCGGCCGACGTCGCCGCCGTCCAGGCGCTCGTCGACGCCGGCACGATCAACGACAAGCTGGCCCGCCAGGTCTTCGACGGCCTGCTCGCCGGCGAGGGCACCCCCGAGGAGATCGTCGCGGCCCGCGGGCTCGCCGTCGTCTCCGACGACGGGGCGCTCGGTGCCGCGGTCGACGCCGCCATCGCCGCCAACCCCGACGTCGCCGACAAGATCCGCGACGGCAAGGTCGCCGCCGCCGGTGCGCTGATCGGTGCGGTGATGAAGGAGATGCGCGGCCAGGCCGACGCCGGCCGGGTGCGCGAGCTGATCCTGGAGAAGCTCGACCTGAGCGATCGCCCGCGGGTGCCGCGGGTCGCGCGTGGGGTCGTTGCCTCACACCGGCGCGACGTCGTTCTCAGGCACACGACCCACGCGGTACGCTGCGCGCAGCCAACAACACTCATCACGCCCGTGGGCGGGGGAAGCCGGTCGAAGTCCGGCGCTGACCCGCAACCGTAGGCCCGCACCCGCCAGTCCGCTGGCCGGAGCGAGCGAGCCGGAGCACCCACCACGACGCGTCCTGAACCATCGCTGTCGCGGAAAAGCAGCGGGTGGGTCCTCGCGGAGCCTCCCGTTGTGTGCAGCGGGAAGGAACCCATGTTCACCACCGTGGTGCGTCGTACCGGCGCCCTCGTCGTCGCCGGTGCCGTCGCCGGCGCCGTGCTCGTCCCCGTGTCGGCCAACGCCGCCACCGCCGCCCCGGCGCGGCCGCCGCGGGGGCCGACCACCGGCCCGTCCGCCGGTGCCGCCTCCTGGATCGCCGGCCAGCTCGAGGACGGGCTGCTGCCCGGGCAGTTCGGCCCCGAGTACCCCGACTACGGCCTCACCATCGACGCCGGCCTGAGCACCGTCGCCGTCGGGGGCGACGACGCGGTCGTGCAGCAGATCGCCGCCGCGATCGCGGAGAACCTCGAGAGCTACATCACCGGCGAGGACTTCGGCGACGTCGGCAGCACCTACGCCGGCGCCGCCGGCAAGGCCCTGACCTTCGCCCAGGCCGCCGGCGCCGACCCGACCGACTTCGGGGGCGTCGACCTGGTCGCCCGCGTCGAGGGCGTGACCGACGACGCCTCGGGCCGGATCACCGACGTCTCGGACGTACGGCGACAACGCCAACACCATCGGTCAGGCCTTCGCGGTGCGGGGGCTCGCCGAGGTCGGCAGCGCCGAGGCCGCCGCGGGCACCGACTTCCTGCTGGCCCAGCAGTGCAGCGAGGGCTTCTTCCGGCTCGAGCTCGGCGCCACCGCCGCGGAGGACTGCGACGCCGACCCGGAGGCGGCCGAGGACACCGACGTGACCGCGTTCGCGCTGCTGGCCCTGCTCGAGCAGGCCGGTGACCGACCCCGACGTCGACGCCGCGGTCGCCGCGGGCGTCGGCTGGCTGGAGGACACCCAGGCCGACGACGGGTGCGTTCGGTGGCGGCGCCGTCGACCGAGGCGCCCAACGCCAACAGCACCGGTCTCGCCGGCTGGGCCCTGGGCGAGGCCGGCGCCGACGCCGGCGCCGCGGCCGCCGCCGCGTGGGTGGCGGCCCTCCAGGCCCCGCCGCGACGCCGTCTGCGCGACCGGCCCGCTGACCGCCGACGCAGGTGCGCTGGCCTACGACCAGGACGCCTACGACGCCGGCGCGACCGACGGCACCGAGGACCGCATCGACCAGTGGCGTCGGACGACGGCGCAGGCCCTGCCCGTGCTGCAGCACCTCGACGGCGTGGCCGCCGCCTCCGCGCTGCGGCTCAGCGGCCCGACCGGCTTCAAGCGGGCCGGCTCGAAGGTGAACCTCACCGTCCGCGGCCTCGGCCCGGTCGACGCGACGCCTGCGTCGACCGGCCCGCGGGCCGAGGTCGCGGTCGACGGCGCGCAGCCGACCGCCCGGGTCACGCTCGCCGAAGGGCACCCGGACCCGCACCTACACGGCCGCCTGGTTCGGCGCTCCGGCCACGGCCGCCGTCAAGGTGCTCGGCGCCAAGAAGCTCGGCGTCAAGGCCAAGCGCAACCGCGTCCGAAGGTCGGGCGCAAGCAGGTCGTCAAGGTCTCCGGTCTCGCAGGCCGGCGAGCGCGTCAAGGTGCTCGCTGCGCGGCCGCAAGGTCGACGCCGGCCGCGCCTCGAGGACGGGCCGCTTCACCGCACGCTTCGTCGTCCGCGGCAAGCGCGGCAAGGCGCAGGTCAAGGCGATCGGCCACTTCGGCAACCGCAAGGGCGGCGCGGCCTTCCGCGTGGTGCGCTGACGTGCGCACCACGCTCGCCCGGCTGACGGCGGCGGTCGCCCTGACCGCCGCCGCGGGGCTGACGGGCGTGGCCGGCGCCGCGCCCGCCCAGGCGGCCGGCTGCGCGACGTCGTCCGGGGTCACCGTCGTGGTCGACTTCAACGGCCTCGGTGGCGGGGTCCAGGAGGTCTGCGACGGTGCCGGCGGCGGCAAGAAGGCCGCGGCGCTCTTCGCGGGCAACGGCTTCGCGCTGCGCTACGCCCAGCGTCAGCCCGGCTTCGTGTGCCGGGTCCGCGACGTGCCCGACCAGCGACCCGTGCGTCAACACGCCGCCGGCCGACGCCTACTGGGGCCTGTGGTGGTCCGACGGCGAGTCGGGCTCCTGGACCTACGCCACGCTCGGCGTCGGGTCGCTGACCATCCCCGACGGTGGGTACGTCGGCTTCAGCTGGACCGAGGGCGGTGGCCGTCAGGCCCCCTCCTCGAGCACCCCGGCGCACCCGGCCGAGCCGAGCCCCGGAGCCCGCTCCGTCCGACGGCGGCAGCACGCCGCCCGGCGGCGGCGGCAACGGCGGCGGCGGCAACGGCGGCAGCGGCGGCAACGGCGGCAACGGCTCGTCCGGCGGCACGGCGGCCGGTCCACGTCCTCCGAGGGAGGCGAGGCGACCACCGGCGGCGCAGCCAGCGACCGCTCGGCCGACCCGTCGACCGACCCGTCCACCGACCCCGACGCCACCGCGGCCGAGCAGGCCGCGGCGGAGCGGAAGCGCCCGCAAGGCCAAGGCGGCCGCGACCGGCAAGAAGACGCGACGAGCGCGGCGACGGCGAGACGGCCTCCGCGAGCGCCGACGCGAGCGTCGTCCGCGTCCCCCGCCACCACGGACGCCGAGACCGTGCCGACGGCCTCGCCGGTCGACGCGGACGGCGGGCTGCCCGGGCTGGGTGGCTCCGGGGATGGTCGTGCTGCTCTTCGGCGCGGCCGGCGGCACCGTCTTCCTGCGACGGAGGGGCACGGCCGGGTCGTGACCACCCGGCTGTCCCGAGACCTGCACCCCGTGGCCTGGTGGCTGTGGGCGATCGGTCTCGCCGCGGCAGCCTCGTTCACCACCAACCCGTGGTTCCTCCTGCTGCTGGTCGGGGTGGCGGCCCTCGTCGTGATGGCCTGCCGCTCCGACCAGCCGTGGGGGCGGTCGTTCCGGCTCTACGTGTGGCTGGGCGTGGCGATCGTCGTGCTGCGGGTGGTCTTCCGGATCATCTTCGGCGGCAGCTACCCCGGCACCGTGGTGCTCGACCTGCCGCAGGTGCCGCTGCCCGACTTCGTCCTCGGGCATCACCCTGCTCGGGCCGGTCACCCGGGAGGCGCTGCTCGTTCGGCCTCTACGACGGTCTGCGGCTGGCCACGATCGTGATCTGCGTCGGCGCCGCCAACTCGCTGGCCAACCCCAAGCGGCTGCTGCGCTCGGTGCCGCCCGCGCTCTACGAGATCGGCACCGCGCTGGTCGTGGCGGTCACGGTGCTGCCGCAGTTCGCCGACAGCGTCCGCCGCGTGCGCGCGGCCCAGCGGCTGCGCGCGGGTGCCACCGGGCGGGTGCGGCGGGCTGCGCCGGCTCGTGGTGCCGGTGCTCGAGGACGCGCTCGAGCGCTCGCTGGCCCTGGCGGCCGGCATGGACACCCGCGGCTACGGCCGCTCCGCCGGCGCTGACCGCGACCCAGCGGCGTACGACGGGCGCGCTGATGCTCACCGGGCTCTGCGGGGTCTGCGTCGGCGTCTACGCCGTGCTCGACCAGACGGCGCCGCGGCTGCTCGCCGTGCCGATGCTGGTGCTCGGCCTCGCGCTCGCCGTGGCCGGGCTGCTCAGCGCCGGTCGCCGGGTGCAGCGCACCCGCTACCGGCCCGACCCGTGGCGGTGGCCCGAGACGGCGGTCGCCGGGTCGGGTCTGGCCGTCGGCGTCGCCGGCTGGTGGGTCAGCGGCCACCAGCTCGCGATCGCCTACCCCGACCCGTCGGTGGCCCCCGAGCTCAGCCTGGTCGCCCTGGTCGGCGCGCTCGTGGGCGCCGCGGCCGTGCTCGCCGCCCCGCCCCCGCGGCAGGTGGTCTCGTGATCGAGCTGCGCGACATCTCCTTCACCTACGACGACGACCCCGGTGCTGCGCGGGGTCGACCTCACCGTCGACGACGGCGAGCTGGTCGTGGTCACCGGCCCGACCGGCTCCGGCAAGTCCACCCTGCTCGGCGTGGTGACCGGCCTGGTGCCGCGCTTCAGCGGCGGCCGGCTGTCCGGCGACCTGCTGCTCGACGGCACCAGCATCATCGCCACGCCGCCGCGCGAGCGCGCCCACCAGATCGGGTACGTCGGCCAGGACCCCGCCGCCGGCTTCGTCACCGACACGGTGGAGGAGGAGCTCGCCTACGGCATGGAGCAGCTCGGCCTCCCGCCGGAGACGATGCGCCGCCGGGTCGAGGAGACCCTCGACCTGCTCGGCGTCGCCGACCTGCGCCACCGCGACCTGCGCACCCTCTCCGGCGGGCAGCAGCAGCGGGTGGCGATCGGCTCGGTGCTCACCATGCACCCCCGGCTGCTGGTGCTCGACGAGCCCACCTCGGCCCTCGACCCGACCGCCGCCGAGGAGGTGCTGGCCACGCTCACCCGGCTCGTGCACGACCTCGGGGTCTCGGTGCTGCTGGCCGAGCACCGGCTCGAGCGGGTGGTGCCGTTCGCCGACCGGATGTGCCTGCTGCCCGGCGACGGCAGCGTGCGGGTCGGCGAGCCCGCCACCCTGCTCGAGACCTCGCCCGTGGTGCCGCCGATCGTCGAGCTCGGCCGGGCCGCCGGGTGGCAGCCGCTGCCGCTGTCGGTGCGCGTCGGCCCGCCGCCGGGCGCGTGAGCTCACGCTCACCCCGCCGCCGTACGTCGAGCCGCCGGCGGCGCCGGTGGGGCTCTCGGCGACGCGGCTGACCGTCGTGCACGGCCGCACCGTCGCCGTCAACGACCTCGGGCTGGGCCTCGACGAGGGCCGGGTCACCGCCCTGATGGGGCGCAACGGCTCCGGCAAGTCGTCGCTGCTGTGGACCCTCCAGGGCTCGGGCGCCCGCCGGTCCGGCTCGGTGCGCGTGGCCGGTCGCGACCCCGCCGACCTCGACCCCGCCGAGCGCCGCGAGGTCGTCGGGCTGCTGCCCCAGAACGCCGCCGACCTGCTCTACCTCGAGACCGTCGACGAGGAGTGCGCGGCCGGGGGAGCGGGCACCCGCGAGATCCTCGAGCGGCTCGTGCCCGGCATCGCCGGACGACGTCCACCCGCGTGACCTCTCCGAGGGGCAGCGGCTGGCGCTGGCCCTGTCGCTGGTGCTCGTCGCCCGGCCGCGGGTGCTGCTGCTCGACGAGCCGACCCGCGGCCTCGACTACACCGCCAAGTCCGAGCTGGCCCGGATCCTGCGCGACCTCGCCGCCGCCGGGCACGTGGTGTTCGTGGCGACCCACGACGTGGAGTTCGTCGCCCAGGCGGCCGACGAGGTCGTGGTGATGGCCGAGGGCGAGGTCGTGTCGTCCGGGCTCGGCGCGGCAGGTGCTGCCCGAGTCGCCGGCGTTCGCGCCGCAGGTCACCAAGGTGCTCGGCGCGGCCTGGCTGCGGGTCGACGAGGTCACCGCCGCCCTGGCCGCGCAGGCGTCCGCGTGAGCGCCCCCAGCAGGACCGGCGTCCCCAGGCCGGTCCGGCCGACGTCCGCGATCCGGCTCTCGACGCGCTCGGCGATGGTGCTCGGGCGTCGCCTCGCTCGGCGGGCTGATGATGCTCTGCTGGCCGCTGCTGCTGCGGGTGCCCGACGAGACCCGGGTCGACCCGCCGTTCCTGTTCCTGGCGCTGCTGCCCGTCGTGATCGCGGTCGTGCTGGCCGAGATCAGCGAGGGCGGGCTCGACCCGCGCACGCTGGCGATCCTCGGGGTGCTCTCCGCGTCCGTCGCGGTGCTGCGCGGCATGTCGGCCGGCACCGCCGGGGTCGAGCTGGTCTTCTTCCTGCTGATCCTCGGCGGGCGGGTCTTCGGGCCCGGGTTCGGCTTCGTGCTGGGCTGCACCGTCGCTGTTCGCCTCCGCCCTGATGACCGCCGGCGTCGGCCCGTGGCTGCCGTTCCAGATGCTGGCCTCGGCGTGGGTCGGCATGGGCGCCGGGCTGCTGCCGCGCCGGTTCACCGGGCGGGCCGAGATCGTGCTGCTGGTCGTCTACGGCGTCGTGGCGGCGTACCTCTTCGGGCTGCTGATGAACCTCTCCGGCTGGCCCTTCCTGCTCGGCGTGCAGGTGCCCGGTCACGAGGGCTCGCTGGCCTACGTGCCGGGGGCGCCGCTGCTCGACAACCTGCAGACCTTCGGCGTCTACACGCTGCTCACCTCGACCGGCAGCTTCGACACCGGTCGCGCGATCACGAACTCCGATCGCGCTCGTGCTGCTCGGCCCGGCCGTCCTGACCACGCTGCGGCGCGCCGCGCGCCGCGCCGTCGTGGAGCCTGCCCGTCGCTGCTTGACGTACGCGCCGGTGGCGCGCGCGGTCGGCGGTGAGGTGCGAGGGCCCCTGGGGCCCGAGCCGCGAAACCACCGCTGCGAGGTGGTGGTTGCGTGGCTCGCTGGCGCTCGCACCTCACCACCGCCGGGGTGGCGGGCGCTCGGAGTGGCGCTGGCAGCCCCGCGTCAGCCCACCTCGGCGAGGAAGTCCAGCAGCAGCTGGTGCACGCGCTCGGGCTGCTCCATCGCCACGAAGTGGGAGCCGCGGAGCTCGACGTAGCCGGCGCCGGGGATCCGCTCGGAGGCGGACTTCATGTCGCGGGCCCCGGCCAGCACGTCGAAGGTCGCGGCGACGAACATCGCGGGCACCGTGATCCGGCTCAGCCGGACGCGGGCGTGCCGCGAGGTGCTGAGCGCGAGGTGGAAGTACCAGTCGATCGGGGTGCTGAGGAACTCCTTGACCGCCGACGGCGGCGAGCTCGGGGTCGGGCACCCGGAACATGAAGCCGGTCCGGCGGATCAGGTCGATCGCGCGCGGGCCGATCGGCAGCCGGGTGGCGATCGGCGTCAGGGCCCACCCGCCGACGCTCAGGGAGCGGGCGAGGTTGACGGTGATCGCGCGGGCCACCGCGTGCGGCACGTGCAGCGGCGCGAGCATCGTGCGGAAGGTGTCGCCGGGCACGCCGCAGACCGCGAACAGGCCGGAGACGCGCTCGGGGTGCCGCACGGCCAGCTCGAACATCGTGTTGACGCCCATCGACCAGCCCATCAGGACCGCCGTGTCGATGCCGAAGTGGTCCATGACCGAGAGGCCGTCCTCGACGAAGTGCTCGATCTCGACGTGGCTGGGGTCGCGGGGCCGGTCGGAGCCGCCGACGCCGCGGTGGAACCACGACACGACCCGGACGCCGCAGTCGGGACGCAGCAGGGCCGGCCACATGTAGGGGTTGGTGCCCAGCCCGTTGCACAGCACGACGGTGGGGCCGTCGATCAGCAGGTCGGGGTCGTTGGTCCAGGCGCGCAGGTGGGTGCCGTCGTCGGAACGGATGTCGTGGTGGCTGATCGACGACGCGGTCGCGGACCGGGCTGCGGAGGTCGGCATCCGCTGATTGTGCCCGAGCCAGGCGCGATCCTGGGTCAGCCGTGCGCCTCGTGGACCCGGACTCGTCGTCGCGCTCCCGCGGGGGCGCGAAGCGGGCCCGGAGGAAGTCGTCGACGTCCTGCCGCTCGACGCGTCGCTGGGCGCAGGCGGTGGCGGCGACCATCGCGTTGCGACGGGCGACCTGCTGGGACTCGACCGACCAGGTGCGGACGGCCGCGACCAGGGTGGGCAGGCGGGGAACGAACATGTGTGCTCCGAGTGACGCCGAGAGAGGTGGTGAGCGTGTGCTGACGACGCTAGACGCCGAGGACGGGTCCTGACATCCCCGGCGTGTGACATCTTCGTGAACTCACAGTGCGTTCTCAGGCTGCCGGCCTCAGCCGGGCACCGGCTGCGCGAGCGCGCCGCCGCTGCGGGTCGCCCCGATGCTGGCGACCACGACGCAGGCCATGGCCAGCAGCTGCAGCGGGCTGAGCAGCTCGCCGAGCACCACCAGCCCGGCCAGTCCGGCGGCCGCCGGCTCGAGGCTCATCAGGATGCCGAAGACGGCTGGGCGCAAGCGAGCGGAGCGCCACCAGCTCGAAGGTGTAGGGGATCACCGAGCTGAGCAGACCCGATCAGGGCGCCGAGCAGCAGGATCCGCGGCTGCGCGAGACCCGACGCGCCGCCGTCGACGAGCAGGACCGGCACGAGCAGCGCCGCGGCGATCACGCTGGCCATCGTGAGCCCGTCGATGCCGGGCCAGCGGCGTCCGGTCTGCGCGCTCAGCAGGATGTACGCCGCCCAGCTCGCGCCCGCCAGCAGCGCGAACAGGACGCCGGCGACCGTGAGGTCGGCACGCTCCACCCCGAGCAGCAGCACGCCGGCGGCGGCGAGCGCGACCCAGACCAGGTCGCGGGGGCGCCGGGAGCCGAGCACCGCCAGCGCCAGCGGACCGACGAACTCGATCGTGACGGCGATGCCGAGCGGGATCCGGGCGAAGGCCTGGTAGATCGACCAGTTCATCAGGCCGAGGCTGACGCCGAAGCCGAGCACCACCAGCCAGTCCTGCCGGCTGCGACCGCGCAGCACCGGACGCGCCACCGCCACCAGCACCAGGGCGCTGGCCGCCAGCCGGACCCACACGATCGTGGTCGGGCGGGCCTCGTCGAAGAGCTCCTTGGCGATCCCGGCGCCGAGCTGGACCGACAGGATCCCGCCGAGGACCAGCCAGACCGGCGAGATCCCGCCCAGCGCTCCCCGCGAGGACCCCGCCCCCGAGGGCGGCGCCGATGAGTTGCTCGTGGTCACCGGGTCAATCTAGGAGGACAGTAGGAACTCGCCTGCGAGAGGGGACCCGATGAGCACGGTGCTGATGGTCGGGACGCGCAAGGGGATGTGGGTCGGCACGTCCGACGACGCCCGTGAGGACTGGACCTTCACCGGTCCCCACCACGACATGGAGGAGGTCTACTCCTGCCTGGTCGACACCCGGGTCACCGGACCCGGCGGCGTCCCCCGGCTCTTCGCGGGCGCCTCCTCGATGTGGCTGGGTCCGCAGGTGCGCTGGTCCGACGACCTCGGCGCGACCTGGCAGGAGACCTCCGGAGGCGGCATCCGGTTCGCCGACGACGAGGACGCCTCGGTCGAGCGGATCTGGCAGCTGGTCGCCGGCAGCGCCGACGGCGTGGTCTGGGCCGGCACCGAGCCCGGCGCCGTGTGGCGCTCGACCGACGGCGGCGAGACGTTCGCGCTCGAGGAGGCCCTGTGGCGCCACCCCCAGAAGCCCGAGTGGGGCGCCGGCTTCGGCGGGCAGGCGTTCCACACGATCCTGCCGCACCCCACCGACCCCACCTCCGTGACCGTCGCCATCTCGACCGGGGGCGTCTACCAGTCCACCGACGACGGGGCCTCGTGGACCGCGCGCAACCAGGGCATCCGCGCGGAGTTCCTGCCCGAGGGGCAGCAGTACCCCGAGCTCGGGCAGTGCGTGCACAAGGTGACCCGGCACCCGAGCCGGCCCGAGCGGCTCTACCTGCAGAACCACGGCGGGGTCTACCGCTCCGACGACCACGCGGCCACCTGGCAGTACGTCGCCGACGGGCTGCCGTCCGACTTCGGCTTCCCGGTCGTGGTGCACCCCCACGAGCCCGACACGATCTTCGTGTTCCCGCTCGGCGGCGGTGACGGCCGCTACCCGCCCGAGGGACGGGCGCGGGTCTGGCGCTCCACCGACGCCGGCGAGAGCTGGACCGGTCTCGACGGCGGGCTCCCCTCCCCGTTCTACGTCGGCGTGATGCGCGACGCGATGTGCGTCGACCAGCACGCCGACGCCGGTCTCTACCTCGGCGCCCGCAACGGGTCCGTGTGGGGCTCCACCGACCGGGGTGAGAGCTGGCGACAGCTGGTGGCGAACCTCCCCGACGTGATGGTCGTCCGGGCCGCGGCGTACTGACAGGATGCCGGGATGAGCACCTACACGATGTCGCGCTCGACGCACGTCTCCACCGACCCGGCACGGCTGCACGACCTGATCGACGACTTCCACGCCTGGCCGGCCTGGTCGCCGTGGGAGGGCCTCGACCCCGACCTCGAGCGCAGCTACTCCGGTGCGCCGTCGGGGGTCGGCGCCCACTACGCCTGGAGCGGCAACCGCAAGGCCGGCGAAGGCTCGATGGAGATCACCTCCTCCAGCCCGGAGCGGATCGAGATCACCCTGGAGTTCCTGAAGCCCTGGAAGGCGGTCAGCGAGACCACGTTCGAGCTCACCCCGCGCGACGGCGGGACGGACGTGACCTGGCGGATGACCGGTGAGCAGCGTGGCCTCTCGGCCCTGGTCGGCAAGGTGATGCCGATGGACAAGCTGGTGGGCAAGGACTTCGAGCGCGGCCTCGCGCAGCTGAAGAGCGCGGCCGAGGCCCGAGAGCGGACCTGAGCGTCGTGGCCACCGGCTGACCTGCGACACGTCGCAGGCGTCCGCGCGACTAGGCTCGCCACCATGAACCAGCAGTCCTCCGACCCCAGCTCGGCGCCTGACATCAAGCCGCGCTCGCGCGACGTCACCGACGGCCTGGAGCGGGCCGCGGCCCGCGGGATGCTGCGCGCGGTGGGGATGGGCGACGACGACTTCGCCAAGCCGCAGATCGGGGTCGCCTCGAGCTGGAACGAGATCACCCCGTGCAACCTCTCGCTCGACCGGCTGGCCAAGGCGGTCAAGAACGGCGTCCACGCAGCCGGTGGCTACCCGCTGGAGTTCGGCACGATCTCGGTCTCCGACGGGATCTCGATGGGCCACGAGGGGATGCACTTCTCGCTGGTCTCCCGCGAGGTCATCGCCGACTCCGTCGAGACCGTGATGATGGCCGAGCGGCTCGACGGCTCGGTGCTGCTGGCCGGCTGCGACAAGTCGCTGCCCGGCATGATGATGGCCGCCGCCCGGCTCGACCTCGCCGCCGTCTTCCTCTACGCCGGCTCCACGATGCCCGGTTCGGTCGACGGCGAGGACGTCACGATCATCGACGCGTTCGAGGCCGTCGGCGCCTGCCTGGCCGGCAGGATGAGCCGCGAGCAGGTCGACAAGATCGAGCGCGCGATCTGCCCGGGAGAGGGCGCCTGCGGTGGCATGTACACCGCCAACACGATGGCCTCGGTCGCCGAGGCGATCGGCATGTCGCTGCCCGGCTCGGCCGCCCCGCCCGCCGTCGACCGGCGACGCGACGGCTTCGCCCACCGCTCCGGCGAGGCGGTCGTCAACCTGCTGCGCCAGGGCATCACCGCGCGCCAGATCATGACCAAGGAGGCGTTCGAGAACGCCATCACCGTCGTGATGGCGCTCGGCGGCTCGACCAACGCCGTGCTGCACCTGCTGGCCATGGCCCGCGAGGCCGAGGTCGACCTCACCATCGACGACTTCAACCGGATCGGCGACAAGGTGCCGCACCTCGGCGACCTCAAGCCCTTCGGCAAGTACGTGATGAACGACGTCGACAAGATCGGCGGCATCCCCGTCGTGATGAAGGCGCTGCTCGACGCCGGCCTGATGCACGGTGACTGCCTCACCGTCACCGGCAGGACCATGGCCGAGAACCTCGCCGACCTCGCCCCGCGCGACCTCGACGACGACGTCATCCGCAGCCTCGACCGCCCGATCCACGCCACGGGCGGGATCACGATCCTCAAGGGCTCGCTGGCGCCCGAGGGAGCGGTGGTGAAGTCGGCCGGCTTCGACGAGTCGGTCTTCACCGGCACCGCCCGGGTCTTCGACGGCGAGCGCGCCGCGATGGACGCCCTCGCGGCCGGCCAGGTCACCGCCGGCGACGTCGTCGTGATCCGCTACGAGGGCCCCAAGGGCGGCCCCGGCATGCGCGAGATGCTCGCGATCACCGGCGCCATCAAGGGCGCCGGCCTCGGCAAGGACGTCCTGCTGCTCACCGACGGACGGTTCTCCGGCGGCACCACCGGCCTCTGCGTCGGCCACGTCGCGCCCGAGGCGGTCGACGGCGGGCCGATCGCGTTCGTCCGCGACGGCGACCCGATCACCCTCGACGTGCTCAACCGCTCGCTCGACGTGGAGATGGCCGACCTCGAGGAGCGCAAGGTCGGGTGGGAGCCGCGCGCGCCGAAGTACACCCGCGGTGTCCTCGGCAAGTACGCCAAGGTCGTGCAGTCGGCCGCGCACGGTGCGGTGACCAGCTGAACGACGACCGGCTGGACGACAGCGACCGCGCAGCCGGCGCGGTGCGCACCGTCGCCGTCCTCGTGCTGGTCGGCCTGGTGCTGCTCGCCGGCGGGGTCCGGCTGCTGGCCGCTCCCGAGGAGCCCGGCGCGCCTGCCGGAGCCGAGCCCGCGTCCCGCGGCGGTGCCGCCCGGAGTGTCGGCGCAGGGCGCCGGGCAGAGTGCCGGGCAGGGTGCTGCTGGCCAGCCCGCGACGCTGCCGTGGGGTGGGCGCCGGATCTTCGACGGCCGTCGGTTCCTGGTGGCCTACTACGGCACCGGCGGCACCGGGGCGCTCGGCGTCCTCGGCGAGAACCGTCCGGCGGTGATGCACCGACGTCTCTGGGAGGCCGCGCGCCCGTTCGGTCGGCTGGGTCGCCCGGTCCAGCCGGTCTACGAGCTCATCGTCACGGTGGCCGACGCCCAGCCCGGGCCCGACGGCGACTACAGCCACGACATCGACCCGGCGGTCGTCCAGCGCTACATCGACGCCGCCCACCGCCAGGGGGCGCTGCTCCTGCTCGACGTGCAGCCGGGCCGCGCCGACTTCCTGACAGCGGCGCGTCGGTGGGCCTGGGCGTTGCGCGACCCCTACGTCGGTCTTGCGCTGGACCCCGAGTGGCGGATGGCTCGGCACGAGGTGCCGGGCCGCACGATCGGGTCGGTGCACGCCGACGAGGTCAACCGCACCTCGGCCTGGCTCGCCGACCTGGTCCGGCGCCGCGACCTCCCCGAGAAGCTCTTCGTGCTGCACCAGTTCCGCGAGGACATGATCGACCGGATCGGCCTGGTCCACCGGCGCGACGGGCTGGCGCTGGTCCAGCACGTCGACGGGTTCGGGACCCGCGACCAGAAGCGGGCGACGTACACGACCGTCCAGCGCAGCCAGAAGTTCACGATGGGCTTGAAGCTCTTCTACGACGAGGACGTGCGCCGGATGCGGCCTGCCCAGGTGGGCGCGCTGCGGCCGCGGGTGCGCTTCGTGTCCTTCCAGTAACGCCGCTGCTGTAGACAGGCACCGTGCACGCAGAGACCGCCGCCGACCTCGACCGCGCCGACGCGCTGGCCCCGCTCCGCGACCGCTTCGTCGGGGCCGACGACCGACCTCGTCTACTTCGACGGCAACTCGCTCGGCCGTCCGCTGACGGTCACCGCCGACCGGCTGCGGACCTTCGTCGAGCAGGAGTGGGGCGGTCGGCTGATCCGGGGGTGGGACGAGACGTGGTTCGAGCTGCCGCTCCGGGTCGGTGACGACCTCGGCCGGGTGGTGCTGGGCGCCGCCCCGGGTCAGACCGCGGTGGCCGACTCGACCACCGTCCTGCTCTACAAGCTGATGCGGGCGGCCGTGGCGGCGCGGCCCGGGCGCACCGAGATCGTGGTCGACACCGACAACTTCCCGACCGACCGCTACGTCGCCGAGGGGGTCGCCCGCGAGTGCGGGCTCGAGGTGCGCTGGGTCGAGGTCGACCCCGCTGCCGGGCTGACCCCCGCGCTGGTCGCGGAGGCCGTCGGTCCGCGGACGGCGTTGGTGGTCGCGAGCCACGTCGCCTACCGGTCGGCGTGGATCGCCGACGCCGCCGAGATCACCCGGGTGGCCCACGACGCCGGCGCGCTGGTGCTCTGGGACCTCTCCCACTCCGTGGGGTCCGTGCCCGTCGCGCTCGACGCCTGGGACGCCGACCTCGCGGTCGGGTGCGGCTACAAGTACCTCAACGGCGGTCCGGGCGCACCGGCCTTCGCCTACGTCGCCCGCCGGCTGCTGGCCGACCTGGACCAGCCGATCACGGGGTGGATGGGGCACCGCGACCCGTTCCTGATGGGACCCGGCTACGCCCCCGCCGACGGCATCCGGCGGATCCTCAGCGGCACCCCGCCGATCGTCGGCATGCAGCCGATGCGCGACATGCTCGAGCTCGTCGAGACGGTCGGGATGGAGGCGGTGCGCGCCAAGTCGCTCAGGTTGACGGCGTACGCCATCGACCTCGCCGACGAGGTGCTGGCGCCGCTCGGCGTCGACCTCGCCTCGCCCCGCGAGGCCGACCGTCGCGGTGGCCACGTGACGCTCACCCACCCCGCGATGCGAGAGGTCACCGCGGCGCTGTGGCGGCGCGACGTCATCCCCGACTACCGCGACCCCGGCGGTCTGCGGCTGGGGCTCTCGCCGCTGTCGACGTCGTACGCGGAGGTGGCGCGCGGCGTCGAGGCGATCCGCGAGGCCCTGGTCGCCGCCGGGGCGTGACGCCGGGGCGGGTCGGCGTGCTGAGCGGTGTCGGCGAGGCGGGTCGGCGGGCTGGGGCGTGACGCCGGGGCGGGTCAGGTGCGGTTGCCGCGGCGGCGGCCGGTGCGCTCCCGCAGCGGGCCGACCAGGCGGGGGCCGGCGAGCCGGCTCTCGAGACGGCGGGCCTCGCGCTTGAGCGGCTGGGCGACGTACTCCCCGAGGATCACGCCCGCGGCGAGCGCGAGCGCCGCGGAGCCGGCGGTCACCAGGGCCAGCACGCCCCGGGTCTCGGCACCGTCCTCGGTGAGCAGGGAGAGCCCGCGGTAGATCGACAGACCCGGCAGCAGCGGCACGATCGCGGAGACGACCACGACCAGCGGCGGCACCCGGACCCTGCCGGCGACCCCGAAGCTGACCACGCCGATGCCGAGCGCGGCGATGCCGACCGACCAGGCCCGTCCGAAGCCGGCGCAGGTCGCTGCCCTCCGCGGCGAGGGCGGCGACGGCCGCGATCAGCCCGATGGCCGGCACGACCCGCCACGGGGCGTACGACGCCACCGCGAACGCCGCGGCTGCCACCCCGGCGCCGATCGCCATCACCGTCAGCGTCGTCGAGCGCGACCGTGCGGCCGGGCACGAGCTTGCCGACGTCGATGCCCGCGATCTCGGCGATGGCGAGACCGCCGGAGACCCCGGCGATGATCCCCGCCGTGGCCAGCAGGGCCTCGATCATCCGGGCCGACGACGTCACGTAGAAGCCCGGACAGGGCGTCCTGGAGCGCGCCCATCAGGCCGATCCCGGACAGCAGCATGATGATGTTGGCGGTGACGACGAGCGACGGGTCGTCGGCCAGTCCGAGCGCGGTCGCGCCGCGACGGCGAGCAGCGTGGCCACGCTACCGCCCATCACCTGCTGGTAGAACGTCGGGCAGCCGCCGTCGCGACATGGTGAGCTGGAGCCGGTCGATGGTCATCGCCGCGACCGACGCGATCGCGGCCACGACGGCGGTGCCGCCGAGCATCACGCCGACCCCGGCGCACATGACGCCCCACGCGAGCGTGACCGCTACCCGGGGAGTGTGGTGACCGGAGGAAGCGATCCGCGCGGCCTCGGTGCGGGCGTCGGAGACCCCGACCCGGTCGGCGAGCACGTCGCGGACGAGGTGGTCGACGCGGGTGAGGTCCTCGTAGTCGATGTCGCGCTGCTTGACCTGGCGCAGCATGACGACGGGGTGGTCCTCGGGGTGCGCCTGGAAGCTCATCGACAGCGACGTGAACGTCACGTCGATCTCGGCCCCGCGCAGGTCGAGGTGGTAGGCCAGCGACCGCATCGTGGCGGTCACGTCGGCGGCCCCGGCGCCGTTGGACATCAGGATCTCGCCGACGCGCAGGCACAGGTCCATGGTCAGGGAGACCTGGCGTGGCTCGGGCATGCACCGATGGTCCCAACCCCCGAGGCTGCCGTGAATTCGGCGGCGGGTGCGCGGAGGTGAGGTCGGTCACGTCCGGCCGGTGCGAGCCCCGCCTCCCGACCGCGTCAGTCGGCGCGGGGTGCCGGGCGGGCGCGAGCCTCGACCTGCGCGGCGAGCGCGAAGAAGACGACGAAGACCGCGGTGATCGCGACCGAGGCCACCGCGACGGCGCCGGCGCCGTCCTCGCGGGGGTCGAGGAAGGGGTAGGGGTACCAGCCGACGAGGGCGCCCACCACGAGCGTCCAGGCCAGCCAGCCGACCGGCCAGACCAGGGCCAGGGCCACCACCCGGCGGGTGATCCGCGGTCGTGGCCCGTACGCCGCCCACCCGACGACCGCCAGCGCCGGCACCACCATGTGCAGCAGCTTGTCGGCGGCCCAGTCGGCACCGAGTCAGGTCGAGCAGCGGCCGGAGCAGCACGAAGTGCACGACCCCGGTGATCGCGATGCCGACCAGGCCGGCCGCGCGCAGCACCCGGAACGCCGGGCCGTCGTACGCCGGCGCCTGGGCCAGCCGCGCCGCCGTCAGTGCCACCAGCACGTTGCTCTGGATCGTGAAGTAGGAGACGAACCGGACCAGCCGCGTGACCAGGTCGGGTGGGTCGGTCTCGTCGAGCACGGTGCCGCCCCCGACGACCAGCACCAGCTGGAAGACGACGGCGAAGCCGGCGACCCCCGCGGTGAGCGCGTGCCAGCCTCGAGCCCGGGTCATGGCGGGGACTCTAGGGGACGCCGGGGGCGCGAGGAGGTCTGGTCCGGGGCGGTCGGCTGTGGCAGGGTCGCGGCGTGGACCAGCGGATCAGCTTCGTCACGCTCGCGGTCGCCGACCTCGACGCCACCCGCCGCTTCTACCTCGACGGCCTCGGGTGGAGCGCGTCGCTCGAGGTGCCCGGCGAGGTGCTGATGATCCAGGCGGGGGAGCACCTCGTGCTCTCGCTGTGGGTCGAGCGCGGCTTCGAGGCCGAGGTCGGCCCGATCCGCCGCGGGGCCGGCGTCGTCGCCGATCACGCTCGTCGCACAACGTGCCCACCCACGCCGAGGTCGACGACGGTGCTCGCCACGCGCGCGCCGTCGGCGCCGACCCCGTGCAGGACGCGACCGAGCGGGAGTGGGGCGGCTACTCGGGTTACTTCGGGGACCCCGATGGCTACCGGTGGGAGATCGCCTTCAACCCCGGACCGATCGGACAGGTGGTACTGCCATGACGGACCAGCAGCACGACGAGCCCCACGACGAGGCGACCGACGAGGCTCCCGACGAGGCCGACGCGACGCGACGAGGGCGCCGACGACAGCGTGGAGAGCACCACGGACTTCCGGGCCGTGCGCGCGGAGCCGGTCGAGCGGGACCCGAAGCAGACCCTGACCGGGCACGAGATCGAGGCCGAGCTGCTCGCCGACTGGCGGATCATGTTCGCCACCCTCCAGGCCCGCTTCCGCACCGGCGACTTCGCGACGGGGCTCCGGCTGGTCCAGGAGATCGGGGCCGCGGCGGAGGAGATGAACCACCACCCCGACCTCGACCTGCGCTACCCCACCGTCCACGTGCGGCTCTCCAGCCACGACGTCGGCGGCCTCACCCAGCGCGACGTCGACCTGGCCCGCCGGATCAGCCAGGCCGCCGGACGTCTCGGGGCGAAGGCCGACACCGACGCCGTCCAGGTGCTCGAGATCGCGCTCGACGCCGCCGACGCCGCGCGATCCAGTCCGTTCTGGGCGGCCGTCCTCGGCCTGACGGCAACCCGACGCGGCCGACGAGGTCAACGACGCCAGCGGCATCCTGCCGAGCCTGTGGTTCCAGGGACCGAGGCCCACGACGAGGCGCCCCGGCCCCAGCAGCGGTTCCACCTCGACATCCGGGTGCCGCCCGAGGTCGCCGAGCGCCGCGTGAAGGACGCCCTCGAGGCCGGCGGGACGCTGGTCAGCGACGGCCGGGCGCCGTCGTTCTGGGTGCTGGCCGACGCCGACGGCAACAAGGCCTGCGTGACGACCTGGCTCGGTCGCGCCGTCTCGCCCGACGAGGTCGACGACCGCACCGACCGTCGACGACAGCGAGCCCGACCACGCGGGACGCGCCGACGGCCGGAGCCAGCGCCGAATAGCGGCCGCGCACCGCCCGGATGCTGGGACCGTCGTCCCGCATGTTGGGACGGACCCGAGGTCGACTGACCGGGAGCACCGCCCACGGGCTACCGTAGGTGCATGCGACAGGACCGACTTGTATGCACCGGACGCGCCGGCTGACCGTCCAGGGACGGCAGAGCCAGCGCGTCACCCCTCGTTGCCCGGGCAACCGAGGGGTTTTTTGTTGAGTAGGCACGTGGACGAGAGTGAGTTCCGATGAGTGATCCGTGCACCGGCGCGCAGAGCCTGATCCGGTCGCTGGAGGCCGCCGGCGTCGAGACGATCTTCGGCATCCCCGGCGGGGCCATCCTGCCGGCGTACGACCCGTTGATGGACTCCTCCATCCGCCACATCCTGGTGCGCCACGAGCAGGGCGCCGGCCACGCCGCGCAGGGGTACGCCGCCGCGACCGGCCGGGTGGGCGTCTGCATGGCGACCTCGGGGCCCGGGTGCGACCAACCTGGTCACCCCGATCGCCGACGCGCACATGGACTCCGTGCCGATGGTCGCGGTCACCGGGCAGGTCGGGGCCGCGTCGATCGGCACCGACGCCTTCCAGGAGGCCGACATCCGCGGCATCACGATGCCGATCACCAAGCACAACTTCCTGGTCACCGATCCCGCCGAGATCCCGCGCACCATCGCCGAGGCCTTCCACATCGCCTCGACCGGTCGCCCCGGACCGGTGCTCGTCGACGTCGCCAAGTCGGCGCTCCAGGCGTCGACCAGCTACGCGTGGCCCGTCCGAGCTGCACCTGCCGGGCTACCGCCCCGTCACCAAGCCGCACGCCAAGCAGATCCGCGAGGCGGCCAAGCTCATGCTGGAGGCCCGCCGTCCGGTCCTCTACGTCGGCGGCGGCACCATCCGCTCCCGCGCCTCCGCCGAGCTGACGGTGCTCGCCGAGCTCACCGGCATGCCGGTCGTGACCACGCTGATGGCGCGCGGGGCGTTCCCCGACAGCCACCCGCAGCACCTCGGGATGCCCGGCATGCACGGCACCGTCGCGGCGGTGGCCGGCCTGCAGAAGAGCGACCTGATCATCAGCCTCGGCGCCCGCTTCGACGACCGGGTCACCGGCAACCTCGACTCCTTCGCGCCCGGCGCCCGGATCATCCACGCCGACATCGACCCGGCCGAGATCGGCAAGAACCGGCGCGTCGACGTCCCGATCGTGGGCGACGTCCGCGAGGTCCTCGTCGACCTGGCCGCGGCGCTGCGGGCCGAGGCCGACGCGGGCCACACCGGTGACTACGAGGGCTGGGTGCAGTTCCTGGCCGGGGTCAAGCAGACCTACCCGCTGGGCTACGACACCCCCGCCGAGGGCCTCTCGCCGCAGTACGTCATCGAGCGGCTCGGCGCGATCGCCGGACCCGACACGATCTTCACCTCGGGCGTCGGGCAGCACCAGATGTGGGCCGCGCACTTCATCTCGCTACGAGAAGCCCAACACCTGGCTCAACTCCGGCGGCCTCGGCACGATGGGCTACTCCGTGCCGGCCGCGATGGGCGCCAAGGTCGGCATGCCCGGCTCCACCGTGTGGGCGATCGACGGCGACGGCTGCTTCCAGATGACCAACCAGGAGCTGGCCACCTGCGCGATCAACGACATCCCGATCAAGGTCGCGATCATCAACAACGAGTCGCTCGGCATGGTCCGCCAGTGGCAGACGCTGTTCTACAACGAGCGCTACTCCAACACCGACCTGCACTCCAAGCGGATCCCCGACTTCGTCAAGCTCGCCGAGGCCTACGGCTGCGTGGGCCTGGCCTGCGACGACCCGGGTGACGTCGACGCCACGATCGAGAAGGCGATGGCGATCGACGACCAGCCGGTCGTGGTCGACTTCCGGGTGCACCGCGACGCGATGGTGTGGCCGATGGTGGCCGCCGGCACCAGCAACGACGAGATCAAGTACGCCCGCGACCTCGCCCCCGAGTTCGACCGGGTCGAGGACGACTGGGAGGTCCGCCCCGCATGAGTGAGCGCAGCGAACGAGTCATCCAAGACAGCGCACGCGGAGCCTCGTCGGCGCCCGGAGCGAAGCGAGGACGTCGATGAGCACCCATACGTTGTCGGTCCTGGTCGAGGACAAGCCGGGTGTGCTGGCCCGGATCGCCGGGCTGTTCAGCCGTCGTGGCTTCAACATCGACTCGCTGGCGGTCGGGCCCACCGAGCACGCCGACATCTCGCGGATGACGATCGTGGTCAACGTCGCGGAGTCGCCGCTCGAGCAGGTCACCAAGCAGCTCAACAAGCTGGTCGAGGTGATCAAGATCGTCGAGCTCGACACCAACGCCTCGGTCAACCGTGAGCTGGTGATGGTCAAGGTCTCGGCCACCGCCGAGACCCGCGGGCAGGTGCTCGACGCCGTCCAGCTGTTCCGGGCCACCGTCATCGACGTGGCCCCCGACGCCGTGACGATCCAGATCGTCGGCAACATCGCCAAGATCGCCGACTTCATGCGCGTCATCGAGCCGTTCGGCGTGCGCGAGCTGGTGCAGTCCGGCCAGGTCGCGATCGGCCGCGGCTCCCGATCCATCTCCGAGCGCACCCTGCGCCCGGTGTCCGTCCCCCTCCCGCCAGTCGCGGGCTGAGCTGCGTACCAACCAAACCGAGAAGGAGAAGCCTCAGTGGCTGAGATGTTCTACGACGACGACGCCGACCTGGCCCTGATCCAGGGCAAGAACGTCGCGGTGATCGGCTACGGAAGCCAGGGGCACGCGCACGCGCTGTCGCTGCGCGACTCGGGCGTCGACGTCCGCGTCGGCCTGCAACCCGGCTCCAAGAGCCGCGCCAAGGCGGAGGCCGAGGGCCTGCGCGTGGTCACGCCCGCCGAGGCCGCCGAGGAGGCCGACGTGATCGTCGTCCTCGCGCCCGACCAGCACCAGCGCAAGATCTACGCCGAGGAGATCGAGCCGAACCTCGCCGAGGGCGACACCCTCGTCTTCGGCCACGGCTTCAACATCCGCTTCGGCTACATCACCGCGCCCGCCGGTGTCGACGTGTTCATGGTGGCCCCCAAGGGCCCCGGTCACCTCGTGCGCCGCGAGTTCGTCGACGGGCGCGGCGTGCCCGTGCTCGTGGCCGTCGAGAAGGACGAGTCGGGCACCACCTGGCCGCTCGCGCTGTCCTACGCCAAGGCGATCGGCGGCCTGCGCGCCGGCGGCATCAAGACCACGTTCACCGAGGAGACCGAGACCGACCTGTTCGGTGAGCAGGCCGTCCTCTGCGGCGGCGCGTCGCAGCTGGTCCAGTACGGCTTCGAGGTGCTCACCGAGGCCGGCTACCAGCCCGAGGTCGCCTACTTCGAGTGCCTCCACGAGCTGAAGCTGATCGTCGACCTCATGTACGAGGGCGGCATCGCCAAGCAGCGCTGGTCGGTCTCCGACACCGCCGAGTACGGCGACTACGTCTCCGGGCCACGCGTGATCACCCCGGACGTGAAGTCGCGCATGGTCGACGTCCTCGAGGACATCAAGAACGGCGCGTTCGCGAAGCGGTTCATCGACGACAACGACGCCGGCTCGCCGGAGTTCATGAAGTTCCGCGAGGAGGCCGAGAAGCACCCGATCGAGTCCACCGGCCGCGAGCTGCGCAAGCTGATGGCCTGGGTCAAGTCGCACGACACCGACTACGTCGAGGGCAGCTCCGCCCGCTGACGCCCGCGCCGCCACGACGACGGCCCCGCCACGACGATGTCGCGGCGGGGCCGTCGTCCGTCCCGAGCCCGCCCGGGGGATCTTCCGCGGGTCTGTCCGCTCTGGCGCGGGGCTGCAGGGGCGCGGTAGAGGGGGATAACCCCGCGTTACAGCACCCGGGGGCGGGCGCGGGGCTACTTCACCTCGGAGCGCAGCACCAGCCGCACCCCCACGGCCAGCGGGATCACGAGCCAGAACAGGCCGGAGACCCCCAGCTCGGCCCACTGTCCGGCCGAGACTGTGCCCTCGAAGAGGGAGCCCTGCGAGTAGTTGAAGTCCACCCAGCCACGGATGTCCGCGAACCACTGCTGGTTGAAGGCCAGCAGCTCGGTCAGCGCGGTGAGCACGAAGGAGTAGACGAAGTAGCCGACGATCGCCGCGGCGGAGCTGCGCATCAGCACGCCGAGCATGAAGCCGATCATCATGCCCAGCACGTTGGCCAGGACGATCAGCGCGAAGTTCGCGACGGTCACGTCCCACACGGTGTCGACGCCGGCGATCGTGCTGCCGACCAGGTTGCCGAGTGCGCCGATGCCGGCCGCGACGAGCATCGAGACCACGCCGACCCCGATCGCGCAGATCGCCTTGGCGGTGATCACCCGGCCCCGGTGCGCCACGAAGGTGAAGGTGGTCAGGCCGGTGCGTTGGCTCCACTCGCTGGTGACCGACAAGACGGCGATGATCGGGAGGACCACGGCCATCGGGAGGCCGATCGCCGCGGCGAACGAGCCGTAGGTGAGGTCGGCCTCCGCGCCGAAGACGATCACCGCCGACGTGGCGAGCAGCGAGAGGATCCCGATGCTGCACAGCAGCCAGAAGCCCGAGCGGGTGTCGAACATCTTGCGCAGCTCCACCGCGACGACCCGTGAGAACGGGATCGGCGCGAAGTCCGTCGCACGCTCCGGGAACGACGGCGAGACGGACGCGGAGCCGGTCGTCGCGGTGCTGCTGCTGGCAGCTGGCGGTGGAGGTGCTGGTGGTGGTTGCGGTGATGGTGGTCATGCCACGGCTCCGATCCGGTCGGGTCGAGGTGATGGGTGAGTGGTCACGCTGGGTGTCGGCGGTGAGCTCGAGGAACATCTCCTCGAGCCCGGCGCCCTCGGCGGCGCGCAGCTCCAGCAGGGGTACGCCGGCGGCCAGGGCGACCTGGCCGACCAGCTCGGCGTCGGCGTCGGCGCGCAGGCCGCCGTCCACCGGGCGACGTCGCGACCGCGGCCTCGGCGAGCGCGCGGGCCAGGGCGGCGACCTCGCGGGTGCGCACGAGGGTGCCGGCCCCGGCGAGGAGCTCGGCCTTGGTGCCGCTGGCGACGATCCGGCCGTTGCCGATCACGACCAGGTCGTCGGCGATCACCTCGATCTCGTGCAGCAGGTGCGAGGAGAGCAGCACCGTCCCGCCGCGCTGGGCGTAGCCGCGCAGCAGGTCGCGCATCCAGCGGATGCCGGCAGGGTCGAGGCCGTTGGCCGGCTCGTCGAGGATCAGCCCGGCCGGGTCGCCGATCAGCGCGACGGCGATGCCGAGCCGCTGCCGCATCCCGAGCGAGTAGTGCCGCACGCGGCGGCCCGCCTCCTCGGGGGTGAGGCTCACGAGGTCGAGCATCGCGTCGACCCGGTCGGCCGGCAGCCCGAGCGTGCGCTGGGCGATCGTCAGGATCTCCCGGCCGGTCCGGCCGTCGTGCTGCGCCGACGCGTCGAGCAGCACGCCGACCTCGCGGCCGGGGTTGGGCAGGTCGGCGTACCGACGTCCGGAGATCGTCGTGGTGCCGGAGGTGGGCGGGGTCAGTCCGACCAGCACCCGCATGGTGGTGGACTTCCCGGCCCCGTTGGGGCCGAGGAAGCCGGTGACGCGGCCGGGCCGCGCCGTGAACGAGACGTCGTCGACGGCCCTGAAGCCGCCGTAGGTCCGGGTGAGGTTGTCGACGGTGATCATGTCCCGGAGCCTGCCGTCCGGGCAGGCCCCGGCACATCGGGGAGATCGCTGACCTCGACCCCGGTCTCCGACCCCGAGACGTCTCAGGGTGGGCCCCGGGGGGCCCACCCCGGCGTTCGCTCAGCCGCGCGAGCTGACGAAGAACTCCTGCCTGACCTCGGCGTCGCGGGGGACGCACTGGCTGGGCGGCACCATGGGGGCGTCGGAGCAGCTGTCACGCGGCGTGGTCACCGAGATCTTCCACCGCGGGCGGACGCCCTTCGGGACCTGCAGGTAGAGCTCGAGGGCACCGGACTTCAGGTGGCGCAGCTTGTCGATCTTCCAGCCGACCGCGCCCGAGGAGCGGGAGAAGTTGGTGCGGTCGATCCGGGCGTAGCGGCACGAGCGCAGCGTGCCGATCTTGGTGCTGGCCGAGATCGGGCCGAACGCCTTGCCGAGCGTCAGCTTGGCCGTGGAGCAGGATCGGTTGACCTGGGCGTCCCGGGTGGCTCCTGCGTCGCTGATCTTCTGGTAGCCGAGCGGCGTGACGTAGATCTGGGCCCAGCCGATGTCGAGGCCCCCCTGGCGCTTCGACTTCGAGAGCCGCAGGTTGAGCAGGAACTGGTCCTTCTTCTTCATCCCCTCCGAGATCTTGTACGGCGTCGCGACGACCGTGAGGCGGCCGGCGTCGAAGTCCTCGTCCCGGACCGTCCGTCGGTTGGCGTAGTTGCGGTAGGTGAACTTCTTCGTCTTCTTCACCCCGACCTGCTTGATCTGGATGACGTAGGGATAGGCCTCGGCAGGGGCGACGACGGTCAGGCTCGTCATCAGCGCCAGGCCGAGCGCGGCGCACAGCGCCTTGAGGGACCAGGGGGTCATGTGGTTCTCCGTCCTCGAGATGAACGGGCATGCTCGCCCGCACCCGGGGGGAAGTCAACCGTCTGGAACATCCCGGTGGCGACGAGCGTTCTGCACCCCATGCGCATCGACATCTGGTCCGACATCGCCTGCCCCTGGTGCTACATCGGCAAGCGCCGCCTCGAGACGGCGCTCGCCGGCTTCGAGCACCGCGACGAGGTCGAGGTCGTGTGGCGACTCCTTCCAGCTCGACCCCGGGTCCCCGGCCGCAGCCGGACCCCTCGACCACCATGGCCGAGCACCTCGGCCGCAAGTACGGCGGCGGCCCGGACGCCGGGCAGCAGATGATCGACCGGATGGAGGCCGTCGCCGCGGAGGAGGGCCTGCTCTACCGGCTCGGCCGGGCGCAGCGGGTCAGCACGCTCGACGCCCACCGGCTGCTGCACGCCGCCGGCGAGCGGCAGGACGACCTCAAGGAGGCGCTGCTGCACGCCTACATGATGGAGGGCGAGAACGTCGCCGACCACGAGACGCTGACCCGGGTGGCCGTCGGGGGCCGGGCTCGACGTCGGCGAGGTCGCGCGGATCCTCGGCTCCGACGAGCACAGAGGACGCGGTGTACGCCGACCTCGACCAGGCCGCCGCCTACGGCATCAACGGCGTGCCGTTCTTCGTGCTCGACCAGAAGCTCGCGATCTCCGGCGCCCAGCCCGCCGAGGTCTTCACCCAGGCGCTGCACCAGGCCTGGGACGCCGCCCACCCGGTGCTCCAGATGGCTGGGCCGGTCGACGGCCACCCCGGGGAGGTCTGCGGCCCGGACGGCTGCACCACCTGAGCAGGTCTGGATGCGCGGCGGCGGCCTCGGCGAGGCCGATACTTAGGTTAGGCAACCCTAAGTCAGTGCTAGGGTTCCGCGCGTGAACGCCACCACCACGACTGCCGCCCTGACCGTCACCCTGCTGCTGAGCGCGCCCGTGCTCGCCGGCTGTGGGGCTGAGAGCACCGCGCCGGGAGGTGGTGCCGGTGGCACCGCCGACAGCCGCACGCTGAGCGTCCGGTCCTCCGACGACGGGTGCGAGGTCTCCGAGGTGGAGGCGCCCGCCGGCGTCCTCACCTTCGAGGTGACCAACACCGGCTCGCAGGTCACGGAGTTCTACCTGCTCGACGAGGACGGCCTCGGCGTCGTCGCCGAGATCGAGAACATCGGCCCCGACGCCACCCGGCGGCTCACCGTCAACGCGCCGGCCGGCGCCTACCTGACCGCGTGCAAGCCGGGCATGGTCGGCGACGGGATCCGGGCCGCGTTCACGGTCACCGAGTCCGACCAGGCGGTGGAGATCGCCGACGCCGACCTGGTCGAGCAGGCGCAGGCCGGCTACGCGGCGTACGTCGAGGACCAGTCTGCCCAGCTGCTGGCCCGGACCCGCGAGTTCGTCGGGCTCTACGAGGCCGGCGGCCGGACGACGAGGCCAGGGCGCTCTACCCGGTGGCGCGCACCCACTGGGAGCGGATCGAGACCGTCGCGGAGTCCTTCGGCGACCTCGACCCGCTGATGGACGCCCGGGAGGCCGACGTGCCCGCGGGCGAGGAGTGGACCGGGTGGCACCGGATCGAGAAGGACCTGTGGCCGGCCCGTGCCGAGAAGTACCGCCCGCTGAGCGCCGAGCAGCGCACGACCTACGCCGAGCACCTGCTCGCGAACACCGAGGAGCTCGACTGCCGGGTCCAGGACCTCACCTACCCGATCGACAGCATCGCGAACGGCGCGCGCGGGCTGCTCGAGGAGGTCGCCACCGGCAAGGTCACCGGTGAGGAGGAGTACTGGTCGCGCACCGACCTCTGGGACTTCCAGGCCAACGTCGACGGCGCACGGGTCGCCTACGACGGCGTGGCCCCGATCGTGGAGAAGAGGGACCCCGGGCTCGCCGCACGGCTCGAGACCCGGTTCGCGATCCTCCAGGAGCTGCTGGACGACCAGCGCGACGGTGACGGCTTCCGCTCCTACGACGAGCTCGACCGGGCCGAGGTCAAGGACCTCTCCGACGCCGTCAACGCCCTGGCCGAGCCGTTGGGCCGGCTGACCGCGGCGGTGCTGTCCTGACCCGGGTCAGTCGTCGCGGCCTGCTCGGCGGCGGCGCGGCCGTCGCCGGCCTGAGCGGCGGCGGCTTCCTCGCCGGGCGGGCCTCCGAGTCGCCGGCGGCCGACCTCGACCGCGCGGCGTCGTACCCGTTCCGCGGCGAGCACCAGGCCGGCATCGCCACGCCCGGCCCAGGACCGGTTGCACTTCGTGGCCCTCGACGTCGTCACCGAGTCGCGCGCGGAGCTCGTCGCGCTGCTGCGGACCTGGACGGCGGCGGCCGAGCAGATGACCCGCGGCGACGAGGTCGGCTCCACCGGCGCGGTCGGCGGCTCGGTCACGCTGCCGCCCGACGACACGGGCGAGGCGATCGGCCTGCCCGCCAGCGGCCTGACGATCACGTTCGGCTTCGGCGCCACGCTGTTCCGCGACCGCGACGGTCGCGACAGGTTCGGCCTCGCCGACCGCGGCGTCCCGGCGCGCTGGACGGACCTGCCGCACTTCGTCGGCGACGTCCTCGACCCGCAGCGCTCGGGCGGCGACCTGTGCGTGCAGGCCTGCGCCGACGACCCCCAGGTCGCGGTGCACGCCGTGCGCAACCTCGTGCGTCTCGGCTTCGGCACCGTCTCGGTGCGCTGGTCGCAGCTGCGGGTTCGGCCGGACCTCGTCGACCTCGACCGACCGCAGGAGCACCCCGCGCAACCTGTTCGGCTTCAAGGACGGCACCGCCAACGTGAAGGCCGAGGAGCACGGGGCGGCCGACGAGCACGTGTGGGTCGGCCCCGACGACGACCCCGGCGCCGCCTGGCTGGCCGGCGGCTCCTACCTGGTCGCCCGCCGGATCTCGATGCTGCTCGAGGTCTGGGACCGGCAGCCCCTCGGCGACCAGGAGGCCTTCGTCGGTCGTACGAAGGGCGCGGGGGCGCCGCTCTCGGGCGGCGGCGAGCACACCGAGCCGGACTTCGAGATGCCCGGCAGCGACGACCGGCCGGTGATCGCCCCGGACGCCCACGTCCGACTGGTGCACCCCAGCCGGCACGGGGGAGCACGGATGTTGCGCCGCGGCTACAACTTCGTCGACGGCAGCAACCCGCTCGGCGGCTTCGACGCCGGGCTGTTCTTCCTCGCCTACGTGCGCGACCCGCGCACGCACTTCGTCCCCGCCCAGCGGGCGATGGCGGGCTCCGACGCGCTGATGGAGTACCTGGAGGTCACGGGGTCGGCGCTGTTCGCGGTGCCTCCCGGGACCGGCCCCGGGGAGCACGTCGGGCAGTCGCTCTTCACTCGCGCCTGACCGTGCCCGATCCACGTCTCGGTAACAAGTTGCTCGCGGCTCTGGACGTGATGGCCGTCACCTCTTATGTTGTGGCGAACAACAAACATCCTGGACCCGATCGTCGGTGGAGGATGTGCAACTCATCGCTAGGAGGCGGTTCGCGTGCAGCGCAGGCACAAGCGGGTTCTGATCGGGAATGGTCGCGACGCTGGGGATGTCCTGTCCCTCGCGGCGTGCGGGGACGACTCGGGCTCCGGACGGTGGCGAGTCCGCCGCCGACGACGGTGACTCGCGCGGCAAGATCGGGGTGATCCTCCCCGACACCAAGTCCTCGGTGCGGTGGGAGAGCGCCGACCGGCCGGCGCTGGAGGCGGCGTTCGAGGACGCCGGCGTGGAGTACACGATCCAGAACGCCGAGGGCAGCGCCGACACGATGACGCAGATCGCCGACAGCATGATGACCGAGGGCGTCACCGTGCTCGCGATCGTCAACCTCGACTCCGAGTCGGGTGCCGCGATCCAGGAGAAGGCGGCCTCGCAGGGCATCGTGACCATCGACTACGACCGGCTCACCCTCGGCGGCTCGGCCGCCGTCTACGTGTCCTACGACAACAACAAGGTCGGCGCCCTCCAGGGGCAGGGCCTGGCCGACTGCCTGGGCGACGAGCCGGCGAACCTGGTCTACCTCAACGGCTCGCCGACCGACAACAACGCCACCCTCTTCTCCGCAGGCGCGCACAGCGTGCTCGACGAGATCGAGCAGCTACACGACCGTCGGTGAGCAGGCCGTCCCCGACTGGGACCCGGACCAGGCGGTCAAGATCTTCGAGCAGCTCTACACGCAGGCCGACGGCAAGGTCGACGGCGTCTACGCCGCCAACGACGGCCTCGGTGGCGCGGTCATCTCGATCCTCGAGAAGAACGGCGTCAACGGCACCGTCCCGGTCACGGGCCAGGACGCCACCGTGGAGGGCCTGCAGAACGTCCTCAGCGGCGACCAGTGCATGACGATCTACAAGTCCGCCAACGGCGAGGCGAGCGCCCTGGCCGACGCGGCGATCGCCCTGGCCAACGGTGAGGACCCCGACACCAACGGGACCACCGAGGACACCGAGGGTGGCCGCGAGGTCCCGTCGGTGCTGCTCGACCCGGTGTCGATCACCAAGGACAACGTCAAGGAGGTCATCGACGACGGTGGCCAGTCCGCGGCCGACGTCTGCACCGGCTCGTTCGCCGACGCCTGCGCCGAGGCCGGCATCTCCTGACGGGCGCGGGCCGGGGTCGGCGCGTCGCAGGCGCGTCGACCCCGGCCCCTCCGGGTGCGCCCGGACCGTCGGGCGCCGGGTCACTTTGTTCGACCGAACAACTTTCAGCGAAGGACAGCACCGATGACCGCACCACTTCTCGAACTACGATCCGTCAACAAGAGCTTCGGAGTCGCGCACGTGCTGCACGACGTGGACTTCGCCATCTATCCCGGCCAGGTCACCGCGCTCGTCGGCGACAACGGTGCCGGCAAGTCCACGCTGGTGAAGGTCATCGCCGGCATCTACGCGCGGGACAACGGCGACTACCTCTTCGACGGCAAGCCGGTCACCGTGCACGGCCCGAAGGACGTCGCCGACCTCGGCGTCGAGATCGTCTACCAGGACCTCGCACTGTGCGACAACCTCGACATCGTCCAGAACATGTTCCTCGGCCGTGAGCAGCGCAGCGGCCTCTCCCTCGACGAGGCCACGATGGAGGCGCGGGCCCGCGACACGCTCGGCTCGCTCTCGGTGCGCACCGTGAAGTCGGTGCGCCAGAGCGTCGCCAGCCTCTCCGGGGGTCAGCGCCAGACCGTGGCCATCGCCAAGGCGGTGCTCTGGAACAGCAAGATCGTCCTGCTCGACGAGCCCACCGCCGCCCTCGGGGTGGCCCAGACCCGGCAGGTGCTCGACCTGGTCCGGCGGCTCGCCGACCGGGGGCTCGGCGTGGTGCTGATCTCCCACAACATGGGCGACGTCCTCGAGGTCGCCGACCGGATCACCGCGCTCTACCTCGGTCGGGTCGCGGCCGACGTCGCTGCCAAGGACGTCACCCACCAGCAGATCGTCGAGCTCATCACCGCAGGCCGGTCGGGGGACCTCGGCATCGCCGACCCCACGACCGTGACCGTCTGAGAGGCCAGGACATGACCGTCGAGACCGAACGACCCACCTCCGGCTCCGCCGACGGCGGCTTCTCCGCCGACGACCGTCGCAGCAACACCATGCGCGCCGCGGCCACCGACTACCTCAACCGCCTGCGTGGCGGTGACATGGGCTCGCTCCCGGCCATCCTCGGCCTGGTCGTGCTCTACGTCGTCTTCGGCCTGGCCAACGACAAGTTCCTGTCGATGCTCAACCAGGCCAACCTGGTCATCCAGGCCGGCTCGATCTGCGTGCTGGCCATGGGCCTGGTCTTCGTCCTTCTCCTGGGCGAGATCGACCTGTCGGCCGGCGTCACCAGCGGGGTCTCGGCCGCCGTGACCGCGCTGACGATCGTCAACCAGGGGTTCCCGTGGTGGGTCGCCGTGATCGGCGGCGTCATCACCGGGGCGGTGATCGGGCTCGCCATCGGACTACTGGTGGCCTACCTCGGCATCCCGTCGTTCGTGGTCACGCTGGCGCTGTTCCTCGCGCTGCAGGGCGTCACGCTGAAGCTGATCGGCTCGGGCGGCTCGGTGCCGGTGCGCGACGACGTGATCCGCGGGCTCGCGATCAAGAACGTCCCACCCCTCTGGGGCTGGATCGGCGCGATCCTGGTGGTCGTCGTCTTCGCCGCCCTGAAGCTCCTGCGGCACCGCACCCAGACCGCCCGCGACCTCCAGCGCCCGCCGTTCAGCCTGGTGCTGGTCCACCTCGGCGTCTTCACCGTGCTGGTGCTGGGTCTGACCGCGCTGCTCAACCGCAACCGCAGCCTCAACCCGAACTTCCCGATCGAGGGCATCCCGTGGGTCCTCCCCGTGGTGCTCGTGCTGCTGGTCCTGTGGACCTTCGTGCTCGGCCGCACGGCGTACGGCCGGCACCTCTACGCCGTGGGCGGCAACGCCGAGGCGGCGCGCCGGGCCGGCATCAACGTGGCCCGGATGAAGGTCTCGGCGTTCATGATCGGCTCCTCGATGGCGGCCATCAGCGGCGTCCTCGCGGCCTCCTACAGCGGCAAGGTCTCGCCGTCCTCGGGTGGCGGCAACGTCCTGCTGTACGCCGTCGGCGCCGCCGTGATCGGTGGCACCAGCCTCTTCGGCGGCCGCGGCCGCGCCCAGGACGCCATCATCGGCGGCGTGGTGATCGCGACCATCGCCAACGGGCTCGGGCTGCTCAACCAGGCCAGCTACATCAACTTCCTCGTCACCGGAGGGGTGCTGCTGCTCGCCGCCAGCGTCGACGCCATCTCGCGTCGTCGCCGCTCCGCGGCAGGGGTCTAGGGGCACGGTGACCTCCCAGCGGACCTCCGGTCTCGGCACCAACCAGGAAGCCGTCCGGAGGCACAACCTCGGGACGCTGCTGCGCCACGTCCACCGCACGGGGCAGATGTCGCGCGCCGAGCTGACCGCCTTGATGGGTCTCAACCGGAGCACGATCGCCGGCCTGGTCACCGAGCTCGAGTCGCTGGGGGTGACCCGGCGCGCCGTCCCCGTGGTGGCGCGCACCGGTGCCGGACGTCCGTCGGCAGGGGTGCGGCTGGCCGACAGCGGGCCCTACGTGATCGCCGTCGACCTCGGCGTCGACCGGGCGCTCGTGGCCCTGGTGGGCCTCGGCGGTCGGGTGCTGGCCCGCGTGCAGGCGCCGATCGACCACAGCGGCGAGGCCTGGCAGGTGGGCGCCTCCGTCGGCAGCCTGATCCGCCGGGTGCTCGCCGACGTGGCCGTGCCTGCGCCGCTCGTCGGCATCGGCGTCGGCGTCCCCGGCCTGGTGCGGCGCAGCGACGGCCTGATCCGGCTCGCGCCCAACCTGGACTGGGTCGACGTCTCGTTCGGCGACATCGTCCGGGCCGTGCTGGGCATCGACGTCCCGGTCTCGCTGGCCAACGACGCCAACCTCGGTGCTCTCGCCGAGCACCGGCGCGGGGTCGGCGTCGGCATCGACGACCTGGTCTACGTCTCCGGCAACGTCGGCGTCGGCGCCGGCGTGATCAGCGGTGGCCTGCAGCTGCAGGGAGTCGGCGGCTACGCCGGCGAGATCGGGCACCTGAGCTTCAACCCAGGAGGGGCGCCCCTGCCACTGCGGCAGCCGGGGTTGCTGGGAGACCGAGGTCGGCGCCCACGCCATCGCGGAGGCCATCGGCTGCCCGCTGTCCGACGTGGCCCAGCTGGACGAGGTCCTGGCGGGCTACGACGCCCCGACCGCCGAGCTGCGTCGCACCGGCACCGCGCTCGGGCAGGGACTGGCCACCATCGTCAACGTCTTCAACCCCCAGGTGGTCGTGCTGGGCGGCTACCTCAGCGCGCTCTACACGCTCGTGCGTCCCGAGATCGAGGCCGGGCTGGCCGAGCGTGCGCTGCCCGCGGCGCTCGCCACGGTGAGCCTGGCGCTGCCCGGGCTCGGGGCCGACTCGCTGATCCTCGGTGCCGCCGAGATCGCCTTCGAGCCGCTCTTCGTCGACCCGGTGGCGGCGCTCGGCTCGGCGCTGCTCGACGCCCACGTCGCCCTCTCGGAGTGACCCAGCCGGAGTGACCCAGCCGGAGTGACCCAGCCGGAGTCGACGACCTTCCGGCTCGTTTCCACGGGCTCGCCAGGCGGGGCGCCCGGTGCCTGTGGAGAGCGATGTTTGCGTCCTGCCGCCTCGGGGATCGTCGACGCACCAGCGATGTGCCGCCGACAGACGGTGACCCGACATGGAGGAGACGCCCATGCACCCCAGCTCCGAGGAGGCCCTGGCCTCCGTCGACCGGGCCGTGGCCGCGGCCCAGGACCGCGTCGAGCACGCCCTCGACTACCGGCGCCGACTCGACCGTGTCCGGGTCACCGGGCGGTCGCGGGACGGGGTGGCCCGGGTGACGCTCAGCCACACCGGGGCGCTGTGCGACCTCCGGCTCGAGCGGCGGCCACGAGCACCTCGGCGCCGAGCGGGTCCGCACCGCCGTGCTCGAGGCCAACCGGGACGCCCAGGCGGCCGTCGCCTCGGCGGTGACCGAGGTGACCGCCGAGGCGTTCGGCCGCGAGTCCGGCACCACCCGCGAGATCGCCCGTCAGTACGCCGCGCTGTTCGCGCCGGCGTCCTCGCCCGAGCCGCGGGCCGGCGACGACCGACCGGGGGTGCTGCGGTGAGCGACGTGGTCGAGGTCGGCACCGACGCGATGCGCCGGCACGCGGGCGAGGTCGAGGCGCTGGCCGGGGCGGCCCACGACGGCGTGCAGGCCGGGCGGCAGCTGGCCGTCTCGGGCGAGGCGTTCGGCAGGCTCTGCGCGTTCCTGGGTGCGGCGCTCGCCCCGGTGCAGGCGGCCGGGGTGACCGGCGCCTCGTTGGCGGTCGGCAGCCTCGGCGCGACCGCCACGCAGCTGCGGGCCACGGCCCGGATCATCGACGAGGTCGACCACCTGGTCGTCCGGGCGATGCCCGAGGCGCCCGGCCACGGAGGGTCGTGGTGAGCGGCGAGACCCTGCTCGTCGGGAGGGAGGACTCCACCGGGGCCCTCACCGGCATCGCCTCGCTGGACGTGCTCGTCGGCACGGGGTCCGCGCTCGCTGACGGCGACTGGGTCGAGGCCGCGGTGCTCGGGGCGGCGGTGGGGCTGGAGGGCCTCGGGGTCGTCGCCGACCCGTTCGGCGCGCTGGTGGCCGCCGGCGTCGGCTGGGTGGTCGAGCACCTCCAGCCGCTCGCGGGATGGTTCGACGACCTGGCCGGTGACCCCGACCAGATCCACGCCTTCGCGTCGTCCTGGCACCGGATCGCCGGGCTGGTCCACGACACCAGCGAGCACTACCTCGGCGCGGTCGACCGGGCGACGTCCCCGTGGGACGGGCTGGCGGTCGGTGCCTACCGTGCCGCCGCGCAGACCCAGGCCGCGGTCATCGACGCCCTCGGCACGGGGGTCACCGGCGTCGCCGCCGCCACCGAGACCGCGGGGGCGATCGTGGCGGGGGTCCGCGAGATCGTGCGAGACGCCCTGGCCGAGGTCGTCGGGCAGGTCGTCTCGAAGGCCGCACAGCTGCTCTCCGCCGTCTTCACCGCGTCGGCGATCGTCGACATCGCGATGACCGTCGCGGCCTGGGCGAGACGCGTGTCGGGCTTCGTCGAGGCCCTGCTCCGGTCGCTCTCGACCCTGAGCCGTCACCTCGACGACCTCGTCGTCGCCGCCGAGGGTGCCGGGCGGGCGCTGGTGCGGCTGGCCGACTCCTGGGCGGCCACCAGCACGTCCGACCTGCTCTTCCCCGGCACCAGCGGCGCCGCCCAGTACGCCACCGGGCTCGACGACCGGCCGGGCTGACCGACCGCGCGTCGGGACTCCCTCGGCAGGGGCAGCCGCTCGGGTACAGTGACGGGTCGCACAGCGTCGTGCCTCCCTGCTCGTGAACGTTCCGTCGAGACCCCAGGACACCGCTGTGACCGACCGCCCCGTCGTCCTCATCGCCGAAGAGCTCAGCCCCGCCACCGTGGAGGCGCTCGGCCCCGACTTCGAGATCCGCCACTGCCACGGCGCCGACCGAGGTGAGCTGCTGCCGGCCCTCGCCGATGCCGACGCGATCCTGGTGCGGTCCGCGACCAAGGTCGACGCGGAGGCGCTCGCCGCCGCGCCCCGGCTGAAGGTGGTCGCCCGCGCCGGCGTCGGCCTCGACAACGTCGACGTCCGCGCCGCCACCCAGGCCGGCGTGATGGTCGTCAACGCGCCGACGTCCAACATCGTCAGCGCCGCCGAGCTCGCGGTCGCGCTGATGCTCGCCGCCGCCCGGCACGTGTCGCCCGCGCACGCCGCGCTGCGCACGGGGGAGTGGAAGCGGTCGAAGTACACCGGCATCGAGCTCTACGAGAAGACCGTCGGCATCGTCGGGCTGGGCCGGATCGGCGTCCTGGTCGCCCAGCGGTTGAGCGCCTTCGGCATGCACGTGATCGCCTACGACCCCTACGTGCAGGCCGGGCGCGCGGCGCAGATGGGCGTGCGGCTGGTCGACCTCGACGTGCTGCTGGCGGAGTCCGACTTCATGTCGGTCCACCTGCCCAAGACGTCCGAGACCGTGGGGCTGATCGGTGCCGAGCAGCTGGCCCGGGCCAAGCCCTCGCTGGTGCTGGTCAACGCCGCCCGCGGCGGGATCGTGGACGAGATCGCGCTGCACGACGCGTTGAAGACCGGCCGGATCGCCGCCGCCGGGCTCGACGTGTTCACCGAGGAGCCCTGCACCGACAGCCCGCTGTTCGAGCTCGAGAACGTCGTCGCCACCCCGCACCTCGGAGCCTCCACCGACGAGGCGCAGGAGAAGGCCGGCATCGCCGTGGCCAGGTCGGTCCGCCTCGCGCTGGCCGGCGAGCTCGTGCCCGACGCGGTCAACGTGCAGGGCGGGGTGATCGCCGAGGACGTGCGTCCCGGCATCCCGCTCGCCGAGAAGCTGGGCCGGGTCTTCACCGGCCTGGCCGGCGAGGTGGCCCAGCAGATCGACGTCGAGGTGCGCGGAGAGATCACCGACTTCGACGTCAAGGTGCTCGAGCTGGCGGCGCTCAAGGGCGTCTTCGCCGACGTCGTCGAGGACCAGGTCTCCTACGTCAACGCGCCGCTGCTCGCGGCCGAGCGCGGCACCGCCGTCCGGCTGGTCACCGACCCGGAGAGCCCCGACCACCGCAACCTGATCACGATCCGCGGCACCCTCGCCGACGGCGACCAGGTCTCGGTGAGCGGCACGCTGATCGGCATCCACCAGCGCGAGCGGCTGGTCGAGGTCAACGGCTTCGACATCGACATCGAGCCCACCGACCACCTCGCGTTCTTCACCTACTCCGACCGCCCCGGCATGGTCGGCACCGTCGGCCAGATCCTCGGCGAGGCCGGCGTCAACATCGCCGGCATGCAGGTCTCCCGCGACACCAAGGGCGGCCGGGCCCTCGTCGCCCTCTCCGTCGACTCCCCGATCCCCACCGAGATCCTCGCCGAGATCGAGTCCGCCATGGACGCCGTCTCCGCCCGCGCCGTCAGCCTCACCTGACCGGAGCGAGCAGCAGCGCGCGAGGCACGAGCGCGCTGCGTGGGCGAGCGAAGGTCGAGCAAGCCCCGCGACCGAGCCTGCGAGGTCGCGACGGGCGCGTCGAGGCCCGGTGAGCGCATCGCAGCGCCGAGCCCGGCAGGTGGTTTCGTGGCTCGTCGCTGGCGCTCCTCGCACCTCAACCACCGTGGTCGCCGGCGGGTGGTTTCGTGGCTCGTCGCTGGCGCTCCTCGCACCTCAACCACCGCGGTCGCCGGCGGGTGGTTTCGTGGCTCGTCGCTGGCGCTCCTCGCACCTCAACCACCGTGGTCACCTTCCGGTGGTTGAGGTGCGAGCGGAGCGAGCCACGAAACCCGCTGGCGGCCGTGGTGCCGGGTCAGTCGTGCCGGAAGTCGATCACCAGCCGCTGCGGACGGTGCAGGAAGAACACGCGGTAGTCGGCGCGGTGGTTGAGGGCGAAGCCGAAGCTGACCGTGCCCTCGAAGTCACCGGTGAACGCGAGCGCCTTCAACGTCTCGAGTCGCGGCCGGGCGACCCGCGGGCCGTCGTACACGTTGTGACCGCGGCGGTCGTGGGCGACGGCCGGGGTGAGCGCGAGCGCGATGCCCGAGCGGCCGCGGATGCGCACCGGGTTGCCGGACCCGTCGTGGGTGAACCGGCGTTGGTAGCGCGCGCTGCCCCCGGGGATCTTGCCTCGGAGGTCGATCACGACGCGGTCGAAGTCGTCGTGCGCGGCGAAGCGCAGGTCGACCACCTTGGGCGAGCGAGCCGCTGGGTTGGTCCACGACGTGGCGTGGTCCACCCACGGCGGCGGGGCCGCCTCGGCGGCTTGCGAGACCGGCATCAGCGTCGAGCTGACGACGGCCATGACGACGCCGACCACGAGGGCGATCGCGGTCGGCGCGGAGCGGGATCGGTGCGAGATGGTGCCGAAGCGGTGCATGGCGTCCTCCCCTTTGCTAGTGCCACGAACACACGCCAAGACGTTGCCTGGTGGACCTTCCAGAGTGGCACAGATCTGGGCGTCCGGACCCTCCGGTCGCGCACGAGTTCGGCGCCCGGCCGGCCGTCCTCGACGACGGCCTAGGGTGGCTCGCACACCATGCCTGCACCCACTGCTCCCAGCAGCGTCGAGCCCCAGCTGCTGCTCACCGTCGACGCGCCGTCGCTCCTGCACCGCAACCACCACGCCCGCGCCCAGTCCGACCTGCGCGACCGGCAGGGGCGGCCGGTCTGGGCGCTGCACGGGATGCTGCGCCAGATCCTCGAGGCCATCGACCAGTTCGCTCCCGATGCGGTGCTGTTCGGCTTCGACTGCCGGACGTCGTCCGTGCGTGAGGAGGCCTACCCGGCGTACAAGGCGGGGCGGGCCGCCAAGGACGCCACCCTGGTCGACCAGCTCGACCGGGCCAGCGACCTGCTCGACGCCCTGGGCCTGCTCACGGTGACGCCGGACGGTCTGGAGGCCGACGACGTGAGCGCCTCGGCCGCGACCTGGGCGGAGCGGTCCGGCTGGCACTGCGTGATCGTCACCTCCGACCGCGACTCGTTCGCCCACATCAGCGACACCACCCGGGTGCTGCGGCTGATCACCGGCGGCATCAACGGCTCGCCGTTGCTCAACCCGCGCCGGCTGCACGCGCTCTACGGCATCGCCGCCGAGCACTACCTCGAGTACGCCGCCCTGCGCGGCGACGCGAGCGACAACCTGCCCGGGGTGCCGGGGATCGGTCCGAAGACCGCACCGGTCCTGCTGTCGCAGATGGGCTCGATGCAGGCGGTCTGGGCCGACCTCGACCACTGCGGCGGGGACAACCTCGTCGCCGCGCTCGACTCCTACTGCGAGGAGCAGGGCCTGCGCCGGATAGGGGCCGGCCTGCGCACGAGGCTCAGCGCCCCGGCGGCGCGGGAGCGCTTCGAGTTCAACCTGTCGATCATGTCCGGCCGCACCGACCTCGACCTCGGGCTCCGGCCTGACGTCCCCGGCACCCCGGGGCTGCTGCCGCTGCCACCGGACCGCGTCGCCGGCGTCGTCGGCTACCTCGGCGTCCCCGCCACCACCCAGCTGGCGCTCCGCGTCCTCACCGAACCGCCGGCCTCCGCGGGTGGGTAGTCCCTGAACTACCCACGCGGCTCCGGCTCCGGCACCTCCGCGCCCCAGCGCTCCTGGCGCTCAGCGTCGGACTGCTCCCACCAGGGGGTCCCGCGCTCGCCGAGGGCGACCTTGGCGGCCTGGACGCCGGCGCGAGAGGTGGCCTCCTCGTCGGTGCCGCGGGTGCGGCGTACGTCGCGGCGCCAGGCCATCAGGATGCGGGTGAGCTCGTCGCGACGATCCGTCGGGGATCGCCGGGTCCGTGGCCCGCCAGCGACGGCCGTCGATCACGAGGTACCGACCGTCGGGCGTGGTCTCGGGCCGGCTCACCCGGTCAGCCTAGGTCGCCTCCACCGCGCTCGGCCCGCCCCGGCGCCCCAGACCCCGTCCGGCGCCGCGGTCACGCCACCATCACCCGGCCGCGGGGGGCGGGGGAGCGGGGGTCGCGGTGGCCGACGGCGTCCCAGGCGAGCGCGAGCCGGTCGACGGCCGTGCGCAGCTCGTCGGGCGGGCGGGTCCAGGGGATCCGGACGAACCGGTCGAGGCCGCCCTCGGCGGCGAAGGCCGGGCCGGGGGCGACGACGACGCCGTGCCGCTCGGCCTCCGTGGCCAGGGCGGTGCCGGAGCCGCCGGGCAGCTCGCACCACAGCGCCAGCCCGCCGCCGGGACGGTGGAAGCGCCACGACGGGAGTCGCTCGGCGACGGCGGAGACCAGGGCGTCGCGCTGCTCGCGCAGCCGGACCCGGTGCCCCTCCACGACGGCGTCGCCCTGCGCGAGCAGCCGCGCGAGCACCAGCTGCTCCAGCACCGGGGCGCCGAGGTCGAGGCCGACGCGCACGTCGGTCAGTCGTTCCTCCATCCCGCGCGGCGCGCGGATCCAGCCCAGTCGCAGACCGCCCCAGTAGCGCCTTGCTCGCCGACCCCACGGTCACCGTCTCCGGCGCGTACGACGCGAGCGGTCGCGGCATCGGCTGCCCGTCGAGCGCCAGCGCCTGGTGCGCCTCGTCGACCACCGCGACCGTGCCCGTGCGACGCAGGGCGGCGGCGTAGGCCTCCCGCTGGGCGTCGCTCATCAGGTGGCCGGTGGGGTTCTGGAAGTCGGCGATCAGGTAGGCCAGCCGCGGGGCCACCTGGCGCAGCGTCGCGGCGACGGCGTCGAGGTCCCAGCCGTCGGGGTCGACGGGCGAGCCGGTCACCCGCGCACCGCTGTGCCGGATCGCGAGCGTCGCGTTGGGGTAGCCGGGGGAGTCGACCAGCACCCGGTCGCCCGGCCCGGCGAAGGCCTGCGCCACCACCGAGATCGCCGACAGCGCGCCGTTGGTGACCAGGATCTGCCCGGGGTCGGTCGGCAGGCCGCGCTGGTCGAAGGTCGCCGCGATCGCCGCCTGGAGCTCGGGCATCCCGGCCGGGAAGTAGCCATGACCGCCCAGGTACGCCGGCAGCTCGGCCGCGGCCGTGGCGTACGCCTCGGCGATGCCCGGCGGAGCGGAGGTCGCCGCGCAGTTGAGGTCGATCGAGTCGTGGTCGCCCTGCCGCGGGCTCAGGGCCTGGTCGCGGGCCCGGGCCCGCCCGCCCGGCACCCGGGTGAAGGTGCCGGCCCCGTGCCGGGCCGCGGCGTAGCCGGTGTCGCGCAGGGCGGCGTAGGCGCGGGTGACGGTGGTGCGGGAGACGCCGAGCGCGTCGGTGAGCTCGCGCTCGCTCGGCAGCCGGACGTCGTAGCCGATCCGGCCGTCGCCGATCAGGTGGGTGAGCGAGGTGGCCAGGCCGGCGTACGCCGGGCTGCGGTCGAAGTCACCGACCAGGGTGGCCACCCGACCGGCACTGATGGACGGCATCATGCAGGCCACTGTCTCACGATTGGCTATTCAGGACCAGGCCAATCGGGCGCACACTCGGTCGACATGGCCGCCGTCATCCTTCCTCGACCTCGGCGACGACGCTGCCCGACCCGGCCGCGCCCATCGCCCCCACCGGGCTCAGCGACCTCGGGCCGATCGCCCAGCTGCGCGCCGGCCGCCTCACCCGCCGCCTGGTCCAGCTCTACGTCGGCCTGGTGCTCTACGGCGCCAGCCTGGCGTGGATGGTCCGCGCCGACCTCGGCCTGGCGCCGTGGGACGTCCTGCACTCCGGCCTGATCCGGCACGTGCCGATCACGCTCGGTCAGGCGGTCGTGGTGATGAGCTTCGTGGTGCTGGTGCTCTGGATCCCGCTGCGGGAGATGCCCGGGCTGGGCACGATCAGCAACGCGGTCGTCGTCGGGTTCTCGGCCGACGCGACGCTGTGGCTGCTCGACCGCCCCGACGTCGCTCGCCCTGCGGATCGCGCTGACGGTCGGTGGGGTGCTGCTCTGCGGCCTGGCCACCGCCCTCTACATGGGAGCCCAGCTCGGCCGCGGACCCCGCGACGGGCTGATGACCGGCCTGCACCGGCGCACGGGCCTCTCGCTCCGGCTGGTCCGCACCGCCCTCGAGATCGCGGTCGTCCTGGTCGGCCTGGTCCTCGGCGGTGTCCTCGGCGTGGGCACCGTGCTGTTCGCGCTCGGCATCGGCCCGGTCACCCAGGCGCTGCTGCCGGTGCTCGCCGTGCGCCTCGACCCGTGCGCGCCCATCCGGCACCAGACCAGGGCGCCGTCCGACCGCTCCGCCTAGTCATTTCCTAGTCGTTCCGCGCCGCCGCGCATGGTCCCCTGCACGCATGGGGAGAATCGCGGGGGCTCTGACGGCGTGTGCCCTGGTGCTGGCGGTCACGACCGTCCCGGCCGGAGCCGGGTAGCCAGCGGCGAGCGCGCCACGGGTGACCCGCTCCTGGGTGACCAAGCTGCGTGCGCACGGGCACCGCCGAGACGGCGCGACGATCGCCGGCGCACGGGGGTGCGACGTACGTCGCGCCACGAGCACGAGTCTCGACGGTGAGCAGGAGCACGGCCAGGCCGCCCGGGAGGTGGTCGGTCACCAAGCTCGACGCCCGGGGCGACGAGCTGTGGTCGCGCCGCGACGGCACCGACCACCTCGACAGCGCCGTCGACGTGGTCGCCGGCGCCTGGGGCGCCCTGGTGCTGTCGACCGGCGTTCCACCACCGTCAACGGCTGGGACAGCCCGGCGGGCTTCTCGGTCACCCGCTACGACCCCGACGGGGCGCTGGTGTGGACCCGGTGGCGCGACGACGCCACGCACCATGAGCGGACTCGCGGTCGTCGGCGACAGCTACTACGTGGTCGGCGGCTCCTCCGTGCGACGCTTCGACCTCGCGACCGGTCGAGCTGCGTCGCGAGCACGCCGGCAAGGTCACCGAGCAGGTCCGTGCCACGTGGAGCTCGGTCGCTGTCCGTCGGCGACGACCTCGTGGTGCTCGGCGGCTCCCCGGCGGGCGCCGGAGCCGACCAGCTACGTGCTGCGCACGGCTCGACGGGCAGACGCTCACGGTCGAGTGGACGAAGACCGCTCGACGTCGTCCAGCAGGACATCGCGGCCGACGTGGCCGTCTCCGGCGATCGGATCCTGGTCTCGGCGCCTCGACGACGGACAACCTCGGTCCGACCGGCGGCGACCTCGCGCTGCTCCTCGCCGACTACGGCGCCGACGGCGCCCGGGTGGCTACGCACGCTTCCCGTACGGCGCCGTCCCGCGGCGCGCCTGCGCTGGCCGTGACGCCGACCGGGCCGGCCGTCTTCTCCACGGAGTACACCATCCTCGGCGACCGGCTGGGCATGACCCTGCGGACCTTCGACGACGGCGGCGCGCTGGTGAGCCGAGGGCCTTCGTGGGCGAGCAGTACGCCCTGGCGACGGGCACCGACGTCGGCCTGGGACGCCGCCGCGGGCCTGCGGGTCGCCGGCAGCGACGACGAGCGACACCTTCGACCCGCCCACCGACGACGCCGACGCGTTCGTCGCGCGGGATCTCCGACACGACCGCGCTGCTGGTGCAGGCCCGGCTGTCGCCGCGACGGCTCGTGCTGCGTCCCGGGAAGACGCCGGACCAGCCGGCTGGTGCTGACCAACCGGGGTCGGGAGCCCGCGGTGCTGGCGGTCCGCGGCTGCGGTGCGCAACCCGAGGTCTACGGCTGCAGGTGCGCACCGGCGGCGCCGACGTCACCCGCGCCGTGCGCCGCGGCACCTGGCGCTCCGCGCCCGCTGGCCCGGGGACGGTCGGTCCTGCTGACGGTCCGGGTCGCGCGCCCGGCGCTCGGCGCGTCCGACGACGACGGGCTGCGACTTCCAGATCAGCCAGCCCGGCACCCGGGCCGTGCCGTTCGAGAAGTACCTGCGGATCCGGGTGACCCGCCGCCACCGCGGCTGAATTCCTGCGCGACCGCGGGGGGTGGGTGCGACTAGTCTCCGAGCACCGACTTCTCGTCTGCTCAGCGGAGGACCCATGACCGAGACGCCCAGCCAGCCCGAGCCCACGGCGGGCACCGGGGGCAACGCCGGGGCCGCGGGCGCCGCAGCGCCGCTCGCCCCGCCGGAGCCGACGATCACGCTCACCGCGCCCGCGCCGCCGGCGCTGGTGATCGAGACCCAGGCCCCGAAGATGGCGCCCCAGGTGTCGGCCGAGGCGATCCCCGAGCTCGACGCGAAGGTCGACTCGTTCCTCACCGCGCTCGAGGCCACCGCGAGCGGCAGCCCCGAGTTCGCGGCGCAGGCCGAGAGCGTGCGCACCATGGGCGACGCCGACATCCGCAAGGCCGCCGAGACCTCCAACCGGATGCTCGAGCAGCCGGTGCGAGCCCTGAAGGAGGGTGGCCTCGCGCAGGGCTCGGCGGTCGGCAAGACCCTGCTCGAGCTGCGCCGCACGGTCGAGGACCTCGACCCCAGCCAGGCCACCGGCGCCAAGCGCTGGCTCGACCTGCTGCCCTTCGGCGACAAGATGACCGACTACTTCCGCAAGTACCAGTCGGCGCAGAGCCAGCTCAACGGCATCCTGCACAGCCTCCGCAACGGCCAGGACGAGCTCACCAAGGACAACGTCTCCCTCAACCTCGAGAAGACCAACCTGTGGGCGGTGATGGGCCGGCTCAACCAGTACGTCTACGTCGCCGAGCGCCTCGACGCCCGGCTCGCCGCCCGGATCGCCGAGCTCGAGCTCTCCGACCCCGACGCCGCCCGGGCGCTGTCGCAGGACGTGCTGTTCTACGTCCGGCAGAAGCACCAGGACCTGCTCACCCAGCTGGCGGTGTCGATCCAGAGCTACCTGGCCATCGACATCATCATCAAGAACAACATCGAGCTGATCAAGGGCGTCGACCGGGCCTCGACCACGACGGTCTCGGCGCTGCGCACCGCCGTGATCGTGGCGCAGGCGCTGGGCAACCAGAAGCTCGTGCTCGACCAGATCAGCGCGCTCAACACCACGACGTCCGGCATGATCCAGCGCACCTCCGAGATGCTGCGCGACAACTCCGCGGCGATCCAGGAGCAGGCGGCGTCCTCGAGCATCGGCATCGAGCAGCTCCAGGCGGCGTTCGCCAACATCTACGCCACGATGGACTCCATCGACGAGTTCAAGCTCCAGGCACTCGACTCGATGTCGGCCACCATCGGGGTGCTCGAGACCGAGGTCGAGAAGTCGCGCAGCTACCTCGAGCGGGTGCAGAAGCACGACCAGCGCAACGCCGCCGGTGCCCTCGACCTCTCCCAGCTGCCCACCGGCTGACCACCGCACACCCAGGAGCTGACGGACCGACGGAGCGAGCACGCGTGGGACTCAGGTCGTGGCTGCGAGGTCGACGCGACGACGAGCAGGGCTCGGCCGTACCGGCGCCGCCGACCGAGCCGGAGATCCTGGCCTCGCTCAACCGCGTCCACGCGATGCTGCGCGACGGCAACGCCCCGCCGGTGGTGGTCTCGCGGGTCGTGCGGATCGCGCGCACCATCAACGACACGCTCCCGCGGCTGCGCAACCTCGGGCTCGGCAGCGCCGAGGCCTACTCCGTGGTGGCCACCGCCACGACCTACCTGCCGGAGGCGGTCGGCGGCTACCTCCGGCTGCCGCGCGACTGGGCCGACACCCGGCCGATCGACGGCTACAAGACCTCGCTGATGGTGCTCGATCGACCAGCTCGAGCTGCTCGCCTCGACGATGGACCAGATCTTCGACGCCGCCAACCGCGCCGACGCCCAGGCGCTGCTCGCGCACGGCCTCTTCCTCCAGGCCAAGTTCGGTACGCCGAGCGGCCCCGACCTGACGCTGGGACCCCCCGCATGAGCGACCTGACCCTCGGCGCCGCCCTCGACGCGCTCGTCGCCGCCGCCCGCGCCGCCGGGGTCGACGCGGCGGCCGCGCGCCGCGAGGGGGAGTGCCTGGCCGCGACCGTCGCCGAGCCCGCCCGCGGCGCCTTCCTCGGCTGGACCGAGCAGACCGGGCTCGACGGTGGCGCCGAGGCCTTCACCGACGCCGCCTCCCGCGGGCGTCGCTACCGCTCGGCGCCCACGCCCGACCATGGCGGCGCTGGCGCTGGCTCGCTCGGCCCACGCGCCGGCGTACGCCGCGGCGCTGGGCGACGTCGCGCTGGCCGCCTGCACGCTCGGCGAGCCCAGCCCCCGCGTGGTCGGCAACGCCACCACCGCCGCGGCCGCCCAGCTCGGCGAGGCGCCGGCGCTCGTCCCGGTCGGCCGACCCCGTCGGACCCCGCGAGACCGTCCCGGGCGTCGGCGACCACTTCCTGGCCCAGATGCTCGACCAGCTCCACCAGGTGCAGCGCAAGCTCACCAACCTCGATCTCGCCGACGCTTCCGACCCCGCCTCCGCCCCGCCAGAGATAGAGCCAGCGCCAGAGCCAGAGCCAGCGCCAGCGCCGGCGCCGGCGCCGGCGCCCGAGCCCGCCCCAGAGCCAGCCCCCGAGCCCAAGACCGTCGACGAGCTGCTGGCCGAGCTCGACGCGCTGGTCGGGCTCACCGAGGTCAAGGCCGAGATCCACCGGCAGGCCGCGATCCTGCGCGTCGAGGGGCTGCGCGCGGAGGCCGGCCTCACGGCGGCGACGATCACGCGACACATGATCTTCAACGGCAACCCCGGCACCGGCAAGACCACCGTCGCCCGGCTGGTGGCCGGCATCTACCGCGCGCTCGGGCCTGCTCTCGCAGGGCCAGCTGGTCGAGGTCGACCGCTCCGAGCTGGTCGCCGGCTACCTCGGGCAGACCGCGATGAAGACCGCCGAGGTCGTGGCCTCCGCAGCCGGCGGCGTGCTCTTCATCGACGAGGCCTACTCCCTGGCCGGCGACCAGTACGGCCAGGAGGCCGTCGACACCCTGGTCAAGGAGATGGAGGACCGCCGCGACGACCTGGTCGTGATCGTCGCCGGCTACCCCGCGCCGATGGAGGTCTTCGTCGCCCAGAACCCCGGCCTCGAGAGCCGCTTCCGCACCACCATCGACTTCGCCGACTACACCGACGACGAGCTGGCGGCGATCTTCGCGGTGATGGTCGAGAAGGCCCAGTACGACGCCGGGCCCGACGTCCTCGACCGGGTCGCCGGCCTGCTGGCGCTGGTCGAGCGCGGGCCGACGTTCGGCAACGCCCGGTGGGTGCGCAACCTGCTCGAGGCCGCGATCGGTCGCCATGCCTGGCGGCTGCGCGAGGTCGAGCAGCCGACCCTCGAGCAGCTGCGCACGCTCGACGTCGACGACCTCGACCCCGTCGCGCTGACCCCGCCCGCCCCCGACCTGCCCCCGCAACCCGTCGGTCGGCGATCGGGCCGGAGCCGGGTGCGGTGGTTGAACCCCGACCGCCGCGGGTGGACGATGCTCCCGCACCCGCCCCGGAGGAGAGCCCATGACGCAGGCGTCCGCGACCGGCCCGGCCTCGCCGGCGTCCGCTGCCGGGTCGACCCCGCGCCGCGGCGCGCGCGGCCGACGCTGCCGGCACGCTGCCCGGCACCGCTGCCCGGCACCGCGCCGCGACCCCAGCCGGAGAACGTGCCCGCCCTGCTCAACCGCTGGCAGGTGCTCGCGGTCACCGCCTGCCTGGTCTTCGGCGTCCTGGCCGCCCTGCTGCAGGTCCTGGCCTGGCAGGCCGGCGACCGCGCCGCCGACAACGCCGAGCAGCTGGTGCGCGTGCAGGACATCGAGACCTCCCTCTACCGCGCCGACGCGCTGGCCAGCAACGCCTTCCTCCAGGGCGGCCTCGAGCCGGCCGAGCAGCGCGCCGAGTACGACGCCACCATCGACTCGGTGCTCACGCAGGTCGCCGACGCCGCCGACGCCCAGCCCGCCGACCGAGCAGCGCTGGCGGCGCTCAACACCGAGGTCACCCGCTACACCACCGCGATCACCCAGGCCCGCGACAACAACCGGCAGGCCTTCCCGGTCGGGGGCGCCTACCTGCTGGAGGCCAGCCAGACCCTGCGGTCCGCGGCGACGCCGATCCTCGACGAGCTGGTCTCCGCCAACGCCGACCGGGCCGAGTACGAGATGGGGGTCGACCACCGCTGGTGGCTGGCGCTGCTCGTGCTCGCCGTGCTCGCGGTGCTGTGGTGGGTCAACCGCGAGATCGCGCGTCGCTTCCACCGCCGCCTCAACCGCGGCCTGGTGGCGGCCGGGCTGGCCTTCGCGCTGGTCGGCTTCGTCACCGTCAGCTACGCCAGCAACCAGCGCGGCGCCATCGACGACCTGCAGGCCGGCCCGTTCAGCCTGGCCCGCGACGAGGCGACGGCCCGCACCGCGGCCAACGACGCGAAGGCCGAGGAGAGCCTCCGCCTGATCCGCCGGGCGGCCACCGACGACCGCGAGGACGCCTGGACCGCCGCCGCGAGCACCGTGGTCGCCGCCACCGCGCTGACCGCGCAGTGGACGGCGTACGCCGATGCCCACGCCCACGTCATCGACCTCGACGACAAGGGTCGCTGGGAGGACGCCGTGACGGCGTCCACCGGGCAGCGTGCCGACGGCACCCGGTGCGCGCCGACTCGAGCACCGCCGCCTTCGACGACTACGACGCCGCTGCCTCCGCCATCATCGCCGAGGCCGGCGCGGAGGTCGCCGACGAGCTGCGGTCCAACGAGCTCACCCTGGTGCTGGCGATCCTCACGCTCCTCGCCGGCCTGCTCGGCGCCGCCGCGGCCACCTGGGGCATCAACCAGCGCCGCAAGGAGTACTCATGAACACCCCAGGACGTGCTCCGTCTGCGCTCGCTCGTGCGCGGTCGGCCCTGCTGGCGCTGCTCCTCGCCGGCTGCGGCTACGACGCCACGCCGGTCGCGGCGCCGGCTCCCGCCGAGGTCCCGGAGCCGCCGACGCCGGCGGCGCCCCAGGAGTGCGGCGACCCGACCCGCTCCTACGAGCCCGGCGGCTCCATCGCCGACCTCCGCAGCGGCGAGGCCGTGCGCCGGATCCTCAGCAAGCGGCGGCTGGTCGCCGGCGTCTCGGCCGACTCCTACCTGCTCGGCTCCCGCGATCCGATCACCGGCCGGATCGAGGGCTTCGACATCGACATGGTCCGCCAGGTCGCGCTCGCGATCTTCGGTGGCGACCTCGCCGACATCGACGACCGGATCACGCTGCGGGTGATCACCGCCGCCGACCGGCTGCCCGCCCTCCAGGAGGGTCGGGTCGACCTCGTCGCCCGCAACATGACGATCAACTGCGACCGCTGGAAGGAGATCGCGTTCTCGGCCGTCTACTACCTCTCCGGCCAGAAGCTGCTGGTCCGCTCCGACCTCGCCACCACCGGCGTCGACACGGTGGACGAGCTCGCCGGGCTGCGCGTCTGCGCCCCGAGCGGCACCACCAGCCTGGCCAACATCGCGGCGCAGGCCCCCGACGACACCGTGCTGGTGCAGGCCGCCACGCACACCGGCTGCCTGGTGAAGTTCCAGCGCGGTGAGGTCGACGCGATCACCGGCGACGACACGGTGCTCGCCGGCCTGGCCGCCCAGGACCCCTACGCCGTGATCCCGGCCGGGCAGCAGGCGTTCACCGCCGAGCCCTACGGGATCGGGGTCAACCAGGACGACGTCGACCTGGCCCGCCTCGTCAACGCCGTCCTCGAGAAGATGCGCCGCGACGGGTCGTGGCAGCGCAGCTACGACACCTGGCTGCGACCGACGCTCGACGACCAGCCGCAGCCGCAGCCGACGTACGGCCGTCCTGCGGGGGGTCGATGACCACCGCGCCGCGCGCCCCGGGCCGGCCATCGGGACGGCGATCGAGCCGGCCGCGATCCAGGCCTACCTCGGCGAGCTCGACGACTGGCTGCGCGCCCGCCGCACCGAGCTCGACCAGCTCGACGCCGCCGCGCTCGCCGCCGACCGCGGTGGCCAGGTGGCCGGCGACATGATGCTCTCGCTCGCGCTCTGGAAGGCGGTGCACGACCGCTACCAGCTGATCGTCGCCACCTGGGACGGCGGCCGGGTGCTGGAGACCGAGCGGCAAGCGGATCTCGGCGCTGGTCTGGGGCCGCCTCGACGGCGCCAGCGAGATCCCGGGCGGGATGGCGGTCTCGGTGCCGGAGGCGTGCCGGCTCTCCGACGCGCTCGCCGCCCAGCTGCGCACCACGCTGTCGCTCGTGCCCGGAGCCGACGCGGCCGCGGCCCGGATCCGGCAGCTGCGCGCCCAGCTCGAGCGGCTCCACGACCAGGTCGACGCTCGAGCCCGCTCACGCCCGGCCCACCGCCGCCGCGCGGGTGGCGGCGCTCGCCGAGCGGCTCGCCGCCGTCACCGAGCGGGCCGAGCGCGGGGCCGACGTCGGTGGACTGCTGGCGCCGCTCGAGGTCGACGCCACCACCTGCGAGCGCGACCTGATCGTCGGCAACGCCCAGCGCCGCACCGCCCGCGACCAGCTGACCAGCGTCCGCGAGCTGCGGGCCGACCTCGGCGCCCGGGCCCAGGCCCTGGTCCGGCTCGCCGAGGCCTGCGTCGACACCGTCGACCCCTCCCCGCGCTACGCCGTGCCCGACGTCGACGCGCTCGGTCCGGTGCCCAACACCCCGGACGGGCTGCGCGTCCTACCAGCACCGCCTCGAGCGGGTCTCCGAGGCGCTCACGATGGCCCAGCACGCCGTACGCCGACGCCCTCGACGACCACGCCGAGCTGGTCGGCCTGCTCGACGCCTACGTCGCCAAGGCCCGCGCCCTGGGCCTCGCCGACCGGCCCGACCTCGCCGACAGCGAGCAGCGGGCCCGCGACGTCCTCGAGCGGCGTCCGGCCCCGATGGCGGTCTGCCGGCAGCTGGTCGCCACCTACCAGTCCTGGCTGGCCCAGGCCGGCGACGGCACCGGTCCGACGGGCGCCGGGCCCGCGCGTACCGGCCCGACGAAGGAGTCAGCATGAGCACCCGACCGCCTGCGACCAGCCCGGCTGCGGCGGCACCCTCGTCGACGGCTACTGCGACGTGTGCGGCATGGCGCCGACGTCCGGAGCGCCCACCGGCCCGACCGGCGACCGTCCGGGCGACGAGGGCGGCAGCGGGCGGCGGGGCGACCGTGGCGGTCGCGGCGCCGGGAGCGGCGGCCGACGGTCGCCGACGGGACGCCGTGCGCCCAGCCGGGGTGCTCGGGGTCGATCCTCGACGGCTACTGCGACGTGTGCGGCGCACCCGGCGTCCAGCCGGGCACGACGGGACCGGCGGAGCAGCCGGAGCGGGCGGCCCGGGGGGTCAGGACGCGGCGGGCGCCGCCGACCCGCTGGGCGCCGACGCGTCGGTGGCGACGTCGGCGAGCCGGGTGCAGTCCACCGCGTTCGGCTCGGCCCGGGCCGGCCAGTCGTCGTCCGCGACCCGCCGCACCCGCGCGGGGTCGCAGCGGATGCGCGCCGCCCGCCTCGGCGCCGGCCTCACCCGCGTGCCGCCCGCGCCGCCGGTCGACGCGGCCGGGTGCGATCAACCCGCACCCCGTCGTGCCCGAGGACAAGCGCACCTGCTCGCGCTGCGGCACCGCGATCGGCCGCAGCCGTGACGGCGAGCCCGGTCGCGAGGAGGGCTTCTGCCCGCAGTGCGGCCAGGAGTTCTCGTTCACCCCCAAGCTGGTGGCCGGCGACCTGGTGGCCGGCCAGTACGAGGTGGCGGGCGCGCTCGCGCACGGCGGTCTGGGCTGGATCTACCTCGCCCGCGACCGCAACGTCTCCGACCGCTGGGTGGTGATGAAGGGGCTGCTCAACTCCGGCGACCCCGACGCGCTGGCGGCCGCGATCGCCGAGCAGCAGTTCCTCGCGCAGGTCGAGCACCCGCTGATCGTCGAGATCTACAACTTCGTCACCCACGAGGGCGCCGGCTACATCGTGATGGAGTACGTCGGCGGCACCTCGCTGAAGCAGATCCTCAAGCAGCGGATGCGCGACAACGCCGGCGACTACGACCCGCTGCCGATCGACCAGGCGCTGGCCTACGTGCTCGAGGTGCTGCCGGCGTTCCAGTACCTCCACGACCTCGGGCTGGTCTACTGCGACTTCAAGCCCGACAACCTCATCCAGGTCGGCGACGCGGTCAAGCTGATCGACCTCGGCGGGGTCCGCCGTATCGACGACCAGGAGTCGGCGATCTACGGCACGGTCGGCTACCAGGCGCCCGAGGTGGCGCAGGTCGGGCCGAGCGTGGCCTCCGACATCTACACGATCGGTCGCACGCTGGTGGTGCTGACGCCTGGAGTTCCGCGGCTACCAGGGCACCTACCTCCACTCGCTGCCCCCGGCGGCGTCCACGCCGCTGTTCTCGCAGAACGACTCGTTCTACTGGCTGGTCTCCAAGTGCTGCGCCACCGACCCCGCCGACCGGTTCGCCTCCGCCGACGAGCTGCGCACGCAGGTGCTCGGGGTGCTGCGCGAGCACGTCGCCAAGCAGACGCCCACGGTCGCGGTGACCTCGGCGGCGTCGGTGCTCTTCTGGCCGCCGACCACCTCGGCGTCCGCGCTGGCCTGGCACCAGCTGCCGCGGCTGCGCGAGGACACCACCGACCCGCAGCACGCCTGGGTGGCCGCGGTCGGCACCGACGACCCCGCCGCGCGCCTCGTCGAGCTCGAGGCCGCCCCCGAGAGCACCGCCGAGGTGATGCTGGCCAGGGCCCGGGCGGCGCTCGACCTGGGCGACGCCGCCGCAGGCCCGCGGGTTCGCGGCGGCGCTGCTCGCCGACGACCCGTGGGAGTGGCGGGCGCTGTGGATCGACGGCCTCGCCGCGATGGCCACCGACGACTGGACGACGGCGCAGGCCTCCTTCAACGCCGTGTGCCAGCAGGTGCCCGGCGAGCTCGCGCCCAAGCTCGCGCTCGCGGTCGCCTGCGAGCGCGGGGGAGTGCCCGACGTCGCGGAGGGGCTCTACGACACGTGTGCCCAGACCGACGCGGCGTACGTCGCCCCGGCGTCGTTCGGCATGGCCCGGGTGCGGGCGATGCGCGGCGACACCCGCGCGGCCGTGGCGGCGCTCGACCAGGTGCCCTCGAGCAGCCGCGGCTTCGTCGAGAGCCGGCAGGTGCGGGCCGACGTCCTCCTCGCCAGCCCGCAGCACGACCTCGCGCTGCTCGACGAGGCGATGCGCACGGTCGAGTCGGTCCCGATGGACCGCACCAGCCAGGCCCGCTACACGGTCCGGATCCTGCGCGAGGCGCTCGAGGTGGTGCTCGCCGGCCCGGCGGCCCGGCGTGGCGCCGGTCGCACCGTCGGCTCGCACGAGGCCACCGAGCCCGGGCTGCGCGCCGCGCTCGAGCAGACCCTGCGCAGCCTCGCCCGCGACACCCCGACGCTCGAGGAGCGCATCGACCTGGTCAACCAGGCCAACGCCGTCCGCAGCTGGACGCTGACGTGAGCGAGACCACGCCCTGCCCGCACTGCGACGAGCCGGTGCCCGCCGACGCGAGGTTCTGCGAGGGGTGCGGCCGGCCCACCGGCGCCGAGGCGGCGCCCGCTCCGGTCGGCCGCGACGTCCGTCGACGACCTCGGCAGCGGTCCGATCAGCACGCCCACCCGGATCACCGCGCCGAGCGACTCCGACCCGGTGGCCGCCGATGCACGACGTCCGTGCCTGGCGTGCGGTGGCGTCGTCGGGCCCGACGGCTACTGCGAGCTCTGCGGCACCAAGGCGGCCAGCGAGCGCGACCACTTCCGCGAGCAGCCCGCGGCCTGGGTGGCCGGCGTCTGCGACCGCGGCCTGCGGCACGACCGCAACGAGGACGCGATGGCCCTGCTGGCCTCGGCCACGCCGGGGGAGCACGCCGTCCTCGTCGTCCTCGACGGCGTCTCGCGCACCGACGACTCCCACCTCGCGTCGCTGGCCGGCGCGCGAGCGGCCCGCGAGGTGCTGCGCACGCCGCTGCCGCACGGGCTCGGCACCCCCGAGAGCCGCCGGTCGGTGGTCGTGCGGGCGTTCGCGCAGGCCGTCGCCGCGGCCAACGACGCGGTCGCCGGCCTGACGCCGACGGGCTCCACCGCGCCGCCGTCGGCGACGTTCGTGGCCGCGATCGTCGACGGCAGCAGCGGCCGGCCCGACCACGGCGCTCTGGTACGCCAACATCGGCGACTCGCGCGCCTACTGGCTCCCCGACGACGGCGACGGGCAGCAGCTCTCCGTCGACGACTCGGCCGCCCAGATGCAGATCGAGGCGGGGGTCCCGCGCAAGCAGGCCGAGTCGGGGCCGCAGGCGCACGCCATCACCCGGTGGCTCGGCATCGACGCCCCCGACCTCACCCCGCGGGTCGGCCACCTGGTCGTCGACCGGCCGGGCTGGCTGCTGGTCTGCTCCGACGGGCTGTGGAACTACGCCTCCGAGCCGGCCGCCCTCGCGGCCCTGGTGCGGGCGGCCGCGACCGCCGACCCCGCCGTGCTCGCGCTGGCGCTCACCGACTTCGCCAACGCCTCGGGCGGGCAGGACAACATCACGACCGCGCTCGCCCGGGTCGCGACGGGGCAGAATGCCGCTGAGCCCCCGAGCGAGACCCGACGCCGACCAGCACCGACCGACACCCACCCAGACACCCATGCAGGCCCAGGGAGGATCCGATGGCTGAGTTCACCGCCGCCGTCTACCAGAACGAGTACCTGCCGGACGGCGGGACCGACGTCAACGCGATCGTCACCGTCACCTGCGCCGGTGCCGGTGCGGCCGGCCAGGCCGGGCTCGGGGTCGGCGGGCGAGATCATCATCGTCGACACCTCCGGCTCGATGGGCCCCCAGCGGATGGCGGCCGGCCGCGACGCGGCGAAGGCCGCCGTCGGCGAGATCCTCGACGGCACCCTGTTCGCCGTGGTCGCCGGCTCCGACCGGGCCGCCCTGGCCTACCCCCAGGTGACCTCGGGGCCGGGGCTGGTCCGGATGGACGAGCGCACACGCGCCGAGGCCTGCCAGGCCGTCGACCAGTTCGTGTCCAGCGGCGGCACGGCGATGAGCACCTGGCTCGACCTGGCGGTGACCCTGTTCGCCTCGGTGCCCGAGGTCACCCAGCGGCACGCGATCCTGCTCACCGACGGCGAGAACCGCGAGGACCAGGGCAAGCTCGACGCCGCGATCCGGCGCGCCACCGGCGTGTTCCAGTGCGACTGCCGGGGCGTCGGCACCGACTGGGTCGTCGAGGAGGTACGCCGGATCGCGCAGGCGCTGCTCGGCACCGTCGACATCATCCCGAGCCCCGCGCAGATGCAGGCGCAGTTCCGCGAGATCATGCAGGCCTCGATGGCCCGCGGGGTCGCCGACGCCCAGCTGCGGGTGTGGTCGCCGCAGGGCGCGCAGGTGCTGTTCGTGCGGCAGGTCGCGCCGACCGTCGAGGACCTCACCGACCGGCGTACGGAGGTCAACGCGCTCACCGGCGCCTATCCCACCGGCGCCTGGGCCGACGAGTCGCGCGACTACCACGTGGCCGTCCGGGTGGCCGCGAAGGCGATCGGGCAGGAGCAGCTGGCCGCCCGCGTGCAGCTCGCGCTCGGCGACGACGTCGTCTGCCAGGGGCTGGTGAAGGCGACCTGGTCCGGCGACTCCGGCCGCACCACGCAGATCGACCCGCAGGTCGCCCACTACACCGGGCAGACCGAGCTGGCCGCGATGATCCAGGAGGGCCTCGCGGCCAAGGCCGTCGGCGACGAGGCCACCGCCACCACCAAGCTCGGGCGCGCGGTCCAGCTCGCCGCCGAGACCGGCAACGACGAGGCCACCTCCAAGCTGCGCAAGGTCGTCGACATCGACGACGAGGCCGAGGGCACGGTGCGGCTCAAGCGCACCGTCGACAAGGCCGACGAGATGGCGCTCGACACCGCCTCCACCAAGACCACCCGGATCAAGAAGTGACGGCCTGTCCTGCCGGCCACGAGACCCAGGCCACCGACTACTGCGACGTCTGCGGCCTCGCGGTCGTCGCCGTCGCGCCGACCGACACCTCGGTGCTGCCGACCGTGGCGCCGGCCGACGGGTCGCCCGACGGTGCCGGGGCCGCCGGGGCGACGACGGTGCGGACGCGGGCTGTCCCAACTGCGGGGCGACCAACCCGGTCGACGCGCTGTTCTGCGAGGCGTGCGGCTACGACTTCACCACCGGCAGCCTGCCCCGCACCGCGGCGCCGCCGGCTGACCCAGGGGTGCCGACGCGGGTGCCGATGCGGGTGCCGGTGCGGGTGCCGGTGCGGGTGCCGCCGGACCGGCGGCGGACCCCAACCCGTCGCCCGTCCTCAGCACCGGCTGGGTGGCCGAGATCTGGATCGACCCCGACTGGTACGCCGACCAGAAGAGCACCGATGCGCTGCCCTCGCCCGGGGCTGCCGGTCGTCGTCCCGCTGCGGCACCAGTCGATCCTGCTGGGCCGGGCCTCGCGCAGCCGCGGCATCACGCCCGACATCGACCTGTCCTCCGACAACGGCATCAGCCGCCGCCACGCCCAGCTGACCACCGACGGCACCCGCTGGTGGGTCGAGGACCTCGGCTCCTCCAACGGCACCTACGTCGGCAGCTCGGTCGGCCCGGTGCCCACCCGCGCGCTGCCCCAGGGCCAGCGCCAGGAGATCGGCGTCGACGACCGCATCTACCTCGGCGCCTGGACCCGGATCGTGGTCCGCAAGGCCTCGCCCGGGGAGGCCTGAGCGCCGGTCTTCAGGAATCCCCGGTCGACCGGGGATTCCTGAACTGGTCGGCCCTCGCGAGGCCTGACATGTTCGGGAACAGCCCGCCCAGTGCTGCGGCTGGGGCTCGGTGGGCAGGTCGCGCGGCCGGGTTGCGCGGCCGGGCAGGATGGCCGGGTGACCGATCCGCGCCCGATGCTCGCGGCCGAGCGAGCCGACACGCAGAGTCGGCTCGCCGGCCTGACCGAGGCCTACGCCGAGGTGGTCGCCGCGTCGCGCGACACCAACGCCGACGACGAGCACGACCCCGAGGGCGCCACGATCGCCTTCGAGCGCTCGCAGGTCGGGGCGCTGGTCCGCCAGGCCCACGCCCACCTCGCCGAGATCGACGCGGCCGAGGCGCGGCTGGCGCCGGCACGTACGGGCGGCTGCACGTCCTGCGGCGGCGTCGTCCCGCCCGCCCGGCTCGAGGCGCGCCCCACCGCGCGCACCTGCGTCACCTGCTGAGCCCCTCCCGCTCGAGGTGGTGGTTTCGTGGCTCGCTGGCGCTCGCACCTCAACCACCGGTGGCCGGCTCCCATCCGGTGGTTGAGGTGCGAGGAGCGCCAGCGACGAGCCACGAAACCACGACGACGGGGTGGTGGTCTCTGCTGTGACCACTGGGTCTCGAGGCGCCCGTCGCGACCTCGCGGCTCGGTCGCGGGGGACGCTCGACCACCGGTGGCCGGTCCCCATCCGGTGGTTGAGGTGCGAGGAGCGCCAGCGACGAGCCACGAAACCACCGCTCGCGTCGGGAGGTCTCCGATGTGGTCGCCGGGTCTCGACGCGCCTGTCGCGACCTCGCGGGCTCGGTCGCGGGGCTCGCTCGACCTTCGCTCGCCCACGCAGCGTGCTCGTGCCTCGCACGCTGCTGCTCGCTCGCTACCTCTTGGTGGCGATCAGCGTGGAGGCGTCGGAGGCCACCATCACCTCGACGGTGGTGAAGCGCTCGTCGCTGAGCCACTGCTCGCGCAGGGTGTCGACGCGGCCGTAGGCGATCGGCGGCCACACCTCGCACGGCGTGAAGTCGTCGAGCACGACGATCCCGCCGGCCTCGACGAGGTCGGCGACGGAGTCGACCCCGACCTCGTTGGGCTCGCCCGGCGTCGAGGAAGAGCAGGGAGTAGGGGCCGCGGTCGAGCAGCGTCGACCAGTCGGCCGCGAGCACCTCGACCTGCGGGTCGTCGACGAAGATCTCGGCGGCGGCGTCGGCGAGCTTGGCGTTGAGCTCGGCGGTGATGATCCGGGCCTGGTCGCCGCGGACCCCGGAGCGCAGCCAGGCGGTGCCGACCCCGCAGCCGGTGCCGAACTCGGCCATCGTCCCGGTCGCGGGTGGCGGCGAGGGTGGCCAGCAGACCGGCCGGTCTCGTTGCGGCAGAACGACACGTAGCCGGCCTTGCGGGAGACGTCGAAGGCCCGCCTGCACGACGTCGGCAGCTCAGGGGGCGCGGACATGAGGCGAGTCTCCCATTGCGGGACGCTCGTCTCGCCATGTGAACCGATGGTGGCAAACCTGTGGCCGTCGACCGCCGCGCCGCCGTACGCTGAGGTCCACCATGCGGAGCGTTTTCGTACTTATCGAACGCCGCGGCGAGGCCTGACGAGAGGCCACCTCGCCGCGGTGGTTCGGCGTTGCACGGGCTTCTCAGCACAACTCAAGCCCGAAGACGCCCGCCGCAGCGGGTCGCACGTGTCAGTGGCCGGTTCTCTCGGCCCCGCGCGATCCGCACCCTGTCGCTTCTACTCCTCCGTGTGATCCACGAGGTGTCGCCACCCGCTCCGGCGGGCGTCTTCGGTCGCGTCACTGATCGACGCACCACGACTCGAGCGACGACCCAGCACGCCCCGCACCGGCCCAGAGCCGATCAGCCAGACGCGGAAAGAGAGCAGAGCGATGTACGACATGTATCCCGAGTGGGGACCCGCCAAGCACCACGCCGACAGCCCGCGCAACGAGCAGATGGCGGCGCTCCAGGTGGCGCTTGACCTGCGAGACAACGGCGGCGAACGGCCCGACGACAACTAGCCTCCACCGAATGAGCACCCTCAAGCTGGCAGTCATCCCGGGCGACGGCATCGGGCAGGAGGTCACGGCCGAAGCACTGAAGGTGCTCGAGGTCGCGGCGCCGTCGGACGTGAAGTTCGAGCCCACCCGCTACGACCTCGGCGCCGAGCGCTACCTCGCCACCGGCGAGGTGCTGCCGGACACCGTGCTCCGCGAGATCCGCGAGCACGACGCGATCCTGCTCGGCGCGGTCGGCGGCAAGCCCAACGACCCGAACCTGCCGCCCGGCATCCTCGAGCGCGGCCTGCTGCTGCGGCTGCGCTTCGAGCTCGACCACTACGTCAACCTGCGACCCTCTCGGATCTTCCCGGGAGTGTCCTCGCCGCTGGCCAACCCCGGTGACATCGACTTCGTGGTCGTGCGTGAGGGCACCGAGGGGCCCTACACCGGCAACGGCGGCGCCCTGCGCGTCGGCACCCCGCACGAGGTGGCCACCGAGGTCTCCGTCAACACCGCGTACGGCGTGGAGCGCGTCGTCCGCGACGCCTTCGCCCGCGCGCAGCGGCGTCCGCGCAAGAGGCTGACCCTGGTCCACAAGACCAACGTCCTCGTCCACGCCGGCGCGGTGTGGTGGCGGATCACCCAGGAGGTGGCCCCGGAGTTCCCCGAGGTCTCGGTCGACTACATGCACATCGACGCCGCGATGATCTTCATGACCACCGACCCCGCCCGTTTCGACGTGATCGTCACCGACAACCTCTTCGGCGACATCATCACCGACCTCGCCGCCGCCATCACCGGCGGCATCGGGCTCGCGGCCTCCGGCAACGTCAACCCCGACCGGACCGCCCCGTCGATGTTCGAGCCCGTGCACGGCTCGGCGCCCGACATCGCCGGCCAGCAGAAGGCCGACCCCACCGCAGCGATCCTGTCGGTGTCGCTGCTGCTCGACCACCTCGGCCACCCCGACGCGGCCGCCGCCGTCGAGTCCGCCGTCATCGCCGACCTCGCCGAGCGTTCCCCCGGCACCCCCCGGCGTACCTCCCACGTCGGCGACGCCATCGCTGGGCGCCTGGGCTGAGGGGCCGGACATCCCACCTTAAGCAGGGATGTCGGACCTTCTGGGCCTCTGCATGAGCCCAGAAGGTGGTGCGAAGGCCCAGAAGGTCACCGTCGCGCGGCCCTGCCATGGCGTCGTGCGGGCCCGGCCACGCCAACCCGCGCTCCCGCACTACTAGGAAGTTCGACTACTTTGTCTGCCATGGAGATCAGCACCACGCTCTCGGCGTCCCCGGTCAGCGACGAGCGGCTCGCGGAGATCCTCGCGAACCCCGGCTTCGGCATGCACTTCACCGACCACATGGTCACGGTCGAGTGGACGCCGGACGCCGGCTGGCACGACGCGCGCGTGACGCCGTACGGCCCGCTGACCCTCGACCCCGCCACCGCGGTCCTGCACTACGCGCAGGAGACCTTCGAGGGGATGAAGGCCTACCGTCACGACGACGGCTCGGTGTGGACCTTCCGCCCCGAGGAGAACGCCGCCCGGATGGTGCGCTCCAGCAAGCGGCTCGCGTTCCCCGAGCTGCCGGTCGACGACTTCGTGCAGGCCGTCGACGCGCTGGTGGAGGTCGACCAGCGGTGGGTGCCCGACAACGCGGGGGAGAAGAGCCTCTACCTGCGGCCGTTCATGATCGCGACCGAGGTCTTCCTCGGCGTCCGCCCGGCGCAGCACGTGACGTTCATGGTGATCGCCAGCCCGGCCGGCGCCTACTTCAAGGGTGGCGTGAAGCCGGTGACCCTGTGGCTCACCGAGGAGTACACCCGCGCGGGCCGCGGCGGCATGGGCGCGGCCAAGACCGGCGGCAACTACGCCAGCTCCCTGGTCGCCCAGCAGGAGGCCACGAGCCACGGGTGCGACCAGGTCGTCTTCCTCGACGGCCAGGAGGGGCGCTACGTCGAGGAGCTCGGCGGCATGAACCTCTACTACGTCTTCGACGACGGGCGCGTGGTCACCCCCGAGACCGGCACGATCCTCGAAGGCATCACCCGTGCCTCGATCATCGAGCTCGCGGGCAAGCTCGGCCACCAGGTCGAGGAGCGCAGGATCTCGATCGACGAGTGGCGCGACGGCGTGACCAGCGGCCGGATCGTCGAGATCTTCGCCTGCGGCACCGCCGCCGTGGTCACCCCGGTCGGCGGCCTGAAGTGGGACGGCGGCGAGGTGCCGGCCCCGGCGTCCACCGACCTCACCATGAAGCTCCGCCAGGCCCTGGTCGACGTGCAGTACGGCCGGGCCGAGGACGCGTTCGGCTGGATGCACCGCATCGTCTGACCCCCGGCCTCCCGGTGTGCCGCCACCTGATCCACCTTTCCTCGACCTGATCTAGCTCTGCAGAGCACGATCTGGTGGGGAATCCCAGGACCTCCTGGGATTCCCGACCCGACCCGGCCGACCCGGCTACCCCGGCAGGGATCGGGCCGTCGGACGGCTAGCCTGGGCGAGTGACCAGCACGCCCCTGCCCGAGGGTCCCGCGACCCGTCGGGAGCCCGCGACGACCGTCGGCGACTACACGCTGCTGGCCAAGATCGGCGAGGGCGGCATGGGGCTGGTCCACCTGGCCCGCCGACCCGGGGGAGAGCGGGTCGCGCTGAAGGTCCTGCGCCCCCACATCGTGGGCGACGACGAGGCGCGGGCCCGGCTCGCGCGCGAGGTCGGCTCGCTGGGCCGGATCCGCAGCAAGTGGGTCGCCGAGATCGTCGACGCCGACCCGTGGGCGCCGGTCCCGTACGTCGCCACCCGCTACGTGCCCGGTCTCCCGCTGCACGACCACGTCGTCGAGCACGGGCCGATCGAGGGCCAGGACCTGCTGTGGTTCGCCGCCTGCCTCGCCGAGGGCCTCGCCTCGGTGCACGCGGTGGGCGTGCTGCACCGCGACATCAAGCCGTCCAACGTGCTGATGGAGGGCCGCACCCCGATCCTGATCGACTTCGGGCTGGCCCGGGTCGCCGACGACCCCAAGCTCACCCACACCGGGTGGCTGCTCGGCACCCCCGGCTACCTCGCCCCCGAGATCCTCTACGGCGACGACGCGACCACCGCCGCCGACGTCCACTCGTGGGCCGCCACCGTGGCCTACGCCGCCACCGGGTCGCCGCCGTTCGGGCGCGGCCCGTCGATGGCGATCATGGACCGGGTGCGTCGCGGCGAGCACGACCTCTCCGGAGTACCCGCCCCGCTGCGGGAGGTGCTCGACGCCGCCCTGCGGCCCGAGCCCGGACGCCGCCCCACGCTGGAGGCGCTGCTGGCCTGGCTGCGACCGCAGGCCACGACGACGGGGTCCCGGGCCGCCGCCACGCCCCTGCCGACCGTCGCCGCCGAGGACGTCTTCACGCTGCCGCTCGCGCTGGCCGCCCAGGGCGCCGCGGGCGCGGAGACCGCACCCGCCCCCGCGCCGGGGCCGGCCGGGGTCCGCGCCGGCGTCCGACGACGAGCACCCGCCCACGCTGGTGCTGCCCACCGCGGTGGAGCCCCCGCCGGCGCCGGTCGCCCAGCCGGCGGCCAGCCGGGCGGCGCTACGGCGGCCGGTCCCGGGCTGCGTGAGGCCCCGCCGGCGGCGTACCAGCCGTTCGTCCCGCCCGCCGCGCCCCCGCAGGGCGTGCCCGCGCTGATCCCGCAGGAGCACGGGTACGAGCGGCAGTGGGACCAGCAGTGGGACCAGCAGTGGGACCAGCAGGCGTACGCCGAGCCGGTCCCCACCCCGGTCGGGTGGTCGGAACGGGCCAGGCGCGGGCTGCTGCTGACGACCGCCGCGGTCGTCGTGGGGGCCGCGTGCGCCGCGGCGCCGTGGCTGGCGTCGCTCGTCGTGGTGCTCGCCGTCTGGTTGCTGCGCAGCGGGTCGTTGGCGGCGGGCGCGGTCGGCGACAAGAGACGCCTGCGCGGCCGCAAGTGGTACGACGGCGCGCAGCTGGTCGTCAAGGCTCCGTGGCACCTCGTGCAGTCGATACCGGGCACGCTCGGGCTGCTGCTCTGGAGCGGCGGTCTCGCCGTCGCTGCGGCGCTGCTGTGCTACGCCTTCGCCGCCACGCTGGCCACGACGTTGTTCGTCAGTGGCATGGTGCTGGCGGCCTCGCTGTGGTGGGGGCCCGGCGGCAGCCGGGTGCGTGGACCGCTCACCCGCGTCGCCCACCCGCTCTCGCGCCGGGTCGGGCCCTGGGCGGCGGCGCTGGTCGTGCTCGCCCTGGTCGCCGTCGGTCTCGGGCTGCTGCTCGCGGCCGACGGCGTGAGCTGGGTGCCGGCCTCGGAGCGACCGTTCGCGTCGTTCGAGATCCCCGACGGCGGCATCCTCTCCCGCTGACCGGATCCCGAGACCCGTAGCCGGACCAGGCCGCTCGTGGCACGATGGTCACGTGCCACAGCACCGCATCATCATTGCCTAGCGCATCGAGCCTCCTCGATGCGCCGACCTCTCGTTCTCGAGGGGTTTTTTTGTTGCCCGAGCATGACCCGCCCGGCTTGACCCGCCCAGCACCACCCGCCCAGCATGACCCGCCCATCTCGACCCATATGGAGCACGGATCCCCACCATGGACCTGCACGGCGACTTCCACGTCTACGACACCACCCTGCGCGACGGCGCGCAGCAGGAGGGCCTCAACCTCACCGTCGCCGACAAGCTCACCATCGCCCGGCACCTCGACGGTCTCGGGGTGGGCTACATCGAGGGCGGGTGGCCGGGGTCCAACCCCAAGGACACCGAGTTCTTCCGTCGGGCCGCCGTCGAGCTCGACCTGCGCCACGCCAAGCTGGCGGCGTTCGGCTCCACCCGCCGCGCGGGGGTCGCCGCCGCTGACGACCCGCTGGTCGCGGCCCTGCGCGACAGCGGCGCCGGCGTCGTCACCCTGGTCGCGAAGTCGCACGACCGGCACGTCGAGCTCGCGCTGCGCACCACGCTCGAGGAGAACCTCGCGATGGTGCGCGACACCGTGGCCCACCTCCGCGCCGAGGGCCAGCAGGTCTTCCTCGACGCCGAGCACTTCTTCGACGGCTACCGCGCCAACCGCGACTACGCCCTCGAGGTGCTGCGCACCGCCTTCGAGGCCGGCGCCGACGTCGCGGCGCTGTGCGACACCAACGGCGGGATGCTGCCCGCCTGGGTCTCCGACGTCGTCCTCGACGTGATCGAGAGCACCGGTGGCCGGGTCGGCATCCACGCGCACAACGACAGCGGCTGCGCGGTGGCCAACTCGCTGGCCGCCGTCGACGCCGGCGCCAGCCACGTGCAGGGCTGCGTCAACGGCTACGGCGAGCGCACCGGCAACGCCGACCTGATCGCGGTGGTCGCCAACCTCGAGCTCAAGCTGGACCGGCCCGTGCTGCCGGAGGGGCTGCTGCGCGAGTCGACCCGGATCGCGCACGCCGTCGCCGACGTCACCAACGTGCCGCCCGCCTCGCGCCAGCCGTACGTCGGCTCGTCGGCGTTCGCGCACAAGGCGGGGCTGCACGCCAGCGCGATCAAGGTCGACCCGAACCTCTACCAGCACATGGACCCCAGCGGGGTCGGCAACGACATGCGGCTGCTGGTCTCCGACATGGCCGGCCGCGCCTCGATCGAGCTCAAGGGCAAGGAGCTCGGCTTCGACCTCAGCCACGACAAGGCGCTGGTCACCCGGGTCACCGACCGGGTCAAGCAGCTCGAGTCGCGCGGCTACACGTTCGAGGCCGCCGACGCCTCGTTCGAGCTGCTGCTGCTCGAGGAGCTCGAGGGCGCCCGGCCGTCGTACTTCGAGGTGGAGAGCTGGCGGGTCATCACCGAGACCCTCACCCACTCGACGCCGGGGGAGGAGGCGGTCTCGGAGGCGACGGTCAAGCTCACGGCCGCCGGTGTCCGGTACGTCGTCACCGGCGAGGGCAACGGTCCCGTCAACGCCCTCGACGCCGGCCTGCGCAGCGCGATCGGGCAGGCGTTCCCCGAGGTCACGAAGTTCGAGCTGATCGACTACAAGGTGCGGATCCTCGACCAGGGGCACGGCACCGACGCGATCACGCGGGTGCTGATCGAGACCACCGACGGCGAGTCGAGCTGGGTCACCGTCGGGGTCGGGCACAACGTCATCGAGGCGTCGTGGGGCGCCCTGGTCGACGGGCTCACCTACGGGCTGCGCCGCCACCACCGGGAGTGAGCGGCTCCGACCACGCCTCGGTGCCGACCACGCGCGGGCACGAGGTCGACCCAGCCGTCGTAGACCCGGTCGACGGGGAAGCCGTCGACGCGCACCTGCTGGTCGAGGATCGGGGCCCTCCAGCGGGGCCAGCAGCGCGGTGGCCAGCAGCGTCAGGTCGCCGGTGACCTCGAGCTCGCCGAGCAGGTGCCGCACGTGCATCATCGTGAACGAGTACGCCGCGTAGGAGCTGCGTGACAGCCGCTCCGGCGGCGCGGATCAGCTCGGCGTCGCGCAGCGTCGACTCCAGACGCGACCGTCCGAAGGCCAGCAGCCGCTCCAGCGGCGGGTGCCCCGGGACCGAGCGGCGGCGGCCCGGAGATCACCTGGCCCTGCCACGCGGTCTCGCTGAAGTCGAGCAGCGCCCCCATCAGCCCCTCGCGTGAGCCGAACCGGCGGAAGACCGTGCCCTTGCCGACGCCGGCGCGGGCCGCGACCGCCTCCATGGTCACCGCGTCGACGCCGTGCGCGTCGACCAGCTCCGTCGGCGGCGACGAGCAGCGCCTGTCCGGTTGCGCGCAGCGTCGCGGCGCTCGCGGGTGGCGCGTCCAGCAGCGGGAGCTCGCGCGCGAGCGCCGGGCCCAGCAAGGCCCCAGCAGAGGCTCGGGAGCCGGTCGGCGGTGGTGTCGGGCATGGCCGGCTCACCTTACGAGCAGGACCGGGTGGCAGCGGCCCACCGATTTTCGAGGCAGTGTCGGAATAGAAACGGACCACGGTCCGGTTAGGCCGGTGTTCGTCCACCGTCCTCCGAGGAGATCCGATGTCCACCACCACTCGCGTCGCCGTCCTGGTCGGCAGCCTGCGCGCCGACTCCCTCAACCGCAAGCTCGCCGAGGTGCTCCGCGACCAGGCGCCCGAGGGCGTCACCCTCGACCTCGTCGACGGGCTCGGCGCGCTGCCGTTCTACAACGAGGACCTCGACGGCCCGGCGCCGACGTGCCGGCGTCCGCCGCAGCCCTCCGCGAGCGCGTCGCCGCCGCCGACCGCGTGCTCGCCGTGACCCCGGAGTACAACGGCACCATGCCGGCCGTGCTCAACAACGCCATCGACTGGCTCTCCCGCCCCTACGGCGCCGGCGCGATGGTGGGCAAGCCCTTCGGCGTGATCGGCGCGACCCCGACGCCGTACGGCGGCAAGTGGGCGCACGACGACGCCCTCCGCTCGGCCGGCATCGCCGGCGCCACGGTCGTCGAGGACGTCACCGTCTCGCAGTCCGCGCTCGAGGTCGACGTGCTGACCGACCCAGCCGTGCTGGCCACGCTCCAGGCCGCCGTGGCCCTGCTGGTCGGCTTCGAGCCGGTGCCGGTCGCCGCCTGACCTCCCGGGCGGTTAGGTTCGCGGGGTGAGCGAGCTCCACGACCTGACCGCCCTCGAGCAGGGCGCGGCCGTACGCCGCGGCGAGGTGTCGTCGACCGAGCTGGTCGAGCACTACCTCGACCGGGCCGCGCGGCTCGACGACGTCGGCGCCTTCGTCACGCTGACCCCCGAGCGGGCCCGTGCCGGCCGCGGCGGCGCTGCCGGCCGGCCCGACGGTGCTGACGGCCGGCTCGCCCCTGCACGGGGTCCCGACCGCGATCAAGGACCTCAACCTGACCGCGGGCGTGCGGACGTCGTTCGGCTCCCCGGTCTTCGCCGACCACGTGCCGGAGGTCTCCGACGCCGTGACGCTGGCGCTCGAGGCGGCCGGCCTGGTGAGCCTGGGCAAGACCAGCACGCCGGAGTTCGGCTCGCCCTGCTACACCGAGCCCGAGGGAGCGCCGCCCGCGGTGACCCCGTGGGACCGCACCCGGATGGCCGGCGGCTCCTCCGGCGGCGCCGCCGCAGCCGTCGCCGCGGGCCTGGTGCCGGTGGCCCAGGGCTCCGACGGCGGCGGGTCCATCCGGATCCCGGCGTCGTGCTGCGGGTTGGTGGGGCTCAAGCCGACCCGGGGTCGGATCAGCGGCTACCCGATGTACGGGGACCCGGTCGGCCTGGCAACTGCCGGCTCCATCGCGCGCACGGTCCGCGACGCGGCCGCGCTGCTCGACGTCCTCGCCGGTCGTCGGGCGGGTGATCCGTCGTGGGCACCGCCTCCGTCCTCGGGTGCTTCCCCGTTCCTGTCCTCCTGTGACCGCGACCCGGGCCGCCTCCGCATCGCTCGCTTCATCACACCAGTGATCACCGACAGCTCCGGTCGACCCGGCGTGCGTGCAGGCCTACGACGACGCCTCGCGGCTGCTCGAGCGCGCTGGGCCACGACGTCGTCGACGTGCCGGTCCCGCTGCCGCCCGGAGGCGGTGCCGGTCTTCGAGACCTGCTGGGCGGTGCTGACCGCGCTCTCGGTCGTGCCGCCGGAGCAGGAGCACCTGCTGCGGCCCCTCACCCGGTGGCTCACCGAGCGGGGGCGTGCGGTGAGCGGCCCCGACTTCGGGCTGGCGATCGGGGCGATGCGCCGCTACGCCGCCGGGGCGCTCGAGGCGCTGGCGCCGTACGACGCCGTCCTCACCCCGACCCTGGCCGCGCCGCCGCTGCCGGTCGGGGCGCTGCGCGACGACGCCGACCCGGCTCGCGACTTCGAGAACCAGAAGGCCTTCACGCCCTGGACCTCGGCCTGGAACGTCACCGGCATGCCGGCGGTCTCGCTGCCGCTGCACCAGACCGACGACGGGCTGCCGGTCGGGGTGATGCTGGCGGCGCGACCCGCCGAGGAGGAGCTGCTGCTCTCGCTCGCCGCGCAGGTCGAGGCCGCCGCCCCGTGGCACGAACGTCGTCCGCCGGGCTGGTGACCCGCGCCGCGATCAGGTCACGGGGTCGAGGGGGTCAGGCCAGACCCCAGGCCGCCCGGAACTCCTCGGGCGACGACGACTCCAGCTGCTCGCGGACCACGGCGACCAGCACCGGGGCGTCGGCAGCAGAGCCGAACGGCACGGTCAGCTCGGCCACGTCGTCGACGCGGCGTCGGACGACCAGGTCGCCGGGGCGGGTCAGCTCCATCCGGCCACCCGTGGCCGCGCACCACAGGTCGAGCGTGCCGAGCACGACCCAGGCCAGCGGACCGCGTCGTCGAGGCTCGAGCGTGAGCGCGTAGACCTCGTCGGCGCTGAGGGGCTCGAGGGTGGCGGTCATGCCACGAGCCTAGCCAGGCACCCGCGACGGCGGCCGTCACGGCGGCCGTCACGACCTTGACGCCCGGCGACACGGCCTACGGTGAGCTGCGCATGGGACGACCTGGTGCGGTGCCGAGCGAGCTGACCCCCTACCTCTGCGTGGCCGACGCGCGCGCGGCCATCGACTGGTACGTCGAGGTGCTGGGCGCCGAGGTCGTCCACGACCCGATCGTCATGGACGACGGCAGGGTCGGTCACGTCGAGCTCGCGGTCGACGGTGCGCGCTGGATGATGAGCGACGAGTTCGACTCGGCCGGCGTCGCCGCACCTGACCCGGGTCGCGGCGCGAGCGTCACGCTGCACCTGACCGTCGCCGACGTCGATGCCCTCGCCGCCCGCGCGGTCGCGGCGGGCACGGTGCTGGACCGGGGTCCCGAGGACAACCCCCAGGCCGGTCGGGTCGCGGTCTTCCGGGACCCCTTCGGCCACCGCTGGTTCCTCAACGCACCCCTCTGAGCCCGTCTGCCCGGCCCCGCGTGCCGGCGGGGCGGGTCGGCGGTCCTGGGCGTGCCGCCGGGGCGGGTCGGCGGTCAGTCCTCGCCGATGCCGCGGGCCTGCAGGGCGTCGCCGGTCTCGTGGGCGCGCGCCACGACGCGGACGACGAAGGGGGTGAGCAGCGCGCGCGGACGGCGTTCGACCCCGCGGGCGCGGGCGGCGTCGCGGGTCTCCAGGGCCAGCGCCACCGTGCCGGGCAGCGCCTGGATCGCCAGGGTGAAGGTGAGCGCCACGCGGTCCGGGTCGACCCCGACCCGACGCAGCGGCCGCATCCAGCGCACCAGCGCGTCGAGCATCGAGTTGATGGGCGTGGTCGCCGAGACGACGACCGCGACGAGGGCCAGGGCCAGCAGGTCGACGAGGGTCTCGACGGCCTTGTCGCGGCCGTACCACCACCACTGGAGCGCGGCGACGAAGACCGCGAAGACCAGGATCACGCGCGCGGCCCGGACCAGGGTGCCCAGCCGCACCCGCGCGACCAGGGCCAGCAGCAGCGCCGCCGCGAGGAAGACCCACGACGCCGGCATGCTCCGCACCAGCACGACGCCAAGGCTGAACGTCGCCAGGCCGGCGACCTTGAGCCCGACCGGCGTGCGGTGGAGGAGGGTCTCGCCCGGCTGGTAGACGCCGACCAGGACCGAGGAGCTCATGCCTCGACCAGCGAGACGTAGTGGTCGACGGCCTCGTCGGCCGGCCCGTCGTGCACCACGGCGGCGTCGGCGACCACCAGGACGCGGTCGCAGCGGCGGGCCAGGTCGAGGTCGTGGGTGAGCAGCACGAGCTGCTGGTCGAGCGCGAACAGCAGGTCGGCGACCCGCCGGGTGTTGGCGAGGTCGAGCAGGGTCGTGGGCTCGTCGGCGACCACGACGTCCGGCTCGGTGGCCAGCACCCCGGCCAGGGCGAGCAGCTGCTTCTGCCCGCCGGAGAGGGCGTGCACGCTGACGTCGGCGTGCTCGGCGAGCCCGAACCTCGCCAGCACCGCCACCGCCTGCTCGCGCCGCGCCCGCGGGTCGCTGCACGTGCCGCCGCAGCGAGAGCTCGACGTCCTCGGTGCAGGTCGGCATCACCAGCTGGGCCGCCGGGTCGGTGAAGACGAAGCCGACCCGACGCCGGCAGGCGGGCCCGTGCCGCGCGACGTCGACGCCGTCGAGCAGCACCCGCCCCGACGTCGGCTTCACCAGGCCGTTGAGCAGCCGGGCCAGCGTCGACTTGCCGGACCCGTTCGCGCCGATGACCCCGATCCGGTGCTCGGTGAGGCTCAGCGTCGTCGGTGCCAGGATCACCCGCTCGCCGTCCGGGACGTCGACCGTGACGGCGGCCGCCTCGAGCGCGAGCGTCGGCACCCGCGACCTAGCGCCGGTGCAGCAGCTGGGGGAACGCCCGGTGCACCTCGGCGGCCACCAGCGCGACCAGCGTGGTCTTGATCAGGTCGCCGAGCCAGAACGGCGTGTCGTAGCTCCACGCCGTGGCCCACGAGACGTCGAAGAAGAGCTTCATGCCGACCACGCCCATCGGGTGGATCGAGCAGGACGCTGCCGGCCAGTGAGCATGCCGAAGACGACCAGCGCCCGGGTCTTGCCGGCCTTGCCCGGCGACGTACGAGGACCAGGAAACCGGCGACGGCCGCCGCGACCGGGAAGGAGAACAGGTAGCCGGCGGACGGGCCGGTGAAGACGCCCAGGCCCGAGGAGTGCTCGGCGAAGACCGGCAGCCCGATCGCCCCGAGGCCGAGGTAGAGCGAAGCGGCCAGGAAGCCGCGCAGCGGACCGAGCAGGCAGCCGCCGAGCATGATGGCGAAGGTCTGCAGCGTGATCGGCACGCCGGCGCCGCCGACGGGGATCGCGCCGATGTACGCGACCGCAGCGGTCAGCGCGGCGAACGCCGCGACCAGCGCGAGGTCGGTGGTGGAGAGACGGCGCGTACGCCGCGTGGTGCCCTCGGTCTCAGGTGTCTCGGTCACGCTCATGGGCTTCCTTCTCCGTCGGGCTCCATCGGACCTGAACAGTTGGTCAGGTGAACAGCGTTCAGGTTAGGGTCGGGGCCGAAGCCGGTCAATGCCGGGTCTCGGATCGGAGGTGTGAGGTGCGCTACCACCGCGCGGACGTCGTCGACCGGGCGCTCGACGTGCTCGACCGCTACGGGCTGGCCGACCTGACCATGCGCCGGCTCGGCGCCGAGCTCGGCGTGCAGCCCAGCGCGCTCTACCACCACGTCGCGAGCAAGCAGGTGCTGCTGGCGGCCGTCGCCGACGAGATGCTCGTGCGCGGACGTCGTCCGCGGACCGCCACCGCCTGGGACGCCCGGGTCGCCGAGGTCTGCGCCGAGCTGCGCGACGCGATGCTGGCCTACCGCGACGGCGCCGACGTCGTGGCCACCGTGCACGCGTTCGGGCTCGGCGCGGCCGAGCCGGGGGAGGCGATCGCCGCCGCGCTCGACGATGCGGGGCTCGACGCCGAGATCGTCACCACCGCCACCCGGACCCTGCTGCACTTCGTCTTCGGCCACGCCACCGACGAGCAGACCCACCTGCAGGCGGGCAGCGCGGGAGCGATCGCCGGGGCGCCTCGCGAGGGCTCCGACTTCGCGCTCGGCCTGGCGCTGATCCTCGACGGCGTCCGCGCCCGGCTGCCGGCGATTCGGCCGGCCGGCAGCCGGGTCACGCGCGTCAGCCGGTGTCGACGACCGCGCCGTGCTGCTCGGCGAGCAGCACCGCACCGGCTAGGTCGAGCCGGGTCTCGCGCAGCCTGGCCGCCGAGAGGTCGACGCCGTCGAGGCTCGCGCCGCGCAGGTCGGCGTCGGAGAGGTCCGCCTCGCGCAGGAGCGCCCCGCTCAGCCGCGCGTCGCGCAGCACCGTGCCGGTGAGGTCGGTGAGCGACAGGTCGGCCTCGCGCAGGTCGAGGCCGCTCAGGTCGAGCCCGGACAGCCTCGCGCCGCGCAGGCCCACCCCGCGCCACTGGCCGCCGACGATCTTCATCGGCCGGGTCGTGCACCTCTCGAACGTCGACCCGGTGAGCTTGCAGCCGTCGAAGGTCGCGTCGAAGAAGCTGCACCCCGCGAAGGTGCAGGCCGACGAACGCCGAGGCGCTGTGGCGCGAGGCGTTGAAGCGGCACGCGCGGAAGGTGCAGCGCTCGAACACGGCGCCGGCCGAGGTGGCCTCGCTCAGGTCGACGTCGACGAACGTGACGTCCTCGAAGCGGGCCGCGCCCAGCTCCTCGGCGTACCAGTCGGTGTCGCGCACCGTCGTCCCCGGCTCGATCATGACGTCCACCCTCACACGAGCCGCCGACACGTCGCCACGCGGTGGTGCAGCGGTGTGGCCGGCCCGCCCCGGGGTACCGGACCGGCGTCCGACCCCACCCCCGTGACCCCATCAGGAGCACCGCCATGAGCACCGACGCCATCGTCCTGCTGAAGAACGACCACAAGGCGATCCTCAAGACCTTCAAGGACTTCGAGAAGGCCGGTGACAAGGCCTTCAAGGAGAAGGGCAAGCTCGTCGACCGGATGATCGAGCTGCTGACCGTGCACACCTACCTCGAGAACGAGGTGATGTACCCGCGGGTCCGCGAGCTGCTGCCCGAGCTCGAGGACGACGTCCTGGAGTCCTACGAGGAGCACCACGTCGCCGACGTGCTCGTCGTCGAGCTCGCGGCGCTGAAGCCGGAGGCCGAGCGCTTCACCGCCAAGACCACGGTGCTGATCGAGAACGTGCGTCACCACATCGAGGAGGAGGAGCAGGAGTGGTTCCCGCAGGTGCGTGAGGGCCTGTCGCGCAAGGTCCTCCAGGAGATCGGCGCGGAGATGGAGGCGGCCCGCACGAAGGCCCCCAAGCGCCCGTCGCAGCCGAGCGCGCTGAAGAAGACGGTCGACGCCGTCATCTCCTGACCCTCGTCGTCGACGGCCGCCGGGCCGGGTGACCTCACTCGTCGAGCACCCGCAGCACCACGCGAGCGGTGTCGCCGACCTCGAGGTCCTCGGCCCGGCGCACGGCCTTCTTCACCGGGAGCACGAAGCACCCGCGCTTGGAGTCGGGGAAGACCGACGTGCGCCAGGTCGAGCCACCGATCGTGACCTCGACCCGCACCGACCCGAACCCCCGAGGCGGTCCGGCCTCCGCACGTACGTCGTCGCTGAGGTCGGCCGGCACGCTCGCGAAGGAGGTCGATGAACGTGAGAGCAACCATGAGCAGGCTCGGGGCGCCGCTGGGCGCGGTCGCGGGCTTCGCGGTCGGCTTCCGCGCCGGACGCGCCGGACGCGCCGGGCGCACCGGTCACGCGGAGCGCGCCGACCGCGTCCTGGAGGACTCCCCGCAGGACATCAGCGACGGGCACGAGCACGGGGACGAGCCGGCGCCGGACGCCGCCGACAAGCCCGACTCGCCCGCCGACGTGACCACGCAGTCCTGGCGGTTCGTCGCCCGCAAGACGCTCGGGGAGTTCTCCAAGGACCAGTGCACCGACCTCGCCGCGGCGCTGACCTACTACGCCGTGCTGGCGCTCTTCCCGGCGGCGATCGCGCTGCTCTCCCTGGTCGGCCTGGTCGGTCAGGGCGCGCAGACGGTCGACACGCTCCTGCAGATCCTGCGCGACCTGGGTGCCGGGTCCGTCGCCACCACCCTCGAGCCCACCCTGGCGCTCGCTGAGCCAGGCGTCTCGGTGCCGGCCTCGCTCTGGTGCTCGGCCTGCTCGCCGCGCTGTGGTCGGCCTCGGGCTACGTCAACTCGTTCGGGCGGGCGATGAACCGGATCTACGAGATCGACGAGGGGACGACCGATCTGGAAGCTGCGCCCGGTGATGCTGCTGGTCACGCTGGTGATGGTGCTGCTCGCCGCGGCGGTCGCGGTCGCGCTGGTGCTCACCGGCCCTGCCGCCGACGCGGTCGGCCGGGCCCTCGGCCTCGGCGGCACGTTCATCACCGTGTGGGGCATCGCCAAGTGGCCGGTGCTGCTGGCTGTCGTGGTCCTGATCGTCGCGATCCTCTACTGGTCGACCCCCAACGTGCAGCAGCCGAAGTTCCGCTGGATCAGCCTCGGTGCCGCCGTTCGCGATCCTCGTGTGGATCCTGGCGTCGGCCGGGTTCGGGTTCTACGTCGCCAACTTCTCCAGCTACAACAAGACCTACGGCTCCCTGGCCGGGGTGATCGTCTTCCTGCTGTGGCTGTGGCTCACCAACGTCGCGCTCCTCTTCGGCGCCGAGCTCGACGCCGAGCTCGAGCGGGGTCGCGAGCTCCAGGCCGGCATCGCGGCCGAGCGAGACGATCCAGCTGCCCGCTCGCGACACCACGATGATCGAGAAGGCCGAGGAGAAGCACCAGCAGGACGTCGCGCGCGGTCGACACCTCCGCCAGACGGCAGGGGCCGCCCAGGAGGACGACGGGTAGCGCAGGAGGGGCACGGCCGGGCTGCCCCTGCGCCAGCGGTCGCGACGTCCACCCGCACCGCCGTCAGGGTGGACCCGACCGCCGTCAGGGTGGACCCGACCGCCGTCCTCGTGTCGTCGACGCGAGGTCCCTGCTCAGCGCGTCTGCGCCACCGACTCGCGACGCGGCACGGCAGCGGGAACCGGCGCCGCGGTGACAGGTCCGGCGAGGGCGGCCCACACCCGCAGCGTGACGACGAGGGTCGCGAGCAGCAGCGCGGCCAGCACGACGGGCGCGAGGACGAGCGCCGGTCCCTGCAGCCCGAACGGACTCGGCGCGCCGACCAGCGTCAGGTAGCCGCGCGCGGTGCCGGCGACCGAGGCGACGATGCCGCAGGCGAGGGCGAACTGGGTGGCCGCCTGGCGCCACCGCTCCCGGCTGCCGCGACCGCGGGCAGTGCGGTAGAGCTCGCGCGACCGGCATCACGAGGGCCAGGAGGACGTAGAACAGGCCGCCGAGACCGGTTCCGGGGAGTCCCGCGTTGTTCATGTCAGTGTCCCTTCTCGTAGACGAGCAGCGGCCGCCGCAGCACGACCTCGGTGAACAGGCCTCGAGCATGAAGAAGCCGTTGACGGTCGCGGAGCACGAAGAACGCACGGCAATGAGACCAGGGCGCGCAGGACCTCGCCGCGTCGCCACGCGGCCACCACCACGGGCACCAGCACCGCGGGCACGTCGATCACGTAGACCAGCAGCAGCCACGGTGCGCCCAGCACGATCGCCAGCAGCGGCAGCACGACCAGGTAGATCAACGAGGCGACGACGGCGTCGAACAGCGCCACACCGACCACCGTGCTCAGGAACCCGAGCCGCAGGATCCCGCTCCAGTGCAGCCGCGACGTTCTGCACGAACCCGTGCGACCAGCGCCTGCAGCTGCTTGCTCATGAAGTCGAGGTCGTGCGGCTCGATCGGGTAGCAGACCGCCTCCGGCACGAACCGCACCCGGTGCCCGGCCTGGTAGAAGCGTCCAGGTGAGGTCCATGTCCTCGGCCCGGGTCCGCTCCGACCAGCCGCCGTGCTGCGCGCAGCCGGTCGCGTGCGGTAGGCCGAGAAGCATCCCGAGGCGATCAGCGGCTTGCCGTAGTAGTCCTGGGTCGGCTTGTAGAAGGTGAACGACGAGCAGGTACTCGACGTAGCGGCCCCGCTCCCACATCGTCCGCACGTGGCGCGGCACGACGAAGCCGCACGCGGCGGCCACGCTCGGGTCGTCCTCCAGCGGCGCGCAGCAGCCGCTCGATCGCGTCCGGCGCGAGCGTGGTGTCGCCGTCGATGGCCATGCAGTACGGCGTCTCGACCAGCGTCGAGCGCCAGGTTCTGCGCGCCGGCCTTCGAGCCGGTGTTGGCGGCGGGCGAGATGACCTCGGCCCCCGCGGCCCGCGCGAGCTCGGCGGTCGCGTCGGTCGGACCTGTCGTCGACCACGATGACCCGGGCGGGAGGGGTGGTCTGCGCCAGGACGCTGCGCACGGTGTCGGCCACGGAGGCCGCCTCGTTGTAGGCCGGGATGATCACGGTCAGCTGGTCGGCCGGGTCGTGGGCAAGAGCGTCCTCCGGGTCGCGGATGTGACGGGGCTCGCACTCCGCATGTCGCGGGTCCGCCTCAGCGATACGTCGCGGCCCGGCTTCGCCTTCCCGCTGGCTCCGCGGCGATCCTGCGCACCTCCCGAGAGCCCGGTGACGCGCGACCCGGACCGCGGTCGGCTTCATGCCGAGAGCCCGGGCAGTGGACGCGACGTCGAGACCGACGACGTCGATGCAGGCGACGACCTCCGCCTCGCGCGGCGACAGGTGGGCGCAGCAGTCGACTCGCTGGCAGTCGAGGTCGCTGACTGGCCCCGGACGGATCCGGCGACTCCCAGGTCGCGTCGGCTCGGGTGCTCGGCTCGCCGGGTCGGTACGTCGCCGGGCGGCCTTGCGGGTGCTGTTGGCCGCGTGGTTGCGGGCGATCGTGAAGAGCCAGCCGGCGAAGTCGTCGTCCGAGCCCTCGAACTCCCCGAGCTTGGCCGCCGCGGTCAGCCAGGCGTCCGCGGCGATGTCCTCGGGGAGGTCGACCAGTCGTCCCGACGGCAGCGACCCGAGCCAGGTGGTGAGGCGCCGAAGCGTGCGCCTCGTAGAGCGCACGCAGGTCACCGGGAAAGACAAAAGCCGTGACCAGATCGGTCCCGGCTAGGGCTCTGGCGAGTGGTACGGCATCAGGGACTCGAACCCCGAACCCGCTGATTAAGAGTCAGCTGCTCTGCCAATTGAGCTAATGCCGCGCGTGGTGAAGCGAGCGCAACGTTACCAGCGGCCTCCAGGCGCGGTGAAATCGAGATCCCCGTTCGCGGCCCGACGTGTGCCAGGGCTCACCGCGGCTCACCGCAGCTCGGTCACCGCAGCTCGAGCACGGCCTGCGCCGCGTTGTGGCCGCCGAGCCCGGAGACGGCGCCGCCCCGGCGGGCGCCGGCGCCGCACAGCAGCACCGAGGGGTGGTCGGTCTGGACGCCCCAGCGCTGGGCGGGCGTCTCGAGGCGGGAGCGGTTGGGCGCCCACGGCCACTCGAGGTCGCCGTGGAAGATGTGGCCGCCGGGCATCGCCAGGTCGCGCTCGATGTCCTGCGGCACCTTGGCCTCCACGCACAGGTTGCCGTCGCCGTCGCGGGCCACGCAGTCGAGCAGCGGCTCGGCGAGGTGCTGGTCGAGCGAGGCGATCGCGCGCTCGACGGCGAGGTCCTTCGCGGCCGGGTCGGCTGGCGAAGAGCGAGGCGGGCGTGTGCAGACCGAAGTAGGTGAGCGTGTGGGTGCCGGCGGGCACGTCGCCGAGGATCGAGGGGTCGGTGAGCGAGTGGCAGTAGACCTCGCCCGGCATCGTCGAGGGCACCCGGCCGGCGGCCGCGTCGGCGTACGCCGTCTCGAGCTCGGTGTAGTCCTCGCCGAGGTGGAGGGTGCCGGAGAAGGCGACGGCGGGGTCGACGCCCGACCTCAGCCGGGGGAGCCGGTCGAGCAGCAGGTTGATCTTGAGCTGCGAGCCCTCCGGCTTGGTGGCGGGGTCGTCGGGCTCGCCGAGCAGGATGCCGAGCACCCACGGCGCGACGTTGGCCAGCACGAACCGGGCGGACGACGTCCGCTCCCGGCTGCCGTCGTGCCACCGGACCTCGGCGCCCCGCCCCTGACCGCCGGCGCCGTCGGCCCGGATGGCGCTCACGCCGGCGCCGGTGACGATCTCGGCGCCCGGCCTCGACGGCGGCCCGGTGCAGGGCGGTGGTGACCGCGCCCATCCCGCCGACCGGCACCCGCCACTCGCCGGTCCCGTTGCCGATCAGGTGGTAGAGGAAGCAGCGGTTCTGGATCAGCGACGGGTCGTGCAGCGAGGCGAAGGTGCCGATCAGCGCGTCGGTGCCGACGACGCCCCGCACGGTGTCGTCGACGAAGCGGCGCTCGATCGTCGCGCCCAGCGGGGCGGCTGACCAGGTCGCGCCAGATGCCGGGGTCGACGCGGTCGGCGACCGCCCGCTCGGTGGGCAGCGGCTGGAGGAGGGTCGGGCGCCACGACCGCGGCGAGCTCGGCGACGTCGGCGTAGAACTCGCGCCAGGCCTCGTAGTCGGCGTCCGAGCCGGTCAGGTCGAGGAAGGACCGCCGGGTCGCCTCGCCCTCGTCGCGCTCGACGTACAGCCCACCGGGCCGGCCGTCGCGCAGCACCGGTGTGTACGACGCCGTGGTGCGCGAGGCGAGCGCGACGTCGAGCCCGAGGTCGGCGATCAGCTGCTCGGGCATCAGCGACACCAGGTAGGAGTAGCGCGAGAGCCGGGTCGGCAGGCCGGGGAAGGCCTCGCGTGGAGACCGCGGCTCCACCGGTGCGGTCGAGCCGCTCGAGCACCTGCACCGAGAGCCCGGCCCGGGCCAGGTAGGCCGCCGCGGTGAGGCCGTTGTGACCACCACCGACGATCACGACGTCGAAGTCCATCTGCGCAACCTACGACACCTCCCGCGAGTTCGGAGCACACGGGGACCGGGTATGAGGTAGACACGGCACTCAGGACCTCGGGAAGGGAGAGCCGGGATGGCGCCGTTCTGGTCCCGCCGTGTCGCCGGCGTCCTGGTGCTCGCCCTCCTGGCCGGGGGGCTCGCCATGCTGGCCGCCCCCGACGACGCGCGGGTCGTGGGGCTGTGGCCGGTGGGCCTCGCCGCGGGAGCGTTGCTGACGGTGCGGCGCACCGCCCAGGCTCCCGGTGCTCGCCGCGATCCTGACGATCTCGACGCTCACCGGTCGGCTGGGTGACGACCCGCACGCGGTGGCGGTCGGCCAGGCACTGACGATCACGCTCGAGAGCTGGGTCGTCGCCCGGCTGTTGCGACCGGCGACGGGCGGTCGCCCGCCGCTGCGCAGCGACGCGGATCTCGGCCGCTTCCTCGGCGCGTGCGTCGCCGGTACATCGGTCGGTGTCGCCGGCACCCTGGCGACGGCGCTGCTCACCGGCTACGGCGTCCCCGCCCAGGTGGGTCTCACCACGCTCGCGACCCACGGGGCCTCGCTGCTGGTGCTGCTGCCGTTCTTCACCGAGCTCCACGACCAGGGCGCCCTGGCCGGGCGACGCGAGCGGTGGGCCCAGCGCACCGTGCTGTTGGTGGTCACGCCCTTGTTCTTCACCATCGCCGAGGTGCCGCTGCTGATCGTGCTGGTGATCCCGGTCCTCGCCTGGGGGGCGCTGAAGGTCACCCCGCTGGAGGCGGTGGCGCAGGTGCTGTTCGTCCAGTTCTGCGCCTTGCAGCTCACCCGGCTGGGGGTCGGCCCGCTCGTCGACGTCCCGGCCCGCTACGGCCTGTTCCCCGGCGCGACGGCGGTGCTGATCGGCCTCTACGGCGCACCTGCGCGCTCATCGTGCTGCCGCTGGCCCTGCGCGTGGGACAGCACCTCGCCGCGACCCGGCAGGTGGCCGCCGAGCGCGACGTCGTCCAGCGCATCGTCGACAGCGCCCGCGGCGTCGCGATCATCGGCACCGACGAGCAGGGCCTGATCACCCTGTTCAACCCCGGGGCGGAGCGGCTGCTGGGCTACCCGGCCGCCGAGGCGCAGGGCACACCGGTGAGCGAGCTCTACCCGCCCGAGGCAGTCGCCGCGAAGGCGGCCGAGCACGGACTGCCTCCCGACTTCCGCGCCCTGGCGTTCCGCCTCTCCGACCCCGGTGTCGGCCCGACCCGGATCGCCGTACGGCGCAAGGACGGAGAGGAGCGGCTGCACCTGATGACGCTCAGCCGGCTCCAGGACGACCGCGGCGTCGTCACGGGGTTCGTCAGCACGTCCGAGGACGTCACCGAGCTGCTGGAGGCCCAGCGCCGGCTGGAGGAGTCGCTGCGCCTCGAGCGCGAGGCGCTCGAGCGGCTTCGCCAGGTCGACGTCGTCAAGGACTCCTTCGTCTCCAGCGTCAGCCACGAGCTGCGCACGCCGATGACCTCGATCGTCGGGCTTCCTCGAGCTGCTCCAGGACGGTTCCTACGGCGCCCTCAGCGACCCGCAGGGCGACGCTGTCGAGCGGATCCACACCAACACCAGTCGGCTGCTGGTCCTGGTCGACGACCTGTTGACGCTCTCCCGGTTGCAGGAGGGGGTGGTGGTCGACGACCCGACCGAGTTCGACCTGCGCGACGCCGTGCTCGCCGGGCACGCCGTGGCCGTGCCGGCAGGGGAGCCCACGCGGGCGCTCGACGTACGCCTCGACCTGCCGCCCGAGCCGGTGCCGTTCCGCGGTGACCAGAACGCCATCGAGCGGGTCGTGGTCAACCTGCTCAGCAACGCGGTGAAGTTCACCCCCGACCCAGGTCAGGTCTGGCTGCGCCTGGGCCTGGAGGAGGACTGGCTGGCCGTCATCGAGGTGTCCGACACCGGGATCGGGATCCCGGCCGACGAGCAGCACCTGCTGTTCTCCCGCTTCTTCCGCTCCTCCAGCGCCACCGACCACGCGGTCCCCGGCACCGGCCTGGGCCTGTCGATCACCCGGACCATCGTCCAGCAGCACGAGGGCACGATCTCGGTCCGGGCCCGGCCGGGTGGGGGGACGACGTTCACGGTGCGGCTGCCGTCCGGAATAGCGAGCCCGACGGTGTGGTTGACGCAGACGACGTCCACGCGTTGGGCGTCGCCGAACCCGAGAGGTGAGCCACGATGCCCGCTGTCACCGTCGACGACCTGACCGTCCTGGACCGTCTGCGCGCCCCCGGGCCTGGGCGACCAGCCCCGGCCGGTCCGGCAGGTCAGCACCGCGCCCCAGGGCTACGAGGGCGAGGGCTTCCCGGTGCGCCGCGCCTTCGCGGGCCTCGACCTGGCCCACCTCGACCCGTTCATCATGATGGACCAGATGGGCGAGGTCGAGTACGCGCCCGGCGAGCCCAAGGGCACCCCCTGGCACCCGCACCGCGGCTTCGAGACCGTCACCTACATCATCGACGGGACCTTCGACCACCACGACTCCCACGGGGGCGGCGGCACGATCACCAACGGCGACACCCAGTGGATGACGGCCGGCAGCGGCCTGCTGCACATCGAGGCCCCGCCCGAGTGGCTGGTGCAGTCGGGCGGCCTCTTCCACGGCATCCAGCTCTGGGTGAACCTCCCGCGCGACGCGAAGATGACCGACCCCCGCTACCAGGACATCCGCTCCGGCGAGGTCCAGCTGCTCGGCTCGGCCGACGCCGGCGCCCTGGTCCGCGTGATCGCCGGCACCGTCGACGGCCACGCCGGCCCCGGCGCGACGTACACGCCGATGTCGCTGGTGCACGCCACGGTCGAGCCCGGCGCGCGCCTCGACCTGCCCTGGGACGTCGACTTCAACGCCCTGGTCTACGTGCTCAACGGCTCGGGCTCGGTCGGCGTCGACGGCCGTCCGATCCACACCGGCCAGTCCGCGGTCCTCGGCGCCGGCGACTACGTCACGCTCAGCGCCGACCGGGCCCAGGAGAGCCGCTCGCCGAAGCTCGACGTGATCGTCGTCGGCGGCCGTCCGATCCGCGAGCCGCTCGCCTGGGCCGGCCCGTTCGTGATGAACACCAAGAGCGAGGTGCTCGAGGCCTACGAGGCCTTCCAGCGCGGCGACTTCGGGCACGTCCCGGCCTGAGGCCCGGCACCAACCCCGAAGCCGCAGGCTAGGGTCGACGGCACTGTGGCCCGTCTCTACCGCGACGCCTACGGCGTCCCCCACGTCCGCGCGACCGACGTGCTCGACCTCGCCCGCGGGCCAGGGGCGGGTGGTGGCGCACGACCGGGCCTGGCAGCTCGAGTGGCTGCGACGCCGGGCCACCGGCACCACCGCCGAGGTGCTCGGTGCGTCGGCGCTGCCCGTGGGACCGGCTGGCCCGCCGCACGCTGCTCGCCGGCACCGCCCGCCGGGCCTTCGCCGCGCTCGACGACGAGAGCCAGGCGTTCGTGACGGCGTACGCCGCGGGGGTGAGCGAGGTGCTCGGCACCGGCAGCCACGCCGCCTCGCCGGAGCTGACCTCCCTCGGCATCGAGCCCCAGCCGTGGCCCGCCTGGATGCCGCTGGCCACCTTCCACGCCCAGCAGATCCTCTTCGCCGGGCTCGGCGACGCGCTCTGGCAGGAGCGTGCGCAGGCGGTGCTCGGCGACGACGCGGCGCTGCTGAGCCACGAGGGACCGGTCGCCAGCGGCAGCAACGCGTGGGCGGTCGGAGGAGCCCGCACGGCCAGCGGGTTCCCGCTGATCGGTGGCGACCCGCACCGCACCCTCGAGTCGCCGGGGGTCTACCTCCAGGTGCGGCTGGCCGTCGAGGTCACCCGACGGGCTCGACGACCTCGACGTCGTCGGCTTCGCGTTCGCCGGCGTGCCCGGCGTGCAGCACTTCGCCCACGCCGGCGAGGTGGCCTGGGCGATCACCAACGCGATGGCCGACTACCAGGACGTCGTCCCGCTCGCCCGGGCCGGCGAGGTCCTCCAGCGCTCGGACCGAGACGATGCCCGTGCGCGGACGACCCGACGAGCCGGTCGAGGTGACGGTCACCGAGCACGGACCGGTGTACACCGACGGGTACGCGTTCCGCGGGCCGTCGACCGTGCTCGGCGACCTCGGCTTCGCGGCGCTGCTCCCGCTGCTGCGGGCGCGCAGCGCCGACGACGTCGACCGCGCCCTCGACCTGTGGGTCGAGCCGGTCAACAACGCCGTCATCGCCGACCGCGAGGGGCGGGTCCGCTACCGGCTGGCCGGCCGGGTCCCGGTCCGCTCGGACGACGCCTGGACCGGGTGGCTCGGGCCCCACCGGGCCGAGGTCGACGCCGACGGCGAGGTGGTCACCGCCAACGAGCGACGCGGCCCCGAGAGCGACGCCGTCGGGTCGGGCTTCGCCCCGCCCGTACCGCGCCGACCGCATCCGGCACCTGCTCGCGGGTCGCGACGACCTGCGCCCCGCCGACTTCGACGCGATCCACGGCGACACCCTGCTCGCCACCGTCGACCTGCTGCGCACGCTCGTGCCGGGGGAGCTCGACGGCTGGGACGGACGGATGGACGCCGGCTCCACCACCGCGGCCCGGTGGGCGCGCGTGGCGGCACGCCCTCTGCCGGCGGATCGCCGCCGAGCCCGTCCTCGCGCCGCTGCACGAGCCGCGCCGCCGACCCGGTGCACGCCGCGTGGCTCGACGTGACGTCACGGATCGGGCTCGCGCTGCCGACGCTGGTGGCGGCCGGCACGCCGTTCGGGATCGACGTCGCCGCCCTCGCGCGGGCGGCGCTGCACGACGTACGCCTCGAGCCGGCGACGACCTGGGGTGAGACCCACGTGCTCAGCACCACCCACGCCTTCGACCTGCTCGCCCGCCGCGGACGCCGCCGGGCTCGAGCGTCCCGAGCACCCGCGGCCCGGCCTCGGCGGCGACGGGACTGCGTGCGCTGCACCGGCGGCTCGCCGGGCCTCGCCGTCGACCGCCTACCGCGGCTCGGTCGCACGCTACGTCTGGGACCTCGCCGACCGGCAGCGCGGCGGATGGGTCGTGCCGCTGGGCGCCTCGGGCGCGCCGGGGCCGCACCACCACGACCAGCTGGACGCCTGGGCCGCCGCCGAGCTCGCTGCCCCTGGTCACCGACTGGGACGAGCTGCGCGAGACCCCGCTGGTGGACGGAGCCGGTTCGGGGTAACGGACCCGCGCAACCTGAGGAGGTGGTCTCGTGGAGACCCGAGAGCTGATCATGATCATCGTCGTCGCCGTGCTCGTCCTGGCCGTGGCCGGCGCGCTGGCAGTCGTGGCGCGCCGACGCAAGGCACGGCGGGCCGAGGAGCGCCGCGGCGAAGCAGGGCGGCTGCGCCAGCAGGCCAGTGCCGTGGTGCCGGACGTCACCGCCGCCAAGCTCGGCGCCGACGAGGCGGAGATGCGCGCCGAGCAGGCCCGGGCGGAGGCCGAGCAGGCCGAGCAGCAGGCGGCCGAGGAGCGACGTCGGGTGGCGGCCGAGGAGGCGCGCCGCGAGGAGCTGGTGCGTGAAGCCGACCGGCTCGACCCGGACGTCGACGACCGCGCCCGCGACTACGCGCCCCGGGTCGACGGGGTGCCGCCGGCCGAGGGCCAGCAGCCGGTCGAGCCCGCGCCGACGGAGCCCGCGCCCATGGAGGGCCTGGAGGCGGAGCCCCCGCCGGCAGAGACCCCAGCCGGCCGAGCCGCCCTCACCGAGCCTCCGCCACCGCCCGCCCCCGGTGGAGCGCACCGCGGCTGAGCCGTCGAGCGCGATCGCCTCGACCAGGGCCGGGGACGGGGCACGCCCGCCGTCCCCCACGGACGACGGGCGAGGGTGCCCCCCGGCACGGCCCCTTGGAGCTCGCAGTCCGCCACCGACGGGTCAACGGTGTGTCGGTGGCCACGTTACGGCGGTCTGGACCATGGACCGGCCCCCCGACGGGGTACCTGTGAGGTGTGCCCCACGACCCGAGCGACCACTTCGTCCACGTCCGCGGAGCCAGCGAGCACAACCTCAAGAACATCGACGTCGACCTGCCGCGCGACGCGATGGTCGTCTTCACCGGCGTCTCCGGCTCCGGCAAGTCCTCGCTGGCCTTCGGCACGCTCTACGCCGAGGCCCAGCGCCGCTACTTCGAGTCGGTGGCGCCCTACGCGCGCCGGCTGCTCCAGCAGGTCGGCGCCCCGCACGTGCAGGAGATCACCGGGCTGCCGCCGGCGGTGGCGCTCCAGCAGCGGCGCGGTGCCCCGAGCTCCGCGCTCGACCGTCGGCACGCTGACCACGCTGTCCAACCTGGTGCGGATGCTCTACTCGCGGGCCGGCACCTACCCCGAGGGTGCGTCGCGGCTGGAGGCGGAGGCGTTCTCGCCGAACACCGCCGCCGGGGCCTGCCCGCGCTGCCACGGGCTGGGGGAGGAGCACGACGTCGCCGAGGACCTGATGGTGCCCGACACCTCGCTGAGCATCCGCGAGGGCGCGATCGCCGCGTGGCCGGGCGCCTGGCAGGGCACGAACCTGCGCGAGCATCGTGTCCGGCCTCGGCATCGACGTCGACCTCCCTGGCGCACGCTCTCCCAGGAGGACCGCGACTGGCTGCTCTTCACCGACGAGCAGCCGCGGGTGCTGGTCGACCGGCGCGTGAGCCCGACGACTCCACCGGCCGCGACTACCACGGCACTTTCTGGAGCGCCCGCACGCACGTCCACCACGTCCTGGCCGACCCGAAGAGCCAGATGATGCGCGACAAGGCGATGCGCTTCGTCCGCAGCGTCAGCCTGCTCGGCGTGCGACGGCACCGGGCTGCAGGCGGACTCGCTGGCCGTCACCTTCCGGGGGCTGGGCATCGCCGAGACTCAACGCGCTGTCGTTCACCGAGCTGGTCGCGCTGCTGCGACCGGTGGCCGAGCTCACCGAGGCCGCGGCGGCGACGTCGTCGGCCGACTCGGGGGAGGGCACCGAGGTGGCGGTGCGCCTCTGCGCCGACCTGGTCGCGCGGGTCGAGGTGCTGCTCGACCTCGGGCTCGGCTACCTCTCGCTCGGACGCAGCTCCACCACGCTCTCGCCCGGGGAGGCGCAGCGGCTGCGGATCGCCACCCAGCTGCGCTCGGGACTCTTCGGGGTCGTCTACGTGCTCGACGAGCCGTCCGCGGGTCTGCACCCGGCCGACGCCGAGCCGCTGCTCGACGTGCTCGACCGGCTCGAAGAGCTCGGGCAACTCGCTCTTCGTCGTCGAGCACGACCTCGACGTCGTACGTCGCGCCGACTGGATCGTCGACATCGGCCCGGGCGCCGGTGAGGGCGGTGGCCACGTGCTCTACTCCGGGCCGGTCGCGGGGCTGGAGCACGTCGAGGGCTCGATCACTGCCGAGCACCTCTTCGGCCGCGCGGAGCCGCTCGAGCGGCCCCAGCGCACGCCCCACGGGTGGCTGCACCTGCGCGGGGTCAGCCGGCACAACCTCGAGGACCTCTCGGTCGACGTCCCGCTGTGCGTGCTGACGGCCGTCACCGGGGTGTCCGGGTCGGGCAAGTCGACGCTGGTCACCCAGGTGCTCGCCGAGCTCGTACGACGCCACCTCGGCCAGGCCCCCGACGACGTGGACGGCGAGGGGGACGACGAGCTCGAGATCGACGTCGACGACGCCACCGGCCTGGAGGCCTTCGACCGGCTCGTGCGCGTCGACCAACGACCGATCGGGCGCACGCCCCGCTCCAACCTGGCGACCTACACGGGGCTCTTCGACGCGGTGCGCAAGGTCTACGCCGCGACCCCCGAGGCCCGCGAGCGCGGCTACGGCGCGGGCCGCTTCTCCTTCAACGTCGCCGAGGGTCGATGCGAGACCTGCCAGGGGGAGGGGTTCGTCTCCGTCGAGCTGCTCTTCCTGCCCGGCACCTACGCGCCCTGCCCGACCTGCGGCGGGGCCCGCTACAACGCCGAGACGCTCGAGATCGTCTACCGCGGCAAGAACGTCGCCGAGGTGCTGGCGCTCTCGGTCGACGAGGCCGTCGACTTCCTGGCCGACGTGCCGGCCGCGTCGCGCAGCCTGACCACGCTGCGCGAGGTCGGGCTGGGCTACCTGCGGCTCGGGCAGCCGGCGACCGAGCTCAGCGGTGGCGAAGCGCAGCGGATCAAGCTGGCCACCGAGCTGCAGCGGGCCCGGCGCGGGCACGCGCTCTACCTGCTCGACGAGCCCACCGCGGGGCTGCACCCTGCCGACATCGCCCTGCTGGTGCGCCAGCTGCACCGGCTCGTCGACGCCGGCAACACCGTGGTGCTGGTCGAGCACGACCTCGACACGATCGTCAGCGCCGACTGGGTCATCGACCTCGGCCCGGGTGGCGGCGACCAGGGCGGGCGGGTGGTCGCCACCGGCACCCCGGAGGAGGTCGCCGCGAGCCGACGGCAGCGCCACCGCGCCGTACCTGGCCGCCCGGCTCTCGGCCGGGCTGACATGCAGCGAGCCCCTGACCTGGTCGCGCAGGTCAGGGGCTCGATCTGTCGGGGTGAGTAACGGGACTTGAACCCGCGACATCCGCCACCACAAGGCGGCGCTCTACCAGCTGAGCTATACCCACCGCGGCGCCCGGTGCATCAGCTGCTCCGGGACCGAGAAGAGTGTAGACGGATCAGGAGCCGAGGTCGGAATCGGGACCGGACACGTGCGCGCTCTTGCCGGTCAGGGCGCCGCCGTGTCGCTCGGCGAGCTCCTTGGCGGTGCTGGAGTCCGGCCCGGGAGTGGGCACGAAGACCGCGTCGCGGTAGTAGCGGAGCTCCTCGATGCTCTCCTGGATGTCGGCGAGGGCTCGGTGGTTCCCCGCCTTGCTGGGTGCGGCGTAGTAGGCCCGCGGGAACCAGCGGCGCGACAGCTCCTTGATCGAGGAGACGTCGACGATCCGGTAGTGCAGGAACGCGTCGAGGCCGGTCATGTCCCGCGCCAGGAAGGCCCGGTCGGTGCCGACGGAGTTGCCGGCCAGCGGCGGGCGGCTGCCGGCGGGGCACTGCTCGGTCAGGTACTCCAGCACCATCTGCTCGGCCTCGGCCAGCGTGACGCCGTGCTCGAGCTCGTCGAGCAGCCCCGAGCTCACGTGCATCTCCCGCACGAACGGGATCATCTGGTCGAGCGCCTCCGGAGGTGGCTTGACGATGACGTCGACGCCGTCGCCGAGCACGTTGAGATCGAAGTCGGTGACCAGGGCCGCGACCTCGATCAGGGCGTCGGCGCCGAGGTCGAGCCCGGTCATCTCGCAGTCGATCCACACCAGTCGTTCGTTCACGACGACTCACCCTACGGCGTCGCCTCCCGCCCTCACCGCCCGGCGGGGCGTGCCGAGGCTCCTCGGGCCGCGCTGGTCCCGGCTCCTAGACTCGCGGTCAGGAGCCGCCACCGGCGTCGGCTCGTGGCACGCAGTCCCCGACGAGAGGCACCCGATGGCGAAGAAGTCCGGCGCCGCCGGACCCAGCAAGGCAGAGCGTCGAGCCGAGCGCGCGGAGCGGGCAGCGGAGCTGCTGCGCGAGCAGCGGGCCCGGGAGCGTCGCCGCAACCTGGTCACCGCCGCGGTGGTGGGCCTGGTCCTCGTGGCGCTGGTGGTCGCCGGGATCCTCATCAGCCGGGGCGGCGAGCTCGACGCCAGCGAGGCCGGGGCGAGCGACTACGGCGTGACCATCGGCGACCCCGACGCCCCGCACGCGATGGTGGTCTACGAGGACTTCCTCTGCCCGGCCTGCGGCGGCTTCGAGGAGGAGTCCGGCGAGCGGCTCGCCGAGCTGGCCGACGCCGGCGAGGTCTACGTCGACTACCGCCCCTTCGTGCTCCTGTCGTCGTTCGGCGACTACTCCGCCCGGGCGACGGAGGCGTTCGGCGTGGTGCTGGCCGAGTCCGGGCCCCGAGGCGGCCAAGGAGTTCCACGACCTCCTCTTCGCCGACCAGCCGGAGGAGGGGGCCGAGAGCTACCCGGACGCCGACTGGCTGGTCGCGAAGGCGGTGGAGGCCGGCGCCGACGAGGCCGCCGTACGTCCGGGCATCGAGGCCGGCGAGGGCGACTTCTCCGAGGGCGCCACGGCCGAGGCCGTCGCCGCCAACGTCAACCGCACGCCCACCGTGATCCTGGACGGCGAGAGCTTCACGGGCACGGTCGACGAGCTGCTGGCCGAGATCGGCTGAGGGTCCGCCCAGGATTCTCTCCGCCGACGTGACCTTTGTCATGATCGCCGGATGACCTCGGAGAGCCTCACGTCCTGGATCGCCGGCCTGCCCAAGGCCGAGCTGCACGTGCACCACGTGGGCTCGGCGTCCCCCCGGATCGTGAGCGAGCTCGCCGAGCGGCACCCGGGCACCGTGCCCGCGGACCCGGAGCTGCTCGGCGACTTCTTCGCCTTCCGCGACTTCGCGCACTTCATCGAGGTCTACCTGGCCGTGGTCGACCTGGTCCGCACCGGCGAGGACCTCCGCTACCTCACCTACGAGGTCGCCCGCGAGATGGCGCAGGGGCAGTCGCTGCGCTACGCCGAGCTGACCTGCACCCCGTTCACCTCGGTGGCGGCCGGCATCCCGATCGAGGCGTACGTCGAGGCCATCGAGGACGCCCGGGTCGCGGCCGAGCGCGACTTCGGGCTGGTGCTGCGCTGGATCTACGACATCCCGGGGGAGTCGGGCCTGCCCGCCGCCGACGACACCTTGCGGTACGCCCTCGAGCACGCCCCCGACGGGTCTGGTCGGCTTCGGGCTCGGAGGCCCCGAGCAGGGGGTGCCGCGACCGCAGTTCGAGCCGCACTTCTCGGCGGCGCGCGCCGCCGGGCTGCGCTCGGTGCCGCACGCCGGGGAGACCACCGGGCCGGAGACCGTCTGGCACGCGATCCGGCTGCTCGGTGCCGAGCGGATCGGCCACGGCACGTCGGCAGCAGCCGATCCCGAGCTGCTCGCGCACCTCGCCGAGACCGGCATCCCGCTCGAGGTGTGCCCGTCGTCCAACGTCGCCACCCGGGCGGTGGCCTCGCTCGCCGAGCACCCGCTGCCCCAGTTCGTCGCCGCGGGGGTCACCGTGACGATCAACTCCGACGACCCGCCGATGTTCGGCACCGACCTCAACCAGGAGTACGGCGTCGCCGCCCGGCTGCTCGACCTCGACCGCGCGGGTCTCGCCGACCTCGCCCGCACGGCCGTCACCGCGTCCTTCGCCCCGGACGACGTCCGGGCCCGGCTGCTCACCGAGATCGACGACTACGCGGACGCCGCGGAGAGCCCGGCCAGCGACGGGTAGCGACGGGTAGCGAGGGGGAGCCGTGGGGCCCCGCCAGCTCATACCCGGCGGGGCCACCTCGTTTGTAGCCCGACCTGGACCTCCGACGTGGGAGGCACGCGGGTGGGGGCACCGCCCGCGACCTGGTCGTGCAGGGTGAGGTGGATCCGGGTGAGGATCCGCGAGACCTGCGCCTGGGTCACCCCGAGCTCCTCGGCGATCTCCTGCTGGGTGCGCTCCTCGGCGTACCGCAGCCGCAGCACCCGCCGGTCGCGTGGAGGCAGCTCCCGCAGCAGCGGGGTCAGGACGGCCCGCGCCTCGGCGGCCGACGCGCCGCCGTCGGGGTCGGCCCACGCGGTCACCGGATGCCCCTCGACGTCGCTCACGTTCGGCGCGTCCAGCGAGGTCGGGGGCAGCTGGCGCGCGTGCGGCCAGGGCCGCGGCGATGTCGCTCGGGGGGATCGCCAGCCGGTGGGCCAGCTCGTCGATGAGCGCCTCGCTGGTGGTCTCGGGGGCGAGGTCCAGCTCGCGGTCGATCAGGCGCTGCACCTCCTGGAGCCGCCGGGGGAGTCGCACGGTCCACCCGTGGTCGCGGAAGTGCCGCTTGATCTCGCCGTCGACCGAGGGCACGGCGAAGGCGAGGAAGTCGTGGCCCCGGGTCGCGTCGAAGCGCGAGACCGCTCGCACCAGCGCGAGGTAGGCGGTCTGCTCGAGGTCGTCCAGCTCGATCCCCCGGCGCGCGTAGCGGTGCGCGATCGAGCGGGCGACCGAGGCGTTGATGAGCACGATCTCGTGGAGGATCGGCCGGCGGGCACCGTCGGAGCCCGCGGCACGGGCGGCGGCGAACAGCGACGAGGTCGACGCGTCGCGCACCGCGCGCGGCACCTCGGTGATCTTCCGGGTGGTGGCCGCGACCGCCGATGACAGCGGTGTCGACCCCGGCATCGACCGGTCGACGAGGGGGTCTGCAGTCTCGGGCACGACAACTCCGCACGCTGAGGGGGTGGGGAGCGTCGGGGACCGGGACGCTGGCGCTGCGTCCAGCATGGCACGGGAGCGCGCTGGCTTCCAGCAGCCCGGCGACCGGCGGGACTGCCGGAGGTGGTGGGGGCTGCTCAGCGCTCGCTGAGCACGTCCTGGGCCACCTCGAGCAGCGTGCGCCGGGTCGAGCGGGCCTGGCCGCGGAGCAGCTCGAAGGCGGCCTCGATGCTGATCGACTCGCGCTGGGCCAGCGCCCCCTTGGCCTGCTCGATCACGATCCGGCTGTTGAGCGCACCCTGGAGCTGCTCGGTGAGCGCCTCGGCGCGGGCGAGGCTGCGTTCCTGGAGGATGGCGATCGTGGCGACGTCGGCCAGGGCCTGCACGATCTGGACGTCGCGCGGCTCGTAGAACGTCGACTTCCTGTCGAAGAGGTTGACGGCGCCGATGGTGAGGTCGCGCAACCGCATCGGGAACGCGTGCACCGACGCGAACCCGAGCTCGTGGGCCCGTGGTGCGAAGACCGGCCACTTGGCCTGGCCGGTGCGGAGGTCGGCGTTGACGACCGGCTGGCCGGAGTGGAAGCAGTCGAGGCAGGGGCCCTCGTCGTTCTGCAGCTGCAGCAGCTCGAGCGTCTCGCCGGACTCGCTGGACGCGGCGATGAACCGCAGGCTGTCGTGGTGGTCGGCCAGCACCAGCCCGACGGTGTCGGCGTCGCTGACGGCCGCCACGTGCTTGGTCAGGGAGTGCAGGAAGTCGATCAGGTCGAAGTCGTCGACCAGCGTGTCGGCGATGTCGACGAACACGTCGCTGAGACGCGTGATGGAGATCATGATGCCTCTTCTTCTGGTGGCCTCATCGTGTCACCTCGAATCTCGCGGCAGCGTGAGGCTACCGCCGATGATGCCGAGCGCCACCTCGGCCAGGTCCCGCCCGGTGGCGAAGGCGTGCGCCCGCATCCGCGTGAGTGCTTCGGCGAGGCTCACGTCGAGCGCGACCATCACCATGCCTTGGGCTTGGTAGATCTCGCTGCGCAGGTGCATGGCCCGCGCCAGGTCGGGATCGGGGGTGTGTGCGGTGCCGCTGGTGGAGCTGGCCAGCAGCTGGTCGGTGGCGATCTCGGCGAGCATCAGGCAGCGCCGGACCTCCTTGCCGTCGAGCTCGCGGGGCGCGGTGCAGTGCCCGGTGAACGTGCCGAACCGGACGGCGCCCAGCTGGACCGGGAACGAGTACGCCGCGGCCGCGCCGAGCTCGAGCGCGGCACCGGCCCAGCCGGGCCACCGGGGGAACGCGTCCCCGACGTCTCCGACGAGCACCGGCCGGCCGTAGCTGAACGCATCCTTGGCGGGCCCCTCGCCGAGGGTGAGGGTGAGCTCCTCCAGGGCCCGGCTCCGCGGCTCCGAGTCGGCCACCACGGCTTGGCCGCCGGCCTCGGTCATCAGGGTGATCGCAGCACCCGAGAGCCCGAGGTCGGTGGCGGCCACGGAGCAGATCCGCCCCAGCGACGCCGAGATGCTGTCCTCGCTCCCGGACGGCGCCACCAGCTGTCGCTCGAGGCGTGTCCGGCCCGAGACCGGGGTCGCGGGGTCGGGCTGCTTCATCGTGACCCCTCTCCTCGGCTTCCGACGTCGGCGACGTCTGCGGACACCAAATCTACTCCGCCAGGCACCCGATGCACCCGGGTCTCCCGACCGGGGTGGCTGCGCACGCCGCCCGCCGGCGTATGAACGGCCGGTCAGGGGCTAACGAACCCGTGAGCAGGCCCGGTGTCGCCCCGACGCGCTGGGGGGATCGCCCGGGCGCCCCGGGCCTGCTCGACGCCCGGCCGCTCCCGCACGCGGGACCACGTGGGGAGCGGTCCTGTCCCGGTCGCTCCCCACGGCCGGGTGTCACAGACGGCCGCGACCCTCAGCGCAGCTTGAGCCGGCGGATCGTGGCCCGCGCCATGCCCCGCTCGCCTCGGGCGTTGGGGTGCACGATCACCGGGTTCGTGCCGGCCAGGACGGGCTCGACCCACCGGGTGCCGATCGGCTGGCAGGCGTCGCGGCCGTCGCTGAGCCGGTTGAGGTTGACGAAGGTCGTGCCGGTCCTCCTCGCCGCCCGTCGCACGGCGTTGTTGAGGACGCGCTGCAAGTCGCGCAGGTAGGGGACGTCGCCGCGCGCGACGGGCATGAGCGGGAAGCAGCCGCACACGCTCGGGCATGATCCAGGGATAGCTCAGGATCGCCACGCGAGCCCTCGGCGCCGCGCGCTTCACCGAGCGCAGGGCCTTGACGAGCGACGGGTAGGTCTTCGTGCGCAGGGTGCGCACGAAGGAGGACCCGTACCGGTCCTGGCACGGGCTGCCGCGGCCCGCTGTCGAGATGCCGGCGGCGCCGCACTTGAGGATCGAGTTGATGAAGACGCCGCTGTCGTTGCCGCCGATCGTCATCGTCACCAGCCGCGTGCGGCGGCTCAGCGCCTCCAGCTGCGGGCGGCACGTCGTCGTACTGCGGGGTGCGGAAGTGCGTGGTGTCGGCGGCCCCGCAGCTGACGTCGGTGAGCCGGGCGCCGGTCCGGGCAGCGATCACGTGGGGGTAGTTGCGGGTCGACTGCAGGCACTGGGGCGGCGCGGTCGGGGAGAGCGGAAGGACGCCGGACGCCGCGCTGTAGGAGTCGCCGAGCGCGACGTAGCGCAGCGGCGTGGCCCTGCCGGCCGCGGCGGTCGAGCCGGTGCCGGGCTGGACGGCGGCACGCGGCGGCAGCGGCGGCAGCGGGGGCTCCGGCCGTCGAGACGGACGGCGACGCGGCGAGGGTGGCGACCGCCAGGGCGGTGACCAGGACGGCGCCCGCGGCGCGACGGATCAACATGTGAGGGGACTCCCGGACTCGTAGGCTTCCGCAGACGGTAGCCCGCCGGGCGGGCTGGTGGCGCCGATCTCGGCACGAGCCCGCCACGACCAACCCTTCGGAGGACCACGTGAGCAACTTCGGCGACTGGCAGCTCGGCACCTACCTCGCCGGGCTCACGGGGGAGCAGCCGCAGCTGCCGATGTCGTTCCCGGGGCTCGAGCGCGCCGCCGAGGCCGCGATGTCACCCCAGACCTGGTCCTACGTCGCCGGCGGTGCCGGCGACGAGAACACCCAGGACGCGAACGTCCGGGCCTTCCACCGCTACGGGCTGATGCCGCGGATGCTCGCCGGCGCTGGGGAGCGCGACCTGTCGGTGGAGCTGTTCGGGCAGCGGCTGCCCAGCCCGCTGCTGCTGGCGCCCGTGGGGGTCCTCGGGCTGTGCGGGGAGGACGGTCACGGCGACCTCTCCACGGCTCGGGCGGCGGCCGCGGTCGACGTCCCGATGATCGCCTCGACGCTGTCCGAGGACTCCCTGGAGGACGTCGCCGAGGCCCTCGGTGACGGCACCGGCTGGTTCCAGCTGTACCCACCCAACGACCAGGAGCTCACCGAGAGCCTCGTACGCCGCGCCGAGGCGGCTGGCTACCGCGCGATCGTGATCACGCTCGACACCCTCACCCTCGGATGGCGGCCGCGGGACCTGACGATCGCGAGCTTCCCGCAGCTGCGCGGGCTCTGCCTGGCCAACTACTTCACCGACCCGGTGTTCCGCAGCCGGCTGCCGGTCCCGCCCGAGGAGGACCTCGAGGGCGCCACCGGCCTGTGGGCGATGATCTTCGGCAACCCGCGCCTGAGCTGGGACGACCTGGCCTGGCTGCGGTCCCTGACCTCGCTGCCGATCCTGCTCAAGGGCATCTGCTCGCCGGACGACGCCCGCCGCGCGGTCGACGCCGGCATCGACGGCATCTACTGCTCCAACCACGGCGGGCGCCAGGCCAACGGCGGCCTGCCGGCCCTCGACTGCCTCGCCGACGTCGTGGACGCCGCCGGCGACCTGCCCGTCGTCTTCGACTCCGGCGTCCGCAGCGGGGCCGACGTGGTCAAGGCGCTCGCCCTCGGCGCCACCGCGGTCGCGGTCGGGCGGCCGTACGCCTACGGCCTCGCGATCGCCGGCCAGGCCGGCGTCGAGCACGTCGTCCGCTGCCTGCTCGCCGAGGCGGACCTCACGATGGCGATCGACGGCTACCCCAGCATCGCCAGCCTCGACCGAGCGGCGCTCCGGCCGGTGCCCTGACGGGGACGGGGGATCGCTCGCGGCCCCTCGGGAGCTACCCTGAGACAGGGCTTACCGACCGAGAGAAGGTCCCGTTGACCGCACACGCTTCGCAGCAGGGGCCGGTGGTCCTGCTGGTCGACGACGAGCCGGACATCCGCGACCTGGCTCGGCTGATCCTGGAGATCGATGGTCTGGCCGTCGTCGAGGCGGCGTCCGGTGCCGAGGCGCTCGCCCAGTACTTCGAGCTGTCTCCGCCCCCGGTCCCCGCGGCCGTCGTCCTCGACCAGCGGATGCCGGGTCTCTCCGGCCTCGAGGTGGCCGAGCAGATGCTCTCGCACCACCCCGACCAGGTGATCGTCCTGTTCTCCGCCTACCTCGACCAGGCCGCGCAGGCCGAGGCCAAGGCGCTCGGCGTGTCGGTGTGCCTCTCCAAGCTGGAGGCGCGGCGTCTTCCCGAGATCATCCGGTGCCTGCTCGTACCCCGCGGCCTGAGATCGTGCGGTGCCCCCGGCAGGACTCGAACCTGCGACCGGCGGATTAGAAGGCCGCTGCTCTATCCAGCTGAGCTACGGGGGCGGGGGATCGGGATGACCCTCGGGACGTGCCTGGTGGATCAGCTGTGGCTCGTCCCGGTGGTGGCGCGATCCGATGGCCAGTATGCCGCACCGAAGCGGCACGCGGCGTCGGGGCCCGGCCGGCCCGACCGCCACCGATGCGGTCCTGAGGGATCCTCGCGACCCTCACTCGGCGCACGCGTGCGCGGGCCTTGATCTGCGTGATCACCGGCGTCTTGGCTTCGGCGTAGTCGTTCATGTCCGCCCACTCGGACCGAGCCAGCTCGCGCTTCGTGTGCTCGTAGAGCGCTCGGTCCTGGCTGGAGCGGCGTAGGTGGTCCCTCAGCAGGAGGTACTCGTCCCGCTCGGGATCGCCGGACTCCAGGACGTGGACATGCACGTCTCGGGCCGACGTGCGGACCATCCGGTGGCCCGGCTCGCGGACGCGTAGCTGGTAGCCGGCCTTGAGCAGTGCGGGGAGGTAGTCCTCCTCGGCGGTGATGTCGTCGACGACCACGAGGATGTCGATGATCGGCTTGGCCGCAAGCCCGGGCACGGACGTCGAACCGATGTGCTCGACCTCGCGCGCGGCAGCGCCCAGGGCAGCGCGGATCCGCTGCTCGTGCTGGGCGAACGCCTGGGGCCACGTCGGGTCGGCGTCGACGATGACCAGCTCGCGTTTCTCGACCCCACCGACGAGCTCGGTGCTGGTCACGTCGGGGCGGCGGTGCTCGGGACGGCCGGTGGCTGGCATCGGGTGAACGTACATTTCCTGAGCTGTGCGGGCCAGTCGGTCGCCGCTATGTCCGCAGGGGGTAGGTGGCCCCGGTGGCGTGGGCCTGGTGGTGGTGGAAGGGGCAGAGCAGGGCGGCGCGCGTGGTGTCGGTGGGGCCGCCGAGGCCCCAGGGGTCGAGGTGGTGGACGTGGCAGAACGCCCCGAGGACCTCGCAGCCGGGGTGTTGGCAGGTCTTCTGCTCCACGATCAGCGCCAGGCGTTGGGCCTCGGTGTGCAGGCGGGTGCTGCGGCCGAGGTCGAGCACGTGGCTCTTGGTGTCGAGGACCGCGGGGTAGAGCCGTGTCTCGCAGGCCCAGCGGCGCAGCTGGCCGGGTGAGATCGCGACCCCGGTGTCGAGGTGCGCGGCCTTGTGTTTGCCGAGCAGGGTCTCGTGGTCGGCGGTGACGACGACCGAGGCGGTGAGGCCGCCGAGCTGGGGGAGCTGGTCGCTGGGGTAGCGCTCGAGGTAGGTGCAGAACGCCTGGCCGAGCTTCGCCGGGGTGGGGGTCTCGTGGTGGTAGGCGCCGGCGCCGTCGGTGGCGCGGACGTGCTTGGGCGCGGCGAGGCCGTGCAGGGCCTTGCGGAGCATCGAGCCCTGGGCTGCGGGGACGGTGAAGGTGCCGTGGGTGAGGCCGTCGCCGTCGTCCCACAACCGCAGGGCCGTGCGTTTGCGGGCGCGGGCTTCTTGGGCTTCCAGGAGGCGGGCTTCGTGCTCGTCGGCGCCGCGGGGTCGATGGTCTCCAGGATCCGGCGGCCCAGGGTGGTCAGGGCGTGGGCGTCGAAGTCGCCGGCGGCGGTGAGGAGGTGCTTCTCGGCGAGATCCCGGTGCTGCGCGTGGTCGTCGGTGAGGTCGTCGACGGCGTGGTCGATGACCAGGGCTTGCTCGGCGTGGACCTCGCCGCGGGCCATCGCGTGGCGGGTCTGCTCGTGGCCGGCCAGCGCGTTGGCGAGCCGGGTCTTGCGGGCCGCTGCGTGCGGGTGACCCGGGTCAGCCGGGCGAGCCAGGCGGCGGTGGAGCGGTACCCGCCCGCGTCGGCACCTGGAGGGTCTCGGCGTGCTTCACGGCGCGGGCTTCGAGCTCGTCGATCCGTGCCGTGTCGGCGGCCAGCCGGGTGATCCCTGGGTGGTCTCGGCGGCGTCGAGCGACCAGGTCGGGGCGTCGACGACGTCGTCGAGCTCGCGCTCGAGGGCGTCGAGGCACCGCATGATCGGGTGCGCCGATCCGGTGCCGTCGAGGTGCTCGTTCATGGGTCCACTCAAGCACCGGCCACCGACACTCTCGCCCCGGTTTCGGGGGTTCTGCACAGCGTGGGGGTCACGGGTTGGTAACGAGTTTCTGGCTCAACGGTGGGGGTTTCGTGGCTCGGGCCTGACGGCCCTCGCACCTCAACCACCGACGGTCGGCCTGCGGTGGTTGAGGTGCGAGGAGCGCCAGCGACGAGCCACGAAACCACCTCGCGCCGGCCGTCGCCGCTGCGATCACCGGGTCTCGACGCGCGGTCGCGGCTTCGTTTTTCAGCCGCGCGCTTGCTCGACCTTCGCTCGCCCACGCAGTGCGCTCGTCCCTCGCGCCCGCTGCTCGCTCCGGTGGTTGAGGTGCGAGGAGCGCAAGCGACGAGCCACGAAACCACTCCCCGGGGCGGGTTTCGTGGCTCGCTGCGCTCGCACCTCAACCACCGGAGGGCTCGCTTCGCTCGCACCTCAACCACCGGGGGTGGCGGGCCGGGTCACTGCTCGCTCGGCGGCCGGGGCGGGCGGCGCACCATCCGGACGCCGAGCCACACGGCGAGAGGGATGAACACGAGGACGGCGAGCAGGGTGAGCAGGTCGTAGGTGGTCACGACCCCCAGTGCCCAGCGGACCCTCGGCCGAATCCGACTCAGTCGTCGTCCTCGTCGTCGTCCTTGTCCTTCTTGTCTTCCTTGTCGGGCTTGTCCGGCTTCTCCGGCTTCTCCGGCTTGTCGGGTTTGTCCGACTTGTCGGGCTCCTCCTCGTCCGGCGGATCATCGGTGACCTCCGGCTCCGGCTCGATCGGGACCGTCGCCAGGGGCGACTCCGGCTCGGCCGGGGGCTCGGCGGCGCCGGGCAGCGCGGCCAGCAGGGCCTCCGCGCTGGTGAGGATCGGCGTCGGCCTGGTCGTCGCTGAGGTCGCCGGCGTCGCGGGCGCTGGTGGTCTCCGCGACCAGCGCCTCGAGCGCGGTGCGGGCAGCGGCGTACCTCTCGGCGGCGACGGCGTTCTCGACCTTCTCGAGGCGTACCGCCAGCGCAGGGACGTCGTCCGCGGCCGGGACGGTCGAGCCACCGCAGCCGGAGGTCGCCAGCAGGGCCACCGCCGCCACAGCCGACGCGAGCCCGCGGGCGCCGGGCCGGAGCTTCAGCCGCGTCACTGGCCGGTCCCGAGGACGGCGTCGTGCAGGTCCTGCAGCGGGTCGCGCAGGTCGGGCGGGGTGTCCGCCGGGATGCCGTCGGAGGTCTCCCCGTCGGTCGAGCCGTCGGACCCGTTCGGGTCGCCGGAGCCGGACGCGAACGCCGCGATGATGATGAGCAGCACGATCGCGGCGACCGCGATGCCGGCGTTGCGCAGGTGCGTCGGGGATCTCTGCGGCCCGGGCCAGCAGCGCGGCACCCGGCAGCGGCTCGCGGCTCGCCGGCGGGGGAGCGGGGACGCCGGGAGCGGGCGTCGCCTCGGTCAGCGGCGTCGTGGCGCCGTCGACCGGCAGCAGCCGGGTGGCGCCGTCGGGGGCCTCGTCCTCACCGGCGGGAGCCCGCAGCCGGGCGGCGACCTCACCGGCGTCGGGCCGGTCGGCGGCGTCCGTGCGGGTCATCGCGGTGAGCAGCGCCGGCCACGGCGACGGGCAGAGTGTCGGGGACGTGCGGTGGCCGGTGCAGCCGGGCCAGCGCGGCCTCGGTCGAGGAGCCGGGGTAGGCGCGCTCGCCGGTGAGCACCTCGAGCAGCACCAGCCCCAGGGCGTAGACGTCGGCGGCCGGGGTGACGTCGTGGCCGAGGACCTGCTCGGGGGAGATGTACGCCGCGGTGCCGATGGCCTGACCGGTCTTGGTGTGGCGCACGGTGTCGCCCACGAGCCGGGCGATGCCGAAGTCGGCCAGCTTGACGCCGCCGGCCCCGAGCAGCACGTTGCCGGGCTTCACGTCACGGTGGATGACGCCCCGGTCGTGCGCGTAGGCCAGCGCGTCGGCGAGCTGGGCGCCGATCACGGCCACCTCGTCGGGCGGCAGCGGCCCGTCGGCGATCCGCTGCGAGAGCGTCACCCCCTCGACCAGCTCCATCACGAGGAACGGCTGGTCGCCGGTCGTGCCGGCGTCGAGCACCATCACGAGGTGGCGGTGGCTGAGCGCGGCCAGGGTGCGTGCCTCGGTGGTGAAGCGCAGCCGGTCGGTCTCGTCGTCAGCGGTGTCGCGCAGCACCTTGACGGCCACGTCGCGGTGGAGCACCCGGTCGGTGGCGCGGTAGACCACCGCCATGCCGCCGGACCCGAGTCGCTCTCCGAGGGTGTAGCGGTCCGCGACGACGACGGGGTCGTCGGTCTCGCTCACGGCCGGTGCTCGGCCATCCACGCCTCGACGTCGTCGGCCGAGCGGGGGAGGGAGGCCGAGAGGTTGCGGACGCCGTCGGCGGTGACCACGACGTCGTCCTCGATCCGGATGCCGATGCCGCGCAGCTCCTCGGGCACCAGCAGGTCGTCGCTCTGGAAGTAGAGGCCGGGCTCGACGGTGAGCACCATGCCCTCGGCGAGGGTGCCCTTGGCGTAGGACTCGGGGGCGGCCTGGCCGCAGTCGTGCACGTCGAGGCCGAGCATGTGGCTGGTGCCGTGCAGGGTCCAGCGGGCGTAGACCCGCGAGTCGGGGTCGAGCGCCTCCTCGGCGGAGACCGGCAGCAGGTCGAGGTCCTCGAGGGCGTGGGCCAGCACGTGCATCGCGGCCTGGTGCCCGGCCTGGAACGGCACGCCGGGCCGCAGCGCGTCGATGCCGGCCTGCTGCGCGGTGAGCACGATCTCGTAGAGCTCGCGCTGGAGCGGGCTGAAGGTCCCGTCGACCGGCAGCGTGCGGGTGACGTCGGCGGTGTAGAGGTTGTGGCCCTCGACGCCCATGTCGAGCAGCGCGAGGTCGCCGGGCGTGATCGGGCCGGTGTTGTCGATCCAGTGCAGGGTGGTGGCGTGGGAGCCGCCGGCGACGATCGAGTCGTAGCCGATGTCGTTGCCCATGGCCCGGGCCCGCCGGAAGAAGGTGCCCTCGAGCCAGCGCTCGCCGTGCTCGACGACGCGGTCCCACTCGCGGACGCAGTCGGTGAAGCCGAGGGCGGTGATGTCGCAGGCCTGCTGCAGCTGGCCGATCTCCCAGTCGTCCTTGATCAGGCGCTGCTCCGAGATCACGCGCATGAACTCGCCGTCGCGGGACTCGTCGGCCGGCACCAGCCCGTCGACGTACGACGAGAGGCCGCGGTGGACGCGCGTCTTGCCCGCGGTGCCGAGCACGTCCCCGAGCCGGTCGACGTGGCGCACCTCGATGCCCAGCGACGCGGACAGCTCGCCGAGCGGAGGGCCGGCGGCCGGCCCAGAGCTCGCCGTACTGCCGGTCGCGGAAGAACTCGTCGGTCTCGCGGCCGGCCCGGGGGCGGGCGTAGAGCACCGGCTCGCCGTCGTCGATCACGAGGACGGCGTCGGAGGTCTGGTTGCCGCAGTAGTAGGTGTGGGCGGTGTCGACGCGGAAGCGGTAGTCGGTGTCGTAGGAGCGCACCTTGAAGCCACCCCCGGGCAGCACCAGCCGCTCGCCCGGGAAGATCTCGGCCAGGCGGGCACGGCGCGCGGCGGCGTGGTCGGCCGCCGGGTGCCGGGACACCTCGCGCTCGTGGTCGTCCCAGCCCTCCCGCATGAAGGACAGGTAGGCCTCCGGCACGGCCGGGTCGTGGCTCTCGGTCCGCGGCGCGGCGGCTTCGGTCGTCGTCTCCTCGCTCACCCCGCCACTGTATCGCCGCACGGCCCGCGCCCGGACGGCGCACGTTGCACCCACCGCCTCCGGAAGCGGCTGGTGGGAGGGGGTCCCGATAGGCTGCGGCCCGTGTCCTCCACCACCCGTCGCGACAGCGTTGCCTTCACCGTCACGGTGAGTGTGCTGGTCGCGATCGGTGGCCTCCTGATGCTGGCGATCCTCGCGTTCTCCGGGGCGCCCTCGATCACCCTGCTCGCCACCGTGCTGGCCGCCGTCCCCGTCGTGCCCCTGGTGCTCTGCTACCTGTGGCTCGACCGCTACGAGCCGGAGCCCAAGCGGCTGCTCGCCCTCGGCCTGCTGTGGGGGGCCTTCGTGGCCACCGTGGCGGCGATCCTGGTCGGCGGCATCGGGGGCATGGTCGTGCCCGTGACCGAGGCGCAGTCGCTCGCGATCGTGGCGCCGGTGACCGAGGAGGCCAGCAAGGGCCTGTTCCTGCTGCTCCTGCTCTGGTGGCGCCGGGCCGAGATCGACGGCATCCTCGACGGCATCGTCTACGCCGGCATGGTCGGCATCGGCTTCGCGTTCACCGAGAACATCCTCTACCTCGCCGCCGCCTACAACGGCAGCGACGCCATGGGTCCCGGCGGCATCGTCGGCATCACCACGACGTTCGTGCTGCGCTGCCTGCTGAGCCCCTTCGCGCACCCGCTGTTCACGGCGTTCACCGGCATCGGCATCGGCATCGCGGTCACGGCGCGCAAGCCGGCGGTGCGGCTGCTCGCCGTGGTCGGCGGCTACCTCCTCGCCGTGCTCGCCCACGGCCTCTGGAACGGCTCCACGATCTTCGGTGCCACCGGCTTCTTCGGCGTCTACCTCGCGCTGATGGTGCCCGCGTTCGTCGGGCTGGTGGTCCTGGGCGTCTGGGCCCGCCGCTCCGAGAGCCGGATGCTCACCGCCGCCCTCGCCGACGCCGCCGGCCGCGGGCTGCTGCCGGCCACCGACATCGGCTGGGTCGTCGACCTGCGTGCCCGGCGCGCGGCCCGCCAGCACGCGCGGCAGCACGGCGGCCCCCAGGCCCTGGCCGCGATGCGCGACTACCAGCAGGCGGCCATCGAGCTCGGCTTCCTGCACCACCGGTTGCTGCGGGGCACCCCTCCGGCCGACTGGCAGCTGCGCGGCCAGGACTACCTCGCCCGGATCAACGCCGCCCGTCCCGGCATCGCGTTCCCCGGACAGGTGGTGCCCACGCGATGAACACCCACTCCACGAGCCGACCCCACGTCGGCGGCGGCCGACGGCAGCCAGATGCTGACCGCCCTGGTCCGGCTGCGCGGCGCGCTGCAGGGCGTCGACCTGCCGCTCGCCGTCCCCGGCGTCGAGGCGCCGCGCGAGGCCCGCCGCGAGATGATCGAGCAGCTCGAGGACTACGTCCTGCCGCGGCTGATGACCATCGACGCGCCGCTGCTGGCCGTCGTCGGCGGCTCCACCGGCGCCGGCAAGTCGACGCTCGTCAACGCCCTGGTCGGCCACCGGGTCACGACCCCGGGCGTGCTGCGTCCGACCACCCGGTCGCCGGTGCTCGTGCACCACCCCGACGACGCCGGCTGGTTCGGCCAGGACCGGCTGCTGCCCGACCTCGAGCGGGTCCGCCACTCCACCAACGACCCCGACGCCCTCCAGCTCGTGGCGGCCGAGTCGATGCCGAAGGGGCTGGCGATCCTCGACGCCCCCGACGTCGACTCCGTCGAGGAGCGCAACCGGCAGCTCGCCGCCCAGCTGCTCGCCGCCGGCGACCTGTGGCTCTTCGTCACCTCCGCCGCCCGCTACGCCGACCAGGTGCCGTGGGGCTTCCTCAAGCAGGCGGCCGAGCGGTCCACCGCGGTCGCGATCGTGCTCGACCGCACGCCCGACGACGCCGTCCGCACCGTCGCAGCCCACCTGGCGCGGATGCTCGCCAGCCGCGGGCTCAAGGACTCCCCGCTGTTCACCGTCACCGAGGGCACCGTCGACGCCGACGGCATGCTGCCCCCGGGCCACGTGGCCGACATCCGCGGCTGGCTGGAGTCGCTCGCCGGCGACGCCGACGCCCGTGGTGCGGTGGTCAAGCAGACGCTGGAGGGGGCGATCCGGTCGCTCACCCGGCGTACGCACACGGTGGCCGACGCCGCCGCCGACCAGCTCGCCGCCGCCGAGCGGCTGCGCGCCGACGTCGACCGTGCCTACGACGACGCGATCACCCGGATCGGCGAGGCCTCGGCCGACGGCACCCTGCTGCGCGGCGAGGTGCTGGCCCGCTGGCAGGAGTTCGTCGGCACCGGCGAGCTGCTGCGCTCGCTCGAGGACAAGGTCAGCCGCATCCGCGACCGGCTCGTCAACGCCGTCAAGGGCAAGCCGCAGCAGGCCGAGCGGGTCACGGTCGCCGTCGAGTCGGGCCTCGAGACGTTGATCCTGGAGCACGCCGAGGCCGCCGCCGAGCGTGCCGAGGCGTCGTGGCAGCAGCTCGCGGCGGGCCAGGGGCTCCTCGACTCCGGCCCCGCCGACCTCGGCCGCGCCTCGCGCGAGCTGCGCCGCTCGGCCGAGCGGTCGGTGCGCGAGTGGCAGCACGACGTGCTCGAGATGGTCCGCACCGAGGGTGCCGACAAGCGCACCACCGCCCGCTTCCTCGCCTTCGGCGTCAACGGGCTGTCGGTCGCGCTGATGATCGTGGTCTTCGCCCACACCGCCGGGGTCACCGGCGCCGAGGCCGGCGTCGCCGGCGGGTCGGCCGTGGTCGGGCAGAAGCTCCTCGAGGCCGTCTTCGGCGACCAGGCCGTGCGCTCCCTCGCCGAGCGGTCGCGGCAGGCCCTCGAGCTGCGGGTGCGCACCCTGATGGAGGCGGAGCGGGCCCGGTACGTACGGTTGCTCGACGGACTGGCGCTCCGGCCACGGGCGGCCGAGGAGGTGCGCGAGGCCTCGCGTCGGGTCGACGACCTGCGGTTCGCGGCTCGCGGCTCCGCCGTGGCGGCGGCCCAGCCGGCGCCAGGTGTCGGACCGAAGGGAGATGCGTGACCAGCCTGCTCGAGGGCGCCCGCAAGCTGATGAGCCGGAGCGCTGACACCGGCGCTCGGGTCGAGAGCCTGCTCACGGCGGCGGAGGCCGCCCGCGGACGGCTCGACGACGAGGTCGTCGACGACGCGGTGGCGGTCGCCACCCGGGCCGCGACCCGGCTGCGGCTCTCGGCCGAGCACACCGTGGTCGCCATCGCCGGCGCCACCGGCTCGGGCAAGTCGTCGACGTACAACGCGCTGACGGGGCTGGAGCTCTCCTCCGTCGGCGTCCGCCGCCCCACCACGTCGTGGGCCAGCGCCTGCGTGTGGGGCACCGAGGGCGCCACCGAGCTGCTGGAGTGGCTCGGCATCCCGCCGCGCCACCAGACCCAGCGCGACTCGATGCTCGACGGCAGCGGCCGCCGCGACCACTCCCTCGACGGGGTGGTGCTGCTCGACCTCCCCGACCACGACTCCACCGAGGTCTCCCACCACCTCGAGGTCGACCGGCTGGTGCAGCTCGCCGACCTGCTGGTCTGGGTGCTCGACCCGCAGAAGTACGCCGACGCCGCCGTGCACGAGCGCTACCTCGCGCCGCTGGCCACGCACTCCGAGGTGATGCTCGTGGTGCTCAACCACATCGACACCGTGCCGGAGGACCGTCGCCAGGCGATGGTCGACGACGTCAAGCGCCTGCTCGTCGCCGACGGGCTCGGGTCGGTGCCGGTGCTCGCCATCAGCGCCCGCCACGACATCGGGGTCGACGCGCTGCGCAAGGAGATCGCCGATCGCGTCTCGGCCAAGAAGCAGACCCGGACCCGGCTCGACGCCGACCTGCGGGCCGCGGCGGCGCGGATGAGCGAGGAGAGCGGCGAGGGCAAGACCCGGGCGCTCTCCCAGCAGCGGGTCGAGGATCTCGAGGACGCGCTCGCCGAGTCCGCCGGCGTCCCCACCGTGGTCGACGCCGTCGAGAAGTCGATGCGGCTGCGCGCCCGTCGGGCGACCGGCTGGCCGCTCGTCTCCTGGTTCTCCCGGCTCCGTCCCGACCCGCTCAAGCGGCTGCACCTCGACCTCGGCGCCGCGGGCAAGACCCTCACCGGCACCTCGCGCACCTCGATGCCGCACACCACGCCGGTGCAGCGGGCGCGGGTCGACAGCGAGGTGCGGGCGCTCGCCGACGACGCCTCCGTCGGTCTCGGCCGGCCCTGGGTCGACGCCGTGCGCCGCGCCTCCACCTCGCGCCTCGGCGACCTCGGCGACCGCCTCGACACCGCGATGGCCACCACCGACCTCGGCGTCGAGCGGATCCCGCGGTGGGCGGGCGTCGTCCGGGTGCTGCAGTGGCTGCTGATCACCGCCGCCCTCGTCGGGGGCGCCTGGCTGCTCGCCCTCGGCGTCGTGGCCTGGCTGCAGCTGCCCGAGCTGCCGACCCCGATGCTCGGCGCGGTCCCGGTGCCGACGCTGTTGCTGGTCGGCGGGGTGCTGCTGGGGGTGCTGCTCGCCCTGGTCTGCCGGGGGCTGGTCGGCGTGGCCGCCCGCCGCCGCGCCGCAGCCGCCGACGAGCGGCTGCGCACGGCGGTGCACGAGGTGGCCGCCGAGCTCGTGGTCGCGCCGGTCGCGGCCGAGCTCCAGGCCCATGCCTCGCTGCGCCAGGCGCTCGGTCAGGTCCTGCGCTAACCGCTGCTCGGGCCTTCTCGGCCCACTTCTCGTGCACAGGCACCACTGCGGGACCTCGTTCGTCCACAGGGTGCGCCCCGTCGGACGGTCGCGCTGTCGGCGCGCCGACGGAGGCTCGTCGTACGCGCGGGGCCGGACGGTCCCGGCGGGACGAGGAGGAGAGATGTCCAACGACACGATGGTGACCCTGCAGGGTCACGTCGGCGGCGACGTCACGTTGCGCTCGGCGGCCGGCACGCTCGTGGCCGGGTTCCGGGTGGCCTGCACGCCGCGGCGGTTCCAGCGCAGCACGGAGGAGTGGGTCGACGGCGCCACCCAGTGGTACTCCGTCAGCGCCTGGCGCACGCTGGGCGAGCACTGCCACGACTCGCTGCGTCGCGGCGACCCGGTGATCGTGCACGGCCGGCTCCAGCAGCGCCCCTACGTGAACAAGTCCGGGGTCGAGGTGACGGCCCTCGAGATCGACGCCGTGCTGGTGGGCCACGACCTCACCCGCGGCGTCACCCGCTTCCGCAAGGCCTCGGCGCGCACGCCGTCCGCCGAGGGTCCGGGGGAGGAGGCGACCACCGCCGCCTGAGCCCGGTCGAGGGGGTCGGGGGGCCACCCCCGATCAGGCTGTGGCCGCGTTCTCCCCGTAGGCTCGGGGACCATGGCGGAGTATGTGTTCACCCTGCGCAACGTGCGCAAGGCCCACGGCGACAAGGTCGTCCTCGACAACGTGACCCTCTCGTTCCTGCACGGGGCGAAGATCGGCATCGTCGGACCCAACGGCACCGGCAAGTCGACGTTGCTGAAGATCATGGCGGGCCTCGAGCACGCCAACAACGGCGACGCGATCCTCGACCCGGGCGCGACGGTCGGCATGCTCCAGCAGGAGCCGCCGCTCACCGAGGGCAAGACGGTGCTGGAGAACGTCCAGGAGGCCGCGGCCGAGACCTACGCCAAGATGGCGCGCCTCGACGAGCTCTACGAGGCCATGGGCGACCCGGACGCCGACATCGACAAGCTCTCCGCCGAGGCCGGCGACCTCCAGACCGAGCTCGACAGCGGCAACGCCTGGGACCTCGACAGCCGTCTCGACCAGGCCATGGACGCGCTGCGCTGCCCGCCGCCCGACATGATCGTCGACACCCTCTCCGGTGGTGAGCGGCGCCGCGTCGCCCTGTGCAAGCTGCTGCTCCAGCAGCCCACGCTGCTGCTCCTCGACGAGCCCACCAACCACCTCGACGCCGAGTCGGTGCAGTGGCTCGAGGGCCACCTCGCCAACTACCCCGGCGCCGTGCTGGCGATCACCCACGACCGGTACTTCCTCGACAACGTGGCGCAGTGGATCCTCGAGCTCGACCGGGGCAAGGCCCACCCCTACGAGGGCAACTACTCGACCTACCTCGAGACCAAGCAGTAGCGGCTCAAGATCGAGGGCGCGAAGGACGCCAAGCGCGCCAAGATGCTGGAGAAGGAGCTGGAGTGGGTGCGCTCCAACGCCAAGGCCCGCCAGACCAAGAGCCGCTCGCGGCTCGCGCGCTACGAGGAGATGGCGGCCGAGGCCGACCGGATGCGCAAGATCGACACCTCCGAGATCAACATCCCGGCCGGGCCCCGGCTCGGTGACGTCGTGCTCGAGGCGAAGAAGCTCACCAAGGGCTTCGAGGACCGCACGCTCATCGACGACCTGTCGTTCTCGCTGCCGCGCGCCGGCATCGTCGGCGTCATCGGGCCCAACGGCGTCGGCAAGACCACGCTGTTCCGGATGATCAACGGCGAGGAGAAGCCCGACGACGGGCGCCCTCGACGTCGGCCAGACCGTGAAGCTCTCCTACGTCGACCAGAGCCGCGGCGGCATCGACCCCAACAAGAACGTCTGGGAGGTCGTCTCCGACGGGCTCGACTTCATCAAGGTCGCCAACTTCGAGATGAACTCCCGCGCCTACGTCGCGTCGTTCGGCTTCAAGGGTCCCGACCAGCAGAAGAAGGCCGGCGTCCTCTCCGGAGGTGAGCGCAACCGCCTCAACCTCGCGCTCACGCTGAAGATGGGCGGCAACCTGCTGCTCCTCGACGAGCCCACCAACGACCTCGACGTGGAGACCCTGTCCTCGCTCGAGGACGCGCTGCTCGACTTCCCCGGCTGCGCCGTGGTCACCTCCCACGACCGGTGGTTCCTCGACCGGATCGCCACCCACATCCTCGCCTGGGAGGGCGACGACGAGGACACCGGCGAAGTGGTTCTGGTTCGAGGGCAACTTCGCCTCCTACGAGGAGAACAAGATCGAGCGCCTCGGCGCCGAGGCGGCCCGCCCGCACCGCGTCACCCACCGCCGCCTGACCCGCGACTGACAAGCGACCGGTCAGCGGACTCGGCCGACCAACGGACTCAGCCGAAGAACGCGCCGAAGGCGTGCGTGTCCGGACAGCCCGGTCTCTTGCCGGTGCTGGTTCGGTCTGGGAGTCTGAGGCGGTCGCCGAGCGGGCGGCAGTACCAGCCGAACGCTCGGGGGGCCCCATGCTCAGGATGCAGGCACGGTTCGTGCTCACGGTCGCGATGCTCGTCGTGGTCGGACTCGTCGGGCAGGGCACAGCGGCGGCCACACCACCCGCGCAGGCCGCTGCGGCGCACACCGTCGACGGCACCGGCGGTTCCGCGCCCGACCAGCAACAGCGGCAGCGCGAAGCCGCCCGAGTTCCTCCGATCGTCGGCTGGCTCGTGGTCGTCGCGGTCCGCGGCGGCGTCCAGGCGATCAAGGTCGGAGTCCGGTCACGAACGGCCAGGGCCGCGCGGGAGGCGGCCAAGGGTGTCGCACGGAACTGGGGCTATGAGGTCATCAGCACCGGCGGCCCTATCAAGGGCGACTACCGGACCGCAGGCGGCTTCCAGATCCGCGTCAACCAAGACCCGCGACGCGCCAACGGGTACCCCAGCTTCAACGCGTTCAAGAACCGCTGGGGTGCGGCGGGCGAGAGCCGCGAGTGGCACCACATCGTCGAGCAGAAGGCCCGGACCGCCGCCGACGGCCGGTTCCCGTCGTGGCAGATCAACAACAGGCAGAACCTGGTCAACATCAGGAAGGGCCTGCACCAGAAGTGCATCAACGCGTTGATGGCCACCAGACTCAAGAACATGATCAAGCGCGACCGGCAGGCGCTGCGGATCCGCGTGGTGCGCGCGAACCGCGACCACACGCTGCGGTTCACCCAGCGCGGCTACTCCTACAACAACCAGCACCTGTTCGGGCTGCGGCTGCTCAAGCACTGCGGGGTCAGGATCAGCGGGTCCGGCATCTGACTACACTGGCCCCCAGTCGCCTGGGACTCGCGAGGTGAGGCAGATGGTCGGGAGCCCGGGGTCGGGGGACTCCTCCCACGGCACGGTGTCGTCGGGGTCGATGCCCGCTGTGGAGCTGCGCAGCGCCTACTGGCGCCAGTCCGCCTTCTACGGCGACCCCGAGGTCGGGCTGGACGCCCAGACCATGCCGTTGCGCCTGGCGGTGATGCTCACCCCCCTCGATCCGGACCTTCCGCAGCACCCGCTGGGTGGGGTCACCGCTTCGTGGACGTTCTTCGCCGGTGCCCCGTCGAAGCCGGCCGGGAGCGGCCTGGACTGGCCGCGCCGCCACCCGGACCCGGGAGCCGGGCGGGGCACGCCGCTGACCCATGTGCTGCAGGTCGACCTGTACGGGCTGCGGCTGGACCAGGGAGAACGAGTCGTCGCCGACACCGGCCTGCCGGCGACCGGGCTGTTGCAGTTCTTCCACGACTGCGTGACCTACGGCGACGAGGGAGCCGACGCCGACGCCTGGACCGTGCGGTGGGTGCGCCGCGACGCAGCTGCGAGCGCGGAGGCAGAACAGGGCTCGTGGGAGCCGACCCCGCGACCGGCCGATCTGGACCCCGAGGGATTCGCCGACCCCGTGCCGCTGGGGCACGAGGTGGCGCCGTCGGTACCGAATCTGGCTGGCCTCCAGCTGGGGCCCGCCGAGGCCAGGGAGCGCTACGCCCGGCTCTACGAGTGGATCGAGGAGCATCCCTACGACCGCAACCTGGGACGTCGTCCCGAGCACCTCAACCCGTTGACACCCTGGGACCCCGGCTTCGAGCCGCTGCCCGCCGCGACGAGGCTGATGGGCTTCAGCGCCGTCCCGGCCAACGAGGACTACGACCAACTGGTCCGCGAGCACCTCCCCCTCGAACCCGGCGACACCCACCTGCTGCTCGCCGACATCAACCCCGACCAGTTCGAGGACGCCCCCCTCGACTGGTTCCACGGAGGACGCCACGTCGAGTTCTGGATCCGGCGCAGTGACCTCGCCGAACAGCGCTTCGACCGGACCTGGGCACTGATCCGCACTGACCACTAGCCAGCGGCCTCCTCGGACTGCGGGTCTTTGCAGCTGCGCGAACTAGCGATGCGGCCGATGTCGGCCTCGAGCTCGTCGGCGCGCTCCTGTCGCCCGTTCACCTCGGCGGCGAGGCTGCCTGCGCCGACCACAGGCTGCACCCCACCTGGGGTTGCGATGCTGACCTCGTGTCCCTCACCGGTCCCGAATCGGCGACGCGTACGTAGAACTACGTACAGATCCGAGCCCCAGATCTGGTCCCAGGCGACGTTCGAGCAGAAGGCTGCCGCCCTTGCTGCACTCCCTGGTGCGCAATCACGCTCTGGTCGACCGCAACGAGCGCCTGGCCTGGTCAGCCTGTCAGGCGGTCAGGTCGAGCGCGACGTGGATCGGGCTGTAGTGGAGCTCGGCGACGCGTCGGTGGCCGCCGGGCGGTGGTGTGGTCTCGGGTGGGGTCTGGGGGAGGCGTCGGGTGCCGGTGTGGTCGACGAGGTAGTAGGCGCCGTGGGGGTCGCGCCAGAGGTAGATGCCGGGGAAGGGTTGTTGGACCTGCCATCGGCCGTGGGTCTTGATCCGGTGGTGGGTGGTGGTCATCGGTCCGTAGTTGCCGACCGCGCTCGGTCCACCCTTCGCACTGGCGCTCACGTCGACCTCGCCGTCGTGGGGGACGGTGTGGTCGACCTGCATCGTCGGTGAGGTGCAGGACCCGAACGGGAAGACGTCGGCCGGCGTCAGCAGACGCACGGCCCGGCGATGTCGTTGCGGGATCTCGTAGGCGTCGACCGGGGCCTGTCCGAGCGGGTCGAAGACGGGGCGGACGGTGAACCGGGCGTGCGGGCCGAGGACCTCACGGATCCACGAGTGCGTGACTGGGCCGTGGCCCTCGAGCCGGGCGATCCGCTCGGTCGGCGCGCCGTGCTCGTCGACCTCCGTGTCCTGGCGGCCGTCGAGGTGGAGGTACAGCGTCACCTGCGGTCGCAGGTCGCTGAGGTCGACCTGCGGCCCGCTGTCGGGCTGGGAGCCGGGTTGGACCAGTTTCAGCAGGCCCAGCACCCGACGGTCATCGACGCTCAGCGCGGTCTCGCCGGGCTCGGTGGCCTCAGGGGTGGGGTCGTCGCGGAAGACCTCCGCCAGCCGGTCCGCTGCTCCGGCCACGGCGGACTCGATGGTGTCGATGGTGCCGACGTCGGCGCGGATCATGAACGAGGCCATCCCGTGCTCGGGCTTGCCGACCTTCTTGGCGAACCGCGCCCGCCGGGCCCGCTGCTCCTTCTCCCGCGCCAGCGCCGGTGCTGCCGCGGCGACCTTGCCGACCACCAGTGCCTCGAACCGGGTCCACGGGATCCGCCCGTCGGCGGACTCGGCGACCTCGGCGTCGACGTAGGCCGCCTCGGCCGGCGACAGCCCGCGGGTCTGGGCGCACACGTGCCGGGCGTAGGAGGCCCGCACCTCCCCGGCCTGGACCCGGGCCCACAGTCGGGGGTGGCGGTGGTGGAGGTCCTGGGCGTCGGCGATCAACGCCGCCGCGGCGTAGGTGGTGCGCCCGATCCTGGCGCCCAGCTCGGCGGCCGCGAACTCGCAGACCTCCGCGGTCCCCTCGCCGCCGTACCGCTTCGCCCGCTCCCGCCCGGGCTTGCCGCGCTCGGCGGGGTCGAGCCGGTCCGGGTCGTGCAGCACCGCCCACTGGTAGGCCACCCGCAGCAGGTCGACCTCCGCGCGCCGGGCGGTCTCCGCGCAGCGCCGTGGCGGCGTCGAGGACCTCGTCCTCCGACATCTCCGCCAACGTCTGCTTCCCGAGCATGACCCCAGTCAAGCACC
>CAWIAZ010000012.1:0-113685 GCA_963834285.1 uncultured Actinomycetota bacterium | reverse complement strand
TCCGCTCCGACGTCGTCGGTGGGGGTGAACACGGAGGCGTCGAGCGACACGGTGTCACCGGAGTCCTCGGCGCCCACCGGCACCTCGAGCGAGGTCTCGGTGACGTCGACGGCCTGGGGGTCCGAGCCGGTGAGCGCGACCACCCCGACCACCACGACCACCGCGGTGATGAGCGCCGCCGCTCCCTGGACGAGGCGTCGGCGGCGGGGTCGGGTCACCTCGGCATTGTTCCCTGATGTCTCCAACGCGGTCGGGACCGAGGAGGATGACCGATGACTACGCGAGCGGCGCCGGGTCTGCCCCTGTGTCGACCGACGCCCCACCAGGAGGAACCATGACCAACCAGCTGAACCCCTACCTGCTCTTCGACGGCGAGGCCCGCGAGGCGATGGCCTTCTACCACTCGGTGTTCGGAGGTGACCTCGAGGTGATGGCCTTCGCCGACATGGGGATGGAGGGGCCGGACGCGCACAAGGTGATGCACAGCAGCCTCACCGCACCGGCCCTGACGCTGATGGCCGGCGACCTGCCCGAGGGCCAGTCGATGACCCCCGGCCTCTCCGTGCGGCTCTGCCTCAACGGGGACGGCGTGGAGGAGCTCCGCGGCTGGTTCGCGGCGCTCGCCGAGGGCGGCGAGGTGCAGACGCCGCTGGAGAAGCAGATGTGGGGCGACGAGTTCGGGCAGCTCGCCGACCGGTTCGGGATGATCTGGCTGGTCAACATCACCGGCGCCTAGCCCACCGGAACCTCGGCGGGTATTGACACCGAGAGCGACCGGGCCTATCTAGATAGGACATCAGGTACGACTTCGCATGGGGCTTATCTCCTGGGGGATCTCATGTTGCTCGCTCGCCCGCTCATCGCGCTCGCCACTGCTTCGGCCGTGGCCCTCGCCGTCGCCACGACGGCCCCCGCCACCGGCCAGCGTGCGGCACCCAGCGCCAAGGCCGCCACGCTCAGCACCGTCGTCCCGCTCGACAGCCCGCGCGGGGTCGACGCCCTCGGCGACGGACTGACCCTGGTCACCGAGGGCGACGGGTCCTTCAGCCTGGTGGTCGAGCGTCGCGGCCGCCGACCGGTGACGCTGCCGCTCGGCAACGTCGGCGGCGGGTTCGCCCCTGCGGTCGCCCTGGGGCGCGGCTTCACGGTCTGGCTGCTCACCGGCGCGGCCGGGCCGCCCGAGGAGGAGATGATGCGCCAGCTCGAGGGCGCCGAGGCCGAGCCGGTGCCGCCGGCCGGGACCACGCTCTACCGCTGGCGTCCGGGCATGGACGCCCCGGTCGCGGTCGCCGACATCGGCGCCTACCAGGCCACCGACCCCGACCCCTACGACCTCGAGGACTACCCGGAGGACAGCAACCCCTTCGGCCTCGCCGCGCTCGGTGACGGCAGCGTGCTGGTCGCGGATGCCGCCGGCAACGACCTGCTCCGCGTCACGCCGGCCGGGGCGATCACGACCGTGCTGCGGGTCAAGCCCCGGACGGTGCCGATGCCGTCCGGCTTCCCCGACGTCCCGCCCGAGGAGGGCGGCCCGCTCCCGCCGGCCGGCACCCCGATGCCGTCGGAGGCCGTGACGACGTCGGTGGCGGTGGGTCGCGACGGCTACTGGTACGTCGGTGAGCTCCGCGGCTTCCCGGCCACCCCCGGCACCTCGCAGATCTGGCGGGTCAAGGCCGGCACCACCAACGCGACCTGCGACCCCGACCGCCCGAAGGCGGGCGCCTGCAAGCGCTACGCCGACGGCCTGACCTCGATCATGGACCTGGCCTGGGGCAAGCTCCGCGTGCGCCGCAACGTCCGCAAGCCGGTCGTCTACGCCGTCGAGCTGTCGAAGAAGAGCTGGCTCCAGATGGAGTTCGGCGTGCCGGGCTCCGAGGAGGGGTCGGTCAAGCGGATGCGACGCACGCGCGGGGGCACGCAGGCCACCGAGCTCTTCCCGGGGCGCTTCTCGATGCCCGCAGGCGTCGACGTCGCCGACGGTGTCTACGTCACCGCCCCGATCTTCGGACCCGGCGGGCTGATGCGGATCCGGTAGCCGACGGTGAGCGCCCGGGAGCGTCCCGGGCGCTCCTCCGGCCCTGGCCGCACCCCGGCGCCACTAGGCTGACCGCGTGAGCGAGCGCAACGTGCTGGGCGGGCCGCTGGAGCCCTGCGGGACCGACCCGGTGACGGGCTTCTACCGCGACGGCAGCTGCTCCTGCGGCCCGGAGGACCAGGGCCTGCACGCGGTCTGCGCGGTGGTCACCCCGGAGTTCCTCGCCCACCAGCAGCAGGTCGGCAACGACCTCTCGACGCCGCGACCGCAGTGGGGGTTCCCGGGGCTCGTGCCGGGCGACCGGTGGTGCGTGGTCGCGGTGCGGTGGCTGCAGGCCGTGCAGGCCGGGGCCGCCGCCCCGGTGGTGCTCGCCTCCACCAACGAGCGTGCGCTGGAGCTGATCCCGCTGGAGGTGCTGCGGGCCAACGCCGTCGACGTACCGCCCGACCTCAGCTCGCTCTAGACACCGGCCGGCCTAGGCCTGGTACGTCGCCAGCCAGCGCCGGTCGATCCGCCGCTTGAGCCGCAGGGCCGCGGCACCCTGCCACCAGAAGGGTCCCCACACCGCGAGGCCGGTGCCGGCGCCGAGGTCGAGGATGGCCAGCGCCCGGCGCTGGGGGTCGTACGTCGGCAGCGCGTCGCCGGAGCGCCGGGCCAGGAGGCTGCGGTGCAGCACCGGCCCTTGGCGGACCCCGTGCACGCCGATCCGCGGCAGCGGCTCGGGCAGGAAGTGGGCGCAGTCGCCCACGGCGTAGATCTCGTCGTGGTCGAGGTGCTGCAGCGTGGCCCGCACCGGGACCCCGTCGGCGTCTCCGAGTCCGAGGTCGGCGAGCAGCGACGGGGCAGCCAGCCCGGTGGCCAGCACGGCCGCGTCGTGCGTCAGCGTCCGACCGTCGGCCGTGGTGGCCGCGCCCGCGCCCAGGTGGGTCACCGCGCAGTCGGTGCGGACCTCGACCCCGCGGCGCGCGAGCAGGCGGTCGAGGCCGCGCCGGGCACCGCGCGAGAGGTCGGCGCCGACCCGGGGTCCGCCCTCGAGGAGCCGCACGCGGGCGACCCCGCGACGTACGGCCAGGTGGGCGGCGAGCTCGAGCCCGGTCGCACCGCCGCCGACCACCGTGACCGTCGCGTCGTCCGTGGCCGCGAGACGTGCGCCGAGGTGGGCGAGGCTGCTCAGCGGCTTGACCCGCAGCACGGCGGGGTCGACCTGCATGTCGCGCGGGGCCGCGGCGCTGCCGAGGTTGAGCGACAGCACGTCGTAGGGCAGCTCCGCGCCGTCGGCGGTCACGGCGACGCGCCGGTCGCGGTCCAGGTCCGCCAGGGTGCCCTCGTGGAAGGTGATCCCGGCCGCGCGCGCGAGCCGAGCCACGTCGATCCGTCCGGCGGTCACCGGCAGGTCGCCCGCGGCGGTCGCGGAGGCGACGCCGCTGTAGTGGAAGTACCGCGGGGCCAGCAGCCGCACGTGGTAGCCGGCCGCGGCCAGCGTGGCCGCGTGGGTGGCGACGTACAGGTGGGTGTGACCGGCACCGACCAGCAGCAGCTCGCTCGTCGGCTCGCGCGGCAGCGTGGTCGACGGGTCCTCGCTCGTCACGGGCGGACGGCGAGCTGGGCCAGGACGCGGGCCCGAGGGTCGTGCTCGAGGTCGGCCCAGCGGTCGGGGTTCCAGCCGGCGAGGGACAGCACGTCGCGGGTCGGGCGTGACCAGTGCCGGGCATCGCGGGGCGCGACTCCCCCGTCGATCGCCCAGCCCAGGCCGTAGAGGACCCGGGCGGTCAGCCGCTCGACCTCGACGTCGCCGGCGGCGGTCCCGACCAGCGCCAGCCACCCGGCGTCGGTCTCGTGCGGCGCCCGGCCGCACGGCAGACGGGCCGCGAGGTGGTGGACCAGCGCCACCGGGTCATCGGCCAGCGACCGTCCGGCGGCGGTGGGCAGCAGGCGTCCGCGCACCTTGCGCACCAGGCCGAGGGCGGTCGCCGACGAGCGGAGGGCGGCCACCGGCGGCACGTGCTCCTCACGGTTGCCCTTGCCCCAGACGGGGTGGCGCATCGGCAGGGTCGCCAGCAGCTCGACCACCGTGGCCGGACGGAGGTAGCCGGCGCCGGTCAGGGCGAGGCCGTCCTCGCCGAGGGCGGCCAGCAGGGTGCGCCAGGGCGCGGTCAGCGCCGCCGCGGCCTCACCGTCGAGGTTCACCTCGTCGAGCGCGCCGGCGGCGAGCCAGGTCGCGACGTACGCCGCGCCCCGGTGGTCGAGCTTGGGCAGCATCTGCCCGAGGCCGGGCGCCACCGCCTCCACCGGAGGGAGCCCGCTGCGGCCCGTGGCCGTCGCGGCCCGCTGCACCGCGGCGTCGGCCGCGTCGAGGTCGAAGGCCTCGGGGTCGAAGTCCGGGCCGATCCAGGCGAGACGGTGCTCGTCCCACTCGGTGACCGGGGCGCCGCCGGACAGCAGCTCGACGAGGTCCTCGTAGCCACCGACGCCCCCGACGTCCTCGGGCGGACAGGCCCGCTTGCCCGCCAGGCAGCGGGCCGGGGGTGCGCCGTCGTCGTGCGGGCCGACCGACTCCACCCGCAGGGTGTGGTCCCAGCCGTCGCCGAAGTCGTACTCGTAGACCAGCAGGTGACCCGGCTCCGCCACCACCTCGTCGAGGCACACCTCGCGCTCGAGCGGCCCCTCGTCGCCCTCGGACTCCGCGAAGTCGCTCACGAACGGTGCGACTCCGTGGTCGACCTGCATCGGACCCATCCGGAACTGGTGCAGGTGCGAGTCGGTCCACCCCATCGCCGCCTGGAGCACCTCGTGCAGCCGGGCCAGGCTCATCGCGCCGTCGAGCTCGAGCCGGCGCCAGATCGGCGGCCGGGCGCCGTCGAGGTCGACGCGCACGGTGAGCCGGCGGGGCGACGCCGGTCGCGGCAGCGGCTGGGGCGGGTCCTGCGCCAGCGCCTCCTCGAGGGAGAGGTGGTCAGCCGCGTCCGCGCTGCCGGCCCGCATGTCGCGGAAGATCGACGCCGGGTCGAGGCCCGGCATCGGGATCACGTTGGCGGGCAGCTGGTCGATCCGGCGGTCGGGCTGGGCGTCGGGCGGAGGGTCAGGCTGGTCCGGCACGGTTCCAGGCTAGCGGCGACCCCGTCGCCGGCCCCTGATGTCGGGCGGTGCGGGGTCGTGTGTCCCACGACGGTCGGTACGTCGGGCACGGGCACACGACCCTGCGGGCCGGCCACGGACCGACGCGTGCGTCAGCCGCAGTTGTCGCAGACGCCGGTCGGGGGGATGACGAAGTTGCACGACGCGCAGACGGTCGGCTCGATCGCGGCGATCCGGGCCTGCCGCTGGCGCTCACGGGCCCGGGCCAGCTGCGGGGTCAGCGCCGCGCGGCCGCCGTCGGCGGGCAGGGTGGCGCCGAAGGTCTCGTAGCAGCGGAACCGCTCGATCGCGGCGCGGTCGTCGGCACCCTCCTGGGCGCCTCCGTCGGGCGTGCCGGTCGCCTCGTCGACGTACCCCTTGCCGACGCTGCCCTGCGAGTCCACCACGAGCGAGGAGAGCCGCGGCTCGCCGCGGGACGCCGAGTCCTCGCCGACGCCGGTGAGCACGTCGCCGATCCAGTGCTGGGAGAGCTGGCGCGTGGTGATGCCCGAGCGCTCCATGACCCGCTGCGACAGCTCGCGGTGGGTGATCGTCGCCTGGTACGTCGCAGCGAGCTCGATCAGCACCTCGCGGCCGGCGGCGACCCAGGCGGCGCGAGCAGCCTCGGGCCCCACCTCGGAGACGTCCTGGGGACCGGTCTCATGATCGCCGGCCTCCGCCTCCGCTTCCCGAGCTTGCTCATCCACGGCGTACTCAGAAGAAGAAGTCATCAGACAAACCTACGTCGCCCGGGGGCAAAGTCGGCATCGGCGGCGGGATCAGGCCCGAACCCGCCGGGCGATGGCCCGGACTTTCAGGCCGGAGCCAGGACCGCGAGGCCGAGCTCGCGAGCCGCGGACGCCATGCGTCCGTCGTAGGTGAGCAGGCGGTCGACACCCAACCGGAGGGCCGCGGCCAGGTGGAGAGCGTCGAGGGACCGCAGGTGCGGCCCGGGGAGCAACCCTGCCTCGCGGAACAGCGACGCCGGCGTGCCGTGCAGCGCGACCCCCGTCAGGAGGTCCGAGACCGCGGTCTGGGTCAGAGCCGGTTCGCGGACGGCGGCCCGCCTGAGCTCGGTCTCGAGCAACCAGCACGCGAGGAGCTCTGGTCGCTGACGATCGAGGTGCGCCACCAGGGCGGCCGACTCCGGCTCGTCGAGGACGAGCTTGAGAGCCGCCGAGGTGTCGAGGTAGAGGCGGGTCAACGGCCCTCGCGCAGCTCGTCGAGCAGTTCGTCGCTCGACGTGGACGCCGTGACCCGCGGTCGGTCCGCGTAGCGGGGCCGGCTGGTGGCCGGGCGCTCGCACGGGAGGTCCGAGCCGGCTCCGAGGGGCACGAGCCGGGCCACCGGGACCCCGTGGCGAGTGACGGTGAAGGATTCACCGTCGTCCACGACGGCGCGGATGATCGCGGCGTTGTCGTTGCGGAGCTCTCGCTGGCTGATCGTCCTCACCCTCCGACTGTAGCGCTGCGTAGCACATCGAGGATCACGCAGCGCGCTGGTCGCGGTCGGCGAGACGGCGGCACACCGTGGCGGCAGGCTCGGCGAGCACGACGGAGAGCTCGCGGAGCACCTCGGCCGCCTCGTCGTCGACGTCGTCGCTGAGGGCCTCGGCCACCGAGGGCTCGAGCACCGCTGCGGCCAGGCAGGCCCAGATGTCGAACACGTCGGGGTCCTCGGTGAACGACGGGTCGAGCAGCGCGGACCAGGCCAGCCACAGGGTGACGTCGGCCAGGTTGCCCGGCGTCGGGGCGAGCAGCCGACCTCCGCGGACACAGGAGTCGGCGCGCAGCATGGCGTACTGCCACATCCCGTCGGGCACGTCGCAGAGCAGCGACGCGTAGTGAGGGGTGGTGAGGATCTCACCGGGATCCTCCGCGCAGGCCTCGGTCAGGGCGTCGAGCCACTCGTGGGGCGCACTCGCGACCCTGCGGGCGACCTCCTCGGGGACCCGCAGCGGCTCCGCCTCGAACATCCACCCCTCGTCGGTCGGCACGACCCGGCCGATGACGTGCTCCCCGGGGGTGATCCGCATCGCGGTCCCGATGTTGGGCACGACGAGGGGGTCGTCGCGGCCGACCTGCGCCCAGGTGGTCGTGCCCGGGGTGCGGCCGAGCAGCTGGTAGCCACCCATCGTGGCCGTGGCCCACTCCTCGATGCGGCAGGTGGCGGCGACGAGGTCGGGCGCGGCCACGTGTCGCAGGAAGTAGGAGACGCCGCCCTCCTCGTAGAGCAGGACCTGGCGGAAGACCCAGTCCCGGTCGATCACGCGGGAGTGCGCGTCCGTCTCGTCGACACCGGGCAGCCACCCCTCGCCGCCCTGCAGGCCGACCGCGACGTCCATCGCCCGCAGCACCGAGCCGCGGCGCGACCTGTCGGAGACCTGCATCGCCTGGCACAGCACCCACCGCGACATGACCCACCCGGGGGTCGCGGGACCCAGAGCCAGGATCTGCGTGAGGTGACGGATGCGCCACGGACGCCAGAAGAGTCTGCCGTCAGGTCCCGTCGGGAGCAGAGCCATGGCGTCGAGGGCGCCGGCGGCGTCACCGCGCGCCTCCGCCGCGTCGACCGCGGACATCGCCGCCAACCAGGGACCCAGGTGCGCGAGCGGGTGCTCCGGCGGGCTGGCCGGACGGGCCTGGCGGGCCTGGCGGGCCTGGCGGGCCGGGCGCTTGGACGACGTACGACGGGGGCGGCGCTTGCGTGACTTCGGCATGGACTCATGCAAACCCGCGGTCGGGCGTCTCGCCAGTGGCCCCGCGCGATCTGTGGACGACGCGGCGCCGACCCCCACCTGTGGACGACACGTGGGCCGGCGCCGACAATCACGGGAACCATTTCGGCTCTCCGGTGCGACAGTGTTTGACATGGGAGTCACGCAGTCGGGCGTCGGCCCGGCCCAGCAGGAACGGGACGACAGCGTCCTGGTCCGGCTGGTCGCCGACGACGACCTGACGGCGCTCGAGGAGCTCTACCGCCGGCACTCGGCGTGGCTCTACGCGCGACTGCTGCGCCGCTGCAACGACGCCGACGTCGTGGCCGACGTGCTGCAGGACACGTTCGTGGCGTTGTGGAAGGACGCCCGCCGCTACCGCGGTGACGGCGAGGTCGCGGGCTGGCTCTGGGGCATCGCCTTCCGGCGGATGGTCTCGCGGCTGCGCTCGCGCAAGGACGTCGTGCTGCTGCCCGACTGGGACACCCAGGTCCCGGGCCGCACCCCCACCGCACCTGCCGCGGAGGACGAGGTGCTGCTCGGCGTCGAGTACGGCGACCTGGCCGGCGCGCTGCGTCGGCTCTCGCCGGAGTTCCGCTCGGTCGTCCAGGCGGTCGTCCTCGACGGCCTGACCACCAAGGAGGCCGGGCGGCTGCTCGGCGTCCGCGAGAACACCGTCAAGACCCGCCTGCACCGCGCCAAGGCGCAGCTGCGCGGATCGCTCACCCTGACCCAGGAGGGACGGACATGACCACCCAGAGCTGGCACGCCGACCCCGCACTGCTGACGGCGTACGTCGCCGGGTCGCTCGACGCGGTCGGCGGCGCGTCGGTCGAGCAGCACCTCGTGCGCTGCGCCGACTGCCGCGCGAGCATCACGAGCGTGGTCGCCGCGCCGCCGCTGGAGCGCGCCTGGGCCGGCGTCCGCGACCGGGTGCAGAGCCCACCGCAACCGCTGGTCGTGCGCCTGGCCCGGCGCTGCGGGGTCTCGGAGCCCACGTCCGTCCTGCTCGCCGCCACCGCGTCGCTGCGCACGGCCTGGCTGGCGAGCGCGTTCGTGGCCGTGGGGTTCGCGACCCTCGCGGTCGCCCTCAGCGGCGAGGAGCTGATCGCGCCGTTCCTGCTGGTGGCGCCGATGGTCCCGGTGGTCGGCGTCGCGGCTGCCTACGGTCCGCTCACGGACCCGCTGGAGTCCCTCGTCGTCACCGCGCCCTTCGGCCGCACCCGGCTGATCCTGGTCCGGACGCTGGCGGTGCTGGTCTCGGTGCTGCCGTTCACCGCCGCCCTCGGCCTGCTGCTGCCCGGTCCCGCCTGGCTGGCGCTCGCCTGGCTGGGCCCCGCCCTCGCGCTGGTCCCGGTGCTGCTCGCCCTCTCCGCCTACGTCGGGCCCCGCGCCGGCGCCGCCGTGCTCGCCATCGCCTGGTGCGGCGTCGTGCTGCTCTCGGTGCGGGTGGTGCCGGCCACCTGGCCCGTCGAGACCACCCAGCAGCTCGCCTACCTCGCGCTCGCCGCCGCGGCGTGCGTCGTCCTCGCCCTCAAGTCCCGTCAGGACCGTCAGATCGGAGCAGTGCTGTGACCACCGTCGAGCTCACCGGCGTCACCAAGACCTACGGCCGCACCCGCGCCCTCGACGGCGTCGACCTCGCCTTCGACCGCGGCGTGACCGGTCTGCTCGGCCCCAACGGCGCCGGCAAGACCACGCTGCTGCGGATCGTCGCCACCTCGATCGCCGCCGACTCCGGCCGGGTCAGCCTGCTCGGCCACGACCCGCACGGCGCTCACGGCGAGGTCACCGCGATCCGCCGCGGCCTCGGCTACCTGCCCCAGGAGCTCGGCTACCCCAGCGACATGACCGCCTTCGGCTTCGTCGAGTACGTCGCGGTGCTCAAGGAGTGGAACGACCGCGGCCCGCGCCTGCGCGAGGTGCGTCGCGTGCTCGACCTCGTCGGGCTCGGCGAGCTCAGCACCAAGCGGGTCTCCAAGCTCTCCGGCGGGCAGCGGCGCCGGGTGGCCCTCGCGCAGGCGCTGCTCGGCGACCCGCGGCTGCTCGTGCTCGACGAGCCCACGACCGGCCTCGACCCGACCCAGCGCGCCGACCTGCGACGTACCCTCTCGGTGCTCGCCGGCCGGTGCGCGGTGCTGCTCTCGACCCACCAGACCGAGGACGTCGCCGCCCTCTGCGAACGCGTCGTGGTCCTCGCCGGCGGCACCGTCCGCTTCGACGGCGCCGTCACCGACCTGGTCGCCACCGCCGAGGGCCGGGTCTGGCTCTGCGACGAGCCCGGCCCCGACGCGCTCGTGAGCTGGCGCACCGGCACCGGCCGCCACCACGTCGTGGGCGGTACGCCGCCGCCCGGTGCCATGGCCACCGAGCCGACGCTCGAGGACGCCTACCTGCTGATGCTCGGCACCGACGCCCGCGGCGTCCGCGCTCCTGCCTGATCCCTTCCAGCTCTTCCACCTCGTCCACCTCGTCCACCTCGTCCACTGCGTCCCAGGAGCAGCCATGACCACCACGTCTGTGTCCACGACCGGCTACGCCGGACTCGGCCCCATGGCGCGGATCGAGGCGCGCCGCCTCGCCCGTCACCCCGTCTTCCTCGTCGGCGCCGCGCTCGCGTACCTGGTGCTCGGCCTGATGTACGTCCTCGACGACGGCCCCTACTTCCCCGACGCGCTGTCGACGCCGGTCATCCCGGCGTTCTTCATCGGGCTGACCAGCCTGGTCACCACCGCACGGCTGACCCGGTCGACCGAGGCCGCGGTCGAGGCGGTGGCCACCGCCCCCGGCACCGAGGCCCGCCGTACGGCGGCGCTCGCCGTGGCCTGTCTCGTGCCGTTCGCCGCCGGGGCGGTGTGGACGGCGCTGCTGCTCGTCATCACGACCACGCGCGGAGTGGCACCGCAGGAGTGGTGGTTCGGCACCCTGCCCGACTGGCAGGTGTGGAGCATCCTGCTCGCTCTGGGTCCGGTCGCCTGCCTGGGCGGTGGACTGCTCGGCGTGCTCACCGGGCGGTGGGTGCGCTTCCCCGGCGCCGCGGCGGTGGTGGTCGTCGCCCTCGTGGCTCTCGACCTGGTCGCCCAGATGCCCTTCGCCTACGAGCCCACCTCGGAGCTGCGGCTGTGGGTCCCGTGGGCGATGTTCCACTCCGGCACGGAGGACGGGGGCTGGGCCACGATCCTGGCCGGCAACCCGCTCGCCTACCTCGGCTACGTGCTGTGCCTGTGCGCGGTCGCCGTCCTGGTGGCGATCTGGCACGACCGCACCGCCCGCACCCGTCAGCTGCGGGCCCTGATCGCCGGCGTCGTGGTCGCCGCTCTGGCCTGCCTGACCCTCGCGATGACCACCGGCAGCTCCGAGAACGTCGACTCCGACCTGATCCCGTCCCGGGTCGAGACGTGACCCAGCGCTGGTGGTACCTGCGCCACAGCCTCCCCTGGCCCGCCGTCCTCACGGCGTGCGCAGCGGCGGGGTTGCTGGCCGGGTGCCTGGCCCGCTGGCCGTCGACGGCGGTGGTCCTGCTCCCGGCCCTGCTGGCCTGCTGCGCCACCGCCGCCGCCTTCCTCTTCGACGAGGCGGCGGTGCGGGTCGTGGCGGTCACCCCGCGCGGCGCGACCTGGCGGCGTACGACGCGGCTCGCCGTGGCGGCCCTCCCGCTCGGGCTCTGGGCCCTGGTCGTCCTCGCCCGCCCCGGCGACCTCCCGCTCGAGCGCTCCGGCTGGTGGCTCGTGGGCGGCGCCGTGATCGCCCTCACCGTCGGCGTCGCCGCGCTCGCCTCGCGTCGTGAGGTCCCGGCGCCCAGTGCACTGCTTGCCGGCGTCGTCGCCCTCGCAGCCATCGGCCCGGTCGTGATCACCTCGTTCCTGGGCTGGCCGTCGATCTACCCGATCGGTGACTTCTCCGCCGGGGTGCTGGTCTTCTGGCTGGTCGTCGCCGCTGCTGCTGCCGCCACGCTCGCGCTCACCCTGCGCCGGGGCGTGCGCGCCTGACGCCCTGGACCGGCGGTTTCAGGAACGTCCCGCCCAGGGATGCTGCTGTGACTGCTGGGCGCGCCGACGACCGCCACGCCGAGACGTCCCGTCGATCTGGCGGTCAGGCCGGGCTGACCGCAGGCTGCGCCACGAGCTGCTTGAGCTGCGTACGCCAGTTCCCGCGGTTGGTCTCGGCCAGCCACCCGTTGGGCAGCGAGAGGCGTACGACGCGGTGCCAGGCGCTGCCGACCTGCCGCACGAGCGGGCGGGCGTTGTAGGCCAGGCCGTAGCGGTCGAACAGCTCACGCACCCGCGGCGCGATCTCGGCGTACCGGTTGCTCGGGAGGTCCGGGAAGCAGTGGTGCTCGATCTGGTGGGACAGGTTGCCGCTCATCAGGTGCAGGAAGGGCGAGCCGCTGATGTTGGCCGACCCCAGCATCTGGCGGACGTACCACTCGCCGCGGGTCTCGCCCTCGTCGAGCTCCTCCAGCTCGAAGACGGAGACCCCCTCGGGGAAGTGACCGCACATGATGATCGAGTGGCTCCACAGGTTGCGGGTCAGGTTGGCGGTCGCGCTGGCCGCCAGCGCGGCCTTCCACCCGCGACCCGACAGCGCCGGCCAGATCACGTAGTCCTTCATGGCCAGCGACGCGGCCTTCTTCAACGTCACCCGCGCCTCGGCCTTCTTCTCCGGGGACATCGAGCGCTTGTCGCGCAGATGGTCGCCGAGGTCGAGGTCGTACATCGCGATGCCCCACTCGAAGATGCAGGCGGTCACGAAGTTCAACGCCGGCTGCGCGAGGTAGCGGCGCTGCCACTCCTGCCCCTCGTCGACGCGCATGATCCCGTAGCCGAGGTCGTTGTCGCGGCCGATGATGTTCGTGTAGCGGTGGTGCACCTCGTTGTGGGCGCGCTTCCACTGCGCCGCGGGCGAGGAGTGGTCCCAGTCCCAGGTGCTCGAGTGGATCTTGGGGTCGCGCATCCAGTCCCACTGCCCGTGCAGGACGTTGTGCCCGATCTCCATGTTGTCGAGGATCTTGGCGGTGCTGAGCGCAGCCGTGCCGAGCGCCCACGCCACCTTGCTCCGACCGCCGAGCAACGCCAACCGGCTGCCGAGCTCCAGCACGCGCTGCGTCCGGATCACCCGTCGGATGTACGCCGCGTCCCGCGCGCCACGACTCTCGACGACGTCCTGCCGGATCTGGTCGAGCTCGCGGCCGAGCTGCTCGACCTGATCGGGGGTCAGACCGTGCGGGCCCGTCGAGTCGGGGTTCGCTGTTTGCTCGACCGGCGTGAGCGTCGCTGTCATGCACTTCATGGTGCCCACCTCGTCCTAGACCCATGCCCCCGGGGTCACCCAACGGTCGCCGCAGGCAACACCGATTGATCGCAAGGCGGAAATTGCCCTTGCGCATCTTTGCCGGGTTGTCACACTGAAGTGTGAAGTCCCTGGGGGAGCCCGAGCGAATCAAACCGACAGCTGAAGTTTCGGCGAGGATGTCCGTCCTCGCCCGTCAGCACACCCGGCCCGAGGTGGCTCTGAGACGGGAATTGCATCGACGTGGACTGCGCTTCCGTGTCCAGTTCCAAGTGCCACACAATCGGCGACGGACCATTGACATTGCGTTTTCGCGCGTCCGTCTGGCTGTCTACGTCGACGGTTGCTTCTGGCACGGTTGCCCCGAGCACCACGTGAGACCAAGAACGAACAGCGAGTGGTGGCGCTGGAAGGTGGAACGTAACCAGGCTCGTGACCAAGATACAGACCGAGAACTGCGTGCCGCTGGCTGGGATGTGCTCCGCATATGGGAGCACCTCGACCCGAGATCCGCCGCTGACCTTGTCGAGGCTCGGTGGCAGACTCTGGGATGTTGTGACGACTCCTCCAGTGGGAGATAGCCTCACTCAGCATGATTCGCAACAGCGATGCTTCTAATCTTGACCTGCGCTCTGTGGGCCGTCCGGACAAGACGAAGCTCGCTGAAGACATCGCGGTCCACCTTGGACTCTCGCCCCCGGACGTATCCCGAGGATCGTCAGTTGCCAGCACTTTCCTCGACGAGGTTCACCGGAGGATCGCCGGGGGTCCTTCGGGAGGATCTGATAGTTACCGGATGACAGAACGATTGCTCCAGCGACTCGGCCGCACCTATGACCCGTATTGGGACACAAGCGAGAGTCGTGGCCCCAAAGGTGGGGGGACAGTCACGGTTCGGGCATTCTCTCAGATTAGAAGCGCGATCACTGGCATCGACCGCTGCTTTCTGGTACCGGCCCCAAAGAGCCGCGACGCAGAGGTTCTCTTGGAGTTTGACACGTCGCCCGGGGCTTCACGTTTGCTCATTGAGGCGGGCCCCGGAACGAAGATCTTGTACGTGCAGCGAAGCCCCGTTCCCAAAATCGTGGGAACGGCGGAGATAAAGTACGTGGCGCCCGGGTGGGAGGGCCCTTGGGCTGTTGAACTCGAGAACTACAGAACACTGTCGCGGCCCGTTGAACTTTTTACAGTCGACGGAGGCACCTGGTCCGGGCAGCGAGTGACCGAGATCAGTTGGCACGACTTTCAGACAGTTCTCGCCTTCTCAGCCTCGAAGCAACCGCTCCCGGACACAGCCGCACCGAACACGCCCCGTGAGCTGGACGACGCTGTAGAACCTATAGCACACGACCCCGCCGGCGACGTCGTTGCGGAGCGCATATTGACAGACTTCCCCATTGGAGTCGCCGACGGCGCAATGGCCGTCCCGCAGCACTTACCTCATGGACCGTTGACGTCTGCAACTCCGGCCCGACCCAGCTACCGCGTCGAGGACGATACGGTTATCTCAGTCGCCAGTGGACTCCCCAGGCGATCGCAGAACAGGGTGAGGGATCGGCTTGCTGAACAACGTGGCATCGAGATCGCCATCGCTGCTCTTAAATCTGACGGTTGGACGTTGACGCGAGATCGACAGAAGGACGGGGTTGGGTACGACCTCGAGTTCACTAAAGACGATCAGTTACTCCACGCTGAAGTCAAAGGCATTCAGGGTGCCCTACTAACGTTCAATCTGACGCCAAAGGAACTCTGGAGGGCCGAAACTGATGACCGCTGGATCGTCGTGGCGGTGACCAGCGTTCTATCGCCAACTGCCTACCGAGCACATATCGTGACACGTGAGCGCGTGGCCGCCGCTCGTCTCGTGATCACAGGCTACCGAGTACGAATCTAAGGAGCTACCAACTACTGGCCCAAGTCGCGCACGCCCAGCTCATCCCTAGCTGTATATCCGGATCGGACCCCGCAAATTCGACCGCAGCTAAAACATGCGATGGGATATCATTTCGCACGTGTTCGGCCATGATGTATTTACGGAAGACGTGGTAGGCGGCCCCGACGTTCACGCCGTTCCCCACCTGCTTGTATGAGGCTGAGTCCTTCTGTGGCACCGAGACATCTCGCGCTGGATCCGATTGCGCGAACTCGAACCAGTCTGGCAGTCCTTGCAGACGAGCTGTTTCCCGAGGAGTCAGCCTTCGACGATCACCGAGTACCGAGGTCTGCGTGATCGCTACAAGGGCAGGCACGTAATCCGGGCGCTTGCACCGGATTCCTGAAGGACGGAAGTGCATGATCGTTTTGGCGAGAGGGCGATGCGGGCCAGCCTGCCACTCAAATTTCTGCCTAGAAAGCGGGAACGAGGAGATAAGAGGCCAGTAGACCTCGATCACTTCGTCGAACCGCTCGAACCACTCGCCGTTCTTCATCAGGTGCGACCGCTTCCAGGCCGGCACTTCGCCATGCAGACGTTCTTGGGCCGCGACGTACTTGCGCGCGCCGTCCAAGGTCTGAAAGTCACCGAAATGGTGCAGCCAGATTGGGAATCCGGGGAGCCGCTCCTCAGAACTCAGGTGCTGGGCCACGGCACGTGAGCGAGCGCATCCCAGGTGTCGATCCACTTCTGTTCCGAGGACTCGAGGTCAGTACCTGGCCTCGACCTCGTCGTCCGGCTGCAGGGGCAGGTCGCGGGCAAGGTCCCAGTCCGTCTTGCGCCAGGTCCCCTCGAAAGACTTGGGTGTGACGATTGGGTCGTCGAAGTTTGACAGGGTCCTGGGCAGCCTTCGGCCCGACGTAGTGTGCAAGGACGAAGACGCGTTCGCGGACCTGGGGACGTCCGCCGAGTTCACGCGGGATCAAGTGGGGCGAGAAGACTGCGGGCTCGCTCGCAGTGCGGTACCCGAGTTGGCGCAGGGTCGTCAACGATGGTGACGAAAGTAGTGTCGCGGTGACGAGGGCCGGCGAGGTTGCGGACGTTCTCGAGAAGCACGACCGCCGGTCGCGTCTTCTCGTCTTGGAGGATCCGCGCGATGTTCCAGAACAGCGTGCCGCGTGTTTCGGCCATGCCGCGCTGGAAGCCGCTCTTGGAAAAGGGTTGGCACGGGAACCCGGCGGCGAGGACATCGGTCTTCGGGACTGTGACCTCCGGATCAGTCAGCGGGACGATGTCACCGCTCACAGTGAAGCTGTCCACTCCGTCGGGCAGGGGTGCACCGGCCTCGCGCAAGCGGGCGGAGCCAGTTGTGGTCGTAGACGCGGGCAGCGTCCTGGTCGATCTCGCTCGCGAAGGCCCAGCGACCGCCGGCGGCGTGGAGCGCGGCGTGGAAGCCGCCGATACCCGCGAAGAGATCGGAGAAGGTGAACCCCGTGGTCGAGCTCATGTTCGAAGACTACCGACTCTCGGTCCTGGGGAAGTGACAGCGATCGGGTGTGTCGTCGAGAAGAGCGGGCACCGCGAGGTGGCCGCCCTTCTCGAGGCGCGAGGGTCAGCTGCAGCCGCTGGTGCTGCCGCAGCCCTCGCAGACGTAGCAGGAGCCGGCGGGGCGCATCTTGGTGCCGCAGGTCATGCAGAGCGGGGAGTCGACGGCGGTGCCGGTGATCTTCTCCATCAGCTCGGCGGAGGTGTGGACGCCCTCGGTGCGGGTGGCCGGGACCTCGCGCTGGTTGTGGCCCTGGGTGTCGTCGGTCTCGACGAGGTCGGCGTCGACGGTGTCGGGGGTGGTTTCGTGGCTCGGCGCTTGCGCGCCTCGCACCTCAACCACCGGTGCGACGGCGGGTCGAGGAGCTCGGAGGCGGAGCCGGTCTCCTCGAGGGGCTCGTAGGAGCCGGTCTCGAGGTGGCGCTGGCGCTCCTCGGCGGAGTAGATGCCCATCGCGGAGCGCTGCTCGAAGGACATGTAGTCGAGGGCCAGGCGGCGGAAGATGTAGTCCATGATCGACTGGCTCATCCGGACGTCGGGGTCGTCGGTGAGGCCGGCGGGCTCGAAGCGCAGGTTGGTGAACTTCGAGACGTAGGTCTCCAGCGGGACGCCGTACTGGAGGCCGATCGAGACCGCGATCGAGAAGGCGTCCATCACGCCGGCCAGGGTGGAGCCCTGCTTGCCGAGCTTGAGGAAGACCTCGCCGAGCTCGCCGTCGTCGTGGGCGCCGGAGGTCATGTAGCCCTCGGCGCCGCCGACGGTGAAGCTCGTGGTGCGCGAGGTGCGCGACTTCGGCAGCCGCTTGCGGGTCGGGGCGTAGACGACCTTCTCGATGACCTTGGTCTCGGCGGCCGGCGGCGGCGACGCCGGCAGCGGCGTCCTTGGCGGTGGAGCCGCCGTCGGAGAGCGGCTGGCCGACCTTGCAGTTGTCGCGGTAGACGGCGGTGGCCTTGAGGCCGAGCTTCCAGGACTGGAGGTAGACGTCCTCGATCTCCTCGACCGTGGCGTCCTCGGGCAGGTTGACGGTCTTGGAGATCGCGCCGGACAGGAACGGCTGGCAGGCGGCCATCATCCGGACGTGGCCCATCGGCTTGAGCGAGCGGGCGCCCATCGCGGTGTCGAAGACCTCGTAGTGCTCCTGGCGCAGACCCGGGGCGTCGATGACGTGGCCCTTGTCGGCGATGTAGTCGACGATCGCCTCGACCTGCTCGGGCTGGTAGCCCATCTTGCGCAGCGCCCGCGGGATCGTCTGGTTGACGATCTGCATCGAGCCGCCGCCGACGAGCTTCTTGAACTTCACCAGCGAGAAGTCGGGCTCGATGCCGGTGGTGTCGCAGTCCATCATGAAGCCGATGGTGCCGGTGGGCGCGAGCACCGAGGCCTGCGCGTTGCGGAAGCCGTGCTCGGCGCCGAGCGCGACCACGTCGGCCCAGGCCTGGGTGGCGAGCTTGTGCACCTGGCTGTCGGTGACGTGCAGGGTGCGCACGGTGTCGTTGGCGGCCTGGTGCTTGCGCATCACCCGCTGGTGGGCCTGGGCGTTGCGGGCGTAGCCGACGTAGGGGCCGACGACGCCGGCGAGCTCGGCGGAGCGCTTGTAGGAGACGCCGGTCATCAGCGAGGTGATGGTCGCGGCCATCGCGCGGCCGCCGTCGGAGTCGTAGCCGAGACCCATCGCCATCAGCAGCGCGCCGAGGTTGGCGTAGCCGATGCCGAGCTGGCGGTAGTCGCGGGTGGTGTCGCCGATCGCCTCGGTCGGGAAGTCGGCGAAGCAGATCGAGATGTCCATCGCGGTGATGATCACCTCGACGGCCTTCGCGAACAGCGCGCCGTCGAAGGTGTCGTCGTCCTTGAGGAACTTCAGCAGGTTGAGGCTGGCGAGGTTGCACGAGGAGTTGTCGAGCGACATGTACTCCGAGCACGGGTTGGACGCGGTGATCCGGCCGGTCTCGGGGTTGGTGTGCCAGTCGTTGATCGTGTCGTCGTACTGGAGGCCGGGGTCGGCGCACTCCCACGCGGCGGTGCTGATCTTGCGGAACAGCTCGCGGGCGTCGACGCGCTCGATGACCTCGCCGCTGGTGCGCGAGCGCAGGCCGAAGTCGGTGCCGTCCTCGACCGCGCGCATGAACTCGTCGGAGACGCGGACGGAGTTGTTGGCGTTCTGGTACTGGACCGAGGTGATGTCGCGGCCGCCGAGGTCCATGTCGAAGCCGGCGTCGCGCAGCGCGCGGATCTTGTCCTCCTCGCGCGCCTTGGTCATCACGAACTCCTCGATGTCGGGGTGGTCGACGTCGAGGACGACCATCTTCGCCGCGCGGCGGGTGGCGCCACCGGACTTGATGGTGCCCGCGGAGGCGTCGGCGCCGCGCATGAAGGAGACCGGGCCGGAGGCGGTGCCGCCGGAGGAGCGGAGCAGCTCCTTGGAGGAGCGGATGCGGGAGATGTTGAGGCCGGCGCCGGAGCCGCCCTTGAAGATGAAGCCCTCCTCCTTGTACCAGTTGAGGATGGAGTCCATCGAGTCGTCGACCGAGAGGATGAAGCAGGCCGAGACCTGCTGCGGCGACTCGGTGCCGACGTTGAACCAGACCGGGGAGTTGAAGGAGAAGTACTGGTTGACCAGCAGCCAGGTGAGCTCGTGCTCGAAGACCTCGACGTCGACCTCGGTGGCGAAGTAGCCGTGCTCGCGGCCGGCCTTGACGTAGGTGTGCACGACGCGGTCGACGAGCTGGCGCAGGCTCCACTCGCGGGCCTCGCTGCCGACGGCGCCGCGGAAGTACTTGGTGGTGACGATCGTGGAGGCGTTGACCGACCAGGTGCTCGGGAACTCGACGCCCTTCTGCTCGAAGACGGTCTCGCCGGACTTCCAGTTGGTCTGGACGACGTCGCGACGCTCCCAGGTGAGCTCGTCGTAGGGGTGCACGCCCTCGGTGCTGAAGACGCGCTCCATCACCAGGCCCGTCTTCGTCGCCGGCGGAGGTGGCGGGGTTGGCCGTCTCGGTCATGGTTCTCCTTCGATCCCTGGTGCTGATGCAGATGAGTCAAACAGGTGCCACCGACACTCGGTGGCGACGTCGTTCGGGGGGACGGGTGGTGCGCCCGGCAGGCAGCTTCCCCACTACCTGCCGGGCGGTTCTTGGGTCAGCCGCTGGGGGCTGAGTGGGCGAGCTCGGCGGGCGAGTCGGGGACCCGCTCAGCCGGGTTTCGAGACGGGCTCGTGCCTCGCCCTCCTCAACCACCGGGCTCGCTCCGCTCGCAATGCGGCGATCTCGTCCTCGAAGTCGTCGGCCGACTCGAAGGCGCGGTAGACGCTGGCGAAGCGGAGGTAGGCGACCTCGTCGAGGCGGCGCAGCGGGCCGAGGATGGCCAGGCCGACCTCGTGGGCGGGCGTCTCCGCGGCGCCGGCCAGACGCAGGGCGTCCTCGACCTCCTGGCCGAGGCAGGAGAGCTGGTCCTCGGTGACCGGGCGGCCCTTGCAGGCCTTGCGGACGCCGGAGACGGCCTTCTCGCGGGTGAACGGCTCGGTGGCGCCGGAGCGCTTGAGCACGGTCAGCTGCATCATCTCGACCGTGGTGAACCGGCGGTCACAGGTCGAGCAGGTACGCCGGCGCCGGATGGAGCCGCCCTCGTCGGCGACCCGGGAGTCGATCACCCGGGTGTCGGTGGCCCGGCAGTACGGACAGTGCATGGCGGGCCTCCTCTCGGGCGTGCCGGGGACACCCTCGAGGAGGGTGTCGGCCTGTGGATAACTCGGCTCGTACTGTGTAGAACGCCTCGTGATCTGTGAGGCTTCCTCATCTGCTCTGTGAACTAGATGTGGATAACTACAACGGTGTAAGTACTAGATGTTGTGGTAACCGTACGCCTCCGTCGGACGCGTGTGCAAGTGGTCCTCGCAGATTGTGGCGATCTGGATCACATCGGTCGCGAACCTGCAGGTCAGCGGCCTCTGCGGCCGGTCTGGACGGCGGTGCGACCGGCGTGTCGGGCGCCGGGGAGGGCTCTCGCCGCGCGTCGGGAGAGCTGTCCGTCGAGACGAACTGTCGAGCCCCGTGCACGAGCCCCCGCGGCGTCGGCCACAATGTCGCCGTGGCCACGGGGAAGCGGGCGGGACCGAAGAAGAAGCAGCAGGGGCTCTCACCTGCCATCGGCCGTGCACGCCCTCGGGATCACCCTGGCCGTCGTGGCCTGGGGCTACCTCGTCTACGCCGCCATCGACTTCGGGGCCACCGCCCGCGGCGGGGACGGCGGCGCGTGGTTCTACCTCGCGCTCGCCGCGATCGGCGCGGTCGCCTGCCTGTTCGCCGGGCTGATGCTGATCGCCCGGCTGCTGCGGGTGCTGGGCATCACGCGACCGCCGGGGTAGGGCGCTGGGGTTTCGTGGCTCGCTGCGCTCGCACCTCAACCACCGCAGCTCGCCGCACCTCCGGTGATCTGAGGTGCGAGTCGCGACAGCGGCAGCCTGAAACCAGGGCTCAGAAATGACCGCGAGGGGCGAGGCTCCCGTACGGGTGAGCCTCGCCCCTCGTCTTCCCCGGCCCGTCAGCGTGTGCCGGCCACCGGGGTCGAGTCGGTGGAGCTGGCTGACGAAGAGTGAGGGCTACGCGGGGACGCGCAGCTGCTGGCCGGCCTGGAGGGCGGCGGACTCGAGGTCGTTGAGGTCCTTGATGTGGGCCATCATCGAGCGGACGTCGCCGTCGTCGGTGTGCTCGGAGGCGATGTCCCAGAGGGTGTCGCCGGTGCCGACCACCATCACCTGGGTGGGCTCGGGCGTCTCCGTCGCGGAGGAGCCGCCGGAGAGCACCCAGAACGCCGAGAGCACGACCAGCAGCGCGAGGACGAACACGACGGCGCGGCCCCGGCGGGTGAGGCGGACGGCTGCTCGGGCGGGCGGTGAGGGTGCTGCTCATGGTGAACTCCTGGGGAAGGGATGTCGCTGCTGAGAGATGTCTAGTGGCGACCACCGACAGTCACTCGACGAGGCACTCGGACGAAGCGAGTCGATCAGACGTTCGATCGAACACATGAGCGAGACTAGATCAGGTGTTCGAACGATTTCAAGACCCCACGCGAACAATTGTTCGAACTCTGCCGCGCCGACCGGCGACACGCGGGTTCGAACAGGTGTTTGAATCTGTCCGTGCCACGGTCTACCGTCAGTCCATGGCTGCGAAGACTCCCAAGCCCGGTCCGCACCGGGCGCCAAGACCGTCACCGAGTTCCCCGACGGACCGCCCGACGCCACCGGGCTCACCCCGCGGCAGCAGCGCGTGCTCGCGCACATCAAGGACAGCATCGAGAAGCGCGGCTACCCGCCCAGCATGCGCGAGATCGGCGGCGCGGTGGGGCTCACCAGCACCTCGAGCGTCGCCCACCAGCTGCGGGTGCTGGAGGAGAAGGGCTACCTCAAGCGCGACCCCAACCGGCCGCGCGCCCTCGAGGTGTTCCTGCCCGAGGTGATGGCCGCGCGCCGCTCGCTGGGCTCCGGCCGAGGAGACGTCGTACGACGAGACCGGCGTCGGCGACGCCGCCCCGCTGCCGACGATGGTGCCCATGGTCGGCCGGATCGCCGCCGGCGGCCCGATCCTGGCCGAGGAGCGCATCGAGGACGTCTTCCCGCTGCCCAAGCAGCTCGTCGGCGACGGCCAGCTGTTCCTGCTCGCAGGTCTCCGGTGAGTCGATGATCGACGCCGCCATCTGCCACGGCGACTACGTCGTGATCCGCCAGCAGCCCACCGCCAACAACGGCGAGATCGTCGCGGCGCATGATCGACGGCGAGGCCACGGTGAAGACGTTCCAGCACAAGGACGGCCAGGTCTGGCTGCTCCCGCACAACCCGGCGTTCGAGCCGATCGACGGCACCCACGCCACGATCCTCGGCAAGGTCACGGCGGTGCTGCGCCGGATGTGATCCGACGTACACTCCCTGCTCGTACCGACGTCTCCACGTCCACCACGTTCTTCGGAGTGCCCATGACCCCTCGCCGGTCGTCCCTCGTCCTCGGCGTCGCGGCCGCGCTCCTCGGCGCGAGCCTGTCCTACCCCGGTGCCGTCGCGGCGCCGGCGTCGGCTCCTGAGGGCCAGAAGACGACCGCGGAGGCGAGCTCGGCCGACGCCCTGGCCGCGCTGCGCACGGTCCGCGCGATCTTCGCCGGCGAGCAGCGCGGCGGACGCGCCCACGCCCAGCAGGGCTCGCCCGCCGACCCCGGGGCGTACGACGCCACGCTGGCGCTGCGCGACCTCGCGCTGGTCCGCGGCGAGCTGAGCGGCGCGGCCGCAGCGCGAGGCCGACGGCTACCTCGCCCGGCCGACCGACCCCGAGGGCCCCAACAACCCCGACCGCTCCTACTCGGTGCCCGAGGCGCCGCCGGTCTGCAACTCGGCCGTGTGCGTGCACTACGTGCCCACCACCAACGACGCGCCGCCGATGGCCGACGGCAACGCCAACGGCATCCCCGACTACATCGACACCGCGCTTCGCGACCGTCAACGACGTCCGCGCGCGCTACCTCGCCGCGGGCTACCGGCGCTCCCAAGCCCGACGCCGGCAAGGGCGGCAGCGACGCGATCGACATCTACATCGCCGACATCGGCGACGACGGTCTCTACGGCTACTGCACCACCGACCAGCGGGTGCCCGCCCAGGGCCCCTACGACGCGTGGGCCTACTGCGTGCTCGACGACGACTACGCCGCGAACGAGTTCCCGACCAACACCTCGGTCGAGAACCTCCAGGTCACCGCGGCGCACGAGTTCTTCCACGCCGTGCAGTTCAGCTACGACATCGCCGAGGACAGCTGGTTCCTCGAGGCCACCGCGGCCTGGGCCGAGGACGAGCTCTACGACGGCGTCAACGACAACCTCCAGTACCTCGCCCAGAGCCCGCTGCGGCTGCCGAAGGTCTCGCTCGACACGTTCGGCGGCAGCTTCCACTACGGCACCTGGATCTTCTTCCGCTACCTCTCCGAGCGCTTCCGCGCCTCGCAGGGCGGGATGCCGACGATCGTGCGCGACATGATCCGCAAGACCGACGGCTCCGCCGGCGCCCGCGACCTCTACTCCATGCAGGCCGTGAAGTCGGTGCTGCGCGCGAAGAAGCAGGACTTCCCGGTGCTGTTCGCGAAGTTCTCCAACGCCAACCGCCGCCCGAAGGCGACGTACTCCGAGGGCCGCGCCAACAAGTACAAGTCCGCGCCGCTGGCCAAGCGCTACAAGCTCGGCAAGGGCGCCGTACGCCGCGGCACGCTGCGCCGCGACCACCTCGCCAGCGGCACCGTGCGGGTCACGCCGTCGGCGAAGCTGCGCGGCCCGACCGCGTGGAAGCTGAAGGTCGCGGTCGACATGGCCCCCGCCAAGCGCGGCTCCGCCGCGGTGGCCAGCATCAAGCTGCGCAACGGCAAGACCCGCGTGGTCAAGATCAAGGTCAAGGCCTCCGGCAACGGCGCGAAGGTGCTGCCGTTCTCGGCCAAGGACGTCAAGTACGTCGAGCTGACGCTGGCCAACGGCGGCACCCAGTACCGCTGCTTCACCGGCGGGCCCTACTCCTGCAGCGGCTACAGCAGGAACGACCGCGTCAACGAGGCCTTCCGGCTGCAGGTGGTCGCCCGCGCCGGGCTCCCCGCGGCGCAGCAGCTGAGAACGACCACCGGCGGACGACGCGACCGCGGAGGACGAACGGCGGGTGAACCTTCCCCGCCGTTTCGTCATTCCGGGTGACCGTACCGCCGGCGCGTCGTTGAATGCAGCGTGACCCCACCTCAACCCGCGCTCCCCCGTCGTACCGTCCTGGCCTCCGGCGCCGGCCTCGCCGCCGTCGGCGCCGCCACCGTCACCGCGGGGCTCGGGGCGGCCGACGCCGCCGGCCCGGGCCGGCGCTACTTCCGCCACGGCGTCGCCTCCGGCGACCCGCTCCCCCACCGGGTGGTGCTGTGGACCCGGGTCACGCCGACCCCCGCCAGCCGCCCGGGCTCGGGCAAGGGCCCGCAGGCGCGGGTGCGGTGGGAGGTCGCCCGCGACCGCGTCGTTCCGCAAGGTCGTCAAGCGCGGCACGTTCACCACCGCCGCGCACCGCGACCACACGGTCAAGGTCGACGTGGGCGGCCTCAAGCCGGCCACCTGGTACCACTACCGCTTCACCTACGCCGGTGCGACGCAGCCGCGTCGGTCGCACCCGGACCGCGCCCGCCGCGCGCTCCCTGCCCCGCAACCTGCGCCTCGGCGTCGTCTCGTGCGCCAACTGGCAGGCCGGCTACTTCGCCGCCTACCGCGGGCTCGCGGCGCGCGACGACCTGCACGCGGTCGTGCACCTCGGCGACTACCTCTACGAGTACGCCCCGGGCGAGTACGGCATAGGGCCAGTCCGAGCGCGACGTCCGCCGGCACGACCCGGCGCACGAGATCGTCAGCGCTCGAGGACTACCGGCGGCGGCACGCGCAGTACAAGACCGACCCCGACCTCCAGGACCTGCACGCGAAGTACCCGTTCATCGTCACGTGGGACGACCACGAGGTCACCAACGACCAGTGGAAGAACGGCGCGGAGAACCACCAGCCCGGCGAGGGCCACTACGGCGCCCGCCGGGCCAGGGCCCACCGCGCGTACGACGAGTGGATGCCGGTGCGGCTGGACGGCACCGCGGCGCTCGGGCGACGGCGACCGGCTCTTCCGGCGGCTGCGCTTCGGCAGGCTGGCCGAGCTCAGCATGCTCGACCTGCGCACCTACCGCGACCAGCAGGTCGCCAGCCCGCTGCCCTCCCCGGTGCCGCAGCCGTCCCCGGAGCGTCAGCGACCCCGGCCGGACGATCACCGGCGCCGCGCAGATGCGGTGGCTCAAGCGGTCGCTGCGCCGCGGCGGACCGCAGTGGAAGGTGATCGGCAACCCGGTGATGATCGCGCCGGTGACCTTCGCCGCCCTCCCCCGCGACCTCATCGACCCCGTCAACGACGTCACCGGGCTGCTGCCCGACCGACGGGGCGCCGTACAACGTCGACCAGTGGGACGGCTACACCCACGACCGCCGCGAGATCTTCCGCCACATCCGCGACCACCAGGTGAAGGACGCGCTGTTCATCACCGGCGACATCCACTCCGGCTGGGCCTGCGAGCTGCCCTACGACGTCGGCGCCTACCCGCTGGCCGGCGACAGCGCGGGCGTGGAGTTCGTGTGCACGTCGGTGACGTCGAACAACCTCAAGGACATCCTCGGCGCCGCCGCCGCGCACGGCGAGCCGCGCGGTGGAGGCGGCTCATCCAGGCCAACAACCGGCACATGAAGTACCTCAACTTCGACGACCACGGCTTCTCGGTGCTCGACCTCACCCCGCAGCGGGCTCAGATGGACTGGTTCGTGATCGGCGACCGGCGCCGACCGCGGCACCTCGATCCGGCACACCGCGTCGTACCGCACCCGCAGCGGCACCGGTCGCGTCGAGCGCGTCGGCGAAGGCGGTGCGCTGATGTGTGAGTCGCACGGCGCCGCGCCCGGGACTCGGCGTACGCCGCCGGGCTGGCCGAGATCGAGACCGGACGCCGCACGCTGCTCCAGGCCGGCGGTGCCGGGCTGGCGTTCTCGACGCTGGCCGGCGTCGCCGGCGGCGGCCGCCGCGGCGTGCGCCGCGGCGCGGACGCGCGCAAGCGGGCCTACGTGCTCGTCGTCGACGGGTGCCTGCCCGACGAGATCGACAGCGGGCTCACGCCGCACCTCAAGGCGCTGCGCGACGGCGGGATGCGGTGGCCGCGGGCGTCGTCGATGCCGGTGATGGAGACGATCCCCAACCACGTGATGATGATGACCGGGGTGCGGCCCGACCGGAACGGCGTTCCGGCCAACACGGTCTACGACCGCGCCGCGCGCGAGGTGCGCGACCTCGACCGGCCCTCCGACATCCGGATCGACACGGTGATCCAGCGGCTCAACCGGCACGGCTTCCGCACCGGGCACGGTGCTCAGCAAGGAGTACCTGTACGGCGTCTTCGGCGGCCGCGCCACCCACCGCTGGGAGCCGGCCCCGATCATCCCGGTCTCCGGGCACGCGCCCGACGTCTTCACGATGCGGGCCGCCCTCGAGATGGTCGACGCGCTTCGACCCGCACCTGATGTTCGTCAACCTCGGCGACATCGACCGCTTCGGGCACGCCGACTTCACCGGCCAGTCGGTGCGGCTGCAGCGGCGGCTCGCGCTCGCCGACACCGACCGCCTCGTCGGCGACTTCGTGGCGCTGCTCAAGCGCAGCGGTCGCTGGCAGCACTCGATGGTGCTCGTGCTCGCCGACCACTCGATGGACTGGTCGCGGCCCGACCGCGTGATCTCGCTGCAGGGCGTGATGGACGACGACCCGTTCCTGAGCGGCAAGGTCGTCATCGCCGGCAACGGCGGCGCCGACCTCCTCTACTGGACCGGTGCGCGGACCGACCGCGACCGCGCAATTGCGCGGATGCGCGCGCTGGCCGCCCGGCGTGCCCGGCGTCCTGGCCGCGCACGAGCGCACCCACCCGTCGCTGCGGCTCGGCCCCGAGGCCGGCGACGTGCTCGTCTACTGCCGGGCCGGCTGGCGCTTCAGCGACCCCGACGCCGTTCATCGACAACCCGATCCCGGGCAACCACGGGCACCCCGCCACCCGGGCGATCCCGTTCTTCATCGGCGGCGGCCACCCCCGCGTGGCCCGCCGGCAGGCGTCGTCGGCGCACGCCAAGACGATCGACGTCGCGCCCACCGTGGCGTCGTTCTTCGGCATCCGTGGCGGTCCGCGCGGTGGCTGGGACGGTCGCGCCCGCCTCTAGCGCTGACCCGGCTCTGCGTCACGCCTGAGAGCGCCGACCCGGCTCTGCGTCACGCCGTGCGACGCCGACCCGTCGCGTCGTCACGGGCTCGGCGACCTGACGCGTGACGACCGGGCGGGTCGACGTCCTGACGCGTGACGACCGGGCGGGTCGACGTCCTGACGCGTCGCTACGAGCCGGGTGGGCGTCTACGAGGTGGCGAGGCGGGCCAGGGCCTTGCGGACCAGCGCGGGGTCGGTGGTGGTCCACATCGGCGGCAGGCTGGCCTTGAGGAAGCCGCCGTAGCGGGCGGTGGCCAGGCGGGGGTCGAGGACGGCGACGACGCCGCGGTCGGTGGTGGTGCGGATCAGCCGGCCGGCGCCCTGGGCGAGCAGCAGCGCGGCGTGGGTGGCGGCGACCTGCATGAAGCCGTTGCCGCCGGCCTTGTCGGCGGCCTGCTGCCGGGCGCTCATCAGCGGGTCGTCGGGCCGCGGGAACGGGATCCGGTCGATCAGCACCAGCTGACAGGTCTCGCCCGGCACGTCGAGGCCCTGCCACAGGCTGAGCGTGCCGAACAGGCAGGTGTGCGGGTCGGCGACGAACTGCTTCGCGAGCTCGGGCAGCTGCGCCTCGCCCTGGGCCAGCGTGGTCAGGTGCGGCAGCCGGTCGCGGACCGCCTCGGCGGCGGTCTCGGCGGCGCGGCGGGAGGAGAACAGGCCGAGGGTGCGGCCCTCGGCGGCGTCGACCAGCTCGACGATCTCGTCGAGCTGGGCCTGGCCGAGGCCGTCGCGCCCGGGCGGCGGCAGGTGCCGGGCGACGTAGAGGATGGCCTGCTGGCCGTAGTCGAACGGGCTGCCGACGTCGAGGCCGACCCACGGCAGCACGTCGTCGCCGGTGGCGATCGCCTCGAGGCCGACGTCGACGCGCTCGGACGGCTTGAGCCCGACGCTGGTGGCGACGACGGCGAAGTCGCCGCCGAGCATCAGCGTGGCCGAGGTCATCACCACGGTCTTGTCGGTGAGCAGCTTGTCGCGCATCGGGCCCCACACCTGGAGCGGCGCGACGCACAGCCGCGGCGGGATCCGGCTCGCGCCCCGAGCCGCCCTCGCTGAGCCAGAGCACGTCGGACTGCGACGTTGGCGGCCATCCGCTCGGCGGTCGCGAACACCTCCTGCACGGTGCCGCGGGCCTGCTGCAGCCCGGCGTCGGGCTCGCCCCCGCCGTCGCTGGAGGACTTCGGGTAGGCCGAGAGGCAGGCCCGCGCCGCGTCGCGCACCAGCACCAGCGCGTCGGAGATCTCCTGCGGCACCGTCTCGAACCGGCCCGGCCGGGCCTCGGCGATCGCGTGCGCGCAGCGCCTCGGCCGCATCGGCGAGGTCGTCGGCCTCGGTGCCGTCGACGTGGCGTTGCGCTGCGCCGGGCCGCCCGCTCGACGTCGCCGGCCGACAGCTCGTCGGTGGCGGCCTGGGTGACCCGCGCGGTGAGCTCGTGGGCCTCGTCGATCACCACGACGTCGTAGTCGGGGATCATCGGCACCCCCTCGATCGCGTCGATCGCGAGCAGCGAGTGGTTGGTGATCGATCAGGTGCGAGCGGTGGGCCTTCTCGCGGGCGACCTCGACGAAGCACTCCTGCGCCGAACGGGCACTTGGTCGCGCCCAGGCAGTCGCGGTGGCCGACGCTGACCTGGCGCCACTCGCGGTCGGTGTGCCGCGGGGCGGCGTCGCGCTCGCCGCTGCCCTTGGCCTCGGCCTCCTTCTCCGCCCACGACCGCAGCTCGAGCACCTTCGAGGCCATCGAGCCCTGCGGGCACGTCGACCAGCACGCCCTGGTCGTCGGGCACGCCCTCGCGGATCCGGTGCAGGCAGGCGTAGTTGGAGCGGCCCTTGAGCACGGCGTAGGAGGTGTCGACGCCCGGCGTGCCGTCGACGGCCTCGATCAGCCGCGGCAGGTCGCGCTCGACGAGCTGGTGCTGGAGCGCGAGCGTGGCGGTGGCGACCACGACCCGCTTGTCGTGGAGCAGCGCCGGCACGAGGTAGGCCAGCGACTTGCCGGTGCCGGTGCCGGCCTGCACGAGCAGGTGCCGACCCTCGGTCATCGCCTCGGTGACGGCCTCGGCCATCTGCACCTGGCCCGGGCGCTCCTGCCCGCCGAGCGCGCTCACGGCCTGGGCGAGCAACCCGCGTACGCCGGCGGACGGCGCCGTCGCGGGCGCCGTCTCGGGCGGGGTGTCGGTGGCGGTCTCCTCGGGCACCCGAGAACCCTAGTCGCGGCCTCCGACACCGCGCCGGGCGCGCCCACAGGCGCCGCGGGCGGTCGGCCGGACGGGCGGCGGGGCGGTCTGGCGGCGGCGGTCGGCCGGACGGGGGGCCCGGCGGCGACTTCCGCGGGTCTGGCCGCACTGCCGCGGGTCTGCAGCCCCGCGGCAGAGGGGGGTAACCCCGCGTTACAGCTGCCGGGGGGCGCGGGCCGGCCGGGGGCGGGTCAGCGGAGGTCGGTCAGCGCGGCGGCGACGGCGTCGCCGAAGGTGCGGTGGCCGGCGGGGGTGAGGTGCAGGCGGTCGGGCAGGTAGGGGAGGTCGAGGTCGCGCATCGGGACGTACGTCGCCCCGTGCCGCTCGGCGAGGCCGGCCAGCAGGCTGTCGACCCGGGGCACGCCCCAGGCCCGAGCCGGCGCGGACGGCGGCCCGACGACCACGCAGCTCGCGGCCATCGAGCCCGCGCACCAGGCGCTCGAAGCCCGCGCGGATCTCGGCGTCGCTGCGGTCGACGTCGTTGAGGCCGCCCTCGACCACGACCAGGTCGGCACCGCGGACGGCGCCGGGGGCGCGCTCGGCGAAGGCGACCCGCCCGCAGCCGCTGGCCCGGGCGCTGAAGCCCGACCCGGAGAACCCGTCGACGTGCACCCGCGCGCCCAGGCCGTGGCTGAGCCGGCTGGGCCAGGAGTCCAGCGGCCGCTCGAGTCCGAGGCCGACGGAGTAGGAGTCGCCGAGCACCGCGATCCGGCGGCCGTCCGCCGGGCCGGCATCGGTGGCGGCGCGCGGCGGCGGCCGCCTGGGCGAAGCGGTCGCACGGGCCGCCTCGTCGCCGGTCGGCTCGGCCGGGCAGCCGCACCGAGACGACGACGAGCGCCAGCACCGCGAGCAGGGCACCCGCCAGCAGCCGTCGTCGCCTCGAGCCCGGCACCGACGCGCCGAGCACCCCTCCCCCATGCTTCACGGAGCCCATTGTCCGGTCCGCGGACCTGCGGGCAAGAGGGTTTAGCCGATCGTGAGGGCCCGAGGTCAGGCCGAGGTGACGGCGTACGCCGAGAGCTCGCCGGCGAGGTCCTCGTTGGCGCGGCCGACGACGACGGTGCCGTCGGCGGTGTGGTCCATCGAGTCGATCTCGCCCTCCTGGTGGAGCCGGTTGACGAGGTCGCCGCGCTCGTAGGGCAGCAGCACGTGGAACTCCTCGTCGGGCCGCGGCAGCTCGCCCTCGACCACCGCGAGCGCCTCGGCGATGCCCTCGCCGGTCTTGGCGCTGACCACGATGCTGTGCGGCTCGCGCTGGCGCAGCCGGGCCAGCACCATCGGGTCGGCCAGGTCGGCCTTGTTGACCACGATCAGCTCGGGCACCTGGTCGGCGCCGATCTCGGCGAGCACCTCGCGCACGGCGGTGATCTGGCCCTCGGGGTCGGGGTGCGAGCCGTCGACCACGTGCAGGATCAGGTCGGAGTCGGCGACCTCCTCCAGCGTGGAGCGGAACGCCTCGATCGAGCTGGTGCGGCAGGTGCCGCACGAAGCCCGACGGTGTCGCTCATCGTGTAGACCCGGCCGTCGGAGGTCGTCGTGCGACGGGTGGTGGGGTCGAGGGTCGCGAACAGCGAGTCCTCGACGAGCACCCCGGCGCCGGTGAGCCGGTTGAGGAGCGAGGACTTGCCGGCGTTGGTGTAGCCGGCGATCGGCGACCGACGGGATCCGGTGGCGGACGCGGTCCGCCCGCTTGGTGTCGCGGGTGCCCTTCATCGCCTTCAGCTCGCGGCGGAGCTTGGCGATCTTGTCGTTGATGCGGCGGCGGTCGGTCTCGATCTTCGTCTCACCGGGACCACGTCCGCCGATGCCGCCGCCGTCGGCGCCGACCCGGCCACCGGCCTGGCGCGACAGGTTGCCGCCCCAGCCGCGCAGCCGCTGCTTCATGTAGGAGAGCTGGGCGAGCTCGACCTGCGCCTGGCCCTCCCGCGACTTCGCGTGCTGGGCGAAGATGTCGAGGATCAGCGCGGTGCGGTCGACGACCTTGACCTTGAGCCGGTCCTCGAGGTTGCGCAGCTGGCTCGGCGCGAGCTCGCCGTCGCAGATCACGGTGTCGGCGCCGGTGGCCTGCACGATCTCGCGCAGTCCCTCGACCTTGCCGCGCCCGATGTACGTCGCGGGGTCGGGGTTCTGCCGGCGCTGGTAGAGCGCCTCGAGCACCGTGGAGCCCGCCGTCTCCGCGAGCAGCGCGAGCTCGGCCATCGAGTTGTCGGCGTCGGCGATCGTGCCGTCGGTCCAGACGCCGACGAGCACCACGCGCTCGAGCCGGAGCTGGCGGTACTCGACCTCGGAGATGTCCTCGAGCTCGGTCGAGAGCCCGGCGACCCGGCGCAGCGCGTGCCGCTCGGCGAGCTCCATCGCCCCCGTGGTGGGTCCGTGCCGGTCGGGGTCCTCGGGATCCGGCTCGTCGACGTAGCCGGAGACGAAGTCGTCGGCTGTGTCGTCGCTGTCGTCGTCGCTGTGCTCGTCGCGGTGGTCGTCGTCCCAGGCCTCGGTGGCCTCGAGCTCGTCGGTGAGGGAGAAGTCGCGTGCGTTCGTCATATGCCTCCAGCGTAGGTCTTGTCCAACAACGTGACGACCGAGTTTCATCCGGTCCCGCCCCGCGGGGGCCTCAGGCGACCCAGGGCGCCGACGCCGGCCGGCTCCCCGTCCTGACGGGCGACGGCACCGGTGCCGGTGGTGGTGGCGACCGCGCTGAAGCCCTCGGCGCCGGCGACGAACCGCCGCATCTCCCCCGCCGGCAGCACCACGGTGTCGCCGGCCACGAGGTCGTACGACGTCGGGCCGGCCTCGAGCGTGGCCGCGCCGTCGGTGATCGCCCAGACCACCTCGCTGTCGAAGGCGTGCGCCGGGCCGGCCGCGCCGGCGGGCATCTCGACCAGCCAGAGGCTGGCGGCAGCACGGCCGAGCGACGGCGAGGCGAGCGTGGTCATGGTGGCGTTGGGCGTGGTGGTGCGGCGCCGGTCGGCGGCGGTGACGATCTGCATCTGGCTTCCTCCTAGAGTGGACAACATGGTTGACGATATAGACAACTCGGTTGTCGATCAAGTGCCGGCCTGGGAGCTGGCCCTGCTGCTGGTCGGCGCCTTCCGGACCCTGGTCGACGAGGCCCACGAGGTGCTCGCCACCCGTGGCCACCCCGGCGTCCGTCCGGCCCACGGGTTCACGCTCCAGGCGCTCGGCGACGGGGCGACCGCCTCGCAGGTCGGCGTCCGGCTCGGGGTGAGCAAGCAGGCCGCCACCAAGACGCTCGCGCTGCTCGAGCGGCAGGGCTACGTCGCCCGCTCCCCCGACCCCGCCGACGCGCGCCGCCGCACCGTCGTGGTCTCCGACCGTGGCCGCGACCTGCTCGCCGCCTCCGCCACCGCGTTCGACGAGGTCGTCGAGCGGTGGGGCGCCCGGATCGGCGCCGAGCGGGTGCGGGAGATGGCGCACGCCCTGCGCGCGCTCGACCTGCCCGCCGCCGCCCGTCTCGACCTCGGGACGTGGTCGGGATGAGTCCGGCCGGCCCGCCGGGCCTGCGCCTTCCCGACCTGCCCGACCTGGCCGGCGTCCGACTGCTGGGGATCACCGGCGCCCCCGGCGCCGGCAAGTCGACGCTCGCGGCGGCGCTGCTCGCGGCGGGCACGGCCGCAGGCGTGGTGCCGATGGACGGCTACCACTACGCCGACGTCGAGCTGGTACGCCGCGGGCTCCGCGACCGCAAGGGCGCGCCGGAGACCTTCGACGCCGAGGGGTACGCCGCCCTGCTCCGCCGGGTGCGCGAGCGCGAGCCCGGGGTGGTGGCGCCGGCGTTCGAGCGCGGCCTCGAGCAGCCGCTGGCCGGCGCGATCGCGGTGCCCGACGACGGGCTGGTGGTGACCGAGGGCAACTACCTGCTGCTCGACGAGCCGCGCTGGCACGCGGTGCGCGCCCAGGTCGACGTGGTCTGGCACGTGCACGTCGACGAGCCGCTGCGGCTCGAGCGGCTGGTCGCCCGCCACGTCGCCTTCGGCAAGTCGCCCGACGAGGCGCGGGCCTGGGTCGCCCGCGTCGACGGCCCCAACGCGGCCCTGGTCGAGGCTGCCGCCGTCCGGGCCGACCGCGTGCTCGACCTCACGGAGCTGTAACGCGGGTTGGCCGCGCCGGCGGCACTCCCGCGGGGTTGCGCACACTTCCGCGGGGCTGCAGGGGCGCGGGAGTGGGGGCTAACTCCGCGTTACAGCTCCCGGGCGGGGAGGCGTGCAGGGCGGCATCCGGCGGACGCTTGACTTCAAGTTCACTTGAAGTTGCAGGGTGGGCGCTCCTGACACCCGAACGAAGGAGAACCCCCATGCCTGTCGCCGTGATCACCGGCGCGTCCCGCGGGCTCGGCCTGGCGCTGGCGCGCGAGCTCGACCGACGGGGCTGGCGCCTCGTGCTCGACGCCCGCGGGGCCGACGACCTCCAGGAGCGCCGCTGCCACGCTCGGGCGGCGGACCGCACGCCGTCCTCGCCGGGGACGTCACCGACGAGTGGCACCGCGCGGCGCTCACCGAGATGGCGCGCGAGCTGGGCGGTGCCGACGTGCTGGTCAACAACGCCAGCACCCTGGGCGCCAGCCCGCTCCCCCGCTTCGTCGACCTCGACGCCACGACGTACGCCGAGATCCTGGCCGTCAACGTCGTCGCACCGATGGCGCTGGTGCGCGACCTGCTCCCGCAGCTGCGCAGCAAGCACGGGCGGATCCTCAACCTCACCTCCGACGCCGCCGTCGAGCCCTACGACGGCTGGGGCGGCTACGGGTCGTCGAAGGCCGCGCTCGACCACGCCACCGCGATCCTGGCCGCCGAGGAGCCCGCCGCTGCGGGTGCACAGCGTCGATCCCGGCGACCTGCGCACCGCCATGCACCAGGCCGCCTTCCCAGGAGAGGACATCTCCGACCGGCCCCTGCCCGAGACGGCCGTGCCCGCGCTCGTGCGGCTGCTCGTCGACGACCTCCCCGGTGGCCGGCACCGCGCGGCCGACCTGCTGGGGGTGGGCGCATGACCTCCGCCGACGCGCAGGACGCCGGCGACGCCCAGCGCGTCCGCACCCGCTTCGACCTGCCCCCCGGCAGCGACGCGACGGTGCCACCCGAGGCACGGGGTCTCGCGCGCGACGGCGTGCGCCTCGCCGTCGCCGCGCCCGGCGGTGTCGCCCATGCCCGGGCCCGCGACCTGGTCGAGCACCTCCACCCCGGCGACCTGCTGGTCGTCAACACCAGCGCGACGCTGCCGTCGGCGCTCGACGTGACCCGCCAGCCGGCGGTCCGGTCGGTCCGGACCCCAGCACCCTCCGCACCCCCGCGACCAGGGGCGCTGGGGTCTCCACGTCTCGACCGAGCTCGACGACGGCAGCTGGGTGGTCGAGCTCCGGCTGCCCGACGGGTCGGGGCCGGCGCTGCCCGAGACCGGCGAGGTGCTGCGGCTGCCCGGCGGCGTCCGGCTGCGGGTGCTGGAGAGCGCGCCCCCCGACCAGCAGCGGCTCTGGCGGGCGCGGCCGCTGCCGTTGGTCGACCGCGTCGGCCTACCTCTCCGAGCACGGGAGCCCGGTGCGCTACTCCTACGTCGCAGGGCACGTGGCCGCTCAGCGACCTCCAGAACGTGTACGCCGACCGGCCCGGCAGCGCCGAGATGGCCAGCGCCGGACGGTCGCTCACCGACCGCACGCTGGTGCGGCTGCTCTCGCGCGGCGTGGCGGTGGCGCCGGTCGAGCTGCACACCGGCGTCTCCAGCCAGGAGCCGCACGAGCCGCCGCAGCCCGAGCGCTACACCGTGCCGGCGGCGACGGCGCGGCTCGTCGCGAGCACCCGCGTCGGCCGGACGACGGGTGGTGGCGGTCGGCACCACCGTCGTGCGCGCGCTGGAGTCGGCGGCCCCCGCCGGCCGGGTGGTGCCGAGCACCGGGTGGACCGACCTCGTGCTCGGCCCGGCGCGCCCGGCCCGCGTCGTCGACGGGCTGCTCACCGGCCTGCACGCCCCCGAGGCCAGCCATCTCGACCTGCTCGACGCGGTCGCGGGCCGCGCGCTGGTCGAGGAGGCGTACGCCGCCGTGACCGACGCCGACGGGCCGGCGTACCTGTGGCACGAGTTCGGCGACGCGATGCTGCTGCTGCCGTGAGGTGTCGTGGCTCGCGTCGCTCGCACCTCAACCAGCCGGGCGCGCCGTCACCGCGTTCGGTCGCTTGTAGCCCGGACCGGCCGGGCCGCGGTGGTCGAGGTGCGACGAGCGCCAGCGAGGAGCCACGAAACCACCTCGCCGCAGGCGGACTACTTGGGCGGCATCCGGATGCCGCCGTCGACGCGGACGACCTCGCCGTTCATGTAGGAGTTGGTGAGGCACTCGATCACCATCGAGGCGAGCTCGTCGGGCACGCCGAGCCGCTTGGGGAAGAGCACGCTCTCGCCCAGCTTGGCCTTGAACGCCTCCGACTCCGGGCCCTCGCCGTAGATCGGGGTGTCGATCAGGCCGGGCGCCACGGTGTTGAGGCGGATGCCGGACGCCGCGAGGTCGCGCGCGACGGGCAGCGTCATGCCGACCACGCCGCCCTTCGACGACGAGTACGCCGCCTGGCCGATCTGGCCGTCGAACGCGGCGACGCTGGCGAGGTTGACGATCGAGCCGCGGCAGCCGTCGGCGTCCGGCTCGTTGGTGGCTCATCGCGGTCGCGGCCTGGCGGACCATGTCGAAGGTGCCGATCAGGTTGATCTGGACGACCTTGGTGAACGCCTCGAGCGAGTGCGCCGACTCGGCCTGGCCGTCACGGCCGATGGTGCGCTGCGCCCAGCCGATGCCGGCGGAGTTGACCACCGCACGCAGCGGCGCGATCTCGGCGGCGGCCCTGACGGCACCGGCGATCTGGTCGGTGTCGGTGACGTCGACCTGGGCGAAGACGCCCTTGATCTCCTCGGCCAGGGCCTCGCCCTTGTCGGCCTGGAGGTCGGCGACCACGACGGTGCAGCCCTGGGCGGCGAGGCGGCGGGCAGCGGCGGCCCCGATGCCGCTCGCGCCGCCGGTGACGATGGCAGATGATCCGCTGAGTTCCATGCGTCGGAGGGTAGTGGGTGGGCTCCCCGGGCACAGACCGGGTCGCTGGCCCTTTACCTCCCGCCACATCCGTCACACAATGCAGGGGTGGCCGGGGGTACGGCGCAAGCGCCGTTGGAGGAGCTGCGACTGGCGCTGGTGCTCAACGGCGGCGTCAGCCTCGCGGTGTGGATGGGCGGGACGACGCGCGAGGTCGACGACCTGGTGCGGGCCAACCGCGCCGGTCGCCGCGACCGCGCGAGCGGCGCGTACGCCGCCGTGCTCGACCTGGCGCGCACCTGGGCCGCGGTCGACGTCATCTCCGGCACCTCCGCCGGCGGCATCAACGGTGCCGCGCTGGCGCTGTCGCAGGTCAACGCCAACGCCGAGCTCGCGGCGCTGCGCGACCTCTGGGCCGAGCAGGGCGACCTCGACAACCTGCTCCGCGCGCCGTTCCGCGGCCAGCCGAACTCGCTGCTGCGCGGTGACGAGTACTTCCTGCCCGCGCTCACCCGGGCGATGCGCGGCCTGACCACCGACTTCGAGCCCACCGAGGACGCCGTCGACCTCACCGATCACCACCACGCTGCTGCACGGCTCGCTGTCGATCACCACCGACGGTCTCGGCCAGGCCCTCCCGCAGCGTCACCACGGGGCGCGGTTCCACTTCTCGACGTCCACCGAGCTCGGCCGTGACAACGACTTCGCCCCCGGCCGGATCGACGACACCGCGGCCGGGATGGCGCTGGCGGCGCGCTGCACGGCGGGGTTCCCGTTCGCCTTCGAGCCCAGCTTCGTGCCGGTCGAGCCCGACCCCGGCCACGGCGTCGACGAGCCGATGGGTGTCGTCCGCCCCGACATGGCGCGCTGGGCGAGCTGGGCGACCCCGCGCGGCCGAGCGGGTCCGGGCGCCGGCAGCGACGTCACCTCCGACCAGTCCCGGTTCGCCGTCGACGGCGGGGTGCTGGCCAACACGCCGACCCGCGAGGCGCTCGACGCGATCGACCGGCGTCCGGCCAACCGCCCGATGCGCCGGGTGATGATGCTGGTCTTCCCCCACGCCCCGGTCATCGATCCCCGGGCCCGCGACACCGACCCCGCCGACCGGGCCGACCGCCCGCCCACGGTCACCGACTCGCTCACCGGCGTGCTCGGGGCGCTCACGGCCCAGGGGTCGCTCACCTTCGTCGAGGAGATCGAGGCCCACAACCGCGAGGCGGCCCGCTGGCGCGGTGGCCGGCTCCAGGTGCTCGAGAACTCCGACCTCGAGAGCGTCTACCGACTCGTGGCCTCGGCCTGGCGCCACTACCGCTGGGCGCGCACCCGGCGCCGCCGCCCGCGTGCTCGCCGACCGGGTGCCGCGCCCCGAGGGCTGGTCCTACGCCCGGGTCGTCGAGGCCGCCGCCACCGGCAACCTCGGCTGGCCCGAGCTCACCGGTGAGCCGCTGCCCTACGTGCCGGTGCGCGCGTCCCTCGCCGAGCCCCCGACCCTCGACGACGACGGCCGGCTCTCGTCGGTCTGGCCGTGGGGCACGACGGTGGCGCTCGGACTGGCCGACGCCGCCGGCGAGATGCTGCGCCAGGCGCAGGGCGTCGCCCAGTCGGGCCCCGAGCTCGGCGTCGCTCAACTCGGCGCTGCGCACGGTCTCCGGCGCCCGCGACGCGATGCTCGCGGAGCGCGACCGGTTCGACACGCGCCTGGTGGGAGATTCCGCGGGCTGTGCGACCTGGCCCCCGACCCGGCGTACTGGCAGACCCGGCTGCTCGGCTACCGCCGGGCGATGCTCGGACGCCGGCGTCCGCGACCAGGAGCTGATGGCCGCGTCTCGTCGAGCTGCTGCGGCGGGCAGACGACAAGCCCGTCGTCGACCGCGACGCCCTCACCGCCGACGCTGCTGGCCGTGAGCCCCGCCCCCGCTGCCGGGAAGGCCACGGCCGCGGCGGTGTGGTCCGTGGTCGAGGCGCTGCTGGCGGCGTCCGAGCACCGCCGTCGCGATCGCCCAGGACACCGACCGCGGTCCGATGACCCGCCTCGGCCCGTGGGCCGAGGTGCTCGACCCCGTCGCGAACCCCGACGAGCCGGCCGACCCCGCGCTCCGGCTGCTCACCCGGCTGCTCGCCCTCGACGCCGCCACCTGGCTGCTGGCCGACGCGGAGTCGCCCGGCACCTCCCAGGAGATCCGGCTGGCCCAGCTCAGCCTCGACGTCGGCCACCCCTTCGCCCGGGCCAGCCTCACCCCCGACGACAAGGTGGCCGGCAGCGAGCTGCACCGGTTCGGCGGCTTCCTCAAGCGCTCGTGGCGCCTCAACGACTGGATCTGGGGCCGCCTCGACGCCGCGCAGATGCTGTGCCGGCTGGTGCTCGACCCCCAGCGGCTGCTGCGGATCCACGCCCTCACCGGCCAGGACGCACACGCGATGGTCGAGCAGCTGGTCTCGTCGTCGTACGCCGGCACCGACGAGCCCGCCGGACCCGAGGGACCCACCGGGCGGCGCTTCCAGCGGCTGCGCAGCGCCGCCACCGTCGAGCTGGGTGCGCTGCTCGACGGCGACCCGGCCGCCGCCTCCGAGGGCTACCTGCCCCACCTCGCGGCGCTCGCGGCCTACCCCGTGCAGCAGCGGATCGTGGTCGACGAGCTGCCCGCACTGGTGGCCGCGATCCGCGCCGACCGGGTCGCGGGGGCCAGCGACCGGTCGCACGGACGCCGGTTCCTGGCCCAGCAGCGCGTCCTCCTCGCGCACATCGCCGACCGCCGGACCGGAGGCCTGGCACCGCCACGGCACGCGCCGCCCTCACCGCGTTCGACGAGGCCGGCATCGGGCGCGAGCCGCTCGACATCGAGTCGCGCAGCGACGCCATGATCCGCACCACCGTGACCGCGGCCGCCTCCCTGGTCACGGTCGCCGACAGCGACCGGCTGGGGGTGAAGGCGATCAAGCCGGTCACCAAGACCCTGCGCGGTGGCGCGCTGCTGCCCTACTGGCTCGTCACCGGTCTCACCTCCGGCTCCGGGGCCGCGCGGTCACTGGCCCTGCTCGGCTTCGCGGTCGGCGGCGTCATCCTCACGCTGAGCGTGCTCGGCGTGCTCGGGTCGCTCTCGAGCGCCGGCGCCGCGGTCGGCACCGGCGTCGTGCTCGGCGCCCTCGGCTACGCCGCCCTCCGCACCGGCACGATGCTGCACGGCGTCGTCCTGCTCGGACCGGTCGTGCCGCTGGTCGCCCTCGGCGTCGGTCTGCGCGCCGACGCCGCCGCCGATCCCGCCAGCACCGCCGACAGCGGGCTGACCTCCGTGCTCACCGTGCTCGCCGTGGCCCTCGCCCTGATCGCACTCGCCTCCCTGCCCAACCCGATGCGCTCGCCCCTCGCGACGCATCTCCTCGGCCTGGCGCAGCCGTCGCCTGCTCGTCGCCCTCGGGGTGCTGGTCGTGATCGCGGCCGCCGCCGCGGCCGTGACCTTCGTGGCCACCCGTCGCGACGCCTCCGACTGGTCCCTCGACGGTCTCCTGGACGCCGTGACCGTCCGTCGCTCGCTCGTCGCCACCGCGATCGCCGTGGTCGCAGCGGGCGTCGGCGGCTGGTCGCGTGGACGCGGGATGCGGCTGTGGCGGCGCGAGCCCGGCGGAGGTTGGCGGATGGAGGAGCGCGCCAGCCACCCCGCGGCGGTCTCCGCCGGCTGGGCGGCCGTCTACGGCGTGCTCTACCTCGGCGTCGCGTGGGGCGCCTGGGCCCTGGTCTCCTGGCGGTACGACGACCTCGGCGCCGCCCCCGGCTGGCTGGTCGCCACGCTCGTGTGGTGCGCGACGCTCGGGCTCGGCCTCTGCCTGGCCGGACCGTTCCTGGTCACCTGGTCGGCCCGACGGGCACTGGCCCGGGTCGTGGCGCTCCAGATCGGCCCCACCCGCACCGAGGCCGACGTTCCTCGACGCCCTCGAGCGGCGGGGCGGCTCTTCGGCTACCTGATCGCCCCGCCTCGTCAGGGCACCGGCTGGTTCCGCTCGACGCTGGCCGCGGATCCGGCTCAACACCCGGGGCACCCGGCTGCGCGAGGAGCGGGCGTCGGTGCCCGCCGACCAGGACGACGACCAGCTGACCGACGCGCGGGCCGACGACCGACCTCGCGCGTCAGTGGACGGTCGTGGCACCCCAGGCGACGATCACGGCCGGCCCGCGAGCAGCATCCGGTCGTCGGCGGTCCAGGTGATCCTCAGGCTGCCGCCGGGCAGGTCGACGCGGTAGGGGGTGTCCGCGCGGGGCGTCGTCGGCCTGCGCCGCCGCGATCATCGCGGCGCACGCACCGGTGCCGCACGACCGGGTCTCGCCCGAGCCCCGCTCGTGCACCCGCATCGCCACGTGGTGGTCGCCGCGACGTACGACGAACTCGACGTTGACGCCGTCGGGGTAGAGCGTCTCGTCGCGCACCGGCGGCTCGAGCAGCGGACCGGCCTCGTCGAGATCGTCGACGAACACCACCGCGTGGGGGTTGCCGAGGTCGACGTGGCGCGCGGCCCACGTGCGGCCCTCGATCGCGCGACCTCGGTCTCGCCCAGCACCCGCGGAGTGCCGAGGTCGGCGGTGATGTGGTCGCCGTCGACGGTGACGGTCTTGACGCCGTCGCGGGTGCCGATCCGCACCGGGACGTCGCTGCGGACCAGGCCCTCGTCGACGAGGTGCCGGGCGAAGACCCGGATGCCGTTGCCGCACATCTCGGCGGGCGAGCCGTCGGCGTTGCGGTAGTCCATGAACCACTCGGCCTCCTGCCCCCGGCCGGCGTCGTGGTCCTCGGCCCGGATCACGCGCAGGACGCCGTCGGCGCCGATGCCCGCCCGCCGGTCGCACAGCGCGCGCACCCGCTCGGCGGTCAGCTCGCCGTGGATCGTGCCGTCGTGGTCGGGCAGCAGCACGAAGTCGTTCTCGGTGCCGTGGCCCTTGAGGAACGGGATAGGGCTCAGGCATACAGACCTCGCCGGTAGTTGTCGGGACGGTAGTAGTCGTCGAGCTCGGCCACGGTGCGTCCGCTCGGCTCGACCTCGTGGGCGATCACCGCCCGCCGCGGGACGACCTTCTCCGGGGCCCAGGTCTCCGGGCTCCCAGAGGCCGGAGCGAAGGAACGCCTTCGCGCAGTGGAAGAAGACCTCGTCGATGTCGACCACCACGGCCAGCACGGGCCGGTGCCCCTGCACGGAGAGGTCGTCGAAGAACGGCGCGTCGGACACGAGCCTGGCCCGGCCGTTGACGCGCAGCGTGTCGCCCCGGCCGGGGATCACGAAGAGCAGTCCGACGTGCGGGTTGTCGAGGACGTTGCGGTAGCCGTCGGCACGGCGGTTGCCCGGCCGCTCGGCGATCGCGATCGTGCGGTCGTCGACCACGTGCACGAGCCAGCCCGCGGGATCGCCCTTCGGGGAGGCGTCGCAGACCCCGTCGGCCGACGCGGTCGCCAGCACGCAGAACGGCGACGCCGCCAGCCACGCGCGGTCGACGTCGAGCAGCGACGACCGCGTCTTGTCGAGGGCTCGTTGCGCAGGCTCGCCGAGCAGCGCGACGAGCTGGTCGACGTCGGTGACCTCGGTGAACGGGCCCTGGTGGCTCACCTCTCCACGGTACGCCGGGCCGCGTTGCTCACCGCGATCGGCTCACCGCGGCCGGACGACGCGGGCCGCCCCACCTCCTCGGCGGACCGGCTCGGCGGACGCGGTCAGCAGCCGTCGCGGCCCGATCTCGATAGCCGCGGCCGCGCCGATGTAGGGATCGCTGGTGAGCCCGTCGCCGGCGGGCACCAGATCGTGGCCCAGCGGCTCGAGCTCGTCGTCGTAGGCGTCGATGAACGCCTGCTCCGCGGTGACCGTGGCGGTGTTGCGCTGCGAGGCCCGCGGGGCTGCCGAGCGCCTCGGGCAGGCTCATCCCGAACGCCAGCCGGTTGACCAGGATCTGGAGCACGGTGGTGATGATGGTGGACCCGCCCGGCGAGCCGAGGGCGAGCACCGGCTTGCGGTCCTTCAGCACGATCGTCGGCGACATCGAGCTGCGCGGCCGCTTGCCACCCTCGATCCGGTTGGGGTCGTCGGCGTCGTAGACGGCGCTGAAGTCGGTGAGCTCGTTGTTGAGCAGGAAGCCCCGGCGGGGCACGACGATGCCGGAGCCTCCGGTCTGCTCGATGGTCAGCGTGTAGGCGACGACGTTGCCTCGCTTGTCGACCACGGTGAGGTGCGAGGTGGAGATGTTCTCGTTGTCCTCGTCGACCTCGCCGGCCGCTGCCTCGTCGTCGCAGATCCCGTCGTAGTCCTCGACGTCACCGGGCGCCACCGGCTTGGTGGCGGCCGCCGCCGGGTCGATCTCGCAGGCCCGCTCGTCGGCGAACCGCTGGGAGAGCAGCGCCGCGCTTGGGCACGTCGACGTAGTCCTCGTCGCCGACGTAGGCGCCGCGGTCGGCGAAGGAGAGGGCGCTGGCCTCGAGGTAGCGGTGCAGCGCCTGGGCGCGTGGGAGGCCGCCGAGGTCGGAGCGCTCGAGGATGTTGAGGCCCTCGCCCACGGCGATGCCGCCGCTGGAGGAGCCGGCCATGCCGTAGACGTCGTGGCCGCGGTAGCGGACCCGGGTGGGGGCCTTGGCCAGGGCGCGGTAGCGCTGGAGGTCGGAGCGGCGCATCGACCCTGGAGGGACCGGCAGGGTGGGGTTCTTCACCGTCGGCGGACGTCGTACTGCGCGCACGATCTCCTGCGAGAGCCGGCTGTCGTAGAAGTAGCGGCGGCCGCCGTCGCCGAAGCGGTCGTAGGTGCGCGCCAGCTGGGGGTTGCGGAAGAGGCTGCCGACGCGGGGAAGCCGGCCGTTCTTGAGGAACAGCCGCTTCGTGGACCGGAACTGCTCGAAGCGCTCGCGGTTGTCGTCGGTCTGGCGCCGGAACGTCTCGTCGACGACGAACCCGCGGCGAGCCAGCCGTGCCGCGGGCTTCAGCGACGCCTGGCGAGCGAGCGGGTGCCCCACTTGCGCAGCGCGCGGATCCAGGTGAGCGGGGTGCCGGGCACGCCGACCGAGACGCCGCTGGTGACGCGCTCGGGGGTGAACGGGTAGGGGTCGCCGGTCTCGGGGTCGATGAACGCGTCGCGCCGCATCGAGGCCGGCGCGGTCTCGCGGCCGTCGATCGTGTGCACGCGCTTGCGCTTGGCGTCGTAGTAGACGAAGAAGCCGCCGCCGCCGAGCCCGGTGCTGTAGGGCTCGGTGACGCCGAGCGCCGCGGCCGTGGCGACGGCGGCGTCGACGGCGTTGCCGCCCTTGGCGCAGCACCCGGACCCCGATCGCGGAGGCGTAGGCGTCGACCGACGACACCGCGCCACCGCGGCCGCGCACGGTCGCGCGCTTGGGCGGCGTACGGCGGTCGGCGGGCGAGGCGGCCGCGCGGTGTCGACGGGGCGGCGGCGGCCGCTGGTGCCGGGGCCGAGGAGGCCGGCGCGGCGAGCGCCCCGGCGGCGGCCACGCTGAGCGCGAGACCGGAGATCAGGGTGGAGATCAGAGGGATGCCGACGGCGGTCCGGCGCTGCATGGGTCCTCCCGAGAGGTCGCTGGTGGACCCACCTTGCACCCGCCCACCGACAGTTGTCGACAGGTCGGGCCCGGTCGGTTCCGGCTCAGGTCAGGCCGGGGTGTGCCTTCGCGAGGACCGGCAGCAGCAGCGAGCGGGGCGCCACCTGGGCCAGAGCAGCGGCGACCCGGTTGGCGGTGCCGGGGATCACCACCATCCGGCCCTTCTCCATGCCCTCGACGGCGGCCTTCGCGACCACGTCGGCGGTGACCCACATCATCGCGGGCAGGGCGTCCTCGGCCTGCTCGTCGGTGAAGCCGGCCCGCTCGCCGAAGCCGGTCTGCACCGGCCCCGGGCACAGCGCGGTCGCGGTGACGCCGCTGCCGCGGAGCTCGCCGACCAGGCTCTGGGTGTAGGACAGCACGAACGCCTTGCCGGCGCCGTACCCCGCCTGGCCCGGCAGCGGCTGGAAGGCCGCGGTGGAGGCGACGTTGAGGACGGCGCCGCGGCCGCGCTCGACCATGCCCGGGAGGAAGCGGGTGCAGAGGTCGGCGACGGCGACCACGTCGACCTCGATCATCGCCATCTCGCTCTCGGGGTCGGCCTTGCTGACCCGGCCCAACGTCGAGAACCCCGCGTTGTTGACCAGGATCTCCGGCACCAGCCCGAGCGCCTCCACCCGGTCGGCGAGGCTGGAGCGGGCGCTGCGGTCGGCGAGGTCCATGGCCACCACGTGGGCGGTGCCGCCGGCGCCGCCGATGTCGTCGGCGACCTCCTGCGAGCTTGGCCGCGGTGCGGGCGACGAGCACCACGGTGTGCCCGCGGCGCGACAGCTCGCGCGCGATCTCGGCGCCGATGCCGGAGGAGGCACCGGTGATCACGGCGGCACGGTCGGGTCCGGGGGTCGGGAGGCTCATGGCCTCGAGGCTAGCGACCGGGTCTGCGGGGACGGCGAGCGCGGGGCCGGGGCCGGGGGGCCCGGGGCCAGGGTCGGCCGGCAGCAGGGTCGTGTGCCTGAGAACCACCAATGCCCCGGCCTCAGGCACACGACCCACGCCAGCGTGGGCCGCCACCCCCGCAGCAGGGTCGTGTGCCCCACACCGACCCCCAGCCCGGTCTCAGGCACACGACCCGCCCCAGCGCCCTGCGCCCCAGCGCCCCCGCGGCCCCAGCGCCCCCGCGGCCCCAGCGCCCCAGCGCCCAGCGCCCAGCTCACCCTTCGGTGTCACCCGGCGCCGCGGTTGGCCACTGCCCGGGGCCGACGACGTCGTACCAGGCGCAGGCGAAGTCGCCGTTGCGGTCCAGGCGGGTCAGGCGCAGGTCGAAGCGGCGCGGGAAGAGCGGGCGGCCGGCGCCCAGCGTCACCGGCGCGATCGACACCTGCACCTCGTCGAGCAGCCCGGCGTCGGCGAACTGGGCCGCGAGGTCTCCCCCGCCGACCACCCAGACGTCCCGCCCGCCGGCGGCCGCGACCAGGTCGGCGTGCACGTCGGCCACCGCGCCGGAGACGATCGTCACCGAGTCGGCGACCGGCGCGAGGTCGCGGTGGGTGAAGACGACGCTGGGCACGTCGTACCCCCACGCCTCACCGGTGCGCTGCAGGTGCGCCACCACCCACTCGTACGTCGTCGCGCCCATCGCGATCGCGCCGATCCCGGCGATGAAGGAGGTGTAGCCCATCGGGCCGTCGGCGTCGTTGTCCTGGACGAAGAGCCAGTCGAGCGAGTCGCGCTCGTCGGCGAGGAAGCCGTCGAGCGTGGCGGCGGTGTAGTAGATCGTGCGCGTCATCGGACGTCCTCCCCCAGCTCGCGCCGCAGCCACACGATCGGGTCGCCGTGGTCGACCTCGTGGCCGCCGGCCTGCAGCAGCCGCCGCGCCACCTGCCGCCGGTGGGCGGAGAACGTCAGCACGTGGGCGACCACGCTGCTCATCACGAAGCTCTCGGGCGGGTCGCAGAGCGCGTCGACCAGCCGGTCGTCCCAGGCGCCGCGGGCGTCGAGGTCGCGGACCATCGCGAGCCAGCGGGGAGCCACGGCGTCGTGCCGGGACAGCAGCGCAGCCGCGTCGTCGTCGTCCGCATGCGGCGGGGTGTCGTGGCCGTCGATCGCGGCCAGCCACACCTCCTTGGTGAAGACGAGGTGGTCGAGCACGTCGCGCAGGGACTCCTCCGGGCCGTCCCAGCTCAGCACGGTCGTGCCGGCCTGGCGTACCTCCCGGAGCTCTGCGTCGGGCAGGCCCTTGGCGAGGTCGATCAGGTGGCGGGTGTCGTCGAGGTCGTGACGCACCAGCTGCTCGGTCAGGGAGTTCATGGGCTGCTCCTGGGAGTGCACCCACAGCGACGTGGGTGGGTGGAAGTGGATGCCGTTGGGCGCGGGGAGCCAGCCGCGTCGCCGTGGCGGCTCGTCTGGGTGTACGCCGGAGCCGCCGGTGTCGCTCGGCGAGTGCCCGTACGCGCGGGTGAAGGCCCGGCTGAAGCCCTCGACCGACTCGTAGCCGGCCGCCCAGGCCGTCTCGGTCACCGACGCACCCCGGTCGAGCTGCCACGCGGCGCGCTCGAGCATCACCCGACGCCGCATCGTGACCGGCGGCTCGCCGGCGTCGCGGCGCAACCGTCGCGTGAAGTGGAACGGACTCGCGTAGGCGCCCTCCGCCATGTCGCCGAGGGTGCGGTGCTCCTCGTCGAGCACGGAGTCGAGCAGCTCGCGGAGGCGGTCGCGGCCGGTGTCGGTCATGGGCCCATTCTGGTCGCGGGAGCGCTCGTCGACCCGACCGAACTTGCCCTGAACCCCCGGCCGTCAGCCCCGGACGTCGTCGATCGCCGCCAGGGCCCGGTCGACGCGCTGCGGGTCGTCGTGGTCCACCCAGACGATCCGCGGGTCCTTGCGCCACCACGACAGCTGCCTGCGCGCGAAGCGGCGGGTCGCGAACACCGTGCGTTCGCGGGCCTCGTCGAGGCTGAGCTCGCCCGCGAGGTGGGCGGTCACCTCGGGGTAGCCGATCGCGCGGGACGCGGTGCGTCCGTCCGCCAGCCCCGCGGCCAACAGCCGCTCCACCTCGGCGACGAACCCACCGGCGTACATCCGCTCGACGCGCTCCTCGATGCGGCGGTCGAGGGTGGGCCGGTCGATGTCGACGCCCACCTGCACCGTGAGCGGGTCGGCGTACTCGAGCACCGGCAGTGACGCGGAGTAGGGGCGCCCGGTGAGCTCGATGACCTCGAGCGCGCGGACGAGGCGGCGACCGTTGTCCGGCCCGATCCGCTCGGCCGCCTCGGCGTCGAGCTCGGCCAGACGCGCGTGCAGGGCAGCGGGTCCGACCTCGGCGAGCTCGGCCTCCCAGCCGGCGCGGACCTCCACGTCGGTGCCGGGGAACTCGAACCGGTCGAGGATCGCTCGGGTGTAGAGCGCCGAGCCGCCGACCAGCACCGGCACCCGCCCCCGGTCTCGGACGGCCGCGACCTCGCCCCGCGCCCGCCCCTGGAACTGCGCCACCGTGAGCGTCTCGCGCACGTCGAGCAGGTCGAGCAGGTGGTGCGGCACCCCGCGCCGCTCGTCGGGCGGCAGCTTGGCGGTGCCGACGTCCATGCCGCGGTAGACCTGCATGGCGTCGGTGTTGAGCACCTCGCCCCCCAGCGCCTCGCGCGACGTCGAGCGAGAGCCCGGTCTTGCCCGAGGCTGTGCAGCCCACGATGGCCACGATCGGCGGGGCGCCTCCCCGGGTCGGCTCGATTCTCATCGCCGCTAGTGTGGCAAGCACTCCGGCGCCGTTGGGGCGCCGACCCGGACCGGAGGTGGATCCCGTGGGATTCCTGGACAACGCCAAGGACAAGCTGAGCGACGCCGTCGACAAGCACGGCGACAAGATCGCCGACAAGATCGACCAGGCTGCCGAGGCCGTCGACGACAAGACCGGCGGCAAGCACGCCGACAAGATCGCGTCGGGCGCGGAGAAGGCCAAGGACGCCCTCGACAAGCTCGACGGCAAGAACGACGACCTGCCGTGACGGCCCCCGTCCCCGAGGAGGACAACGCCGCCCTCGACCTCACCGAGCAGCCGCCCGGTGAGCACGGCGACGACCTGCCCGACGGCGGCGACGCCGCCTCGAGCCGGGACGACCAGCTCGACGCCGAGCAGGCCGAGAACGCGGAGTCGTCCCAGGACCAGCCGTCGCAGTGAGGCCGGCGTGACCACGACCGAGCTGGACCGCTTCGTGGTGGTCCCGGCGGCGTACGTCTTCCTGCTGCGGGAGCAGTCGGGCCGCACCGAGGTGCTGCTCCAGCTGCGCCGCAACACCGGGTACATGGACGACCACTGGGCTGCCGCGGCCGCCGGGCACGTGGAGCGCGGCGAGACCGCCTTCGACGCAGCCCGCCGGGAGGCCGCTGAGGAGATCGCCGTCGGCGACCTCGCGCTGGAGTTCGTGACCTCCATGCAGCGCACCCAGCACCACCTGGCGATCGACGAGCGGGTCGACTTCTTCTTCACCGCCCGCGCCTGGACCGGCGAGCCGCGGATCGTCGAGCCGCACAAGTGCGCCGAGCTGCGCTGGTGCCCGCTCGACGACCTGCCCGACCCCGTCGTGCCGCACGAACGAGCCGTGCTGGAGGCCCTCCGCACCGGCACCACCACGGCGTACTCGACCTTCGGATTCTGACCCCCATCCCCCTGAGGAGACACCCATGAGCGAGCCCGACCTCGGCCCCCGGCCCGATCCGCAGATCGAGCCCGGCGAGCCCAACCCAGGCGGCGTCGACGCCGTCGATGCCAGCGACGGGGTCGACGGCGAGACCGCCACGGGCGATCCTGCGCCGCGCGACCTCGACCCCGACGACAACCCCGCGGTGGAGGACGCCCTGCCCGACGAGATGAAGCAGGGCGAGGACACCGACACCGAGGCCACCAAGAGCGACGGCGAGGACGTCGACCCCGACGAGGAGGCCCCCGTATGAGCACCGACGAGACCCCCGAGCCCTACGACGTCACCGAGTCCGACCAGGACATCGCCGGCGACATGGGCGTCAGCAGCGAGCGCGAGGGCGACGCGGGCCCCGGCCAGCACGCCCCCACCGGCACCCGCGACACCAGCGAGGACGACGGCCCGCCGGCCGACGAGGCGCCGCGCGAGCAGTCCGCGGGCGGCGAGGAGACCAACCCCGACGGGCTCACCCCGAAGGCCGGCTACTCCTCCTACGACCCGCGCTCCGACTGACCTGACGTACACCGACGTACCTATCGGCGGAGAAACGCCCGATCCGGCCCTGCCGTCAGGCGGGGCGACCGGCCCGGGACGCGCGATAGGTACGTTCGTGTACGGCGGACTCCAGCACACCCCGGACGTAGGAGGGGTCGTGCATGACGTCCTCCCACGTGAAGCGCAGCACCAGCCAGCCGTGCACGGCGAACGCGTTGTAGCGCCGGGCGTCGCGGCACAGTGCCGCCCGGTCGCCGTGCCACGCGAAGGAGTCGGCCTCGACCACGATGCGGAGCTCCACGTCGACCAGGTCGGGTCGTCCCAGGAAGTCGGCGCCGAACAGCGGGACCTGGGGCCGCACCGACAGTCCCGGGACCTCGTGGCAGATCGAGCGCAGCACGGTCTCGAAGGGGTTGGCCGAGTCACCCGTCGCCCGAGCGGCGACGAGCCGCGCCTGGCGCCCGCCCGGACCGCGCAGGTCGCGCGCCAGCGCCACCAGCCGCGCGTGGGGGTAGCCGTCGCGCAGTGCCGAGTCCGCGACGCACAACGCCTCGTCGGGAGCGAGCCCACGCAGGCAGTCGACCAGCGTGCGGTCCTTGCTCGTGACGCCCTCCACCACGTCGTCGGGTCCGTGCGCGCCGCGGTGCACCGAGACTCCCTGGCGCTGCTCCTGGCTCAGCCGGCGGTTCTTCGGCACGGTCACCTCGGGCTGCGGCGGCACGGTCTTGACCGCCCAGCCCCAGTGCAGGGCCGCGCTGAGGTGGGACACGACCCCGGTGACCCGGTGCGCCGCCTGCCGGGCCTGGTCGGCCCCCGGCAGCGCGTAGCGGTCGCGCGCCAGCACCACCACGGCACCGCTCGCCACGGCCGCGTCGACCTCCGCCCGAGACGTGAGCGCGACCAGCGGTCGGCGCGCTGACACGCCACCGAGCAGGAGCATCGCCTCGACCACGGACACGACGCCCATCCTGCGGCCGTTCGGGCACTCGCGTCGGCGCTCCTCCACAGGCCTCGAGCAGGCCCGGCGGGCTCAGCCCAGCAGGCGGGTGTCGAGCGGCGTCTCGACGGCGGTGCCGTCGGGGCCGGGCTCGACGCGGTAGGCACCGGCGCCGTCGCGCTCGGCGAGCGCCTCGACCAGCTCGGTGCCGCGGTAGTGCAGCCCGGCGCCGTCGTCGGTGGCGTAGCCGGCCGGGAGGGTGCCGTCGGCGACCAGCGACTGGAAGAGCGGGCGACGCTCCGGCTCGGAGTCGTAGTGCACGCCGTTGGAGAACGGCAGCAGCGCCAGTCCGTTGTCGACGGGACGCAGCTCCGGGCCGAACGAGTCGGTGGTGCCGCCGACGTGCCAGCAGAGCGAGCCGGCCGAGACCCCGGTGAGCACGACCCCGGCCTCCCACGCCTCGCGCATCACCGCGTCGACGCCGTGCAGCCGCCACATCGCGAGCAGCCCGGCGACGCTGCCCCCGGAGACCCAGAGGACGTCCTGGCCGAGCAGGTGCTCACGGACGTCCTCGACGTTGGGCATCGTGAACAGCTGCAGGTGGCTGGCCTCGTAGCGCGCCTCGTGCGCCATGTCGTAGAAGTCGCGGATGCCCTGCGGGTTGTCGCCGCCCGCGGTACCGAGGTAGCAGACCCGCGGCGCGCGGCCGGTGACCGCGGCGAGCTCGACGGCGTACGTCGTCAGCGGGCCCACCGACCACCGGGTGCGGCGTCCGGGGACGACGCCACCGGAGGTGGCCAGGATGGTGGGGGCGTCTGCAGCCATGCGTGGGATCTCCCGAGAGGCGAGCGAGTGTCAGGGACAGGCCGGGGCCGCCGGCAGCGGGGCCGGGACGCCGACCGAGGGCATGCCGAGCACCACGCCGGCGGCGGGCTCGGCCAGCCCCTGGCGCGCGGCCCATGCGTCACCGGAGCGGGTGCGCCGGACGTCGGTGGCGCCGTCGGCGACCAGGTGGTGCGGGGCGGCGTAGGTGATCTCGGCGGTGACGAGGTCGCCGGGGCGGACCTCGACCGGCTCGCCGTGGACGTCGAGCGGCGGGGTGAAGTGGACCAGCCGGTTGTCGGGCCCGCGGCCGGAGAGCCGATGGGTGGCGGCGTCCTTGCGGCCCTCGCCCTCGGAGACCATCAGCTCGACGCGGCGGCCGACCAGCGCTTGGCCTCGGCCCAGGCGACCTCGTCGACGACCTCGACCAGCCGCTGGTAGCGGTCGCGGACGACGTCGGGCGGGACCTGGTCGGGAAGCGTGGCGGCCGGGGTGCCGGGGCGCTTGGAGTACTGGAAGGTGAACGCGCCGGAGAACCGCGCCTCGCGCACGACGTGCAGCGTGGCCTGGAAGTCCTCCTCGGTCTCACCGGGGAAGCCGACGATGATGTCGGTGGTGATCGCGGCCTCGGGCATCGCGGCGCGCACCCGCTCGATGATGCCGAGGTACTTCGACTGGCGGTAGGAGCGGCGCATGTCGCGCAGCACCTTGTCGGAGCCGGACTGCAGCGGCATGTGCAGCGACGGCATCACGTTGGGCGTCTCGGCCATCGCCTCGATGACGTCGTCGGTGAACTCGGCCGGGTGCGGGGAGGTGAAGCGCACCCGCTCCAGGCCCTCGACCTCGCCGCAGGCGCGCAGCAGCTTGGAGAAGGCCTGCCGGTCGCCGAACTCGACGCCGTAGGCGTTGACGTTCTGGCCCAGCAGCGTGACCTCGGAGACGCCGTCGGCGACCAGCGCCTCGATCTCGGCGAGGATCTCGCCAGGACGACGGTCCTTCTCCTTGCCGCGCAGGGCGGGGACGATGCAGAACGTGCAGGTGTTGTTGCACCCGACCGAGATCGACACCCAGGCGGCGTACGCCGACTGGCGCTTGGTGGGCAGCGTCGACGGGAAGACCTCGAGCGACTCGAGGATCTCGACCTGCGCCTCCTCCTGCACCCGGGCGCGCTCCAGCAGCGCCGGCAGCGACCCGATGTTGTGGGTGCCGAACACGACGTCGACGTACGGCGCCTTCGCGGTGATCGTGGCAGCGGTCCTTCTGCGCCAGGCAGCCGCCGACGGCGATCTGCATGCTCGGGTTGGCGGCCTTGACCGGCGCGAGGTGCGACAGGTTGCCGTAGAGCTTGTTGTCGGCGTTCTCGCGCACCGCGCAGGTGTTGAACACGACCACGTCGGCCTGCTCTCCGGCGGGCGCCGCGGCGTACCCGGCGTCCTCGAGCAGACCGGTGAGCCGCTCGGAGTCGTGCACGTTCATCTGGCACCCGTAGGTCTTGACCTCGTAGGTGCGCGGTGGTGCGGAGGCGGCGTCGGGCGTGGCAGTCATGGCCCGCTCAGGGTACGGCGGAGCGGGCGGGTCGCCCCGAATCGCTCTGGTCACGAGCGGGTTGCAGTCGCGTGGCGCTCATGGCCCATTGGGGTCAGATGCCGCTAGGGTCCGATCCATGACGCTCCAGGACGAGGCCGCCCGGCCGGACGCCGTCGGCGAACCCTTGGTGGTGCTCGACCACGTCGACAAGTGGTTCGGCGACCTGCACGTGCTCCAGGACATCAACATCTCGGTCAAGCGCGGCGAGGTCGTCGTGGTGATCGGGCCGTCCGGGCTCCGGCAAGTCCACGCTGTGCCGCGCGATCAACCGGCTCGAGACGATCGACAAGGGCTCGATCACCCTCGACGGACAGCCGCTGCCCCAGGAGGGCAAGGAGCTGGCCAACCTGCGCGCCGAGGTCGGCATGGTCTTCCAGAGCTTCAACCTCTTCGCCCACAAGACGATCCTCGAGAACGTCACGCTCGGCCCGATCAAGGTCCGCAAGAAGGACAAGGCCGAGGCCGAGAAGAAGGCCCAGGAGCTGCTCGACCGGGTGGGGGTCGGCCACCAGGCCGACGAAGTACCCCGCCCAGCTCTCCGGCGGCCAGCAGCAGCGCGTCGCGATCGCGCGGGCGCTGGCGATGGAGCCGAAGGTGATGCTCTTCGACGAGCCCACCTCGGCGCTCGACCCCGAGATGATCAAGGAGGTCCTCGACGTCATGGTCGACCTCGCCGAGGGCGGCATGACGATGGTCGTGGTCACCCACGAGATGGGGTTCGCCCGCACCGCCGCCGACCGGGTGATCTTCATGTCCGACGGCGCGATCGCCGAGGAGAACACCCCCGAGGAGTTCTTCACCAACCCGCAGAGCGACCGCGCCAAGGACTTCCTCGGCAAGATCCTGAAGCACTGACCCACGAAGTCACGACCAACGAGCAAAGGGAGACACGGAATGCGCAGATTGAACTTCAAGGTCGCCGCAGTGCGGCCTGCTGCCTCGCGGGATCGCTCGCCGCCTGCGGCGACGCCGGCGACGAGGGCGCGGGCCGCGACGTGCGAGGCCGAGGACGTCTCGGCCGACAAGTTCGAGGCCGGCAGCTACATGGCCGAGCTGGCCGAGGCCGGCAAGATCAACGTCGGCGTCAAGTACGACCAGCCCGGCCTGGGCTTCAAGGGCGCCGCCGACGACCTCCCCACCGGCTTCGACGTCGAGATCGCCAAGATCCTCGTCGCCGACCTCGGCATCGACCCCACCGACACGAGCGCGGTGACCTACACGGAGACGATCTCCGACAACCGCGAGCCGTTCCTCACCTCCGGCAAGGTCGACCTGGTGCTGGCGTCGTACTCGATCACCGACGACCGCCGCAAGGTCGTCGGCCAGACCGGTCCCTACTTCATCACCGGCCAGCAGCTGCTGGTGCCCGCCGACAGCGACGTCGAGAGCATCGACGACCTCCAGGGCCAGGAGGTCTGCTCGGTCACCGGGTCGACCTCGATCGACACCATCAACGAGAAGGGCGCCAAGGGCGTCGGCTTCGACAGCTACTCCGAGTGCGTCCAGAAGGTGCTCGACGGCACCGTCGAGGGCATGTCGACCGACGGCTCGATCCTCGCCGGCTTCGCCGCGCAGAACGAGGGCGAGCTCAAGGTCGTCGGCGAGACCTTCTCCGAGGAGCGGATCGGGGTCGGCTACAGCCAGGACCACCCCGAGATGTGCGAGTGGATCAACGACGTGCTGACCGAGGCCTTCGACGACGGCTCGTGGGCCGAGGCGTTCGAGCTGACGCTCGGCCCGTCGGGTGTCGAGACGCCGGAGCCCGCCGGTCGCTCGACGAGTGCCCCTGACCGTCCGCTGACGTCCGGGACGGCGTACGCCGTACGCCGTCCCGGACGCCCCGCAAGCCCAGGAAGGAGCACCACCGGGTGAGCGCCGTACTCGACAACTTCGACGTCTACCTGAAGGCGTTCGGCTACACCGTGTTCCTGTTCCTGGTGGCCGGCGATCCTCTCGATGATCCTCGGGACGATCCTGGTCGCGCTCCGCGTCGGCCCGGTCGCCGTGCTGCGGCAGGCCGCCGCGACCTACGTCACCGTGGTCCGCAACACGCCGCTGGTCATCGTCTTCGCGTTCTTCACCTTCGTCGCCCCGATCTTCGGCATCGGCTTCAACTGGCTGCAGGTCAGCATCGGCCCGTTCGAGCTTCACCGCGTTCTTCGGCGGCAGCGGTGGTCTCGCTGACGCTCTACACCTCGACGTTCGTGTGCGAGGCGATGCGCTCGGGCATCAACGCCGTGCCCCTGGGCCAGGCCGAGGCGGCCCGGGCCATCGGACTGCCGTTCACCGGCGTCATGACGCAACGTCGTGCTTCCCCAGGCGTTCCGGGCGGCGGTGCCGCCGCTGGCCAGCGTGCAGATCGCGCTGATCAAGAACACCTCGGTCGCGGCGGTCTTCGGCGTCGCCGAGGCCGTCTCGCGGATGCGCAGCTTCACCAACGACTTCGGCTCGCAACGGATCGGCATCTTCCTCACCTTCGCGCTCGGCTACATCATCATCGTCGAGGCCTTCTCGTTCTTCGCCATCAGGGCCGAGCGCCGCTACCGGGTGGCGACATGAGCACCAGCGTCCTGTTCGACGCCCCCGGCCCGAAGACGGTCGCCCGGCACCGGATCTACAGCGCGGTCGGCGCGCTGCTGATCGTCGCGCTGGTCGCCGGCTGCCCTGTGGCGGCTCTACGACGACGGCCAGTTCGCAGGCGAGAAGTGGGAGGTGTTCACCACCCCGCGCTTCCTCGAGGTGATCCTCGTCGACGGCCTGCTCAACACCCTGAAGATGGCCGGCGCCGCGATCGTGCTCGCCGTCGGCTTCGGCTTCCTGTTCGGCGTCGGCAAGATGTCGGAGCACGCCTGGGTGCGCTGGCCGTCGTGGCTGGTGGTGGAGTTCTTCCGCGCCGTGCCCGTGCTGCTGCTGATGGTCTTCATCTGGTACATGCTCGGGATCGCCAAGCCCGGCAGCTCGTTCTGGGCCGTGGTGATCGCGCTGATGCTCTACAACGGCGCCGTGCTCGCCGAGGTGCTCCGCGCCGGCGTCAACGCGGTGCCCGAAGGGCCAGCGCGAGGCGGCGTACGCGATCGGCATGCGCAAGACCGCGGTGATGAACATCGTGCTGCTGCCGCAGGCGGTCAAGATCATGCTGCCGGCGATCATCAGCCAGTGCATCGTGGCGCTCAAGGACACCGCGCTGGGGCAGTTCGTGCTCGCTCCCGGTCTGACCAAGGTCTACAAGCAGATCTACCTGCAGTTCGACAACCGGGTCCCGACGATCATCGTGATCGCCAGCCTCTACATCCTGGTCAACCTGCTGCTCTCCTGGCTGGCCACGTGGGCGCAGAAGAAGTTCGTCGGCGAGCAGAAGCCGCTGGCCGTCGGCGCCGGAGGCCCGCGGCCGCCTGAGGACGACGTGCTCCCGGGACGCGCAGGTCAGCGGCTCTTCGGCGTCACCCAGAGCCGGATCACGCCCTCGATCACGACGGTGCCGTCGTCGCGGACGCCCTTGACCCGCACCGGCAGGTCGGGGTCGTCGGAGGTCCACTGCTCGGCGTCGGTCTCGGCGGTGCAGGTGATGCTGCTGGTGGCCTTGGCGGTGTAGGCGACCTCCATGCCCTTGGGGATCCACCGCTTGTCGGCGGGGATCGTCGCCTCGGCCAGCGCGCCCATCGCCGCCTCGAGCCCGTTGCACAGCGCGATCGCGTGCACGGTGCCGAGGTGGTTGTGCACGCCGCGACGCTTGGGGATCACCAGCTCGGCGTGGTTGGGCCGGATCTCGGTGAACCGGGGCCGGATGCTCGCGAAGTACGGCGCCTTCTGGCTGAACGCGAACGAGAAGAGCCGCGGCCCGAGGACCGGGCCGACGACCGGGAGGTGGGTGGCCTTCTGCCACAGGGGGAGGATGCTGCTCATGACCGGACCCTACCAGTCAGTAACATCGTGCGGGAGGGGCTCACGACGTGACCCCGGCGACACGTCGTGCCTCACCGCAGGGACAGGAACAGCCTCTCCGCCCGGGCGAGCTCCTCGCTCGGGATGCCGGCGTCGCCCGGGATCGACCCCTTGAGGTCGGCGACCAGCACGACGTACGCCGCCCGGTCGAGGGCCTTGGTGACCGCCTTGAGCTGCTGCAGGATCGCCTCGGTGTCGCGCTCGGCGTCGATCATCTCCAGGATCCCGCTGAGCTGCCCTTGTGCGCGCTTGAGGCGGTTGACCGCCCCGTTCATCTCTCGTGCCCGTACGTCCATCTGGTCCCCCTCCAGAGTCGACGAGCCTGACCCCATGATTGCAGGCTCGTCTGCCGAAGATTAGCCGCCGGGCGGCCGCAGATGAAGCAGGATCTCCACTCGGTTGCCGTGGGTGTCCGCGGTGTGCAGGCGCTCGTAGCCCGGGAACGTGTGCCGCTGCTCGAGGTCGACCGCGAACCCGTGGGCCTCGAGCCGGACCGCCAGTGCCTCGACGGAGGGGGCGTCCGAGCGGTCGAGGAGCAGCGCGGGATGGGCCTTGCGGGCAGGGACGAACGGGTCCTCGACGCCGACGTGGAGCTCGGCCGTCACCTCCCCGGTGCCGTCGTACGCGCGGAACCACGCGCCGCCCCGGCCGGCGAGCTCGGCGGGCTTGTCGACCTCGGTCAGGCCGAGGGCGTCGGCGTAGAAGCGGCGGGCGCCGTCCTCTCCCCCGGGCGGGCAGGCGACCTGGACGTGGTGGAGCCTCATCGCTGCTCCTCCGGCACCCGGGCGACCGCGAAGACCCGCCGGAACGGCAGCACCACGCCCGCCGGGCCGGGCGGGTAGGCCTCGCGGAGCCGGCGCTTCAGCTCGGCCACGAACTGCTCGCGCAGCCGCTCGGGCAGCGCCCCGAGCACCGGGCGGGCGCTGGTGGCGCTCACCCACGTGAAGACCGGGTCGTCGCCGGTGAGCACGTGCAGGTACGTCGTCTCCCAGGCGTCGACGGCGCAGCCGAGGTCGGCCAGCGCGGTGAGGTAGGTGGCCGGGTCGTGGCTCGCGGGCCGCTCGAGGTCACGGGTGTGGGCGGCGTACGGCGGCTCCGCCTCGAGCTCGCGGCGCAGCGTGTGGCTCGGCTCGTCGAAGTTGGCCGGCACCTGGATCGCCAGCCATCCGCCGGGCGCCACCGCAGCCACCAGGTCGCCCAGCAGCCCGAGGTGGCCGGGGACCCACTGCAGGGTCGCGTTGGACACCAGGACGTCGACCGGACGCTCGGGCAGCCAGCCACGGAGGTCCGCGTGGACCGCGTCGATCCCCGGCACCTCTCGGGTCCGGGCCACCATCTCCGGGCTGCTGTCGACGCCGGTGACGTGGGCGTCGGGCCAGCGGTCGGCCAGCAGCCGGGTGAGGTTGCCGGGGCCGCACCCGAGGTCGACGACCTCGCGGGGGTGCGTGGCGTCGACCCGCGCGAGCAGGTCGAGGAAGGGACGGCCGCGCTCGTCGGCGTACGTGAGGTAGCGGGTGGGGTCCCAGGGGCAGGCGGTGCAGCGGGCATGGGTTTATCTTGATCTCAAGATACCTCTGCTGTCAAGAATCTCGACCGACCCGGTTAGACTGCCGCCATGAGGGACGAGGTCGACGACCTGGTGGAGGCGTGGGCGCGCGAGCGCGCCGACCTCGACCTCGGGCCCGGTCGCGGTCTTCTCCCGGATCCAGCGCCTCGCCCGCCACCTCGACCTGGCCCGCCGCGCGGCCTTCGCCGAGCACGGGATCGAGTCGTGGGAGTTCGACGTGCTGACCGCGCTGCGACGGGCCGGCGAGCCCTACGAGCTCTCCCCCGGCCGGCTGCTGCGCGAGACCCTCGTGACCAGCGGCACGATGACCAACCGCGTCGACCGGCTGGCCGGCCGCGGACTCGTCGAGCGCTACCCCGACCCGAGCGACCGCCGCGGGGTCATCGTCCGGCTCACCGGCGAGGGGAAGGCCAAGGTCGACGATGCCTTCGAGGCGCTGCTGCGCGCCGAGGCCACCCTGCTCGCCGACCTCGCCCCCCGCGACCAGGCCCGCCTCGCCGCCCTGCTCCGCACCCTGCTGGCGCCGTACGCCTGAGCGACCCGGGGGCGGGATAGTCCCCAACGATCTGCACGCCGGGAACCGGTTTCACGGTGCGCTTTGTTTGGGACTATCCCACCTCAGCCAGGGCGGTCAGTCGACGAGCTCGGACGCCTCGAGCCACTCCAGCTCGAAGGCCTCGCGCTCGCTGTGCAGGGTCTTGAGGCGGGCGCCGAGCTCCGTCGAGCTCGGCATGGTCGGAGGCCTCGGAGGCGTCGGTGAGCGCGGTGGTGAGGATCTGCTCCTCGGCGGCCAGTCGCTTGAGCTGCTTGTCGAGCCGGGCCAGGGTCTTGCGGGCGGCTCGCTCCTCGGCGCTGCCGGGCTTGGCCTTGCCCGACGACGTCCCGGACGACGCCGCGGCGTCCACAGAAGCCGGGTCGGCGCCCTCAGGGAGTGACGACGGGGCGGGTCGAGCGTCCTGAGCGTGCCGCAGAGCCGGGTCGGAGGTGGCGTGACGATGCTCCAGGTACTCGTCGACGCCCCGGGGCAGCATCGAGATCTGGCCGTCGCCGAGCAGGGCCCAGACGGTGTCGGTGACGCGCTCCAGGAAGTAGCGGTCGTGGGAGACCACGACCAGGGTGCCGGGCCAGGCGTCGAGGAAGTCCTCGAGGACGTTGAGGGTGTCGATGTCGAGGTCGTTGGTGGGCTCGTCGAGGAGCAGCACGTTGGGCTCCTCGAGCAGCAGCATCAGCAGCTGGAAGCGACGCCGCTCGCCACCGGAGAGCTCACCGATCCGCGTGGTCAGCTTGTCGCCGGTGAACCCGAACCGCTCGAGCATGGACGTCGCGCTGATCTCGCCGCCGTCGGTCTTCACCACCCGGCGGTAGGACTCCACCATCGGCAGCACCCGGGCGTCGGGGTCGAGGTCGTCGAGCTGCTGGGTGAGGTGCCGCAGCGAGATCGTCCGGCCGTGCTTGACCCGGCCCGCGGACGGCGCCAGGTCGCCGGCCAGCAGCGAGAGCACCGAGGTCTTGCCGGCGCCGTTGACCCCGACCAGGCCGACCCGGTCGCCCGGGCCGAGCCGCCAGGTGGCGTCGGTGAGCAGCGTCCGCTCGCCGCGCTGGAGGTCGGCGTGCTCGACGTCGATCACCTGCTTGCCGAGCCGCTGGATCGCGAACTTCTGCAGCTCCAGCCGGTCGCGGGGCTCCGGCACGTCCTCGATCAGCGCGTTGGCGGCCTCGATCCGGAACTTCGGCTTCGCCGTCCGGGCCGGGGCGCCGCGGCGCAGCCAGGCGAGCTCCTTCTTGGCGAGGTTCTGCCGGCGGGCCTCGGACGCCGACGCCTGCCGGGTGCGCTCGGCCTTGGCGAGCACGTACGCCGCGTACCCGCCCTCGTAGGCGTCGACGACGCCGTCGTGGACCTCCCAGGTCCACTGGCACACCTCGTCGAGGAACCACCGGTCGTGGGTGACGACCACCATCGCGGAGGGCCGCTTCACCAGGTGCGCCGCCAGCCAGGCGACCGCCTCGACGTCGAGGTGGTTGGTGGGCTCGTCGAGCACGATCAGGTCGTGGTCGCCGAGCAGCAGCGCGGCCAGCGAGCAGCGGCGGCGCTCGCCGCCGGAGAGGCCGATCACCGGCCGGTCGAGCGAGACGCCGACGAGCAGCTCGCGCACGATCTCGCGGGTGCCCTGGTCGGCGGCCCACTCGTGGTCGTCCATGCCGCCCAGCACCGCCTCGCGCACGGTGTGGGTGTCGACGAGCTCGTCGCCCTGGTGGAGGTAGCCGATGTGCAGGCCGCGCGACTGCGAGACCCGGCCGGAGTCGGGCTCCTCGAGGCCGGTCATCACCTCGAGCAGCGTGGTCTTGCCGTCGCCGTTGCGGCCGACGATGCCGATCCGCTCGCCGGCGGCGATGCCGAGCGAGACGTCGGTCAGCAGCGGCCGGACGCCGTAGGACTTCGAGACTCGTTCCAGGTTGATCAGGTTGGGCGTGGTCGCCATCGGTTCCTCCTCAGAGCACCAGGTGGGCGCCGGCGACGGGCGCGTTGGCCACCAGGACGGTATGGACGTCGTCGGCGCGCAGGGCGCCGGCGACCGAGCGGGCCGCGTCGGCCGAGCCGCACAGGAAGGCGCAGGTCGGGCCGGAGCCGGACACGATGCCGCGCAGGGCGCCCTCGGCCTCGCCGCGGGCCAGCAGCTCGGCGAGGTCGGGGCGCAGGTCGAGCGCCGCCTCCTGCAGGTCGTTGCGCAGCAGCCGGGCGAGGGCGAGCGGCGTCGCCGGACGCCACCGCCTCCAGCAGCGCGTCGGCGGGTGGCGGGACGGGCGAGGCGTCGGGGAACAGCTCGTCGAAGCGGCGGTAGACCGCGGGGGTGGAGAGCCCCTCGCGGCTGGGCACGAGCACCCACCACCACGTGGCGTCGTCGGTCACCGGCTCGACGAGCTCGCCGCGACCGGTGCCGAGCGCGGTGCCGCCCAGCAGCGCGAACGGCACGTCGCTGCCGAGCTCGGCGGCCAGGCGCAGCAGGTCGTCGTCGGTGGTCTCGACCTCCCACAGCCGGTCGAGCGCCACCAGCGCGGCAGCCGCGTCGGCCGAGCCGCCGGCCAGGCCCCCGGCCACCGGGATCGCCTTCACGACCTCGAGGTGGCCCCGCCGGCGTACGTCGTGGTGGGCGGCCAGCGCGTCGGCGGCGCGGGTCACGAGGTTGTCGTCGTCGAGCGGGATCGCGTCGACGTCGACGTGCTCGCCGCCACGCACGGTCAGGTGCCAGTCGCGGGCGTCGTACGCGACGACGTCGTCGCACAGCCCGACCGCCTGGTAGACGGTGGTGAGCGGGTGGAAGCCGTCGTCGCGCGGGGCGCCGACGCCGAGGTGCAGGTTGACCTTCGCGGCCGCCCGGACCGTGATCATGCGACCACCTCGAGACCCTCGGCGACGCGCGCGAACTCCTCGACGCCGAGCGCCTCCCCGCGGACCAGCGGGTCGACGCCGGCGTGCAGCAGCGCGGCCTGCGCGCGCTCGCTCGACCCGGCGAGGTCGCGCAAGCGTGCCGCGCAGGACCTTGCGGCGCTGGGCGAAGGCCGCGTCGACCACGGCGAAGACCTGCTCGCGGGTCGCGGTGGTCGCCGGCGGGTCGCGCCGGGTCCAGGCCACCAGGCCGGAGTCGACGTTGGGCGCCGGCCAGAAGACGTGGCGGCCCACCGCCCCCGCGCGACGTACGTCGGCGTACCAGGCGGCCTTCACCGACGGGATGCCGTAGGTCTTGGAGCCCGGGCGCGCGGCGAGCCGGTCGGCGACCTCGGACTGCACCATCACCAGGCCTCGTTCCAACGACGGGAGCAGCATCAGCAGGTGCAGCAGCACCGGGACCGACACGTTGTAGGGCAGGTTGGCGACCAGTGCCGTCGGCGGCGGGCCCGGCAGGCCGGTGATCCGCATCGCGTCGGCGAGGACGACCTCGAACCGGTCGACCTGGTCGGGGGCGTGCTCGGCGATCGTCTCGGGGAGCAGGCCGGCGAGCCTGGGGTCGATCTCGACCGCCACCACCCGCCGGGCCACCTCGAGCAGCGCCAGCGTCAGCGAGCCGAGACCGGGGCCGACCTCCAGCACCACGTCGTCGCCGGTGATGCCCGGACTCCCGCACGATCCGGCGCACGGTGTTGCCGTCGATCACGAAGTTCTGACCGCGCTGCTTGGTCGGGCGGAGGTCGAGCCGCTCGGCGAGACGACGCACCTCCGCCGCTCCGAGCAACCTCGGACCGGCGGAGGTGTTCATGGCCTAGAGGCTAGTGGCCCCGGGCCTGGCTCAGCGGGGCAGGCCGAGCGCGGAGGCACAGCCCGGCCAGGCGCCGTAGCCGCCGCTGGCGTCGCGCAGCCGGGTGGCCACGGCGATCTGCGTCTCGCGCGAGTGGTTGCTCGGCAGGCCGGTGCCGCCGTACGACTGCCAGGTGCCGAGGTTGAACTGCAGGCCGCCGTAGTAGCCGTTGCCGGTGTTGATGGCCCAGTTGCCGCCCGACTCGCACTGCGCGAGGCGGTCCCAGACCGAGTTGCCGGCGGCGAAGTTGGTCGGCCGGGCGCGGGCTCGGCCGTGCCGACCTCGACGATCTCGTCGACCGGCTCGCGGAGCGTCTTCGACCGCAGCACCTTGCGCTTGGCGACCTCGCCGTTGCGGACGACGAGACGGTAGGTGACGTCGCGGACGCCGGACGCGGCCCTCGCGCACGACCGTCGTCTCGCCCTCGGTCGCGGAGTCGTCCTCGCGCTCGATGGTCGAGAAGTCGACGGACTCGTCCTTGACCCGCTTCTTCTTGACGTCGACGCGGGTGTAGACGACGCGGTCGCCGTCCTCGAGCACGTGCTTCTTGGCGGGCTTGACCTGGTCGTTGCCGTCCAGCTTCACGCCCATCTTCTTCAGGGCGTCCTTGGTGGTCAGCACCGGCATCGTCCGCTTGACCGGCTTCTTGCCGGCGATCGCGAGCGTCAGCTTCTTCGGCGTGACGACCTCGACCTCGAGACCACCTCGGTCGATGGCGGCACCACGGCTGGTGGACAGCCGCGACTCGTCGAACGGGCGGCCGATCTCGCCGAGCGCGACACCGACCTCGTCGGCGGTGACCCAGTAGGTCACGGTGTTGCCGTCGATCGTCAGATCGAGCGGCCGCGCGAACTTCACGTTGATCCGGTCACCCTCGGCGACGGGCTCGTTCGGGCCGGGCGCGACGATGTCGCGGTCGGTCACGTCGATGCCCTCGGCCTCGAGGACGTCGCCGACGGTGTCGCCCATCGTGCTGACCTCGCGGTCCTCACCGTCGACCGACAGGGTCACGTCGGTGGTCAGGAGCCGCGAAGCCGTACGTCGTGCCGGCCACGGCCAGCAGCGCCACGGCCACGAGGGACGCGAGGACTGCCCGGCTGCGTCAGCAGGGTCGTCGAGGCGGGTCTTGGTGGTCTGGGTGCTCATCGTTGACGTGTGTCCTGTCTCGGGCACAGTGCTCCGAACGTCGTGCTCTCCGGTTCTCGGGAGCCGGCGCGTCCTGCCGCGCGCGTCGATGCACGCACAAGTCACAGGATCCTTCGTCAGGCAGCACCACAGCATCCACACCGGACCGCGGCAGCCACCGATCGCACCGGCAAGAGATCGTTCCCGATCCCGGCCATCAGTCACCACCAGACCAGCCCGCCGCGGTGCCTGGCAACTCCTCGGGACCTTGGTCCCGGGCTGGTCAGGCGGGATCCGGGCCCGGAAAGTGAGCGGGATCGCACGATCAGGAGGGCTCTTGTCGGGGCTCGACGGGGGGCGTGGAGGTGGTTTCGTGGCTCGTCGCTGGCGCTCCTCGCACCTCAACCACCGGACCTTGCGGTGGTTGAGGTGCGAGCGGAGCGAGCCCCTCCGGTGGTTGAGGTGCGAGCGGAGCGAGCCACGAAACCACTCACCCACCGTCCCGCTCCTGCACCGCCTTGCGGCGCGACAGGTCCGGGAGCAGGTCGACCTCCCCGCGGATCAGACGCCTCCCGCTTGCGCCGGCCCCAGCCCTGGATCCGCTTCTCGAAGGCGAAGGCGTCCGCGATCGACTCCGACCAGGTCGACCACACCAGGACCACCGGACGGCGACGGCGGGTGTAGAGCGGGCCCTGGTCGTCGGTGTTGTGCTGCCAGATGCGCAGGTCGAGGTCCCAGGTGCTGCCGCAGTAGTAGGTGCCGTCGGCGCAGCGCAGGAGGTAGGTGAAGGGCATGTCGCTGAGGCTGCCCGGCTGGCGAGAGCCGCGTCGGCTGTGGCGGGTCGCCTGTGGATGGAGGTCGCCTCGGGTGCGGCTGTGGAGGTTTCGTGGCTCGTCGCTGGCGCTCCTCGCACCTCAACCACCGTGACCAGGTGGTTTCGTGGCTCGTCGCTGGCGCTCCTCGCACCTCAACCACCGTGACCAGGACGGCTACCAGGTGCCGCCGAAGGCCGCCTCGGTGTTGGCGTCGAGGGCGGCGCAGAGGTCGGTGAGGTCGTCGCCGCGGGTCTCGGCCATCGAGCGGACGGTCAGCGGCACGAGGTAGGAGGCGTTCGTGCGTCCGCGGTAGGGCATCGGGGTGAGGTACGGCGCGTCGGTCTCGACCAGGATCCGGTCGCGCGGCGACGAGCGCCAGGGCGTTGCGCAGCGGCGCGGCGTTCTTGAACGTGACGGTGCCGGCGAAGGAGAGGTAGGCGCCCCGGTCGAGGCAGCGGCGGGCCACGTCGGCGTCGCCGGAGAAGCAGTGCATCACCCACCGGTCGGGCGCGCCCTCGGAGTCGATCACCTCGAGCACCTCGTCGTGGGCGTCGCGGTCGTGGATCACCAGGGTCTTGTCGAGCCGCTTGGCGAGGTCGATGTGCCGCCGGAACGACTCCACCTGCGCCTCCCGGCCGTCCTCGCCGGTGCGGAAGTGGTCGAGCCCGGTCTCCCCCACGGCCCGGACCCGGTCGTGGCTGCCGGCGAGCCGCTCGATCTCCGCCAGCGCCTCGTCGAGCCGACCGGCCGCCGCCAGCGACCGGGGCCTCGTTGGGGTGCAGCGCGACGCCGGCGACGAGGGCGTCGTGGGTGGCCGCCGCCTCGACCGCCCAGCGCGCGCCCGGCAGGTCGCAGCCGATCTGCACGATCCGCGGCACCCCGACCGCGGTGGCGGCCGCGATCGCCGACGGGTACGTCGACCTCCTCGCCGTCGCGGGCGATGTCGAGGTGGCAGTGGTTGTCGACGACCGGGTGCGGCAGGCGGTCGGGGAACGGCGGCCGCGCGTCGCTCACGCCGTCTCCCCCGCCCCGATCCGGTCGAGGATCGCCGCGACGAGCGGCTCCGCCGCCTGGGTCGGGATCCAGTGGGTGACGCCCTCGAGCACCACCAGCTCGTAGGGGCCGCTCGACGTACCGCGGGGTCCGGTCGACGCCGGCGCGGTCGATGGCGGAGTCGCCGTCGCTCCAGACCAGCGTGGTCGGCACCGTGACCTTCTCGCCGAGCAGGCTCCGGTCGAGGAACGGCATCGCGCGGTACCAACCGAGGGCGTGGTGGAGCGCGCCGGTGCCGACGATCTCGCGCCGGAACCGGGCGACCTCCTCGTCGGTCATCCCGACCGAGCGGAGCATCCGGTCCATCGGCCCGCCGCGCCGACGCCCCGCCAGCTCGGGCAGGAACGGCAGCTGGAAGAAGAACATGTACCAGGACCTCAGCAGCTGCCGCGAGCTCCCCATCGCCGCGAGGTACGCCGACGGGTGCGGCACCGAGACGGCGGTGAGCGTGCGCAGCAGGTCCGGGCGGCGCGCGGCGACGGTCCAGGCCACCACGGCCCCCCAGTCGTGGCCGACCAGGTGCACCGGGGTGCCGATCCGGTCGAGGAGCGCCTCGACGTCGCCGGCGAGCTCGGCGATCCGGTAGTCGCGCCGACGGCGCGGCCGCGCGCCCTCGGAGTAGCCGCGCTGGTCGAGGGTGATCGTGCGCAGACCGCGGGCGTGCAGCAGCGGGAGCGACCAGCCGCCAGACGCTGCCGCGCTCGGGGAAGCCGTGCAGCAGCACGACGACGTCGCCGTCGGCGGGCCCCTGGTCGTCGACGTCGAACGTGCAGGCCGGCGTGCTCCAGCGTGGTGATCCGCCCGCTCATGCGGGGCCTCCGGCGCCGTGCACCAGCGCGTAGACCTCGCGCTTGGGCACCCCGGCCAGCTTGGCCACCTCCACGATCGCCTGCTTGCGGCTCATTCCTGCGTCCTCTCGTCGGGCCACCGCGGAGCGGAGGCTGTCGGGGTCGTCGCCGATGCTGGGCCCTCCGGGCGCGCCGCTGACCACCAGGGTCACCTCGCCGCGCACGCCGTCTGCCGCCCACGAGACCAGCTCGCGCAGCGGGCCGCGGCGTACCTCCTCGTAGGTCTTGGTCAGCTCGCGGCACACGGCGGCGGCGCGGTCGGCGCCGAAGGCCTCGGCCATCGCCTCCAGCGTCGCGGCGGTGCGGTGCGGTGCCTCGAAGAAGACCAGCGTCCGCTCCTCCCCCGCGAGGTCGGCGAGCCGGCGGGCGCGCTCGCCGGGCTTGCGCGGCAGGAACCCCTCGAAGCAGAACCGGTCGACCGGCAGCCCCGAGACCGCGAGCGCGGTGAGCACGGCCGAGGGCCCGGGCACCGCCGTCACCCGGACGCCGGCCTCGACCGCCGCCGCCACGATCCGGTAGCCGGGGTCGGAGACGCTCGGCATGCCGGCGTCGGTGACCAGCAGCACCCGCTCGCCGGCCAGCAGCGCCTCGAGCAGCACGGGGGTGCGGGCCGCCTCGTTGCCCTCGAAGTAGGAGACGACCCGACCGGTGATCGTCACCCCGAGGTCGGTGGTCAGCCGCTTGAGCCGGCGGGTGTCCTCGGCGGCCACCACGTCGGCCCCGGCGAGCTCCTCGGCGAGCCGGGGCGGGGCGTCGCCGACCCGGCCGATGGGGGTCGCGGCGAGCACCAGGGTGCCGGCGCCGACGGGGCTGGCCTCGGTCGTCACGGACCCGATGATGTCAGCCCGTAGAGTCGCGCCGTGACGACCGTGCCACCACCGCCGCGCACGGGCCGTCCCCGCACGGGTCTGTCGCGGCACGGCGGACGACGCCGGCGTACCGCTGGCGGCGGACCGGGCCCGGGACGACCGTGGCCCCGCCGGGCGGCTCGCGGGGTGGCTGGCGCCCCTCGCGATCACGTTGCTGGCCCTCGGTCTGCGGCTGTGGCACCTCGGCCGACCCGAGCGGTTCCAGTTCGACGAGACCTACTACGCCAAGGACGCCTGGTCACTGGCCGCACCACGGCTACGTGCGCAACTACCTCGACCAGGTCGGCGGGGTCGACGTCAACGACGCGATCGTCGACGGCACCACCGACCGGGCTCTGGAAGGGCGACCCGTCGATGGTGGTCCACCCCGAGGTGGGCAAGTGGCTGATCGCGCTCGGCGAGAAGGCCTTCGGGATGGACCCGTTCGGCTGGCGGGTGATGTCCGCGGTGGCCGGCGCGCTGATGGTGCTCGTGCTGTGCCGCCTGGTCCTCCGGATGACCGGCTCGCTGCTGCTCGGCTGCGTCGCCGGCCTCCTGCTCACCCTCGACGGCCTGCACTTCGTGCTCTCCCGGTTGGCGCTGCTCGACATCTTCCTCGCGTTGTTCCTGCTGTGCGGCGTGGCGTGCGTGGTCAACGACCGCTACTGGATGCGGGCCCGGATGGCGCGGCTGGTCGGCGAGCGGGACGACGACGGGCTCGGCCCCGGTGCCTGGGGGCCGGTGCGCGGCCTGCTGCTGCGCCCGTGGCTGCTGCTCGGCGGCATCTCCTTCGGCCTGGCGGTCGGCACCAAGTGGACGGCGCTGTTCCCGATGGCGGCGTTCGGGCTGCTGGCCTGGCTGTGGAGCGCGGGGGCGCGCCGCTCGTTCGGCGTCCGGTGGCCGGTGCTGCGCTCGGCGCTGGTCGACGGCGTCCCGGCGTTCGTGCACCTCGTGCTGGTCGCCCTGGCGGTCTACGTCGCCTCGTGGAGCGGCTGGCTGGTGCACGCCGGCGCCTACGAGGAGGCCCTGTCGTCGACGCAGTACACCCGCTTCGTGTCCGAGGCCCCCTGCGTGGACGGCGAGACCGCCAACGTGCTCGGCGAGGGCGAGTGGCCCACCGCCACCGAGCCGGACGCACAGGGCCTCGGCGAGGTCACCCAGTCGCTGCGGTCGCTCTGGTACTACCACCAGGACGTCTACACCTTCCACGCCCACTTCCTGAACTGCAGCGAGCACGTCTACGCCTCGAAGCCGTCGGGCTGGCTGCTGCTCAACCGTCCGGTCGGGCGTCGCCGCCGACACCGCCATCGAGCCGGGCACGCAGGGCTGCGACGCGCCCGAGGGCAGCGACTGCCTGCGCCAGGTGCTGCTGCTCGGCACGCCGATGATCTGGTGGGGCGGCATCGTCGCGCTGCTGTACGCCGCGGCACGATGGCTCGGCGCCCGCGACTGGCGGTTCGGGCTCGCCGTGGTCGGCACGGCCTCGACCTGGCTGCCCTGGCTGGCCTACGACGACCGGCCGATCTTCCTCTTCTACGCCATCGCGGTGCTGCCGTTCCTGGTCATCGCCCTCACGCTGGGTATCGGGAGACTGATCGGCGACGACCGGACCACGTCCGCCCGCCGCACCGCCGGCGTGATCGTGGCCGGCTCGTTCGTGGTGCTGGTCGTGGTCAACTTCGCGTGGTTCTGGCCGATCTGGACCCACGAGCTGCTGACCCGGTCGGAGTGGCTGGACCGGATCTGGTTCAGCCGCTGGATCTGACCACCCGACCCCACCCACGACCGCGAGGCGGACCCGATGACCCGAGCCAGCTCCCGAGCCACGAGCGGACCCGCTGATGGCGTCCTGGCGACCGGGCTGGGGCGAGGAGCCGCCGGCGCTGCTCGACTTCTGGACCGAGCGGCACCTGTGCACCCTCACCACGCTGCGACCCGACGGCCGTCCGCACGTCGTGCCGGTGGGCGTCGCCCTCGACCCCGAGCAGCAGTGCGCCTGGGTGATCACCCGCGCGGGCTCGCGCAAGGTGCGCAACCTCGACCAGGACGACGGCGGGCTCGTGGTCGCGTGCCAGGTCGACGGCGGCCGCTGGTCGAGCCTGGAGGGCACGGCCACCGTGCACCGCGACACCGCATCGGTGGCCCGGGCCTGCGAGCGGTACGCCGCCCGCTACCGCACGCCGAGCGAGAACCCCACCCGGGTGGCGCTGCGGATCGAGGTCGACCGGTTCCTGGGCTCGGCCGGCCTCTTCGGCTGACCCGCCTGAGCAACCGGTCAGTCGGCGACGGCCGACTGGACGGCGTCGTCGGTGCGGCAGCTCTCGGCGAACTCGACGAGGTCGGGAGCGTTCCAGTGGGACGGGTCCTCGTGGAGGCCGGTGGCACGCAGCAGCGAGACGTCGGCGCCGAGGCCTGTGAGGGTGGCGATCAGGGGGCCGCTGTTCTCGTCGTAGAGGACCCAGTGGTCGTCACGCGAGGCCACCACGCGGTAGCGCGTGGTGGTGGGCAGCGAGTCGAGGTTGCGGACGGGGTCGCGGTCGACCGGGACCTTGCCGTTGAAGGCGGCCGCGATGAACTTGCGCCCGCCGGGCACGTTCTCCATCTGGGTGAGGCTGATCGCCGGCTTGACGCCGTACCAGCAGGCCGGGGGCCGGACGCCGAAGTTGAGGGCGTTGAGGCTGACCGCGCCGCCCATCGAGCCGCTCACCCAGACCTTGACCTCGAGACCGGTCTCGGCCTCGGCCCACTGGACCAGGCGGCGGGCGTCCTCGGTGGAGGCGGCGTTGCCCCAGGAGGTGAAGTGGAAGTCGCTGGAGGCGATCACCCAGCCGCCGCGGCGCAGGGACTCGAGCCACGGACCCTCGACCCGGTTGGCGGCGTTGCCCCCCTGGCCGTGGAACCACAGGGCGATGCCCTTGGGGGTGCCGTCGCCGGCGGGGAAGGAGAGGCGGGCGCCCTGGCCGGAGAGCTTGGTGGTGACGACCTTGCCGGCGCGCTCACCGGTGGACACGGTCGCGAACCCGACCACGAGCAGGGCGAGGACGACGATCGTCACCGCCTTGAGGACCGGCGTCAGCCAGCGCCTCACACCCTCACCCCCGTCTCCATGCTCCTGAGCAAGCCCTCATCCTAAAGGAGACCTCCCCCAGCCAAAATCCGAACGACGCCGGGGCGTCAGGCCGAGACCATGCCCGGCTCGCGGACAGCCAGGGCGTCGGTGAGCAGGGCGACGAGCGCCTCGAGCTGGACGTCGGCGGAGGACGAGACCTCCGCGTCGGAGCCGTCGAGGGCGCGGGCGGCCAGGCCGGCCTTGCTGTCGATCAGCTCGGCGACCCGGGCGTCGATGGTCTGCGCCGCGATCACGCGCCACGCGGTGACCGGCTGGTCCTGGCCGATCCGGTGGATCCGGTCGATCGCCTGGGTCTGCTCGGCGTCGGTCCACGACAGCTCGGCGAGCACCATGTTGGAGGCCACCTGCAGGTTGAGGCCGACGCCGGCAGCGGTGAGCGAGCAGACGACGACCGCGACCTCGGGGTCGTTGACGAAGGCGTCGATGTTCTTCTGGCGCACCGTGGAGGTCTGGTTGCCCCGGATCGAGGTGTAGCGCACGCCGCGGCGGGCGAAGGTCTCCTCGGCGATGTCCATGGCCTCGATGTGCTTGGCGAAGTAGACGACCTTGCCGACGCTGCGCGCCAGCTGGACGGCGTAGTCGGCGGCGAGGCCGGCCTTCGCGACGCCGATCCGCTGCATCATCGTGAAGACGTTCTCACCGCCGGTGGAGCTGTCGCTGTCCTCGCGCTCCCAGGTGGCGACCCGGCGGACGAGCTCGTGGTCGATGCCCTCGACGGTCGGCCCGGAGGTGCGGGCCTGCATGGCGCTGTCGTAGCGGGCGACGAGGCGCCGGGCCAGCTCACGCTCGGCCGCCAGGATCGAGCGGCCCTCCTCGCCGTCGAGCTCGACCGGGAGGTCGGCGACCCGGCGGGCCGGGATGTCGGCGGCGACGTCGATCTTGCGACGGCGGACGATCCCCTGCTCGATGACCTTGGCTCGCGCGGCGCGGTAGAACGCGCGGTCGATCGGGGTGAGGCCGGTGTCCTCGAGGGCCTCCATCAGGTCGTGGCGAGGCTTCTTGTCGTCGATCCAGCCCAGGAACTGCCAGATCGCCTTGAAGTCCTCGATGTCGTTGATCAGCGGCGTGCCGGTGAGCGCCATGAAGAGCGGCTGGGCGACGCGGGACCTGATCCGCTCCGAGAGCTGGAGGACGTGCTGGGACCGCTGCGAGGACTTGTTCTTGATGAAGTGCGCCTCGTCGACGACCATGCCGCGGAAGCCGAGGGTGCCGAGCCAGCCGACGTGCCGGTCGAGGATCTCGTAGTTGACGACGACGATGTCGGCGAAGCCGTCCATGTCGTCGCCGTTGCCGTGGATCACCGTGGCCGGGTGGGTCGGGGTCCAGATGTCCGCCTCGCGGGCCCAGTTGGTCTTGACCACGTTGGGCACGACCACCAGCAGCGGGAAGGCGTGGGCGGCCTGGGCGGCGAGCAGCGCCTGGGCGGTCTTGCCGAGACCGGGCTCGTCGGCGAGCAGGAAGGTGCGGTGACCTGCGGCCGCGGCCGCGACGACCTGCGACTGGTGGGGCATCAGCGACAGCCCGGGCTTGATCCGGGTGACGTCGGGCTCGGGCAGCGCCATGCAGGCGGCGGTGCCGTCGGTGGCGTCCTCGAAGGCCCGCAGCAGCGGCTCGAGGAGCTCCCAGCTGTCGAGCCGACGCGGCCGGTTCTCGCGGCGCTGGGCCGCGGAGAAGTCCGGCGGCATGAACGGGTTGGCCAGCTGCCGGGCGATGACCGCCTGCGGGACCACCTGGCGCTCCACCGGCGGCGGGGGGCGCGTCGGGGTCGTCGGCCTCCTCGACCGGCTCCGGCTGCTCGAGGCCGGCCGCCTCCTGCATCTCGCGGCGCAGCGCCCGGGCGTCGCTGGAGATCTCGGCGCCCTCGTCGAGCAGGGCGAACAAGCGACGGGTGCCGGGCCGCGGTCTTGGCCAGGATCGTGGCGACGCCGTCGAGCCGCTTGAGCTGCTCGGTGCGCTGGGCCTCCGTGCCCTCCTTGTCGGCCTTGACCCGGGAGCGCTCGTCACGCACGAGCAGGGCCACGACCTGGAACGTGACGTGGGTCGACTGGCTCACGCGACCGCGCTGGACGTCGCCCTCGACCTCCCGCACGGCCTTCGCCAGGACGGGCAGGATGCCCTCGTTGTCCTGGGGTCGGGTGCGCCGCTGGCGCGTCGCGGTACGGGTGCCACCGGACTGGCGCTGGCCTCGTCGAGCCACTAGCTCCTCCTCACGATGCCCGCCGCATCGGACTGCGACGGACGATCAGCACGGCGCAGCGGCCGGGACCGAGCAGCGACGAGGACGTCGCACCACAGATGGCCCCGGAGGTGAGGCTCGTCGTGACACGGTCCTGCTGGACCCGGGCGAGCGACACGGATGTGCAGCGGTGCTGGGACCATCGTAGCCCCAGGAACGCCGTGCGTTCACATCGTACGACGAACTGGTGTGACGAGCGTCCCTGCCCCTGGTGGCTACGGCGCGGGGGGGTTTCGTGGCTCGCTCCGCTCGCACCTCAACCAGCGGCGTGCGCCCGTAGCTCAACCAGCGGGGCGGCGGAGGAGGACGGCGGTGAACTGCTGGGTGCTGCCCCAGGGGGTGACGTGGTCCTCGCCGGCCGTGGAGACCAGCTCGTAGGAGGAGAACTGCGCGGCGAGCTGCTCGTGGGTGTACTTCACGATCGGCAGCCCGCTGCAGGTGTCGGGGCCGTCGGGACCGAAGGTCGCCACCACGGCGTACCCGCCGGGCCTCAGGCAGCGCTCGAGGGAGGCCAGGTAGTCGTCGCGCTCGTCGGGCTCGGTGAGGAAGTGGTAGACGGCGCGGTCGTGCCACAGGGCGAACCGGCGTCCGGGCCGGAAGTCGAGCACGTCGGCGACGTCGAGGACCACGTCGGCGCCCGCGTCGCCGATCCGCTCGCGGACGGTCTGCAGGGCGGTGGTCGAGAGGTCGATGGCCGTGAGGTCGCGGTAGCCGCGCTCGACGAGGTGGTCGATCAGCGTCGACCACCCGGCGCCGACGTCGATGATCGGCTCGTCGAGGCCCGAGGCCGGTCTCGTCGACCAGGCCCAGCGACAGCCCCGGGACCGACTGCCACCAGGAGACCCCGTCGACGTCCTTGGAGCCGTGCACGCCCTCCCAGAACGAGGCGCGGGAGGCGGGGTCGTCCGGGCGGGACTGCGCGGTGTCCGACATGCTTGCGACCCTAGCCGTAGCCCTCGGCCGAGCGTCACCCGAACGGGACGGGGCTAGTGTGGACAGATGGTCACCACGGAGGACGACCCAGCTCTCGCGACACCGCTCGGGCAGGTGGCCAACCTCGTCGACGGGGGCGACATGGACTGCGGCAGCGGGCTGCTGCTGCTGATCACCCGCGCGATGCGACGCCTCGACCCGGGTCAGGACCTCGGCATCCGCAGCGCCGAGCAGAGCGTGACCGTCGACCTCCCGGTCTGGGCCGAGCTGGTCGGGCACGACGTGGTCGCGGAGGTCGCCGAGACCGACCAGGGCCCCTGGTGGTTCGCGGTGCGCAAGTCGGGGGCCGGCACGAGCACCGGCACGGTCTTCAGCCAGGGCAGCTCGACCCCGGTGGGGCACCGGCTGTGGGCCTACACCAACTTCGACTGCAACCTCGCCTGCCTCTACTGCTGCGCGGAGTCCTCGCCCAAGGCCGACTCCCGGCGCCTCTCGCCCGAGGTGGCCCGCCAGGCGTTCGCGGAGTTCGCCGACCAGGGTGGCCGCGAGCTCTTCCTCACCGGCGGCGAGCCCTTCATGCATCCCGAGCTCGGCGACCTCGTCGAGGCCGGCGAGGGCCTGGAGCGCACGATCCTCACCAACGCCATGGTGTTCGGCAAGGGCACCCGCCGGAAGACCCTCGAGGCGATGGACCGCTCGGTCGTGATGCAGGTCAGCCTCGACTCGGCGACCCCCGAGCTGCACGACCGCCAGCGCGGCCAGGGCTCCTGGGCCCGGGCGCTCGACGGCATCGGTCTCGCCCGGTCGCTCGGGTTCCGGGTCCGGGTGGCCGCCACGATGTTCGACGAGGACCCGGTCGGCGTCGCGGCCCTCCACGAGCGTCTCGACGCCGAGGGCATCGGCAAGGACGACCGGGTGATCCGCCCGGTCGCGCTGGAGGGCTTCGCCGACCACGGCGTGCACGTCTCGATCGACACCCTGGCCCCCGAGCCGGTGATCACCTCCGACGGCGCATGGTGGCACCCGGTGGCGATCACCAACCCCCACATGCGGATCGCCGACCATCCGTTGCCGCTGGAGGAGATCTTCGGCGTCGTCCGCGACACGCTCTCGGTGCAGAACAAGGCCGCCGCGAGCGGCCGGGAGGTGTTCCGTTGTGCCTGAGTCCCGTGTCCCCGCCCGGTTGAGGTCTCCGCTGGAGTGGTTGCTGGCCCCGGCCACCGACGAGGTGCCTAGGGCCCAGGCCGTGGGCGCCACGGCGCTGCGGATCCTGGTCGGCATGCTCTGGCTCTACAACGTCGCCTGGAAGCGGGTGCCGGACTTCGGCCAGGAGGCCGGCAACGGGCTCTACAAGTTCACCTCCTACGCCGTGAGCCACCCCGTGTTCCCGCCGTACAGCTGGGTCGTCGAGAACGTCGTGCTCACGGTGTTCACGCCCTTCGGGATCATGGTCCTGGTCGCGGAGACGACCCTCGCCGTGCTGCTGCTGACCGGGGCGTGGGTGCGGGTCGCCGCCGCGCTCGGGCTGGCGCAGTCGGTCGCGATCGCGCTCTCGGTGGCCTTCGCGCCCCACGAGTGGCCCTGGTCCTACTGGATGATGATCGGCATCCACGGCCTGCTCCTGGTCAGCTCGGCCGGCCGCTTCGTCGCCGTCGACGCGGTGCGTGCCGGCCTCTCGCCGGCGGCACTGCTCGCCCGGCTCTGGGGTGGCCTGGCGGTGCTGCTGGGGGCGATCAGCGCCCTCGGGTCGATCGGCGACCCGCTCGCGAAGGTCGGCTTCGGCTTCCGCTCGACCGACCTGTCGATGAGCACCGGGCAGTTCAACCTGGTGGGCGGGCTCGTGCTCGTCGCCGTCGGCGCGCTGATGATCGCCGGCTCAGCCTCCGACGCCGGGCGTCCCCGCCTCGGGCAGGCCGCTGCGGTCCTCGCCGCGCTCGGTGGGCTCTCGCTGCACGCGCAGATCGGCTTCACCGACCCGTTGCTCGGCGGCACGCCCACCTCGGCCGCCGTCCTGTTCTGCCTGGCGCTGGTCGCGGCGGTGACCAGCACCTCCCGCGCCGCGCTCGTCCCGGACGCGCCCAAGCGCCGATCCGGCCACTGATCCACCGTTCCTCACGGAGGCCCCTTGTGCACACTCATCGACGATCCCTGCTGCTCGGCTCCGCCGGCCTCCTGGTGCTCAGCGCTTGCGGCGGTGAGGAGGACGGCGCGGGCTCCGACTCCACCGAGAAGACGGGTCCGCTGGGGATCTCGGCGATCCCCGACCAGGACCCCGAGCTGCTCAACCGGCTCTACCCGCTGGTGGCCGAGCGCTTCGCCAGCGAGACCGGGCTCGAGGTCGCCTACAGGTCGGTGACCGACTACCCCGCCGTCGTGCGGGCCTTCGAGATCGGAGACATCCACCTCGCCTGGATGGGCGGGCTCACCGGCGTCCAGGCCCGCTCCCGGGTCGAGGGGGCGCAGGCCATCGCCCAGCGCGACATCGACGCCGACTTCCACAGCCTCTTCGTCGCCAACCGGTCCTCCGGGCTGACCCCGTTCGACGACGCCGCCGGGTTGCAGGGCCTCGCCGGGCACACGCTCACGTTCGGCAGCGAGACCTCCACCTCCGGTCGGCTGATGCCGCAGTACTTCCTCGACGAGGGCGGCCTCGATCTCGCCGAGCTGCAGGGCTCCCCCGGGTTCTCCGGGTCGCACGACGCGACGATCGAGGCGGTGGCCTCCGGCAGCTTCGAGGTCGGCGCGGTCAACGAGCAGGTGTGGGACGCCACGGTCGCCGACGGTGAGGTCGACCTCGGCGACGTGGTGGTGCTGTGGCGCACGCCGGGCTACGCCGACTACCACTGGCTCGCGCGTCCCGACGTCGACGATGTCTTCGGAGCCGGCACCGTCGACTCGGTCAAGCAGCTGCTGTTCGGCCTCGACCAGGGCGACCCGGACGACGCCGCGATCCTCGAGCTGTTCGGTGCCGAGTCGTTCGTCCCGACCGACAACGCCAGCTACGACCAGATCGAGGCAGTCGCGCAGGAGCAGGGCCTGCTGGCGTGAACCACCCCGGACCCGTGATCCGGCTCCAGGGGGTGGGCCGGAGCTTCGGCCACCACCCGGCGCTGCACGGCGTCGACCTCACCGTCCACGACGGGGAGCGGGTCGCGGTCCTCGGGGCGAGCGGCGCCGGCAAGAGCACGCTGCTGGCCCTGCTCAACGGCTCGGTGACGCCCACCGCCGGTGTCGTCGAGGTCTTCGGCGAGAACCTCGCGCTGCTCTCGGCCGGCCGGCTGCGCGAGCACCAGCGTCAGGTCGGCACGATCACCCAGCGGCTCGACCTGATCGAGCAGGTCCGGGTCATGCACAACGTCAACGCCGGGCGGCTCGGGCGCTGGAGCACCCCACAGGCGCTGGTGGCGATGATCTGGCCACGCCCCGACGACGTCGTACGCCGGGCGCTGGACCGGGTCGGCCTGGGCTGGGCGCTCCACGAGCGCACCGAGCGTCTCTCCGGCGGCGAGCGCCAACGGGTCGCCATCGCGCGGCTGCTCGTGCAGGAACCGGCGCTGATCCTGGCCGACGAGCCGGTCTCGAGCCTCGACCCGGCGCGGGCGGCGGAGATGCTCGACCTGCTCCGGGCCCCCGCGGAGGGGAGCACGCTGCTGGTGAGCCTGCACCAGCCCGAGCTGGCCCGTCGGCACTGCTCACGGGCGATCGGGCTGCGCGACGGTGAGCTGGCCTTCGACGTGGCGATCGGGGAGCTCACCGACGACCTCCTGTCCGACCTATACATCTTGGCATGACCCAGCTCCGCGACCCCGAACCGCTCGCTCCGCCGCCACCCACACAGGAAGCGCGGACCCAGCGCGTGACCACCCACCGCGAGGTGCTGGGCCGTCGCCTCGTGGGGCTGCTCCTAGTCGTGGTGCCGGTGGCGTGGGCCCTGCAGCGCGCGGTGCCCGCAGGTACCGACCTGGTCAACCCGGGGGGCGGTCCGCTGCTGCGCGACCTGCTCGCGCGGGCGTTGCAGCCCGAGCTCGACCCCGGCTTCCTCCGGCTGGTGCTGGACGCCACCGGCACCACGCTCGCGTTCGCGGCACTGGGCACCGCCGGGGCACTGGTCATCGGCCTCGTCGGTGGGCTGGTGCTCAGCGACGCCGCCTGGTCGCGGCGGCCGCCGTGGCCGGTGCGGCTGGTCCGGCTGACGCTGCGCGGCCTGCTGGTCGCCGTCCGGTCGGTGCACGAGCTGATCTGGGCGCTGCTGTTCGTCAGCGTGCTCGGGCTCGACCCGTTGGTCGCGGTGCTGGCGATCGCGCTCCCGTTCGGCGCCCAGACCGCTCAGGTCTTCGGCCAGACGCTCGACGCCGTGCCCCCGGGCCCGCTCGAGTCCGTGCGCAGCGCCGGCGCCCGACCCGTCCCGGCCCTGGTCTACGCGCTGCTGCCCGGCGCCTCCCCGCTGCTGCTCTCCTACTCCTTCTACCGTTTCGAGTGCGCCGTCCGCTCGACGGTGCTGCTCGGGGTCGTGGGCGTGGGTGGCCTGGGCCAGGAGCTCGTGGTCAGCCTGTCGTCACGCAACTGGGCCGAGGTCTGGACCCTGATCGGCGCGGTGCTGCTGCTGTCCGCGGTGGTCGACCTCTGGAGCGCGCGGGTGCGCGGCGACCTGGCGGTGGTGAGCTGCTCCGACTGGTCGGGCGGCAGCCGCCGGCAGGGGCCGACCTCGGGTGGGACCTCGGCCCGGGCCACCAGCAGCGGTGCCGGCTCCCGCTGGGCCCGCTGGTCCGCCCTGGCTGTGCTGCCCGGCCTGGTGGTGGCCTGGCTCGTCAGCGGCGTGGGCCTCTCCGGCCTGACGAGCCCCCGCACCGCCGACCTCACCGTCGGGCTTCTCGACGACCTGTGGCCGCCCCGGCTGCCGCTCGGCGGGTGGCCGGTGCTCACGGACGCCGTGCTCGACACCGTCTCGATGGCGGTGCTGGCCATGGTGGTGGCCGTGCTGATCACGCTCCTGGTCGCACCTTGGGCGACCGATCCCCGCCGCAGCCCCACCGGGGCCCCGGCACCGCTCGGCCGACGGCTGCTGCGACGTACGTCGTGGTGGCTGGCGCGGTCGGTGCTGCTCGTGCTGCGCTCCATCCCCCCGACGGTGTGGGCGGTCCTGGCGCTGCTCGTGCTCTTCCCCGGCGTCCTGCCGGGCGCCCTGGCCCTGGGGCTCTACACCGGGGGCATCCTCGGCCGGTTGGTGGCCGAGGCGTGGGAGAGCATCGACACGCGCGCCCGCGACGCGCTGCGCTCCTCCGGCGTACGTCGTGGCCTGGCGGGGCTGGCGGCGTCGGTGCCGCCGTCGAGCCAGCAGCTGCTCACCTACACGCTCTACCGGTTCGAGATCTGTGTGCGCGACACCGCCGTGGTCGGCGTGGTCGGGGCGGCCGGGCTGGGACGGCTCTTCGCCGAGAACCTCGCGGTCTTCCGCTTCCCGGTCGTGGCCACGCTGCTGGTCGCGTCGTTCGCGGTCAGCCTCGCCTCCGAGCTGCTCGGACGGCGGCTGCGGCGGGCGATGCGACCCTGAGGTTTCGTGGCTCGCTGCGCTCGCACCTCAACCACCGTCACGGCTCGCTGCGCTCGCACCTCAACCACCGTCACGGCTCGCTGCGCTCGCACCTCAACCACCGAGGGGGTCGTTCAGGAGCGGGCCGCGAGGAGCTCGGTGAGCTGCGGCACCAGGGTCGCGACCAGGTCGCTCTTCTCGAGGTAGGCGTCGGCGCCCGCTTCGAGCGCGCTGGCCGCGGCCGTGGCGGCCGGGAAGCCGGACAGCATCACGACCAGCGAGTCCGGCGAGGCGAGCCGGACGTGCGGCAGCGCTTGCAGCCCGTCCATGACCGGCATCGCGATGTCCAGCAGCACCAGGTGCGGCTGGGTCTCGGTGACGACCCGGCTCGCGGCCACGCCGTCACCGGCCGTGCCGACCACGGTGAACTCGCCCTTGCCGCGGCGGGCGAGCACGGCGCAGATCAGCTCGCGCAGGTCCTCGGCGTCGTCGACGACCACCACGTCCCAGGTCATGACGTGTCTCCGTCGCGACGCACCGCGGTCTCGCGCACCGCCATGCCCGGGCACCAGTCGGGTGCCGACCAGCTGGCCGATGAGCGTGCGTGCCTGCTGCGAGGTCGAGGTCACCAGTGCGCTGGCCTGCTCGACGTCGCCGAGGTCGAACGCCGTCTCGGCGGTCACCAGGCCCTGCACGATCGTGTCGTTGAGGTCGTGGGCGACCCGGAGCCGCTCGGCCCGCTGCTCGGCGAGCCGCAGCTCCTGGGCCAGGTAGGCCTCCAGCCGCCGCTGGGTCGTGACGTCGGTGACCACGCAGCACACCAGGTGCAGCCCGTCGACCGCGAGGGCGGTCAGGGTGAGCAGCACGGTGGCCTGGCCGGTGGCCGTGACCAGCGTCAGCTCGGCCCGTCGGGTCGCACCCTCCTCGACGCCCATCAGCTCCTGCACCCGCTCGCGGTCGTCGGCGAGCACGTGCATCGCGAGCTCGCGGCCGACCATGCTCCCGGGCTCGACGCCGAGCAGCTCGGCCAGCTGCTGGTTGGCGAACAAGAAGGTGCCCTCGCGGGTCAGCGTGGCCGCGCCCTCTCACCGAGGCTCTCGACCATCACGCGGTAGGGCAGCATCGCCCCCGAGAATACCGCGACCTTCTCGTCACCCGCGGCACCGACGACGAGCGCGTCGACCTGGCCGGCCCGCACGGCGAGCAGTGCCTCCTCCACCTCGGTCAGCCGCTCGCGCAGCCGGTCGACCTCGCGTCCGGTCGGCCTCGGCGGTCCGTCGATCCCGTCGGGCCCGTCCGTCATGAAGCCTCCTCGGGGAGGTCGAGGCCATGCAGGATGCGGCCGGTGTCGGACAGGTCACCGATGAACTTGCGGCGCGGCAGCGGCGAGCAGCGGACCATCGTCGGCACCGCGATGATGCCGTCGGCGCTGGCGCGGCCCGGCTGCGCCAGCAGGTCGATGACCTCGATCGTGTGCCGGCCCGCCAGGTGAGCGGCACACAGCCGCTCGAGGTTGACCAGCGCCACCGAGGACCGAGGAGTGTGCCCCGCGACGTAGAGACGCAGCTCGTAGACGTCCTCCTGGTCATCAGCCACGAGGGTCGTCCCCGGTGCTGCGGCTCGCGCCGCGCGTGACGCGGTCGCCGGCGTCGGCCGTCAGCTGGTCGTCCAGGGACTCCGCGCGGCGGGTGGCCTCCGCCACCTCGCTCTCCAGCTGGCGTCGGAGCGTGGCGACCTGGGCCTCGACCTCCGCGGTGCGTGCCTCCAGGTGGCGGCGCAGCCGCGACGCCTCGTCCACGCGCAGGCGCGCGTCGCGCTGGTCACGATCGATCTGCTGCCGCCTGCCCGAGCCGGTGAGCACGCCGTCGGGGCCGACGAAGACGTCGACCAGCTCGGGGCCCTCCCCGGTCATCACGAACTCGCGCACCTGGTTGGAGTGGGCCGACCCGCGGTTCTTGATCACGAACAGCAGCCGGTTGCGCTCGCCGTTGCTCTCCACGTTGCGCAGCAGCATCCAGGTGTCGACCAGCGAGGACGCCGAGACGTCCGTGGTCTCGTCCTCGGACCCCTCGGTCAGCGCGGTCAGCACGCTGGTGACCCCCTGCGAGCGGAGCAGGTCGATGTCGCGGGCGACGACCGAGGCGGTCTCGTGGCTGCGTGACCCCGCGGTTGAGGCTGGCGACCGCGTCGATGACGACGAGGTCGGGGCGCGCCTCCTCGAGCAGCAGGTGCAGCCGCGCCAGGTGCTCCTCGAGGCCCATGGCCGCCGGCCGCAGGTGGCTCAGCCGCAGCAGCCCCTGCTCGATCCACGGGGCCAGGTCGAGCCCGATGGAGGCCATGTTGCGCACCAGCTGCGGGCCCGACTCCTCGAGCGAGACGAACAGGGCCCGCTCGCCGCGGGTGCACGCAGCGACGGCCGCGCTCATCGCGATGCTGGTCTTGCCGGTGCCGGCCGTGCCGCTGATCATCGTCGTGGTGCCGCGGTAGACGCCGCCCCCGAGCATCTCGTCGAGACGCTGGATGCCGAACCCCACCCGCTCGCCACTCGCCTCGCGCTGCGGAGTCGTCGGCCCTGATCGGCATGACCGCGAGACCCGTGTCCGTGATCAGGAAGGGGAACTCGTTGGTGGCGTGCGCGGAGCCGCGGTACTTCGCCACCCGCAGCCGACGGGTCGAGATCTCGTCGGTCACCCGGTGGTCGAGCACGACGACGCAGTCGGAGACGTACTCCTCGATGCCGTAGCGGGTCAGGGAGCCGACCCCGCGCTCCCCGGTGACCACGACCGTCAGCCCGCGCCCCTTCAGCCACCGCAGCAGCCGGCCGAGCTCACGTCGTACGGTCGACTCGTCGGGCAGTGCCGCGAACAGCACCTCGATCGTGTCGAGCACGACGCGCCGGGCGGAGACCGAGTCGATCGCGTGGCCCAGCCTGATGAACAGCCCGTCGAGATCGAACTCGCCAGTCCCGATCGCGTCGTCGGCCTCGCCCACCACCGAGTCGATCGACAGGGTGCCCGTCGGCCTGCAGCGCCTCGAGGTCGAAGCCGAGGGAGGCGGCGTTGGCGACGATGTCCTCGGTGGTCTCCTCGCAGGTGAGCAGCACGCCGGGCTCGCCCGTCTGCGCTCCGCGGACCAGGAACTCCACCCCGAACAGCGACTTGCCCGGAGCCGGCGGCGCCGGTCACCAGCGTCGCGCGACCGCGCGGCAGACCACCGTGGGTGATGTCGTCGAAGCCCCGGATGCCGGTCGGCGCCTTGCTCAGGGTCGCGGGCCGTCCGTCCTTGCCCGACGTCGACACCATCGCTCACCCTCTCGTTCAGCCGTGACGAGTCGCTGGTGCTGCTCGGTCGGGCGGAGACGGCCAGACCGCGGCCGGTCCCGGTTGCTCCGACCCATCACGTCTGGCGCTGTCCGGAGCAGCCTAGTCCCCCGGGTCGGGGATCTCGTTCAGGCCGGTATCGTCGTTGGGTGTCCGACCAGCGCCCCCGCCGCACCTTCGCGGTCATCAGCCACCCCGACGCCGGCAAGTCCACGCTCACCGAGGCGCTCGCCCTGCACGCGCGGGTGATCACCGAGGCCGGTGCCGTGCACGGCAAGGGCGGCCGGCGCGCGACCGTGTCCGACTGGATGGACATGGAGAAGGCGCGCGGCATCTCGATCACCTCGGCGGCGCTGCAGTTCGTCTACCGCGACCACGTCGTCAACCTGGTCGACACCCCCGGCCACAGCGACTTCTCCGAGGACACCTACCGCGTGCTCTCCGCCGTCGACTCCGCCGTGATGCTGGTCGACGCCGGCAAGGGGCTCGAGCCGCAGACCCTCAAGCTGTTCAAGGTCTGCGCGCTGCGCGGCATCCCGGTGATCACGGTGATCAACAAGTGGGACCGCCCCGGGCTGTCCGCGCTGGAGCTGATGGACCTGATCGAGCAGAAGATCAAGCTGCGCCCGACCCCGCTGACCTGGCCGGTCGGCGAGGCCGGCGACTTCCAGGGCGTGCTGGACCGGCGTACGGGCGAGTTCGTGCAGTACACCCGCACCGCCGGCGGCGCGACCCGCGCCCCCGAGCGGCGGATGCCCGCCGCCGAGGTCGGCGCGGCCGAGGCGGAGGTCTGGGCGGCCGCGGTCGAGGAGCACGAGCTGCTCTCGGCCGACGACGCCGACCACGACCAGGAGCGGTTCCTGGCCGGCGAGACCACGCCGGTCATGTTCGCCTCCGCCCTGCAGAACTTCGGCGTCGCCCAGCTGCTCGACCTGCTGCTCGACCTCGCCCCCGCCCCCGGCCGCACGCCGGGCGTCGACGGCGCGGTGCGCGACGTCGACGACGAGTTCAGCGCGTTCGTGTTCAAGGTGCAGTCGGGCATGAACGCCGCCCACCGCGACCGGCTCGCCTACGCCCGGGTGGTCTCGGGCACCTTCGAGCGCGGCATGGTCGTCACCCACGCCGCCACCGGCAAGCCGTTCGCCACGAAGTACGCCCAGGCCGTCTTCGGTCGCGAGCTGTCCTCGATCGAGCAGGCCTCCCCCGGCGACATCATCGGGCTGGTCAACGCCAACGCGCTCCGCGTCGGCGACACGATCTACGTCGGCGACGCGATCGAGTACCCGCCGGTCCCGACCTTCGCCCCCGAGCACTTCATGACCGCCACGGCCGCCGACATCGGGCGCTACAAGCAGTTCCGCAAGGGCATCGAGCAGCTCGACCAGGAGGGCGTCGTCCAGGTGCTGCGCTCCGACCTGCGCGGCGACCAGAGCCCGGTGCTCGCCGCGGTCGGACCGATGCAGTTCGAGGTCGTCGAGGAGCGGATGGCCAACGAGTTCAACTCGCCGATCCGGCTCTCCCGGCTCGACTACCAGGTGGCCCGCCGCACCGACGCCGACGGCGCCGCGGCGCTCGCGGGCCGGCGCGGCGTCGAGGTGCTGCAGCGCTCCGACGGCACTCTCGCTGGCGCTCTTCGTCGACCAGTGGCGAGCCAACGTGACCGCCCGCGACAACCCCGACATCCTGCTCGAGGCGCTGCCTGCGGGTGGCGGCTGAGCGACCTCGGCCAGCGCCTCGCGACCTGGCTCGACGAGCTCGGTGTCGCCGAGCACCTGACCCAGGCGGGGCTGCCGGCCTTCGTCCGCGACGACCAGGGGCAGGCGGTGTGGACCGACCCCGGCACCGGCGGGCCGCTCACGACCGACCAGCTCGAGGAGCTCGACGGCCTCCTGCACCGCCAGGGCTCCGACCCGGAGCACGCCGTTCCGGTGGCGCTGCTGCAGGTCGCCCGGCAGGCGCGGCTGCGCGAGGAGCTGCTGGCCACCGCCTGGTTCACCTACGAGACGCTCGCCGAGCTGCGCGGCGCCTCGGTCGACGCCACCCGGTTCGCGGTGCACAAGGCCGGCGGCGCCCACCGGCTGCTGGTCGTCGCTGCCGGCGAGCGCACCCTGGTGCCGGCGTTCCAGCTCACCGCCGAGGGTGAGCCGCGCCCCGACCTCGCGCCGGTGCTCGAGCCGCTGCTCGCCGCCGGCATGGACCCGTGGCGCGCCTGGATCTGGCTCACCCACCCCGCCGGCCTGCTCGGCGGCCTGGTCCCGGAGCGGGCCGTCACCGACCCCGCGGACGCCGGCCTGGTCGCCCACGCCGCCCGCCGCCTCGCCGACCGGGTCGCCGACCGTCCCTGACCGGCGTGCCCGGTGGTTCGAGGCTCGCTGCGCGGGCGCCACGACCAGCCACGAACTCACCTTCGCTCGCACCTCAACCACCGTGGAAGGCTCGCTGCGCTCGCACCTCCGCCGCCGCCTTTGCGCCGAGACCACCGGTGGTTGAGGTGCGACAGGGCGCCAGCGAGGCAGCCACGAAACCACCACCCGGGCAGCAGGTCACAGCTCAGGCGGGCTCGTCCACTCGTAGCCGGTGGCGTGGATCCGCTGGTAGGTCCAGCGGCCGTGGGTCTTCGCGCGGTGATGTCGCCGGCACAACGGCGCGATGTTGTGAGCTCGACATGGTGGTGGGCGGTGAGGTCCTTGACCGGGGTCACCTTGACCTGGCCCGCGGTGCCGCACCACTCGCGGATCTGTTCCACCGTCACCGGGGTCCGGGTGGTGGCGCAGCGGCCGACGTTGCCGACCGACCCCGGCCAGTGCCTCCTCGGCGAGGTGCACGTTCAGCACCAGCTCCGACCCCGGCACCGCCACCCAGCTCGCCGACCTGGTGAGGGTGGCGCGCGGCGGTGTTCGACGGCGAAGCGCTGCGGTCGGCTGCGGCGCGTCGCTTGGCCTCGGCGGTCTCGGGTCGTGGTCGGGCCAGGGCTTCGTCGATGAGGTGGTTGAGCTGGGTCCAGGAGCAGGAGTGGGCGACGTGGGCGACGCCGCGGTCGACCTGCGCGGCCCCGGTGGCAGGGAGCGCTTGGGTCTGCTCGGCGATCCGGAAGGCTCGCCACACCGGCACCTGCCCGTCGAGGACGCGCTGCCACAGCCCAAGGCGAGGAAGCCGGTAGCGCAGCTCGAGGGTGGTGCCGACGTGGGCCTTGCCGGGGTCGGTGGACGTGCACGGGGGTTGAGGTCACGGGTTGGTTACGACTTTCGCGGTCAACCGTGGGGGTTTTCGTGGCTCGCTGCGCTCGCACCTCAACCACCGCACGTGGCTCGGGCCTGGGGGCCCTCGGAGCACGTGCTAAGGGGTGACCCCGAGCTCGGGGCGCAACCGCCGCGCGGAGACCACGGCGGTGAGCAGGGCGCCGAGCAGGCAGGCGCCGACCAGGCCGGTCATCTGGCTCCAGGGGACGGAGACCACCCACTCGGCACCGAACCGGGGCACGGACAGCAACACCGGCACCAGCCCCGCGACGAGGCCGACGGACGCACCCACCAGGAGCAGCAGTCCCTCCTGCAGCAGGATCGACTGCCTGGCCCACGCCGCCGGCACTCCGTTGGCGAGCAGCTGTCCTGCGGTCGGGCGCAACGCTCGGACGCGGCGGCCGAGGCACCGGCCACCATCACGACCGAGGTGAGGGCGAGCAGCGCAGCGGTGGCCAGCAGCGCAGCGTTCGGGATCGGCGTCGGGGGTCGGCATAACCGGTCACCAGGTCCTGGTCCAGCCCCAGGTCGCGCAGTGTCGCGCGGAGGTCCGCGGCGAGCGACGTGGGCGCGTCAGCCAGCAGGACGGCACCGCGCGCCACCGGTAGCCCGGCCTCCCGCAGCACGGGCACCAACGTGAGACCGGATCGCCCGCGAGCCCAGTCGACACGCGGCCGGCGGCGGTCGACGGCGTCCACCGTCACCGAGGTCGCCGTCCTGGGCACCGACAGGGTGGCGGTGCCGTCGCTGCCCGGGAGGACCTCGGTGTCCGACCAACGGATGACACCGCCGTCGGCGAGCGCTGCCGCATAGCCGTCGTCCCACTCCGCCCCGAGAAGAGATCGCGCCTGAGCCACGGTGTCGACGGCGAGGACGTAGCCGGAGAGGTCGTCGAGGGCCACGGTCCGCGCCCCCGGCTCACCCTCGATGCCCCTGGTGGCGAAGGCGAGCGGGATCGCCGTCGCCTCTGCCAGCGCACCCGACGCCTCCACCGCGCGACGCGCACCGGCCGGCACGGGCAGCACCGGCGAGGCCCGGTCCGCCACGATCACCTGACCGGGCAGCACGTCCGGGGTCTGTCGCCCGTCCATGGTCGCGATCATGGTGCTGAGCAGGACCGTGAAGGCGATGGAGCAACCCACCACCACGGTCGCCAGCAGCGTCGTCTGCGCGCTCGACGTCGACGCCCCCAGCTGGCGGACGCCGAGCCGGACCCGGAAGTCGCGATCCGGCAACCGCCGCGCCACCCGAGCCAGGACGTCGGGGGCGAGCGCGGCACCGACAGCGATGCTGAGTGTGGCCAGCACCATCGCTGCTGTCGGCGACGACGCCCGCGGGAGGGCCGCGAGGACGCCCACCCCCGCCAGCACCGCCACCCAGTGCCGCAGGTCGCGCGAGGTGCGCTCTCGCGTCGGCTTCGACCCCCCTCCCGGCGCGGGCGCCGCCGGCGCCGTGGCGCTCCTCGTGGTCCACACCACCAGGACGCTCAGCACCAGCACGACTGACGCCAGCAGCTTGGCCACGGGGTCGAGCGGGACGGTCAGGGGTGACAACGGCTGGTCGTGCCAGGCGTGCACCACCGGCCGGGCCGCCGCGGCCAGGACGGCACCCAACGCCACTCCCACGACCAGGGCCGTGAGCATCGGGGGCAGGGCGGCCAGGGCCGGCAGCAGTGCTGACGTGCGAGGCGGGACACCGGCCTCGCGCAGCCTGACCCGGTTGCGCGCCAGCGTGGGCAGGAGCAACCCGGCCGCCACCAGGGCACCGACGAGCGAGATCGCCACGGAGGGGACGGCATAGGCCAGCGAGTTGCCGGTGTCGGCGGCCCGGGGGGCGTTCGCGATCAGGTCCGACGGGCGAACCACGGAGTCCTCCACCAGGGCCCGAAGGCGGTCCGCGCGTGCCGGATCGGCGACCGGACGGAGGTGGGTCGCGATCGCGCGGCCCATGGCCTGCTCCCGGCTCCCGTCCCAGAAGACCACCGGGTAGGCCGAGACCGCCGGGAAGAGCGCAGCGGTGTCGGCGGGGACGGCCGACCAGGTGTCGGGGCCGGTCAACAAGGTCGGCGTGTCGGCGGTGAAGCGGTCCTCGGCGACGCCGACCACGGTGAGGGGCATCCGTCCGCTGAGGAGGTCGACGGTCTCACCGGGCCGGGGGGCGGTGCCGGGGTCGCGAACGGCGACCACCACCTCGCCGGGCTCGTCCGCCCACGCGCCGGTTGCCAGGGAATAGCGGGCCGGGAACGGCGTGCGGCTCCAGTCGGCCTCGCGCACCACTGCCCGTTCCGCACCCCAGCGGACACCGACCAGGGTCATCGTCGCCAGGCTGTCGTCGAAGCCGGCCGCTCGGACCGCCGAGCCGAGATCGGTCAGGGCGGTGGTCCCGGGGCCGATCGTCTCGGTCCCGAATCCCGCCGACGCGCCGAAGGCGCCGAGATCCTGGTCGAGCACCTGTGGGGGTGAGAGAACCAGGCTCTGCATGACCAGGTAGGTCGCGGTGACGAGAGCGGCCGCGGCGGCCAGCGGCAGCGCCGACCACCACTTCCGCCGGTCGCGGACGAGGCGGCGGACCTGGCGCGCCTGGGTGCGGAGGCTGATCACCAGCCGCCGTCCTCGGTCGTCGGGTCGATGATCCGGCCGTCGAGCATCTCCAGCGTGCGCGAGGCCCAGGAGCGGCACTCGGGGTCGTGGGAGACCACCAGCACCGCGGTGCCCGAGGAGGCGATCTCGGCGAAGAGCTTGAACAGGGCCCGCGAGCTCACCGAGTCGAGTGCTCCCGTGGGCTCGTCGGCGAGCAGGACCCCCGGCCGCCGACCAGGGCCCGCGCGATGCCGACCCGTTGCCGCTGGCCCCCTGACAGCTCGTGGGGACGGCGCCCGCTCACGTCGTGCAGCCCGACCAGGTCGAGGGCCTCGAGCGCCTGACGGCGGGCCTCGGCCAGCGGGGTGCCACCCACCTCCAACGGCAGCGCCACGTTCTCCCAGGCGTCGAACTCTGCGATCAGGTTGTCGTGCTGGAACACGACACCCACCTCGGCGCGCCGGACGGCGGCTCGCTGGGCCTCGGTGCCCGCGACCAGGTCGACGCCGGCGACGACGATCGAGCCGGCGTCGGGCCTCACCAGCCCGGCCAGCAGGTGCAGCAGGGTCGACTTCCCGGAACCACTCGTGCCGTGCAGGCACACGAACTCGCCGGCGTCCAGCGTCAACGAGACGTCCCTGACCGCCTCCACCGTCTCCGCCGGGGTGCGATAGCTCTTCGCGAGCCCGTGTGCCTGCAGTCGATGCATCGTGGTCAGCAGCCGTACTTCGTACGCCAGCCCGAGACCTCGTCGGAGTTCCAGGGCGCCACGTTGCTGTCGTGCTGATTCTCCTCCCAGTCCTGGGCGTCACCGGTGCCGTTGCTGCCGTCGTAGCCGCAGGACTGGTAGGTGTTCGAGTTGTTCGCCCAGGAGTCCATCTTGTTGTTGGCCTTGTCGCCGACGTACTTGATGTCGCTGTCACCGTGGGTGCGACCGGCGATCTTGTCCTGGTAGTCGTTGCTGTTCCACATGCAGGTGGAGGTGGAGGCGCAGTTGTCGATGTCAGCTGCTGTGGCCGATCCCACCGAGACGACGGAGCCGACGAGGGCTGCCGACAAGACCAGTGCCTTCAGATTCATACGCTTCAGCTTTCTCTCTGGCTCGTCCCAAGTGACGAGCCAGAGAAAAGTAAAGGGAGGAGCGGGCAATCAGTCGCCGCGACTCCTGCAATTTTCTGCAATGCACGAAGTTGCAGCATCAGGGCCGCCCACCCTTGACTCCGCCGCGCACGCCATCCATACATTCATACGTCTCATGGGTGAATGTATGAATACGCTGGGTAAGACAGCCGTGGTCCTGGGCGGGAGCGTGGCCGGTCTCTGTGCCGCGGGCGCGCTGGCCGACCGGTTCGACCGGGTGATCGTGCTCGAGCGCGACGAGCTGCCCGCCGACGCCGAGCATCGACGCGGGGTGCCTCAGAGCAAGCATCCCCACTTCCTGCTCAACGGCGGGCGTCGCGCGATCGGCGCGCTGTTCCCCGGCTTCGAGGACGACCTGATCGCCGCGGGCGGGATGCTGCTGATGCCCTCGCACGACGCGGCGTACCTGGAGAAGGACGGCTGGGCGCCGCGCAAGCAGTCCACGATGACGATGGTCTACAGCTCGCGGATCCTCATCGAACGGGTCCTGCGCGACCGGGTGCGCGCCGTCCCCCACGTCACGATCCGCGAGGGCGTGACCGTGCAGGGGCTCATGCACGAAGGTCGGCGCGACAGAGCGACGGCGGCATCACCGGCGTCCGCTTCCAGCTGGGCACCGCCGACCCCGAGACGATCAGCGCCGACCTCGTCGTCGACGCCATGGGGCGGGGCTCGTCGGTGATGCACTGGCTGGAGGCGGCGGGCTGGGCCAGGCCCCCGGTCCGCACGCTCGACGCGAAGGTCACCTACGTCTCGCGCTGGTACGACCTCCCGCCCGCCGACGAGCGGCCGGACTCGTGGTGGTGGAAGCACGTGATCCTGATGCCGGCCCAGGACACCGACAGCAGCAGGCCGGCCGAGCACGCCTTCCTCTCCAACTTCATCCCGATCGAGGGTGACCGGATGATCGCCTCGATGGGCTCGTGGGGGCTGGAGATGCCGCGGACGACCGAGGAGTTCACCACCGCGGCCGAGCGGCTGCGGGCGCCGCTCTTCGCCGAGGCCATGAAGCAGTGCGAGGCGACCTCGGAGGTCCACCTCACGCGCTCGACCGGCAACACGTGGCGTCGCTACGACCAGCTTCCCGTGCACCCGCGCGGCCTGGTCTTCGTCGGCGACTCGATCTGCGCGTTCAACCCGTTCTACGCGCAGGGCATCAGCTCCGCCGCCGGGTGCGCCGTCCTGCTGAGGTCGGTCCTGGCCGACGCCGAGGTGCTCGACGCCGACGTCGTCGCCGACTTCACCCGCCGGCAGGTCGAGGTGCTGCGGGTCCCGTGGTCGCTGGCGATGGCCCGCGACCAGGGCTACGAGTGCGCCACCGGCAGCGAGGTCCTGCCCGGCTGGCGTCGCCGGATCGTGGCCGCGCTCAGCAACCCCGTGTTCAACGCCATCACCGGCGCCGCCCGCGAGGACCAGGTCGTCGACGAGCACTTCGCGAGGGTCTTCAACCTCGACGAGTCGCTGGCCGACATGTTCAGGAGCCCACGGGTGCTGCTCGGTCTCCTCCGCTACCAGCTCCGGGCCGCGCTGGGCCGGACCACGGTGCCCTTCGGCTTCGACCCGCTCGCGGACCCGCCCGCCACCGACTACACGCCCGGCGCAACGGCGGACGCCGGCCACGCCGGCCACGGTGACGGCGTGAGCGGCACCTGCGGACCGGAGGCGGAGGCCGTCGTCCGGGAGCTCGGCTTCAGCTGCCGCGACGTCGACCCGGTCGTCTCCCTCAACGACCCGACGGCGCTCGCCCACTGGACCCAGCCGTTGCTCGAGCTGGTGATCATCACGGGCGCGGTGCTCGCCCTGGTGCACGCCGTACGACGCCTCCGGCGCGAGGGCGACCCCACCAACCTGTCGTTGTGGTTCGCCTCGCTGGCCTATCTCGCGGTCACGGAGCCGCCGCTGTACTTCCCGGAGTGGTTCGGCCTCGACGAGATCTACGGCTTCATCTTCGCGCACAACGAGTTCACCGTGCAGCTCATGTACGACCGGCTGCCGCTCTACATCGTCGCGTTCTACCCCGCGATCAGCGCGCTGGGCTACGAGGTGGTGCGCGGCCTCGGTGTCTTCGCCCGCCGCGGCCCGCTGGTCGGCGCGGTCGGCGTGGCCTTCGTGTGCCAGGTCTTCTACGAGATCTTCGACCATCTCGGCCCACAGCTGAGGTGGTGGGCCTGGAACGTCGACAACGACCAGGTCAACCACCCGATGCTCGCCTCGGTCCCGATGACCAGCATGGTGCTGTTCGCGTCGGTGTCGATGGGGGTGCTGACCTACCTCGTCGTCCGCCTGGTCGGGCCGCGCGATGCCGGGACGCGCCGCGCCCGCGGTCGCAGGCGCTCGCTGGTCGGACGCACCGATCGCGGCCGGCGTCGCTCACGCCGCTCGGGATGCTGGTCGCCGGGATCCCGTCGAGCGTGCTGGGTGGCGACTCCCCCCGCACCACGGCCCAGGCCTGGGTCCTGGGGGCCGAGCTGGCCCTGGTGTGGGGCGCGGGGCTCTGGATCCTGGCTCGCGAGTGGCGGTCCCCGGACGCCGAGCGACCGCCGCTGAACCCCTTCGTCGTGGTCTTCCCGCTGCTCTTCCTGGCCGCCCACGCGGTGTTCTGGCTGACCGCCCTCCCCGCCTACCTCGCCGCAGAGGACGGCCTGACCAGCGCAGGCACCCCGACCGGCAGCGGCGCCTACGTGCTCGCGTGCTTCGTGGCCGCAGGGCTGACGCTCGCGGTGCTCCACCGTGGCCGTCGTACGACGTCGGACCGCGTCGCGCGCACGGCATCGGCGGAGGTCTGAGCGATGGGCCACCACGGCTGGCAGGGAGACCCGCCCCGCACCGAGGCGCTCGCGCGGGAGCGCATCATCGCGGCGACGACTCGCTGCATCGAGCGGAGGGGGCTGCCGAAGACGACGCTGTCGGACGTCGCCGACGAGGTCGGGGTGACCCGGCAGACCGTCTACCGCTACTTCCCGAGCCTCGCCGAGCTGCTGTCGGCGGTCGCCGAGACCGGCGCCGCATCGTTCGTGGAGCGGATGCAGGAGCACCTGGCCTCGGCGCGGACGCCGATCGACGTCGTGGTCGAGGCCACCGTGTTCGCCGTCCAGGAGATCCCGCGCGAGCCGCGGATCGGGCTGCTGCTCGAGGCCGACGACCAGGACCTCTTCGGCCGCGGCGTCACCTCGCCGATGGGCTTCGACCTCGGGGCCGGTGTGCTGCGCCACGTCCCGGTCGACTGGGAGGCCGCCGGCATCCACGACGACGCCGAGCTCGCGGCCCTGGCGGAGCTGATGATGCGGCTGATGGTGTCGTTCCTCCAGCACCCGCCGGCCACCCCGCGCTCCACCGACGAGCTGCGCGCGTTCGTACGACGCTGGCTCGGCCCCGCCCTCACGCCGGAGACCTAGGTCCCCGGGCGAGATTGCCCGGCGGCAGCGACCACCGGGTGACCCAGGAGGCGGAGATGGGTACAGGTCGGTGGCAACGTAGTCGCACCACCATGGGGGCTCGATGGATCCCATCCCTGAATCGGCCGCGGCGATCGAGGAGATCGCCCGGGCCACGGCCGACCCGGACCTGCCTGCCCGGCTGCGGCGGCTCGCCGGCCGGGTCCAAGAGGTCGTCCCCGACTGCCTCGGGCTGAGCCTGACCGCCGCGGAGCACGGCGTCACGATCACCCTCGTGGCCTCCCCCGCGCTCGTCCAGGACCTGGACGCGGTGCAGTACCTCGACGACGGCCCGTGCGAGCGCAGCGTCCGCGGGCACGAGACGCTCGAGGTGAGCCTGGACGCGACGGACGAGAGGGCCTGGCAGCTCTTCGCGCGGGCTGCCGCATCCCGCGGCGTCGCCAGCACGCTGTCCCTGCCGATCCTCGACGGCGGCCGGGCGGTGGGCGGGGTCAACCTGTACGGCGGCAGCGCGCAGTGCTTCACCGGACACCATGAGCAGCTCGCCGAGATCCTCGGCGCCGAGGCCGCCGCCGCCGTCACGAACGCCGACCTGGACTTCTCCACGCTCGAGGCCGCGCGGCGAGCCCCGGAGGTCCTGCAGGCCTCGCAGGTGCTCGACCACGCCTCCGGCATGCTCGCCACCGCCCGGGACCTGAGCATCGAGGAGGCCAGGAACCGGATCCGCCGTGCGGCAGCCCGGGCGCGGGTCACCGAGCGGCGGGTCGCCGAGATCGTGGTCGAGCTGCTGGGGCGGCCCGACGACTGACCGCGCCTGCCGCCCGCCGCCGGCGCGTCAGTGGTCGCGGAGCGCCGTGATGAGCTCGTCCTTGGTCATCGACGACCGGCCCTCGATCCCGATCTCGCGGGCGCGCTGCTCCAGGTCCTTCTTCGACCAGTCGTCGTAGCTGCCGGAGCGGCCACCCTTGCGACCGACCTTCGACCGGGAGCTGTTGTCGCTCGCGTTCGCGATCCGCGCGGCCTTCTCCTTGCTCGCACCCTCGTCGCGCAACGCCTCGTAGGTCTTGTCGTCCTTGACCGACGGTCCGGGGCTCTTCTTCCCAGGCATGGCATCTCCTCACGTGTTCGGGCTCGTCGTCCTGTACCCGGGACCCGTCGGCGCCATTCACCCACGCGCGGCGCTCACCAGTCGAGCGGCTCCGCGTAGCGTGGGAGGACCACCCGCGACCGCGGGCTGACCCGGCCCACCTGTTCCATCAGCTCGTCCAGACGCTCGCGGGTCGTGTCGTCGAGCGGCTGGGGCGGGTTCCGCAACGGCGACTCGAAGTCGTCCCAGTGCACCGGCACGACCGTGCGAGGGTGATCGAGGACGGACAGCAGCCGCGGGAGGTAGTCGTGCGTGGCGTCGCTCGAGGGCACGGGCACGGCCACCAGGTCGGGGGCCAGGCCGGCGAGGTCCTTCTCGGAGAAGTCGCTGGCGCCCAGGAACAGGCAACGCCTGCCCCCGGGCAGGTCGAGGCAGTAGGCAAGGGTGCCTCCCTCGGGCAGGTCGGCGATGGTCTCGGGCGTCGTCGGCGCCTGGGTGAGCAACCCGGGGAACAGCACCCCGCCCCGCGCGTTGCGGCTGTGCCGCGCCGAGACCACCCGGAGCACCAGTGGCCCCCGCTGGAGCACCTCACCACCCTCGACCGTCGAGACCTGGCCGGGTGGCACCCCGAGGGCCGTCAGCACCTGGTACGTCGTCAACGTGCCGAACACCTGCGCCCCGGTGGTCCGCGCCACCAACGGGACGTCGGCCACGTGGTCCCAGTGCGTGTGCGTCACCAGGACCGTGTCCGCGTCCTCGACGTGCGGCGCCACGGCCTCCGGGTCGCTGCGAAGTCGGGTGTCCGGGTCGAACCGCCCGGCGGCCAGCCCCGTCGGGAAGCGGGTCAGATAGGGATCGACCAGGACGACGTGACCGTCGACGTCGACACGCCACCCGGCGGTGCCCAGCCACTGCAGCGTCGCCTGAGCGTCCTCGGGGCGTCGGTGCCGCTTGACCGCTGCTGCGGCCGCCGGGGCCGTGGCGGAGCCGGCCGTCGCGATGGCGGCTGCTCCCGCGAACAGGGCGCGTCGGGTGGGGCTGGGAAGCACGTGCTGGTCCTCTCGTCGGTCGGTGGTCCAGACCAGATGCCACCAGGCACGGCGGGGTCGGTCAAGGCGCCACGCGACGGGCCGGTGCGGGGAGTCGGAGGGCTCGATCACCAGGGACGATCGGCCCTGTCTGGCTGCCGCAGCCGTTTCCTACCGTGGGGATCGAGCAGGAGGACGACGTGGCGCGAGCGTGAGCGGGTGGACCGGGTGACGACCGAGGTGCCATCGACGCGACAGCCCGGCTCGGCCCGTGCCTCGCACTCCATGACGGCCGCTGACGTGGCCGCCGAGCTCGGGGTGTCGCCGGAGACCGGTCTCGGCGGCGACGACGCCGCGACCAGGTTGACCGCCCACGGACCCAACCTGCTCCCGCAGCCCCCGCGGCGCCCCCGGGTGCTGCTGCTGGTGGACCAGGTCCGCAGCCCGCTCGTCCTGATGCTGCTGGGAGCCGGGGCGATCGCCGGCCTGGTGGGGGAGGCCGAGGACGCTGCCGTCATCGTCGCGGTCGTCGTGGTCAACTCGGTGCTCGGGTTCGTCCAGGAGTTCCGAGCGGAGCACAGCCTGGAGTCCCTCCGCGAGATGCTGGCCCCCACCTGCCTGGTGCGTCGCGACGGCCGGGTGGCGACGCTCGCGGCCGCCGGCCTCGTCCCCGGCGACGTCGTGCTGCTCGAGGCAGGCAGCCAGGTCCCGGCGGACGGGCGGCTCCTGGTCGCCGAGCAGCTGGAGGTCGACGAGTCCGCGCTCACCGGCGAGTCGGTCCCGACCGCAAAGCGCACGGATCCTGTGACCGAGGCCGACCCGGCCGCGGGCGATCGCTGGTGCATGGCGTTCATGAACACCCTGGTCACCCGGGGGCGAGGCGAGCTGGTCGTGACGGCCACCGGTCCGGACACCGAGATGGGTCTCCTGGCGGAGCTCATCAACCGCACGTCGGTGACGGCGACACCGCTCCAGCGCCAGCTGGCGCAGCTGGGCAGACGGCTGGCGGCGGTCGGCGGGGTCGCGGTGGCGGCGTACCTGGTGGTCGGGCTGCTGCGCGGCGAGGCATGGCTCGACGTCCTGCTCTCGGCCGTGGCGCTCGCGGTGGCCGCGGTCCCGGAGGGCCTGCCGGTCGTCGTCACCGTCACGCTCGCCGTCGGCGTCCACCAGATGGCCCGGCGGGGCGCCCTGGTCAAGCACCTCGCCTCGGTGGAGACCCTCGGCGCCACCTCGGTCGTGTGCACCGACAAGACCGGGACGTTGACCGTCAACCAGATGACCGTGCGCAGTGTGTGGATCGGCGGGGTCGAGCACGCCGTGTCCGGGGAGGGGTACCAGCCGGACGGCGCGATCACCACGGACGGCGCTCCCCTCGGTGGGTCCGGGACGGACGCGGTGCGGCGCCTCGGCCGGGCGGCGGTGCTCTGCAACGACAGCAGCGTGACGGGCGGGACCGTGGTCGGCGACCCGATGGAGGCCGCCCTGGTCGTGCTCGCCGGCAAGGTCGGGATCGACCCCGGAGGCGCGCGGACACGGATGCCCCGCGTCGCCGAGGTGCCGTTCGACGCACAGCACCGCTTCATGGCCACCGCGCACCTCGTCGACCAGGACCCCGAGCACGTCCTGGTCGCGGTGAAGGGCGCCCTCGACAGCCTGCTGGGGCGCTGCACACAGCTGGCCGATGCTCAGGGAGGCACCGCGCCCCTCGACCCGGCCGCCCGAGCGGAGGTCTCCACGGCGATGGCGCGGCTGGCCGGTCGTGGGCTGCGGGTCCTGGCCGTCGCCGAACGCCGGATCGACCGCCAGGACCTCGAGCTCCAGCCCCTCGAGCTCCAGCTGAGCGGGCTCACGCTGCTCGGCGTGGTCGGCCTCCTGGACCCACCGCGCCCCGGGGTGGTCGACGCGATCTCCGCCTGCCACGCCGCCGGCGTCGACGTCAAGATGATCACCGGCGACCACGCCACGACCGCGCAGGCCATCGCCCGCGAGCTGGGCATCACCGGACGCACCTGCACCGGCGCCGAGCTGGACGCCGCAGCCGACGACGACAGCGCGATCTCCGAGACCGGGATCTTCGCCCGGGTCAGCCCGGAGCACAAGCTACGCATCGTCCGCGCCCTCCAGGCAAGCGGTCACGTCACCGCGATGACGGGGGACGGCGTCAACGACGCCCCGGCGCTCAGGGCCGCCGACATCGGGGTCGCCATGGGCCGGACCGGCACCCAGGTCAGCCGCGACGCCGCCGCCATGGTGCTCGTCGACGACGACTTCGCCACCATCGTGCGAGCGATCGAGGGAGGGCGGACGATCTACGCCAACATCGTCTCGTTCCTCCGCTTCCAGCTCACCACCAACGCGGGCGCGATCGCCACCATGCTGGCCGCGAGCCTGGTCGGGCTCCCGGCTCCGTTGACCGCCGTCCAGATCCTGTGGGTCAACATGATCATGGACGGCCCCCCGGCCGTCGCGCTCGGCATGGACCCGCCGGGGCCCGACGTCATGGGGCGCCCCCCACGAGCCGTGCACGAGCACCTGCTCCCGCTGTCGAGGATCGGCGTCATCGCGCTCAACGGGGCGATCATGGCGGTGGGCACGCTCGCCGTCCTCGCCTATGGCGTGGCGGCGCTGCCACCCGGGCAGGCGGCCACCTTGGCCTTCACCACCTTCGTGCTGTTCCAGGTCGTCAGCGCGCTGACCGTGCGCTCCCCCGACCTCTCGGTGTTCCACGCCCGCACCCTCACCAACCGGTTCCTGTGGACGGCGTTGGTCGTCGTCCTGGTGCTGCAGGTCGTGGTCGTCACCGCACCCCCGGCCCAGGCCGTCTTCCGCACGACCTCCCTGTCCCCGGGGCAGTGGCTGCTCGCGGCGGCCACCGCCTCACTCCTGCTCCTCGTCGACGAGGCCCGCAAGCGCCGTCGCCGGACGCGACCTCGGGCAGGATGACCGCATGGACGTCGACGAGGTACTGCTGCCGGGTGTCGGCGTGCGCTACGAGTTCGACACGACCGCCGGTCACCGGATCGGGATCGTGTCCTACCGGGACGGCCGGTTCGAGCTCGTCCGCTACAGCCAGGAGGACCCCGACTCGTCCACACCGCTGCTGATGTTGTCCGCGGCCGAGGCGGACACGGTGGCCGAGCTGCTCGGGGCTCCCCGGATCACCGAGCGCTTCGCCGACCTCACCCGGGAGATCCCGGGGCTGGCATCGGCGAGCATCGACGTCCCGACCGGTTCCCGGTACGACGGCGCTCCCCTCGGAGACACCCGGGCCCGGACCCTGACCGGCGCCTCGGTGGTGGCCATCGTGCGCGGCGAGGACGTGATCGCTTCGCCGGCGCCTCAGGAGCCCCTGCACGGCGGGGACGCCCTGGTGGTGGTGGGCACCGACGACGGCATCGCAGGAGTCCGGCAGATCGTCGCCGGCTGAGGACGTGGACGAGCTAGGTCGTTTCCTCCTGGAGCTCGGCCTGCTGCTGCTCCTGCTCGGAGGGCTGGGTACGGCGGCCCGGCGGCTGGGCCTCTCGCCCATCCCCTTGTTCCTGCTCGGCGGGCTGGTGCTCGGCGACGGCGGGCTGGTCGACATCGAGGCGACGGCGCACTTCGTCGAGGCCGGTGCCGAGATCGGGGTGCTGCTGCTGCTCCTGCTGCTGGGCCTGGAGTTCTCCGCCACCGAGTTCAGCGCCTCGCTGAAGCAGCACGCCCCCAGCGGGCTGGTCGACTTCGTCCTCAACGCGCCGCCGGGCTACGCGGCCGGGGTCCTGCTCGGTCTCGACTGGCAGGCCTCCCTGGCCCTGGCGGGCGTCACCTGGATCTCCTCCTCAGGCATCGTGGCCCGCCTGGTCGGAGACCTGCGTCGCACCGGTAACCGCGAGACCCCGGCGGTGCTGTCGGTGCTGGTGCTCGAGGACATGGCGATGGCCGTCTACCTGCCGGTGCTGGCGGTGCTGCTGGCCGGTGGGACGGCGGTCCGCGCGGTGGTCGGGGCCGTGGTGGCCGTCGGTGTCGTGCTCGCGATGCTGGTCGCCGCTCGTCGGTACGGTCACAGGCTGGGCCAGGTGCTGGGCCACGAGGACGACGAGCAGGTGCTGCTCCGGGTGCTGGGCCTGACCCTGGTCGTCGCCGGCCTCACCCAGTGGGTCGGCGCCTCGGCAGCGGTCGGGGCCTTCCTGGTCGGCCTGGCCATCCCCGAGGACACCGCCCGTCGGGCGCGCACGGTGCTGGCTCCCTTGCGGGACCTCTTCGCCGCGGTGTTCTTCCTGTCCTTCGGGCTGAGCGTGGACCCTGCGGAGGTGCTGCCGGTGCTGCCGGGCGCGCTGGCGCTGGCCGCGGTCACGGCCCTGACCAAGGTGGCGACCGGCTGGTACGCCGCCCGCCGCGACGGGGTGGGGACCCCCGGCCGGGTGCGCGCCGGCACCGCCCTGGTCGCGCGCGGCGAGTTCTCCGTCGTCATCGCCGGTCTGGCCGTGCTCGCCGGGCACGGGAAGATCGGCGCCTTCGCCAGCGCCTACATCCTGCTGCTGGCGGTCGCCGGGCCGGTCCTGGCCCGGACGGCCGACAGCATGGTCGCCCTCGGGCGCCGCGCAGGTCGGGCCCCCTTGCCCTGACTCCAGGCCCTTCGTTGGCTTAGCATCTCTGGCACGGGTGGGACGGTCGACGGCCTCGGGACCGGATCCCGGGCCGCATGGGGAGGAGACGCGATGGCGCAGTCGACCGACGACATCGCGAACCTCGGACCTCAGATGATCTTCGGGATGGACACCGAGGGTCGGTGCACGCTGTCGGTAGGTCAGGGACTCCAGGCCCAGGGGCTGAAGCCGGGCGAGCTGGTGGGACAGGACCTGCTCGCCTACTACCGTGATCCCTTGGACCAACAGGTGATCCGACGCGCCCTGGCCGGCGAGGCGTTCACCGTGCACAGAACGCTGAACGGTCGCCTGCTGCGCACCTCGTTCGAGCCGGTCCACGACGCCGACGGGGTGCTCGAGGGCGTCGTCGGCGTGGCCACCGACCTCACCGAGCACCTGCGCACGCAGCAGGACCTGAGCAAGTTCAAGTCGCTGGCGGAGGACTCGCAGGACTTCATGGCCATCGCCGACGAGGACGGCACCGTCAGCTACCTCAACCCCCGGCTGGCCGCGCTGGGCCTGTCCGTCTCGAGCGAGGACCTCTGGCCGTCGGTGACCGAGGTGGTGGGCGCGTCCCTGGCCGCCGAGCTGAGCGCGCACGTCGACGCCGGCACCCGGTGGTCGGGGGACCTCGTGACGAGGCTCCCGACGGGTGACCTCGTCCTCCGCGCGCAGCTGTTCCCCCTCTACGACGCCGACGGCTCCCGCAAGCTCGGCACCGGCTGGATCGCGCAGGACATCACCGAGCTCCGCGCCTCCGAGGAGCGGCTGCAGGCCGCGAACGCGGACCTGAAGCAGTTCCGGGCGCTGGTGGAGGCCTCCAGCGACTTCATCGCGATCGCCGGCCTCGACGGTCGGGTCCGCTACGTCAACCCGGCCGGGCGCGCGTTGGTCGGCCTGCCCCACGACGTGGACGTCACCAGCACCACGATCCGTGACTTCCTCACGCCCGAGGGCATCGAGCGGTCCGAGCGGATCGAGCAGCCCGCCGTCGTCCAGCACGGGCGCTGGCACGGGGAGTCGACGTTGAAGCGAGCGTACGGCCCACCCGTCCCCGTGGAGATCTCCAGCTTCCTGGTCCCCGACCCCGAGACGGGCGAGCCCTTCGCCCTCGCCACCGTGCAGCACGACATCACCGCCCGACTGGCCGCGGCGCAGGCGCACGAGGAGTTCGTCACCCTGGTCGCGCACGAGCTGCGCACCCCGCTGACCTCGGTGCGGGGGTACGTCGAGATCGCGGGCGAGTCCCTCGAGTCGCAGGCCGACCCGGCCCGGCTCTCGGCCCACCTGCAGGTGGCGGCCCGCAACATCGCCCGGATGGAGCGGCTGGTGGAGCAGATCCTGCGGGTCGCGGGCGAGGACAAGCACCACCCCGCCCCGGGCCGTCCCGTGGACCTCGTCGGTGTCGTGGAGCAGGCCGTGGAGTCCGCGCGCCCGGGCGTCGAGGGCGCTGGGCTCCGCCTCGTGCTCGTGACCGGCCCGCCCGTGCCGGTGGCGCTCGACGAGACGTTCGTGGAGGTCGTCGACAACCTGGTCTCGAACGCCGCGAAGTACACCCCCGCCGGGGGTGAGATCGGCGTCAGCGTCACCCACGAGGACGACGTCGCCGTGCTCACCGTCACCGACGACGGACCCGGCATCCCACCGGAGGAGCGCGAGATGATCTTCGAGAAGTTCATCCGAGGAGGTCGCGAAGGGCAGTCCGTCCCGGGTCTGGGACTCGGCCTGTTCATCACCCGGGCGATCGTGCTCTCCCACGCCGGGGAGATCGACGTCGACGAACGACCAGGTGGCGGCACCCGGTTCGTCGTCCGCCTCCCGCTGGCCCGGACCTAGCCCCCACCCGCGGGGCGGACCGGCTGCTAGTGGACCTCCGGCACCTCGGGGACCTCCTGCCGGAGGCCGAGGCTCCCGATGGCCGCGAGGATCAGGAGCGACCCGGCGACCCCCGCGAGCGTCAGTGTCTCGCCGAGCAGCAGGACCGCGATGACCACAGCGGTGACGGGCTCGAGCAGGGTCGCCACCGCGGCCGACCCGCTGCCCGTGGTGCGCAGCCCCGCGAAGAGCAGCACGTAGGCCAGGGCCATCGTGACCACGCCGAGGTAGGCGAGCCCCGCCCACGTCGCGGCGTCCGAGGGGACCAGCGCGTCCTCTCGCACCAGCCCCACGGTCACGCCTGCCGGCACCATGATCATCGCCGCCACGACCATGGTGCCGGTGGCGACCGGCACCGCGTCGTGCCCCTGGGAGACCGAGCTGCCGACGTCGGCGGAGAGCGCGAAGGCGGCACCCGAGGCGAGGGCGGCGACGATGCCCAGCGCGGGGTCCGAACCCCCGCCGTCACCGCCGACGAGGCTGACCAGCAGAAGACCAGCGACCCCCGTCGACACCGTGGCCAGCTGAGCCCCGCTCGGAACCCGTCGTCGCTGCGCGCTGTGCAGCAGCAGGAGCAGCACCGGCGCGGAGCCCAGCGCGACCACGGTCGCGATGCTCACCCCGACGGCCAGCACGGCCACGAAGAAGAGCAGCTGGAACGCGGTGGTGAGCACCCCCATGCCGACGATCCGGACCGGGTGCGCGCGCACCAGGGCGAGGCAGGCAGCGAGCTGACCGCGCAGCACGACGACGGCAGCGAGCGTGGCCACCGCGGCGACCGAGCGCCAACCGCTCATCGTCAGCACGCTCAGCATCGACCGCTCGTGCACCAGGTCCACGGCCGGCCCGATGGTCCCCCAGATGATCCCGGCGGCACAGACCAGCGCCAGCCCCCGGCCGCCCCCGCGGACCACGCCTGCGTCGACCGTCACGCCGGTGATGCTGCCACCAGGCACGCTCACCCGCTCGGGCAGGTTGAGTACCTGCGCTCAGGCGGCGGGCGCCGATCGCGACGAGTCTTGACCCCGTCCAGCCGAGCCCGACGGAAGAGAGCCACCATGACCAGCCAGTCCGCCCCCACCAAGAACACCCAGGCCTTCTTCTTCCAGGCCGGCGCCTCGTTCGGCATCGCGATGCTCGGTCTGATCTGGGCGCTGCTCTACATGCCGATGGACCCCTGGCAGCGCGGCTTCCTCACCATGACGTGCCTGTTCCTGGTCTCGTCCTCCTTCACGCTGGCCAAGGTCATCCGCGACGCGCAGGACGACAAGTACGTCGTCAGCCGGCTCGACCAGGCGCGCGTCGACAAGATCCTCGCCGAGCACGACCCGTTCCGCGCCGTCTCCTGACCCGAGGCCCATTGGCCTCCCGGGCTGCGTCCACCAGACTGTCGAAAACCCAGGGCCGGACCGGTCGATCTCGACCTGGCTCGGACGACACAGGGGTGAGTGGCACCGTGCCACCCGACGAAGGAGAGGAACCAACGATGAAGTACATGGTCCTGCTCGTCGGCGACGGCCCCCAGAAGCCGTGGCCCACGATGACCCCTGAGGAACAGGGTGCAGTGATGACCCGGTTCGAGCAGTTCGATGCCGCGTGCTCAGCGCGCGACGAGGTGTCGATCATCGCCGGTGAGGCCCTGGACGGGCCGAGCACCGCCACCGTCCTGCGCACCGGCCCGGACGGCGACACCACGTTGACGGAGGGACCGTACGCCGAGGTCCTCGAGGGCCTCGGTGGTTTCTACGTCCTCGAGGCGCCGGACCTGGACACCGTCACCGAGCTGCTGCGGATCCTGCCTCCCTACGACATGGAGATCAGGCCGGTCGTCGAGTACGGGTGACCCGGGTGGACGACGCAGCCAGACCCGGTGGCTGAGGTGCGAGAAGCGCCGGCGACGAGCCGACCCGGTGGTTGAGGTGCGAGGAGCGCCAGCGACGAGCCACGAAACCATCCTCCAGCAGGCGATGCGCGACGACTGGGGTCGCCTGCTGGCGGGGCTGCTGCGCCGTCACCGCCGTCCGGACCTGGTCGAGGACGCCCTCGCCGAGGCCTTCGCCCAGGCGGCGCGATCGTGGCCGGCCGGAGAGGTACCGGCGAATCCCACCGGCTGGCTGCGGACGGCGGCCGACCGCCGGGTGCTGGATGCCCTGCGCCACGAGCGCGTGGCCCGGAGCCGGGCACCCCTGGTCTCGCTGGGCATGCCGCAGCAGCGGGCGGGGCAGGCGCAACCGGGCGACGACGTCGACGACCGGCTGGCCCTGCTGTTCATGTGCACCCACCCGGCGCTGGCCGAGGAGGTCCGGCCGGCCCTGGCGCTGCGGTTCGTGCTCGGCGTCCCGACCGAGACCATCGCGCGGTTGTTCCTGGTCCCAGTTCCCACGATGGCGGCGAGGCTGACTCGCGCGAAGAAGCGCCTGGCGGGGTCCGGCATCCCGTTCTCGGTCCCTGATCCCGCCACCTGGCCCGACCGCGTCGAGTCAGTTGCTCGCGCCATCTACCTGGCGTTCACGGCCGGGTACGCACCCGGCGGCGACGACGTCGTCCGCATCCGCGATGCCGGCGAGGCGGTGCGACTGGCGCTGCTGGCGGAGCGGATCGTGCCGGACCCCGATCGGGTCCTGCGGCCCCTGGCGGCACTGCTGCTGCTCCAGCACTCGCGCCGCGACACCCGGACCGACGAGCAGGGACGGATCGTGGTGCTGGCCGACCAGGACCGGGCCCGGTGGCGTGGCGAGGAGATCGCCGCCGCCGTCGAGCGCCTGCAGCACACCGCACCCACCTCCGGGTACGCCGAGGAGCTGCGGCTGCAGGCCGTCGTCGCCGCCTGCCACGCCCTCGCCCCGGGCTTCGCCGAGACCGACTGGCACACGATCACCGCCGCGTACCTGCGGCTGGAGCAGCTCACCGGCTCTCCCCTGGTCCGGCTCAACCGTGCCGTCGCTCTCGCCGAGCTCAGCGGCCCGCGGGCGGGTCTGTCCCTGCTCAAGGACCTCGACGAGCGGCTGCCCGGCCACCATCGGGTGGCGGTGGCGCGAGCCGAGCTGCTGCGCCGGGACGGGCAGGCAGCGGCGGCCCGCGCCGCCTACGAGGACGCCCTCTCGGCGTGCCCGCCGGGTGCGGAGGCCAGGCACCTGCGCGCTCGGCTGGAGTCGCTCGACGACGGAGCGCCGCTCACCGCACGTCGTAGGTGAGTCGCATCTCCTTGATCCCGTTGATCAGGTTCGAGTGCAGGCGCCGCGGAGGTGCCTCCAGCTGGATGTTCTCGATGGTCGCCGAGCAGCTCGGTGAAGAGCAGTCGCAGCGACAGCCGAGCGAGGTTGGCGCCGAGGCAGAAGTGCTCGCCGATCCCGAACGACAGCTGGGGGTTGGGCGAGCGGTCGATCAGGAAGCGGTGCGGGTCGGCGAACACGTCGGGGTCGCGGTTCGCCCCGGCGTACCACATCAGCACCTTGTCGCCCTTCGCGATCGGCTGGCCGCCGAGCTCGAGGTCGGCGGTGGCCGTCCGCCGGAAGTGGTGGATCGGCGGCTCCCAGCGCAGGATCTCCTCGACCGCCGAGGGCATCAGGCTCGGGTCGCGCACGAGCCGGTCGAGCGACTCGGGGTGGTCGAGCAGCGACAGCAGCCCGTGCGAGCTCGCCGTGCGGGTCGTCTCGTTGCCGGCGACGATCAGGAAGATGAAGAACAGCGTGAACTCGAGGTCGTCGAGCCGGCGTCCGTCGACCTCGGCCTCGAGCAGCGCGCTGGTGAGGCTGTCCGACGGGTTGGCCCGCTCGCGGGCCGCCATCTCCGCGGCGTAGGCGAAGATCTCGGCCGTCGCCACCATCGCCGTCTCCGGGGTCGGGGCGATCTCGGGGTCCTGGTCGTCGATGAGCGCGTGGCTCAGCTCGTAGAGCCGGTGCCGGTCCTCCGGCGGCACCCCCATCAGCTCGCTGATCGACCACATCGGGATCCGGGCGGCGACGTCGGCCACGAACTCGCAGCGGGTGCCGCCGCGCAGCTCGCCGACCACCCGCTTGGTCTCCGTGCGCAGCGACTCCTCGAGCCGGCCGATCATCTTCGGGGTGAAGGCCCGCGAGACGATGGTGCGGAAGTCGCGGTGGTCGGGCGGGTCCATGCCGATGATGACCATCCGCAGCTGGTCCAGGGTGTCGGGGTCCGGGGTCGAGGCGCAGCGGCCCGCCGACGTAGCTCGAGAACTCCCCGGGCGACGTCGAGACCCGCCGGACGTCCTCGTGGCGGGTCAGCGCCCAGAACCCGGGACCGTCCGCCTCCTCGTGCCAGTGCACCGGGCTCTCGGCGCGCAACCGGTCGAGCCACTCGTGGGGCGCGCCCCGCTCCCACACCGAGGCGTCGGTGAGGTCGATCGTCGCCGAGGTCGGAGGTCGTCATCAGGCCGCCCGGCCGGCGCGTAGTCGGACTCGACGAGCTTGGCGAACCTGCCGAGCATGTACTTCAGGCCGGCCGACATCAGCGGGGACACCACCAGGTCCAGCACCTTCGGGGCTCGGCCCGGTGTCCATCGCCATCGTCCACGCCACCGCGCACCGACCGCCGCCGAGGTCGGTCACCTGGTAGTCCTCGGCGAAGGCCCGGACCCCCTTCTTGGACGCCTCGTTGAAGCGGAAGGCCATCCGGACGCCGTGCTCGTAGGCGATGAACTCCTCGTAGCCCACCATCCCGCCGCGCATGTGGACCGTGCGGGTCGAGCCGACCTCGAGCGGGAAGCCCGAGGTCCAGTCGACGCGCGGTGATCGGGAAGGCCCAGGTCCACCCAGGCATCGGCGTCGAGGAGGACGGCGAAGACCTGCTCCGGCGAGGCCGCGACCTCCACCCTCGCCCGGTGGACGGTGGGCGCGGTGTCGAAGAACTCGACACCGACCTTCTCGCAGGTGACGGTCATGGTCTGCTCCTTCGGCTGGCGGTGGGGGGGATCAGCAGGGGCACGACGAACGTCTCGAGCAGCGCGCGCTCGACCTCGTCGCTCTCGGCGGGCATGGCCAGGAAGGACACGATGCAGCGCAGCAGCCAGGCGCCGCGCAGCTCGACGTCGGCGCGCGACCGCGCGTCGCCGTCCAGCTCCCCCGCCAGCGCCGTGGTCATCGCGCGCAGCAGCTCGGAGCTCTGGCTGACCGCGATCGGGATCGCCACGTTCTCGGGCTCGAACCACACGGCCAGCAGCGGGTCGGCGCGGACCGCGGCGATGCCGTGCAGGACCAGGTCGACGATCGCGTCCGGGCTGCCGTTCGCAGGCTCGGTCGTCATGATCGCGGCGATCCGCAGCGTCGCGCGGTGCACGAAGCCCAGGTGCAGGGCCTCGCGGTTGGGGAAGTAGCGGTACAGCGTGGCCCGGGAGCAGCCGGCTGTCCGGGCCACGTCGATCATCGTGGCGTGGGCCACCCCGAACCGCTCGAACGCCAGACCCGCGGCGTCGAGCAGGTCGTCGACTGCGACCTGCGCGTCGTCACGCCGCCGCCAGTCGCTATGAGACACATGTGGCAGTGTGCCTCATATGGTCGATGCGCACAACAGCCACCCACCGCGTACACCGACGTACCTATCGCCTCCGATCCGCACTATCCGCGGGTCGTCCAGGGGTGGCCGGAGCGGCTGAGCCGGCACTAGGTACGTCCGTGTACGACGGGTCAGGCGTCGATGACCACCGGGATGATCAGCGGCGTACGTCGGAACGCGCGGTGCGCCCAGCGTGAGACGTCGCGGGCGATCATCTGCTCGAGCTGGTGCGGGTCGCCGATCCCCTCGGCGGCCGCTCGGGCGAGCGTCTTCTCGATCACCGTCATGGCCGGGGCGAACGCACCGGGCTCGTGCTCGAAGCCGCGGACCAGGAAGTCGGGCGGGTCGGCGAGCGCGCCGGTGTCGGCGTTGACGATCGCGAGCACGGTGACGACGCCTTCCTCGGCGAGGGTGCGGCGGTCCTTGAGCGTCGACTCGGTGACACCGCCGACCACCTGGGCGTCGACGTAGATGTTGCCTGCGGCGACCTTCCCGGTGATCTTGGCCTTGCCCTTGATCAGGTCGACGACCACGCCGTCCTCGGACAGCACCACCCGGTCGGGGTCCATGCCGGTGCTGATCGCCAGGTCGGCGTTGGCCCGCAGGTGGCGGTACTCGCCGTGCACCGGCATCACGTTCTTGGGCTTGACGATGTTGTAGCAGTAGACGAGCTCGCCGGCGCTGGCGTGGCCGGAGACGTGCACCTTCGCGTTGCCCTTGTGCACGACGTTGGCGCCCCAGCGGGTGAGCCCGTTGATCACGTTGGAGATCGCGTTCTCGTTGCCCGGGATGACGGAGGAGGCCATCAGGATCGTGTCGCCCTCGCCAACCCGGATCTTGTGGTCGCGGCTGGCCATCCGCGACAGCGCCGCGAGCGGCTCGCCCTGGGAGCCGGTGCAGATCAGTGTCGCCTTGTTGGCCGGCAGCCGCTCGAGCTGGTCGAGCGGGACGATGAGCCCTTCCGGCACGGTGAGGTAGCCCAGGTCCTGCGCCACCCCCATGTTGCGCACCATCGAGCGACCCACGAACGCCACCTTGCGGCCGTGCGCGTGCGCCGTGTCGAGCACCTGCTGGATCCGGTGCACGTGGCTGGCGAAGCTGGAGACGATGACCCGGCGCGGCGCCGTCCGGAAGACCTGCTCGATCGCCGGGGCCAGCTCCTTCTCGGAGGTGGTGAAGCCGGGGACCTCGGCGTTGGTGGAGTCGGTGAGGAAGAGGTCGACGCCCTCCTCGCCGAGCCGGGCGAATCCGCGGAGGTCGGTGATCCGCTTGTCGAGCGGGAACTGGTCCATCTTGAAGTCACCGGTGTGCAGGACCAGGCCGGCCTTGGTCCGGATGCCCACGGCGAGGCCGTCGGGGATGGAGTGGTTGACGGCGAGGAACTCGCAGTCGAACGGCCCGAGCTGGGCGTGGTCGCCCTCCGCGACCTCCTGCAGCTTCGGCCGGATCCGGTGCTCCTTGAGCTTCTCCTTGATCAGGGCCAGCGTGAGCCGCGACCCGATCAGCGGGATGTCCGCGCGCTCGCGCAGCAGGTAGGGCACGCCGCCGATGTGGTCCTCGTGACCATGCGTGAGCACGATCCCCACGACCTGGTCGAGCCGGTCCCGGATCCAGCTGAAGTCGGGGATGATCACGTCGACACCGGGCTGGTGCTCCTCGGGGAACAGCACCCCGCAGTCGACGACGAGCAGCTTGCCGGCGTGCTCGAAGACGGTCATGTTGCGACCGATCTCACCCAGGCCGCCCAGCGCGACGACCCGCAGGTCGCGCGGGTCCAGCTTGGGTGGCTTCTGGAGCTCGGGATGGGGATGGCTCACGAAAGGTCCGTTCTGCGCCGGCACGAGAGGGACGTGCCCGACGTTCGGATGGAGAAGGATGTCTGGTGGCGGCCCGCACCTCGCGAGGCGGAGACCTCCCGACAGCCTACGGGTCCTCGACCTCGAGGGCTGAGCGCGGAGGGTCAGGCAGCCGTGGGAGGGTCGGCGGACGAGGGCTCCTCCTACCCGCTCACGGGGCCTCGGGGGTGTCCTCGGGGCACTCCACGGCACTCGGGACGACTGGTCCGGCCACGTCGTAGCTGCGGCAGGCGACACCCCAGGCGGCCTCGCCCTGGTCGGGCGGGAAGAAGGAGCCCGACTCCCAGTAGCGGTAGACGTCGACCCGGATCGTCGTGCCCTCGACCTCTCGCACCTCCCAGGTGGCGCCACTCCGGGAGCCCGGCACCGACGGGTCCGGGTCGACGAGCCACTCCCGGGCGACAGATACCCGGTCCTGCGGCGTCTGCAGGCCGGCCGCCGCCACTACCTGCTCGAGCGAGTCGGGCAGCACGTGGTCGGCCACCCGAGCGGCCTCGTCGTCGGCCTCCTGCTGCACGCTGCTGCAGCCGGTGAGGAGGACGACGGCCAGGCCGATGGCCGCGCACCTGGGCACGTTCATGGTCGGTTCCCTTACCCGGCTATCCCTTCCAGCTGCCTCACCTTGAAGGTGCGCCACGAGGACTTCCCCATGAACAGGCCGTAGCCGCTTCCGTGCCCGGATTCCGGGTCGTAGGTCACCAGGGTGCACATGCGGCCGTAGTCGGTGCTCACGTGTGTCGGCCAACCGGCGCTGTACGGCCCGATACAGCCGCGGTACTCCATCACCTGCCCGGGCTGGCGCAGCTGGAGGGCCTGGTCGACCACGTGGGGGCTCGCATGGCGAAGTGCGCGGCGACGGTCGCCATCGACGATCGCGGCCACGAATGCGCGTGCCGCAGGACGCTCGGTGAACACCCGCTTCCGCACGACCTTCAGGCCGGAGCGCTTCCACGCGACCTTGACCATGCCAGCCGCGATCTCGCGGAAGTAGGCATCGCCCTCTTGTTCGACGTGGGTGACCTCGATGGTGAGCTTCTTCTTCTTGATGCTCGTCCTTCTGACATCGAGAACCTCGCCCCCGGCGAAGTAGCGACTGAGCGGGAACCTCTTCACCACGCGTCCGGACCGGCTGTAGACAAGCACGTGCTGCTGCTCGTAGTGGTAGCCCCTGCCGCATCGCAGCGTGAGGACGTGGCTCGTCCCGCGCTGGCGGCGAAGCACCCCCGACGCACGCGCCTTGCTCGACTTGTGCAGGGTGACCGCCCCCTCGTCCCCTGGGATCGGGAGGCTGCCGTTCACCAGCCTGCCGGCCGGGAATCCGCAGAGTGACGGGACCCGAGCAGACTTCGGGTGGAAGCCGCTCCCCCTCTCCGACGGCGCCGACGCCGCGGCAGGGGTTGTCGCCATGGCAGAGGCAACGACGAGGGAGAGTGCGGCCACGGCCAGGCGTGCGCGAGCAGACATGTCGCGGACCCTATGTCAGGGAGTTCCGCTGGTGGTGGAGCTGAGGGGATTCGAACCCCTGACCTTCTCTGATGGACGGGCCGTGGGGATCGCTCGGATTCCCTCGTCCCATCTCGGCCGAACTCGCTCAATCTTCAACCCTGCAACGGATCGCGTCGATTGTTGCCCTGAACGTTACCTGGTCGTCCCGGCTGGCCTCGACCATTCTCGGAGAGACTTTCCGCTGAGTTTTCGGTACGCATGGGAACCGAAGGCACGGTGTGCGCGGGTGAACCATCCCCTTCGTCGATGAGCCATGCAATTTATCCAGCTGTTCATGCTCGCGTTCATCGTGATGCTCATCGTCGACCTCATCAACATCAACGTCTACTTCGACGTCGGCGACGACTGACTCGACTGATTACCAGAGGGCGACGTCGGAGAACCGACTGCCTGGGAGAGCCTGGATGGCAGCAATGACCACGCCCCGGTCACCTGGACCGCAGGCAAGGAGTCGGCGGTCCCCGGCGTCGGGCTCCCCGAGGAATCCGAAGCGGTCTCGCAGGTCGGCCGCCAGTTTGCTCAGGTCCGGCGCGGGAGTCGCGAGTACGCCGATGCTCTCGTCGTCGAACTCCTTCAAGCTGCGCGGACGCAGCCAGCTGTCGAGGTTTAGGACGTCGGCGCCGGGCGGGCCGACCCAGCTGACTGACGGCGCGCTCAGTCCATGCGCATCAACCCAGCACTTTAAGATTGCGAGCCGTCGAACGAGAGCACGGTCGAACTGGGAATGTGGGCTCGTGGTCGCGACCCACACCAAGTCGTACACGTCCCGGGCCGGGGTAAGCCGGTTCAAGCGCGCAACCTTCTCTGCGATGTTCTCCTCCAGTGCCATGACCGGAACCGAATCTGGAACGTCGTACGCCTTGTGAACCGGAAGCCTCACCCAGGGTCTCTCGACAGGGTCGAGCCACACCGGCGGGCCGACATCGAGCTTCGTCGTCAACGCACCGGGCGGTCCGAACGGCGTCTCGTACAGAACCGTCGGCCGCTCGCGGCGCAGCTCCACGGTGTAGGTGAACCCATCGACACTCGTGCCGTTGATGGTGTTGGTCAGGAGCTCCTGAATGACGGCCCGGTCCTCCCCAGCCTTGAGCAGAGAGAAGTCGAGGTCGGTACTGAACCTGCCGGCGTTCCCGGCATACACCTTCCGCAACGCGGTCCCGCCCTTGAACACCAGATGCTCGAACATGCCTGCGCCGACAAGATGACCGAGAAGGAGGTCTTGGGCGATGTCGATCAGTGCCGCCGACCGACCCAACGGACCGTTCGGCGTATGTCGCGCAAGAAGACCGACTGTCAACGACATCGCGGACCCCCCCTTTCGGCTAGTCAGGAGCTCCGCTGCGACGCAGCAGAAGGGGCCCTCAAGACGGTGTCTGCGATGTTCCACCGTGCGTCGTAGTGCACCTTGCCCTCGCGCGGACCGAACCGAATGGTTCCGGCCGGCCGGACCACGCCCAAGTCAGCCAGGTGCAGGTGATTGGTGCCCTGGCCTTCGAGCAGGTAACCCAACCGCGCGCGGGTGGAGCCCGAACGCGACCGAATCTCCGTGGCCAGTTCTTCCGCGGAGGTTCCGGCGACGAGGTCAGGAAGGGCCTCCACGAACACCGTCCAACTGCGCACATCCGTGGGCCGCGATGCCAGGTGCACGAGCAGGCTCGCCGGCCGCTGCACTGGGACGCTCTCGAGCATCTCCGGCTCCAGTTCGGCGTCGAAACGAACGACTCGGTATGCGCTTGAGAGCGCCTTCGGCACCCTGACCGCGGGTGGCACCGAAAGCTCGTGCTTGTTCGGCGCCCGGTCTGAGAACCCGCGCAACCAAACCGCGCTATGCAGGCACACCGCAATGCGAGTCGTAGCGGCGCGCTGAGGCTCGTTTGCGAGGTGTGCGCGCAGGTCAACGAACGGATCGCCGTGACCGTACGGGCCAGCGTGCGCGCCTGGAGCGAACTCGTACACTCCGCGCTGGGCGGTCTCCAACAGCCATCCCCGCTCGCGCAGCCGCCGAGCAACTTCGACCGGGCCCGTCCGGATTGCGCGCCGCTGGAGGATGTCAGCAAGGTCTTTGAGGGTGACCACGACCGGCTGGTCGAGTTCCAGTTCCTCGACAACCTTTGCCAGAGCAGGGCCAAGCGTGCGGGTATCAGTCATGGTCGACGCCCCTCCTTCTGTCAGTCGCGTCATTAGAAACACGGAATCTGTGTTTTTGATGACGCGCATGACAGTAACGAGACTGACGAGTTACTGTCAACAACGACATCAAACACACCATTACGGTGTTTTTGTTGTGCCAAGTGACAGTGGCTGGCGTAGGCGTGCGTCGCGCCGTTACGACGTAGTCGGCACCTAGCTTGACTCCGGAGCCTTGGCCGCGGCTGACGAGCCGATGGGCGCCCGCCGGGGTGTCGTGAGCAGTGTCCATTCATAGCCCGAGGTCGCGGCTGGAGGTGGTGGCGAGCGCTTCGAGGGGTCGGATGTAGCGGTTGACGAGGACGGTGAGGTCGCGGTGTCGGGTCTGCGCGGCGATCCGGGCGAGCGGGACGCCGCCGAGGGCGGCGGTGGTGGCGTGTCCGGCGCGCAGCGAGTGCGCGGTGATGCGGGTGCCGTCGAGGCCGGCCTCGATGGCTCGGGCGCGGAGCATCCGGGCGATGGCGTCGCCGGAGAGCGGCCTGAGGCTGATCCGGCTGCGGAAGAGCCGGGTGAACAGTGGTCCCGGTTCGTGGCCGCGCAGGGTGCGCCAGGCGGCCAGGGCAGCGATCGGGTCGGTCGTGGGCCGTTGGCCGCGGGCGATGGCCACGATCTGGCCGTGACGTTCCTGATCGGTCTTCGACGTACAGATGTTGATCAGGAGCCCGGTGGGCTCTTCGCGGAGGTCGAGGAGGGTGAGGGCGGTCAGCTCGGAGCGGCGCATCGCGGAGGCGTAGCCGAGAAGGATGATCGCGGCGTCGCGGATGCCGAGCGGCGTGGTGCGGTCGAGGTGGTCGACGATCTGGCGGATCTCGACGGTCGACAGTGCGCGGGCCAGGCGGCGGGGTGCGGTGCCGTAGGTGCGGCGCAGGCCGAGGCGGACCTGGCGGACGGTTTCGGAGGCGACCGGGTCGGGCAGCTGGTTGGTCCGGTGGACGTGCCGGATCGCGGTGCAGGCCAGGTCGAGGCTGCCCATCGCGATCCCGGCGTCGGCGCGTTCGGTGAGGTAGGCGCACAGGGCGGCCGGGTCGCCGGGCAGCGGGGCCAGTCCGCGGCTGGTGCACCAGCGGGCCCACTGGCCCCAGGTGTAGGCGTAGATCCGGCGGGTGGACTCGGTGCGGGCGGCCGCGATGGCGGCGGCGATCCGGTCGGCGTCGGCCTCGGTCAGAGCGGACGGCAGGTCGGCCTGCAGTGGTGGCGGGTTCCTCGGCAGCAGGTAGCGCGCAGATGTGGTCATCCCGGTCGTATAGCGGCGCACCTGGTCGGTGAGCCAGCGCTGGCTACTCACCGCCGCGCGTCACGACGTCGTCCAGGTAGCAAATAT
>CAWIAZ010000011.1:0-109716 GCA_963834285.1 uncultured Actinomycetota bacterium | reverse complement strand
AGGGCTTCCCGGCGGAGCAGCACCGGTTCGCGCGCACCGTCGACCTGCGCTACTTCGGCCAGGCCTTCGAGGTGCGGGTGCCCGTGCCCGACGGCGCGATCGACCAGGCGGCGCTCGACGAGGTCGCCCGCCGCTTCCACGCCGAGCACCGCGGCCTCTACGGCTACGACTTCGCCGAGGACGCCAGCCAGCAGGTGGAGTGGGTCAACCTGCGGGTCTCCGGGATCGGCCCGATCCAGCGGCCCGACATCGCCAGCGAGCCCGTGGTCGACGGGCTTGGCGAGCCCACGCCGACGAGCCGTCGTCCGGTCTGCTTCGACGCCGCCGCCGGCTACGTCGACACCCCCGTCTACTGGCGGGCCGACCTCGCCCCGGGGCAGCAGGTGAGCGGCCCGGCCGTGATCGAGGAGTTCGGGTCCACCGTGCCCCTGCACCCGGGCTTCCACGCCCGGGTCGACGCCCACCTCAACGTGATCGTGACCCGAGAGGACGTGACCGCATGACCGCCGTCGAGCACGAGGCCCAGGGGGCCCAGGGGGGCCAGGGGGCCCAGCAGGAGCAGGTGGCCTCGGCCCAGGCGCCCACGCAGTTCCCGTTCGGCTTCCTCACCGACGACGCCGGCGCCGGCGCCGACCCGGTGCTGGTCGAGATCGTCCAGGGCAGCCTGGCGTCGGTGGAGATGGAGGTCGAGACCGCGATCGGTCGCACGTCCCGCTCCCCGATGATCCGCGACGCCCACGACTTCCGCGCCGGCATCCACGACCGGCTGCTGCGCAAGCTGACCGGCCGGTCCTACAGCGCGCTGGTGCACCCGATCGCCCGCGACTTCCCGCTGGAGACGATGCGCCCCGGCGACGTCTTCTTCCACAACGACGTCTACGAGTCCGAGGGCGGCATCGGGCACCTGCCCGACCTCTGCGTCACCGTGCCGGTCTTCCACGACTCCGGCGACGGCCCCGAGGTGGTCGCGTTCGTGCAGGCCTTCGGCCACCACGACGACATCGGCGGCGCCGTGCCCGGCTCGATGCCCAGCCACGCCACCTCGGTCTTCGAGGAGGGGCTGATGGTGCCCCCGATCAAGCTCTGGGACCAGGGCGTCCCGGTGCGCTCGGCGCTGGCGATCATGACCCGCAACTCGCGGATGCCGGAGTCGCTGGCCGCCGACCTCGACGCCGAGTGCTCGGCCTGCCTGATGGGCGCCCGTCGCCTCGGCGAGCTCTTCGACCGCTACGGCCGCGACACGGTCGAGTCCTGCTTCGACGCGATCATCGACCGCACCACCCAGACCTACCGGCGCGAGATCCTCTCGAAGATCCCGGTCGGCAGCTGGGTCTGGGAGGACTACGCCGAGCACGACGGCGTCGACGAGCCGCAGCTGCACACGCAACGGATCACGCTGACCCGCACCCCGGCCGAGGACCCGGGCGGCGAGCGGATCGTGATCGACTTCGCCGGCACCTCGAAGCAGGCCAAGGGCCCGATCAACCACTGCGGCGACTACTCCGACGGGGTCTTCCTGAAGAAGTGGCTGGCCCCGATCCTGCGCAACCTCGCCGACACCCCCGAGCGGATGGCCGAGCTCGACGTCAACGAGGGGATCATCCCCCTCATCGAGATGCGCTTCCCGCCCAAGGGGACGCTGCTCACCCCGGAGTTCCCGGCCCCCACCAACGCGCGGACGTTCGTGATCCTGCGCCTGCTGGGCGTGCTCGCCGGCGTCGTGGCCAAGGCCGTCGACGGCCGGATGCCGGCCGACCAGGAGACGATCCGCTACACGGGCGTCTACGGCGACGACCTCGAGGGCCGGCCCTACCTGATGCGCGAGGTGCTCGGCGGCGGTTCGGGCGGCCGCTACTACGCCGACGGCGAGGACACCATCCACGTGGTGCCCGACTCCCGCAACCTGCCCAGCGAGTTCACCGAGTCGCGCTTCCCGTTCCTCGTCGAGCACCTCGGGCTGGCCATGGACTCCGGCGGCGCCGGGCAGTTCCGCGGCGGGCTGGGCTACGAGAAGCACCTCCGGATGCTCAAGGACGGTCACTTCATGTCGATCGCCGACCGGTCGATCCTCGCCTGCTGGGGCGTCAAGGGCGGCCGGGCCGGGTCGCCGTTCGAGGTCACCATCGACCCCGGCGGCCCGCGCGAGCGCCAGGTCGAGGCGCTGGCCGACGACGAGCCGGTGCTGGCCGGCGAGGTGATCCGGATCCGCACCACCGGCGGCGGCGGCTGGGGCGACCCGCTCGCCCGCGACCCCGAGCTCGTGGTGCGCGACGTGGTGTGGCGCAAGGTCTCGCCGGAGGCGGCGCTCGCCGACTACGGCGTGGTCCTCACCGGGTCGCTCGACGACGACACCCTCGGCCACGACGCCGCGGCCACCGACCGCACCCGCGGCGACGCCCGGGACGCCCGCCCCGAGCAGGCGTTCTTCGACCGCGGGCCGGGCTACGCCCAGCTCAGCGGCGGGGCCGAGGTCGCGGCGGTCGACTGGCTGTGACCGGGTCCGGCGAGGCTCCGGGGCCGGTCGAGGCCGAGGCCGAGGCCATGGAGGTCGCGGTCCTGGCCGGTCGCGGCAAGACCGGCCGCGCGGTGTGCGCGGCCCTCGCCGAGGCGGGGGCCCGCCCCCGGGCGCTCGGTCGGGCCGACGCCGCGCGCCTCGACGACGCGCTGGTGGGCTGCTCGGCGCTGCACCTGATGGCGCCCAACCTGCACCCCGACGAGCCGGCGTACGTCGCGGCCGTGCTCGACGCCGCCCGGTCGGCCGGTGTGCGGCGCGTGGTCTACCACTCGGTGGTCGCGCCGTACGTGCCCGACCTGCCGCACCACCTCGGCAAGGCCCGCAGCGAGGACCTGGTGCGCCGCAGCGGGCTGGGGTGGACGCTGCTCCAGCCCTGCGCCTACGTGCAGAACCTGGTGCCGGGCCTGCTCGCCGCCGGGCCGGACGGAGCGCCCGAGCCGGCGGTCCGGGTGCCCTACGACCCCGACCGGCTCTTCGGGCTGGTCGACCTCGTCGACGTCGCCGCCGCGGCGGCGGTGGTGCTGGTCGACGACGGTCACGTGGGCGCGACGTACGAGCTGGGCGGGCCGCGGCTGGTCAGCGCCCGTGACGTGGCGGTCGCCGCGGCGCGGGTGCTCGGGCGCGAGGTGCCGGTGCAGCGCTTGCCGGTGGAGACCTCAGCGAGCGCACGCCGACCCCCGCGAGCGCGACTGGCTGCGCGCGATGTTCGCCTACTACGACCGGCACGGCCTGCCGGCTGCGTCGCTCCCCCTGCGGGCGCTGCTGGGTCGTGACGCCCACGACCTGCACGCCACGCTCACCCGCGAGCTCGGCCGAGGCCCCGGGGCGGTTGGCAGATAGTGCCCACCTGCAGGCCTGGCGCTGTCTCTTCCTGCCCGTGCCAAGGCCCGGCGGCGGACCTAGATTCGACGGCATGCGGATCGTGATCGCCCTCGGGGGCAATGCCATGACCTCCTCCGACGGGCGCGCTCGTCCCGAGGACCAGCGCGCGGCGGTCGCCGACGCCGCGGAGCCGATCGCCGACCTGGTCGCGGCCGGCCACGAGGTCCTGCTCACCCACGGCAACGGCCCGCAGGTCGGCAACCTGCTGCTCAAGAACGAGATCTCCGCCTCCGTGGTGCCGCCCGTGCCGCTCGACTGGTGCGGGGCCCAGACGCAGGCCACCATCGGGGCGCTGCTCCTCAGCGCGCTCGACGGTGCCCTGCACCGCCGCGGCAGCGACCGGCGTCCGGCCGTCCTCGTCTCGAGGACCCTGGTCGACGTCGCCGACCCGGCGTTCGCGGAGCCGACCAAGCCGATCGGCCGCTACCTCGCCGAGGACGAGGCCAAGGTGCTGATCGACCACGGCCAGCACTTCGTGGAGGTGCCCGACCGCGGCTGGCGCCGGGTGGTGGCCTCTCCCGAGCCGCTGGAGTGCCTCGACGGCCCGGCGGCCGACACGCTCCTGGCCCAGGGCTACCTCGTCGTCTGCTCCGGCGGCGGCGGCATCCCGACCGTGCGCCGCGACGACGGCGTCCTCGACGGCATCGAGGCCGTGATCGACAAGGACCTCACCGCCGCGCTGATCGCCGCCCAGACGCAGGCTGACGTCCTCGTGATCGCCACCGACGTCGACTCCGCGGTCACCGACTGGGGCACCCCACACGCCCGCCCGATCGGGGAGGTGACCGCGGCCGAGATGCGCGCGATCGCCCACGACCAGGGCTTCGCCGCAGGCTCGATGGGCCCCAAGGTGGAGGCCGTCACCCGCTTCGCCGAGCAGACCGGCGGCACCGGCATCATCACGTCGCTGTCGCGGATCGCGCAGGCGATCGAGGGCCACCTCGGCACCCGCGTCGTCCGCGGCTGACGACCCCCCCGGACCAGCAGCCCAGACCAGCAGCTCAGACCGCCAGCCCAGACCAGCAGCACCGCACCATCCAGACCGACCGGACAGACCCCAGCAACAGCGAGAGAAGGGAAGCGGACGTGCCCGCAGCCATCGAAGTACGCAAGGTCCCGATCCACTCCGTCGCCGACGCCAGTGAGCTCGCGAAGCTCATCGACGACGGCGTCATGGAGGCCGACCGCGTGATCGCGATCATCGGCAAGACCGAGGGCAACGGCGGGGTGAACGACTACACCCGGATCATCGCCGACCGCGCCTTCCGCGAGGTGATCGCCACCAAGGGCACCCGCTCCGCCGAGGACGTGCGCGAGATCCCGATCGTGTGGTCGGGCGGCACCGACGGCGTGATCAGCCCCCACGCCACGATCTTCGCCACGATCCCCGACGAGTTGGCCGAGAAGACCGACGAGCCGCGGCTCACGGTCGGCTTCGCGATGAGCGAGCAGCTCCTCCCCGAGGAGATCGGCCGCACCCCGATGATCGAGAAGGTCGCGGACGCCGTGAAGGTCGCCATGGAGCGCGCCGGCATCACCGACCCGGCCGACGTGCACTACGTGCAGACCAAGACCCCGCTGCTCACGATCCACACCATCCGCGACGCCAAGAGCCGCGGCAAGACCGTGTGGACCGAGCACACCCACGAGTCGATGGACCTCTCCAACGGCGTCACCGCGCTCGGCATCGCCGTCGCCCTCGGCGAGATCGAGATGCCGACCGACGCCGACGTCATGCACAGCCGCGAGCTCTACTCGGCCGTCGCCTCCTGCTCCTCGGGCGTCGAGCTCGACCAGGCGCAGGTCATCGTCGTCGGCAACGCCCCCGGCGTCGGCGGTCGCTACCGCATCGGTCACTCGGTGATGGAGGACGCGCTCGACCAGGACGGCATCTGGAACGCGATCAAGGACGCCGGCCTCGACCTGCCCGAGCGCCCCCGCACCGGCGACCTCGACGGCCGCCTGGTCAACGTGTTCCTCAAGTGCGAGGCCAGCCAGGACGGCGAGGTCCGCGGCCGCCGCAACGCGATGCTCGACGACTCCGACGTCCACTGGCACCGTCAGATCAAGGCCTGCGTCGGCGGCGTCACCGCCGCCGTCACCGGGGACCCGGCGGTCTTCGTCTCGGTCTCCGCGGCCCACCAGGGTCCCGAGGGTGGCGGCCCCGTCGCCGCCATCGTCGACCTCGGCTGACGGGTAGCCCCGGCCCGCCTCGACGCGAGCCGGCAGCACGCCCAGCAGCACCCGCACGACGCCGCGGCCCGGCACCCCAGCTCCTGGGGTGCCGGGCCGCTGGTCGTCCGTGCGCTGGTCGTCCGTGCGTGGCCCGGCGGCGCCCACGCCCACGCCGTCGCCGGGCCGCACCGCCTCGCGCCTTCCGGTGCGCGCGGCCGGCACCGTCTGCGCAATTGTCGGCGAACGGCCCGGGATCGGCGCTGGCGCAGGGCCATTTGCCCGCAATTGTTACGGCCGTGCCCCCGCGGCCCCGGTTCCCGACCTGGGCGGCGCGAGCGCCGCCCGGCCCAGGCCCAGGCCCCGGTCTCGGCGCTCGGCGTCTTGGCGGCTGCAATTGTCGGCGAACGGCCCTGTTCTGGGCGCCGCGGCGGGCCGTTTGCCAACAATTGCGCGACCCCGGGGGAGCGCACGTGGGCGGTGGAGCGCAGGGGTACGGCGCAGGCGCGGGGTCGACGTGCGGGTCGGCCGGGCGGGCGTGGTCAGCCCGCGTAGCGCTGGCGGCGGCGGGCGAGGACGGTCGGGGTGCTGAGCTCAGCCAGGCCGCCGAGCTCGTGGCGCAGGACGTCGCCCATCCGGCGGCAGAAGGCCTCGGGCTCGTCGGCGGCGTCGGGGCGCTCGGGCACGATCCGGTCGACGATGCCCGCGGCCAGCAGGTCGGTGGCGCGCACCCCCTGCTCGCGGGCCATCTCGGGCGCGCGGTCGGGGGTGCGGTGCACGATCGTCGAGGCGCCCTCGGGCGGCAGCGGGGAGAGCCAGGCGTGCTGGGCGGCGACCACGCGGTCGCCCGGGAGCAGCGCCAGCGCGCCGCCACCGCAGCCCTGGCCGAGCAGCACCGTGAGCGTCGGCGACTCCAGCGTGACCAGGTCGGCGAGGCAGCGCGCGATCTCGCCGGCCAGCCCACCCTCCTCGGCAGCGGCGGAGAGCGCGGCGCCCGGGGTGTCGATCACGGTGACCAGCGGCAGCCGCAGCTCGTGGGCCAGCCGCATGCCGCGCCGGGCGACGCGCAGCGCGCCGGGACCGAGCGGGGCGAGCTGGGTCTGGGTCGAGCGGTCCTGGCCGAGCAGCACGCAGGGCGCCCCACCGAAGCGGGCGAGGGCGAGCAGCAGGCCGGGGTCGCTCTCACCCTCCCCGGTGCCGTTGAGCGGGATCACCTCGGAGGCAGCCAGCCGCAGCAGGTGGCGTACGCCGGGCCGGTCGTCGCGCCGCGAGCGGCCGATCGACTCCCAGGCGTCGATGTCGGGGAAGGTCTGGGCGTCGGCCGCGCCGGCGAGCGGGTCGGGCACCGCGGACGGCGGTTCCGCGGTGACCACCTCGAGGGCCCGCTCCACGATCGCCGGCAGCTCCTCGGCCGGGACGACGCCGTCGATCAGGCCGTGGGAGAACAGGTTCTCCGCCGTCTGCACCCCGGGCGGGAACTCCTCGCCGTACAGCGCCTCGTAGACCCGGGGGCCGAGGAAGCCGAGCAGCGCCCCGGGCTCGGCGACCGTGACGTGGCCGAGCGAGCCCCAGGAGGCCATCACCCCGCCGGTGGTGGGGTTGCGCAGGTAGACCAGGTAGGGCAGGCCGGCGTCCTTGTGACGGGCCACGGCGGCGGAGATGCGCGCCATCTCGACGAACGCGACCGTGCCCTCCTGCATCCGGGTGCCCCCTGAGGTGGGCGAGGCGAGCAGCGGGATGCCCTCGGCGGTGGCCCGCTCGAAGGCGGCGATCAGCCGGCGCGACGCCGCCATCCCGATCGAGCCGGCCAGGAAGCCGAACTCGCCCGCGACCAGCGCCACCCGGTGGCCGCGGACCAGGGCCTCGCCGGTGATCACCGACTCGTCCTCGCCGGACCGCTCGGCCGCGCGGGCCAGCTGGGCGGCGTACGCCGGCGCGAGGTCGCCGCGCACCGGCGCGACGTCCCAGGAGACGTAGGAGCCGGCGTCGACGACCTGCTCGATGAGCTGCCGTGCGGTCGTCGTCCCGCCAGTGGTCCCGCCAGTGGTTCCGCTGGTCGTCCCGTCGGTCGTCCCGTCGGGCGTCGCGGCGCCCGCGGCCCCGCTCGCCGTCGCGCTCTCCGACCGGCTCACTGGGACCCGCCCGTCGCCCAGGCCCGGATCTCGGCGTCGTGCTGGCCCAGGGTGGGCGGAGCCAGATGGGTCTCGCGACCGCCGGAGAACGCGTTGTCGTCGAAGCGGAGCGGGGAGCCCGGCAGCTGCACGCGGCCCTGGGTGGGGTGGTCGACCTCGAGCAGCAGCCCCTGCGAACGGGTCTGCTCCCACTCGTAGACGTCGTCGATGGTGCGGACCTTGCCCGACGGGATGCCGGCGTCGCCGAACAGCGCGAGCCAGTGCTCCGCAGGCTGCTGGGCGAGCACCTCCTCGATGGCGCGGGTGAGGTCGTCGCGGTGGGCGACCCGGTCGCTGTTGGTGGCGAAACGGGGGTCGTCGACGTCGAGGCCGGCGGTGGCCGCGAACGACCGCCACAGCGTCTCCGACCCGCAGGCCACCTGCACCGGCGAGGTCGCGGTGTGGAACAGGCCGTACGGCGAGATCGACGGGTGGTGGGGGCCGGACATGCCCGGCACCTCGCGGGCCACGGTCCACCGGGTGCCCTGGAAGGCGTGGACGCCGACGACGCCGGCCAGCAGCGAGGTGCGGACCACCCGGCCGACACCGGTGCGGGACCGCTCGTGCAGGGCGGCGAGGACCCCGTAGGCGCCGTTCATGCCGGCCAGCAGGTCGGCGATCGGGACGCCGACCTTGGTCGGCTGCTCGGGGTCGCTGCCGGTGATGCTCATCAGGCCGCCCTCGCCCTGCGCGATCTGGTCGTAGCCGGCGCGCGAGGCCTCGGGGCCGTCGTGGCCGAAGCCGGTGATCGAGAGCACGATCAGCTGCGGGTTGAGCTCGTGGAGGCGCTCGACGCCGAAGCCGAGCCGCTCGAGCACGCCGACGCGGAAGTTCTCCATCAGCACGTCGCTGCGACGCACCAGGCCGGCCAGCACCTCGCGGTCGTCCTCGGTCTTGAGGTCGAGGACCACCGACTCCTTGTTGCGGTTCGCCGCCAGGAAGTACGTCGACTCGCGCTCGTCGCCCTCGCCCACGAACGGCGGTCCCCACCCACGGGTGTCGTCGCCGGCGGGGCTCTCGACCTTGATCACCCGGGCGCCCATGTCGCCGAGCATCATGGCGGCGTGGGGTCCGGCGAGGGCGCGGGTCAGGTCGAGGACGACCAGGTCGTCGAGCGGTGCGGGGTTGCTCATGACGGCACGCTAGCGGGGCCCGGACGGCGCCCCCTATGGCACGACCTGCCAACGCCGCGCCTGCCCTGTTGTGGGCCGGGGCGCGGTGGCGCGCGGCCCGGCCCCCGGTGCCACGGCGTTCTCGCACCGATCGAGGGGCTCGATCGTCCGTCTGTGCGCGCGTCCCTGGCACCTGGGGCCGGAGTCCCATAGGGTTGCCTCACCGGTACCTCGGAGACGGGGGCCGTAGCCGCCCCTGGTCGACCGTGGGGGGAGAGCAGGGGCGGCGCCCCTTCCTACCTGTGCACGACGTGGCCCCCGTCTCGACCGGGTCCCGCGCGGCTGGGAGCGGCTCCTAGGCTGGCCGTATGCGTGCCTCCGCCGTGCTCGATGCGGCCCTCGACCGGTCCCTCGTCCTCGGCTACACCAAGATCGGTCCGGCGCTGCGCCGGCGCTGGTGGCCCGACGACCCCGCCCCCGGCTCGATGCGCGGCCAGCGGGTGGTGGTCACCGGAGCGACGTCCGGCATCGGCGAGGCGATGGCCGCCGCCTTCCTCGGGCTCGGCGCCACGGTGCACCTGCTGGGCCGCAACGCCGAGAAGGTGCACCGCTACGCCGAGGACCTGCGCCGCACCCACCCCACCGTCGATCCGGAGGACGTGGTCGAGGAGGTCTGCGACGTCGGTGACCTCGACGCGATCCGGACGTGGTGCGCCGACCTGACCGCCCGGGTCGACGCCCTGCACGGACTGGTGCACAACGCCGGCGTCCTCACCCAGCGACGCGGCGAGAGCGCGCAGGGCCACGAGCTCGGCCTCGCCGCCCACGTGCTGGGCCCCCACCTGATGACCGAGCTGCTGCTGCCGGTGCTCGGGGAGGGCCGTGGCACCGTGGTGCTCATGTCCTCGGGGGGGATGTACAGCACGGGGCTGCGCAGCGAGCCCGACGAGATCGAGTACCGCGACGGCGAGTACGACGGCGTGCGGGCCTACGCCCGCACCAAGCGGATGCAGGTGGTCCTGGCCGACGCCTGGTCGCACCGGCTGCGCGGGGGCGAGGTGCGGGTGGAGAGCATGCACCCGGGCTGGGCCGCGACGCCGGGCGTCACCGACAGCCTGCCCGGCTTCAACAAGGTGATGGGGCCGCTGCTGCGCGACGCGGCCTGCGGTGCCGACACCGCCGTGTGGCTGGTCGCGACCCGGCCCGACGCCTCCGGCGAGCACCACTTCTGGCACGACCGGGCGCAGCGCCCCACGACGTACCCGGTGCAGCGCGCGCAGGACCCCGCGGCCCGCGACCGGTTCCTGGCCTACGTCTCGAGCGCGACCGACACCTCCCCGGCCTGGTGACGTCCCCCGCGGGCCCGTCGACCGGCCCGGCACCCGCCCCGGCACCCGCCCCGGGGGCCGAGATGCTGGCCGAGCCGCTGCGCTCCCGGTGGAGCCCGCGGATCCTCGACGAGCGCCACGAGCTCGCCGACGACGACCTGGCCCTGCTGCTCGACGCCGCTCGCTGGGCGCCGAGCTGGGGCAACCTCCAGCCCTGGGCGTTCGTGGTCGCCCGTCGCGGCGGCCGGGCGCACCGGGTGCTGGTGCCGCACCTGACCCGGGGCAACGCCGGGTGGGTGCCGCGGGCCTCGGTGGTGCTGCTGGCCGCGGCGCAGGTGGCGCCCGCTCCGGGCGAGCAGCCGCTGAAGGGGGAGAGCTACGCCTGCTACGACCTGGGCCAGGCGGTCGCGCACCTGACCCTCCAGGCGCGTGCCTCGGGCCTGCACGCCCACCAGTTCGCGGGCTTCGACCGGGAGGCGGTGGCGGCGGAGCTCGCGGTGCCGGCCCACTTCCGGGTGATGACCGGCGTCGCGGTCGGGATCCTCGGCGACCCGGACGCCGCGCTCGAGCGGGACCGGGACCGCGAGGTGCGGCCCCGCACCCGCCGTGCCCTGGCAGAGTTCGTGCACGTCGACGGCTGGGGCCGGCCCTGGCCGGACCCCGTCCCACCGCCCGCCTGACACCCCTTCCCCCCGCCTGACTGCACGCCCGACCGACCGCCGAAGGGAGCCCCCGTGCGCAGCCGCCGCGGCACGCTCTGGCTGCTGGTGCTGCTGGCCGCCGTGGTCAACCTCCCGCTGGCGCACAGCACCTGGCTCGAGAGCCGGGTCGCGCGCGACGGCGTCGACGTGACCGCCGAGGTCGTCGACCAGCAGGTGCAGCGACCCGACGACGACCCGGCGTACGTGCTGGTGTTCGCCCTGCCCGGCGACCTCGACCCCGGACGCACGCCCTACCGGGTGGTGGTCGACCGGGCCACCTACGACGCCGCGGTCGCGGCCGGGGTCCTCGACGTGCGGGTGCTGCCCGACCGTCCCAGCGCGTACGCCGTGCCGGGCCAGGTGCCGAGCCGGGTCGCGCTGTGGGTCACGCTGCTCGCCGACCTGGCGCTGCTCGGGCTGGTCGTGCTGGTCTGGCGCTTCGGCGGCGGCCGCGGGGTCGTCGTCCGGCGGCTGGTGGCCGTGGCCGACGTGGAACGGGCCCGGCCGGGCAGCCGCCTGGACCAGGACGGCGAGCTGTGGACGGTGTGCGGCGAGGTGGTCGAGAAGGGTCCCGACCGGCTGGTGCTCGACGTCGACGGGGAGCGGGTCGAGGTCGACCTGGCCGGTCACGCCAACCCGGTGGGCCACCAGCAGCCGGCGCGGGTGCGCGCCCGCGCTGCGGATCAGGCCCCCTGAGCGGCGACTGCCCACGCCGGCGGGGTCGTGTGCCCCAGCCCGGGCTGGGGACCGTGCTCAGGCACACGACCCCACTGCGGCGGATCGAGCGGGCAACGACTGGCCACGCCGGCTGGGTCGTGTGCCCCAGCCCGGGCTGGGGACCGTGCTCAGGCACACGACCCCACTGCGGCGGATCGAGCGGGGCAACGACTGGTCACGCCGGCGGGGTCGTGTGCCTCACACCGGGTTGGGGACCGTGCTCAGGCACACGACCCCACTGCGGCGGATCGAGCGAGGCAACGACTGGCCACGCCGGCGGGGTCGTGTGCCCCAGCCCGGGCTGGGGACCGTGCTCGGCACACGACCCCACTGCGGCGGGCCGAGCGGCGGGAGCGGCGGACCACGCGGCGGACCAGCCGCCCGGTGGGTGTGGAGCGCCCTGTCAGACTCGGACCCATGACGACCCTCCACGAGTTCAGCGCCACGGCCATCGACGGGCAGGACGTCGACCTGTCCGACTACGAGGGCCAGGTCGTGCTCGTCGTCAACACCGCGTCGCAGTGCGGGTTCACCCCGCAGTACCAAGGGCTCCAGCAGCTGCACGAGCAGTACGCCGACGAGGCGTTCGCGGTGCTCGGCTTCCCGTGCGACCAGTTCGGCAACCAGGAGCCGGGCGAGGACGCCGAGATCGCCGGCTTCTGCGAGCGCAACTTCGGCGTGACCTTCCCGCTGTTCAGCAAGGTCGACGTCAACGGCGACGACGCGCACCCGGTCTACCGGTGGCTGCGCGAGCAGAAGAGCGGCCTGCTCGGCAGCCGGATCAAGTGGAACTTCACCAAGTACCTCGTGGGCAAGGACGGCACGGTCATCGACCGCTACGCGCCCACCACGAAGCCGGAGAAGATCGCCGGCGACATCGACCGGGCCCTGCGGGGGTAACGGCCCGCTCATGGCGACCTTCACCGCATCGACGTCCGCCGAGGCCGACGTCGCCGCCGACCGTGCCGACATCTGGGCCGCCCTGGTCGATCCCGACCTCGTGGCGCGCTTCACGCCGTTCGTGAAGCGGATCAAGGCCAACGGCGAGCACTGGCACTGGACCCTCAGCGGCCTCCAGGTCCTCGGCCGCAGCGTGGCCCCCTCGTTCACCGAGCGGATGGTCTTCGACGACCAGCGACGCATCGAGTTCCACCACGAGCCGCCCGAGGACACCGCGGAGCGGGCCGGCGTCAACGGCTGGTACGACCTCTCCGAGGGCAGCGACGGCGCGACCCGGCTGAAGACCAAGCTCGAGGTCTGCTTCGACGCCCCGCTGCCCCAGGTGTCGGGCCCGGCGGTGCGCTCGGCCATGAAGGGCGTGATGGCGACGATGGGCGACAGGTTCTCCAAGAACCTGCTCGACCACCTCGGCGTCAGCCGCTGACCGGCACCCCCGCGTCGAGGCCCTCGAGCTCCCGGTCGGCGTCGCCGGTCAGGTAGCCCCGGTCGAGCTGCTCGCCCTCGATGTCGACGACGGGCAGCAGCCGGTCGAGCCAGCGGGGCAGCCACCAGGCCTTCTCGCCGAGCAGGAACATCAGCGCCGGGATCAGCGTCATCCGCACCACGAATGCGTCGAGGAAGACCGCGACCGCGAGCGCGAAGCCCATCGACTTGATCACCGGCTCGTCGATCAGCATGAACGCCGCGAACACCGAGATCATGATCACCGCGGCCGCGGAGACGACCCGGGCGCTGTTGCGGAACCCGTCGACCACGGCGTCGCGCGTCGACATGCCGTGCACGTGGGCCTCGCGCATCCGGGTGACCAGGAAGACCTGGTAGTCCATCGCGAGACCGAAGACCAGGCCGATCAGGAAGATCGGCATGAAGCTGACGATCGGCTGCCCCTCCATCAGCCCGAACGCGCCCTCCTGGAAGACCGCGACCGTGGCGCCCAGGGTGGCCAGCACGGAGAGCAGGAAGCCCAGGGTGGCGGTGAGCGGCACCAGCACCGAGCGGAAGACGATCATCAGCAGCAGGAACGCGAGGCCGACGACGACCGCCAGGTAGACCGGCAGGGCGCCGGCGAGCCGGTCGGAGACGTCGGTGGTGATGGCGGTCAGCCCCGTGACGCCGAGCTCGGCGCCGGTGGACTGCTCGAGGTCGCGCTGGCCGGCGCGGAGCGCGGCGAGCAGGTCCTCGGTCTCGGGGTCGTCGGCACCGCCGACGGGGGTGACCAGCACCTGGGCGCCGGTGCCCTCCTCGTTGGCGGCCACGACCTGGGCGTTGCGGACGCCGTCCAGGCCGGCGGCCCACTCCGTGACGGAGCCGAAGGCCGCGCCACGCTCCTGCTCCTCGACGTCGCGGGCGTCGACCACGACCACGAGCGGGGCGTCCCGGCCCGGCCCGAAGGCGTCGGCCACGAGGTCGGACGCCTGGCGCTGGGTGGTGTCGGTCGAGGCGGTGGAGTCGGTGGGGAAGGCGAGCCGGAGACCCTGCAGCGGCAGCGCCAGCGCGCCGAGGCCGAGGGCGACGACCAGCACGACCGCCATCGGGGCCCGGCGGATGCCGCGGGCCCAGCGCACCCCGTTGTTGAGGACGCGACCGTCGGCCTCGCGGGTGGGGCGGTAGCGACGGACCCGCCCGGCGAAGGCGCGCGACTTCATCATGCCGAGCAGCGCCGGGAGCAGGGTGAGGGCCACCAGCACGGCGACCAGGACCGTGCCGGCCGCGGCGAAGCCCATCGTGGTGAGGAACGGGATCCGCACGACGACCAGCGCGGACAGGGCGATCAGCACGGTGAGGCCGGCGAAGACCACCGCCGAGCCCGCGGTGCCGACCGCGACGCCGACGGCCTTCTCGCGGTCGTCGGTGTGCTCGAGCTCGCTGCGGTAGCGGGCGAGGATGAACAGCGCGTAGTCGATGCCGACGGCGAGGCCGATCATCGTGGCCAGCATCGGCGTGGTCGAGCCGATGTCGGCGAAGGCGGTGGTGGCGGTGACGCCGATGATGCCGAGGGACACGCCGAACAGCGCCGTGAGCACGGGCAGACCGGCCGCGACGAGCGAGCCGAAGGTGAGGACCAGCACGACCAGGGCGACGCCGATGCCGATCAGCTCCGAGGAGCCGCCGAGCTCGGGGACGCCGACGGAGCCGGCGCCGTTGGCCTCCACCTGGAGACCGCCCGAGCCGGCCCGGTCCATGGTCTCCCCGAGCGCCTCGATGGTGGCCGGCTCGACGTCGGCGACGGTCTCGACGTCGAAGTCCCAGGTGATCGTGCCCACGCGCCCGTCGGCGCTCAGCGGCGACAGGGCCGCGGCGTCGGCCTCGGCGGTCGCCCGCGGCGTACCGCTGTCGACGGCGGCGCGGACGAGCTGCTCCTCCTGGGCCGCGGCGGCCTCGACCGGGGCGGTGAGCGGGGTCTCGGGCATCTGCGGCAGCTGCTCGAGGTCGTCGACGAGGTCGTCGACCTGCGCGGCCACCGCGGGGTCGGACAGCGTCCGGCCCTGGGGTGCGGCGACGACGACCTGGACCGTGGCCCGGTCGAAGGCGTCGACGGCGCCGGGGAAGAGCTCGGACTGCAGGTCGGCCGCCCGCTCGGAGGGGATGCCGGGGATCGAGAAGGAGTCCGACATCGGCTTGGCGAATCCCGCCGCGAGGGCGCCGACGCCGATCAGGGCCACCAGCCAGGCGGCCACGAACACCGGCCAGCGACGGTAGGCGGTGGTGCCGAGGCGGGCGAGCAGGCTGGCCATGGGGATTCTCCTGGGGCGTGGGGCGTGGGGCGTGGGACGTGGGGTGGTGGGTGAGGCAGGCGGGCGCCGCGCTCAGCCGAGCAGCGCGCGGGCCTCGGTGACGGCGGCGTCGTAGATCTCGGCGAGGGAGCGCCCGGACGGGTCGTCGGGCAGGTCGATGAGGCAGGCGTCGAAGACCGCGACCAGGAGCCGGACCAGCAACCGCGCCCGCGGGGCCCCGAAGGCGGCGCCCTCTCGCGCGAGGATCCGGTCGACCAGGTCGCCGGTCACCTGCTCGAAGCGCTCGTGGACCGTGAGCAGCAACCGGGGGTTGGTGGTGAGGATCTCGCGCCGGACCTGCACGGTCGCGGGGTCGAAGTCCTCCTCGTCGAGGATGACCTGGGCGAGGACCCGCAGGTCGTCGAGGAGGCGCCCGTGGGGACCCCCGGCGACGAACGTCGCGACGGCGGCGGGGTTGATCTCCGGCGGCGGCCCGATGATCGCGTCGACCTTGGCCGGCACGTAGTTGAACAGGGTGCGCCGCGAGACCCCCGCGGCGTCGGCGAGGTCGTCCATCGTCCAGCCCTCGAGCCCGCGGTCGGCGGTGAGCGCCAGGGCGCACTCGCTGATCCGACGGGCCGTGGCGAGCCGCTTGGCCTCGCGCAAGGTGGGTGCACTCATGGTCACAAGAGTGCATTCTTGCACCCTGAGTGAGAAAGTGCACAATTGTGGTGCCGGTCACACCGCTCCGCCGCCCGCGAGATGCCGGATCCGGACGGCGACTTGCTGGTAACCGAGTCGCGGGTCGACAGTGAGCAGGTGTCCCGACCCGCCACCACCTCGTCGTACTCGATCACCATGCGCCTCTACACGGCGCCCGACCATGCCGTGGTGGGGCAGGTGGCCACGGCGATCGCCAGCGCCGGCGGCATCGTCACCGCCATCGACGTCGCCGAGTCGAGCCACGCCCGCCTCGTCGTCGACGTCACCTGCTCGGCCGGCGACGCCGACCACGCCAAGGAGCTCGAGGTCGCCGCCGACCGGGTCGACGGCGTCGAGGTGCACAAGGTCAGCGACCGCACCTTCCTGCTGCACCTCGGCGGCAAGATCGAGGTGGCCAGCAAGGTCCCGCTGCGCAACCGCGACGACCTCTCGATGGCCTACACGCCGGGCGTCGGCCGGGTCAGCATGGCGATCGCCGAGAACCCCTCCGACGTGTCCCGGCTGACGGTGAAGGGCAACAGCGTCGCGGTCGTGACCGACGGCTCCGCCGTGCTCGGCCTCGGCAACATCGGACCGGGCGCCGCGCTGCCGGTGATGGAGGGCAAGGCGGCGCTGTTCAAGCGGTTCGCCGACATCGATGCCTGGCCGATCTGCCTGGCCTCCCAGGACACCGACGAGATCGTGAAGGCGGTCGAGATGATCGCGCCCGGCTTCGGGGGCATCAACCTGGAGGACATCGCGGCGCCGCGCTGCTTCGAGATCGAGCGGCGGCTGCGCGAGAGCCTGGACATCCCGGTCTTCCACGACGACCAGCACGGGACGGCGATCGTCGTGCTCGCCGCGCTCACCAACGCCCTGCGCGTGGTCGGCAAGGAGCTGGCCCAGGCGCGGGTCGTGGTGGCCGGGGCCGGAGCCGCCGGCAGCGCCATCGTCACGCTCATCGTCGCCGCCGGCGTCACCGACGTCGTGGTCTGGGACCGCGAGGGCTGCCTCTCCGCCGACGACGACTCGCTCACCGGCGCCAAGCGCGACCTCGCCGCCGCGACCAACCCGCGGCGGGTGCGCGGCGACCTGCGTGCGGGGCTGCAGGGAGCCGACGTCTTCGTCGGCGTGAGCGGACCCGGGGTGCTCGACGCGTCGTGGATCACCGAGATGGCCGACGGTGCCGTGGTCTTCGCGCTGGCCAACCCGGACCCGGAGGTCGACCCCGTCGAGGCGGGCAAGTACGCCTCGGTGGTGGCGAGCGGTCGCTCCGACTACCCCAACCAGATCAACAACGTGCTGGCCTTCCCCGGGGTGTTCCGAGGGCTGCTCGATGCCCGGGCGTCCGAGATCACGGTCGAGATGCTGCTGCGGGCGGCGATGGCGATCGCGCAGACGGTGGCGGACGACGAGCTCAACCCGAGCTTCATCATCCCGTCGGTCTTCGACCCCGACGTGCCCAAGGCCGTCGCCGCGGCGATCAGGGGCTCGTAGCCGCCTGCTGTCCCGGTCGCACCGAGATCGCGTCCGGGTCGCGGAGGGTGACCGTCCTCAGCGCCTGCTCGCGGGCGCGACGTTGCGGGGCGACGACGGCCACTGCGAACGGGTGGTCGACGTAGGCGGAGGTCAGCTCGAAGCGGTCGTCGACCTGCCGGCGCCAGACGTAGCGCACGGTCTCGCCGGCGTCGTCGCGGATCTTCTCCCGGTCACCGGAGCGGTACAGGCGCTGGTGGTAGCGCAGCCCGGCCTTCAGGTCGGCGAGCTGGAAGTAGGTGATCCTCGCGGTCGAGCCGGCGACCTGCACCCGGCAGGTCCACTGGACGGGTCGCGGGTTGGCGGGGTCGTCCGCCCGGTCGTCGGTGCACTGGGGCCGGTTGGGCCGCAGCGACGGGAACACCCACCGCAGGCCCGCCTTGCCGGTGGGGGCCGAGCACCCGTCGCGGGTGGAGACCTGGTCGCCGTCCCAGCAGGTCACGGCGGCGGCGTCGACCGCCGTGGGCTTCTCGGAGGTCATCATCCGCGCCCCGATGCCGCCGGCGACGACGAGGCCGCCGAGCAGCGGGACCACGACCAGGGGAGTACGCCACCGGACGACGCCGGCCCACAGCCGGCGCAGCCGCGAGCGCCCGGCGGAGGGGGCGAGGGGCAGGTCGGCACGGTCGTCCGGACGGTCGTCCGGCCGTTCGGGGAAGCGGAGCACGGGAGCCATTCTGTCGTGGGGGAGCGGTCGATCGCCGGTATTTCGGTCGCCGAGATGTCGCGGCCGGTGGTCCCCGATACCCCGTCCGAGGATCAACACGCCGCCGGGTTACCCAATCGTTGCCCGACTGAGGGTGCGTCGTACCCGAGGTGCTGTCGGTCTATGCATAAGCGTCACGCAGAATGAACGCGTGGCGTATGGCGTGCTGTTCTCCAAGTCTGGCCAGGTACTGGTCGAGTCTGGCGACGGCGCTTCCGCCGGCACCAGCGACGTGATGCTCAACCGCTTCCGCTCGATGTGGGGCGCCATGTGGGTGCCCGGGCGGCTCACGCTCACCAAGCTGCACCTCAACTTCATCCCCAGCCGCGCCGGGCGCGGCATGGCGATGTTGGACATCAACCTCCGCGAGGTCACCAGCGTCGAGATCAGCGCCAAGCGACTCTCCCGGGTCGTCAGCATCAGCACCCCCGGCCACGTCGTCCGGGTTCGCTGCTCGGGTGCGAACCAGCTCGCCGACCAGGTCGCCGAGCGGGTCGACGTGCTCAGCCGGACGCCCGCCTTCCGGGCGCTCTGAGACCCGCACCACCCGCCCCGGCCCTCCCGGTCGGGGCCGTTGTCGCGCCCGGGCTCGGCGCGGAACTTTACAAGTGGCAACCTCTTGTCAAGATGGTTTACAAACGCTACGGTCTTGTAAAGCGTTCGACGAGAGGTGTGTCATGGACAGCGACCAGATCGCGCACAGCACGGTCCCCCCAGGCTCGACCGAGTCCTGGAAGGACCACAAGCGCTACCTGTGGCTGATCGGCCTCGTGGTGCCCTCGTTGGCCTTCATCGGCTACGGCCTGTGGCTGGCCACCGGCAGCGGCGCGTGGTTCTGGATCGGCCCGGTCGTGATCCTCGTGATCGTGCCCGCGATCGACCTCGTCGCCGGCCTCGACCGTTCCAACCCGCCCGACGACGCCATCGAGGCGCTGGAGGAGGACCGCTACTACCGCTGGGTCACCTACCTCTTCCTCCCCCTGCAGTACGTCGGCTTCGTCGCGGCGATGTACCTGATCGCCCGCGGTGACCCGCTCGGGATCGGCGGTGACCTGAGCGTCGTCGACAAGATCGGGCTGGCGCTCTCGATCGGGTCGATCGGCGGCATCGGCATCAACACCGCCCACGAGCTCGGCCACAAGCGCGAGCAGAACGAGCGCTGGCTCTCCAAGATCGCCCTGGCCCAGAGCTTCTACGGCCACTTCTACATCGAGCACAACCGCGGCCACCACGTCCGCGTCGCCACGCCCGAGGACCCCGCGTCCTCGCGGATGGGCGAGAACTTCTACCAGTTCTGGCCGCGCACGGTGCTCGGCTCGCTGCGCAGCGCCTGGAGCCTGGAGAAGAAGCGCCTCGCCCGCCGCAACCAGCACCCCTACCGGATCAGCAACGACGTGCTCAACGCCTGGCTGATGTCGGCCGTCCTCTTCGGCGGGCTGGTCCTCTGGCTCGGCGTCGGGATCGTGCCCTACCTCGTGATCCAGGCGATCGTCGGCTTCTCGCTGCTCGAGGTCGTCAACTTCATGGAGCACTACGGGATGCGCCGGCAGAAGGTCGGCAAGCCGGGCAAGGAGCGCTACGAGCGCGTCGACCCGTCCCACTCCTGGAACTCCAACAACATCGCCACCAACGTGCTGCTCTACCACCTGCAGCGCCACAGCGACCACCACGCCAACCCCACCCGGCGCTACCAGACCCTGCGCGACTTCGAGGAGTCGCCGGTGCTGCCCACCGGGTACGCCGGGATGATCGTGCTGGCCCTGGTCCCGCCGCTCTACCGCCGCGTCATGGACCCCCGCGTCGTGGCGCACTTCGGCGGCGACCTCACCCGGGCCAACATCATGCCGCGCAAGCGGGACGCCATCCTGGCCACGTACGGCGTGGCCGCCCCCCAGACCCCGGTGGTCGGGCCGGAACGGACCTCCCCCCAGGTCCCGACGGGCTCGGTCACCGGCTCCCACGACGCCGCGAGCGCCGCCAGCGACGTGAGCGCCGACGAGGTGCTGGCGGCCCGCTGCCCCGGCTGCGGCTACACCTACGAGGTCGAGGCCGGCAACGAGCTCGAGGGCTTCGCCGCCGGCACGGCCTGGGCCGACATCCCGCGCGACTGGTGCTGCCCCGACTGCGGCGTGCGCGACGCCAGCGACTTCGTGCCGGTCAGCACGGTGGACGCGCGATGAGGATCGTCGTCGACCGGGACAGGTGCGAGGGCCTGGGCATGTGCGAGGCGATGGCCAGCGACTACTTCGAGCTCGACGACGACGACGTGATGACGGTCCTCGACGACGCGCCGCCCGAGTCGGCCCGGGGCCACGTCAACGCCGCCGTGCAGGCCTGCCCCGTGCTCGCGCTCACGCTGGCCGACTAGCCACCGGCCCGCGGGGGAGTCATGGCTACGCTGCTGGACGTGGGGGAGCTGCCGTTGACGATGCGCGACCGGGTGCTCGCCTCGGCCGTGGTCCTGACCGGACGCCTGGGCTGGTCCCAGGTGACGATGGGCAAGATCGCCGACGAGGTGGGGGTCAGCCGGCAGACGGTCTACAACGAGATCGGGTCCAAGCCCCAGCTCGCCGAGGCGATGACCCTGCGCGAGCTCGACCGGTTCCTCGCGATCGTCAGCGTCGCCTTCGACCGCAACCCCACCGACCTCGTCGAGGCGATCCGGTCGGCGGCGCAGCGGGTGCTCGAGCACGCCCAGGACAACCAGCTGCTCCGCGCGGTGGCCTCGGCCACCCACGGGGCCGACACCGAGCTGCTGCCGCTGCTGACGACCCACGCCGAGTCGCTCCTGGGGGTGGCCAAGGCGGTGATCGTCGAGCGGGTCCGGCCCTACGACGTACCGGTCGACGCGGCGCACCTCGATGCCGCCGTCGACATGGTCGTGCGGGTGGTGCTGAGCCACGTCATGCAACCCTCCGCGGCCGCCTCGCGAGACCGCCGACAACCTGGCCTGGATCGCGGCCCGGGTGCTGGGCTCCTGACGCTGCGTCGGTGGGTCAGGCCGCGCGCTCGGCGGCCGCCTCGACCGCCTGGCGGAACGCCGCGGTGACGTAGTCGGGGACGACCAGGCCCTGGTGGCGGGCGAACAGCAGCTCCGCCTCCACGCGCGCGACCTGGCCGGTGAACTCGTCGACCTGGCCCGTGATGCCGAGCGCCTCCATCACCTCGCCGAAGTCGGCCGCCTGGGCGGGGTTGTAGACGCCGACGGGAGCGAAGGAGATCGCCCGCATCCGGCGCACGAGCCACCGCTGCCAGCCGGCGAGCCGGTCCCAGTGCCCGCGGGCCGACATCTGGTAGAAGGCGTAGTGCCCGGGCTCCTGGCGCTTGATCTGCCCGATCGCGGTGACCGCGATCGCCTGCTCGCCCATCTCGACCAGGCCGTCGTGCAGCATGTTGTAGGCCAGCACCGCGGAGCGCTCGGTGGCCATGCCGGTGAGGTAGTAGAGCATCCGCGACACGTCCTGGAACGCTCCGAGGTGACCGAGGGCGCCGAGGATCCTGATCTTGAGTCCCATGGAGTCGAGGTCGGGGTCGGCGCCCGGCCGCCCGAGCTGGTGCTGCAGGGCGTCGAGGATCTCGCCGTGCCGGATCTCCTGCGGGTGCCAGACGTCGCGGAAGAAGCGGACGTCGACCTCGGGCGGGTCCGGCAGCAGGATCGCGAGCTCGAGCACGTTGCGGTCGACCTCGAGCTCGACCCGGGCCATGAAGTCGAGCACGTGGCCGAAGCGCCGGTCGACGGCCGAGGGGTCGACCACGGCCAGGTCGACGGTGCCGAGGTCGATGGGGGGATGGTCGTGGGCGATCCGGTCGACGTGGTCGACCAGCCGCTGCCCGGACGCGGGACCCGATGTCATCCACCGGATGGTAGTCGGCAACGGCCAGCCGTGGCTGCGATCACCACCTACCCTGGATGATCTGGGGGAGGGGAAGGGGACACGGATGCAGGTCGGACGCGCCTGCGGCACGGTGGGTCTGGTCGCCGCGCTGCTGCTCGCTGCGTGCAGCGCGCCCGACGAGGCGGGGCTCGAGCCCGAGACGCCGGCCTCCGGCTCCACGTCCCCGGCCGCCGGCGAGCGGATGCCCGCTCCCGGTGATCCCGCGGTGCCGACCGTGCCGCCGTCCCCGGTGGCCGACCCGGCGCGCGCGGTGGAGCCGCCGGGTCCCTTCCGGTCGCCCGCCCGCACCGCCGACATCCTGATCAGCAGTGCCGAGTCGCTCGACCCCGCGATGGTCAAGGAGATCTCGAGGGTCCCGGGGGTCGCCGAGGTGTCGCTGATGTCGGTCGGCCAGGTGATCCTCGAGAGCCGCGTCTACGACCTGGCCGTGGTCGACCCCGGCACCTACCGCCGCTTCACCAAGGCCGAGAGCGCGCAGCTGCAGGCCCAGTGGGACCGGGTCGCGGGCGGTGAGCTGGCCGCGGTGAAGAGCCTGCAGAAGCAGCTGCCCACCGACCCCGACGGCTACCTCAAGCTGGGCTCCGACGAGGAGGCGCCCACCATCCACGTCGGCGCCTACGCCCCGCAGATCCCGACCATCGAGCTCGTCGCCAACCAGAAGTGGGGCGAGGAGCTCGGCATCCCCGAGGGCAACGCGCTGCTCATCTCCACCGGCACGAGGACACCGCAGTCGGTGCAGAAGCAGGTCCAGAAGATCATCGGGCCCGACTTCGCGCCCCAGCTGCTCGACATCGCGAGCCGGCGCGGACTCGACCCCGACGCGTTCCAGACCGTCGTCCCGGTCGGCAGCTTCGCCGACGCGGTGGGCACCTTCCGCTACACCCCGATCGGGGGCGGACGGATCGCCCCGGCCGCGGAGTGGGTGCGCGACCACATCGTCACCGAGACGGTGCCGATCCTCGGCGACGTCACCTGCAACCGCTACATGATGCCCCAGCTCAAGGCGGCGCTCGCCGAGATCGTGAAGGTCGGGCTGGCCTCGGAGATCGACCCGAGGCAGTACGCCGGCTGCTACTACCCCCGCTTCATCGCGGGCTCGACCACGCTCTCCAACCACTCCTTCGGCACCGCCCTGGACATGAACGTGCCGGGCAACCTGCGCGGCACGGTCGGCGAGATGGACCGCGGGATCGTCGCGATCTTCAAGAAGTGGGGCTTCGCCTGGGGCGGCGACTGGAGCTACACCGACCCCATGCACTTCGAGCTGAGCCGGATCGTCAACCCGGGGTGAGCGGCCCCTCAGGCGAGGTGGGCGGCCACCTGCTCGGCGACCATCGCCATGGTGCGCCGGGCCCGGACGAGGTCGGCGGAGAGGAAGTAGTGGTCGGCCCCGGGCGTCAGGTCCTCGACCACGGGCACCCCGGCCTCGCGCAGTCGGACGGCGTACCGCTCGCCGTCGGGGCGGAGGGTGTCGCGCTCGGCGGTGAGCACCACCGCAGGCGGGAGCCCGCGCAGGTCGGGCGCCAGGACTGGTGAGGCGTAGGGCTCGGCCCGGCGTGCGGCGTCGGGGAAGTAGACGCGACGCACGAGCCGGCGCAGCTGCGGCGAGATCATCCCGTCACCGGGCGGGAGGTCGCCGGCCAGGTCGAGCGCGGGGACGCCGAGGACCTGGAGCCGTGGTGTGAAGCGTCCGGAGTCGCGGCCCTGGAGGCACACCGACGCCGCCATCCCGCCGCCGGAGCTGAAGCCCCCGACGGCGATCCGGTCGGGGGTGACGCCCACGTCGGCGCCGTGCTCCGCCAACCACGCCACCACGTCGTGGCCCTGTTCCTGGGCGACCGGGTAGACGGCGTACGGACCGGTGCGGAAGTCGACGTTGACGACGGCGACCCCTGCGGTCGCCACGAGGTAGCGGCACCAGAAGTCGTCCATCGCAGGGTGCCGCATGAGCCACGCGCCGCCGTGGAAGTGCACGTACGTCGGCCGCGGCTCGGTGGCGGGGCCCCAGGCCGGGTCGCGGTAGACGTGCACGGGCGTGGGGCCGTGCCGGGTCGGCACCGTCAGCCGGCGCGGCGCCGGCAGGTCGGTGCCGGCGAAGCGGAGCTCGTCGCCGTACCGCACCGTCCACCGGGCGGTCGCGTGCATGAGCGTGGCCTGGATCCGATCGGTGAGCCTCACGCCCGGTCTTCGGAGCGGCGCTCGTGGCCGGATGGCGGCTCGCTACGGTGACGCCATGCGCGCCGTCCAGGTCATCACGCCCACCGGTCCCCGCGACGTCGAGATCCGGGAGGTGCCCGAGCCGACCGCCGGCCCCGACCAGGTGCTGATCGACGTCCACCGGGTCGGCATCTCCTTCCCCGACCTGCTGCTGAGCAAGGGCGAGTACCAGCTCAAGCCCGAGCCGCCGTTCTCCCTCGGCGTCGACGTGGCCGGCACCGTGGTCAGCGGTCCCGGCTTCGAGCCCGGCCAGCGGGTCGCGGCCGTCTTCGGCTACGGCGGGGCCCAGGAGCGGGTGGCGATGCCGGCCGACTCGACCTTCGCGCTGCCCGACGCGCTGTCGTTCGACGAGGGCGCGGCGCTGCCGATGAACTACCTCACCGCGCAGTTCGCGCTCGCCGAGCGGGGCGGGCTGCGCGAGGGCGAGACGGTGCTGGTGCACGGGGCGGCCGGCGGCGTCGGCACCGCCACGATCCAGGTGGCCAGGGGCATGGGCGCCCGGACGATCGCCGTCGTCAGCACCGAGGAGAAGGCCCAGGTGGCCCGCGACGCCGGCGCCGACGAGGTGGTGCTGGTCGACGGCTTCAAGGACGCCGCCAAGGAGCTCACCGGCGGGCAGGGCGTCGACGTCGTGCTCGACGTCGTCGGCGGTGACCTGTTCATGGACTCGCTGCGCGTGCTCGCGCCCCAGGGCCGGCTGCTGGTGGTGGGCTTCGCCGCCGGCCAGGGCATCCCCGAGGTCAAGGTCAACCGGCTGCTGCTCAACAACGTCGACGTCCGCGGCGTCGGGTGGGGTGCGTTCGCGATGCTGCGCCCCGGCTACATGCATCAGCAGTGGGCGGCCCTGGTTCCGATGATCGAGTCGGGTGCCGTGAAGCCCCCGATCGGCCGGGTCTACGACCTCGAGGACTTCGGGCAGGCGCTCGTCGACATGGAGGAGCGGCGCACCCTCGGCAAGTCGGTCGTGCGGGTGCGCGACTGACGTGTGGTGGTGGCTTCGTGGCTCGGGCCTGGCGGCCCTCGCACCTCAACCACCGCAGTGCACGGTGGTTGAGGTGCGAGCGCCAGCGAGCCACGAAACCCACGGCCAGCCGTCGTCCGCCGTCCGCCTGGAGTGGGGGCCCACCGGAGCGGCCGCGATCGCGGAGGGCGCCGACATCGCGGTGGTCGTCGACGTGCTGTCGTTCACGACCACGCTGAGCGTCGCCCTCGACCGCGCGATGACCGTCTACCCCTACCGCTGGCGCGACGACGGAGCCGCCGCCTACGCCGCCGAGCGTGACGCCGTGCTCGCGGTGGGGCGCTTCGAGGCCGATACACAGACCGAGACCGAGACCGGTGACGACCAGAGGCCGAGCCGGGTGACGCTGTCGCCGGCGGCGATGCAGCGCGTGAGCCGTGTGGAGCGGATCGTGCTGCCCTCGCCCAACGGCTCGTCGATCAGCTTCGCGCTCGCGGACACCGGGGCCACGGTGGTCGGCGCGAGCCTGCGCAACCGCAGCGCCGTCGCGCGCTGGCTGGCCCCCGCGCGTGGCCGCCGGGGCCGTGGTCGCTCTCGTGCCGGCCGGGGAGCGCTGGCCCGACGGATCGCTCCGCCCGGGGCTCGAGGACCTGTGGGGCGCCGGCGCGGTGCTGGCGGCGCTGCTCCCGGCCCTGCCCCCGCCGCTGCAGGCGCGGTTCAGCCCCGAGGCCCGCCATGCGGCGTACGCGTTCGAGGCGGCCCGGCCCACGCTCGGCGCCGACCTGCGTGCCTGCGCCGGCGGGCAGGAGCTGAGCGTGGCGGGCTTCGCCGACGACGTGGCGGTGGCCGCCGACGTCGACGTCAGCGAGGTCGTGCCGGTGCTGGAGGGCGAGGCCTTCGTGGCGGCGTCGTCTAGGGTCGGCTGACGTGAGCCTCCTCGACGACGCACGCGCGGGCATGGACCCCGACATCCGACCCCAGGACGACCTGTTCGGTCACGTCAACGGCCGCTGGCTCGACGAGACCGAGATCCCGGCCGACCTTCCGGCGTGGGGCGCGTTCGTGACCCTCGCCGACACCGCCGAGGAGCACGTGCGCGAGATCATCGAGCAGCTGGCCGCCGGCAGCGCCGAGGGCAACGCGGCCGAGGTGGCCAGCGCGGACAGCGCCGAGGACGCGCGGAAGATCGGCGACCTCTACGCCTCCTTCATGGACACCGAGCGGATCAACGCGCTCGGCGCCCGCCCGCTGCGGCCGCTGATCGACGCCGTCGACGGGCCTGCGCGACGTGCGCGACCTCGCGGCGTTCCTCGGTGAGTTCGAGCGGGTCGGCGGCTACGGCCTGTTCGGCTCCTACGTCAACACCGACGACCGCGACTCCGACCGCTACCTCTTCCACGTGATCCAGGGCGGTCTCGGGCTGCCCGACGAGTCCTACTACCGCGACGAGAAGTTCGCGGAGATCCGGGAGGCGTACGTCGCCTACCTCACCCGGCTGCTCGGCCTCGGCGGCCACGAGTCGCCCGAGGCGGCGCGCGGCCACGGTCCTGGCGATCGAGACCCGGCTGGCCGCCGGCCACTGGGAGCGCGCCGAGACCCGCGACGTCCAGAAGACCTACAACCTGCTGACGCCGACGAGCTGCGCGAGCTGCTGCCCGGCGTTCGACTGGGACGCCTACGTCACCAACCTCGGCGCGGCGACCTCGACCCGAGCGGGTGCTCGCCGAGGTGTGCGTGCGGCAGCCCTCCTACCTCGGCCACCTCTCGACGGTGCTCGACGAGGTCCCGCTCGACGACTGGAAGGCCTGGCTGCTGCCACCTGCTGCGCTCCGCCGCGTCCTACCTCACCGACGACTTCGTCGAGACCAACTTCGACTTCTACTGCCGCACCCTCAACGGCACCCCGGAGCTCCGCGCCCGCTGGAAGCGGGGCGTCGGCTTCGTCGAGGGCGCGCTGGGCGAGGCCGTCGGCCAGGAGTACGTCGCCCGCCACTTCCCGCCGACGCCAAGGCCCTGATGGACGACCTGGTCGCCAACCTGCTCGAGGCCTACCGCGAGTCGATCTCCACGCTCGACTGGATGACCGAGGAGACCAAGCAGCGGGCCTACGAGAAGCTCGAGACCTTCCGCCCGAAGATCGGCTTCCCCGAGCAGTTCCGCGACTACTCCGCCGCTGCAGATCACGCCCGACGACCTGCTCGGCAACGTCCGGCCGCCTCGGGCTTCGAGACCGACCGGCAGCTGCGCAAGATCGGCGAGCCGGTCGACCGCGACGAGTGGTACATGCTGCCGCAGACCGTCAACGCCTACTACAACCCCGGCACCAACGAGATCTGCTTCCCGGCGGGCATCCTGCAGCCGCCGTTCTTCTCCGCCGACGCCGACCCCGCGGAGAACTACGGCGGCATCGGAGCCGTGATCGGCCACGAGATCGGCCACGGCTTCGACGACCAGGGCGCCCAGTACGACGGCCGTGGCAACCTGAACAACTGGTGGACCTCCGACGACAAGGCCGCGTTCGAGGTGAAGTCGAAGGCGCTGATCGCGCAGTACGACGAGTTCGAGCCGCGCACGCTGCCCGGTGAGCGCGTCAACGGCGCGCTCACCGTCGGCGAGAACATCGGCGACCTCGGCGGCCTCACCATCGCGCACATGGCGTTCGTGATCTCCGAGGGCGGCGAGGCGTCGCGCGAGGACCGTCGCACGCTGTTCCTGAGCTGGGCCCACGTGTGGCGCACCAAGCGCCGCAAGGAGCAGGAGCAGCAGCTGCTCAGCATCGACCCGCACAGCCCGCGCGGAGTTCCGCGCCAACATCGTGCGCAACCTCGACGAGTTCCACGAGGTCTTCGAGACCGCCGAGGGCGACGGCCTCTGGCTGGACCCGGCGACCGCGTCCGCATCTGGTAGCCGCCTCGGGCAACGGGCTCGATGCGGTCACCGGGTCTCGACGCGCCCGACGCGACCTCGCAGGCTCGGTCACGGGGCTTGCTCGACCTTCGCTCGCCACGCAGCCCGCTCGTTCCTCGCGCGCTGCTGCTCGCTCCGGTGGTTGAGGTGCGAGCGCAGCGAGCCACGAAACCACCACGCCGCCCGCGCCGACGGCGTACCGTCGTCCGGTGCCCCCCACACACACCCGCACCCCCGTGCTCGCCCTCGCCGCGGTGGCCCTGCTCGCCCTGACGATGCTGCTCGAGCCGGGCTCCCCGCAGCCGTCGTACGCCGACCACGCCGACCCGCCTGGCCCGGTCAATGCGCAGTCCACCTTCAAGTGGGGACGTCCGACGTGGCAGGACGAGTGGGAGACCGGCGGGCGCGGTCCCTACCGGGTCGAGGGGCCGGGGGTGGTGCGCATGCAGCACGGGATGCTCACCCTCAACACCACCGACAGCGGCACCGTGACCGCAACGCGTCGCAAGCGCGGGCACACCACCGGCCGCTGGGAGATCCGGCTGCGCTCACGCCGCTTCGAGACCGGCGGCGCCGACTTCACCGTGCGCACCGAGCTGGTGCCGGCCGGCAAGCGCGACCAGCACTGTGGCGCCCAGGACATCGCGCTGGAGAGCTACCGGCAGGACGACCCGGACGCCGACTTCTGGATCCGCACGCTGCCCGACCAGGAGTTCGCGGCCTCGCAGCCACTGTCGCTCGCCGACGACCAGTGGCACACCTTCGGGGTGGAGGTCACCGACCGCAAGATCACCTGGTTCGTCGACGCCCACGCCGTCCGCCGGGAGCGCCGCCGCGCCGCCCTGTCAGGCGTGCCGCTGACCGTGCGCTTCTCGATGGTCGACGTGCCCGGCGAGCAGATGAACCCGAGCCGGATGCAGATGGACTGGCTGCGCTACTTCACCCTGAAGCGCCGCAACGCCCAGTCCACCGTCGCCCCGCGCCCGACGCGGACGACGTACACCGACGCCTGCTAGCCAACGCTGCTTCTTGGTGGTTGAAGCGCGAGCGGAGCGAGCCCCTCGTTGGTTGAGGTGCGAGCGGAGCGAGCCACGAAACCCCTGCTGAGGTGGTTTCGTGGCTCCTCGCTGGCGCTCGTCGCACCTCAACCACCGACGCTCGCTTCTGCGGTGGTTGAGGTGCGAGCGGAGCATGCCCCTCGTTGGTTGAGGTGCGAGCGGAGCGAGCCACGAAACCCACCCCGACATGACCGAGGCCCCCCGCCACAGCGGGAGGCCTCGTCGGGGGGTGGGGAACAGGGTTCAGTGAGCGCTCTTGCCGGAACCAGAGCTGCGCAACCCAGCGGCGGGGATGACGGCTGCACACACCGCCTGGGCCACCAGGGTGTCGTCGGCCGGGACCCCGCTGGTGTAGACCCGCACGCCGGCCCCGTCGTCGTAGATCACGGTCTGCACCGCGTCGTCGGCGCCCCACCAGTAGCCCGAGCCGCCCAGGGCGCTCGTGCCCTCGGGGCACAGGACCTCCAGGCTGGTCCCGCTGCTGGCCGGCACCTCGGCCTCGTTCGAGACGATGGACCAGTCGGAGACGCCGCCGGGTGCCCCGGGCAGGCCCTGCTCACCGGGCGCGCCCTGGTCGCCCTTGAGCGCGGTCCGCGTGGACGGCGCGAGGTCCTTGACCTGGAGGCTCTTGTTCTTGATGTCGGCACTGGTGACCGAGTTGTTCTTGATCTGCTTGCCGGTGATCAGCTTGCCGGCGACGGCACCCCCGGTGCTGCCCAGCACGAGGCAGAGCGCAGCGAGGACCAGGAGGGGGAGGAAGCGACGGGGGGATGTTGGGTTCATGCCAGCAGTAGAACCCCGGGCGCCCCGCGCTGACGATGGCCCGCCCGGGTGGTGTCGATCCTGGGGTGCGGGGTCGATCGGCGTCCCCCGGCGTGCCTCACCAGGAGTGTGTAATCATGTAATCATGTCCACAGAGAACGCACGCGAGCGCGTGCACGGCTGGTTCGCCGGCCGCTTGCCGCAGGCCTGGCAGCACGCCCCGGCCCGCACCACCGTCGACCGTGAGGAGATCACGGTCCTGCTGACCCTGCCCGACGTCGAGCTGGGCGACGACGTGAGCGACGCCGCGCGGGCCGAGGCCCGCGCCGGACGGGCCCAGGCGTTCCGCGAGGAGACCCGCGGGCACCGGATGGAGATCGACCGCGAGGCCCAGCACCGCTTCGAGCGGAAGGTCTCCTGGGGGATCCGTCTCGGCGAGGGCGACTCGGCCCACGAGGAGCTGTGGACGCACGTCTCCGCTCCCGTGATGACCCGGCTGCGCCAACCCCAACGGATGGTCCTCGACACCCTGGTCGAGGCCGGCGTTGCCCGCTCGCGCTCCGACGCGCTCGGCTGGTGCGTGCGCCTGGTCGGTCAGCACGAAGGTGACTGGCTGGCCGAGCTGCGCGAGGCGATGGAGTCCGTCGACGACGTACGCCGGCGCGGCCCCGCCGCCTGAGGCATGGGCGGCGGCGGGTGGTTTCGTGGCTCGTCGCTGGCGCTCCTCGCACCTCAACCACCGACATCGGCGGTGGTTGAGGTGCGAGCGGAGCGAGCCCGCCCGCGCCGCTCCGGTTGAGGTGCGAGCGGAGCGAGCCACGAAACCGCTCAGCGGTGGCAGGAGATCCGCCGCTCGGCATCGCACAGGTCGTTGCCGGCGCCGCCGTCGGCGCGGTCGCGGCCGTTGCCGCCGTACAGGTTGTCCTGCCCGCGACCACCGAACATCCGGTCGTGCCCGTCCTCGCCGGCGATCCACTGCACCCCGTCGCCACCCACGAGCACGTCGGGGCCCTGCCCGCCGTAGAGGTACCCGCTGCCGTGCAGGACGAGCCGGTCGGCGCCACCCATCCCGCGGAGCTCGGCGTCGCCACCCCGGCCGGCGTAGTGGATCCGGTCCTTCCCGGGACCGCCGTAGACCAGCGCGGCCCCGCAGACGCGGTCGTTGCCGGCCAGCGAGTGCACCTCGGCGAAGCCGGTGGCGACGATGACGTCGTCCCCGCGCGTGCCGACGACGTAGCCCTCACCCACGATCGTGGCGCGCTTCCCGAAGCAGGTCGGTGTCTGGCCGGCCGTGGCCGAGGACGCTCCCGGGGCGGCGAGCAGGGTCGAGCCCGCGACCAGAGCGAGAGCGGCGAGCGGGCGGGCGATCGTGTGGGCGACGGTCATGCGTCCTCCTGAGGTCAGGGCAGCCCGAGCGGCCACCGCTTCCTCCCTCCTGACGCCCGGGTCCGGCCGGGGGTTGCGTCCGGCTGGGAAGAATGTCGGGACGCACTGGTAGACAGGGCGCCATGTCCACCACGTCCACCGGAGCTGCGGCCGCGAGCGCCACCGACGTACGCCGGGACGCCGAGGCGCACCTGCGCGCGCTGGTCGGCCGCGACGACGCCGGGCTGCGCGACGACCAGTGGACCGCGATCGAGGCGCTGGCCGTCGAGCGGCGGCGGGCGCTGGTGGTCCAGCGCACCGGGTGGGGCAAGTCGGCGGTCTACTTCGTCGCCACGCTGCTGCTGCGCGCCCAGGGCGCCGGGCCGACGGTGATCGTCAGCCCGCTGCTGGCGCTGATGCGCAACCAGATCGCCGCCGCCGAGCGGGCCGGCATCCGCGCGGTGACGATCAACTCCACCAACCTCGAGCAGTGGGAGGAGACCCACCGCGCGATCCGCGACGGCGAGGTCGACGTGCTGCTGGTGAGCCCCGAGCGGCTCAACAACCCCGGCTTCCGCGACGAGGTGCTGCCCCGGCTCGCGGCCACCACCGGCCTGCTGGTGGTCGACGAGGCGCACTGCATCTCCGACTGGGGCCACGACTTCCGCCCCGACTACCGCCGCATCCGCACCCTGCTCGGCGACCTCCCCGACGGCATCCCGGTGCTGGCCACCACCGCCACCGCCAACGCCCGGGTCACCACCGACGTCGCCGAGCAGCTCGGCGCCGAGACGATGGTGCTGCGCGGCTCGCTCGACCGCGAGTCTCTCCGGCTCGGCGTAGTCCGCCTCACCACCGCGCAGCAGCGGCTCGCCTGGCTCGCCGACCACCTCGCCGAGCAGCCCGGCTCCGGCATCGTCTACTGCCTGACGGTGGCCGCCACCCAGGAGGTCGCCGACTACCTCCGCTCCCGCGGCCACGACGTCGCCGCCTACTCCGGCCAGACCGAGCCCACCGAGCGGCTCGGGCTGGAGGAGGCGTTGGCCACCGGGTCGATCAAGGCGCTGATCGCCACCAGCGCCCTCGGCATGGGCTTCGACGCCACCTTGGGCTTCGTGGTCAACCTCGGGGCGCCGTCGTCCCCGGTCGCCTACTACCAGCAGGTCGGCCGCGCGGGTCGCGGCCTGGCCGCCGACCAGAGCGCCACCGTCGTCCTCCTGCCCGCGATCGAGGACCGCGACATCTGGGCCTACTTCGCCTCGGTCGGCTTCCCCCGCGAGGAGCTCGTGCGTCAGACGCTCGAGGTGCTGCAGGCCGAGGGCCGGCCGCTGAGCACCGCCGCTCTGGAGGCGCAGGTCGAGCTCAACCGCACCCGGCTCGAGACGATGCTCAAGGTGCTCGACGTCGACGGCGCCGTACGCCGGGTCCGCGGCGGCTGGGAGGCCACCGGCCGCGAGTGGGTCTACGACGCCGAGCGCTACGGCCGGTTGCGCGAGGCCCGCGAGCGCGAGCAGCAGGCGATGGTCGACTACCTCACCACCGACCGCTGCCGGATGCTCTTCCTGCGCGAGCAGCTCGACGACCCCGACGCCGAGGCGTGCGGGCGCTGCGACAACTGCGGCGGGCTGGTGCTCTCGGGCGCGGTGTCGGAAGCGTCGGTCGAGGCGGCCACCGCCCGGCTGTCGCGGCCCGGGGTGCCGCTCGAGCCGCGCAAGCAGTGGCCCACGGCGCTGGCGGGCCTCGGGCTCGACCTCAAGGGCAAGCTCAAGGACGGCGCCGAGGAGGGCCGGGTGGTCGCCCGGCTCACCGACCTCGGCTACGGCAACGCGCTGCGCGACCTGCTCCGTGACGGCACGCCCGACGGCCCGGTGCCGGTGCCGCTGGTGAAGGCGATGATCGAGGTGCTCGACGACTGGCGCCCCCAGGTCGACGGCGTGGTGGTGGTCGAGTCCGAGCGGCGTGGCGCCCTCACCGCCGACCTCGCCGACGGGCTCTCCCGCTACCTGCGGGTGCCGCTGCTCGGCCGCTACGCGATCGCCGACCCCGACGTCCGCCCCGGGCAGGGGGCGATGAACTCCGCCCAGCGGGTGGCGGCCGTCCGGCGCCGCTACGCGCTCCAGACCGACCTGCCGCCAGGTGCGCGGGTGCTGCTCGTCGACGACCTCGTCGGCTCGGGGTGGACCCTCACGATGGCCGCCCACGACCTGCGCGCCGCGGGTGCTGCCGCGGTGCTGCCGCTCGCGCTCGCCAGCCAGTCCTGACGGAACGACCGCCGTGCGGGAGCGTGCCCGCTCCCGCCGACGTGACCTGGCCTAGACCTATGAGTACCAGCCGGTAGCACGCGTAACCACGGGGCAGACGTGGCGTTGACCACATGCTCTGGGCGGCCGGGTCCGCCCACCCCGGTTCGAGACGAAGGACGACCAGATGCACAGCATCCTGAGGGGCGTCGGTGCGCTGCTGACCTGCACCGCGCTGGTGGCCGTGCCACTCGGCTTCCCGACCGCCGCGGCGGCGGGAGGGGAGGATGAGCGCGGTGGGGCGACCCGGTCCGCGCGCGTCGAGCCCGGGACAGTCAAGGGTGGAAAGGTGACCAAGCTCGGCTGGTGGTCGCGCAGCAACGAGCAGCTGCCGGAGACCGGGCTGCTCGCGCCGCCCTCGGTGCCGGCACTTGCCGCTCCGGAGGGGTCCTACCCGGTGGCGCAGATCGGCGGCGAGTCGGAGCGCATCGCCGCGATCGAGTTCAAGGTGACGGGCCCACGCGGCGGGGTCGTGAAGAACCTGCGGCTGTCCCTTCGTGAGTCGGCCGACCCGGCCGGCAGTCCCAACGCGGCCGCGGCGAGCATCGTCGCCTGCCCGATGACCGAGGTCTTCTGGTCCGATATCGAGAACGGCCCCTGGGGGACCCGGCCCAGCTATGACTGCGGTCTCGGTCAGGCCCCCGGCAAGCGCGACGGCAAGGGTGTCTGGAGCTTCGACCTCACCGCGCTGGCCACCTCGTGGTTGGCCGAGGACCGCGAGTTCGCGCCGGCCGTGGTGCTCCTGAGCGCCCCCGCCGACGAGGCGGCGGACCCTCCCGCCGCGGCGGAGCAGCGCGCCTCGAGCTATCAGGTCGCCTTCGACGCCTCCCAGGGGCTTGGTCTGCTCGCCACGACGGGCGAGGGCACCACCGACCCCGAGGACCCGGAGGAGCCCGACGGCGACCCCGACGCGACCGACGGCTCCGACGACGGCACCGACCTCAGCGGTGGTGGTGGTGCCGGCGCCTTCGGCGGTGGCGTCGGCGGCGGTGGGGGCGGCGAGGAGCTGGGCGGTGGTGACCTCGGCGCACCGATGGACGGGGAGGATCCCGCCGTGCTCGACGATGCCGAGGGATCGCTCGCGGCCGCCGGCTCGCCGAGCCAGCCAGCCTTGGCGCCGGTCAGCGCCGGCCCGCTTCCCTGGCACGCCGGGATCGGCGGTCGGGTCCTCCTGACGATCCCGGCCCTGATCCTCGCCTACCTCGTCATGCTCGCCATGGGTCCCACCGGTCAGCCGGTCGTCGGTGGCGGCCGCCGCGGGGTGAGCCGAGCCCTCGACAGGGTCTCGGCCGCACGCCCGCTGCGCTTCGGAAGGAAGTCGTCGTGAAGGCCCGTCGTCGCACCACGCCCGTCGCCCTTGCCGGGCTGCTGCTCGCCCTCACCCTGGCCGCGTGCGGCCAGAAGGTCGGTGTCGAGACCACCACCCCGGGCTTCGTCGCCGCCGACGGCTCCGTCGGTGGTGCAGTCGTCGACCCCGCGACCGGCGAGCTCGTCGTCCCGGTCGAGGGCGGTGAGGTGCTCGACGGCATCGCGGACGGCTCCCTCAGCGGCGGCTCGGGAAGCGTGCCGGGTGGCGGCGGTGCCGCGGGCGGCGGCGGCCCGGGCGGTGGTGGGGGCGCGGGTCCGAGCGACCCCGACAGCACGGACGGCACCACCCCCGAGACCGACGCACCCAGCGGACCGGGCGACACCACGGGCGTCACCGCCAGCACGATCAAGATCGGCGTGCACGCCCCGGTCACCGGTGCGGCCGCGATCCCTCAGGGCTCGTTCGAGCGGGCGGTCGGGGTCTACTTCGACGGCGTGAACCGCAGCGGGGGGCTCTTCGGGCGCAAGGTCGAGGTGCTGTTCGAGGACGACCAGTTCCGCCCCGACATCGCCCGCCTGAAGTGCAAGGAGCTCGCCGAGCAGGAGGAGGTCTTCCTGCTCATCGGCGGCGCCGGCGCCGACCAGATCGACGCCTGCGCCCGGTACGCCGCCGAGGCCGGCGTGCCCTACATCTCCGGCGGGGTCCACGAGACCCGCCCCGGTCAGACGCCGATGGGCAACCTGCCGACGTACTTCGCCGCGTCGCTGACCTACGAGCAGCAGGCTCCGCTGCTCGCCCGCCTCTACGCGAGCCAGCAACGGGGCAACAAGGTGGTGGTCATCACCGCCGACAACGACTCGCTCAACGGCTACCACGCGAAGGTGACCGCCGCCGTCTCCAAGGTGGCGGGGAGCAACCTGGCCTACGCCGACCGGATCCCCAAGAACACCCAGAGCGAGGCGCTGACGATCGGCACCAAGATCTGCAACTCCGGGGCCAAGGCCGTCGTGTGGAACGCCAGTCCCAGCACGCTGCTCAACGTCTCCAAGGCGATGACGTGCCAGCCGCGGTTCATGGGCCCGGGTCTGACCAACGGGCTCAACATCGTCGCCTCGGTCGGCTGCCCCAACCTCAACGGCGCGCTCTTCTACTCGCCGTTCCCGGGCCTGGACGTGATGCGCAGGAACGGCGCGTTCGTGCGCGACTACCAGGCCAGCAACGGCCAGGCCCCCGACGACATCGGGGCGGCCATCTACGGGATCGAGAGCGTCGTCGGCTCGATGCTCAGGGCGACGGGCGAGGACCTCACCCGCGAGCGGTTCATGGCCACCATCGGCCAGACCAAGAAGTTCAGCAACGGCATCTTCCCGACCACGAACTTCTCCAGCCGCTTCGGTGGGACCGCCATGCACCTCCTCCAGGCCGACTGCGGCTCGCGCGAGTACAAGACCGTGCGTACCAACGAGAAGCCGTAGAGCGCCCACCGGATGAGTGACTTCCTACGCGAGCTGGCGATCGCGATGACCGCAGGCTTGCTGCGGGGCAGTGTCTACGCGCTCGTCGCGCTGGGCATCGTGCTGGTCTACCGGGCCTCGGGCATCTTCAACTTCGCGCAGGCCGAGTTCGGCACCACCGGGCTCTTCGCCGCGTACGCGGCTCTCGAGCTCTGGGGCTGGAGCTATCCCGTGTCGCTGGCGTTCGGCCTGGGCGCCGCGATCACGATGGGCCTGCTCACCGAGCGGTTCGTGATCTACCCGCTGCGGAACTCCTCGCGGGTGACCCTGCTCGTGGGCACCGCGGGTGTGGCGCTGGCCGCGATCGGACTCCAGTTCTGGCTGTTCAACGACACGTTGATCATGACCATGCCGAAGATCAGTGACAGATTCTTCGTGACCCCGTGGGGGGCGCCGGTGACGGTCCAGGCGCTGATCGCGGCGGCGGTCCTCGGGATCGTCGCGGTGCTGCTCGCCCTGTTCTTCCGCTCGCCCTCGGGGTTGGCGATCCAGGCCGCGCAGCAGGAGCCCGTCGCGGCCGAGCTGATCGGGGTGAGCGTACGGCGGGTCTCGGTGATGACCTGGGGGATCGCCGCCGCCCTCGGCGGGCTCGCCGGGATCCTGACCGGCCCGATCCTGACCTTCACTGCCGGCTTCCTGAGCTTCGGAGCCTTCGCGGCACTGCTGCCGGCCTTCATGGCCGCGGTGCTGGCCGGGATGCGCAGCATGCCCGGCGCCGTAGCGGGCGGGCTGCTCGTGGGTTGCGTCGAGCAGCTGGGCTCGCTGAGCGTGCTGAGCGAGCGCATCCCCGGCACCGGTGCGGCCGTGCTGTTCGTCTTCCTGCTCGCCGTGCTGCTCGTGCGTCCGCAGGGGATCTTCGTCGGACGTGGACAGGCGGTGGCGGCATGACGAGCACGATCGACCCGCAGGCGGCCGACCTCACCCGGGAGCTCCCCGCCGTCGAGGTCCCTGCCGTCGAGGTCCCCGCCGCCGACGACACGGTGGTCGGCCTGCCGCCGGTGCCGGCCGAGGAGGCGCCCTTCCGTCCGAGCCGGGCGGGGTGGGCGGCTCGCGGACTCCTCTGGGGGCTGCTGGCCTGGTTCGTCCTCGCCCTGCCCGCCAACCGCTTCTCGCCGTTCGAGCTGGGAGTTGCCGACGTCGGAGCCGCCACCGAGGCGGTCATCTTCGGGATCGTGGGCCTCTCCCTCAACGTGCTGCTGGGTTACGCCGGTCAGATCTCGTTGGGCCACCAGGGCTTCGTGGGCATCGGCGCCTTCGTCTCGGCGTACGTCGTCGTCGACCTGGAGCTGAGCTTCTGGTTCGCGCTGCTGATCGCCTCCGGGGTGGGCGCGCTGCAGGCCGGTCTCCTGGGCGCCGTCTCGCTGCGCCTGACCGGCCTCTACTTCGCGCTGGTCACGCTGGCCTACGGCGCCTTCACCGAGCAGACGCTGCTCGGCATCACCGCGCTCACCGGTGGGGAGGGCGGCAAGGCGGCTCCCCGGCCGGCGGGGTTCGAGTCCGAGCTCAGCTACTACTTGCTGTGCCTGGGATTCCTGGGGCTGGTGCTCTTCCTCGACTGGCGGCTCACGAGCAGCAAGGTCGGCCGCGCGCTCGCGGCGTTGCGGGAGAACCCGCGGGTCGCCTCGTCGTACGGCATCAACGTGAAGGCCTACATCCTGATCGCCTTCGCGACGTCGGGAATGATCGCCGGCCTGGCCGGAGCCCTGCTGGCCCACCACGACGAGGTGATCGTCGGCAGCAAGTTCGGCTTCCAGCTGGCCCTGCTCTTCGTGCTGATGACCGTGGTCGGAGGCCTGCGCAGCCGCTCGGGCGTGGTGATCGGGGCGGCGTTCTTCGCCCTGCTCGGCAGCGGCAAGCTGCTCGAGATGATCGACAAGCCGCTGGGCGGGGTGGGCTTCAGCCTCACCGACTTCATCGAGGGCACGATCGGTCTGCCCCAGGAGTTCGTGGCGCTCGTGGTGGGCCCCTTCCTGCTGCTGCTGACGATCACCCTCTACCCCGGCGGCATCGGCCAGCAGATCGCGCCGGTGCGCGAGTGGATGATGGGACGCCGTTTCGACCGGCACGCCGGCAAGGTGGAGGAGGTGACGGTCACCGATGTCCGTGCTTGAGGTGAACGACCTGTCCATCCACTTCGGTGGCATCAAGGCGCTCCAGCACGTCGACCTCCGGGCCGGCGAGTGGGAGATCGTGGGCATCATCGGGCCCAACGGGGCCGGCAAGACGACGCTGTTCAACTGCATCACCGGGTTCTACCGGCCCACCAGCGGAAGCGTGGCGTACCGGGGACGCGACATCACCGGGCTGCCGGTGCACCGCCGCTCCGGCATGGGCATCGGTCGCACCTTCCAGAACGTCGGGCTGGTCAAGAACGCCGACGTCCTGGAGAACCTCCGCACCGCCCAGCACCTCCAGGTCCGCTACGAACCGGTGGCCGGGATGTTGGGCCTGCCCTCGACGTTCGAGGAGGAGCGACGCATCTCTCGCCGGGGTGGTCAGCTGCTCGAGCTGCTCGGCCTCGAGCACGTCGCTCATGAGCGCGTCGCCGACCTGCCCTACGGCCTGCTCAAGCGGGTCGAGCTCGCCGCGGTCCTCGCCACCGACCCCGACCTGCTGCTGCTCGACGAGCCGGGCTCGGGGATGGGACCGCAGGAAGCCGAGGAGCTCGGCGACCTGCTGCTCGAGCTGCGCAAGCAGTTCGGACTGACCATCGTGATGATCGACCACCACGTCCCGCTGGTGACCCGGGTCTCGGACTACGTCTACTGCCTCAACTTCGGCGAGGTGCTCGCCCAGGGCACCCCCGACGTCGTACGACGGCACCCCGAGGTGGTGCGTGCCTACCTCGGTGTCGAGGAGGACGAGGGGGTGACGGTCTGATGGCAGTGCTCGAGATCCACGACCTCGTGGTGGGGTACGGCCGCCACCCGGTCCTGCACGGCATCGACTTCTGCGTCGAGGAGGGCGAGGTCTGCGTGCTGCTCGGCCTCAACGGCGCCGGCAAGACCACGACGGTCTCCACCATCGCGGGCCTGCTCAGACCGACCTCGGGGCAGGTGGTCTTCGACGGCAAGCCGTTGACCCGAGGCTCGCCGTCGGGCCGGGTGAAGTCCGGGATCGCGCTGTGTCCCGAGGGTCGCCGCGTCTTCCCGCGCCTCACCGTCGAGCAGAACCTCCGCCTGGGCGCCTGGACCAAGCGTCGCCGGCCCAAGGTCGTGCGTCGCCAGCTGGAGCTGGTCCTGGAGTACTTCCCCCGCCTCGACGAGCGCGCCGACCAGGTCGCGGGCACGTTGTCCGGCGGCGAGCAGCAGATGCTGGCGGTCGGGCGGGCGCTGATGTCGCAGCCGAGGCTGCTGATGATCGACGAGGCGTCGATGGGCCTGAGCCCGACGCTCGCCCGGACCGTCTGGGAGGCCGCGGCGCGGATCGCGCGCGACGGCACCACGGTGCTCATGGTCGAGCAGAACGCCGGCGCGCTGCCGTTCGCCGACCGCGCACTGCTGATGGAGAAGGGCACCTTGATCCGGCAGGCCGTCGGCGCCGAGATCCGTGAAGTCAACCTCCGAGATGCCTATCTCGGAGTGTGAGTGAGGAGCAGGACATGACCGTGCAGCAGACCACCCCCGCCTCGGGGCAGCTCGCCCCGCCGACGTTCGCCAGGCTCGGCGGACAGCTCGGCGTGCTGCTCTGCCTCCTCGGCTTCGGGGTCATCTTCTTCGGGTGGAACGGCGCCGCGAGCAAGAACGTCAGCATGGCGCAGTTCCCCTACCTGATCTCGGGGGGCATCGCCGGGCTGGCCATCGTCGTCATCGGCGCCGCTCTGCTGGTGGTGCAGAACTCCCGCGAGGACCGCGCCCGTCTCGAGGCCGTGCTGGAGCGGGTGGTCGCGGCCGTCGAGGCCGGCGGCAACGGCTCCGCTGCCCGGGCCGGTGGCCCGGTCCCGGGCGGCGGCGCGCTGGTCCTGGCCGGCACCGCGTCCTACCACCGTCTCGAGTGCAGCCTCTCCGAGGCGCGTGACGAGGCCCACGTCGTGGGCATCGAGGAGGCGTTCAGCCGCCGACTCGAGGCGTGCCGGGTCTGCCGCCCGCCCTCCCTGGCGCCAGCCGCACGCTGAGCCCCGCCGGCGCGGCCCCGCCGGCGTGGGCCCGCCGCCCTCCCGGGCGGTCGTGGGTCCGGTGTGGCGTTCGGGGTGTCGGGGGCGGCGGCTAGCGTCGGGGGTCCCACCCGCCACCACGAGGAACATCCGTGAGCTTCGTGCCCGTCACCGGTCCCGCGTCGTTCACCGCGGGCGACCCGCCTCGCGAGGGCGTCGTGACGTTCAGCGACGCCCGGCGCACCGTCGAGCTGCCGGTGCGGGCCGCGATCCCGGTGCTCACCCGGGCCTTCTCCCGGGCCGGCGACGACCTGCACCCCAGCGTGGCCCTGCTCGCCGGCGCCACCCTGCTCGGCATGCAGGTCGTGGCCGGCGGCCGGTTCGAGCCGGCCCCCGACGGCACCCACTGGCGGGTGGGCCGCCTCGACGCGCGCGACCGCGACCGCCTCTCCCAGCTCGCCCTGGCCCGGCGCCACGACGACCTCGACGCCGAGGCCGCCGAGCGGCTCACCCGCGCCGTCCTCGAGGCGGTGGTCGACACCATGCCGCGCAGTGCCCCGCGACCGAGCCCGTCCGCTGCGGCGCCGGTGGCCCCGGCCGACCCCGCGGCGCCGCCAGCTGCAGAGGGCTTCCAGGAGCGCCTCCAGCGCCGGATCGCGGCCCAGCGTCGGGCCGCGCGGTCCGGCTCCCTGCCGCAGCTGGTCCGGATCTCGCTCCGCGTCGAGGCCGACGAGGAGGAGCTGCTGGCGGGCGCCGTCCGGCTGGTGCTCCAGGTGCACGACGAGCAGGACCCGTTGCACGTCTGCGACGCCGCCCTGCTGTTCACCGAGTCCGGACCCGACGCCAGCCACGGGTTCGGTGAGCGCGCGCGCACCCACGCGAGCATCGCCCTGCGCGCCGCCGCCGAGGCGTGGCCGGTGCTCGACCGGTTCCTCGAGCTGCGGGTCCCCGACGAGCTCACCCTCGACGGCGAGGAGATCGCGAGCCTGCTCGACACCGGCGTCGGCGCGCTGCGCGGCCGAGGGGTCGACGTCCTCTGGCCGCGAAGCCTGGGCCGTGACCTGACTGCGAGCACCGTGCTCGACCGCCGCGACTCCGGGCCCCGCGAGCAGCCCCTGCACGACCCCGCCCTCGGCGGCGACACCCTGTTCTCCTTCACCTGGCAGCTGGCCCTGCACGGCGACCCGCTCACGCAGGAGGAGATGGACCAGCTGGCCGCGGCGGCCTCGCCGGTGCTCAAGCTGCGGGGCAGCTGGACCGTGGTCGACCCCGCCCTGGCCCGCAAGGCGCGCAAGCGGCTGCTGCGCAACGTCAAGCCCGCCCAGGCGGTGGCCGCCGCGCTCACCGGGGTCGTGGAGGTCGACCCGGCCGGTCTCACCGACGAGGAGCGCGAGGCGCCGGTCGTGCTCGGTGCGTCGCTGCTGCGGGTGCGCGAGCGGCTGCTCACCGCGGCCAGCCGAGAGCCGATCGAGCCGCCCGCCGGGCTGGCGGCGACCCTGCGCGACTACCAGCGCCACGGGCTCACCTGGCTGGCCGACCTCACCGACCTCGGGCTGGGGGCGTGCCTCGCCGACGACATGGGTCTGGGCAAGACCGTCACGCTGATCGCCCTGCACCTGCACCGCCAGCAGCGCACGCCCGGCCCGACGCTCGTGGTCTGCCCGGCCAGCCTCCTGGGCAACTGGGAGGCCGAGATCGAACGGTTCGCCCCCGGTGTCGCCGTACGCCGCTTCCACGGTGCGGCCCGCGACCTCGAGGGGCTCGAGGGCGGCTTCGTGCTCACCACCTACGGCACCATGCGCGTCGACGCCGAGGCGCTCGGGCGGGTGCCCTGGGACCTCGTGGTCGCCGACGAGGCCCAGCACGTCAAGAACTCCCGCTCCTCCACGGCCCGGGCGCTGCGCGGCATCGGCAGCCGCGGCCGGGTCGCGCTCACCGGCACCCCGGTCGAGAACGACCTCACCGAGCTGTGGGCCATCCTCGACTGGTGCACGCCGGGCCTGCTCGGCAGCCGCAACGCCTTCCGCAAGGTCTGGGCCGCGCCGATCGAGTCGGGCCTCGAGCCCACCAAGGCCCGGCAGTTCGCCGACCTGATCGGGCCGTTCCTGCTGCGGCGCCGCAAGTCCGACCCCGGCATCGCGCCGGAGCTGCCGCCCAAGACCGAGACCGACCACCCGCTGGGCCTCACCCGCGAGCAGGTCGTGCTCTACGAGGCCTTCGTGCGCGACACGATGGAGCGCATCGAGCGCGCCGACCCCGAGACCCGCCGGGGCCTCGTGCTCGCCCTGCTCACCGGGCTGAAGCAGATCTGCAACCACCCGGCGCAGTTCCTGAAGCAGTCGGGGGCGGTGCGGCTCACCGGCCGCTCCGAGAAGCTGGCGCTCCTCGACGAGCTGCTGGCCACGATCCTCTCCGAGGACGGCGCCGCCCTGGTCTTCACCCAGTACGTCGCCCTGGCCCGGCTGCTCGAGTCGCACCTGTCGGCCAGCGGCGTGCCGCACCAGTTCCTGCACGGCGGCACGCCGGTGCGCGAGCGGGAGGCGATGGTGGCGCGGTTCCAGGACGGCGAGGTCCCGGTCTTCCTGCTCTCGCTCAAGGCCGGCGGCACCGGACTCAACCTCACCGGGGCTGACCACGTCATCCACGTCGACCGCTGGTGGAACCCCGCCGTCGAGGAGCAGGCCACCGACCGCGCCTACCGGATCGGGCAGACCCGGCCGGTGCAGGTGCACCGGCTGATCACCCGCGGCACCATCGAGGAGCGGATCTCCGAGCTGCTCACCCGCAAGCGCGCGCTGGCCGACGCCGTCCTCGGGCGGGGCGACGCGGCGCTCACCGAGCTCAGCAACGAGGAGCTGCGCGACCTGGTCACCCTGCGCCGAGAGGCTCGGGAGGGGTCCTGAACGCTGTCGTGCACCCGCCGCTGCGGCCGCGTCGCGGCGCGGCGCGCGCCACGACGTGGTGGGGCCGGGCCTGGGTGCGGGGGCTGGAGGAGGCGGCGTTCCACGAGAGCGACCTGCGCACCGCCCGGGCGCTCTCGCGCGGCGGGCAGGTCGGCGGCATCACCGTCGACGGGGGGCGGTTGCTGGCGTCGGTGACCGACGGCCGCGGCCTCTGGACCGCCGAGGTCGTGCTGCCGGTGCTCGACGCCGAGGGGGTCGCGGCGCTGGTCGAGGTGGTCGCGGCGCAGAGCGGACGGAGCGCGGCGCTGCTGGCCGGCGAGCTGCCCCACTCGCTGGTGGAGCACGCCGAGGAGTCCGGTGTCGAGCTGCTGCCGTTCGGCTCCGAGCTGGCGGCGTCCTGCACCTGCGACGCCTGGGTCGACCCCTGCCCGCACGCCCTGGCCCTGCTCTACCAGGTCACCTGGCTGCTCGAGGCGGACCCGTTCGTGCTGCTCCACCTCCGCGGCCTCCCGCGCGAGGCCCTGCTGGCCGGCCTGCACGCCCGCGCAACGGCCGCCGACCCCGTCGCGACCGACGACGCCGACCTGGTGCTCGACACCGCCACCGACGCCGCGCTCCGCGCCGAGCGCCTGCTCGAGCTCCTCGACGACCCCACCCAACCCCTCGACCACCTCTTCTGAGACCTCCGGTGGTGGAGGTGCGAGCGAAGCGAGCCACAGCGGTGGTTGAGGTGCGAGCGCGAGCCATAGCGGTGGTTGAGGTGCGAGCGAAGCGAGCCACGAAACCCCGGGCGGTGGTGGTTTCGTGGCTCCTCGCTAACGCTCGTCACACCTCAACCACCGAAGTCACCCTGCGGTGGTTGAGGTGTGAGGGCCGCCAGGCCCGAGCCACGAAACCCCCACCGTTGACCGCGAAAGTCGTGACCAACCCGTGACCTCAACCCCTGTGCACAACCCCCGATCCGGGCCGAGACTGTCGGTGGCCGGTGCTGCAATAGACCCATGACCACCACAGCGATCGACGACCTCGGCGACACCGCCGACGTCCTGATCGCGCTCCGTGAGGCCGACGCCGAGATCCGCGAGATCGAGGTCCGCAAGCTCCAGCTCACCGTCGCCTGGGCGGTCCGCAACACCGTCGACCCCGACGACCCCACCGCCGACCGGTACGCCGGTCACGACTCGGTCGGCATCGCGTGCGACCGCGGGCTCCCGATCGCCGGCCCCGGCGCGCCGCTGGTCTCGGAGTTCGCGCTGATGGAGTACGCCGCGACCCTCGGCCTGTCCACCGACGCAGGCAAGGCCCACGTCGGCACCACCCTCGAGCTGCGCTACCGCCTCCCACGGCTGTGGCAGCGCGTCCTCGACGGCAAGGTCCCCGTCTGGCGCGCACGGCGGATCGCCGAGCACACCCACGTCCTACCGCTGGGCCGGGGCCGCCGAGATCGATCGGGCGATCGCCCACGTCGCGCACTCCTGCTCCTGGACCCAGCTCGACCACCTGTCGACGAGGCCCTCGCCCGCCACGACCCCGACACCGCCGAGGAGAACCGCAAGCGAGCAGCCGACCGGCGCAGGTTCGACGTCGACACCCACCGCGCCACCCTCGCCGGCACCGTCGAGGTCCACGGCGAGCTCGACCTCGCCGACGCCCTCGACCTCGACACCGCCGTCACCAAGACCGCCGCGCAGCTCGCCGACCTCGGCAACACCGAGTCCCTCGACGTCCGCCGCTCCCTGGCCCTCGGCGAGCTCGCCCGCCACCAGCTCGCCCTCGACCTCACGACCGGCGAGCAGACCACCGGCAAGGGTCGCAGCGTGGTGCTGCACGTGCACCTCGCCGAGGAAGCGCTGACCGGTGTCGGGAACGTCGGCCGGTGCGCCACCACCCGCTCCCCGGTGACGGTGGAGCAGATCCGCGACGTGGTGCGGCACCGCCGGTCGGATCCAGGTGGTGCCCGGTGAAGGACCTCACCGCGCACCACCACGTCGAGGCCTACGAGATCCCCGACCGGCTGCGTGACCAGGTCGACGCCCGCGACGTCCACTGCGTCTTCCCCTACTGCCAGCGTCGTGCCGAGCGGTGCGACCACGACCACATCGACCCCCACGACCCCGACGGCGCCGGTGGTGCGACCTGCACTGACAACATCGCGCCCCTGTGCCGGCGACATCACCGCGCCAAGACCCACGGCCGTTGGCGATATCGACGGATCCATGCCACCGGCTACGAGTGGACGACGCCGCACGGCTACCGGATCGTCCGCGATCACCACGGCACCCACGAAGCGCGACCGCCCCAGGAGTGACCTGCTGCCCGGGTGGGGTTTCGTGGCTCGGGCCCGGGGGGCCCTCGCGCCTCAACCACCGGGGTTTCGTGGCTCGTCGCTGGCGCTCCTCGCACCTCAACCACCGACGGTCGCCCTTGCGGTGGTTGAGGTGCGAGCGAAGCGAGCCACGTGCGGTGGTTGAGGTGCGAGCGAAGCGAGCCACGAAACCACACGCCGAAGTCCACGCAGGGGGTTTCGTGGCTCCTCGCTGGCGCTCGTCACACCTCAACCACCGTGCTGGCTCCTCGCTGGCGCTCGTCACACCTCAACCACCGTGCTGGCCTCCTGGCGCTCGTCCACCTCAACGCTCGTCACACCTCAACCACCGCTTGAGGCTCCCGCGCTGCTGCCTCGTCAGAAGTCGTAGAGCTTGCAGGCGTCGTCGAGGAGGGCGTTCCAGGTGGGGGCGAGGACGCGGCCGTACTCGGTGGGGCTGATGTCGCGCAGCGGCTGGTAGGTGCGGATGCGCTGCTGGGTGGGCTCGTCGTAGACGCCGGTGATGTCGCGGGGCCGGAAGTACGTGCCGGTGCGGCCGGCGGCGACGTGCTTGGCGTCGAGGTCGCTGAGCAGGCTCTGCAGCGAGCGCACCCAGATCCCGCTGCCGGGGTCGACGGCCATGCCGGGCTCGAGGTCGGGGAACTGCGCGACCGGGAGCACGCAGAGGCACTTGACGAACAGGTCGTTGCCGGCGGTGAGGTTGGTGACCACGTCGCCCTTGTTGTCCGCCGACATCCGCCGCTCGCACGGCTCGCTCATGCCGTCGTAGGGGCCGGCGTAGACGACGTACTCAGGAGCGCCTTGGGACTCCGGCGCCCAGAGCGTGGCGCAGGAGCGGTCGGTGCGCAGGTAGCGCAGCGGCAGGTCCGGGTTGTCGGCGATGGAGGCCATGAGCGGCGGAGCGGAGTCGCCACGGCCGACGACGAGGACGGGCGCCCCGGTGCAGTCGAGGTCGACCAGCGCGATGCCGAGGTGCAGCGGGTCGTCGGCGCCGGCGTCCTCGGCGTTCCCGAGCCTGGTGCGGTCCGGCACCGCCAGCGCGGTCACGACTCCGCCGACCAGGCCCACCACCCCCGCGACCAGCGGGACCAGGATCCTCGCGCGTCGCCCGGCCGGTCGCATGGGCGCAGCCTACGACGGCGAGGGCTCGACCCCGAGCGCGCGGAGGGCGAGCCGTCGCAGCAGCTCGCGCAGCTGAGGGTCGGGGAGGCGGCCGCTGTGCGGGGTGGAGTTGATCAGCCCGAAGACGGCGTGGGCGGTCGACCGTGCGGCGGCCGGGGCGAGGTCGGGCTGGAGGGCCCGCAGCTGGTCGGCCCAGAGGTCGACGTACTCGAGCTGGAGGCCGCGGACCCGCTCGCGGGCCTCCTGCGGCAACGACGCCCAGTCGCGGTCCTGGACGACGATCAGCGCGCGCTGGCCCACCGCGAAGTCGACGTGCCAGGCCACCAGCGCGGCCAGTGCCGCCTCCGGACCCTGGCTGCCGGCGACCCGCTCGCGCCCCACGGCCAGCAGCTCCTCGCTGATCGACACCAGGATCTCGGCCAGCATGGCGTCCTTCGAGGCGAAGTGCTTGTAGAGCGCCGGGCCGGAGATGCCGCAGGCCGCGCCGAGGTCGGCGACCGAGACGCCGTGGAACCCGCGGGCGGCGAAGAGCTCGGCCGCCGTCGCCAGGATCTGCTCGCGGCGCGACGGCTCGCGGGCGTCCGGAGTGGCGGCCGCGGTACTGGCCTCGGCGTTGGACACCACCCCAGGTTAGCGGTCGTTAACGTCGGGGGCCGGCGCGTCGCACACACGTGGAACGGCGGTGTGGGCGACGCCCCGGACGTCGGCGTGCTCAGCGAGCTGATCGGCCCCCCGTCCGATCCCCCCTCGCGAGCAACGCCTGGTCCTACCGTGCCGTGGGCCGGAGGGTGGTCACCACGGACTTTGGTCCCTTCGTGCCCGGGGAATCGGTCCGGAGATCGGCGACGTGGACGATCTGGTTAATGATCGCTAACCTGACGGGGTGTCCAGTGACCTTCACGATCTCGTCGTCGACCTCCGCGAGCGCCTGGCCCGGACCCGGCTGGGCGGGAGCGAGGCGGCCCGCACCAAGCACACCGACCGCGGCAAGCTGCTGGTCCGCGAGCGCGTCGACCGGCTCCTCGACCCCGGCAGCCCGTTCCTCGAGCTCAGCCCGCTGGCCGCGACCGGCATGTACGACGACGCGGTGCCCGCCGCCGGCATCGTCACCGGCATCGGCCGGGTCAGCGGCCGCGAGTGCGTCGTCGTCGCCAACGACGCCACCGTCAAGGGCGGCACCTACTACCCGATGACGGTGAAGAAGCACCTGCGCGCCCAGCAGGTGGCCGCCGACAACAACCTGCCGTGCGTCTACCTCGTCGACTCCGGCGGCGCCTTCCTGCCGATGCAGGACGAGGTCTTCCCCGACCGCGAGCACTTCGGCCGGATCTTCTTCAACCAGGCCAACCTCTCGGCGCGCGGCATCCCGCAGATCGCGTCGGTGATGGGCTCGTGCACCGCCGGCGGCGCCTACGTGCCGGCGATGTCCGACGAGACCGTGATCGTCAAGGAGCAGGGCACGATCTTCCTCGGCGGACCGCCGCTGGTGAAGGCGGCCACCGGCGAGGTCGTCACGGCCGAGGAGCTCGGCGGCGGGGACGTCCACGCCCGCACGTCCGGCGTCGTCGACCACCTCGCCGAGGACGACGCCCACGCGCTGGCGATCGTGCGCAGCATCGTCGACACCCTGGCCCGCCCCGACGCACCGACGTACGACGTGCACCCGGTCGAGGAGCCGGTCGAGGACCCTGCCGGCCTCTACGACGTCGTCCCCGCCGACACCCGGACGCCCTACGACGTGCGCGAGGTGATCTACCGCGTGGTCGACGGCAGCCGCTTCCACGAGTTCAAGCAGCTCTACGGCGAGACCCTGGTGTGCGGGTTCGCGCGGGTCTGGGGCCACCCCGTCGGCATCGTCGCCAACAACGGCATCCTGTTCAGCGAGTCCGCCCTCAAGGGCGCGCACTTCATCGAGCTGTGCAACCAGCGCGGCATCCCGCTGGTCTTCCTGCAGAACATCTCCGGCTTCATGGTCGGCCGCGAGTACGAGAACAACGGGATCGCCCGCGATGGCGCCAAGCTCGTCACCGCCGTTGCCTGCTCGGTCGTGCCGAAGTTCACCGTCGTCATCGGCGGCTCGTTCGGTGCCGGCAACTACGGCATGTGCGGGCGCGCCTACGACCCGCGGTTCCTGTGGATGTGGCCCAACGCCCGGATCTCGGTGATGGGCGGCGAGCAGGCGGCGTCCGTGCTGGCCACCGTGAAGCGCGACGGCCTCGAGGCGCGCGGCGAGGAGTGGTCGGCAGACGACGAGGAAGCCTTCAAGGCCCCGATCCGCGACCAGTACGACGCCCAGGGCTCGCCCTACTACTCCACCGCCCGGCTGTGGGACGACGGCGTGATCGACCCCGTCGACACCCGGCGGGTCCTCGGTCTCGGGCTGGCCGCGGCGGCGCACGCGCCGATCCCGGCCCCCTCCTACGGCATCTTCAGGATGTGAGTCACCCCATGACGTTCTTCGCTCCTCCGCTTCGCTCCTCCGCGAACAACGCCACGGGGGCCCCGACAACTCGTGGTGATGCCCCATGCTGACCTCTGTCCTCATCGCCAACCGCGGCGAGATCGCCCTGCGGGTGATCCGCACCTGCCGCCGGCTCGGCATCCGCACCATCGCGGTCTTCACCGACCTCGACGCCGAGGCGCCCCACCCGCGTGCCGCCGACGAGGCGGTGCGCCTCGAGAGCTACCTCGACATCGACGCCGTGGTCGCCGCTGCGCTCGAGACGGGCGCCGAGGCGATCCACCCCGGCTACGGGTTCCTGTCCGAGCGGGCCGCGTTCGCCGCCGCCGTGGAGGCCGCCGGCCTCGTCCTGGTCGGGCCGTCGTCCACCGTGATGGAGCAGATGGGCCGCAAGGACGCCGCCCGCGAGATCGCCCTGGCCGCCGGCGTCCCGGTGGTCCCGAGGGGCGAGGACGCCGGCTACCCCGTCCTGGTCAAGGCCGCTGCCGGCGGGGGCGGCAAGGGCATGCGGATCGTCCGCCACGCCGCCGAGCACGACGAGGCGGTGGCGGCGGCGACGCGCGAGGCGCTCTCGGCGTTCGGCGACGACACCATGCTGGTCGAGAAGTACGTCGAGAGCGGCCGCCACATCGAGGTGCAGGTGATGGGCGACGTGCACGGCACGATGCTGCACCTCGGTGAGCGCGACTGCTCGACCCAGCGCCGCCACCAGAAGGTGCTCGAGGAGGCGCCCGCGCCGACCCTCGACGAGGAGACCCGGGCCCGCATCCGGAAGGCGGCCGTCGACCTCGCGGCACACGTGGGCTACACCGGCGCCGGCACCGTGGAGTTCCTGCTCGACAACGCCACCGGGGAGTTCTACTTCCTCGAGATGAACACCCGCCTCCAGGTGGAGCACCGGGTGACCGAGCTGGTCACCGGTCTCGACCTCGTCGAGCTGCAGCTCGTCGCGGCGGCGGGCGAGCCGCTGCCGCTCGGCCAGGACGACGTGGTGCTGGGCAACCACGCGATCGAGGCCCGGGTCTACGCCGAGGACTCCTTCGGCGGCTTCCTGCCGCAGGCCGGTCGGGCCGGCATCGTCCGCTGGCCCAGCGGCTCGGGCGTGCGGGTCGACCACGCACTGGAGCCCGGCCAGGTCGTGAGCACGGCGTACGACCCGATGCTCGGCAAGGTGCTGGCGGTGGCCCCCGACCGGGAGAGCGCGAGGGCGAGGCTGGTCGCCGCCCTCGACGACACCGCGATCCTCGGCCTCACCACCAACGCCGGCTTCCTGCGGGCGCTGGTCGCGAGCGACGAGTTCCGCGACGCCACCATCGACACCGCCTGGCTCGACACCGCCGAGGTGCCGAGGCCCGACGACGAGCTGCCGCGGCTGATGGCGGCCTGGGTCTCCGCGATGCTCACCGCCTCCGGCGCCCCGCACCCGTTCCAGGCCGACGGCTTCCGCCTCGGCGGGGCGTCGGCGCCCACGATCGTCCAGCTCGACCGCGAGGTCGTGGTCGATCGCGCGGCCGGCACCGTCGACGGCGTCCCGTTCCGCCAGCTCAGCGTCGAGGACCACGTGCTCGAGGCCGTCGTCGGCGGCCACCGGGTGCGCGCGGTGGTCAACGTGCAGCCGCACATCGTGGAGGTCTCCCACCGCGGGCAGCGGTTCGTCTTCGACCGGCCCGACGTGATGGCCGACCACGGACCCGCCGCCGGCGACGGCACGCTGAGCGCGCCGATGCCCGGCACCGTCCTCGACGTCCGGGTCGAGCAGGGCGCCGCGGTCGTCGAGGGGCAGGTGCTCGGGGTGCTCGAGGCGATGAAGATGGAGCTCGCGCTCAAGGCGCCGTTCGCCGGCACCGTCACCACCGTGGCCGCCACCGTCGGCGCCCAGGTGGCGCTGGGCGCGACGCTGTTCGTGGTCACCCCCGAGGAGGAGGACGTCGATGGCGCTCCCTGAGCAGGTCACGATCTACGAGGTCGGCCCCCGCGACGGGCTGCAGAACGAGTCGGCCCTCGTGCCCACCGAGGTCAAGGCCGAGTTCGTACGCCGGCTGGTCGGCGCCGGGCTCCCGGTCGTCGAGGCCACCAGCTTCGTGCACCCGAGGTGGGTGCCTCAGCTCGCCGACGCCGGTGACCTGATGACGATGCTCGGCGACGCGGGCCGCGACCACCCGGTGCTGGTGCCCAACGAGCGTGGACTCGACCGGGCGCTCGAGCTCGGCTGCCGCCACATCGCGATCTTCGGCTCGGCCACCGAGACCTTCGCGCAGAAGAACCTCAACCGCAGCCTCGACGAGCAGTTCGCGATGTTCGAGCCCACCGTGCGCCGGGCCCGCGAGGCGGGCCTCGACGTCCGCGGCCTACGTCTCGATGTGCTTCGGCGACCCGTGGGAGGGCGCCGTGCCGGTCGAGCAGGTCGTCGACGTCGGACGCCGGCTCTTCGACCTCGGCGCCAGCCAGCTCAGCCTCGGCGACACGATCGGCGTCGGCACCGCGGGCCACGTCACCGAGCCTGATCGCGGCCTTCGTCGACGGCGGGATGGCCCTCGACCAGCTCGCGATGCACTTCCACGACACCTACGGCCAGGCCCTCGCCAACGCCTACTCCGCGCTCCAGTCGGGCATCACCACGTTCGACGCGAGCGCCGGCGGGCTCGGTGGCTGCCCCTACGCCAAGAGCGCCACCGGCAACCTCGCCACCGAGGACCTGGTGTGGATGCTCACCGGCCTCGGCATCGAGCACGGCGTCGACCTGGCCGCGCTGGTGGAGACCAGCGCCTGGATGGCCGGGCACCTCGGTCGGCCCAGTCCCTCCGCCGTGGTGCGGGCGCTGGCACAATCGGGGTCGTGAGCCGCCGCGTCTACCTCCATGTCGGAGCCCCCAAGACCGGCACGACCTACCTGCAGGACCGGCTCCAGATCAACGCCAAGAGCCTCGCCTCGCACGGGGTGCACTTCCCCAGCGGCTCCCCGCTGGTGCCCGCGCCGCTGTTCCACTTCCGGGCCGCCCTCGACCTGCTCGGCCAGGACTGGGGCGGGCCGGTCGGTCACGCCACCGGCAGCTGGGACACCCTGGTCAAGCGCGCCCGGCGACGCTCGGGCTCGGTGGTGGTCAGCCACGAGATCCTGGCGCCCGCCCCGGCGGACGCGATCGCGAAGGCCAAGTACGACCTCGGCGGCAGCTCCCGGTCGACCGAGGTGCACGTCGTCCTCACCGTCCGCGACCTCGCCCGGCAGATCCCGGCGGCCTGGCAGGAGAGCATCAAGCAGGGGCGCACCTGGACCTACAGCCGCTTCCTCGACCGTCTCGAGCACGGCAAGCCGTGGTTCTACCGCGCGCTCGACCTGCCCAGCGTGCTCGGCGCCTGGGGGAAGGGGCTGCCCCCCGAGCACGTGCACGTCGTGACCGTGCCGCCCTCGGGCTCCGACCGCGACCTGCTCTGGCACCGGTTCCTCGAGTCGGTCGGCGCCGAGCCGGCCTGGGCCCCGCGCGAGAGCAGCGACCTCAACCGCTCCCTCGGCGTCGCCGAGACCACCGTGATCCGCAAGCTCAACCGGCGGATGAAGCGGGTCACCCGACGCGAGTCCACGTTCGACGAGCTGATCCGCGAGATGCTCGCCCAGAACACCCTGGTGCAGGGCCGCTCGGTGCCGCTGCGGCTCCCGCACCGCACGATGCCGTGGGCCGAGGCCGAGACCGAGCGCTGGACCGAGTGGCTCAAGGGCAGCGGCGTGCACGTGATCGGCGACCTCGACGACCTGCGACCGCTCCCCGTCCCCGAGGGCGAGCGCTACGTCAACCCCGACAAGGTCTCCACCAAGCGCCAGCTCAAGGTCGCGCTCGACGCCCTGTCGGCGATGACCCGTGAGGCGGCCCGTCGCCAGGACCCCGACAAGCAGCTGGTCGCCCGCGCGCGGTCCGCGGCCCGACGCCGGACCCCGTGACCGACCCCGTGACCGACCCCAGGACCGACCCCGTACCGACCCCGTGACCGACCCCAGGACCGCCCCGTGAGCGGGACGGCGGCGCCGACCGCCACCGACGGCGAGGCGGGACAGCGCGCGGCGTGGGCGTGGGTGGCCCACCTGCGGCGGGGCGGCACCCGTCCCTGGCACGAGTGGCGGGAGTCGGCCGAGCGTCACGGCGGTGGCGATCCGCAGGCGCCCGGGGAGGACCGCGGCCCCTACCTGCCCGGAGCCCAGCAGCTCGAGCTGCTCCGCCGCCTCAACGCCGCCGCCCGGCCCGCGCACCCGCCGCCGTCGTCGCTGGTCGAGCGGGTGCTCACCGCCAGCGCTCCTGGCCGCGGCATCCCCGACCTCGAGCTGGTCGGCGCGGCCCGGGAGTCACGGTTCGGGGCGCGCCCGGTCGATCCCGCCGACCTGCCCGACGCCGAGCTCGTCCGGGTGGCCTCGGGCCTGCTCGCCGACGACGTCGTGGCCGCCGGCCCGCCGCCGCAGCCGCAGGTCGGACGGCCCCGGCCGTGGCGCCGCGGGCGCTACCGCCTGGTCGGCGACCCGTGGCTGGCCGACCCCGCGCGCGCCGAGCTGGTGCGGCGCGGCCGCCCGCCCGGCGGCCGCAGCCCGATCGTGCTGGTGCTCGGCGCCGACCTCGCCACGATGCTCACCCACGCGTGGACGGTGCGGGCCTTCACCGACGGCGCACCGCGCTGGCGCGAGTGGGTCGACCCGCTGGCGCGCTCGGGCCGGGTGCCGCGCCGCGTCGACCTGCCGGCGTACGCCGCGACCTGGGCGGAGCGGCTGGGGCCCGACCGGGTGGAGGTCGTCCTCGACGCCGGCCTGCTGCCGCGTCTGGTCGGGGTACGTCGGGCGCTGCCTTCCCCACCGCTCCTGAGCGCCGACGCCGTCGAGCTCACCCGGCTGGTGGGTGCCGCCCTCGGCCTGCTGGTGCTGCCCGAGCGCCGGGCCGGGCTGCTGCGCCACACGTGGGGGCCCCGGCTCACCGACCTGCCGGGCCCGCCGCTGCGCGTCCCCGCCCGCCACCACGACGCCCTCGTACGGCGGGCGGTGCGGATGCGCGACGACCTGCTCGCGGCTGGCTACCCTGTGCACGGCGACCCCGACGCGCTGGTGCCCGCCCCGCCCGCCGACGACCGCCCCGAGCAGGGCGAGCCCGACGACGCAGGGGTCCTGGCGCTGGCCCTGCGGCTGCTGCTCGACCCCGCCCCGGCCCCGCCGGACCCCCACGAGCCGGACCCGAACAGAGCCGGACCCGAACGAGGAGGTGCGATGACCCGGCGCGTGCTGCTCCACGTGGGCACCCCGAAGACCGGCACGTCGTACCTCCAGGACGTGCTGTTCCGCAACGTCAAGCCGCTGGCGGCGGCCGGCATCCGCTACCCCGCACACCGCTTCGACGCCCACTTCCTCGCGGCGCTCGACCTGATGCGGATGCCGTGGGGCGGGCTGGAGGCGGAGGCGATCGGCGCCTGGGACGCGCTGGCCGAGCAGGTGCGCGAGCACAGCGGCACCAGCATCGTCAGCCACGAGATCCTGGCCACCGCCTCCCGCACGCAGGTCGGGCGGGCGCTGCAGTCGCTGGGCCACGGCGACGGTGCGGAGATCCACGTGCTGCTCTCGGTGCGCGACCTGGTGCGACAGATCCCGGCCGAGTGGCAGGAGAACGTCAAGCACCGCAGCCAGATCAGCTACGCGGCGTTCCTGGAGCAGATCCAGGACCCGGACCGGGCCAGCCGGATCGGCAGCTGGTTCTGGGGGGTCCAGGAGATCCCCGACATCCTCGACCGGTGGGGCCACGACCTGCCTCCCGAGCGGATCCACCTGATCACCGTCCCCCCGCCGGGCGGGGCGCCCGAGCTGCTGTGGAAGCGGTTCAGCCAGGCGTTCGGGCTCGACGGGCTCGACCTCGACCTCGAGGTCGAGCGCAGCAACCCCTCGCTCGGCGTTCCCGAGACCGCGCTGCTGCGCCGGATCAACGCGGCCGCCCACCGGCAGCTGCCGCCGGCCGACTACCGGCCGCTGGTGCGCGAGCTGCTCGCCCACCAGACCCTCTCGCAGCGCACCCACACCCCTCGGCTCGGGCTGCCGCCCGCGCTGCAGCCCTGGGTGGCCGAGCTCACCGAGGCCTGGGTCGAGGAGGTCCGGCGCCGCGGCTACGACGTGGTCGGCGACCTCGACGACCTGGTCGGCACCCCGCCGGAGACGTGGTCGGACCCCGACCAGCCGGCCGAGGGTCAGGTCGCCCGGGCGGGCGTCCACGCGATCCGCGCACTGCTGCTCGAGAACGCCCGGCTGCGGCACGAGGAGGGCCGGCTCGCCGGCGAGCTCGCCGAGTCACGCCGCGAGCTGGAGCGGGCCTACCTGCGCCCGACGTACCGGTTCCGGGAGAAGGTCGTACGTCGGCTCCGCACCAGCCGCGGCGGGCGCGCGCTGCTGAAGGCCTACCGCTGGGCGCGCGGCAGGAACTCGCGAGCGACGTAGCGGCCGATCTTCCAGGTGTTCCACCCGTCGGTGCCGGCGCCCACGAGCCCGCCGACCACCGGCACCCGCCGGCCGACCTGCGTGGCGAGCCGCTTGCCGGCCACCCGGGAGATCAGGTCGGAGGCGACGTGGCCGGAGATCGTCTGCTCCAGGCTCGTGTCGTGGTGCGGCGCGGTCGCGAGCGCCATCGGCGGGGCCGGCAGCTTCTTGCGCTTCACCATCGACGCGACGGTGTCCTCGCCGAGCAGGCTGACCAGGATCGCGTTGCGCACCCGCGGGTCGTCGAGGTCGTAGCCACGCAGGTGGGCGATGCCGGCGATCATCCGGCACTGGATCAGGGTCAGCCCGGTGATGTTCGTGGGCACGGCGAACGCCATCGTCACCAGCCCACCGATGTTGGTGAGGAAGCCCTGGGCGCCCGCGTAGCGGACGTGGTTGTCGATGACCTCCTGGACCGCGCGGTCGACGTCGCCCTTCTGCTCGCGCAGCTGCGCCTCGGCTGCGGACGCCGCCGGCGGCAGCGGGCCGACGCCGGCGATGGCGCGGTTCAGCGCCTCGCGCACGAAGCCCGAGGTCAGGCCGGGGGCCAGCCCGGTGATCCTCGGCGCCAGCTGTCGCCCGACCTGGTTCCTCACACCCATGCCCTGATCCTAGGCGGGGCACGAAGCCCCGGCCGTGCCGCAGCGGCACGTACTACGGTGGGTTCGTGGTCCGGGGAGGGGAGCTCGACGAGCCGGGACGAGTCAGCGAGCCCGGCGAGCCCGTCGAGCCCGTCGAGCCGCCGGCCACCCGGTGGCGGTTCGCGGAGCCGGCGCGGTGGGACCCCGAGGACGACCTGGTGGGGCTCGGCGCCGACCTCGAGCCCGGCACCGTGCTGGCGGCGTACCGGCGGGGCATCTTCCCGATGCCGCTGGGCGGCCGGAAGGACCCGATGGCCTGGTGGAGCCCCGTGCGCCGCGGGGTGCTGCCGCTCGACGCGCTGGTGGTGTCGCGGTCGCTGCGCCGGTCGGTGCGCGAGTTCGAGATCCGCGTCGACACCGCCTTCGACGAGGTGCTGGCGGCCTGTGCCGACCCGCACCGCCCCGGGGGCTGGATCGACGACCGGATCCGCGACGCCTACCGCGAGCTGCACCGGCTCGGATGGGTGCACTCGGTGGAGGCCTGGCGCGACGGGCGGCTCGAGGGCGGGCTCTACGGCGTCTCGGTCAACGGGCTCTTCGCCGGGGAGTCGATGTTCCACCGGGCCACCGACGCCTCGAAGGTGGCGCTGGTCGGCCTGGTCGACCTGCTGTCCGACGACCACCGCGCGGAGCGCCTGATCGACGTGCAGTGGGTGACCCCCCACCTGTCCGCCCTGGGGGTGACGCCCTGGCCCCGCGCGGAGTACCTTGGCCGCGTCGGTGCCCTGCTGCAGGTGCCGCACGCGCGTCTGGCGCCCGGGGGCACTCGGAGGCCGGCGGAGGCTGAGCCGCGCGGTCCGCGACCCACCCGGAAGGCCACCTGATGTCGAGCACCCGCATCGTCCGCCCGCTCGTGGCGGCCACGACCCTGGCCGTAGGCCTGTCGCTCGCCGGCTGCGGCGGCGGTGGAGGAGGAGGTGGTTCGAGCGCCCCCGACGACACCAGCGTCGAGGAGTTCTGCGACGCCTACAACAGCATCGTCGAGGACCTCTTCGAAGGCCTGGACCCCACCGCTGCCACCGAGCCGTCGGGTGAGCAGGTCGTCACGGCGCTCAAGGGCTGGGCCGAGAAGCTCCAGGACGCCGGCACGCCCGACGACATGCCCGACGAGGCCCGCGACGGCTTCGAGCTGCTGATCGAGACGGCCAACGACCTCGACCCGGCCGACTTCGAGAGCGCCGACGACCTCGACCAGATCGAGAACGACTTCTCCGAGGACGAGAAGGCCGCCTCGACGGCGTTCACCGACTACGCCACCGAGAACTGCGAGTCGCCGCTCGACGTCCCGACCGACCTGCCCTCGGACTTCCCCTCGGACTTCCCGACGACCTGCCGCTCGGACTTCCCGACGGACCTGCCGTCGGACTTCCCGACCGACCTGCCGTCGGACTTCCCGACCGAGCTGCTGTCCGAGCTTCCCTCGGACTTCCCGACGCAGTGAGCCTCTGGTTGCTCAGGCGACCCGCGGCGGCTGGCCGGTCTCGCTGACCATCGGCCGGCCCGCGGCCTCCCAGTCGAGCATCCCGCCGTCGAGGTTCGTGACGTCGAGGCCCTGCTGCAGGAGGTAGGCGGCGGCCTGGGCGGAGCGTCCGCCCACCCGGCAGACGACCAGGGTGGGCCCCGGCGGCAGCTCGGCCAGCCGTTCGGGCAGGTCCATCAGCGGGATGTGCAGGGCGCCGTCGACGTGACCGTGGGCCCACTCGACGTCCTCGCGCACGTCGAGGACGACGAGGTGCTCGGGAAGCGGGTCCGGGACGTCGGCGATCACGACGGTGGGGATCTGGGTCACCCGCACAAGATACGAGACCGCCGCGCTCAGAGCAGGGCGGGGACCGCCTGCAGCGCCGTGTAGACCGCGACGGCGAGCACCAGGCCGGTGAAGGCGAGCGAGAGCCGGCCGGTGTCGACGCGGGCGGCCAGCGAGGCCCCGGCCACGGCCGCGAGCGCCGAGGCCACGGTGAGCGCGAGCACCAGTGACCAGTCGGGCTGGGCACCGCTGCCGGCCCGGACGACGAGAGCCGCTGCGCTGGTCAGGGTGATCACGACCAGCGACGTGCCGGCGGCGTACTGCATCGGCAGGGAGAGCGCCAGCAGCAGGGCGGGCACGACCAGGAAGCCGCCGCCCACGCCGAGGAACCCGGTGAGCAGGCCGACGGCGGTCGCCGTCGCCAGCACCTTCAGGGCCTGGGGGCATCGACAGCCGAACTCCGGGCTGAAGGTGATGATCGGGTCGTCCAGCCGGGGGTGCTCGGGCGGCTCGCGGTGCTCGGACCCGGCGCCCACACTGACCCGCTGCCGGTCGGGGACGTCGCTCTGCCGACGGTGCTGACGCACCTGGCGGACGACCATCACCCCGCCGACGACGAGCATCAGCGCGGCGAACGACGCCATCAGCACGGCCTCGGAGACGCGGGCCGCGGCCAGCGCGCCGGCCGCGGCGCCGGCGATCGCGAGGACCCCGAACGCGACCCCGCGGCCCAGCATCACGTGGCCGTGCCGGTGGGCCGCGACCGCGCCGATCGCCGAGGTCACGCCGACCACGACCAGCGAGCCGGTGGTCGCCTCGGCGGGGGACTGCCCGAGCAGGTAGACCAGCACGGGCACGGCGAGGATCGACCCGCCGCCGCCGAGGGCGCCCAGGCTCAGGCCCAGCAGCGCCCCGGCGGCCAGGGCGATCGTCAACGAGAGCATCGGCCGGCTCAGTCCTCCGGGGCGTCGTCGCCCACGAGGTGGAGCCCGACCTTCTCGGCGTTGTCGAAGGAGTCGTCGACGGCCACCAGCGTGCGGCCGTCGGCGGAGAGGAGGGACGCCGCCACCGAGGCCCGGTAGCCACCGGCGCAGTGCACCCACACCTCGCCCTCGGGCACGTCGGCGAGCCGCGCGGGCAGCTCGTGGAGCGGCACGTTGACGGCGCCGTCGATCCGGGCGGCGGCGTACTCCTCGTCACGGCGCACGTCGAGGACGACGACCGGCCGGTGGTGGCGCACGTCGGCGAGCTCGGCGAAGGTGGCGGTCGGGAACGACGTCAGGTCGCGGTCGCTCCAGCTCTCGGGGGCGCCGCTTGCCTGGGCCGCGGGACGGTCGATGCCGATCCGCGTCAGCTCGCGCTGCGCCTGCGCCACGTCCTCGGGCGTCTCCCCGAGCAGGGTGACGGGGGTGCCCCACGGGATCAGCCACCCGAGGTAGGTCGCGAAGCCACCGTCGATGCCGAAGTTGAGCGTGCCGGGGGAGTGCCCGGCGGCGAAGGCGGTGCGGTTGCGCAGGTCGACGACCCACTCACCCGCCTCGATCCGGCGGCGCACCTCGCTCGCGTCGGCCTCCGAGACCGGGCTGAGGTCGGCGGCGTCGGGCCCCTCGGCGTTGCGGGGCTGCATGTGCGCGTAGTACGCCGGCCAGGCGCCCAGGCCCTCGATCAGCTCGCGGACGTAGGTCTCCTCGTCCTGGGTGAGGACGGGGTTGCTCTTCTTCTCCTGCCCGATCGTCGACTCGGTGGCCTCCGACTGGCTGGCCGCGCAGAACGAGCCGAAGCCGTGCGTCGGGAACACCCCGGTCTCGTCGGCCAGCGCGTCGGCCAGCCGGTGGGCGGAGGCGTGCTGACGTCGGGCGAGCTCGTGGGTGTGGTCCTCCCCGAGCAGGTCGGGCCGACCGGTCGCGCCGAACAGCAGCGAGCCGCCGGAGAAGACCGCGACCGCGGCGTCCAGGCCGGGTGCCGGAGGCGGCGTCGGTGAGGGCGTACGACAGGTGGGTGAACGTGTGCCCGGGCGTGGCCAGCGCGGTGACCCGCATCCGGTCGCCCGACCTCGACGACGTCGCCGTCGCTGATCGGGGTCCGCTCGTAGGACACCTCGTCGGCGCCGTTGACCAGGTACGCCGCCCCGGTGGCCTGCGCGAGCGCGAGCCCGCCGGTGACGTAGTCGTTGTGCAGGTGGGTCTCGAAGACGTGGGTCAGCCGGACGCCGTGCTCGTCGAGCAGGTCGGTGATCCGGTCGAGGTCGCGCTGGGGGTCGACCACGAACGCGACCTCGCCGTCGTGCACGAGGTAGGAGCGGTCGCCCAGCGACGGCGTCTCGACCGAGATGATCGTGAGGTCGTCGACGGTGACGGTGTCGATGTCGGTGTCGGTGCTGGTCTCGGAGGTGGTGTCGGTCATCTCGCGTCAGCCCCTCTCGACCGGTCGGCCCGCGCTGATCCAGGCGTTGGTGCCGCCGGCGACGGAGGCGGCGTCGAACCCGGCGGCGGAGAGCACGTCGGTCATCGCGCTGCTGCGGCCGCCCGAGGCGCACACGACGTAGACGGGCGACTCGCGGTCCAGCTCGTCGAGCCGACCGGGCAGCTGGCCCATCGGGATGGGCAGGACCCCGGGCACCCGGCCCTGGGCGTGCTCGGCGGGCTCGCGGACGTCGACGACGGTGCCGCCCTGGTCGAGGGCGGTGGCCATCTCGTCGATGGTGACTTCACGCATGGTGGTCTGCCTTCCTGCTGGGGGTGTCAGGTCGTGCTCGACCGGGACCGGCACACCGGTGCCCGGGAGCGGATCTTTCATGCAGCCTAACGGATCCCCCTGGGGGGTTATTCCACCCTACTTGAGCAGCCGGCTCATCCGGCGGTCGGCGAGCGGCTTGCCGCCGGTCTGGCAGGTGGCGCAGTACTGCAGGCTGGAGTCGGCGAAGGAGACCTCGCGCACGGTGTCGCCGCACACCGGGCACGGCTGCCCGGTGCGGCCGTGCACGGAGAGGTTCGACTTCTTCTCGCCCTTCAGCTCGCTGGCCGCGAGACCGCGGGAGCGTTCGACGGCATCGCCGAGCACCCCCCGGATCGCGGCGTAGAGGGTGTCGAGCTCGGCGTCGGTGAGGCTGTTGGCGGGCTTGAACGGTGACATCCGCGCGGCGTGCAGCAGCTCGTCGGAGTAGGCGTTGCCGATGCCGGCGATCGTGCCCTGGTGCCGCAGCACGCCCTTGAGCTGCTTGCGCGCCCTCGCTCTCGAGGATGCCCCGCAGCCGGTCGAGGGTGAAGTCGTCGGCGAGCGGGTCGGGTCCGAGGCGGGCGATGCCGGGCACCTCGAGCGGGTCGCGGACGACGTACAGGGCCAGGGACTTCTTCGTGCCGGCCTCGGTGATGTCGAGGCCCGGCGCCGCCTCGCCGTCGGGCCCGGGGTCGAGCACCACGCGCGCCGCCATCGGTGACTTGTTGCTGGGCTTGGGCGGCAACGTCGGCACCTCGTCGCGCCAGCGGATCCAGCCCGCCCGCGCGAGGTGCAGCACGAGGTGCAGGCCCGAGGTCTCGATGTCGAGGAACTTGCCGTGCCGGGTGACGCCGTCGACGAGCGTGCCCTCGAGCGCGGTGACCGGAGGGTCGTAGGTCTTCAGGGCGCTGAACGCCGCGAGGTGCACCTTCGTGATCGCGCGCCCGGCCAGGCGGCCCTGCAGGTCCAGGGCCAGCGCCTCCACCTCCGGCAGCTCCGGCATGGGGGGAGTCTAGGCAAGAACCCGGTGGCGGGCGCATGATGTCGAGATGCCCGCCACGCGGCCGTTGCCCCGCACGGGGTCGATCTTCCTCGACGCCCGAGGTGATGACCGCGCGCTGCGGGTCTCCTGGCACCACGAGGCCGGGCTCGTCGTCCTCTCGCTGTGGCGCGACAACGTCTGTGCCGGCTCCTTCCGCCTCGCCGTCGACGAGGTCCCGGCGCTGATCGACACCCTCCGCGCCGGGCTCGACCAGGCCTACGCCACCGCCCTCGCCGAGCACGCCGACCGCCTCACCCGCGGCGCCTGACGTGCGGCCCTGGGCGGGATAGTCCCAAACAAGCCGCACGCGTTCCCGGGGATCCAGCGTGCGGATCGTTGGGGACTATCGCGGCCGGCGCGTCACTCTACGAAATTCGCTAGAAACGCCGATACGGTGCTGGCATGGATCCGATCCGCAACCCGTACGCCCCCGGGGCCGGTCAGCGCCCGCCGGAGCTGGCCGGGCGCGACCGCGAGCTGGAGCAGTTCGAGATCACGCTGGAGCGGGTGGCGGCCGGGCGGCCCGAGCGGAGCATGGTGCTCTCCGGACTGCGCGGGGTCGGCAAGACCGTGCTGCTCAACGCGCTGCGCGGCCAGGCGGTGAGCCGGGCGTGGGGCACCGGCAAGATCGAGGCGCGCCCCGACCAGAGCATCCGGATCCCCGTGGCGCAGGCCGTGCACGCCGCGCTGCGCGAGGTCGCCCACCGCCACCGCGACCCCGAGCGGGTCGAGGAGGTCACCGGGGTGCTCAAGTCCTTCGCGCTCAGCACGACGCTCGCCGACCGCAAGGGCCTGCGCTGGACGCCGCCGGTCGACGCCGTCGCCGTCAAGGGCCGTGCCGACTCCGGCGACCTCGAGCTCGACCTGGTCGAGCTCTTCACCGACGCGGCGGCGCTGGCCGGCGACCTCGGGGTCGGCATCGGGCTGTTCATCGACGAGATGCAGGACATCTCCACCGAGGAGCTCGCGGCGCTGTGCGGCGCGGGCCACGAGATCAGCCAGCAGGGCGCGCCGCTCGTGGTGGTGGGTGCCGGCCTGCCGCACCTGCCGGTCGCCCTCGCGGCGTCCAAGTCCTACGCCGAGCGGCTGTTCCGCTACGTCACCGTCGACCGGCTGCCGCGTGAGATGGCCGAGCGCGCCTGGCGGGTGCCGGCCGGCACCGAGGGAGTCACCTTCGAGGAGGCCGCGCTCGAGGAGCTCTACCAGCTCACCGACGGCTACCCCTACTTCGTGCAGGCCTACGGCAAGGTCACCTGGGACGCCGCCGTCGGCGACCCGATCACCGCCGCCGACGTGCGCGCCGGAGCGCCCGAGGCCGAGGCCGAGCTGGCGGTCGGCTTCTTCGGCGCCCGCTACGACCGCGCCACGCCCGCCGAGCGCGACTACATGACCGCGATGGCCGACCTGGGCGCCGAGCACGCCGGCGCTCCAGACGGCCCGGTCGCCACCGCCGACATCGCCCGTCACCTCGACCGCAAGCCCCAGTCGCTGTCGCCGGCGCGCGACGGCCTGATCAAGAAGGGCCTGGTCTTCTCCGCCGAGCGGGGGAGCGTGGCCTTCACCGTGCCGCACTTCGGCAAGTTCCTCCGCGGCCGCACGGGCTGACCTCGGAGACCGGTGGTGGGTTTCGTGGCTCGGGCCTGAGGGCCCTCGCACCTCAACCAGCGGGTGTGGCGCGGGCCTGGCGGTGACCCGCGGTGGTTGAGGTGTGAGCGGAGCGAGCCACGAAACCCGCGTCATGAGCACGGGGGCTTCGTGGCTCGGGCCTGGCGGGCCTCGCACCTCAACCACCGAGGTGGCGCGGGGAGGGCATGATGAGGCCATGGCTGTCGAGGCACGGCGCGGCGAGGCACCCGGCTCGCCATGATCGAGCTGCTGATCGTCGCCGTCGCGGTGCTCGGCTACGCGCTGGTGTCGCAGCGGCTGTCGGCCTCCCCGGTCACGGCACCGATGGTGTTCACCACCGTCGGGCTGGTGGTCGGCGCCGGGGGGCTGGGCTGGTTCGACCTCACGCTCGAGGGCGAGGGCACCTCGCTCCTGGTGGAGGCGACGCTGGTGCTGGTGCTCTTCACCGACGCCATCCGGATCGACCTGCGGGCGCTGCGCCGGCAGGCCGGGCTGCCCGGGCGGCTGCTGGGCATCGGCATGCCGCTCACCGTGGTCGCCGGTGCGGGCGCGGCGGTGCTGCTGGTGCCCGGGCTCGGTCTCGTCGAGGGCGCCCTGCTGGCCGCCGTCCTGGCCCCCACCGACGCGGCTCTGGGCCAGGCCGTCGTCAGCGACCGGCGGCTGCCGACCCGGATCCGCCAGACCATCAACGTCGAGAGCGGGCTCAACGACGGGATCGCGGTCCCGCTGGTCACCGTGCTGCTGGCGGCGGTCGCCGCCGAGGCCGTCGGCGGAGCGGGCGACTGGGCTGGCCTGGCCGCGCGACAGATCGGCTTCGGCCTGCTGGCCGGCCTCGTCGCGGGGGTGGTCGGGGGCAAGCTTCTCGACCTGCGGGCCACGGCCGGCGCCGTCGAGGGCATCTACCGGCAGCTGGCGACGCTCTCGATCGCGGCGGGGGCCTACGCGCTGGCGGGGGTCCTCGACGGCAACGGCTTCATCGCGGCCTTCACCGCCGGGCTGGCCTTCGGCGCCGTGGCCCGCGAGGGCTGCCGCGACGTGCAGGACTTCACCGAGGACGAGGGCGAGCTGCTCTCCGCGATCACGTTCCTCGTCTTCGGGGCGGTGCTGGTCGGGCCCGAGCTGGGCGCCCTCACCTGGCCGATCGCGGCGTACGTCGTGGCGTCGCTGACCGTGGTGCGGATGGTGCCGGTGCTGGTGGCCCTGACCGGCTCGGGGACGCTGCTCGAGACCCGGCTCTTCCTCGGGTGGTTCGGGCCGCGCGGCCTGGCCTCGATCCTGTTCGCGCTGCTGGTGGCCACCGAGCTCGACTCGTCGGCGTCCTCGACGATCTTCACCGTGGCGGCGTGGACGGTGCTGGCCAGCGTCTTCGCCCACGGCCTCACCGCCCACGCCTGGGCCGGCCGGCTGGGTCGCCGGCTGTCCGACCGGGCGGGGCCGATGCCGGAGACCGAGCCCGCCCCGGAGCTGCCGACCCGGCGCACACCACGGCCTCCGGGAGCACCCCCGACGGCAACCGAGGCCTCCGGCTGACTCCGGACCGGCCGGGCGAGGGTCATTGCCTGAGACGCGAACCTGCTGTTAGGTGGGGCCGCATGAGTGTGATGCAGATCATAAGTGCCGCAGCGGACGAGCCAGCCCAGACCTGGGAGTGGCTCTCGAAGGTGGAGGACGCCATCAACGGCGCCTTCGACCCGATAGCCGACGCCGTCGGGTCGGTGATCTTCGCGACCGTACCGGTCTTCGGCACCGACGCGCCGCTGATCGTGTTCTGGCTGGTCGCCGCGGCTCTGATCTTCACCGTCTACTTCCGAGGCATCCAGTTCACCGGGACCCGCACCTCGCTCGACCTGGTCCGCGGCAAGTTCTCGCGGGCGAGCGACCCCGGTGAGGTCACCCACTTCCAGGCGCTGTCCTCGGCGGTGTCGGGGACAGTCGGCCTCGGCAACATCGCCGGCGTCGGCGCCGCCGTCGTGATCGGCGGACCGGGCGCGACGTTCTGGATGATCCTGGCCGGCCTGCTCGGCATGTGCACCAAGTTCGTGGAGTGCACGCTGGGGGTGAAGTACCGCGAGGTGCACGAGGACGGCACCGTCACCGGCGGACCGTTCAAGTACCTCCCGATCGCCTTCGACCGGTTCGGGGCCGTGGTCTCGAAGTCCATGGTCGGCATCTTCGCCGTCGCGCTGTTCCTGTTCGGCGCCATCGGCGGCAACATGTTCCAGGCCAACCAGACGATGGCCCAGGCGCGTGAGGTCACCGGCGGCGACGACGGCTTCCTCGGCTCCTCGGGCTCGGCGCTGATCTTCGGCATCGTGCTGGCGCTGCTGGTGGGAGCCGTGATCCTCGGCGGCATCACCTCGATCGCGAAGGTCACCTCCCGGCTGGTCCCGGTGATGGGGCTGCTCTACATCGGCACCTGCCTGCTGGTCATCCTCGGCGCCTTCACCCACATCCCCAGCGCGATCGCCACGATCGTCACCGAGGCGTTCAACCCGACCGCGGCCGGTGGCGGCCTGATCGGTGTCCTGATCGTCGGCTTCCAGCGGGCGGCGTTCTCCAACGAGGCCGGCATCGGCTCGGCGCCGATCGTGCACTCGGCGGTCAAGACCAAGCACCCGGTCAGCGAGGGCTTCGTGGCCCTGCTCGAGCCCTTCATCGACACCGTCGTGGTCTGCACGATGACGGCGCTCACCATCGTGATCGCCGACACCGAGTTCTACAACGACGCCGTGGCCTCGGTCGCCGCCGGCGGCGCGGCCCCCGACGGGGTCGTCGTCACCTCGCGGTCCTTCGAGACGTTCCTGCCGCAGTTCCCGGTGGTCCTCGCGATCGCGGTCGCGCTGTTCGCCTTCTCGACGCTGATCACGTGGAGCTACTACACGATGAAGGCCTGGACCACGCTCTTCGGCCGCACCCCGATCAGCGAGCTGATCTTCAAGCTCGTCTTCTGCTTCTTCGTGGTCGTCGGCGCGGTGGTCAACTTCACCTCGGTGCTCAGCTTCGCCGACTCGATGCTCTTCATCTGCGCGATCCCCAACCTGCTGGCCTGCTACCTGCTGCTGCCCAAGGTGCGCGAGGAGCTGCGCGACTTCCGGGAGGGACGACGCAACGGCACGATCAAGGAGGTCCCGCTCGCGGAGCGGGCCACCACCTGAGCGGACCCCGGGTCCGGGGGCGCGTCGGGTAGACATGTGGCATGGCGCGCCTCCAGATCCCGATCTCCCGCCGCATCGCCGCACCCGCGCCCGTGGCGTGGGACCTGATCACGTACGTCGCGGCGTGGCCGCACTGGGGACCCTCGGTCCTCGGCGCCACGCTGGACGGCGGCGCCGACCGGGTCACGGCCGGCGCCACCGGCCGGGTGCGGGTGCCGCCGGGGGTGTGGCTCCCGTTCGAGGTCACCGACTTCGAGGAGGGGCGCTCGTGGGCGTGGTCGGTCGCCGGGGTGCCGGCCACCGGGCACCGGGTCGAGACCACCGCGAAGGGCTGCCGGGTGACGTTCCTGATGCCGTGGTGGGCGCCGGCGTACGCCGTGGTCTGCGCGCTCGCGCTGCTGCGGATCGAGCGGCTCGCCGCCGAGCGGTCCGGCTGAGCCACCGGCGGCTGGCAGACTGCCCGCGTGGTCGACGACTTCGTCATCGCACGCAACCCCGACGGTGACTCGCAGCTGCCCTACCTCCTGCGGATCCCGCTGGGGGAGCAGGGGGTCGTGCTCAAGGCGCGGGAGCCGTGGCCGCGCACGGCGAAGGTCTACTGCCACCGGGTCGAGGGCTGGCCGGCCGACCCGGAGATCGTCGAGCGGGTGCCGGTCCGCAGCTGCATCCGGCGCGGGATGGCCGTCGACCTGGTGCTCGACCGGGGGCGGGAGAACCGCTCCCAGTTCGTCTTCACGACCGTCAAGGGCGGGCGCAGCGCGATCTTCTGGCAGACCCAGCGCACCGCCAAGCAGGCCCGGCCGCGGGTCGCGGTCCCGAGCGCCCGGGCCTCGGGCGTGGCGGACCTCGAGATCGCCGTCGACTCCCACGAGCGCTACCCCTTCACGTTCGCCGACCGTCAGGTCGTCACCACGCGGCGGGCGCTGAGCGCGGGTGACTACGCACTGGTGCGGGACGACGCGCTGCTCGCCTCGGTCGAGCGCAAGAGCCTGGCCGACCTGGTCGGATCGCTCACCACCGGCAAGCTGAAGTACCAGCTCGCCGAGCTTGCGGCCCTGCCCCGGGCCGCGGTGGTCGTGGAGTCGCGCTACTCCGAGGTCTTCAAGCTCGACCGGGTGCGTCCGGCGGTGGTCGCCGACGGGATCGCGGAGTGCCAGGTCGCCTGGCCCAACGTGCCGATCGTCTTCTGCGACAACCGCACCGCTCGCCCAGGAGTGGACCTACCGGTTCCTGGCCGCGGCCGAGGTGGCCACCGACCTCGAGCACGCCGGCGGGGCCGCCACGGCCGACCTGGCGTCGCCGCCGCCCCTGGCCCCTGCCCCGGCCACGGCGGCGGAGGTCCGGGCCTGGGCGCTGGCCCACGGGTACGTCGTCTCGGACCGTGGCCGGGTGCGGGCCGAGGTCGTCGAGGCGTTCCGCCGCGCCCGCGACGAGACGTGATGGCGGGAGCGGCCCCGGAGCGACACACTGGAGCCATGGCGCTCCTCCGTCCGCAGGTGGTGGCCCACCGCGGCGCCAGCCACGACAACGCCGAGCACACGCTCGGCGCCTACCTCGCGGCCCTCGACGCCGGAGCCGACGGCCTGGAGTGCGACGTCCGGCTCACCGCCGACGGCCACCTGGTCTGCGTGCACGACCGTGACCTGCGCCGCACGGCGAGCCGCCGGGGCGTGGTGTCCACGATGGAGCTGGCCGACCTCTCCGAGCTCGACTTCGCCCGGTGGAAGAACCCCTGGACCGACCTCGACGACGAGGCGCCGGACCGCGACGAGGACCTCGACGGCGTGCTCACGCTGCGGCGGCTGCTCGAGACCGTGGCCGACTACGACCGGCGGATCGAGGTGGCGATCGAGACCAAGCACCCCACCCGCTACAGCGGCCTGGTCGAGAAGCGGCTGGTCGAGATGCTGCGTGACTTCGGCTGGGACCGCGAGGGCACGCCGGTGCGGGTGATGAGCTTCTCGTTCACCGCGCTGCAGCGGGTCGAGCGGATGGCGCCCGCGGTGCCGTTGGTGCAGCTGGTCGACAAGGCGTCGTACTGGCCGATGCTGCGCCGGGTGATCGGCAACGACTGGATCGTGGGCCCGGGGATCGCCGAGCTCGGGGAACGTCCCCGGCTGGGGCGCAGCATCGCCCGCGCGGGTCACGAGATCCACGTGTGGACGGTCAACACGCCCGAGGAGCTGCGGCTCTGCCAGGAGCTGGGGGTCACCGCGGTCATCACCGACCGACCGGCCTACGTGCTGGAGCTGCTCGACGGATAGGTTCGCGGGCATGGCCAAGCGCTCCCGTACCCCACGCACTGCCCCGACCGACGCCGCGGAAGGAGCCGTCGGCCCCCGCCAGCCCTGCCCGTGCGGTTCCGGCAAGCGCTACAAGGCCTGTCACGGCGCCGCGGGCGGGGCGGCGTCGGTCTACGTCGAGCCGGCCCTTCGAGGGCCTGCCCGGCGAGTGCGACCTCGTGGCGCTGCGCGAGCTGGTGCCCGCTGCCACGGCCCCGCTCACGATCACCGGCGTCGACCGCACGGTGACGCTCTGCACGCTGCTGCCGATGGCGGCGCCGGCGATGGCCCGCGACAGCGGCGAGGTCTGGCTCGGGCTGCAGGTGCAGCACGGCTTCGGCGACCCGTCACGCGACCTGGCGGCCGTGCTGCTCGAGGCGATCGACGCCGAGCCCGGCATCATCGGCCTCACCAGCGACCCCGGCACCGGGCCCCGGCTCCAGGACCTGGTCACCAACACCTCGCTCGACGTGACCGTGCACGACGGCTTCGACTACTGGCTCTCCGACGTCGACGCCGCCGAGCGCGAGGGGCTCGCGGCCGCGCTGGAGCAGGCCAACGAGAACGCCTCGCCCACGGCCAGGCTGACCTCCGTCGAGGCGGCGTACTGGACCAACGTCGGCCCCAAGGAGCACCTGCGCTGGGTGATGCCCGAGCCCGAGGACGACCTGCTCACCGCGCTGGCCCGGCTGCACGTCTCGGGTGCCGACGTGATCGCGCCCGAGGCGCGACTGGTCGGGATGTTCCGCGCCCACGGCCTGCTCACCCCGGTGTGGGACCTGCCGGTCGGCACCGGCGCCGAGGCGCTCGAGGAGCCGGCGGCGACGTTCCGGGCGGCGCTCGACGAGGCGCTGGCCGACACCTCGGACCTGACCGCCGAGCAGCGCGCCGCGCGCTCCGGCCTGGCCAACCGGCAGGTCACGATCCGCTGAGGTCGGCTGAGGAGATTTGGGTCACGGCCCACGTGTGCCGAGTGGCGGAACGGGTCGACAGGCCGTAGCATTTCCGTCGTTCTGGCCGCCGCTGTCACCCCCCGTCGGCGGCGGCCAGAGCTCCCAGCTTCTTCGCGCTCGTGAGTGCTCGGCCCCGACCGGTCAGGCGTGCGGCCGGACGGCCCAGGCCCGCAGCCGTGTGTAGCCCTTCACCGAGACCCGCCGGATCCGGCGCAGGTCGTACGCCGCGCCGCTCGGCGGGTCCTCGCGGCCTTCCTCGGCAGTGTCGGCGGTGTCGGGCGCGTCATGGGCGTCGGGGGCGTCCGGGCCTCGCCGCGAGGGCGGCCGGGTCCGTCGTCCGGGTGAGCGCCTCGTGGGCGCCCTCGTCGACCACGACGCTGCCGGGCCTCGCGATGGAGGTGAGCCGGGCCGCGACGTTGACGGTGGGGCCGAACACGTCGCCGAGCCGGTTCACCACCTCGCCGTAGGCGACCCCGGCGCGGACCGGCGGGAAGTCGTCGTCGGGGTCGTCGCCGCGCGCCGCCATCGCGAGCGCGATCTCGACGGCGTCCCCGACCTCGTCGGTCACCAGCAGCACCTCGTCGCCGATGTTCTTGATGATCCGTCCACCGCGGTCGACGGTGAGCCCGAGGGTCTCGCTCTCGAAGTACTCCAGCCAGGTCACCAGCTCGTGCTCGGAGAGCTCCTTGCTGCGCGAGGTGTAGCCGACGATGTCGACGAAGGCCACGGCCTGGGAGACCACCGGGGAGCCGGGCGTCGCCACGGCCAGCATCCGGCTGCCGGCGCTCGCGAGGTGCCGGCGCCACACGTAGCTCTGCAGGGCCTCGACCCGGGGCAGGACCTCGTCGGTGACGGCGGTGACGGTCTCGTGCAGGTCGGCGCCGCTCTCCAGCGTCATCGACGCCAGCAGGCTCGTCTGCCACTCCGCCAGCCGGGCGTAGGAGCGGCCCCACGTGCGCACGAGCGCGGCCTGCCGGTCGGGGCTGAGGATGCCGAGGTCCATCAGGTCCTGGCTGTAGCGCAGCGCCTCGACGTCCGCCGGGGTGAAGGCGACCTCGTCGTCCTCGACCTGCGCGAAGCCGAGCAGCCGCCACAGCTCCTTGGCCGTCTCCAGCGGGACGCCGGACTGCTCGGCGACCTGGACGCGGGTCAGCGTCGGCTCCTCGCCGAGCAGGTAGGACTCGACGACCTCGAGGGCGCCGGAGAGGTCGGGCTCGCTCACTCCTGACGTGACTTGGTCACCTCGTCGAGTGCTGCCTTGAACGACGGCATCTCCTCGCAGAGCTCGCGGACCGAGTCGTCGGTGAAGTGGATCACCTCGAGCGGCGTGAGCGCCACGATCGAGGCGGTGCGCAGCGAGTGCCCGACGATCGCGGCCTCGCCGAAGATCTCGCCGGAGCCGACCTGCGCGATCTCCTCGCCGCCGCGACGCACGGACACGGTGCCGTCGAGCAGGATGTAGGCCTTGTCGGCCGGCGTGCTCTCCCAGATCGGCGACCAGCCCGCGGGCAGCCGCAGCCGGCGTCCGTGCGCGCTGATCCGAGCGATCTCCTGCGGGGTGAACGATTCCAGGAACGAAGCCATGTGGGACCTTTCGACGGGGGTTACTCCCTCGCGCATGATCCTCGGTCCGGTGCGCGGGTGTCCACCGAACCGGCGCATTGGGGCACGTGGGCTCCACCACGGACCGCGAGCAGGGGGACCGCCCACCCAGCCCGCCGACCGCACTACCGCGGGTCTGTCCGCGCTACCGCGGGGCTGCACAGCCGCGGTAGTGGGGGACGACCCCGCGTGACAGCTGCCGGGAGGGGCGGGGCAGGACCGTCAGTCGACGGGCACCGGGGCGCGGGAGACCGGGCAGCTCATGCAGCGCGGGCCGCCGCGGCCGGAGCCGAGCTCGGAGCCCGCGATCCGCACGACCTCGATGCCGGCGTCCTCGAGCCGGGCGTTGGTCTCGTCGTTGCGCTCGTAGGCGACCGCGAGCCGCGGGGCCAGGGCGAGGGTGTTGTTGCCGTCGTCCCACTGCTCGCGCTCGGCGGTCACCGGGTCGAGGCCGGTGTCGATCTGGTGCAGGGTGTCGATGCCCATCGCCTTGGCCGCCGCGACCAGGAACGGCTCGGACGGCGCCACGTCGAGCCGCAGCGCGCCGTCGCCCTCCGGTCCGTGGCTGGTGACCGTGTGGGCCACCAGCGAGTCGGCGACGTTGGGGTAGATGACCATCTTGTCGACGTCGACCAGCGTGCAGATCGTGTCGAGGTGCATGGTCGCGCGCTCCTGGGCGATCGGGACCGCGAGCACGGTGTGCGCGAGGTCGGCCTCGAACACCTGGCGGGCCAGTCGCTCGGCGCCGGCCGGGGTGGTCCGCTCGCCGACGCCGACCGCGATCACGCCGGGCGCGAGCAGCAGCACGTCGCCGCCCTCGACGTGCTCGTAGTGGGAGCCGTGGATGCGCGGGGTGGCCGCGAAGCGGGGGTGGTGGGTGTAGATCGAGCTCGGTGAGCTCGGTCTCCCGGCGGCGCGCCGGCATCGCCAGCGAGGTGATCGCCACCCGGTCGCGGATCCACACGCTGGAGTCGCGGGTGAACAGCAGGTTGGGCAGCGGGTCGATCGAGGAAGTCGTCGGGGGCCAGCAGCGAGGTGACCAGGCCGAAACCGCCGCGCACCTCGTCGTTGCGGATGCCCGCGGTGAGGTGCTGGGTGAGCTCGGCGGGATCGGCGTCGCCGAGGACGCCGGCGAGGTGGGCCCGCATGGTGTCGCCCAGGTCGAGGTCGGCCAGCGCCTCGTCGATCGCGTGGGCGCGGGCCTCCGGCAGCTCGAGGGCCTCGGTGAGCAGGTCGGTGAGGTAGAGCACCTCGACGCCGCGCGAGGTCAGCGCGCCGGCGAAGGCGTCGTGCTCGTCCTGCGCGCGCGCCACCCACGGGATCGCGTCGAAGAGCAGCTCGTCGTTGTTGCGGGGGGTCAGCCGCTTCAGCTCGGGTCCGGGCCGGTGCAGCATCACCGTCTGCAGGCGGCCGACCTCGCTGTCGGCTCCGTGGGTCGCACGGTCGTGGGCGCCGGGGCTGGGCACGGGGGTGGCGGTCATGGACGAACTCTAGATCGCGTCGGCCGCGGGGTCGTGTGCCCCAGCCCGGTCCCCGACCGGCTGTGGGGCACACGACCCCGCAACCGGGGGCCTCAGGCCAGCAGCTCGTACGCCGTGAGGGCCGCCAGCACCAGGCACACGCCCGCGCCGACGAAGTGCAGCACGTGCACCGGGACGACGCGCAGCAGGTTGCGCCCGACCAGCACCGCCAGCCCCGAGACGGTGACCAGGGCGGCCAGCGCGCCGGCGTACACGGAGAAGGGCGCCTCGTAGCGGGTCACGAGCGAGAGCGTGAGCAGCTGCGACAGGTCGCCCCACTCGGCGGCGAAGAGCACCAGGAACGACGCGCCCACGGCCCTGAGCCCCGTGGCGGGTCGCGCGCGCTCGGCGATCTCGGCCTCCTCGCTGGACTCGTCAGCCGCGCCAGCCGCGTCGGCCCGGTGGCCGAGCCCCTCTCGGACCAGGATCACCGCACCGAGCAGGAAGAGGGCGAGCGCGACCCCGCGCACGACCCCGGTGGGGAGCAGGGTGGCGACCTGGCCGAGGCCGACGGCGACCCCGGTCTGCACGGCGAAGGCGAGGCTGACGCCGAGCCAGACCAGCACCGGCCGGTAGCGGGTGGCCAGCACCAGCGTGGCGAGGAAGGTCTTGTCGGGCAGCTCGACGACGAAGATCGCGCCGAAGGTCAGGACGACGGCAGTGAGGTCCATGCAGGCGGCTCAGCCGTTGCGGAAGGGGTCGGCGGGGTAGACGCCGATCATCTTGACGTCGGTGGAGAAGAACGCGAGCTCCTCGAGCGCGTGGGCGACCCCCACGTCGTCGGGGTGGCCGTCGACCTCGGCCAGGAACTGGGTGCCGGTGAACGAGCCGTCGACCATGTAGCTCTCGAGCTTGGTCATGTTGACGCCGTTGGTGGCGAAGCCGCCGAGCGACTTGTAGAGCGAGGCCGGGATGTTGCGGACGTTGAAGATGAACGACGTCACGACCGGTCCGCTGTCGGCAGGCGCCTGCACGAAGTCGCGGGACAGGACCACGAAGCGGGTCGTGTTGTGGTCCTCGTCCTCGACGTCCTCGGCCAGGATCTGCAGCCCGTAGATCTCGGCCGCGAGCGGCGGGGCGATCGCGACCTGGGTCGGGTCGCCGGCCTCGGCGACCTCGCGCGCGGCGCCGGCGGTGTCGCCGGAGATGATCGGGGTCAGCCCGTGCTCGCGGATGATCTTGCGGCACTGGCCGAGCGCGTGCACGTGGCTGTGCGCGGTGGTGATCGTCTCCAGCGAGGCGCCCGGCACGGCCATCAGGTGGAAGCGGATGCGCAGGAAGTGCTCGGCCACGATGTGCAGCGGCGAGGTGGGCAGGAAGTGGTGGATGTCGGCCACCCGACCCGCGATCGAGTTGTCGATCGGGATCATCGCGAGATCGGCCTCGCCGCCCTCGACCGCGGCGAAGACGTCCTCGAACGACGCGCAGGCCAGCGCCTCCCAGTCGGGGTAGTGCTCGCGGCACACCAGGTGGGAGTTGGCGCCGGGCTCGCCCTGGTAGGCAATCCGTCGAGTCGTCACCCGCAGAGTCTAGGGTCGGGCGCGTGGATGCCCTGAGCGTCGTGTCGCTGGTGGTCGCCGTCGTCTCGCTGAGCGTGGCCGTGGTGGCGCTGCGGCGTACCCGCGTGCGGGCGCGGGCCACCGGGGTCGACGCCCTGCCCGAGGACGTGCTCGGACTGCGGCAGGAGGTCGCGGCGCTCACGCAGGAGTCCGCGGCGGCGCTGCGGCACCTCGCGGTGGTCCGCTACGACGCCTTCGGCGACATGGGCGGGCACCTCTCCTGGTCGCTGGCCCTGCTCGACGACAGCGGCAGCGGGGTGGTGCTCACCTCGATCCACGGCCGCAGCGACGCCCGCACCTACGCCAAGAACGTCCGCGACTGGTCCTGCGACCAGCAGCTCTCCCCGGAGGAGACCGAGGCGATCACGCACGCCCGGCCATAACCCGCCGACCCGCACGCGGTTGTCCGGGGGTGAAGCCCGACCGTGCTGCCCTGGTTGTCACCTGCGCTCTTGCCCTGGTGGCGTCCGGCTCCGCGCTCGGGGTGACCGGGGCGCAGGCCTCCGTGCACGGCGGCGACGTCGGCCACACCGTCCACACAGGCCACACCGTCCGCGCCGTACGTCGTCGTGCTGACCTCGACGAAGGGACCGGCCGCCCGCACGCCCGTGGCCCGGCTCGCCCGTGACCTGGTGGCACCGCTGGGCGGCACGGTGACGCACACCTACAGCGCGGCCCTCGACGGGTTCGCGGTCCGGCTGCCCGCGGCGTCCGCGGCCGTCCTCGCCGCACAGCCGGGCGTGCGTCTCGGTCGAGCCCGACGCCCGGCTCTCGGTCGATCGCACCCAGCGGTCCGCGACCTGGGGGCTGGACCGCTCCGACCAGGCGACCCCCCGCCTCGACGGTCGCTACGCCTATCCGAGCACCGCCGGCCGGGGCGCGCACGTGTACGTCGTCGACACCGGCCTGTCCGGCCACACCGAGTTCAGCGGCCGGGTCGGCGCGGGCCGCAACTTCGTCGCCGGGCTGCTCACCGGCCCCGACCCCGCGCGCTGGGGCGACTGCAACGGGCACGGCACCCACGTCGCCAGCACCGCCGTCGGCACCCGGTGGGGCATCGCCAAACGCGCCACGGTGCACGCCGTCCGGGTGCTCGACTGCGCGGGCAGCGGGTCGACGTCCGACATCCTGGCCGGCCTCGACCACGTGGCGCGCACCCACCAGTCGCCGGCGGTGGTCAACCTGTCGCTGTCGTCGACGGGCCGGATCGCCGCGCTCGACTCCGCCGTGCGGGGGCTGGTACGCCGCGGGGTCGCCGTCAGCGTCGCCGCCGGCAACGACGAGCGCGACGCGTGCACCGAGTCGCCCGGCGGCGAGCCGGCGGTGCTCACCGTGGGGGCGACCGACCGGGCCGACGCCCGGCCGGGCTTCTCCAACTTCGGCCGCTGCGTCGACCTCTTCGCCCCCGGCGTCTCGATCACCGGCGCCCGGGCCGGGAGCCGGACGGCGGGCACGGCCATGAGCGGCACCTCGATGGCCGCGCCGCACGTGGCCGGCGCGCTCGCGCTGCTGCGGGCCGCGCACCCCCGGCTCTCCGCCGCCGCCGCCCAGCGCCGCCTGGTGGCGGCCACCACCCGCGGCCGCGTCGGTCGGCGCGGGGCGGGCTCCCCGGACCGGCTGCTGCGGATCGTCGACGACCCGCCGCGCTCCCGCTTCTCGTCGTCCTGCCGGGCGCTGCGCTGCACCCTGCGCGCCACAGGTGGCGACGACGTCGGCGTCCGGCGGTACCGCTGGCGGATCACCGGGCCCGGGCTCGGCTCCGGCCGACGGGCCGAGGGCCGCAAGGTCGTGCAGCGCTTCGCCGGCCGCGGCCCGGCGCGGATCAGGCTCGTCGTGGTCGACACCGCCGGCCAGCGCAGCGCCACCACGCGGAGGATCGCGGTCCGCTGAGCGCGTGACCCGCGCGACTCGCGCGACCCGCGTGACCCGCGGGGCAACCTCCTGGCGGGCCGTGCGTCCTGTGGGGTATGACCACGGACGTGACACGTCGCCCCAGGAGCTCGGGACTGGGGGTCGAGGAGCTCTCGGAGCTCTATGCGGCCCACCGGCTCTCGCTGGTGCGCCTGGCCCTCCTGCTCGTCGACGACCTCGCCTCCGCGGAGGACGTGGTGCAGGACGTCTTCGCGGCGCTGGCGTCCCGCCGGGAGCCGTTGCGCGACCGCGCGGCCGCCCTGGGCTACCTGCGCACGGCGGTGGTCAACCGCTCACGCTCGGCGTTGCGGCGCCGGCGTACGGCCCGGGCCTACGTGCCCCCGCACGACGCCGCGCCGGACGCACCCGACGACCTGGCCGTGCTCGCCGAGGAGCACCGCGAGGTGCTGGCCGCGCTCGGCGCGCTGGCGCCCCGGCAGCGCGAGGTGCTGGTGCTGCGCTACTGGTCGGACCTCACCGAGGCGGAGATCGCGACCACGCTCGGGATCTCCCGCGGCACCGTCAAGTCCACCGCGAGCCGGGCGCTCGACGCGCTCGAGTCGGCCCTGCAGCACGAGGAGGGAGCCCGATGAGCACCCACATGGAGGAGCGCCTGGTGGCCGCGCTGGCTGCTCGGGCCGAGCAGGTGCAGCCGGACGTGCTGCGCGACGCCGCCGCCCCGGGTGCCGGCCGGCCGGCGCGCGTCGTGCCCCTGCGGGTGCGCGGGCGGCGCCCGCTGGCCGTGGCCCTGGTGGCCGCCGCCGCGGCGGCGGCGATCGCGGCACCGTTCGTCTACGACGCCGTCACCTCCGGCACGGCAGCGCCCGACCCGGCGGGGCCCAGCCCCAGCGTGGTCCCGTCGGCCTCGGCGACCCCGCCGCCCGACGTGGGCGCCGAGTGGCCGGTGACCCAGCGCGACCGGGTCGACCTCGACGGTGACGGCACGCCCGACCCGCTGCGGGTGCGCGCCGACGGTGACCGCTTCACCGCGGCCCGGCTGCGTCTGGAGGTCGACCTCAGCGGCACCGGCGCGACGGCGTACGGCCTGGTCGACGTGGGTGGCCACGACTACGGCGTCCTCGGGGCCGTCGACGCCGACAGCGACGGCGGCAGCGAGGTGGTGCTCTACCTCGGGGCCGGTGAGTCGCGCTTCGTCGGTGGCGACAGCTCGCGCCTCGCCGTGGTCGACCTCGTCGGCGACTACCTCGTCGACGTCCCGCAGACCCAGGGGGCGCCCCTGCGCAACGGTCTCCTCCTGGACCGCGAGGTCGACGACCGGGTCACGATGCTGTTCACGTCGTCGCGCTGGCTCGCGGACGGCACGCTCTACTCGTCGCGGTCCGTCTCGAGCTACCCCGCCTACGGCATGAGCTACGAGGTGCCCGACCGCTACGTCGCGGACGTGTGGGCCTGGCGGCTGGTCGACGGGGTGCTGACCCCGCAGCCGCTGCCGCAGCTGTGCATCCCCGCCGGCGAGGACGGCTCGCGCGGCCGTCCGTGCGCCGACGGGGAGGGTGACGGCGTCCCGCTGCTGTTCCCGGAGGTCACGGCGTCGGTCGGGGTGGGTCAGTCGGCCCAGCTGGACCTCGACTTCGACCGCAGCCCCGACACCGTCGCCCTCGAGGACGTCGGCGACGGCGCGACCGACCTCGTGGTCAGCACCTCGTACGGCGAGCAGCGGCTGCGGGTGGCCTCCGCCGCGGTGCGGCTCTACCCGGTGACGATCTCGCTCGGCAGCGCCCCCGACGGCATCTCGCTGGTGCTCGCCGTGGACGACGGCGACGAAGGTGACGCCACCCGGCTCACCTACGTCTACACCGGCGCCGACGGGTTCGCCGGCGACCTGCTCACCCTCGACGCCGACCAGGCCGAGGGGGCGCCGTTCGGCTCCGGCACCCGGGCCGACGGGACGACGTACGAGACCTGGGTGGCGAGCAACGGCCGGATCTTCACCGCCCGGATCGCGGACGGCGGCGACGAACCGGGGGTGCTCCCGCGGCTGGTCCACACCTGGACGCTGGAGCGGGCCGGCGGCCGCCTGCGGCTCGCCGCCGTCGAGCTCGGCTACTTCTGCGTCGACCTCGACGCCCGGACGGTCGCCCGCTGCGACGCCCGTAGCGGTCGGGCGTGCGAGGTGGCGGTGGGTGAGCCACGTTTCGGTGGGGGGTTTCGGTGGCTGGGGCACCGGCGGTCGGGGTGGGCGCGAGGTGGCGGTGGATCAGCCACCTTCCCGGCGCTCGACGACGTGGCAGAGCCACCGCCCGCCGCGCCCGCCGCGCCCGCCGCGCCCGCCGCGCCCGCCCATCTGGTGCAGCTGGTGCAACTAGCGCGGCACCCGCACCAGCAGCTTGCCGTGCAGGCACTCCATCCGCAGCTCCCGGCCGGGGCCGACGGCGTCGCCGTCGAGCTGGCGCGGGGTGTCGGCGTGGGCGCGGACGACGACGGTCTGGCCGGTCATCCGGTTGATCGTGTCGTCGGTGCGCGAGCGCTTGGCCAGCACGCGGAACGCCAGCGGCACCCAGGAGAGGAAGCGGCGGGGGTAGAGGACCACGACGTCGAGCACGCCGTCGTCGATGGCGGCGTCGGGCAGCAGCGGCATGCCGGCCTGGAGGTAGCCGACGTTGCCGACGACGATGGTCCGGGCCCGGTGGACGGTGGGGGGCTGGCCGTCGACGGAGATCTCGACCTTGGTGGCCGGGAACATCAGCGACTTCAGCCCCGAGATCACGTAGGCGAGCCAGCCGACCTTCTTCTTGAACTCCTCGTTGACGCCCTCCATGATCGCGGCGTCGAAGCCCATGCCGGCCATCACCAGGAAGTGGCTGTCCTCGAGGCCGTCGCCCGAGACGGCCACCAGGTCGATCGCACGGTCCTGCCCGGTGAGGGCGATGTCGACCGCGGAGCGGATGTAGAGCGGGATGTCGAGGTTGCGGGCCAGCAGGTTGCCGGTGCCGGCAGGGACGATCCCCACCGGGATCCCGGTGCCGGCGAGCTCGGCGCAGACCTCGCGCACGGTGCCGTCGCCGCCGCACACGATCACCAGGTCGGTGCCCTCGACGGAGGCCCGCTCGGCCTGCCCGGTGCCGGAGTCCTCGACGGTGGTCAGGTGGTACGTCGGCGCCGACCAGCCCGCTTCGGAGGCCATCGCGTCGACGATCGACTGGAACTGCCCCACGTCCTCGACCTTGACCGGGTTGAGCACGACCGCGAGCCGCTTCGCCGAGGGGAACGCCTCGGGCAGCGGCTCGACGTTCTCGGCGTGGCTGCGCGGCAGCGGGCTGTAGACAACCAGACCCAGCAGGCCGACGCCGACCCCGAGCAGGACGCCGCCGAGCACGTCGGTGGGGTAGTGCCGCCCGAGCAGCACCCGGTCGAGGCTGACCACGACGACCAGGACGGCGGCGAGCCCGCCGACCATCCGGCGTACGCCGGCGCGCCGCGCCAGCATCAGCACGATCACGACCCCGACGGTGGCGAAGGCGGCGATGCCGGTGGCGTGGCCGGACGGGAAGGCCGGGCTGTCGTGCAGGTACTCGTCGATCTGCCACACCGGGCGGTCGCGGCCGATCGCGAGCTTGACCAGGCGGAACGCGACGGTCGCGACCACCATCACCCCCACGGCGTACGCCGCGGCCCGCCGGTGGTTGCGCGACCAGAGCACCGCGGCCAGCAGGAAGGTGGCCACGCTCAACGGGATCAGCGCGAAGGCGATCTCGATGCCGCGCAGCAGACCCCGCAGGCCCGGTACGTCGACCGCCCACGCCTCGGCCGAGCGGGCCGGGTCGTCGATGCCGGCGAGCCAGGACCAGTTCTGGGTGACGCCGAGGGTCAGCAGGGCGAACAGGCCGAGGCAGCAGCAGGGACCAACCGAGCTGGACCCGGCGGGAGCGGTCGAGCATGGAGGTCCCTTCGTGACGTCGCGAGGCGGCGGGGGTCGGGCGGGGCAGCCCGGGCCTCGGTCCGGGTCTGGACAAGTATGACGAAGCGCCGGGGACAAGTCGGGTGAGGACGGCGCGGGGCGGCCGATAGCCTCGTCCCATGATCGACCCCCGCATCCTCCGCGACGACCCCGACCGCGTGCGTGCCGCCCAGGCCAAGCGCGGTCTCTCCGACGACGTGGTCGACCGCGCGCTGTCCGCCGACGGGGCCCGTCGCGCGGCGATCTCCACGTTCGAGGCCAAGCGGGGCGAGCAGAAGACGCTGGGCAAGCAGATCCCGCAGGCGGCCGGCGAGGAGAAGCAGGAGCTGCTGGCGCGCACCAAGGTGCTCTCGGCCGAGGTCAAGGAGGCCGAGGCGACGCAGACCGCGGCCGAGGAGCAGTGGCAGCAGGCGCTGCTGTCGATCCCCAACCTGGCCGCCGAGGAGGCGCCCGCCGGCGGCGAGGACGACTTCGTCGGTGCTCGAGCACGTCGGCACCCCACGCGACTTCGCCGCCGAGGGCTTCGAGCCGCGCGACCACGTCGAGCTCGGCCGGATGCTCGGCGCCATCGACCTCGAGCGCGGCGCCAAGGTCTCGGGCTCGCGCTTCTACTTCCTCACCGGCGTCGGCGCCGAGCTCGAGCTGGCGCTGGTCAACCTCGCGATGCAGCAGGCCCGCAGCGCCGGGTTCACCTCGGTGATCGCCCCGTCGTTGGTCAAGCCGCGCGCGATGGAGGGCACCGGGTTCCTCGGCCAGGCCGCCGACGACGTCTACCGGATCGAGGGCGAGGACCTCTACCTCGTCGGCACCTCGGAGGTGCCGATGGCGGCGTACCACTCCGACGAGATCCTCGACCTCGACACGTTCCCGCTGCGCTACGCCGCGTTCAGCCCCTGCTTCCGCAAGGAGGCCGGCTCGCACGGCAAGGACACCAAGGGCATCATCCGGGTGCACTGGTTCGACAAGGTCGAGATGTTCGTCTACACCACGCCGGAGGAGGCCGAGGCCGAGCACCAGCGGCTGCTGGGCTGGGAGAAGGAGTTCCTCGACAAGCTCGAGCTGGCCTACCGGGTGATCGACACCGCGGCCGGCGACCTCGGGCTCTCGGCGCAGCGCAAGTTCGACTGCGAGGCGTGGATCCCCACCCAGGGCAAGTACCGCGAGCTGACCTCCACCTCCAACTGCACCGACTTCCAGAGCCGCCGGCTCAGCATCCGCGGACGCCGCGAGGGCGGCGACGTGCAGCCGGTCGCCACCCTCAACGGCACCCTGACCGCCATCCCCCGCGCGATCGTGGCGATCCTCGAGACCCACCAGCAGGCGGACGGGTCGGTGCGGGTGCCGGACGCGCTGCGGCCGTGGCTGGGCCGCGACGTGCTGGAGCCCGTCGCCGGTGGCTGAGCAGGACTGGGCGCCGCGTCTGGTCGCGCTCGACATCGACGGCACCCTGCTCAAGTGGGTCGAGGGCGGCGGTACGACGCACGAGGAGGTCTCGCCCCGGGTCAAGGCCGCGATCCACCGCGCGCTCGACGCCGGCGCGCACGTCGTCCTCGCCTCCGGCGCTCCCCGCACGGCATGGCGCCGGTCGCCGACCTGCTCGGCCTGCGGGGCAACGGCGACGGTGACGAACGCCTGTGGGTCGTCGCGTCGAACGGTGCGGTGATCTTCCGCTACCCGCCGCTCGAGGTGGTCTTCGAGGAGACCTTCGACGCGGCCCCGGCCGTGAAGGCGATCCTCGAGCGCAAGCCCGGGGTGCTGGTGGCCGTGGAGGAGCGCGGCATCGGCTACCGCGTGAGCGCGCCGTTCCCCGACGGCGAGCTGTCGGGGGAGATGATCCAGACCCACGTCGACGAGCTCGTCGGCGCCCCGGTGAGCCGCGTCATCATCCGCGACCCCGAGTCGAGCGTCGAGGAGTTCGTCGCGCTGGCCGAGGAGCTCGGTCTGCACGGCACCGACTACGTCGTGGGCTGGACCGCGTGGCTCGACCTCGCCCCGGTCGGCGTCAACAAGGCCTCCGGCCTGGCCCACGTCGCCCGCACGCTCGGCCTCGACGCGTCCGACGTGCTCGCCATCGGCGACGGCCGCAACGACCTCGAGATGCTCGCCTGGGCCGGTCGCGGGGTGGCGATGGGCCAGGCGGTGCCCGAGGTGCACGCCGCCGCCGACCACGTCACCGACTCCGTCTACGACGACGGCGCGGCCGTCGAGATCGAGCGCTGGTACTGACGCAGCGGACTCAGAACGCGCAGTAGACCTGCGGAGACCCGACGCCGATGTACTCGTCGATTCCGTTGGCGGCGGACGTCGTCTCGATCCGCAGTCGGAGGGTATTGGTGACATCGAGGGCGATAGCGGCCGACTGGCCCAGCGCGTAGGTCTGGCGCATCTTGCTGGTGCCGTCGGCGAGGATCTCGACCTGCCCTGTCGCGCCGGTCTCCGATTCGTCACCTATGCCGGCTACTGCCTTGAACGCAGGACACTTGCGATCGAGGTTGTACTCGATGAACTTGGTTCCACTGTTGTAGCTGGAAACGAGGGACTTCTTGTAGCTGACCCCGTTGATCGACAGCGGGTCACGTTCGTAGATGCCGTAGGAACTCACGCTGTCGAAGTCGGTGAGGTAGTGCCACCGGTAGACCGAGACCCGGACCGGGCCGGTGCAGGCGGCACGAATCTTCTTGTAGGCCTTCTTGCACACGCGGAACTGGTTGACCCCGGCCCTGGTCGGGTTCATCACGAGCTTGTACTTCGACTTCTTGGTGAGCCGCTTGGCCCGCACCGTGGTCCAGTCGCCGCGGACCAACTGCTGCAAGAACACCCGCTGCTTGGGTGCGGCGGGCCTGACCGTCCCTCGGATTACCCCTGTGCTGCCGAGGGTCAGAGTGCTGACGTTCGCCTTGGCGGTGACCTTGTAAGTGCGGGCTGCGTTCGCTGGCGTCGTCGTGGTGGCAACAATGAATGACGCGACCAGCGCCGCCCCGAGCAGCGCCACCAGAAGCCGGGGCCACGAACGCAGTGAGGGACGGGAGTGCGGGGTCATCGGGCCTCCGGGCATGTGATGGAGATCGCAGACTAGGGCCGCGCGACCAGACACCGCTAGGTTTTCTTGGTCCCGCGTCGCCGCACGCGCAACGACCCAGGCGGCCAAGGATGTCACGCGGCATACTCTTGAGCGGTGACGCTGCCCGACTTGATCACCACCGAGCGGCTTCGGCTGATCCCGGTCACCGCCGCCGACGCCGCCGACATGACGGCCGGCCGGCACCAGGACCGCTGGCACCCCGACTACCCGCAGCGCATCGACGTCGACGCCGCCACGCTCGTGCGGTCAGGCGACGCCTGGGGACCTCGCCACATCGTGCTCGACCGGCTGGCCGTCGGCACGATCGGCTGCTTCGGCCCACCGGTCGACGACGAGATCGAGGTCGGCTACGCCGTGGTCGAGCCCGTACGCCGTCGGGGCGTCGCCACCGAGGCACTGCGGGCGCTGGTCGACGAGGCCGAGCGGGTCGGCGTACGCCTGCGCGCCAGCGTCCGCCCCGACAACTCCCCGGGCCTGCGGGTGCTCGCGAAGTGCGGCTTCACCGAGCTGCGCGGCAGCAACGAGGACGGCGAGCTGGTGATGGCCCGCCCGCTGCTCGTGGGCGGGCCGGCGTGAGCCTGCCGCGCCTGGTCGCCACCGACCTCGACGGGACGCTCGTGCGCTCCGACGGCACGGTCTCCGCGCGCACCCGGGCGGTCCTCGACGAGCTCGACCGTCGCGGCGTGCCGGTGGTGTTCGTGACCGGCCGGCCGCTGCGCTGGGCCGAGGCGGTCTTCCCGTACGTCGGCGGGCACGGGCTGGCGGTGGTCGCCAACGGCGGGCTGGTCTGGGACGTCGCCCGCGCGCAGCCGCACCTCGAGCGCCCGATCACCACCGAGGTCGGCCGCGCCGTGTGCCGCGACGTCCGGGCCGGCATCCCGGGCTCGGCGTTCGCGGTGGAGACCGTGCGCGGGATCGCGCTGGAGCCGGAGTTCCGCGAGCGCTACCCGCTGCCGGCCGGCAGCCACCGGGCGCACATCGACGAGCTGCTGGCCGCCGCCCCCGTGCTGAAGATGCTGGCCCGGCACGAGGAGCTCGACGCCCTGGAGTTCTGGGAGGCCGCCGAGGCGATCGCGGGCGACCGGGTCACGATCACGTGGTCCTCGGACTCCGCGTTGCTCGAGGTCAGCGGGGCCGGGGTCACCAAGGCCTCGACGCTCGAGGTGCTCTGCACCGACCTCGGCATCGCGGCCGCGGAGGTGGTCGCCTTCGGCGACATGCCCAACGACCTGCCGATGCTCACCTGGGCCGGCACGTCGTACGCGATGGAGCGGGCGCACCCCACGGTCACCGCCGCGGCCGACCACGTGGCCCCGGACCACGACGCCGACGGGGTGGCGCAGGTGCTGGCCGCCACGTTCGGGCTGGACTGGTGACCTCCCGGCTGGCCCCGACGTCCTCCGGTCTGCTGCAATGAGCAACGTGTCGACCTCCCAGCGCCTGGTGCGCCCCTTGCGCGCCCTGCGCCGCCTGCTGGCGCTTGTGCTCCTCCTCGGCGTGAGCGTCGTCGCGCTCTCCGCGCTGGCCTCCCCCGCCTCGGCCGCCTGCACCTGCGAGCCGGCGGAGACCCAGGACCACGTGAAGCGCGCCAACGCCGTCTTCACCGGCACCGTCGAGGAGGCCACCACCCCCAGCGGCGGCGCCGCCAACGGCTTCTCCGGCATGGTCACCGTCAGCGTCGACCGGGTCTACAAGGGCAGCATGATCAGCACCGAGACCGTCGACGTGGCCACCGCCCGCGCCTTCGGCACCTGCGCCAAGGCGCTGGAGGTGGGTGGGCGCTACCTCTTCTTCGCGCAGTCCGACGAGGGCCTGAGCGCCACCGGCTGCGGCGGTACGACGCGCGCCACCGCCGCCCTGGTCGGTCAGGTCAAGCGACTGCTCGGCGACGGCCGGCTCCCCGTGCCGGAGGAGCAGGCCCCGGTGGAGGCCACGCTCACCCCGGTCGACACCAGCGAGCCCACCTCGTTCACCCGGCTCGCGGCCCCGGGCCTCGCGCTGGTGATCGTCGGCCTGCTGGGGCTCGCCTTCGTCGGTCGCGTCGGCCGCCGCCCCTGACCCGGCGCGTCTGCACGCGCTGAGGCGTCGACCCGGCTCGTCTGCACGGGGTAGGGCGTCGACCCGGCTCGTGTGCACGGGGTGGGGCGTCGACCCGGCTCGTGTGCACGCGCCTGACGTTCCACGGCGTCCCGGCGAGCCGGGTCGAGCTGCTACGGCGTCCCGGCGAGCCGGGTCGAGCTGCTACGGCGTCCCGGCGAGCCGGGTCGAGCTGCTACGGCGTCCCGGCGAGCCGGGTCGAGCTGCTACGGCGTCCCGACGAGCCGGGTCGACGTGCGCCTCAGAGGTACATGCCGCCGCCGTCGGAGGGGCGCTCCTCGGGCTCCGGGGCACCCGGGTGGCCGGGCTGACCGTGGCCGGCGGCACCGGGCGCCATGCCCGGCGGCAGCGCCTTGCGGATCTGCTCGAACTGCGCGCGCGCCGCCATCTGCTGGGCGTAGATCGCGGTCTGGATGCCGTGGAAGAGCCCCTCGAGCCAGCCCACGAGCTGGGCCTGGGCGATCCGCAGCTCGCCCTCCGTCGGGGTGACCTCCTCGGAGAACGGCAGCGTGAGTCGGTTGAGCTCGTCGACCAGCTCGGGGGCCAGGCCCTCCTCGAGCTCCTCGATGGAGGCGCGGTGGATCTGCTTGAGCCGGTTGCGGCTGGCCTCGTCGAGCGGCGCGGACTTCACCTCGTCGAGCAGCTGCCGGATCATGCTGCCGATCCGCATCACCTTGGCCGGCTGCTCGACCAGGTCGGTGATCGCGCGCTCGCCCGGCCCGTCGCCGTCCTCGTCCTCGGCGGAGCCGTCACCGGCGCCGGGCACGGCGTTGAGCGCGGACGCCGGCACGGAGCCCATCGGCTGCCCGTCGGGCCCGATGATCACGATCGTCTGCTCGGTGTCGCCGTCGCTGTTCTCACCGCTCTGGGCGTCGGCCGGGACGGCGGTGGCGGCCTGGGGGCGGGGCTGCTCGGTCATGGGTCCCACCCTACGGGGGCACGGAATCAGGTGGTGAGCACGATCTTCCCGGTGTGCTCCCCGGACTCCATCCGCTCGTGGGCGGCGGCCACGTCGTCCAGCGGCATCGTCCGGTCGACCACCGCACGCACGGTGCCGTCGGCGACCAGCGGCCACACGTGCTCGGCCACCGACGCGCAGATCCGGGCCTTCTCCTCGGCCGGGCCGGCCGCGCAGCGCGGTCGCGATCACGGCGCCGCGCTTGCGCAGCAGCGGTGCTGATGTCGAGCTCGCCCTTGCTGCCGCCCTGCATGCCGATGATGACCAAGCGGCCCTCGGTGGCGAGCGCGTCGACGTTGCGGCCCGAGGTACTTCGCGCCCATGTTGTCGAGGATCACGTCGGCGCCGCGGCCGTCGGTGGCCGCGCGCACCACCTCGACGAAGTCCTCGTCGCGATAGTTGATCGCCAGGTCGGCACCCAGCTCTCGACAGAGCGCCAGCTTCTCCGGCGTCCCGCCGTGGTCAGCACCCGAGCGCCGGCAGCGGCCGCGACCTGGATCGCAACGTGCCGATCCCACCGGCGCCCCCGTGCACCAGGAACGTCTCGCCGGCGCTGCAGCCCGGCGACCATGAACACGTTGGACCACACCGTGCAGGCCACCTCGGGCAGCGCGGCCGCCGTGACCAGGTCGACGCCCGCCGGCACCGGCATCGCCTGCCCTGCCGGGCACGGCCACCCGGTCGGCGTAGCCACCGCCGGCGAGCAGGGCGCACACCTCGTCGCCCACCGACCAGGCGGTGACGCCCTCGCCGACCTCGGCCACGGTGCCGCTGCACTCCAGCCCGATCACGTCGGAGGCGCCCGGGCGGCGGCGGGTAGAAGCCCTGCCGCTGCAGCATGTCGGCCTGGTTGACCGCCGTCGCCGCGACGTCGATCAGCATCTCGCCGGGCCGGGGACCGGGTCGGCTACGTCGGAGCACTTCACGACCTGCAGGACCTCGGTGGCGATGACACCGTCACCGTTGCGGTGGACTCACCGGCGGCGCATCGACCTCGCGTCCTCGAAGACGTCGGCCGAGTGGTCGACGACGCGTCGTCGGGGATCGGGTCGTCGATGTCGACGGGTCCGGGCGTCGGCGGGGCGATCCCAGCCCTCGGCCAGCAACCTGCGCGCGCGCCGGCCAGCCGCTCGACCGTGTCCGGGAGGCGTTGTGCTGGCCGCGGCGACGCCGAGCAGGTAGTCGGTGACGGGGGCCGCGGCGCTCTCGACGATCTCCGGGCCGTCGTCGCGCAGATCGAGCGATGAGGCCTCGTCGACCTCGGCCTCGATATCGAGCACGTCGCACAGCTCGTCGATCCAGTCGTGGAGGTTCACGGCGTCAGAATCGTCGGAAACCCACCGGCCCGCAACCCCAGGGCGCCGACGACCGGCCTCACCCCTCGGCAGGATCGGCGAGGTCGCGCAGGTCGGTCCAGGTGTCGACGTCGCGGTGCTCGTCGCCGACCGAGGGCACCTCGGCGAGGTCGAGGCCGGCGAGGAGCCGGTGCAGCGGTAGGTCGTGCTGCCCCTCGCGGTCGGGCCGGACGGCGTCGAGCCGGGCGAGGTCGAGGACGAGCGTCAGCTGCCGCCGTCCGTCGGGGTCCACCAGCACCGCGCCGTCGCGCCCCGCGCCGCGGCCCGCAGCCGGTCGAGGGTGCGGGCGCCGAGCCGAGGCATGTCCACGGCGAGCACCGCCACCGTCGGCGTACGACGGAGCAGGGCGTCGCGGCCGGTGAGGAGCGCGGCCACGGGGCCGCCGTACCGCGGGTCCTCGAGCACGAACGTCACCGGCCGGTCGGTGGTCACCTGCTCGCCGACGACCACGACCTCGGCGGCGTCGATGACGGTCTCGAGCGTGCGCGCCAGCAACGTGCGGCCGTCGAGCTCGATGCCGGCCTTGTCGACGCCGCCGAGCCGCGCCGCCCGTCCGCCGGCGAGCACGATCGCGCAGAAGCCGTCACCCACGTGGGGGGTCTCACCCATGCCGCGCAGTGTGCCAGCGACCGGTTCGGTGTGCCCGGTCGCGTGCTGCGTGGGAGGCTGGGGCGGTGACGTCGGACACCCGCCCCGACCTCCGGGTCGCCCTCGTGCAGCAGGCCGCCGCGCTCGACCCCGTCGACAACCGCGACCGGCTCGGCGAGCTCACCCCCGAGGGCTGCGACCTCGTGGTCTACCCCGAGGCGTGGGCCCGCGACTTCGGCGAGGCGGGCTCCGACGTGAGCGCCTACGCCGAGCCGCTCGACGGTCCCTTCGTCGACGCCGTCGACGCCGTCGCCGCCGCGCGGTCGACGACCGTGGTGGCCGGCATGTTCGAGACCAGCGACGACCCGGCCCGGCCCTGGAACACCCTCGTCGTGCGCGGCGCCGCCAGCGGCTCCTACCGCAAGGTCCACCTCTACGACTCGTTCGGCTACCGCGAGTCCGACCGCCTGCTGGCCGGCGAGGTCGCACCGCTGGTGCTCACGATCGGCGGCTGGCAGGTGGGGGTGATGACCTGCTACGACCTGCGCTTCCCCGAGCTGGCCCGGCTCCTCGTCGACGCCGGCGCCGAGGTCCTGGTCGTGCCGGCCGCATGGGTCGCCGGCCCTCGCAAGGTCGACCACTGGACCACGCTGCTGCGTGCCCGGGCGATCGAGAACACGGCGTACGTCGTGGGGGTGGGCCAGCCCGGCCCCGCGCTACACCGGCCACTCGCTGGTCGTCGACCCGCTCGGCGACGTGCTCGTCGAGGCCGGCGACGGACCCGACCTGCTGCGCGCCACGATCACCGGGGAGAGCCTCGTCACGGCCCGCTCCACCAACCCCTCGCTGGCCAACCGCCGGCTGTAACCTCGGTCCTCGTGTCCATGCCCCTCACCAGCGAGCCCCCGTCCGCGGGAGGTCCCGACCCCGCCTCGGCGGGCGCGGCGGGTGGCGCCGACGGCGGGGCGAAGGGCGGTGCCACGGGCGCCCTCTCGGAGCGCACGGTCACGACCGCGTTCCTCGCAGCGACCCTGCTCGGCCTCGCGGGGCTGGTCGCGGCGATGGTGCCGTGGGGGCCCGACTGGCTGGGCGGCGTGGCCTCGGTCGTGATCACCGTGACCTACACCGCCGCGCTGGCCGCCCGCACCGGCGGTCGCCCGGTGGTGTTCGGCGCCCTGTCCCTGACGCTCGGGGTCGTGGTGCTGGTCGTCGGCAGTGACGCCCTGCGCACCGGCGCCGCGGTGACGACCTGCGCGCTCACCGCCGTCCTGGGCGTGATGGCCACGCTGCCGGCCGTCCGTCTCGTGCACGCGGTCCGTGAGGTGCTGGTCGCCGTCGGGATCGGTGCGGTGGGCGCGCTGGCCGTGGTCGGCTACGAGCCCACGATCGACGTGGCGCGCTTCGAGTACGCCAGCTTCGCGATCGCGCTCGCCGCCGCCTTCACGCTCGTCTACCGGCTCGGCGCGGGGCTGCACGGGCTCGGTCGGCGCGGGGTGCTGGTCGTGGTGGTCGGCGGTGTCATGCTCACGATCACGCTGCTCTACGCCGAGCTGCTGCGCCGCTACGGCAGCCAGGAGATCGTCACGTCGCTCCTCGACGGCGTCCGCTGGAGCCGTGTGCACCTCGGCGCGTTCCCGCGGCCGATCGAGACCGTGCTGGGCGTGCCGGCGCTGGTGTGGGGCTGCCACATGCGCGCCCGCCGTCGCCAGGGCTGGTGGGTCTGCGCCTTCGGGGTGGCCGCGACGTCGTCGGTGGCCAACTCGCTGGTCAACCCCACCATCGCCGTGAGCGAGTCGGTGCTCTCGGTGAGCTACGGCCTGGTGCTGGGCATCGCCCTCGGCTGGCTGGTCGTCCGGCTCGACCTCGCGCTCACCGGCCCGCGCGGACGTCGTACCCGGGTGACCGACGACGACGCCGTCCGCCCGGAGCCACGCCGTGCCCAGGCGCTGCTCTGAGTCGACCGGGCTTCTAGACTCGGGGTCGTCCGGCCGAGGCCGGGCACGGAGGGGTGCCGGAGTGGCCGATCGGAACCGCCTTGAAAGCGGTCGCTGGCAGAGATGTCAGCCGCGGGTTCGAATCCCGCCCCCTCTGCTCCGGGTGGTGGTTTCGTGGCTCGTCGCTGGCGCTCCTCGCACCTCAACCACCGGGAGCGCAGCGAGCCCTTGCGGTGGTTGAGGTGCGAGCGGCGACCTTGCGGTGGTTGAGGTGCGAGCGCAGCGAGCCACGAAACCCCGGGCGAGCTCGCCGGGTCAGCCTCGACGCAGGATGTCGCGGAGCACCTGCGGGTAGTTGGTGATGATCCCGTCGACGTCCCAGTCGATCGCGCGGCGCATGTCGGCGCCGCCGTTGACGGTCCACACCGAGATCTCCAGGCCCTCGGCATGCACGGTGTCGACCGTGGCCTCGTCGATCGCGCCGAGGGCGGGGTTGACCTGCTCGGCCCACTGGGCCGCCAGGGCGATCTCACCCGGCGTCGGGCGGGAGCCGTAGAGCAGCCCGACCGGCACGTCCGGCGCCCGGTCCTTGTAGGACCTCAGCCACGCGTGGTTGAAGGACTGGACGGCGACGTCGCCGCGACGCAGCGCACGGTTGAACACCGGGAGCGAGCGCAGCTCCTTGTCGACGTCCACCTCGATGCCGGGGTAGAGCTCCGGCGCCTTGACCTCCAGCAGCATCCCGGTGTTGTTGCCGACGGCGTTCACCCACTGCTCGAGGGTGGGGACCCTCTCGCCGGCGAACTTCTGGGCGAACCAGGAGCCGGCGTCCAGCTGCTGGATCTCGGCCAGCGTGAAGTCTCGGACGTTCCACGGCGAGCGCTCGGGGAAGACCTCCTCCACGTCCGTCGTCCGGCGCAACGTGGTGTCGTGCATGATCACGAGCTCACCGTCCGCCGTGCGCTGGATGTCGTTCTCGACGACGTCCGACCGATGGTCGATGGCGAGCTCCACGGCGGCGAGCGTGTTCTCCGGAGCGGCGGCCGAGGAGCCCCGGTGGGCCACCACCTCCACCTCGTCGGAGGGACTCGCCTCCGCCGGCGTCGCCACCACCGCCGTGGCGCCGAGGGTGAGCAGGACTGTCGAGCAGGCGCGGACAAGCAGATTCACGAGGGCTCCCGAGAGTGGAGGACGGCCAGCCGGGTCGGCGGACCGCCATCGAGGGTAGAGGCCCGGACCGACCGCGGCTAGCCCCTCCGGTGGTGGTTTCGTGGCTCGTCGCTGGCGCTCCTCGCACCTCAACCACCGGTATGGCCGGGCGCTCCTCGCACCTCAACCACCGGTATGGCCGGGCGCTCCTCGCACCTCAACCACCGGCGAGCGAGCGGCGACCTGCGGTGGTTGAGGTGCGAGCGGAGCGAGCCACGAAACCCGGACCGCGAGCGGGCTACTCCGAGCCGCCCAGCTCCAGCTCCACCTCGTCGTAGACGAGGTCGTGCACGCGCTGCACGTGCCGGGCGACGTCGGCGACGAGGCGCTTGAGGTCGGTGCGCACCTGCTCGGGCTCGGCGCTCTCCAGGACCTCCGGCCCCAGGGAGCCGAGCCGCTCGAGCAGCGCGTTGCGCTCGCGGAAGGCCGTGCCGCCGCGGGCCGCCAGCCACCCGTCGTCGGAGCCGCCGGTCTCGGACAGCAGGGCGTCGCGGACGGCGGCCATCCGTTGCCGGACGGTCCAGCGCCAGTTGCCGAGCGCCACCCCGTCGCGTCGAGGAACCTCGAGGGCTTGGTCGAGGCCGCGCAGGGCCGCCGACATGGCAGAAGATCCGATGGCCATGGGCCACCTCCTCGAAGCCCGGACCTCAGCCGGGGGGGCTGGGGCAGGGGTTCGATCATGACCGGTGCCGGGGGCCGGCGACAAGGCGGTGGTCGAGCAATTTTCGGTGTCTTGTTCAATCAACGCATGACCGGCCCGGATGTGTCCGACTATCGTCTGCCCCCGCTCCTGGTCGCCCGGATCGTCGGCGGGGCGCTCGTGCTGCTCGCGCTGCTGCTGCTGGCGACCACCGTGGTGGTCGCCGCCGCGGGGTGGTCCCCGGACGTGCTCGTGGTCGGCGTGCTGGTCGGCGCCCTGGCCCTGGCCGGCCTCGTCTGGTGGCTGCGCTCCCGTGCGTACGTCGTCCGCTTCGACGCGGAGGGCTACCGGGTGGGGCTGGTGCGCGGCGCCGGCGTCCGGGCCGCGCCGTGGGCGTCGGTGGCCGACGCGGCGACGACGACGCTGCACGGCGTACCGCTGCTGGTGCTGACCCTGCGCGACGGACGGACCACTGCCGTCCCGGTGAGCGCCGTGGAGGGCGACCGGGAGGAGCTCGTGCGCGAGCTGCAGCGCCGGCTCCAGGCCGGCCACGGCCTGCGTCCGCTCCCGCCCGACCCCGGTGCCGGGGCATCCGATTCGTGAACCCGCAGCGCGTGCTTGTAGCCTGTCGGGGCTGACCGAGGGCTGGCCCCTCGGTTGCGGAGGAGGCGTCGCCTAGTCCGGTTTATGGCGCCCGCCTGCTAAGCGGGTTGAGGTTTGAAACCTCTCGCGGGTTCAAATCCCGCCGCCTCCGCCAGCACCCGGCCGCTGCCTGGCCGTCCCGAGTGGGCCGCCAGGCAGCGGACCCCCTCGCCCCTCGGCTGCTAGATTGCACATGTCTGCAATGCAGGTAAATGAGCCAACCCATGGCTCGCTCCCCCCACGCCGTACCGACGAGACTCCTCGTGCGGGCCCAGAGACAGGCCCCGGGACAGGTAAAGGTGGGAATCACATGAACATCGCACGCAAGGTCACCGTCACGCTCGCCGCCGCCGCGGTCAGCATCGGACTGCTCGGTGTGGCAGCGCCGGCCGAGGCCCGCGACTCCAGCTGGGGCTGCGGCGGAGGGTGCCTGGTCCGCACCCGCTGAGCCGGCACGACCACGACAGCCGAACAACAAGAGGCTTGAGACAGGGACCCAACTTTCCCCCATTTGTTCGGTCCCAGCGCCACCCCCTTGTGGCCGGTCTCAACACCGCTGAGGGCGGTGACTCGATCCAGACTCGAGTCACCGCCCTCGGCTCATTTGTCCATCAGCACCACACCCTGTCAAGGCGGGGCGGGGGCCGGACCAGGCCAGGGCGAGGGTGGAGCAGAGGGTCTCGCGGTCACTCCGTCGGCAGGTCGTCGTCCCCGGCCTCGGCCTCGTGCCCGGACACGCCGAGCGTGCCCATCCGGTAGCCGAGCTGGAAGCGGGTCTCGGCGTCGAACTCGGTCTTCAGGTCGGCGACGTAGCCGGCGTACGTGCGGGGGCTGACGCCGAGCCGCTTCGCGGAGACGGGGTCGGCGTGGCCCTCGATCAGCATCCGGATCGTCATCGCGCGCTGCTCGACGGCGATCTCGCGCATCATCGAGGTCTCCTTGTTGGTGAACGGGCGACCCCGCTCCCACGCCCGCTCGAAGACGTCGACGAGGTAGGCGACCACCGACGGCTCCCGGACGGCGATCGCGACGCTGAGCGTGTCGCCGGGGATCACCGCCACCCGCTGGTCGACCACGATCATCCGGTTGAAGAACTCGTCGAGCGTGCGCACCTCGGCGCCCCTCGCGGTGACGGCCGCGACGTACTTGTGGGTGACCGAGCTGCGCCGGGCGCTGTGCTGGTAGAGGGTGCGCATCTTGCAGCCCCGCTCGAGCATCGCGGTGTCGCGCAGGGCGGCGCCGGCGAGGGTGTGGGCGTCGCGGCCGGTCTGCGGCTGCGCGGTGAGCATCTCCTCCTCGGCCTCGGAGACCAGGCCGGTGAGGAACGGGCCGATCGCCTTCTCGTGCAGGTAGGTGAAGGGCCCTCGGGACTGCGACATCGGTGAGCGCCGCCACGACTGGCTGAGCCCGCCGAACGCCCGCGCCCACTGGGAGGACTCCTCGAGCAGCCGGGTGCCCTCCTGGGAGAGCGGGGAGACCACGCGGGACTGGATGCTGCTGGGGTCCTCGGGCTGCCAGGTCTGGGTGGCCTTGTCGAGCTGGACGAGACCGAGCTCGACGAGCAGGTCGAACGCCGGACGCTGCTCCGCGTCCTCGCTGATCCGGACGTCGGTGGCGGAGATGCCGCCGGCGGTCACGATCTCGTCGTAGAGCGTGGCGGAGCCGGACTCGAAGAGGTCCCGGTCGCCCGGGCCGTGGTCGGCCATTGCTCCACCCCCTTGCTGTGTCCACGTGGTCCCCGTGGGCCCGGCGTCCCTGCCGTTGCCGGGTCCGATGATCCCACACGACACAGCGGCCCCGCCCGTGATGGGCGAGGCCGCTGTGAGGCGCGCGGTGCGGAGTGCGCGGTGGCGCGGTGTTGCGGTGCTGCGGGGGCTCAGACGCCGAGGCGCGCCTTGAGCCCGTCGAGCTCGGTCCAGAGGACGGCGGGCAGGTCGTCGCCGAACTTCTCGAACCACTCCTGGATCTGCGGGATCTCGGCCTTCCACTCCTCGACGTCGACGGCCAGCGCGGCCTCCAGCGCCTCGGCGGTCAGGTCGAGACCGTCGGTGTCGAGCGCGTCCGCGGTGGGCACGTGGCCGATCGGGGTCTCGACGGCGGCGGCCTGGCCGTCCATCCGCTCGACGACCCACTTCAGGACGCGGCTGTTCTCGCCGAACCCGGGCCACAGGAAGCCGCCCTCGTCGTCGCGGCGGAACCAGTTGACGTAGAAGATCCGCGGCAGCTTGGCGGCGTCGTTGTCCTTGCCGACGGTGATCCAGTGGTTGAAGTAGTCGCCGGCGTTGTAGCCGATGAACGGCAGCATCGCCATCGGGTCGCGGCGCACGACGCCGACCTGGCCGACCGCGGCGGCGGTGGTCTCCGAGGAGAGGGTCGCGCCGAGGAAGGTGCCGTGGGTCCAGTCGCGGGCCTCGAAGACCAGCGGGACGGTCGTCTTGCGGCGGCCGCCGAAGAGGATGGCGTCGATCGGGACGCCGCGCGGGTCGTCGTACTCGGCGGCGAGGATGTCGCACTGCTTGATCGGCGTGCAGTAGCGGCTGTTGGGGTGGCTGGTCAGCTCGTCGCTGTCCGGCGTCCAGGGCTCGCCCTTCCACGTGGTGGCCTTGGCGGGCGGGTTCTCGAGACCCTCCCACCAGATGTCGCCGTCCTCGGTGAGCGCGACGTTGGTGAAGACCGAGTTGCCCTTGTTGATGGTTCGCATCGCGTTGGGGTTGGTGTGCTCGTTGGTGCCGGGCGCGACGCCGAAGAAGCCGTACTCCGGGTTGACGGCCCACAGCCGGCCGTCCTCGCCGATCCGCATCCAGGCGATGTCGTCGCCGAGGGTCTCGACCTTCCAGCCGGGGATCGTGGGCTGGAGCATCGCGAGGTTGGTCTTGCCGCAGGCGCTCGGGAAGGCCGCGGCGATGAACTTCACGACGCCGTCGGGGCTGGTGAGCTTGAGGATCAGCATGTGCTCGGCGAGCCAGCCGTTGTCGCGGGCCATCACGCTGGCGATGCGCAGGGCGTAGCACTTCTTGCCGAGCAGCGCGTTGCCGCCGTACCCGGAGCCGAAGGACCAGATCGCGCGCTCCTCGGGGAACTGCACGATGTACTTGGTGTCGCTGCACGGCCACGACACGTCGTCCTGGCCGGGCTCGAGCGGCATGCCGACCGAGTGCAGGGCCGGCACGAACTCGGCGTCGAGCTCGCCCATCTTGTCCAGCACCTCGGTGCCGACGCGGGCCATCACGCGCATGCTGGCGGTGACGTAGGCGGAGTCGGTGAGCTCGATGCCGAACATCGGCTGCTCGGCCTCGAGGTGGCCCATCACGAACGGGATGACGTACATCGTCCGGCCGCGCATGCACCCCTGGTAGAGGTCCCGCATGAGGACCTTCATCTTCTCGGGGTCCATCCAGTTGTTGGTGGGCCCGCAGTCCTTCTCGTCGACCGAGCAGATGTAGGTGCGGTCCTCCACGCGGGCGACGTCGATCGGGTCGGACGCGGCGTGGAAGGAGTTGGGCTTGATCGCGGGATTGAGCCGCGTGAACGTGCCGCTCGCGACGAGGGCGTCGGTGAGCTCGGTCCACTCCTCGTCGGAGCCGGTGACCCAGTGGATGCGGTCCGGCTGGGTCATCTCGGCGACCTCGTTGACGAAGTCGAGGATGCCCTGGTGACGGGTGGGGTGGGCGGTGGCCTGCGTGTCGGCGGTCATGCGGGTAATCCCTCTCGCGCATTCGCGAAGGTGCCGCGGCCGACCCGAGTTGCCTCGACCGGCAGTACGGCGCCTCCGGCCGCCGAGCGTATCGGCGGTGTTGTCGTGGAGCTGTCCTGGATCGCACGGCTTCGTTGTCGGCGACTACTGCGGCGAGAGGCCGGACCTGAGGTGCGACCGCCCGCGATGCGGTGAGCGTACTTTGAGTCGGCAGGGCCGCCTATTGGATCGATCAACCCGGGGTGCCGCCGCGTCACACCGCCCGGTGGTCGAGCCCGACGAGCGCCCGCGAGGAGGCGTCGAGACCCCTGCCTAGATGGTGTCGCGCTCGCCCTTGAGCCAGGCCCGCGAGTCGGGGACGTCGAAGTACAGCGAGATCGCATCGACGACGAGCAGCACCACCAGGTACGCCGCGTACCCGCCGCCCACGTCGTCGCGGCCGAGCAGCAGGTAGCCGATCACGACCAGCAGCGGGATCCACAGCACCACGTGCGGCAGCGCCATGGCGAGGCTGAAGCCCCGGTCGCGCACCATCACGACGCCGTTGATCGCCAACGCTCCCACCGCGAGCGCCGCGACGACGAGCCCCCACGGCTGTCCGACCACGAGCAGCGCCGCGAGGTTGACCGGCATCAGCACCACGAACACCCACAGCTGCACGGGCCTCGGCAGCCGCAGCGTGCTGCCCCAGACGTCACGGACCAGGCTCATCGTCGTGCTCTCCTCGGGTGGGGGAGGGCCAGCATGGCGCACTGGCCCCACGTCCCGACACAGCCTCCGTGGTCGTGGCACCCTGTCGTGCATGCACGAGCTCGAGGTCGTGACCGTCCATCACGCTGCGCGGCGACCCGACGAGGACGGCGGCTGACGTGGTCGACGTGATCTGGGGAGCGGCCGGCATGCTCGGCCTGCTCGGCATCGCTGTCCTGTTCTCCACCAACCGGCGGGCGATCCGGCTGCGGACGGTCCTGGGGGCGCTGGGTCTGCAGGTCGGGTTCGGCGTGATCGTCCTCTACTGGTCGGTGGGCCAGCGCGCGCTCGAGGCGGCGTCCACAGGTGTGCAGGCCGTCATCGACTCCTCCCGGGAGGGCATCGGCTTCCTGTTCGGGCCGGTGCTGCCCGCCGAGGGACAGGGCCAGGTCTTCGCCTTCCAGGTGCTGCCGGTCATCGTCTTCTTCGCGTCGCTGACCGCGGTGCTCTACCACCTCGGCATCCTGCAGCGGGTCGTCGCCGTGCTCGGCGGTGGCCTGGGCTGGCTGCTCGGCACCGAGCGGGCGGAGTCCGTGAACGCAGCCGCTAACGTCTTCGTCGGCCAGACCGAGGCGCCGCTGGTGATCCGTCCCTACGTGGCCGGGCTCTCGCGCTCGGGGCTGTTCGCGGTGATGGTGGGCGGCCTCTCGACGGTCGCGGGGTCGGTGCTCGTCGGCTACTCGCTGCTCGGCGCCCGGCTCGACTACCTGATCGCCGCGAGCTTCATGGCCGCACCCGGCGCGCTGCTGATGGCCAAGATCATCATTCCCGCCGACGCGACCTCCGACGGCGCTGAGCCCGTCGCTCGACGATGTCGCGGACGACGACAGCGACGTGGGCAGCGACAAGGGGAGCGACGACGGGGACTCGTCGCCGGATGCGCCCGACGCCGTCCGCGCCCGCAACGTGATCGACGCCGCCGCCAACGGCGCCGCCGACGGCCTGCGTCTCGCGGCCACGATCGGCGCGATGCTCCTGGCCTTCATCTCCCTGATCGCGCTGGCCAACCTGCTGGTCGGCGGCGTGGGCGGCTGGTTCGGCGCCGAGGACCTCACGGTGGAGCAGATGCTGGGCTGGCTCTTCGCGCCCGTGATGGCGATGGTCGGCGTCCCGTGGAGCGAGGCGACCGACGCCGGCAGCTTCCTGGGGCAGAAGGTCGTGCTCAACGAGTTCGTCGCCTTCTCCAACCTCGGCCCGGTCCTCGACGGCTTCAGCGACAAGAGCGCCGCCATCGTCACCTTCGCGCTCACCGGCTTCGCCAACCTCGGCTCCCTCGGCATCCTGCTCGGCGGACTCGGCGGCATCGCCCCCGAGCGGCGTCCCGACATCGCCTCCCTCGGCCTGCGCGCCATCCTGGCCGCCACCCTCGCGAACCTGATGAGCGCCGCCATCGCCGGCGTCCTCATCGGCTGACCCCGGCCCCCGACGGCCGATTTCACGCGCCCAGAGCGGTCGGCTATCCTCGTCGGGTTGCTCACGAGCAGCGGGCGCCTGTAGCTCAACGGATAGAGCATCTGACTACGGATCAGAAGGTTTGGGGTTCGAATCCCTACAGGCGCACCACACATCGAAGCCGCGGCGTCCGGTCGGCCCGACCTTCGGCTAGTTGCTGCTGCTCGGGCGGCTTGTCGGGTGAGGCGTCGCCGATCGCAGAGTCGGGTCCGTTACTTTGCGGGCACACGATGGGCACAGTTTGTGCGCGTCGAACCGAGCGCTGGTTCAGGCATCTGCGCAAGCCCGACTTTGTTCTTGGGGCACGCGCTGCCCGGTCGGTCGCGGCTCGAGCGGACGTGCGCACCCTCAAGTCTTCGTTGCTGTGCAGCCAACTCCAGGTTGTCGGCGGTGTGTCTTGTGACTGCAAACCCTCCGCCTCGGCCTATGGCTGAGCATGGGTTGCGTCTTGCGCGACTAGCATCGAAGCCCCTTGCGAACGGAGACTCAGTTCCGTCTGCTGGCCGTCCTGCCGCGGGCGCCCGGGGGAGGGCAACCGAGAGAAAGCGGTGACGGCGCTCGGCTGTCCAGACTGGTCGGACGACAGGACAGGTCAGCCGGACGACGGGCAAGGAGAGCACGATGCTGGACAACCGGGTTGCGACCAAGGCGGAGTCGACCGACGAGCGACTCGCACTTCTCGAGCTGGAGAAGGAAGCGACCAAGATGCGTGACGAGGTGGCGCGCCGACGAGCGGAGCTGCCGTTCGTCCCCGTCGACCCGGACTACACCTTCGAGGGCCCGAACGGCGAGACCCTGAAGCTGCTCGACCTGTTCGAGGGCCGCCGCCAGCTCATCGTCCGGCACTTCATGTTCGGCCCCGACGAGACGAGGGCTGCATCGGCTGCTCCATGCAGACGGACAGCGTCGGCGACCTCGCCCACATGTGGGCCCGGGACACCACGCTTCGCTGCTGGTCTCCCGGGCGCCGCTGGCGAAGTTCGCAGCCCTTCGAGGCCCGCATGGGCTGGGACGTACCCCTGGTACTCGTCGTTCGGCAACGACTTCAACTACGACTACGAGTGACGCCACCGAGAGGGCGAGTCGCCCGGGGTGAGCGCGTTCATCCGGACGGCGACGACGTCTTCCACACCTACTCGGTCTTCGACCGCGGCGGTGACATCTTCAAGAACTTCTACAACTACCTCGACATCACCGCCCTGGGCCGCCAGGAGGACCAGCTCGAGCACCCCTGGGACTGGTGGCGTCACAAGGACAGCTACGAGGACGAGGCGGCGGCCGCGCCCGGCTCCAACTTCTGGAACCGCACCGAGAAGTTCACGGCGTGAGCGCCGGCGAGCTCCGTGCCGACTGGGTGCCGGCCTCACGGGCCGCCCTGGTCACGGGCTGCGGGTCGACGACGGGTCTCTCGTCAGGCACCGGACGGTTGATCGCCCAGCACCTCCACGAACGGGGGTGGGAGGTCTACGCCACCGGGCGGGACGTCGCCGCAATGAGCGACCTCGCCGAGCTGGGCATCCGCACCCGGCGACTGGACCTCACCGATCATGGCTCCGTCGAGGCCGTCGTGGCCGAGATCGAGCGCGACCACGGCTCGGTGGGGCTGCTGGTCAACAACGCGGCCTACAGCCTCAACGGAACCATGCTGGAGACCTCGGTCGAGCTCGTGCGCGAGCAGTTCGAGACCAACGTCTTCGGCGTCGTGCAGCTGACCCGCTCGGGCACTCCCGGCGATGATCGCGGCCCGCTCCGGACGCATCGTGATGATGTCGTCGATCTTCGGGTTGTTCGGCACCGCGGGTCGCGGTTTCTACCAGGCCACCAAGCATGCCATCGAGGCGATCGGGGACTCCCTGCGCTTGGAGGTACGCAACCTCGGCATCGACGTCGTCGTCGTCGAGCCGTCCCCGATCCGTGGGGGGTTCGTGCCCGACGACGTGGACGGCCTGCAGCTGTCCACCGGCCGGCAGCCCGTCTACGACGACTTCTGGGCCGAGTTCGTCTCCTGGCACGCGACCTACCGCGAGGTCGAGCACCCCACGGGCCGTGGCCGCACGGCGGTCACCGCCGACGCCGTCGCACGGCGGGTCGTCTCGGCCGCCACCGCTCGAACGCCGCGGATCCGGTACAAGATCGGGATGCCCGTGCGGTTGCTCGGCATGATGCGGGCCACCATCGGCGAGCGCAACTGGGACCGCTTCGTGCGGTTCTTCTTCCCACACCCCCAGGTCGTTGCCCCGTCGGCGGCATCGCTGGACGCGGGGCAGCCCGTGGCGCAGTCCGTGTCCCGGTCCGACGTCGGGCGCTGACGCCACCTCCACCTCGTCGCCCCGTAGCAGGGCCGGCGATGTATGGCCCAGGGCATTGCTGCCCTGGGCCTCGTGGCGTGCGTGCCCGCGGTGGCCCGGCAGCCTGCGGGGTGTCGGGCGCCCCCGAACCCCGTGGGCCGGCGAGGCCGACCTACGAGGTCAGGAGACCCACGCGGTCAGGAGCGGGCCAGGTCGTCGGCCATCTTCTCGCCGATCATGATCGATGTGAGGTTGGTGTTGGCGCTGGCGATGTTCGGCATGATCGAGGCGTCGCAGACGTGGAGGCCCTCGATGCCGTGCACCTTGCCGTGCTCGTCAACCACCGTGTCCGGGTCGCTCTCGGGTCCCATCCGTACCGTGCCGACCGGGTGGTAGCTGCTGTCCAGGGTCGCCTTGAGGTAGACGCGGAGCAGGTCGTCGTCGCCGAGGGCGTCGTCGCGAAGGATGAGCTGGCGCTGCCGGTTGGCCAGCACGTAATCGTGCTCCATCAGTCGACGACACTCCCTGATCCCCTCAACCATCGTGGCGACGTCGTCGGGGTGGCTCAGGAAGTTGAGGTCCATGATCGGAGCCGCCCCGGGATCCGCGCTGGCCAGCCGCACCTGCCCGCGCGACTTGGGACGCTGCTGGCAGACCATGACGCCATTGATGACGGTGGCCTGCGAAAGTCGGCGCAGGTGCGGGAACGGCGTGCAGGCTGAAGTGGTTGACCATGTAGTACTGCATGTCGTTGAGCGTCGGCGACTGGCTCCGAGGTCGTGCGAAGGATGCCCTGCAGGAAGCGGCTGCCGACGTCGAGAGTGCCCTCGGTCCGGCACGATGAAGATGCCCGACTCCGCGGATGGTCGACGAGGTTCTGACCGACGCCCGGAAGATCGCGGACGATGTCGATGCCCAGTGCGTCGAGATCCTCCCGAGCGGCTCCGATGCCCGAGCGAAGCAAGATGGCGGGACTGTTGATGGCCCCGGCGGCGAGCATCACTCGCCGTGCGGTGATCGTGTGGCCGGACCCTCGTCCTGGATCTCGACCCCGCTGGCGCGATCGTCGTCGACCAGCACCACCCGCGGTCACCATGCAGTCGGCGAAGACAGTAAGGTTGAGCCGGTCGGCGGCGGGCGCGCGTAGGCCTGCGCAGTGGACACTCGGTGATAGGCATCGCGCCGATTAGACGGGAAGGGGCCGTATCCGGTGGCGAGGGGTCGTTGTGGTCGCTCACGCGGCGCGTAGCCGGCGCTCGCACACGACTCCATGAACGCGCGCCTGCCACCGCGACATCTCCTCCTGCGGCCACCGCCGGATCGGGATCGGCCCGTCGCCGCCGTGAACGCGGTGCTCGCCGAAGTCGAGGTCGGTCTCAAGACTTCGGAAGAACGGGAGGACCTCCTCCCAGGACCAGTCGGGTTGCCCCACGCGGCCCACTCGTCAAAGTCCGATGGCATGCCGCGCAGTGCGATCGTGGCGCCCACCGCCGACGAGCCGCCGGTCACCCGTCCGCGGGGAAGTCGCACCTCCGACCGCGAAGGACTCCCGCCTCGAAGTCCCAGTCATGATCGACCAGCGACATGCGATTGCCGTTGGCCAGATCCGTCGGCGGATCTCGTCGGCGGCCGCTGTAGTCAGGACCAGACTCGACGACCGCCACCCGCGCGCCGGATCCTCGGACAGGCGGGCGGCGAGCACGGCTCCGGCCGAGCCACAGCCGACAATGAGGTCATCGTACTCAGGGCTCATAGTCACTCCTCAGCTTGCTTCTAGGGTGAATGGTGCCGAACTCAGTTCGGCCGGCCGCGTGCCGCCCGGGCAGGCGCGATGTTGCTCTCTCGGGGGCCGCACGTGAGGTGGCACGGGCTTACCGTGCGCAACGTTGAACCCCTCGGCCCGCGACGTGCGGCCGACCGAGAAGTCGACGTCACGGCACAGTCGGGCGAGCGCGACGACGGACTCCGTCAGTCCCATGCCGCTGCCCACGCAGCTGCGTGGACCCGCTCCGAACGGGATGTAGGCGTACCGGCTCGAGCGTGGGAAGGCGCCGAGCAAGCCGTTAGGGCCGAAACATCTCCGGCTCTGCCACCACCGTGGTCCCGGTGGAGTGCGTAGGGGCACAGCAGCACCTGGGCACCGGCCGGGACGCGGTAGCCGCCGACCGTGTCGGCCTCCTTGGCGCGGCGGCTCAGCAACCACACTGCGGGGTACAGCCGGGCGACCTCATGGACACAGCCGTCGTGTACGGCAGGGCGCGCAGCAACGCCCCGAGTCCTTGTCTGCGGCCGACTCGTCGGGCAGTCCGGACCGAGAGCCTGCCGCGCCTCGTCCCGGATCCGGTCGAGGACGTCAGGGTGAGTGCCGACCAGCGCGACGGCCCAGCTAAGTGTGCTCGCGGTGGTCTCGTGCCCGGCTAGGAGCATGGTGACCAGCTCGTCGCGCAACTGTCGCGTGACCGCCTCCTCCGAGGCCCCTGACTGAGCCGAGTAACAGCGAGACCAGGTCGGCGTCCAGCGACCCGTCGGCGCTGCGCGTGGCGACAGGTCAGCCACCACCTGGTCGAGGTAGGAAGCGCGCGGCGGAAGCGGCGTTGACGGGGCGAGGAAGCCACGTCGGCACGGAGTTCAGGGTCAGCATCTCGAAGACGGCCTGCGTCTGGACGCCGCGAACGCAGTGCCCGAGCCCGGGTAGACCATCAGGTCCCGGTCGAAGAGCACCGGCCCGAGAACCCGGAGTGTGTCAAGTCAATCAGCGACGACTGGGCTCCACAGTGAGCGGCGTCGCCGCCTCGTGGGAGCAGACGGACCAGCCGGTCAGTGATGCGGCTGGTCTCGCGGTCGACGATGGAGCCCTGCTGGTCGACGCGGTCCTGGCGAACGCCGGACGCAGTCGTGACGTCGCGCCTGATTCCACTGACGCCCTCGTTCGTCAGCAGTCCGCGTCCAAGGGCGCCGGCGGGCGTGGCTCTGCCCGATGCCCTTCTCGTAGTTGCGGCATTATGCGTGAGCACGTGCTGAGCGTGCTCGGGCCGGGTGAAGTAGTAGAGCTGCTGCGGTCCAAGTGGCAGCCGCACCGCGTCGTAAGACTGCGTGAGCCGACTCATCAGAGCGTGGGCCTGTCACGAACCATGGCCAGAGGAGCTTCGTGGAGCCTCGCACCACGGCACGACGGGCGGCTTGGTGGCTCAGGCGACGTCACGGACACGGCTGATCCGCTCGATGATGGACTGCCGCCAGATCTCGAAAGCCGGCAGTGCGCCCGGTGCGCCCGGTCGCGGCGCCCGGTCGGCTGTCGACCGCGATTCGGCCGCGTCCTCGGCGCCGACACCCCGGTAGGATGCTGAGTCGCGACCTCGGTGTGGGCTCGAGATTCCCGGCTCGGCGCCGGGCCTCGGCGGCGAACACCGAGCCCTGGGCGAGGTCGAGGCGCGTGCGACCGGACAGGTCGAGCAGCTGCTGGAGCCGCTCGGCGTCGACGCCTCCGGCGTAGGTGGCGGCGAGTCCGACGCCGGCGAAGAGATCCGCCGCGTCGGGACTTGTCGAAGGTGCTCGATCCGACCAGCCACCCGTGCCGGGTCCGCGCCCTCGACGAACCAGGTCGCCCGGCCGACGCCCTGGTCGATGGCGTGATGGGCGTAGCCGGTGACGTCGTGCACGGGCCACGGGAAGCCGGCCTCGTCCCGGGTGCCGTACGTCTCGTCGGTCTTGAAGTAGGCCTGGTGGAAGCCGTAGCCGTCCAGGGCGAGCCAGGTCAGCAGCGGATCGGTGAGACCCCGGTGGCGGCGCGCCACATCGGACGCGGCAGCCGGGCCAGGGCCCAGCCGGCACCGACGTACACCATGTAGGCGTGCCGGTCGCGGCCCCTGCCAACAGGTCGCTGACGTGGTGCCGGTGGGTCCCGGGATGGCGTCGAGGATGGCCAGCGCCATCCCGGCGCCCTCGTAGGCGAACCCGCGACGGCCGACGTCGAGCGTTCCAGGCCGTCGACCACGTCCTCGGAGCGGGCGCAGCCGATCGCGGTCTCGTATCCGTCGAGGAAGCTGTTGCCGGCCCGCTCGAGGCTGGCGCGGGCCCTCTCGTCGCGAACCTCGAGCCGCGACCGCCAGGTCGACCTCTCGCCGCGAGGGTGCTCAAGGATCCCGGCGACGCAGGTCAAGCAGCGGTCCGCGCTTGATGGTCCGGTTGGTGGTGGTCGGCATGTGCCCTCCCTTGGCGTCGGTGCAACCGACCCTCACGGCGGGGTCGTACTCGATGACATTCGTTCGATTGCCTTCCTCGGCCGGGGCCAGCGGTGGGGAGTGGTGGCGAGTGGTGGCGGTCAGCGTTCGCCGAGGGTCACGAGCAACTTTGAAGAAGCCAGGCGCGGCCAGTGAGTGCTGAGGATTAGTGCATCGAGCACACCGTGACGACGCGGCGCCGCCGCGCCGCAGGAGGAGGACGGCGACGGATGAACGCCCACGACGTTGTCGTCCTTCCGGCGCGATCGGCGCGGTCCCGATCGAGGAGGCCTGACCCTCCTGTCGATCTCGGCCCCGGCCGTTGCATTCGGCCTCATGGTGCTCACGAGGCGTGCCGCCAGCGGTCCGCGCAGGTTCATGCGGGGTGAGCGTTCGGCCACCGACGCCTGGAGGGCCAAGGAAGTAGGCGCGATGTCGAGCAACGAGAAGTCCCTCGCCGAACGGACGGCGCGCGTACCGATGCGTCGACCGCGCAAGCATCCGCCGGACCCCGATCGCCGAGCTGGTCGTGATGCTGCAGGTGCCGCTGATCGACGAAACCACCGTGGCGACCTCCAGGAGCTCTACGCGGAGGATCAAGGAGTCATGGGTACCGACTTCGTGCCGGACATGTTCCGCTTGTTGTCCTCGCGCCCCGACTTCCTGGAGGCCGTGCTCACCGGCTACCGGTCGATCTTCCTCGCCCACGTGCTCGACAGGCGGGTCACGAGCTCGTCGGCGGCGTCGACCTCCCGGGTCAATGAGTGCCCCTGCTCGTCGGCACCCACCGCTTCTTCGTCGCCGTGCACAGCGAGTCCGAGGGCCTGCCTCGCGGCGCTCGAGACTGCCCGAGGATGCCGAGGACTCCCCGTCTCCTCGAAGGTCCGGAGCTGCTTCGCCTCACGGAGAAGGTGAGTCAACGGCGTCGCGTGACGAACGGGGACTGGGACAGGGTCCGCGAGGTCGGTGGTCGGACGACGAGGTCCTGCACGCCGTCTTCACCGCCTCGTTGTTCAACGCGATCACCCGGCTGGTCGACCGTGCGGGCTGGGGTCGAGCGTCGATCAGAACAGGGTGTCGGCGTTGCGCGAGTAGCACGCCGCTACGCCGACCCCGCATGGCCCCAGTCAGCTGACACGATGGAGGAGCTGCACAGCATGAACATCCAGTCCCGCTGCGCGAGGAACGTGACGAGGTCGACGCTGCTGCGTCGGGCCGCGAGCGCCCCGGGGTGCCCGCCCCCCCGGGAGAGCAGACCCCCGGGGTCTCGTCTGCCCGGCTCGCGCTTCGGTGCGCCGAGCTGCTCGGAGCCGCCGCGGTGGGCTCCGCGTCGGTGGCCGTGGCATGGGCCCGGGAGCGCGACCCGGCGCGACGGCGCCAGGTCGCGTTCGCGCGGGTCGCGGAGTCGGTGGTGGGTCTCGGGCCGGGCGCCGTCAAGCTCTCGCAGCTCCTCGCGACCCGCCGGGACCTGCTCCCCGACCAGCTGTGCGAGTCTCTCCAGAGGCTGTGGGGCGACCGGGTCGACGCGCTGTCGGTGGCGGAGACAGCGGGAGCCGACGCCGTCGCGCGGTCGCTGTCCGCGTCGTGGGGTCGCCCGCGACTGGTCGGCAGCGGCTCGATCGCCCACGTCTTCCACGCCGTGGACGACGAGGGTGTCGAGCGAGCGCTCAAGGTCGTCAAGCCCGGCGTCGCTGCCCAGGTCCGACTGGACATGGCCCTCGCGCGACGGATCGGCGCCCTGGTGGGTCGTCTGCCACCGGCCCGGGGCATCCCGGTCGCGCAGATGGTCGACCAGCTCGCCGATGCCATCGAGGCGCAGGCCGACCTGGTCGCCGAGGCCGAGAACCTGCAGGCGCTACGTCGCTCGCTCGACAGACTGGACGGGGTGCGGATCCCCGAGGTCTTCGAGAGCGACTCCGACGCCACCCTGCTGGCGATGGAGTGGGTGCCGCCCGCCGAGCTCGGGGGTGACCTGACCGAGAAGGCCGAGCTGATCATGCTGCTGGTCTACGAGATGCTCTTCCGGGGAGGCTTGGTCCATGTCGACCTGCACCCCGGCAACCTCGACGTCCTCGGCGACGACGTGGTCGTCTACGACGCGGGATTCGTGATGCACGTCGACCGTGCCACCCGCAAGGCCCTGGCGATGTTCTTCCTCGGGCTGGCGGTCGGCGACGGCGAGGCCTGTGCCCGCGCGGTGGTCACCTCTTGTGCCGCGGTCCGTCCGGGCTTTATGTTCGAGAGGTTCGCAGCCGCCATGCAAAGGATCGTCGATCAACACACGGGAGCTCGATCCGGGACCTTCAACGTGGTCTCGTTCGCGGGGCAGCTGTTCGAGGTCCAGCGTCGGTTCCAGGTCTATCCGGAAGCTTCCTTCGTGTTCCCCTTGCTGTCGTTGGTCGCCGTGGAGGGCCAGGTCCGCCGGCTCGATCCCACCTTGGACTTCCAGCAGTTGTCGATCCCCTACGTCGGCTTCGCCCTAGAGAACTGAGGTCCGCCGTTCGTCAACGCTGCAACGCACTCCGCAATTCTCGGGTAAAGGAGTAACAGGACAATGAACGACGACTCAGTGAAAGCCGCGATCAGGTTCATGTGGCTGAACTACCAGCAGGACATCACCTTGGACCGTGTCGCCGCGCACGCCATGTACAGCAAGTTCTACTTCCTGCGCCGGTTCAAGGCTGCCACCGGCGTGCCCCCCGGCCGGTTCCTCACCACGGTCCGGCTCGCACGGAGCAAGCAGCTGCTGGTCGGCGAGCCGGAGATGTCGGTCACCGACGTCGCCATCGAGGTGGGCTACGACAGCATCGGCGCCTTCAGCACGAAGTTCCGACAGGTCGTCGGCATGACGCCGAGCGCCTACCGCGCCGTGCATCTGGCGAACCCGGGGGACGTCGACGCCGCGAGGAGGATGGGCGACCAGGGCTTCACGTCGCCCGCGGCGAGCGCGGTGCGGTGCGAGGGCCGGCTCGTGGGGCACGTGCCCGACGAGCCGACTGTCACCTTCATCGGCCTCTTCGAGGGTGTCGTGCCGCAGGGCCGTCCGGTCGCGTGTGCGGTGGTCTCGGGTGAGGGCCGCGAGTTCGACCTCGAGGCGCCTCCCGGCGGCTGGAACGTGATGGCCGTCACCCTCGCTGGTGCCGAGCCGGGGTCCCCCGGCGCGTTCGGCACGGTCGTCGCCCTCGGTTCCACAGGTGAGCTGGACTTCGCACTCGACGCGCGCCCCGACCTCGTCATCGAGATGCACGACAACGTCGAGTACGCGCTTCCCGTGCTCGGCGCGTTCCCCGAGATGTACGCGATGGGCCAGGATTCGGCGCTGCTGAAGGCGATCTGACAGACCGGCTCCGTCTCACACGGCGCGGCCCCGGCTCGGTGACACGGTCCCGGCCGGGGTTTCGTGCGTCGGCACACGGTGCGGGCCGGGAGAGCAATCAAGGAGTGGTTCGAGCCCGCGCCCGCCGTGATGCTGGACGTCTACTCGCGCCCATATGGAGGTGGAGATGCCCGCATCGGCGTCATTCGGCCAGGACCTGCCTGAGAAGCCGCCCGACCCACGTGATCCCGCCGTTCGCTTCGATCTCCTGCTGGGGACCTGGACGCCCGTGAGCGAGGCGTCGGACCGATCAGTAAGCGTTGCTCGCGGTTTCATCCACGACCGCCCAGTCGTCGCCTTCTGCACCGATCCGCGAGTCATGGGCGGAGCGCTGGGCGAGCTCGGCTGTGCCGAGATCGAGCGTGCCTACTCCCTCGCGACGCAGGAGGCCTGTGCGATCGTCGGTATCTGGCACAGCGGGGGCGCCCGACTCGCCGAGGGGGTCGCCTCGCTGCACGCGATCGGCCGGATCTTCTCTGTCATGACGCTCGCCTCCGGCCGGATCCCGCAGCTGTCAGTAGTCCTCGGGCCGGCGGCCGGGGGAGCGGCGTATGGACCGGCGCTGACCGACGTCGTGATCGTCGCGCCGGAGGCACGCTTGTTTGTCACCGGACCCGGGGTCGTGGCGTCGGTGACCGGTGAGCAGATCTCCCTGGAGGATCTCGGTGGCCCGAGGGTGCACAGCGAGGCCTCCGGCGTGGTCCACATCGTCGAGGACGACGCCGCGAGCGCCCTGGCTCGTGCTGGTGACGTCGTGAGGGCTCTCGATCCCGGCCGTGTCAAAGCGATACCGGTCGTCGACCGCGACCTGCGAGCGCTGCTGCCCGCGAACCCGCGCCGAGCCTCGACGTGCACCCGCTGAT
>CAWIAZ010000010.1:0-100963 GCA_963834285.1 uncultured Actinomycetota bacterium | reverse complement strand
CACAGCCCCTCGCGGCGCCGCTTCTCCTCGAGCTTCTGGCGACGGTTGTAGTCGCGCATCCGTTGCGGGATGCCGACCAGCCCCGCGTCGTAGGAGGGCACCTGGTGCTTGTTGCAGAAGTCGTGCGCCCAGTTGACCGAGGGGACCCGGCGGCGGGTCCACTCCCCGTCGTGGGCGACCAGCAGCAGGGTCACCTCGCTGACGGCGGTGCGCGGCTCGACGAAGCCCTCGACGCCGCGCCGGTTGGTCACGAAGTCGTTGAGGTGCTGCTCGTCGACCCGGTCGGACGCGCGCACCTGCGTGGATCCCGTGCGGAGGCCGTCCCGCGCGGGCTTGCTCATCCGTTGGCGCGAGCCCCGGCGGAAGCGGTCCATGAGTCCCATGGCCCCATTCTGCCTCGCACCCTGTCAGCCCGTCTCCCCGACGCGCGACGCACCGAGCGTCGCGGCCCGGTGTTGTCATGTTCGACACAAGTGCAAGGATGGGTCGCCGACAGCGACGTCAGAGCCAGGAGGGGGTCCAGGAGAGCGTGACCGACGGCGAGTTCGACGTACTCATACTCGGGGCGGGGTCCGGCGGATACGCCTGCGCACTCCGCGCCGCCCAGCTCGGTCTCTCGGTCGGCCTGGTCGAGAAGGGCCGTCTCGGCGGCACCTGCCTCCACGTGGGCTGCGTCCCGACCAAGGCCCTGCTGCACGCCGCCGAGGTGGCCGACTCGGCCCGCGCGTCCGAGCAGTTCGGGGTCCGGGCCACCCTCGACGGCATCGACATGGAGGGCGTCAACTCCTACAAGGACGGCGTCGTCGCGCGGCTCTTCAAGGGCCTCACCGGCCTGGTCAAGAGCCGGGGCATCACGATGATCGAGGGCGAGGGGCGACTCACCGGCCCCCGCCAGGTCACGGTCGACGGCACGGTCCACACCGGCAAGCACGTCGTGCTCGCCTCCGGCTCCTACGCCAAGACCCTGCCCGGCCTCGACATCGACGGCGAGCGGGTGATCACCTCCGAGCAGGCCATCGGCCTCGACCGGGTGCCGGCCTCGGTCATCGTGCTGGGCGGCGGGGTCATCGGCAGCGAGTTCGCCAGCGTGTGGCGCAGCTTCGGTGCCGACGTGACGATCGTCGAGGCCCTGCCGCGTCTGGTCGCCGTCGAGGACGAGGCGTCGTCCAAGGTGCTCGAGCGGACCTTCCGCAAGCGCGGGATCACGGTCCGCACCGGCACGCCCTTCCAGAGCGTGAAGACCACCGACGACGGGGTCGCGGTCACGGTCGAGGGCGGTGACGTCCTCGAGGCCGAGCTGCTGCTGGTCGCCGTCGGGCGCGGCCCGGTCACCGACGGGCTCGGCTACGACGAGCAGGGCGTGACGATGGACCGGGGCTTCGTCCTCACCGACGAGCGCTGCCGCACCAACCTCGACGGGGTCTACGCGGTCGGCGACATCGTCCCCGGGCTGCAGCTGGCTCACCGCGGCTTCCAGCAGGGCATCTTCGTCGCCGAGGAGATCGCCGGGCTCGCGCCGCGGGCGATCGACGAGGCGGGCATCCCCCGGGTCACCTACTCCCACCCCGAGGTCGCCTCGGTCGGGCTCAGCGAGGCCGACGCCGTCGAGCGCTACGGCGCCGATCGGGTCGAGAGCCTCACCTACGACCTGGGCGGCAACGGCAAGAGCCAGATCCTCAAGACCCAGGGCTTCGTCAAGCTCGTGCGCGAGAAGGACGGCCCCGTCGTCGGGGTCCACCTCGTCGGCGACCGCGTGGGCGAGCTGATCGGGGAGGCCCAGCTGATCTACGGCTGGGAGGCCCATCCCGAGGACGTCGCCCCGATGGTGCACGCCCACCCCACGCAGAACGAAGCACTCGGCGAGGCCCACCTGGCCCTGGCCGGCAAACCGCTCCACGCACACTCCTGAGCACCGCCCGACCCGTCACACCGCGACCACAGAAGGAATCCCATGGCCACCGAAGTCTCCCTCCCAGCGCTCGGCGAGTCCGTCACCGAGGGCACTGTCACCCGCTGGTTGAAGTCGGTCGGCGACGAGGTGGCCGTCGACGAGCCGTTGCTCGAGGTCTCCACCGACAAGGTCGACACCGAGATCCCCTCCCCCGTCGCCGGCACCCTGCTGGAGATCAAGGCCGAGGAGGACGAGACCGTCGAGGTCGGCGCCGTGCTCGCGATGATCGGCGACTCCGACGAGTCCTCCGGTGACAGCGGTGGCTCCGACGACTCCGACGACGGCGCCGACGAGAGTGCCGACGACACTGCCGACGACAGCGCCGACGAGCCGGCCGAGGAGCCCGAGGACACCGGTGGCTCCGACGACGAGCCCGCCGAGGAGCCGGCCGAGGAGCCCGCGGCCGAGGAGTCGAAGCCGAAGCCCTGCGGCGCGGCGGCGGCGGTGGTGGTGGTGGCGACAGCACGTCGGTCACGCTCCCCGAGCTCGGCGAGTCGGTCACCGAGGGCACCGTCACCCGCTGGCTGAAGTCGGTCGGCGACGAGGTGGCCGTCGACGAGCCGTTGCTCGAGGTCTCCACCGACAAGGTCGACACCGAGATCCCCTCCCCCGTCGCCGGCACCCTGCTGGAGATCAAGGCCGAGGAGGACGAGACCGTCGAGGTCGGCGCCGAGCTCGCCGTGATCGGCTCCGGTGAGCCGTCCGGAGGGTCCGAGCCCGAGCCCGAGAAGGAGCCGGAGAAGGAGCCCGAGCCCGAGCCGGAGCCCGAGCCCGAGAAGGAGCCGGAGCCCGAGCCGAAGGCCGAGGAGAAGAAGCCCGAGCCCGACGCGGAGCAGAAGAAGCCCGCCGCGGAGAAGGCTCCTGAGCCGACCAAGGAGCAGGAGAAGCCGGCCAGCGAGTCGAAGCCGTCCTCCACCGACCAGGGCGACGGTGCCGGCTACGTCACCCCGCTGGTCCGCAAGCTCGCAGCCCAGCACGACGTCGACCTGACCAGCGTGTCCGGGTCGGGCGTCGGTGGGCGGATCCGCAAGCAGGACGTCCTCGAGGCCGCCAAGGCCAAGGAGGCGCCGGCCGAGAGCCAGCCCGCCGCTGCTTCGGCGGCGCCCGCGGGGGGCGGCTCCACGGCGTCCGCGCCGTCGGTGACCCCCTCGCCGCTGCGCGGCACCACCGAGAAGATGTCGCGGCTGCGCAAGATCATCGCCGAGCGGATGGTCGACTCGCTGCAGAGCGGCGCCCAGCTCACGCAGGTGGTCGAGATCGACGTCACCCGGGTCGCGCGGCTGCGCGAGTCGGCGAAGGCCGACTTCCTGGCCCGCGAGGGGGTGAAGCTCTCCTACCTGCCGTTCTTCGCCAAGGCCGCGATCGACGCGCTCAAGGAGCACCCCAAGCTCAACGCCACGATCGACACCGACGCGGGCGAGATCACCTACTACGACCGGGAGCACCTCGCGTTCGCCGTCGACACCGAGAAGGGTCTGATCACCCCGGTCGTCAAGGACGCCGGCGACCTCTCGATCGCCGGGCTCGCCAAGAAGATCACCGACGTCGCCCAGCGCACGCGCACCAACAAGATCGGGCCCGACGAGCTGAGCGGGGGCACGTTCACGATCACCAACCTCGGCAGCGTCGGCGCCCTCTGGGACACCCCGATCATCAACAAGCCGCAGGTGGCGATCCTCGGTCCCGGCGCGGTCGTCAAGCGTCCCGTCGTGATCGACGACCCCGACCTCGGCGAGACGATCGCGGTGCGCCACATGGTCTACTTCGCGCTCACCTACGACCACCGACTGGTCGACGGGGCCGACGCCGGCCGCTTCCTGCAGGACGTCAAGAAGCGCCTCGAGGCGGGCCAGTTCGAGGTCTGACAGCGAGGACGTGAGCGGCGCCGCCGCCCGGGCACACCCCGGGCGGCGGCGCCGTTCGTACGCGTCGGCACGCTCAGGAGACCCGCCCACGTGGGCGGGTCTCCTGAGCACGGCGGAGGGGGTTGCCGGCGGCTAGAACTCCTCGTCGAAGCCCACGGTGCCGCCGACCGCCACCTGGTAGGCGGTGACCCGGCGCTCGAAGAAGTTGGAGCAGCTCCTGGACGTCCTGCAGCTCCATGAACGCGAACGGGTTGGTGGAGCCGTACACGGCTCGCATGCCGAGCCGTCCCAGCCGCTGGTCGGCGACGTACTGCAGGTACTCCCGCATGTCGGACGTCGACATGCCGGCCACGCCCTGGCCGAGGAGGTCCTCGGCGAACTGCGCCTCGGCCTCGACCGCCTCGCGCAGCATCGCGCCGACCTGCTCGGCGAGCTCGCTCGTCGAACAGGTCGGGCTCCTCGGCGCGCACGGTGTCGACGACGTCGAAGGCGAAGTCCATGTGCATCGACTCGTCGCGGAAGACCCAGTTGGTGCCCGACGCCAGCCCGTTGAGCAGACCGCGGGAGCGCAGGAAGTACACGTAGGCGAAGGCGCCGTAGAAGAACAGCCCCTCGATGCAGGCGGCGAAGCAGATCAGGTTGAGCAGGAACCTCCGCCGGTGCTCGCGGGTCTCGAGCCGGTCGAGGTCGAAGACCGAGTCGATCCACCGGAAGCAGAACTCCGCCTTGTGCTTGATCGAGGGGATGTTCTCGACCGCGGCGAAGGCCTCGTGCCGCTCCTGCTCGTCGGGCACGTAGGTGTCGAGCAGGGTCAGGTAGAACTGGACGTGCACGGCCTCCTCGAAGAGCTGCCGGCGACAGGTAGAGCCGGGCCTCCGGGGAGTTGATGTGCTGGTAGAGGTTGAGCACCAGGTTGTTGGCCACGATCGTGTCGCCGGTGGCGAAGAAGGCGACCAGCCGGATGACCAGGTGCCGCTCGGCGTCGCTGAGCCGCTGCCAGGTCCGCAGGTCGGTGTGCAGGTCGACCTCCTCGACGGTCCAGGTGTTCTTGATCGCGTCGCGGTAGCGGTCGTAGAAGTGCGGGTAGCGCATCGGGCGCAGGGTCAGGTCCATGCCGGGGTCGAGCAGCATCTGCCCCTGGGTGCCGGTGCCGGTGCGGTGGTCGTGGTGGTGGTGGTCACTGGCAGGCCTCGCAGATCTCGGGGTTCTCCAGGGAGCAGGCGACGGCCCCGGCGTCGGGGGGCGGTGCGGCGCGACGGTCGTCTGCTGGATCCGGGTCGCCGGGCGCGACCGCAGGTAGTAGGTGGTCTTCAGCCCGGCCTTCCAGGCGTCAGGTACATCGAGGAGAGCTTGCCGATCGTCGGGCTGGCCATGAACAGGTTCAGCGACTGGCTCTGGTCGATGAACGGCGTCCGCGCGGCGGCCAGGTCGATCAGCGCCCTCTGCGGCAGCTCCCAGGCGGTGCGGAACAGCAGCCGGACGTCGGCGGGGAGCTCGTCGATGCCCTGCACCGAGCCCTCGGCCCGCTTGATCGCCTCGCGGACCTCGGTCGTCCACAGGCCGCGGGCCTTCAGCTCGCGGACGAGCGCGGAGTTGACCTGGAGGAACTCGCCGGACAGCGTCTCGCGCTTGAACAGCGTTGGACACCTGCGGCTCGATGCACTCGTAGCACCCGGCGATCGAGGCGATCGTCGCGGTCGGCGCGATGGCGACCAGCAGCGAGTTGCGCAGCCCGTGCTCGGCGACGTCGGCGCGCAGCCGCTCCCAGCGCTCCGGCTGGCTGGCCGGCACCGCCCAGTGGTCGGGGTGCAGCACGCCCGCGGCGGCCCGGGTCTCGGCGTACGCCGGGTGCGCGCCGTGCCGCCGCGCCAGGTCGCACGAGGCCTCGAGCGCGGTCAGGTAGATCTCCTCGGCGATCCGGGTCGACAGCGCCAGCGCCTCGGCGGAGTCGAACGGCAGCGCGCAGCGCGAAGAAGACGTCCTGCAGCCCCATCACGCCCAGGCCGACCGGCCGCCACCGCGGGTTGGCGCCGCGGCCTCCGCGGCTCGGGTAGTAGTTGATGTCGATGACCCGGTCGAGCAGCGGCACCGCGGTGCGCACGGTCTCCCGCAGCTTGTCCCAGTCGACGTGCCGGCGCCGTCGGCGGTGACCAGGTGCGCGGCGAGGTTGACCGAGCCGAGGTTGCACACCGCGGTCTCGCCGTCGCTGGTGACCTCGAGGATCTCGGTGCACAGGTTGGACAGGTGCACGACGTTGCCGGGCGTGCGCGGTCTGGTTGCAGGTGCGGTTGGCGGCGTCCTTGAAGGTCATCCAGCCGTTGCCGGTCTGCGCCAGCGTGCGCATCATCCGGCCGTAGAGCTCGCGGGCGCCGACCTGGCGCACGTAGCCGGCCCTCGGCCTCGGCGGCCCGGTAGGCGGCGTCGAACGCCTCGCCCCACAGGTCGGGCAGCTCGGGCACCTCGTCGGGGTCGAACAGCGACCACGCGCTCGTCGGCCTCGACCCGGCGCATGAACTCGTCGGGGACCCAGTTGCGCCAGGTTGAGGTTGTGGGTGCGGCGGGCGTCCTCGCCGGTGTTGTCGCGCAGCTCGAGGAACTCCTCGACGTCGGGGTGCCACGGCTCCAGGTAGACGCAGGCCGCGCCCTTGCGCCGGCCGCCCTGGTTGACCGCGGCGACCGAGGCGTCGAGCGTGCGCAGCCACGGCACGATGCCGTTGGACTGGCCGTTGGTGCCGCGGATCAGCGAGCCGCGCGAGCGCACCCGCGACCACGCGATGCCGATGCCGCCGGCGAACTTCGACAGCTGGGCGACCTGCGCGTAGCGGTCGTAGATCGAGTCGAGCTCGTCGCGCGGGCGAGTCGACCAGGTAGCACGACGACATCTGCGTGTGGCGGGTGCCGGAGTTGAACAGCGTCGGCGAGCTCGGCAGGTAGGCCAGCGACGACATCAGCCGGTAGAACCCGATCGCCTCCCCCGGCGTCCGCGACAGCCCGCAGGCGACCCGCAGCAGGAAGTACTGCGGCGTCTCGACGACCAGCCGCGCCGTCGGGTGCCGCAGCAGGTAGCGGTCGTAGACCGTGCGCAGCCCGAAGTACTCGAACCGGTCGTCGGCGTCGGCGTCGATCGCGTCGTCGAGCTTGCGGGCGTTGTCCTGCCACGAACGCCGCCGTCTCGTCGCCGATCAGGCCCTCCGCGTGGCCGAGCGCGACCGACTGGCTGAACGACGCCACCCCCTGGTCGCGGACCTCCTTGTCGACGTAGCCCGCGAGCAGGCGCGCCGCCAGCCGGGAGTACTGCCGGCTCCTCGCTGATCAGCTCGGCGGCGGTCTGGATCGAGAGCCGGTCCAGCTCGGCGGTGGTGGCGCCGTCGTAGAGGCCGCTGATCGTGCGGGTCGCCACCCGCATCGGGTCGACGTCGACCAGGTCGCCGCTCACGCGGTCGACCGCGCGCACGATCTTGTTGACGTCGACCGGCTCGGCGTCGCCGTTGCGCTTGCGCACGCTCATCGTCGTGCGTGGTCTGTCGGTGGTGGACGCCCGGTGCCGTGCTCCCGGTGGTTGAGCCGTGCTCGACGAACCATGACCGTCATGTCTCTCTCCTCGCGAGATCGGTCCGGACGGTCCGGGGTTCGCGAGGGGAGACGGAAGGCACGGGCCGGGTCGAGCGAGCCGGCGTCGTACGAGCCGTCGGCCGTCCCACGAGGCCTCGGACCACCACGCCCGGCGGGCGTGGTGCGCTGGCAGGTCTTCGGACTCGTGGGCACAGATCTCGACCCCTACTGGGCGCCGCTTCCCGGATCTCTCCAGTGCTTGGTGACGCCGTTCGTTCCCACTCACCGCTGCGGGGCAGTCCCGGTCTTCCACCGGGTTCCCTGTTGCCTCCCGACCTCTGGCTGAGGCCGGGAACCAGCTGCGGTCGTCACCATATGTAGGGCTCGGCGCCGAGTGTGGGACCACATCTTGTGTGGGCGTGTCGGTCGTGGGTGGTCCCCGTAGGGTCGGGACATGGACTCCCGGTCGATCGTCATCGCGGGAAGCTCGGGCTTCCTGGGCACCCACCTCAGCGCCGCGCTGGTCGCCCGCGGGCACCGCGTGACCGCGCTGGTCCGCAAGCCGACCTCGGCCCCCGACGAGTCCACCTGGGACCCCTACGCAGGCGTCTACGACCGCGCCGTGATCGAGGCCGCCGACGTGGTGGTCAACCTCGCGGGGTCGCCCCTGATCGGCAACCCGCACTCGTCGAAGTGGGCTCGGGCGCTCCGGGAGAGCCGGGTGACCACGACGGGGGTGCTGGCCGACGCGATCGCGTCGTCCGACCGCAGGCCCGCCTTCCTCGCCGGCAACGGCATCGCCTTCTACGGCGACCGCGGCGCCGAGGTGCTCACCGAGAGCGACGACTCGCAGGGGGACGCGCTGCTCACCAGCGTCACCCGGGAGTGGCAGGACGCCGCGCAGCCCGCCGCCGACGCCGGGGCCCGGGTGTGCGTGCTGCGCACGGCGCCGGTGATGGACCGCCGCAGCGCCCCGCTCAAGCAGCTGCGACTGCTGTTCAAGCTGGCGCTCGGCGCCCGGCTGGGCAACGGCGAGCAGCACATGCCGATGATCTCCAAGCGCGACTGGATCGGTGCCGTCGTCCACCTCGTCGAGCACGACGACGCCTCCGGTCCGTTCAACCTGTGCTGCCCCGACACCCCGACCAACGGCGAGTTCACACGCACGCTGGCCCGCGCGGTGGAGCGTCCCGCGTTCGTCTTCGTGCCGGCACCGCTGCTGCGTCTCGGTGCCGGTGACCTCTCCAACGAGCTGCTGGGCTCGGTCAACGCCCGGCCGGCGGCGCTCGAGGCGGCCGGCTACGCCTTTCGCGATCGCGACGTCATCGACGTCGTCTCGGCCGGGCTGCGCGCCGCCGACAGCTGACCGGCCCGGGCGGGCTCCGCGGCGCTGGTCAGGACCACGAGCCGACGGGTTGCGCGGGTCATCGCGACGTAGCGGTCCACTGCCTGCTCGATGCCCTCCCCCCAGGTCTCGGGGTCGATCAGCACGACCAGGTCGAACTCGAGCCCCTTCGACAGCTCGGGGGCCAGCGCCCTGACCCGGGGTGACTCCGGGAGCGCGTCCGGCTCGAGGGCTGCGGTGCCGATCACGCAGGCGGTGCCGTCGACGTCGGTGTCGAGCCAGGAGTCGAGGAGCGCGTGCAGCCCTGACGTGCGACCGTGCTCGACCGGCAGGCCGCTGCTGCGGATCGAGGTGGGCACGTTGAGGTCCGGCAGCACGGACCGGATGATCGGTTCGGCCTCGACCATCACCTCTTCCGGTGTCCGGTAGTTGATGCTCAGCGCAGCGACGGCGACGCGCTCGAGGCCGATCCTGGCCAGCCGTTCCTCCCACGACTCCGTGAAGCCGTGCCGGGCCTGGGCCCGGTCGCCGACGACGGTGAGGCTGCGCGACGGGCAGCGCACCAGCAGCATCTGCCACTCGGCGTCGGTGAGCTCCTGGGCCTCGTCGACCACGACGTGGGCGAACGGTCCGGCGAGCAGGTCGGGGTCGGCGCTCGTCACGGCGGACTCGTCGACGAGGGACTCCTGGAGGTCCTCCCCGCGCAGCATCGACATCACCTGCAGGTCCGAGTCGTCGGTCGCGACCAGGTGGTCGACGACGATCGCCATCTCCCGGCGCTGGGCGGCCAGCGCGGCGGCGTCGCGCCGACGGCGCCGCGACGTCTCGGGGTCGCCGAGGCGCTGCCGGGCGGCGTCCAGCAGCGGGAGGTCGGACACCGTCCAGGCCTGGGGATCGGTGCGCTGCAGCAGGCGCACCTCGTCGGGGTCGAGCCAGGGGGCGCACAGCCGGAGGTAGGCGGGCACCGACCAGAGGTCGCCGACCAGGTCGGCGGCGTCGATCAAGGGCCAGGCGCGGGTGAACGCGTCGACCAGGTCCGGGTTGCGCGCCAGGGAGCGGCGCAACAGGTCACTCGGGACGTCGTCGTCGATCTTGTCGAGCAGGATCTCGACCAGCTGCTCCCAGACCTGGTCGCGCGCCTCGTTGTGCGGCGTTCCCGGAGCGGGCGAGTCGAAGGCCTCGGCCCAGTCGTGGGGGCTCAGCCACAGGTCGGCCCACTCGGTCTCGACCTCCATGCCGGTCGTGGGCGCCTCCTCGTAGAGCCGGACCGCCGGCTCGACGGCCCGGACCATCGCGACGGACGACTTCAGCCTCACCACGACGGGATCCTGCTCCGGCGCGGCGCTCGCCCCCTCCGGCAGGAGGTCCCGCAGGGTGCAGGTCTGCACCCCGTCCTCACCGAGGCTGGGCAACACGTCGGCGACGTAGGCGAGGTAGGGCTGGTGCGGGCCCACGAACAGCACGCCTCCCCGACGCTCGTGCAGGCGCGGGTCGGAGTAGAGCAGGTAGGCCGCCCGGTGCAGGGCGACGACCGTCTTGCCGGTGCCCGGTCCGCCGTCGACGACCAGGGCGCCGCGCGACCCGGCGCGGATGATCGCGTCCTGGTCGGCCTGGATGGTGCCGAGCACGTCGCGCATCCGCGCCGACCGGGTGCTGCCCAGGCTGGCGATGAACGCGGACTGGTCGTCGAGCGTGGCGGAGCGGCCGTCGTACCCGTCGGCGATGAACACCTCGTCCCAGTAGTCGCTGACCCGGCCGCGCCTCCAGCGATAGCGGCGCCGGGTCGACAACCCCATCGGGTTGGCGTGCGTCGCCCCGAAGAACGGCTCGGCGGCGGGTGAGCGCCAGTCGACGAGGAGCCGCCGGCCGTCGTGGTCGGAGAGGCCGAGGCGGCCGACGTACACGGTCTCGCCGGTGTCGGCGCTGACCATGTGTCCCAGGCAGAGGTCGAGCCCGAAGCGACGCAGGGCGCGCAGCCGCGCGGTGAGGCGGTGGACCTCCTGGTCGCGCTCCAGGGCCGCGGTGCCCGCGCCGCCCGCCGCCCGGCGCACGGTGGCGAGCCGGTCGGTCAGGTCGGCGATGGTCTGGTCGAGGCTGGTCGCGATCGCCGCGAAGTGCTCCTCGTCGCCGCCGACCAGCTCGGGAGCGGCCTTGGCGGCGAGGTGCGCAGGCAGGTCGAACGCGCGGGCGCTGACGGGACGGTCGTGATCGGTCACGCAGGTGGGCTGCCTTCCTCGGTGCTCTGCTCGGGCGGCGATTGTGCGGCACGACCAGGGTCTTGCCGCAAGCCCCCGGGTCCGCTATACGTTGGGAGTGGAAGGGAGCGGTGGCCCCCTTCTTCTTCTGTGCTCGGGAGCGCCCGTGGTGACCGCTCACGGCTGGGGCAGCACCGAGGCGACCCGCCACCGGCCGCCGTCGAGCAGCAGGGTCACCCGACGTCGCGTGGGCCGGTCGACGGGCAGATCGGCACGCAGGCCCCGCCCCACGGCCACGCCGCCCACGAGGCGGTCGGTGACGAGCAGGTCCCACCGTTCGGCCTCCCGGCGCTCGACCTCGACGGCGACCAGCTGGGTGCGCAGCCGCTCGACCCGCAGCCCTCGGGCCCGCCACCGCCGCAGCATCCGGACGTCGCGGCGCCCGGCCACCGACCCCGCGGCGTAGAGCGAGGCCAGCGCGACCGGGTCGGCGCTCGCCCACGCCCGTGCCCGACCCTGGTCCCAGGTCGTCAGGGCATCGACCGCCGCCACCGGCGGGGTCACGGGCCCGACCTCTGGCGAGACCCGCCCGGGGGACGCGGCCGGGCCCGCGACCGGCGACTGGCTCTCGGTCACGGTGAGCCCCAGGCTCACGAGGGCGCCCGCCAGCAGCGCCGCCAGGGCGCCGGCCAGCAGGAGGGGCAGCCTCATGCTCCGTGTCTACCCGCTCCGGCGCCTCCGTGTCGGCCGCTCTCCACAGGCGAGCACGTATCGTTGCTGGGGTGAGCGAGACGGTGGACGGGCCCCGCTTCGAGCGGGCGGGCCTGGGCGACGAGGCGATCGACTACCTCGCCGCGTGGGACCTCCAGCGCGAGGTGCACGCCGGCGTCGTCGACGGCAGCCGTCCCGGCACCGTGCTGCTGCTCGAGCACCCGCCGGTCTACACGGCCGGCAGCCGCACCGAGCCGCACGAGAAGCCCGCCGACCCCGGTGGCGCGGCCGTCATCGACGTCGACCGCGGCGGCAAGATCACCTTCCACGGACCCGGCCAGCTCGTCGGCTACCCGATCGTCCGGCTCCCCGGCCACGTCAAGGTCGTCGACTACGTGCGCCGGCTCGAGGAAGCGCTGATCCGGGTGTGCGCCGACCTCGGGGTGACGACCGCCCGGGTGCCGGGCCGCAGCGGCGTGTGGCTGCGGGCCGACGGTCCCCGTCCCGAGCGGAAGATCGCCGCGATCGGCATCCGCGTCGGCCGCGGCGTGACGCATGCACGGCTTCGCGCTCAACTGCGACGTCGACCTCGCCTGGTACGACCGGTTCGTGCCGTGCGGCATCGCCGACGCCGGCGTCACCACGCTCAGCGAGGAGCTCGGCCGACGGGTCACCGTCACCGAGGTCCTGCCCTCGGTGGAGCGGCACCTTGCCCACTACCTCGCCTGGACGGCGTACGACGCCACCCCCGACTACGAGCCGCGCCCCGACCCGAGCCGCGGCCCGCGGATCGACCTGGTCCGTCCCGGCGCCTGACGGCGTGCCCGCGCGTGCCGGGCCCCTCCGAGTGACAGGATCTCGGCCGGGACTGAGCCCGTGCGGGCGGTCGACAGGGCGAAGGACGTGATCGACCATGGCGGACCTGGTCATCGAGACCGAAGGGCTGCGCAAGGTGTTCCGGACCAGGCGCGGGCGACGGGTCGCCGTGCAGGACCTCGACCTGGCGGTGCCGGCCGGCGGTGTGCACGGGTTCCTCGGTCCCAACGGGTCCGGCAAGACCACCACGATCCGGATGCTGCTCGGGCTCTCCCGCCCCACGCACGGCACGATGGCGCTCTTCGGGCAGCGGGTCCCCCGGGCCCTGCCCGCGGTGATCGACCGGGTGGGCGCGGTGGTGGAGACGCCCAAGTTCTCCCCCAGCTTCACCGGCCGGCAGAACCTCGCGTTGCTGGCCGGCTCGCGCGGGATCGCGACGTCGCGGATCGACGCCGCGATCGAGACGGTCAGCCTGACCGGACGCGACCGGGATCGCTACAAGTCCTACTCGCTGGGCATGAAGCAGCGTCTCGCCATCGCCGCGACCCTGCTCAAGGACCCGGACCTGCTGATCCTGGACGAGCCCACCAACGGTCTGGACCCGGCGGGCATCCGGGAGATCCGCGAGACCATCCGGACCCTCGGCGAAGCCGGCGTCACTGTCCTGCTGAGCTCCCACATCCTGGCCGAGGTCCAGCAGGTCTGCACCTCGGCCACGATCATCGGCAACGGCCGGATGCTCGCCTCGGGCCGCGTCGACGACCTGCTCTCCGCGGCCGGCGGCGGCTACCGGGTCCGGGTGGCCGCCCCCGACGACGCCGCCCGACACCTGGAGGCCGCCGGTTTCCGCGTCGGGCGCCAGGACGGCACCCTGCTGGTCGAGACCGACCGCCCGGCCGAGGCGATCACCCAGGAGCTGGCCCGCCACGACCTGTGGCTCTCCGAGCTGAGCGTGGTGCGGCAGGACCTCGAGACGTTCTTCCTCGCGCTCACCCGCGACGAGACGCTGGGCGGTGAGAACCGATGAGGCTGGTGCTGGTCGAGCTGCGACGACTGCGGCTCCGGCGGGCGGTCGCGTTGCTCCTCGTCGCCTGCGCGGCGGTCACCGTCGTCGTCTTCGCCGGCACCGCCTGGAACACGCGTCCCGTCAGCGCCGACGAGCTGCAGCGGGCTCAGGTGCAGGTCGAGCGGGAGCAAGGGAGCACGTACGTGCGGCGGGAGATCGCTCGGTGCGAGCGTCGTCCCGGGCGGTACGGCGCCGCCGACGCCGCTGCCTGCGCGGAGGTCGTCGGCCCGCAGGTGGAGTGGTTCCTCGACCGCAACCCCCTGCGGGTGGGCGAGCTGCCCCGCGGCGCCGGCCTCGGTGTGATCACCGTCCTGATGGGCTTGTTGATGCTGGTCGGGACCACCTTCGCCGGCGCTGACTGGAGCTCCGGCTCGATGAGCAACCAGCTGCTCTTCGAGCCCCGCCGCTGGCGGGTCTGGCTGGCGAAGGGCGCCGCCGTGCTGGCCCTCGCGCTGGCCACCTCCGCCACGCTGCTGGCCGGCTTCTGGGGCGCGGTGGCGCTGCTCGCCAGGGGTCGCGAGCTCGAGACGCCGCCGGAGGTGTGGGACCTGGTGCTGGCCAGCTCGGGCCGCGCGGTGCTGGTGATCGGTGCCGCCGCGGTCGGGGCCTACGCGGTGACCATGCTCTTCCGCAGCACGGTCTTCACGCTGGGGGCGCTGTTCGCCGTCGTCGTCGGGGCGACCGTGGTGATGTCGCTGCTCACGATCAGCGAGGCCTGGTTCCCCAACAAGTCGCTGGGCGCCGTCATCTGGGACGGCACGCGCTACTACGTCGAGCCGCCGCCGGCCTGTCTCCGAGGTGACGCGCGACCACCCGACGGGGTGGACTGCAGCGGCGTCGGGCGGCTCTCCCTGTGGGAGGGGGCCCGCAACCTCGGCGTCCTGCTGGCGGCGGCGGTGGCGGCCTCGCTGGGATCCTTCCTGCGCCGCGACGTGCCCTGACGGACCCGCGGGTCAGGGCGCCGGGTCGCGGTAGTGCTCGCGCATCGCCGGGTAGTAGTCCCGGTCGAAGTCGATCGCCGCGACGTCGGCCCCGGTCTCGGCGGCCACCAGCCGGTCCAGGTAGTACTCCCACCCGGGGCCGACACTCTCGGCCTCCTCGGCACCGACACCCGGCTGCGAGAAGGACAAGGTGGTGACACCGTCGCTCTCCGTCAGCTCCAGGACGAGCTGCCAGCGCTGCTCTCCGACGTGCGAGGTGACCGCCAGCCGCCGCGGCGGATCGCAGGCGTCGATCTCCATGTCCTCCGCCGGACCGTCCCCCTCGAACGTCATCCGGAAGCCGACCCGTCCGCTCGCCGGGTCGCCGGTGTAGGTCCCGATCCAGCGTTGCAGGCGCTCGGGCTCGGTGACCGAGGCCCAGACGTCCTCGATGGGGGCGCGGAAGGTGCGGGTCAGCCGCAGCGTGCGTCGGTCGCCCTCGTGCTCGATGCGGCCGGTGGGAACGGGGCTCATGCGGTCTCCTGACGGGTCGTGGCGGTGGTGGTCGGCCGCGCCGTCCGCCGGTCGCGGACAGTGCGGCGCACCTCTGTCTCGAGGGCGTCGAGGGCCTGCGTGGTCACCGGCCCGCTGCTCGGGGCGCTGAGCCGGTCGAGCAGCTCGCGGACGGGCGCGAGCGCGGCCGGCACCAGGGCGTAGTGGCGCTCCCTCCCGCGGTCCTCGGCCTCGACCAGGCCCGCGTCGGCCAGCAGCCTGAGGTGCTTGCTGACAGCCGGGCGGGAGATGGGGTGCAGCTCGGCCAGGTCTCGCACCCGGACCGGGCCGCCGGCGATCTCGTGGAGCAGCGCACGGCGGACCGGGTCCGCAAGGGCAGCGAAGACGTCCATGAGTCAAAGGTAACCGATCGGTTACCTGTTTGGAAGCGCCGCGGGCGAATAGGGCGGCCATGGGCTGCGGCGTAAAGTGGCGGGCGTGACGTCAGCAGCGACCCCCGCCCCCGCCCCCGACGGCCGCAAGCTCCTGCGACTCGAGGTCCGCAACGCCGAGACCCCGATCGAGCGCAAGCCCGAGTGGATCAAGACCCGGGCGAAGATGGGCCCCGAGTACAACGAGCTGATGAAGCTCGTGAAGAGCGAGGGGCTGCACACGGTCTGCCAGGAGGCGGGCTGCCCCAACATCTTCGAGTGCTGGGAGGACCGCGAGGCGACGTTCCTCATCGGGGGCGACCAGTGCACCCGGCGCTGCGACTTCTGCCAGATCGACACCGGCAAGCCGCAGCCGCTCGACCGCGACGAGCCGCGCCGGGTCGCGGAGTCCGTGCAGAAGATGGAGCTGCGCTACGCCACCATCACCGGCGTCGCCCGCGACGACCTGCCCGACGGCGGCGCGTGGCTCTACGCCGAGACGGTGCGCGCGATCCACGAGCTCAACCCCGGCACCGGCGTCGAGAACCTGATCCCCGACTTCAACGGCAAGCCCGACCTGCTGCGGGAGGTCTTCGAGTCGCGGCCCGAGGTGCTCGCCCACAACGTCGAGACCGTCCCGCGGATCTTCAAGCGGATCCGCCCGGCCTTCCGCTACGACCGCTCGCTCGACGTGATCACCCAGGCCCGCGACTTCGGCCTGGTCACCAAGTCCAACCTGATCCTCGGCATGGGCGAGACCCGCGAGGAGATCTCCCAGGCGCTGCAGGACCTGCACGACGCCGGCTGCGAGATCATCACCATCACCCAGTACCTCCGCCCCTCGCTGCGCCACCACCCGGTCGAGCGCTGGGTCAAGCCCCAGGAGTTCGTCGAGCTCAAGGAGGAGGCCGACGACATCGGCTTCTCCGGCGCCCTGTCCGGGCCGCTCGTGCGTTCGTCCTACCGGGCCGGACGGCTGTACCGTCAGGCGATGGACGCCCGTCAGGGCGCCGGGGTCTGACGCACCCGCCGGCCCCGAGCAGGACGACGACCGCACCACCCGACCGGACCCGACCGGGGCTCCGGCACGAGCACGAAGGCACCCGAGCGTGGCGAAGAAAGAGAAGAAGCAGAAGACCAAGGACCCGGACAAGATGGGTCGGCGTCAGCAGTTCGCCGAGACCTACCGGATGGCGCGGCGCAGCGACAAGGCGCTGCCCTGGTGGCTGCTCGGCAGCTTCCTGGTCGTCGGCGTCGTGGGCTTCGCCATCTTCTTCGCGCTCCCCGGCAGCGGCACCTTCGGCCTGATCATCTCGATCATCGGCGGCGTCCTCTTCGGCACGCTGGCCACCCTGATCATCTTCGGACGCCGCGCCCAGAAGGCGGCGTACGGGCAGATGGAGGGGCAGCCGGGAGCCGCGGCCGCGGCCCTGCGGATGCTCAAGCGCGGGTGGAAGACCGACGTCGCCATCGCCTTCACCAAGCAGCAGGACGTCGTCCACCGGGTCGTGGGCCCTCCGGGCATCGTCTTGGTGGGCGAGGGCAACGGGCACCGGCTCAAGCAGCTGATGTCCAGCGAGCGGCGCAAGCACGAGCGTGTCGCCGCCGAGGTTCCGATCCACGAGGTCGTCTGCGGCCGCGAGGAGGGTCAGGTCCCGCTGCCGAAGATCTCCCGCCACATCCAGAAGCTCGGTCGCAAGGTGAAGCCGGCCGAGATGACCGACATCCTCAACCGGATCAAGGCGCTCGACGCCCAGCGCTCCGCCGTCCCGATGCCGAAGGGACCCGTGCCCACCAGCATGAAGGGCCTGCGCGGCAACATGCGCGGCCGCTGAGCCACACCGTGGGCGTCAGCCCGTGGGGAGCTGCTTGACCTGCGACTTCGGCGGGGTCTTGATCGAGACCGGCTCGCCCCAGTTGTCGTAGGTGGCCTCGAAGGTGCCGGCGCCGGCGCCGAGGTCGCCCTTCATCCGGCGGAACAGGCCGTCACCGTCGAACCACAGGTCGAAGCTCGACTCGTCGGGCACCGTGCCCTCGGGCAGGTCGCTGCCCTCGAGCATCGCCGCGGTGTCGATGACGATCGAGTAGCGGTCCATCTCCTCGCCGTCGACGTCCTCCTGCCCCACGAAGGTGGCCGAGGTGACGCCCTTCCCGAAGGTGTCGATCAGCTTCCGCGGGTCCATCTGGTCGCTGACGCCCGCGAGCGGGCCGGTCGGGTCGTCGAGGTCGTAGCGCAGGAACTGCTTCGGCGCCATCTGGACGTACATCGCCCCCTTGCTGAGCACCATCGCCAGGTCCTGGCCGGTGCTGGGGTCGTTCATGGTGATCTGCATCTCCGGGGGGTTGCTCGAGAAGTCGGCCACGCCGGTGGCGGTGAGCTCGAGGGCCCCGCCGAACGTCATCGAGATCTCGGTGGTCGTGGCCTTGTCGAAGGCCGCCGCGTAGAGGTCGACGAAGTCGCTCGGCTCCATCGGCTCGCCGGCCTCGACGGCGGGCGCCGAGGGGTCGGTGTCCTCGGGGCTCTCGGACGCGCTCGGCTCGGCCGAGTCGGAGGCGGTCGAGGAGTCCGTGGCGCTGGCGCTGGGGTCGTCGCCCGCCGTGGCAGGGCTCGCGTCGTCCTCGCACGCCGCGAGCGGGCTGAGGGCGAGCACGGCGACGGCGGCGACCGACGTACGACGCCAGGTCGACCGCGGTGGAGCGCTGGGGGTGGGTCAGGGGGCGGGCCATGGCGGGCCTTTCGTGCGGGACGGGCTCAGGCCTGGGCGCGTGCCACGAGCGTCTGGTAGGTGTCGAGGGTCACGGTAGCCGTGCCGGCGAGCAGATCGTGCAGACCACGACCGTCCGACTTGAAGACCAGCGGCGGGATGACGAGCAGCACCGCGACCTGACGCGCCAGCAGGCGCAGCGGGTTGTGCGGACGGAGCCGGCCGTCGGCGGGCACCGTGCGCAGCCGGGTGAGGAGCTTGCCGAACGAGCCGCCGATCAACCAGGTGAACAGCGTCGTCTCGAGGGCGAAGACCAGCAACACGTAGCCCTGCTCGGGGGCACCGGGCTCGCTGTACCTCTCGGTGCCGACCAGGGCGATGACCACGAGCGTGCTCGCGGCCCAGTCGACGAACAGCGCGAGGATCCGCCGCGCCCAGGAGGCGGTCTCGAAGCCGGGTTGGTCCACGGCGCCCAGGCTAGGTCGCAGGTGCGCACGTTCCACGATCGGGTTACCTGTTACACGGCTGAAACAAACCCGATACGGTCGAGAAACTGCCCGTTCATAGGTTGCGGTCATCGTTCGTGCGCAGCGTCGCGCCAGGCGATCCCGTAGTCACCAGTGTGGGCTGCCCCGTGTCGGGCCAGCCAAGGAGGACGAATGTTCCAGAACAGCGACCAGCTGCTCGCTTACCTGAAGGACGAGCGCGTCGAGATGGTCGACGTCCGCTTCTGCGACCTGCCCGGCGTCATGCAGCACTTCACGGTGCCCGTGTCGTCGTTCGACCAGAGTGTGTTCGACGACGGCCTCGGCTTCGACGGCTCCTCGATCCGCGGCTTCCAGGCGATCCACGAGTCCGACATGCAGCTGCTGCCCGACCCCACCACGGCGTACATCGACCCGTTCCGGGTCGCCAAGACGCTCGTGGTCAACTTCTTCATCCACGACCCGCTGACTGGAGAGCCCTACTCGCGCGACCCGCGCAACATCGCCAAGAAGGCGATGTCCTACCTCGCCACGACCGGCGTCGGCGACACCGCGTTCTTCGCCCCCGAGGCCGAGTTCTACGTCTTCGACAACGTGCGCTTCGAGACCAAGGCGAACGCCGGCTACTACGAGATCAACTCCTCGGCCGGCGCCTGGAACACCGGCGACGCGTTCGAGAACGACAACCGCGGCTACAAGGTGAAGTACAAGGGCGGCTACTTCCCCGTCGCCCCCACCGACCACTTCGGCGAGCTGCGCGACGAGATGGTCATCGAGCTCGAGAAGTCCGGCCTCCAGGTCGAGCGGGCCCACCACGAGGTCGGCACCGCCGGCCAGGCGGAGATCAACTACCGCTTCGACGAGCTGCTCAAGGCCGCCGACGACGTGATGAAGTTCAAGTACATCATCAAGAACGTCGCCTGGCGCAACGGCAAGACCGCGACGTTCATGCCCAAGCCGATCTTCGGCGACAACGGCTCCGGCATGCACGTGCACCAGTCGATCTGGAACGAGGGCAAGCCCCTGTTCTACGACGAGACCGGCTACGGCGGCCTCTCCGACATGGCGCGCTACTACATCGGCGGCATCCTCAAGCACGCTCCGTCGCTGCTGGCGTTCACCAACCCGACGGTGAACTCCTACCACCGCCTGGTGCCTGGCTTCGAGGCCCCGATCTCGCTGGTCTACTCCCAGCGCAACCGCTCGGCCTGCGTCCGGATCCCGATCACCGGGTCCAACCCGAAGGCCAAGCGGATCGAGTTCCGCTGCCCCGACCCGTCGGCCAACCCCTACCTCGCCTTCTCGGCGCTGCTGCTGGCCGGCCTCGACGGCATCAAGAACAAGATCGAGCCGCCCGCCCCGATCGACAAGGACATCTACGAGCTCCCGCCCGACGAGATGGCCGACATCGACCAGGTGCCCACCTCGCTCAACGCCGTCCTCGACTCCCTCGAGGCCGACCACGAGTTCCTGACGGTCGGCAACGTGTTCACGCCCGACCTGATCGAGACCTGGATCGAGTACAAGCGCACCCAGGAGATCCTCCCCGTGCAGATGCGCCCGCACCCGCACGAGTTCGAGCTCTACTACGACATCTAGTCACGTGTGCACGTAGAGCTCGAACTCAGAGCTCACTAGCGAGGGCTCCGGCTTGGCCGGGGCCCTCCTGCATCTCGAGAGTCGACGGGGCGAACGCGACCTTTTCGCAGAGACCACCACTCCCCCGGCCGCCGTTGCCGAAGTGCACTCTCATAGCAGCCGATGTGCGGGCGCGCGGCTCACCGCTTCGCACGGAGCCCGGGTCGTGTGCTCCACGACGACGCATGAATCGTTCTCCGGCACACGACCCGCCGAAGCCGATCAACGCCCGCGTCTGCCGCGGTCGTTCGCATCAGCGTGGGCGTACGAGTTCGACCTCGAAGGGGTAGGGAGGGAACTCGGCCCGTTGCCGTCCACCTGTCCGGGTCCATCCGAGATGCACGTAGAACCCCAGCGCGCGAGCATTCTCCTCCAGGCACCACAGGCGTTGGACCGGTGCCCGACTGATGGCCCATTCCATCGCTGCCCGAGCAGTCCCCGTGCCCCAACGGTCAGGGCGGACTGCGAGGTGACGCACCAGCCCGTCATCGAACGCCACAAGCTGACGTTAGCCCGGCGGCATCCTCCGACACGCCGACACAGACCATGGGGTCTCGCAGGAGCGTCTGCCAGCGGTCTCGGACCTCGTCCGTCGGGTAGGGATGCTCGCCTGGAACGAAGATATGGCCGAGGGCGCGCAGGTTTGCTGAACGTTCGAGCCGAGTCAGCAATTCATCCTCGCCTTCGGTCGCTTCTCGGAAGCTCGCGGTTGTGAATTGCTCCATGGGCGAGAGTTCACCACTCACCGGGCAGAGCGCACGGATCTGCCGCGCTGGTCTCGCCGCATCCATCTCGACGCACGTGCTGACAGACGCGGCGTCAGTGGTCACCCGGCTCGCGCCGTCGAGGTTCTGGAGCGCGTTCAGAATGATTCCCAGGGGGCGAGTGTTGGCGGCCTGAACTTCGTCGACAAAGACGACGAGGCCTGAGCCGCCGCTGCTTCGGATCACCGCCGCGGCACTGTGCAGCAGCTCGACAAGAGCGGAGATCGGCGCCTCGGTAGCTGTGGCCGTCAGTCCGGTGACGGGCGCGGGTTCGTTCTTGGTCGGCTCGACGGTCGCCCTAGCGTTGGCCCCTGGCACACCTAGCTGGACCTCGAGCCTGGTGGCCTGTGCCGACCATCTGGCCTTCGCCTTCCCGCTCACAAAGGGTTCTTACACTTAGAACAAGGTGTAAACGCGATACACGTCGTTGCCGCCCGTCGGACTCCGCCCGACCAGGCCGCACAGCGGATGGAGCTCGGTCGTGCGCCCAGCGGGGCGCGTGTCACAGCTGCGCTTGCCTGGGGACTCCTCTCGCCGGTCGTCTGTCGTCACCGAGGGAGGGGGTCACGGCCCAGCAGCCTGAGCAGGATCATGGCGGCCGGCTCGCACACCTCCGCGCCCTCGCCCCAGGACCAGTCGGCATCGGTGGCGACCAGGCGCGTCCCGCGCAGCCGCGTGCGCACGCTGCCACCGATCGGCACCGTCATCGGCCATCGGGAGGTGACGGTCCAGTCGGCGATGAGCCGGAAGGCCTGGGGGTCCACGTCGCGATGGAGTCCGAGGGGAAGGCGGACGTCGAGTCCGTGCACGACGGCGTCGGCCAGCGCGGCGACGGGTGGTACGCCGAGAGGCTTGGCCTCGCTCCCGACGTTCTGCCGGAGCTGGTCGAGCACTGCCGGGCGGCCGCGCGCGGCCCACCGGATCGCGCTGTCGGCGATCACGCGGTTGGTCCGGAAGCCCGCCCGCAGCGTGGCCGGCAGCATCTCCAGCGGACCGGCGACCGGGGCCCAGGCGAGGTGCGCAGCCACGTGCTCCACCGTCCACGCGGAGCACAAGGACGGGGTCTGCCACTGGTCCTCCGTGAGGGTCTCCAGCAGGTCGATGAACGCAAGCCGTTCGGTGCGGATGAGTTCCTTCAGCTCGGTCATGTCGCCTCCGGGGATGTCGACGAGCTCGGCAGGGGTGTCAGACGCGGTGTGACAGCGCGTAGCGGTCGAACGCCTTGCACCACATCCGCGCGATGACGCGGTTCATCGTGTGGTGGATGAGGAACATCGCGATCTTGTCCCGCGGGCGAACCGGCCGCGTGTACCACTGGACGTGGACCTCGCTGCCTCCCGCGTCGCCCGGTTCGATGCGCATCGTTCCGGCGCCGCCGTCCCCGTGGTTGGTCTCCACCTCCGTCCACCGGATCAGCCGCGGGTCGGACCAGTCGTAGCGGAGAACCACCCAGAACGGCGACCGGGGCGAACGTTCCTTGGCCACTGCCCAGGTGTCACCGAGCTCACGGACCTCGTAGACCTCGGGGTCGAGCGTCTTGTGCCAGATCTCGAGCCGCCGGGGGGTGAAGTCGGTCATGGCCCGGAGCACCTGCTCCGGCGAGGCCTTCGTGGTCAGCACGAACCGCACGGGACTCACGCACCCGCGACAGACACGCCGTGGCGCTGGGTCACCGACAGGATCGACCCGAACGACTCCTCGACGGGCCGGTCGACCGGCACGGAGCTGGCGAAGTCGGCGAAGAAGCGGCCGGCGCCGACGCCGGAGGTGATCGCCACGAACCGGGCGGCGTCACCGACGACCTCGAAGGTGCTCGGGGTCCCCGCCGGGAAGACCACGACTCCCCCGGGCTCCACGTCGTACGACGAGTCACCGACGTGAGCCGTGACCTGTCCCTCGATCAGGTAGAGGACCCCGCTCCACGGCGAGACGTGCGGCGGCGCCATCGGGGCTGCGCGTGCCAGCACCTCGAAGACCTCGAAGGAGCCCGCGGAGTCCTGGACGACGGCCTTGGCGACGTGGTCGCCATCGATCATCGGATAGTGACGGCCTTCGCCGGGCGGGACGTGGATGTCGGTCATGGCTCCTCCTCTACAAGGTCTTCCTGTCGGGACCAGCCTCCTGCGACGGATGAGTCCGGGAGCGAGTAGTGCGCTACTCGACTCCGAGGACGTGGGCCAGCGCGCTGCGCTGCGAGACGCCGAGCTTGAGCCCGGCTCGGTAGAGGTGACCCTCGACGGTGCGCACCGAGACGGTCAGCCGCTCGGCGATGACCGTGTTGGACAGCCCGCGAGCGGCCAGCGCGACGATCTCGCGCTCGCGAGCGGTCAGCGGCAACGGGTGGACGGCGATCGCCAGGGCCGGAGTTCGCGCGCCGGACCGGGCCGCCAGGCTTCCGGCGAGAGCAGCGGCGGTGAGGGCCGATCCCCGTCGTCCCCGACGGCGGTGCACGTCGGTCGCCTGGGCGGCTGCGTCCCCGGCGGCCACCAGGTCGCCCAGGCGGCTCCAGGACTCCGCGGCCCCCGAGGAGGCTCTCGGCGTCCGAGCCTGCCAGGGCCCTCGCGTGGGTGCAGGCGACCAGGGCGCGTGGACCGAGCCCGGCGAGGGAGGCCAGTCGCGGCAGGGCCGACGCCGCGTCGCCGAGCTGGACGACGGTCTGCCACGCGAGCACCTCGTAGGCGGCCGCCCCCATCGCGCGGGCGTCCTCGGCGGCGGCGACCGCATGACCTCGAGCCTCGCTCGTCGATCCCTCGGCGGCAGCACCCCACGCCTGGGCGAGGTGGTCGTCGGGAGCCAGGAAGAGGAACGCCGGGTGCTGACCGGCCCGGATGCCGGGGAGCAGGGTCGCCGCCAGCTCGGCCTCGCCGCTCTGTCCCAGGGCCATCGCCAGCAGCGTGCGGCAGCGGTACCGGAACTCGTGCGTCGAGTCCGCCAGCCCCGCCCACGCCTCGCGCAGCAGGGGCAGCGCGTCGGCGACCCGGCCGCAGCCGACGGCGGCGTGGCCGGCGACCACCAGCCCCATCAGCCGCGCGGGGCCGGGCAGGTCGGCCGAGGCGGCCAGCATCCTCCGAGCCTGGTCGTCACCCCGGTCAGGTGTCCCGGCCAGGCGGTGCCCGAGCACCTGGAGGTCCGCGAGGCCGAAACCGGGGATCACGGTGGGGACCCGGTCCGCGGTGAGCCCGCCGACGACCGCGGCCTCGTCCAGCAGGTCGGGCGCCCCCGTCAGCGCCGCCGCCCCTGACACGGCGGACGCCACCAGGATCCTGGCCAGGTCGTCAGGCAGGTCACGACGAAGCAGACCGGGGCCGTGGGCGAGCACGGTGGACAGCTCGCCGGCCGCCGTGGACACGGCCAGCGACATCGCCGCGACGTGGAGCGGTAGCGCGCCGGTGGCCTCGGCCGCGGCCAGTGCCTCCCGGGCCAGGTCGGAGCGTGCCAACGTGAAGAGCTGGTTGCCCGTGCGCTGCACCTGAGCCATGGCACGCAGGGCTGCGTCGGGAGTGGTCGCGGCGAGGTCCTGGTAGATGGCCTCTGCCTCGTCGCCGCGACTGAGCCACGACAGCGTCGCGGCGTGCACCAGTCGAGCCCCCGGCGCACCGCTGGCCGCCGCCGCCCGGGCCAACCGCTCGGCGAGGGGGAGGTCGAACAAGCCGGTCGCGGCCTCGGCCGCCTGCAGGAAGAGGGCGGGGTCGGCCGGGAGGTCCGAGTCGAGCGTCAGCACGGCGCGCGGGATCGGGTCCGGACGAGGATCGAGGGTCGAGGCCACCTGGCCGCGCAGGCGTCGGGCGCGCAACGTACCCATGGCGGCGCGACGTACCTCGCCGTACAACGGGTGCGCGAGCCGGGCGAGGGTCCCGTCGGTGCGCACCAGGCCCCGCCGCTCGGCCTCCTCGAGGTCGGCGCGCGAGGCCAGGTCCGACAGCGTCGCGACCGAGATCGGCTCGGCGAGCGTCACCAGGTCGACGACGTCCTGGACACCCGCCGCGAGACTGCCGATCTCCCGCTCGAGGAGGCTCGCCAGCTCCGGCGAGATCGAGGGCGCGCTGGTCCACCGCCAGATCCCGGACGCGAGCGTGAACCGCCCCGACGACACCTCGCCGACGAGGAGGTGGCGCAGGAACAGCGGACTCCCCTCGGTCAACGTCCACAGCCGGTGCGCCGACGCCGAGTCGACCGGCCCACCGAGCACCCGAGCGACGAGGCCGGTCGTGGCAGCGGCATCCAGCGGGGTCAGGTCCAGCCGTGGCAGCAGGTCGTCCTTCCACAGGGCCGTCACGAGCTCGGGGACCGGCTCCCCGGTCCGCAGCGTGACGAGGACCGCTGCCAGCCGACGCTCCACCGCGCGGTGGAGCACGATCGCGGAGTGTCCGTCGAGGAGGTGCGCGTCATCGACGGCCAGCACGAGCGGGTGACGCTGCTCGAGCTGCTCGAGCACGCGAGAGATGGACTCCGCGGCGTCACCGGCGGGCACGTCGAGGAGACCGACGAAGGCACCGAGCGGGAGCGGACGGACGGCCGCACTGCCGTGCGCCCAGCAGGTGGTGACGCCCGTGCCCTCCAGGGTGCGCAGCCCCTCGCGCGCGAGCCGGGTCTTGCCCACCCCACCGGGGCCGGCGACGACGACACCGGCCGCACCGGGCCGGATCGAAGCCGCGACCGTGCGCAGCTCGTCGTCCCTCCCGGTCAGCGGCCACGCCCGCTCCATGACCATCAGGATAGCCACCGGATCGCCGGCCCCGGCTGTCCCGGAACCGCGATGGATACTCGCGGTCATGGAGCACGAAGTCGCCCTCGAAGCAGCCCACCGCCGCTCGCTGGAGTGGCTGGAGTCGCTGGGCGCCCGGCCGGTGCCGCCGCAGGCCTCGATCGAGGAGGTCCGCACCGCGCTCGGGGAGACCCTGCCCGACGAGGGCATGCCCGCGGAGGAGGTGGTCGAGCTGCTCGCCACGGCCTGCGACCCGGGCCTGACCGCGATGCCGTCGGGCCGGTTCTTCGGGTTCGTCATCGGCGGCACCCACCCGGCGGGGCTCGCCGCCGACTGGCTGGTCAGCGCCTGGGACCAGAACAGCGGGCTGCGCAAGCTGACCCCGGCCCACAGCGCCGTCGAGGACCTCGCCGGCGAGTGGCTGCTCGACCTGCTCGGCCTACCGCCGGGCAGCGGCGTCGGCTTCGCCACCGGCGCCACGATGGCCAACTTCACCGGGCTCGCCGCCGGCCGGGACGAGGTGCTCCGCCGGGCCGGCTGGGACGTGACGCAGCACGGGCTCAACGGCGGCCCGCGGGTCCGGGTCCTGGTCGGCGCGGAGCGGCACGACACCGTCGACCTGGCGCTGCGCTACCTCGGGCTCGGGGCGCCGGAGCCGGTCGCGGTCGACGACCAGGGACGCATCGACGCCGCCGCCCTCGAAGCCGCCCTGGGTGAGGCGGACGGCCCCACCCTGGTCGTGCTGCAGGCCGGCAACGTGCACTCCGGCGCCTTCGACCCCTTCGGTGAGGCGGTGCCAGCGGCGCACCGTCGTGGTGCCTGGGTGCACGTCGACGGCGCCTTCGGGCTCTGGGCGGGTGCGTCGCCGACGTACCGGCATCTCGTCGCCGGGGTCGAGCAGGCCGACTCCTGGGCCACCGACGCGCACAAGACGCTCAACGTCCCGTACGACAGCGGGATCGTGGTGGTCCGCGACGCCGCCGCGCTTCGCCGGGCCATGGGGGTGCAGGGCCCGTACCTGATCCACGACGAGCTGGGGGAGCCGCTCGACAAGGTGCCCGAGCTGTCCCGGCGCGGGCGGGCGTTCCCTGTGTGGGCGGTGCTGCGCGCGCTGGGCCGGTCCGGGGTGGCCGACCTCGTCGACCGGCTGTGCGGTCACGCCGCCGCGTTCGCCCGCGGGCTGGAGGAGCTGCCCGGGACCACGGTCCTCAACGACGTCGTGTTCACCCAGGTGTGCGCCGCCTTCGGCGACGACGAGGCAACCCAGGAGGTGGTACGTCGGATCCTCGAGGACGGCACCACCTGGATGTCCGGCTCGCGGTGGCACGACCGGAGCGTGCTGCGGATCTCGGTGAGCAACTGGTCGACCACCGAGGACGACGTGGCACGCAGTCTCGACGCGGTCGGCCGGGCGGTGGCCGACCGATCATGAGCCCGTCAACCCCGAGAAGGAACTCGCCGCCAGCGCGGGGCGTTGAAGAGCTGACACGTCCAGAGACGACTCCTGGAGGCGCCCCCGCGTGACCGTCCCTCATTCGTCGTTGCCTTCAACCTCCGAGCAAGCCGATCGACTCATCGGTCTCGGCGTCCACGAGATCGCCGGGATCCCCGCGGCCGAGCTGCGCGCTGCCGACGACGGCAGCGACGCCCTCCTGGCCATCCATCCGCAGCGAGTGCCGGCGTCTGCCCTCGCGCCGTTGCTCACTCGCCGCGGCAGGAACGGCTTCGTGGTGGTGGACATGCATGACGTGGACCAGTTCTCCACGATCGACGAGGTGACCCTCCCGGACTCACCGACCTACTCCGTCCACGACGTGCAGCGCGGCGATGCCATGGAGAACTGGAGCCCCGATGAAGCCCTTCCGGCGATCCTGGCGGCACAGCGGACGCCGCTCACTCTCACCGAGGGGATCTTCTGGCTGTTGCAGCAGCCGGAGACACTCGAGCGCGACCACTGCTTCATGACGATCGGCTCGCGGTTGCGCAAGGACTCGGGCAAGCTCGACGCCCGCACGCCGGCCATCTGGATCAGCAACGGGACCGGCCGGGACGGCAAGATGAACCGCGATGCGCCGAAGGTCGGGTGGTGCTGGGCCGGCAACCGCCACACCTGGTTGGGGTTCGCCTCGGCTGCGCACCGCAGTCCGTCGGGCGTCTGACCGCCGAGCACTCCGCGCTAGGGCCGAGGCTTGGGCGGGTTCGCCGCAAGACCACGGTCGACCCACAGCTGCAGGGCGGGCTCATCCGTCAGGGCGGCGTCGCCGACGCGCACCCACGAGTCCGAGACCGTGTCCCGCATGGTCATCGGCTCGACATGATCGAGCTCGACCAGCTCGGGGAACGCATCGCGTCCGACCTTGACCAGCAGTCCCGGGCCACTGACGCAGCAGGCCATCCGGCCCTCCACCATGAAGGCCAGGCCGCCGAACATCTTCTTCTCCGCCTCGACCCGGCCGTCGAGCAGGTCGCGGACCCGCTCCGCCAGGCGCTCGTCGTATGCCATGCACAGATTCTGCAGGGTGCCACCGACACCGTGCCGGACAGCTCACAGCCCGTGGCTACTCCTCGACCGGCTCGGTCCGCGGCAGGCAGCCGAGTCGCGCTCACCTTGCCGTGCGTGACCAGGCTCGGCTGAGGACGTGGGGGCCGGACCCAGGCGTCGACGGTGACGAGGCCCATACCGGCGACCACCCCAGCGAGGCCGAGCAGCCCGACCCAGCTCCGGGTCTCACCGTCGGAGATCACCACGAGCGCGAACGAGCCCGCTCCCCAGGCCGACGGTGCACACCGTGAGCACGGCTCGGTCGCGACGCACCGACCGGTGCAGCCCGAGCTCCATCGACGCGTCACCCACGGTCACGTCATCCCCTCGTCGCCGTCGGGCAAACGTCCGAATGCCGCACACCGCCAGCTCACCCGAGCCTCGGGCGAGGCTGGTCCGTGGCCGGTCGGGGCCCTGACCGCGCTCGCGCCATGTCGACTCGGGCGGAGCGGAACGGCACGCCTTCTGCCTCGAGGAGACCCCGGGCGGTTCCTCCGTGGCACGTGGCGGGCACCCCGTCGGCGTGCACGACCCGCCACCACGGCACGTCGTCGTCGAGCAGGGCCACCGCCCGGCCGGCCTGCCGAGGGCCGATGCCCACGGCCCGTCCGACGTCGCCGTACGACGCGACGCGGCCGGCGGGGATGCTCAGCACCACGTGCCGGACCTCGGCCACCTGGTCGGCGTCCATCATCCTGCGTCGGCGGGATAGGTGATCCGCCCGTCTTGCACCCGCGCGAACGGCTCGAGCTGCGCGCGGCGGGTCGAGGCGGCCGACATGATGTCGAGCACCTCGACGCCCGAGACGATGAGCGCGTCGGTGATCAGTCGGCGATGGCACCGCCAGGGCACGGCCTCGCTGCACATGATGGCCGGCACGGCCTCCTCGGCGAGCGCGCGCAGCTCGGCGAACGCGGCGCGGAACTCCTCGGTCGCCATGTGGTCGGCGTAGGCACGGAAGGCCTGCACCCGCCACGCGTCGTTCGGGCTCGCGACGCCGGCCGGCGTGTGCCGGCGGCCGCCGAGTCCGCGGAGCCAGCGGTACCCGAGGACCGGGGGCAGGCCCGCCTCGATAGCGTCCTGGTTCCACTGCGGGAAGGTGCGCGACGAGGGGAACGAGCGCACGTCCACCAGCTCGGTCACGCCGTTCGCACGCAGCATCGCCAGCACCTCGTCGAAGCTGCGCGTGGAGTGCCCGATCGTGTAGACGCGGGGCGCGGCCGAATGCGACGCGGACGCCGACGTCATCGGAGCCCGCTCACTCGATCTTGGTCAGCGCACCCGGCTTGTGCATGGCCACGTGCTCGGTCTTGTCGCTCTTGATCTCGTACTGCGGGTCGTCCTCGGAGCACCGACGGACGTGACCCTTGTAGTCGACGTCCTCGGTGTGCTTCTTCGTGATCACGCCGGTCACGTGACCGGCCTCCGAGTTCCACCGCACGCGGTCACCCACCGCGAAGCCCGTCATCGACGCTCCTTCCGTCCCCTGCTGTGGTTGCCATCTTCTCTACCACGCAGGGTTTCGTGGCTCGCTCCGCTCGCACCTCAACCACCGGCGGGTCCCGCTGGTTGAGGTGCGAGGAGCGTCAGCGACGAGCCACGAACCCACCACCGATGGCCGCAGGCGGAATATCCCGACGCCCCAACGTGCTGTACGGGTAACCCCCCAGGGGGATTCCGAACCCAGAACAGGAGCACCAGACATGAGCACCATCGAGCTCGGCGCCGTCAACTTCGAGAGCACCATCACCGACAACGAGATCGTCCTGGTCGACTTCTGGGCAGGGTGGTGCGGGCCGTGCCGGCAGTTCGCCCCTGTCTACGAGCAGGCCTCGGACAGCCACCCCGACATCGTCTTCGGCAAGATCGACACCGAGGCCGAGCAGCAGCTCGCCGCCGCGGCGAAGATCACCTCGATCCCGACCCTGATGGCGTTCAAGGGCGGCACCCTCGTCTTCTCCCAGCCCGGCGCCCTGCCCGCAGCGGCGCTCGAGGAGCTGATCGGCGCGGTCCGTGCCCTCGACGTCGAGCAGGCGAAGGCGGAGGCCAACGCCTCCTGACCCGCTGCCTGACCCGATGCCGACCCGCTGAGCCGGTGCTCGACCCGGCTCAGGCGGGCGACATCATCCAGGGGTCGCGGAGATCGAGGAACGTGGTCTCCCCCACCGCGAGCGACCTCAGCTCGTCCATCACCGCGGCGGACTCCGGCGGCGCGTCCTTCTGCTCGCCCTCACGGGCGGCCGCCTCGGTGGTGAAGTAGATCGCCATCGTCCACGTGCCGTCCTCGGACGCCGCCCAGCACCTGGCCAGGATGTCCGGGCGCAGGCTCCGCCAGTCGGTCGGGTCAGAGGCCATCAGGTGACGCGCACGCTCGACGTCGGTGACCCGCCCCTGCATGACCTGGACGAAGCCCGCCTGGTCCGGGTCGCCCGAGACGTCGATCTCCACCAGGGTGTGGTTGCGGAAGGTCTGGTCGCCCTCGAACGTGGCGGCCATGTCCGCCCACCACTCACCCTGCTCCGGTCGCTCGCTGTTGCGCTGCGCGGCCTCCTCGGACTCGAACCGGACCACGGCGATGCTGCTGCCGTCGTCGGCCACGCCGGACGTGCTTCCGAGCCACCCCTCGGCGCCCGGCCCCAGCTCGGCTCGCCAGCGCTCGAGCTGGGTGTGCATGGCGTCGGGGTCTGCGGCCCGACCTTGGATCACCTGGACGAACATGGCTCCTCCTGGCTGGAGAGACGAACGCAGCGTCTACCGACGGTACTCCCGATCCCGACCCTGCGCGACGGCCGAGCCCGCCCTCTCCCGACGGAGATCAGGCGGGTGCCGCGGCCGCCAGCAGCCCCGCCAGCTCGCGCGGTCGCGTGAACATCGGCCAGTGCCCGGAGTCGAGGTCGACGAGCTCGAGCCGGGTGGCTCTCGCCAGCTCGGGCAGGTCGCCGGCCTCGATGAACCCGCGCGCCTCGGCCGCCGAGAACTCAGGGCACACCAGCACCGTCGGCACGTCGTAGCGCCGCTCGTCGGCGAGCCGCACGACGCCCCTGCTGACCCCCTCCGGCACCGGCACGGTGGTCGCCGCGATCCGCTGCTTGGCGTCCTCGTCGAGGTCGGCGGAGTCGGGTCCCGCGAACGGCTCCCAGCCCGGGAACCCCATCAGGCCGTCGACCGGCTCGAAGAAGTCGGCGTAGGTCTCCCCGTCGACGCCCGGGAAACCGCCGATCAGCACGACCCCGGCGACGTCGTCCGGGCGGGCGTCGGCCGCGGCCCAGGCCAACGTCGCTGCTGCCGAGTGCCCCACGACCAGCGGCTTGCCATCGGCGTCGTCGACAGCCCCGAGCACGGTTCTCACCTGGTCCTCGAGCGTGGCCGTGGTCGCCCCGTCACCCTGCCCGGGCAGGGTGAGTGGCACCGGACGGTGTCCGAGCTCCTCGAGCGGTGCGATGACGTCGTCCCAGGCGGAGGCGTCGAGCCACAACCCGGCGATGAGAATGATGTCCATGGCGCCAGGCTAGGTTCCTTTCCGGACGGGATGCTTCCGCTTTGTCCGGCGAGTTCCTAGGGTGCCGCCATGGCCCCCGACCTGAGTCCGACCGCGCGGGCGCTCCGGATGCTCGAGGTCCTGCGCTCGCGCCCGGTCACGACCGCGGCCGAGCTCGCCGACCGGCTAGGGGTGACCGACCGGGCGGTCCGCCGGTACGTCGACATCCTGCGGGAGGCGGGCATCGAGGTCACGTCGGTGCGCGGCCGCTACGGCGGCTACCGGCTCGGGCACGGCACCCGGCTGCCGCCGGTCGTCTTCCGCGAGGCCGAGGCGCTCGGCCTGGTGATGGCGGTCCTCGACAGCCCGTCCGCGGCCGGGCGGGCGACGACCTGGTCGGCCGGGCTCTGGACAAGGTGATCCGGGCGCTGCCCGAGCACGTCGGCCCGCCAGGCCGGCGCGCTGCGCGAGCACGCGGCGGCCGCCCCCGACCGGTGCGCGGCGCGCCCCGACCCCGCCACCACCAGCGAGCTCGTCACCGCGGTCGCCGCGCCGGCGCCGGGTGCGGATCACCTACGGCAGCGGCTCCGGCCGGGAGTGGACGGCCGAGGTGGACCCGTGGGCGGTCGTCGTCCGGCACGGGCGCTGGTACCTGCTGTGCCACTCCCACCGCGTCGAGGCGGTCCGCACCTACCGCGTCGACCGGATCCGGGCTGTCGAGCTCCTGGAGAGGGCCTTCGAGCCGCCGCTCGAGCCTCGACCCGGTCGCTGCCCTCGAGGAGCACCTGGGCGTCGGGTGGGAGCACCCCACCCGGGTGGTCTTCGAGGCACCTCCGGCGGAGGTCGCGCGCTGGGTCCGGCCGCCGATGGGCCGGCTCGAGCCGCCGGCGACGGCTGCGTGCTGGTCGGCAGCACCAGCAACCCCACGATGTACGCCGCGGAGTGGCTCTCCCGCGTGCCGCTGCCGTTCCGGGTCGAGGGCGGGCCCGAGCTCGTCGAGGCCGTGGCCGCGCTCGCCGCGCGCCTCTCGGCCGCCGTGCCGGCGTCCGGGTCCTAGAACTTGCCGCTCTTCTGGCTGCCGACCTTGCAGCTGACGGTCTTGGACTCGGCCGGGCTGGTCCAGCCGCCGATGGTTGCCTGCACCTGGATGGTCCAGGTGTTCGTGCTCAGGTCGACGAGCCGGGTGCCGGTGATCGTCGCCGACTGCTCCCGCGAGGCCGTGGTGGTCACGACGTCACCGTCGACGAGGAGGGTGTAGAGGTAGCCGGCGCCCTCCGGCCCCTTGTCGACGAGCTCGCTCACCGTGATCGTCACGCCCTCCCGCAGCAGGGTCGAGAAGCAGTCGTAGGTGCCCTTGACCCTCTCGGGCGCGACCATCGTCGCGGTCGAGACGTCGAGGGAGCGCGGCCCGGCCGTCGACGAACTTCGCGACGGCCAGGCCCGGCACCGAGACCAGCAGCAGCACGACGAGCACGAGCGCGCCACCGCGCACGGCTCGGGCGGGTGTGCTCACGATTTCGCTGCTCCGTCGGGTCGATGTGTCTACGATGGTGATTCCCCCACCCTTCCTGGTCAGGTTCAAGAGGCTCCCCCCGGAACCTCAAGATCCGCGCAAGGAGCACCAGCATGGTTCCCCCCACCACTGCCGCAGCCGGTCTCACCGACGCCGTCTCCGCCCCACGTCGCGCGCTGGTCGTCGAGGACGACGAGGACATCCGGTCGCTGATCGAGTTCACGTTGTCCAGCCAGGGCTTCGTCGTGCAGAGCGTCGGGACCGGGCACGCCGCCCTGGACCTGATCGCCAGCCTCGACCCCGACCTGGTCACCCTCGACCTCGGCCTCCCCGGCATCGACGGCATCGAGACCTGCCGGCAGATCCGCAGCGTGAGCGATGCCTACGTCGTGATGATCACCGCCCGCGACGAGGAGATCGACCGGCTGATCGGCCTCGAGACCGGTGCCGACGACTACCTCTCCAAGCCGTTCCACGTGCGCGAGCTGCGAGCCCGGGTCAACGCGATGTTCCGCCGGCCGCGCCGCCTGGCCGGGGCTCCGCTCCAGGCTGCAGCCGTCGGCGCGCCGCCCGCCGCGCCCCCCGCTGGGCACCCGAGCGCCCCCGGGCACGACCACGAGGTGCTCACCCACGGCACGCTGCGGGTCGACGTCGACGGTCGGGTGGCCTTCCGCGGCGACGACGAGCTGACGCTGACCAGGACCGAGTTCGACCTGCTGGTCGCGCTGATGCGCTCCCCCGCCCGGGTGTGGAGCCGCGAGTCGCTGCTGCGCTCGGTCTGGGACACCGAGTGGGCCTCCGACACCCACCTCGTCGAGGTGCACGTCGGCAACCTGCGCCGCAAGCTGGGCGAACGCCCGGGCGGGCCGCGCTTCGTCCGCACCGTGCGCGGGGTCGGCTACCGGATGGAGTCGGTGGCCTGACCGCCGACGCTCAACTCCCGGCGTACGCCGCAAGCGCACCGTCGGCGCGCTCGGCCGCCGACGACAGCTGGCCGGCGGTCGTCTCCGCGGCGTCCAGGGCGCCGTCGACGAGCTCGGTCTGCACCCGCCGCGCGAGCGCGGCCAGCTCGTCGGCGCCGACCGTGGCCGAGGAGACCTTCAGGCTCAGCACCCGGTCGAGGGCCGCGTCCAGGTCACGCTCGCGCAGGTGCGAGAGCACCGCGCACACGCGCCCCGGCAGCAGGCTGCGGTAGCGACGCACCAGGCCGCCCACGAAGGCGTGGTCACCGCACTCGACCACGAGCCGGTCCAGCTGAGCGACGTCGAGCGCCCTCATCGGGCGCGCCGCGCCCCTCCGCGCGGGCGCCCCTCGCCCGACCAGATGGTCGAGAAGCCGAGGCCGACGGACCCGGCCAGGGCGACCCACAGCACGCCGTCCTGCACGATCGGCGAGCGCAGGGCCCGGATCGCGGTGCCGAGACCGGGCACGACCCCCCTGACCTGCCACACGGTGTCGCCCTCGATCGTGGCGACCCACGGATCGATGTTCTCGTTGGCGTCGCCCTTGGTCTGGACGCTCACCCTGCCGCCGGGGCCCCGGGTCACCTCGGTCACCCGGTGCGTCTCGACGCGCTGGTCCTCGATCGGGATGCGATAGCTGATCACGTCTCCGACCGCCACCTCGGACGCCGGGCTCGGGACCGTCACCACGACGTCACCCGGCATGATGCCGGGGGCCATGCTGCCGGTGAGCATCGTCGCCGTGCGGTAGCCCAGCACGTGCGGCCCCACCGCGAGCAGGAGGAACACCAGGGCCGAGCCCACGAGCAGCAGGCTGACGACGATCCGGCCGACCCGGCGCAGCGCCGGGATCGTCCGGCCCGCCGCCCCCGGGGTCCGGGCCCCTCCCACCGGGGTCCGGACCTCGGGAAGCGGGCGGACCGCGTCGAGGATGCTCATGTGATCGTCCGTTCGTCGGGTGGTGCGGAGCAGGTGGGTCGATCAGCTCGGGTCGGTCAGCTCGGGTCGGTCAGCTCGGTCGGCTCAGGTCACTTGAACTGAGCGGTGCGCTGGGTGGCGTCGAAGGTGAAGCCGATGGTGTTCGACAGCCCCTGGAAGGTGTTGCCGGCCGCCTCGGGCAGCGACAGCGAGATCCGCAGGTTCGAGGCGGCTGCGGTGCCGTTGAGAGCCGTGGCGGGGGCCGCGAGGTCCAGGTTGGTGCCGACGACGGCGCGCGAGGCCAGGACCGGGGTGGTCGTGCCGGCGCAGGTGAGCTCGCTGGTGGAGCCGACCTTGGTCCAGGCGGTCGAGCACTGGTCGAGCTTGAGCTGGAGGCCGTTGCCGGCGTCGCTGGAGAGCAGGTTGGAGACGGTCGGGCTCGTGGTGAGCTTGACCGAGCCGAAGGCCTCGGTGTCGCTGCTGCGGGTCAGCGTGACCGCGCGCTGCACGGTGTCTCCGGGGACCAGGTTGGACGCGGCGATGGTCGTGCCGGCCGTGGCGCTCTGGGTCAGGCCGATCGTCAGCTTGCCGGTGGCGACCTCCTGGCTGGCGGAGGTGGTGGAGGTGAAGGCACCGAAGGTGCCGAGTCCGGCGACCGACGCGGCGCCGGCCACGAGGGCGACCGAGGCCAGGACCTTGGCGGTGGTGCGACGGCTGGAGGTGGAGTGCTTGCCCATGATGAGGCCTTTCGGGGAGGGACGGCCGGACGGTTCCGGGCCGGTCACAGTGAGGTGACCGGAGTGCCGGTCGGGGTGATGAGTAGAACTCTGACCGAGCCAGATCAAGGCTGAGCCGGGCGTGAACCCGACGTTTGCGCAAGGAATCCTCAAGGTTTCCCGGGCCCTGACGTTTGTCTCAGTCCCGGCCGGGGCACAAGACCCTGTGCCAGCTCTCGGCTCGCCGTGTCCCGTGCTCGGACGAACGGCCCGCATCTCGGGAGCGGGTCGCCTGTCCGGCCAGCGGCGAGCTGGCCGGGTCGTGCGGGCCAGGTTGCGGTCTCCTGGGGGGGACGATCGCGACCTGGTCCGCTCGTTCCCTCGCGGCCGGTCCGGTCAGCCCCAGAAGACCCGGTCGACGACCGAGCGCGACAGCCGCGCCGTGCGCAGGTAGTCGTTGATCAGCTGGTCGGTGGTGCCGGGCGGGTAGCCCATGATGCTCGCCACCGCGGCCCGCTCGCGGGGCTCCCGCGGCAGGTGGTCGGCCGGCTTGCCGCGGGCCAGCGTGACGGCGTTGCGCATCCGGCTCACCATCCGCCACCCCCGCGAGAGCAGCTCGCAGTCCTCGGCCGAGATCAGGTCGGCCTCCCGGGCCGCCTCGAGCGCCGCCAGCGTCTGCACGGTCCGCAGCCCCGGCACCTCGCCGGCGTGCCGCATCTGGAGGAGCTGGACGGTCCACTCGATGTCGGCCAGCCCACCCCGCCCCAGCTTGAGGTGCAGCTGGGGGTCGGCGCCGCGGGGCAACCGCTCGTTGTCGACGCGGGCCTTGACCCGGCGTACCTCGATCACGTCGTCCTCCGAGAGGCCCTCGGCGGGGAAGCGCAGCGGGTCGATCAGCTCCACGAACGCGGCGCGCAGGTCGGGGTCGCCGACCACGGCGTCGGCGCGCAGCAGCGCCTGCGCCTCCCACACCATCGACCACTTCGCGTAGTAGGCGGCGTAGGACTCCAGCGAGCGCACCAGGGGTCCCTGCTTGCCCTCGGGCCGCAGGCCGGCGTCGACCTCCAGCGGCGGGTCGCCACCCGGGAGCGCCAGCAGCCGGCGGATCTCGTTGGCCACCGCCTGGGCGTACGACGTCGCGACGTGGGGGTCGACCCCCGGCTCCGGCTGGTGCACGAACATCACATCGGCGTCGCTGCCGTAGGAGAGCTCGAAGCCGCCGTAGCGCCCCATCGCCACGATCGCGATCCGGGTGGGCCTCTCGTCGAGGTCGCGCTGCTCCTGCACCGAGCGCATCACGGCCTGCAGCGTCGCCTCCAGCGTGGCGTCGGTGAGCCGCGACAGGCCGGCCCCCACGTCGGCGACGTCGACCAGGCCCAGCAGGTCGCCGGTCGCGATCCGGAACAGCTCGCGACGCCGTACGGCGCGGATCGCCCGCACCGCCTTCTCCAGGTCGTCCTGCCGGCCCGCCGAGGCGAGCATCTCCTCGGCCAGCACCCCGGCCGGCTGCGGCGCGAGGTCGCCGCCCAGGATCTGCACGCCCTGCGGCTCGCGCTCGAGCAGCTCGCTGGCGTAGCGCGACGTGGACAGCAGGATGGCGAGCCGCTGGGCGACCTGTCCCTCGTCGCGCAGGGTGCGCAGGTACCACGGGGTGCGGCCCAGGGCCTCGCTGATCCGGCGGAAGCCGAACAACCCGGCGTCGGGGTCGGGGCCCTCGGCGAACCACTGCAGCATCGCCGGCAGCAGGGCCTTCTGGATGGTGGCGGTCCGGGTGACGCCCGCTCGTGAGCGCCTCCAGGTTGCGCAGCGCGGCGGCCGGGTCGGCGTACCCGAGCGCGGCGAGGCGGTCGCCGGCCGCCTCCGAGGACAGCCGGACGTCGTCCTCGGGGATCTGGGCGACCGCGGCCAGCAGCGGCCGGTAGAAGAGCTTCTCGTGCAGCCGGCGGACCTCGCGCCGGTGGTGCTGCCACGCCTCGTCGAGGCTGGTGGCCGGCTCCCGCTGGAAGCCCATGCTGCGGCCCAGGCGTCGCATCGAGGCGTCGTCGTCGGGCACCACGTGGGTGCGGCGCAGCTGATGGAGCTGGATCCGGTGCTCGAGGGTGCGCAGGAACGCGTACGCCTCGTGCAGCGCCTCGCCGTCCTCCCTGCCGACGTAGCCGCCGCGGGTGAGTGCGGCCAGGGCGGAGAGCGTCGTCGGGAGCCGGATGCTCGCGTCGGTGCGGCCGTGCACGAGCTGCAGCAGCTGGACGGCGAACTCCACGTCCCGCAGCCCGCCGGCGCCCAGCTTGAGCTGCCGGTCGGCCTCCCTGCGCCGGGATGTGGTCGAGCACCCGCCGCCGCATGGCCTGGGTCTCGGGGACGAACCCCTCACGCTCGCTCGCGTGCCACACCATCGGCTGCACCATCTCGACGTACGCCCGTCCGAGCTCGAGGTCGCCGGCGACCGGGCGGGCCTTGAGCAGCGCCTGGAACTCCCAGGTCTTCGCCCAGCGCTCGTAGTAGCTGTGGTGGCTCGGCCATCGTGCGGCTGAGCGGTCCCGCCTTGCCCTCCGGCCGCAGCGCGGCGTCGACCGGCCAGATCGTGCCCTCCCCCGTGTGGTCGGAGCAGACCCGGATCAGGTGGCTGGCGAGCTGGGCGGCCGCCCGCATCGCCTGGTTGTCGTCGGCGCCGCCGGCAGGCTCGTGGACGAAGATGACGTCGACGTCGGAGACGTAGTTGAGCTCGTGGCCACCGCACTTGCCCATCGCGATCACCGAGAGCCGGCAGTGCGCGGCCTGCTCCCCCATCCGGGCCCGGGCGACGGCCAGCCCCGCGTCGAGGGTGCCGGCGGCGAGGTCGGACAGCTCGGCCGCCACGTCGTCGACCCCCACGTCGTGGGCGAGGTCGCGGGCGGCCAGCCGCAGCAGCACCCGGCGGTACTCCACGCGCAGCGCGTCGACCGCCTCCCCGTCGGGCAGGGTCGCCACGGGCTCGGCGCCGTGCGGGTCGGCACCCACGGCGGCGAGCAGCGCCGGCCCGCACGGCGTACGCCGCGGGGCGGGTCGCGCCCATGGTCGGGTCGCGCAGCTCGCGCCAGTGCTCGGGGTGGCGCGCGAGGTGGTCGCCCAGCGCGCAGCTGGCGCCGAGGACGCTGAGCAGCCGCATGGCCGTGCCCTCGTCGTCGGCGAGTGCCGCGAGCATCTCGTCGCGGTCCTCGACCTCGTCGGCGATCCGGACCAGGTCGGCCAGGGCCGCGTCGGGGTCGGCCGTGCGCGCCGCGATCGCCAGCAACGGCTCGCAGGCGTGCCCCAGCTCCCCAGCAGGCGCAGTGCGGCCTCGGCGTCGCCGAAGCCGAGCCGCAGGAGGGCGCCCTTGGTGGTGGGGGGACGGCTCATCCGGGGGTCCGGCTCTCCTGGGCGAGCCGGACCAGGGCCGCGGCGAGGGGCCGCCAGGTCGACGCGAGCTCGGCGCGGGCGGCGCGCACCGCCGCGAGCGCGCCGGCCTGGTCGATCCCGGCCTCCAGGTGCCGGTCGACGTCCTCCTTGGCCCAGACCGTCAGGATCCGGTCGTCGATCTCGGGGTGCCACTGCACGCCCCACACCGTCGGGGCCAGGCGGGCGGCCTGCAGCTCGCCCGTCGGGCGTCGCGGCCAGCACCACCGACCCCGGCGGCTGCTCCAGGACCAGGTCGTCGTTCCAGTGCACCCCGCGGGCGCCCGGCTGCCGGGCGAGTCCGCCCAGGAGCGGGTCGTCGAGCCGCCTCAGGCGTCCAGCCGACGTCGAGCAGGCCGACCTGCTGCCCACGCGGGTTGCGGTCGGTGCGGCCGCCCAGCGCCAGGGCCGCGAGCTGGTGGCCCAGGCAGACGCCGAGCACCGGGAGCCCGGCCGCGCCCGCCGCCCGGATCAGGGCCCGGGTCGGCGCCAGCCACGCGTGGTCGTCGTCGGCCGCGCCCATCGAGCCCCCGAGGACGACGAGCGCGTCGAGGTCGTCGAGGTCGTCGAGGTGGTGCGGGTCGGGGAGGGCGTCGCCGGCGTACGGGCGTCGTACGTCGAGGTCGGCGCCGGCCTCGACGAGCCAGTCGCCGAGCATGGCCGGCGGGCAGGCGGCGTCGTGCTCGACCACCAGCACCCGGGGCGCGGACGCCTCAGGGCACCTCGTCGGCGAGCACGCCGAGGAAGATCGTGCTCAGCCCGAGCAGGGCGAACGGCAGGCTGAAGAGCACCACCGGCCCGGTCAGCAGGCCGAGCAGCACCAGCGTGGCGCCGATCGCGATGACCAGCCGCTTGGCGCGCGCGTCGGGCCGCGCCAGTGCCGCGCCAGGTGACCACGCTCCAGCCGGCGGCGGAGAAGCCGATCACCGCGATCAGCAGCGCCGCGGTGCGGCCGTCCTCGGCCTGGCCGGCCCCGAGCACGGCGAGCACGCCGAAGAGGGCGCAGAGACCGGCCGCCACGCCGAGGGCGATCCGCAACCGGCGGACGCGGTCGTCGCCGTAGACGAGGTCGGAGTCACCGGCCATGGTCAGATGACCGGGAGCATCCGGTCGCGCTCGAACGCCGACACCTGGCCGCGGTACTCGTCCCACTCGGCTCGCTTGTTGCGCAGGAAGAAGTCGAAGACGTGCTCGCCGAGCGTCTCGGCCAGCAGCTCGGAGCTCTCCGCGATCCCGATCGCGTCGTGGAGGCTGCGCGGCAGCGGCTCGATGCCCAGGCTCTTGCGCTCGCGCTCGGTGAGCGACCAGACGTCGTCCTCGGCCTCGCGCGGCAGCTCGTAGCCCTCCTCGATTCCCTTCATCCCCGCGGCCAGCACCACGGCGAAGGCGAGGTAGGGGTTGCAGGCGGCGTCGATCGTGCGCAGCTCGATGCGGGTCGACTGGCCCTTGAGCGGCTTGTACATCGGCACCCGGATCATCGCGGAGCGGTTGTTGTGGCCCCAGCAGATGTACGACGGCGCCTCGCCGCCGAACATCATCCGCTTGTAGGAGTTGACCCACTGGTTGGTGATCACGCTGATCTCCGGGGCGTGCTTGAGCACGCCGGCGATGAACGAGCGCCCGGTCTTGGAGAGCTGGTACTCGGCGCCGGCCTCGTAGAAGGCGTTCTGGTCGCCCTCGAAGAGGCTGACGTGGGTGTGCATGCCGGACCCCGGGTGGGTCGTGAACGGCTTGGGCATGAACGTCGCCCAGATGTCCTGGCTCAGCGCCACCTCGCGGATCACCGTGCGGAAGGTCATCACGTTGTCGGCGGTGGTGAGCGCGTCGGCGTAGCGCAGGTCGATCTCCTGCTGCCCGGGCCCGGCCTCGTGGTGGCTGAACTCCACCGAGATGCCCATCGACTCGAGCATCGTGATCGCCTCGCGGCGGAAGTCGGAGCCCTTCGACTGCGCGGTGTGGTCGAAGTAGCCGCTGCGGTCGACCGGCACCGGGTCGTCGCCTGCGGTCGGGGTGTCCTTGAAGAGGTAGAACTCGATCTCGGGGTGGGTGTAGAAGGTGAAGCCCTTGTCGGCGGCCTTGGCCAGCGTGCGCTTGAGGACGTTGCGCGGGTCGGCGTACGACGCGGACCCGTCGGGCATCACGATGTCGCAGAACATCCGGGCGGTCGAGGGGCCCTCACCACGCCAGGGGAGGATCTGGAACGTCGCGGGGTCGGGCTTGGCCAGCATGTCGGCCTCGTAGACGCGGGCGAAGCCCTCGATCGCGGAGCCGTCGAAGCCGATGCCCTCGTCGAAGGCACCCTCGAGCTCGGCCGGCGCGACGGCCACGGACTTCAAGAAGCCCAGCACGTCGGTGAACCACAACCGCACGAAGCGGACGTCGCGCTCCTCGAGCGCCCGGAGAACGAAGTCTTCCTGCTTGCCCATGCCGTCAGCCTAGGGGCCCGGCGCTCGCGACGGCTCGCCGCGTCGCGAATGGTGGTTTCGTGGCTCGCTCCGCTCGCACCTCAACCACCGTCGGGGCCCGCCACCTGTCCGGTGGTTGAGGTGCGAGGGCCGCCAGGCCACCCTCCGGTGGTTGAGGTGCGAGGGCCGCCAAGGCCCGAGCCACGAAACCCCGTCACTCGGTCGGGACGCACGCCTCGATCTCCGCGAGCCAGGCGGTGGGGGCGGCGTCGGAGGGCATCCGCCAGTCACCGCGCGGCGACATCGTGCCGCCGTCGCTGACCTTCGGGCCGTTGGGCAGGGCGGAGCGCTTGAACTGGCTGGCGAAGAACCGGCGCACGAAGACCTCGAGCCAGCGTCGTACGTCGGCGAGGTCGTAGGCGACCCGGGCCTCGTGGGGGAAACCTGGCGGCCACTCCCCCTCCTCCGTGTCGCGCCACGCGTGCCAGGCGAGGAACGCGATCTTGCTGGGCCGGTAGCCGCGGCGCAGCACGTGGTAGAGCGTGAAGTCCTGCAGGGAGTAGGGCCCCACGGAGTCCTCCGTGCGCTGCGGGGCGTCGCCCTCGCGGGTGGGGACCAGCTCGGGGGTGATCTCCTGCTCGAGGATCTCCCGCAGCACCTCGTCGGTCTCGGGCCCGAACTGGCTGGAGTCGATCACCCAGCGGATGAGGTGCTGGATCAGCGTCTTCGGCACCCCGGCGTTGACGGTGTAGTGCGACATCTGGTCGCCGACGCCGTAGGTGCACCAGCCCAGCGCCAGCTCGGAGAGGTCGCCGGTGCCGAGCACGATGCCGCCACGGTGGTTGGCGAGCCGGAACAGGTAGTCGGTGCGCAGCCCCGCCTGCACGTTCTCGAACGTGACGTCGTAGACCTCCTCGCCCTCGCTGTAGGGGTGGTCGAGGTCGTCGAGCATCTGCTCGGCGGCGGGGACGATGTCGATGGTCTCGAAGGTGACCCCGAGCGACTCCGAGAGCCGGGTGGCGTAGCCCTTCGTGGTCTCGCCCGTGGCGAAGCCGGGCATCGTGAACGCGTGGATGTCGGTGCGCGGCCGGCCGAGACGGTCCATCGCCTTGGCCGCCACGATCAGCGCGTGGGTGGAGTCGAGCCCGCCGCTGACGCCGATCACGACCTTGGGCTGGCCGATCGCGGTGAGCCGCTGCTCCAGCCCCGAGACCTGGATGTTGTAGGCCTCGTAGCAGTCCTGCGCCAGCCGGGCGGGGTCGTCGGGCACGAACGGGAAGCGGTCGACCTTGCGCCGCAGCCCGACGTCACCGGTGGGGGCACCGAGCTCGAACGGCACCACGCGGAAGCCCAGCGGCGCGGCCGCGCCGGTGGTCGTCGGGTGGGCGAGACGGTCCTCGAGACCCCGCCGGTTGTCGTCGAAGGTGCCCTGGCGCAGCCGTTGCTGACGGATCCGGTCGAGGTCGACGTCGGCGACGGTGCGCTGCGCCTGCTCGGGGAACCGGTTGCTCTCGGCGAGCAGCTCGCCGCACTCGTAGACCATCGTCTGGCCGTCCCACGAGAGGTCGGTGGTCGACTCCCCCTGGCCCGCGGCGGCATAGACGTACGCCGCGTTGCACCGCATGCTCGCGCTGCGGGTGAGCAGGTGCCGCTCCTCGGCCCGTCCGATGGTGATCGGGCTGCCGGACAGGTTGAGCAGCACGGTGGCTCCCGCGAGCGCTGCCTCGGCGCTCGGCGGGACCGGCACCCACACGTCCTCGCAGACCTCGACGTGGACGGCCAGGCCGGGCAGGTCGGAGGCGGTGAAGATCAGGTCGGGGCCCAGCGGCACCGTCTCGCCGGCGAGCTCCAGCGTGGCGCCGCGGCGGTCGTCGCCCGGGGCGAACCAGCGCCGCTCGTAGAACTCGCGGTAGGTCGGGAGGTAGGACTTGGGCGCGACCCCGAGCACCCGCCCGCGGTGGATCACGACCGCGCAGTTGAGCAGCCGGGTGTCGTGCAGCAGCGGCGCCCCCACGACGATGACCGGCAGCAGGTCGGCGCTGGCGGCGGCGATCGCCGCGATCGCGTCGCGCACCGCCTCGAGCAGCGTGTCCTGCATGAAGAGGTCGTCGACGGAGTAGCCGGTCAGCGAGAGCTCGGGGAAGACCGCCACGGCCACGCCCTCCGCGTCGCACTCCCGCGCCTGCTCGACCACCCGCGCAGCGTTGGTCGCGGGGTCGGCGATCGCGACCGGGAGCGTGCACGCAGCGATCCGGGCGAAGCCGTGGGCGTAGGCGGAGTAGAAGTCCACGCAGGCGAGTCTAGAGAGCCTCGGAGCGATGCCACGGCTGCCATGCTGCAGCCAGCCGCTGCCACGCGCCGAGACCAGGAGGAGCGCCGTGCGGGAGCCACCCACCGAGCTCGACGACGCGACCGTGCTCGCCTGCGTGCGCGAGCACTGGCTGCCCGGTGCCACGGGCATCGAGCACCTGCCGGTCGGGTTCGGGGCGCACCACTGGCGGATCACCGCTGACTACCGGCCGACGCTGTTCGCGATCTACGACACGCTCGGCTCCCCGCCGCCAACGGAGCAGCGGCAACCCGCAAGGACGCCGAGGGCACGGCCCGGATGGTCCACGCCTTGCACCGGGTCCCGCCTCCCCGAGGGATCCCGGTCTGGACGCCGCTCGTACCGCCCAGCCTCCCCGACGACCTCGCCACCCTGGCCGCCGACGCGTGGGACACCGGGCCGTTCGGCGAGGAGGCCAGGTCCGCGCTGCGTGGGCGGCTGCCGGAGGTGACCCGCTGGACTGCCGACTACCACCGCCTCGCCGAGCGCGCCGGCGAGGGCCCCGGGGCGAACCCGGCGCTGCTCGCGATGTTCGACCTGGAGTGGAGGCTCGACGAGATCGCCCAGTACGCCGACTGGTTCGCCCGGCCCCACCTCGGCACGGCGAGCGACACCGTCGCGCTGGCCGGGCTGCGGACCGAGCTGGACCGCCCGGGTTGACGTGCGCGGTCGTTCGCGGTCCGACTGCGCTCAGCACCTCCGACCGCCGCCACCGGCACCGGCTCACGTAGCGTGCGGGGGTGAAGCAGTGGCAGCGGGTGGCGGTGGCGATGTTCGCCGTGGGGTGGGGAGCGAACCAGTTCTCCTCGATCCTCGTGGCCTACCGCGACGAGATCGACATGTCCACGCAGACCCGGGCGTTCCTGTTCGGCGTGTACGCCATCGGGCTGGTGCCGGCGCTGCTGATCGGCGGAGCCCTCTCCGACCGCTGGGGACGCCGCGGGGTCGTGCTGCCCTTCGTCGTGCTGTCGCCGATCGCGACCGCCGTCCTGGTCGTCGAGAGCACCTCGATCCCGGGGCTCGCGGTGGGCCGGCTGCTGGCCGGGGCCTGCTCGGGCGTGGTCTTCGCCGCCGCCAGTGCCTGGGTCACCGAGCTCTCGCGCGACGACGCCCCGGGGTCGGCGGCCCGGCGGGCGGCGGTGGCGCTGTCGGCCGGCTTCGGCGTTGGGCCGCTGGTCTCGGGACTGCTGGGCGAGGTCGTGCCCCACCCGCTGCAGGTGCCGTACGTGCCGCACCTGGTGCTCGGCACCGTGGCCATCCTGCTGCTGTGGCCGGTGCCGGGGCCGCGACCGGTCGGCATCGAGCCGCGGCCCCTGCTCCGGATCCCGGCAGTGACCCGGCGAGCGCCGTTCCTGCTGCTCGTCGCCCCCGCGGCGCCCTGGGTGTTCGGGAGCGCCGCCATCTCCATCGCCTACCTCCCCGGAGAGCTCGGGGGCCCCCAGACCGGCGCCGTCGCGTTCGCGGGCGTGCTGGCCGGCCTCACCCTCGGCACCGGGGTCTTCGTGCAGCCGCTCGCCCGCCGGCTCGACGACCAGCGGCACCTGCTGGCGGCTCAGCTGGGCCTGGTCGGCGCGGCCCTCGGCTGCCTGATCGGGGTGGCCGCCCTGGCCACCGAGGTCCGCTGGCTGCTGCTGCTCGCCGGGCCCGTGCTCGGCGCGGCCTACGGCGCCGTCCTCGTGTCCGGGCTCCGCGAGACCGAACGGATCTCGGCCCCCGACGAGAGGGGCGCGACGGTCGCGGTCTTCTGGGCGCTCACCTACCTCGGCTTCGCGGCGCCGTACGCGCTGGGCGGGCTCGCCGGCACGGGTCTCGGGGCCAGGGGGGCCTTGTCGATGGCCGCGGTCGCGGCGCTGGTCTCCCTGCTCGTCCTGACGACAGCCCGCCACAAGATGCCCCACGCCGTAGCCTGAGCCCGACGGAGAGGAGCTCGACCATGAGCACACCTGAGGAGACTGCCCCCTACGGCAGCGGCCCGACCACCCCCCAGCAGCCCGTCAAGCGGGTCCGCACCCACCACCTGCGGGAGATGAAGGAGCGCGGCGAGCGCTTCTCGATGCTCACCGCCTACGAGCAGTACGCCGCCGCGACCTTCGACGAGGCCGGGGTCGAGGTGCTGCTGGTCGGCGACTCCGCCTCCAACAACGTCTACGGCAACGAGACCTCCCTGCCGGTCACCGTCGACGAGCTGATCCCGCTGACCCGCGCGGTCTCCCGGTCGGTGCGGCGAGCGCTGGTGGTCGGCGACCTCCCGTTCGGCTCCTACCAGGCCTCGCCCGAGCAGGCCTACCTCACCGCGGTGCGGTTCATGAAGGAGGGCGGCGCCCACTGCGTCAAGCTCGAGGGCGGCGTCGAGATGGTGCCGCAGATCGAGCTGCTCACCCGAGGCGGGATCCCCGTGATGGCCCACATCGGGTTCACCCCCCAGTCCGAGCACGCGCTGGGCGGCTACCGGGTCCAGGGACGCGGCGACACCGCCGCCCGGGTGCTCGCCGACGCCGAGGCCGTGCAGGCCGCCGGCGCCTTCGCGGTCGTGATGGAGATGGTGCCCGGCGACGTCGCCGGCCAGGTGACCAAGGAGCTGACGATCCCCACGATCGGCATCGGCGCCGGCCCCGACTGCGACGGGCAGGTGCTCGTCTGGCAAGACGCGTTCGGGCTACGCACCGGGCGCATGGCACGCTTCGTGAAGCAGTACGCCGACCTCCACGGCGTGCTCCTCCAGGCCGCGCGCGACTTCGACACCGACGTCAAGGCCGGCACCTTCCCCGGACCGGAGCACACCTTCTGATGAGCACCCCCTCCCTGCCCGACCAGTCGGGCCGCACCTTCCTCGTGACCGGCGCCAACTCCGGCATCGGCTTCGAGGCCGCCAAGGCCTTCGCCGGCGCCGGCGGTCACGTGGTGCTGGCCGTGCGTGACACCGTCAAGGGCAAGGAGGCGGCCGAGCGCATCGACGGCTCCACCGACGTCCGCGAGCTCGACCTCGCCGACCTGTCGTCGGTGCGCGAGTTCGCCGGGCTCTGGAGCGGGCCGATCCACGCGCTGGTCAACAACGCCGGGATCATGATGGTCGCCGAGGGGCGCACCACCGACGGCTTCGAGCGCCAGATCGGCACCAACCACCTCGGGCACTTCGCGCTCACGAACCTGCTGATCCCCCACGTCACCGACCGCGTCGTCACCATCTCCTCCGGGCTGCACAACGGGCCGCAGGTCGACCTCGACAACCTCGACCAGGACGGCGTCTACAAGCCGATGCGGGCCTACCAGCAGTCCAAGCTGGCCAACCTCCTGTTCACCGTCGAGCTGCAACGACGGCTCACTGCTGCCGGCTCCGCGGTGCGCGCCACCGCCGCCCACCCCGGCTACTCCGCCACCGGCCTGCAGAGCCACCACGCGAGCCCGCTGATGAACAAGCTGATGTGGGTCGGCAACAGGCTGATCGCGACCAGTGCCGAGTTCGGTGCCCGCCCGACCGTGCACGCGACGCTCGCCGACGTACCGGGCGACAGCTACATCGGCCCCACCGGCTTCCGCGGCCTGCGCGGCGCCCCCGGCCCCAACCCGCGCTCCCGCGAGAGCAAGGACGCCGACGTCGCCCGCCGCCTCTGGTACCTCTCCGAGCAGCGCACCGGCACCACCTGGCCCCTCTGACCCCGCCGGGGTTTCGTGGCTCGCTGGCGCTCGCACCTCAACCACCGAAGTCCGGGTGACGGTGGTTGAGGTGCGAGGAGCGCCAGCGACGAGCCACGAAACCACCCGACCCGCGGCGTAGGTTGAGCCCATGCGCCGGCTTCTGTTCGTCCTGCTCCTCGCCCTGGCCGCACCGGTCGCACCGGCGGCGGCCCACGCCGCACCGGAGCAGCCGCGGCTGAAGGTCACCCAGCGGGTCGGCGGGCTGCACTCGCCGTGGGACGTGAAGCCCATCGGCGGTGGCCGGCTGCTGATCACCGAGCGCGACACCGCCCGGCTGGTCGTCGCCGGGCGCGGCGGCAAGCACCGGGTCCGCTTCCCGAGCCGCCGGGTCTGGGTCGCGGGTGAGACCGGCCTGATGTCGCTCGAGGTGGACCCGGCGTACGCCCGCAACCGTCGGATCTACACCTGCAGCGGCTGGAAGCGCGGCAACCGGCACGACGTCCGCGTGATCGCCTGGCGGCTGAACAAGCGGACCACCCGGGCCCGCTACGTGAAGACGCTGGTCGGCGGCTTCCCGACCTCGTCGGGCCGGCACGGCGGGTGCCGGCTGCTGATCGCCCGCGACGGGTCGCTGCTCGTCGGCACCGGCGACGCCGCCGTCGGCACCAACCCGCGCGACCTCGACTCCCTCGGCGGCAAGACGCTGCGGCTCAACCGGATCACGGGAGCGCCCTGGCCGGGCAACCCGTTCGTCGACGCCTCGAGCCGCGCCCGCCGCTACGTCCACACCTTCGGGCACCGCAACGTGCAGGGGCTCGCCCAGCGCGCCGACGGCACGCTGTGGTCGGTGGAGCACGGGCCCGACCGCGACGACGAGGTCAACCTGCTCGTCGAGGGCGGCGACTACGGCTGGCACCCGGTGCCCGGCTACGACGAGAGCGTGCCGATGACCGACCACGCGCTGCCCGGCGCCCAGCGCAGCGCCCGGTGGCGCTCCGGGCGTCCCACCCTGGCGACGTCGGGGGCGAGCTTCGTCCGCGGTCGGCGCTGGGGAGCGCTCGACGGCACCCTGGCGGTCGCCGCGCTCAAGGCCTCGAGGGTGCTGTTCCTGACCTTCGACCGCGCCGGCCGGCTGACGCGCAGCCGCGCCCCGGCCGCGCTGCGTCGCCACGGCCGGCTGCGCTCGGTCACCCGGGCTCCCAACGGCGACCTGCTGCTCACCACCGACACCGACCGTGGCGGCGCCGTGCTGCGCGTGCGCCCGGTGGCCCGGCGCTGAGACCGGCGCCGGCCGTCAGGCGTTCCAGCCGAGCAGCGCGGCGCCGGCCACCAGGGAGAGGTACCAGAACACGGTCGCGCCGATCGCGACGAACGGCAGCCGCTTGGGGTGCGGGGTCCACCACCGCACGCACAGCAGGAAGAGCGCCACCCACACGAGCAGCAGCAACGCGACCGCCCACGGCGGGGCGACCAGTCCGCTGGCGGCGTACAGGAAGAAGACCGAGGCCATCATCGCCATGCCGACGAACGGCCAGGCCGAGATCGGCTTCGGGGCCCGGACCGTGCGACGTCCGACCACCTGCTCAGCCCTCCGGGACGTCGTCGTTCCAGCGCGGGTCGTTGTCCCAGGCCTCGGTGCGCTCCGCGGCCTTCTCCCGGGCGTGGGCGGCCTCGTCCTCGGTGTCGTAGGGGCCCAGCCGGTCCTTGTTGGGGCAGCCGTCGTGGCCCTCGACCTGGTGATGCTTGAGGCAGTACCAGAACTCGCTCATGGGGCCGAAACTACACGCGGCCGCCGCGGTCCGCCCGCGCGCTTCGACGCGCGATCGGATTGCTTTTGTAGGTTGGCCCCATGAACGCGATGTTCGAGGGGTACGACGCGCTCGGTCCCGCCTACGACGAGATGTTCGACGGCAACGCGCTGCGCTCGCCCTACCTCCGATTGCGCAGCTCGCTGTCGGCGCTCACCACGCCCGAGCTCGTGAGCCGGGTGGAGGCCCTGCAGGCCAGCTACCTGGACCAGGGCGTGACCTTCGACATCGGCGGCGAGGAACGGGCGTTCCCGCTCGACATCTTGCCGCGGGTGATCGAGATGGACACGTGGTCGACGATCGAGCACGGCGTGCAGCAGCGGGTCAAGGCGCTGGAGATGTTCCTCTCCGACGTCTACGACGCGGGCGCTGTCTTCGACGACGGCGTGATCCCGCGCCGCGTGATCACCACCTCGAGCCACTACCACCGCGAGGCGGCCACGGTCCGCCCCGCCAACGGTGTCCGCGTGCACGTCTCGGGCATCGACCTGATCCGCGACAACGACGGCGAGTTCCGGGTGCTCGAGGACAACGCCCGGGTGCCGTCGGGCGTGTCCTACGTGATGACCAACCGGCGGGCGATCACGGCGGCGCTCCCGGAGACCGTGGGCGCCCACCGGATCCGCCCGGTGGCGGCGTACCCCCAGCGGTTGCTGGCCGCCCTGCGCGCCGCCGCTCCCGCCGGTGTCGCCGACCCGACCGTCGTCGTGCTGACGCCCGGGGTCTACAACGGCGCCTACTTCGAGCACGCGCTCCTCGCCCGCACGATGGGCGTCGAGCTCGTCGAGGGCCGCGACCTCGAGTGCCGCCGCGGCCGCGTGATGATGCGGACGACGCAGGGCATGGCTCCGGTGCACGTGATCTACCGCCGGATCGACGACGAGTTCCTCGACCCGGTGCACTTCCGCGCCGACTCGGCGCTGGGCTGCCCCGGCGTGATCGACGCCGCGCGGGCCGGCAACGTCACGCTGGCCAACGCCGTCGGCAACGGCGTCGCCGACGACAAGCTCGTCTACACCTACCTGCCCGACATCATCCGCTACTACCTGTCGGAGGAGCCGCTGCTGCGCAACGTCGACACCTGGCGGGTGGGTGACGCCGAGGCGCGCGAGGAGGTGCTCGACCGCCTCGACGAGCTGGTGCTCAAGCCGGTGGACGGCTCCGGCGGCAAGGGCATCGTGATCGGGCCGCGCGCCACGCGTGCCGAGCTCGACGAGCTGCGGGGCAAGATCCTCGCCGACCCCCGCGCCTGGATCGCGCAGCCGGTGGTGCAGCTCTCCACCGTGCCGACGTTCGTCGACGGCGAGCTCGGACCGCGGCACGTCGACCTCCGGCCGTTCGCGGTCAACGACGGCAACCGGGTGTGGGTGCTCCCCGGCGGCCTCACCCGGGTCGCGCTGGCCAAGGGCGAGCTGATCGTGAACTCCTCGCGCGGCGGCGGGTCGAAGGACACCTGGGTGCTCGCGGGGCCCTCGGCCGAGGCGGAGACTGTCGACCCGCTCGAGGACGCCGACGTCGAGGAGGCCGATCCGGTCGCCGACGAGGTGCCGGAGCCGTCACCACCGCCGAGCCGGCCGGCGCCGGCCGGACCGGTCATCACCGAGATGCAGAGCCAGGCAGAGCAGCAGCAACAGCAGGGAGGCCCGCGATGATGCTCAGCCGGATCGCCGAGTCGATGTTCTGGATCGGTCGCTACGTCGAGCGGGCCGAGGACACCGCGCGGATCCTCGACGTGCAGACCCAGCTGCTGCTCGAGGACACCGCCCTCGACGAGGAGGCCGCCTGCCGCGGCCTGCTCTCGCACATGGGCGTCGAGGACGTCCCCGACGGCCCGGTGGGGCTGGCCCGGATGCTCGACATGCTCGCCTACGACACCACCTCCCCGGTGTCGGTGGCCTCGGCGCTGATGGCGGCGCGCGAGAGCGCCCGCCGGGCCAGGGAGACGCTCTCGGTGCCGATGTGGGAGGTCATCAACACCACGCACCTGGCGATCACGTCGGGCCACTTCCAGTCGCGGCGCCCACCCGGCGTCTTCCAGTGGGTCCGCGAGCGGGCGGCGCTGATCAACGGCACCGCCGACGCCACGATGACCCGTGACGAGGGATGGCACTTCCTCGTCCTCGGCCGCTCGGTGGAGCGGGCCGACATGACCTCCCGGCTGGTCGCGACCGCGTCGCTGGCGCACGGGGCGAGCAGTCCGTGGAGCACCACCCTGCGGGCCTGCGGCGCCTACGAGGCGTTCCTGCGCACCTACCGCGGCGTCGAGACCGAACGGGCCTCGGCGGAGTTCCTGCTGCTCGACCGGCTCTTCCCGCGGTCGGTGCTCTTCGCGCTCAACCGGGCCGAGCAGTGCCTGGTCAACCTCGAGGCCGGCGGTCAGCGCGCCGGCTTCCAGAACGAGGCCATGCGGCTGCTCGGCCGGATGCGCGCCGAGCTCGAGTACCGCTCGCTCTCCGAGCTGATGGCCGACCTGCCCAACGAGATGGAACGCCTGCAACGCACCTGCGCCAACGCGACCGAAGCCGTCACCCGCCGCTACTTCGCCGGCGCCGAGGCCATGAGCTGGGGGGCCCTCTGATGCAGATCAGGATCGTGCACACCACGTCGTTCGAGTACGAGGGCAAGGCGGTGGCCTCCTACAACCAGGCGCGGATGACCCCGGTCACCAACCACGACCAGATCGTCGCGCACAGCCGGCTGGAGATCACCCCGAAGCCGTGGATCTTCGAGCACCGCGACTACTTCGGCACCCACGTCACGGCGTTCGAGGTGGTCGACCCGCACGACTCGATGAGCGTCACCGCGACGTCGACGGTGCACACCACCCGGGTCCCGCTGCCGCCGCCGTCCGCGTCCTGGGAGTCGCTCGGCACCCGCGAGGTCGAGGATCGCTGGACGGAGTACCTCACGCTGCCCGACCTCGTGGCACCCCCGGCCGACTTCGCCCAGCGCGTGAAGCAGATCGCGGCCGACTTCGAGCTGCCCGGTGAGGCCGCGCGCGACGTGTGCGCGATGGTGCACGACGAGCTGGAGTTCATGCCCGGCTCCACCCACGTGGGCTCCCCCGCCGCCACGGCCTGGCAGCAGCGGGCCGGCGTCTGCCAGGACGTCGTGCACCTCGTGGTGGGCGGGCTGCGCTCGATCGGCATCCCGACGCGCTACGTCTCCGGCTACCACCACCCCGCCGACGAGCCCGTCGTCGGCGAGACCACGCACACCGAGTCGCACGCGTGGGTCGAGTGGTGGGACGACGGCTGGCACGGCTTCGACCCGACCCACGACCGCGCGCCCGACGACCGCTACGTCACCCTCGCCACCGGGCGCGACTACCGCGACGTGCGGCCGATCAGCGGCATCTACTCCGGAGCGCGCACCTCCAGCATGGTCGTCGACGTCGAGATCACCTCCCTGGGCTGAGCCCGTCGGTGGTCGTCCGTAGGATCTGGGCGTGAGCCGACGATGAGCAAGATGGACGACCTGCGCGCGATGCGCGAGGCGCGGTACGCCGCCAACCAGGCCCGGGCCGCCAAGACCACCAAGCCCGCCGGTGCCGCCGGTACCGCCGGTACCGCCAAGGCCGCGCCGGCGCGATCGAAGCCGGCGTCCGCCGCGAGGCCGCCGGTCGCCCCGGAGCCGGTCGCTGCTGCCGACGCGCTGTGCGGGCACCGCAACATGAGCGGGCGCACCTGCACCCGCGAGCAGGGGCACGCAGCCAAGAGCCACCGCTACTCCTGACCTCTCGGGCAGGGGCCCAGAGCTCAGCCGGCGGAGGTGTAGAGGCAGAACGGGTGCCCGGCCGGGTCGAGCAGCACCCGGACGTCGTCCTGCGGCTGGTGCTCCGGCAGCTCCGCGCCCAGGCTCACCGCGTGCGCCACGGCGGCGTCGAGGTCGGTCACCTCGAAGTCGAGGTGGAGCATCATCTGCTGCCGTCCCGCCGTGGCCGGCCAGGCCGGGCGCTCGTAGTCGGGGTTGTGCTGGATCGCGAGGTAGGCCACCCCCTCGCCCACGTCGAGCGCCGCGCCGTCCTCGTCCTGCTTCCACACCGTCCACCCGCGCAGGCCGACGTAGAAGCGGGTGAGCGCGTCGACGTCCGGGGCGTCGAGCACCACGCCCCACCAGTCCGTGCGTTCCCAGCGGTCCACCGCGCGACCGTACCCGCCCCACGCCCCGCGCCCAGGCCTCACGCCGCGAGCCGCGCCGCGCGACCCGGCGGTGCCTGAGCCACGCTTCTGCCCCAGCACCACGTGGCTCAACCACCGCCGCCCCCGCCGCCACGACCGGGCCCCGGGTGGCGGTGGCTCCACCACCGAACGACGCGACAGGAACGTGGCTCACCCACCGCCGCCCCCGCCGCCACCGGGGTAGCGGTGGCTCCACCACCGAACGACGCGACCAGAAGGTGGCTCACCCACCGCCGCCCGGCCGCCCCAAAGTCAGTCGCCCAGCGGCGCGAGCAAGGCCGAGTCCCCCTCGAAGGCGAACAGCAGCAGGTCGGCCATCGTGAAGCGGTTGGCCTTCTCCCCCAGCCGCGGCCGGAACGAGGTGTTGCGCACGATCGAGAAGGTGCTGCCCTCCATCGCGCGGTGGATGGTCTCGACGACGATGCGCGCGCCGACGCCGGTCAGCTTGCCGCCGTTCAGCTCCGCCTCGCGCAGCACGTAGAACCACAGCGGGGTCGCGGCGGTGAAGGCCTGCCGCTGGGCGTTGGTGAGGCCGGTCAGGTCGGCGCCGCTGCCGGTCCCCTCGAGGATCTGGGTGGCAGTCAGCGGGGTCACGGGCACGCCGGCCGCGACGAGCCGGGCGGCCATCTGCTGACCGGTGGCCAGGCGGACCATGCCGGCGCGCGTGAGGTTGCGGAAGGCCAGGTTGGCCACGATCGTCCCCTCGTCCGAGACCTTGCCACCGAACGAGCCCTTGGGCAGCGAGCCGAGCGGGCTGGTGAGGGCGGTGTCGATCCCCCGAGCCAGGTTGGGCTTGCCGCTCGGCGACTTGAGGTCTCGGCGTCCGACCGAGGGGAAGGCGTACATCCGCCGCCAGTCGGCGATCCAGTTGCTCGGCAGCGCTCCGGCACCCTCGCTGAGGAAGCCGCTGGTCCCGGAGAAGTCGAAGAGGAAGCCGAGCGTGCCGTCCCGCCCGGCGAACCGCTTGTTCCAGTCGTAGTCCTCGCCGGATCATCGAGTGGCCGAAGCGGAAGGCCGCGACCGAGAACTCCACCGGCATGGTCGGCATCGTCAGCGGGTCGGCCGCGACCTCGAAGACCTTGCGTCCGTTGGTGAAGACGTCGTCGACCACGGCCGGGTCGCAGATGCGCTTGAGGAAGTCGGTGCGGATCATCCACTGGTAGTGCAGCGTCACCAGGCGCCGCGCGCGGATGAACCTGGCGGCGGCGGGTACGTCGGCGTCGAGCGTGTCGACGACCCGGTTGTGGAAGCGGATCATCGCCAGGTGGGTCTGCGCGACCGCGAGGTTCTCGTCGTTGCGGTGGTCGGGGATCAGCGCCCGTCGGCGGTTCGGGCCCTTCTCCTTGGTGCCGACCCGGGCGAGGTCGAAGCCCACCCGGGCCCGGTCGGGCGGGGTCCGCACGGTCTTCCCGCTGAGCAGGTGCCGGTCGTCGGCGTAGAACTCCATGGAGACCGGGTCGGTCGGCCCCGCGCCGTACAGCGAGTCGAGGTCGAGCGTGGGTGACCGACCCTGCAGCAGCGACGCGGGCGAGACCTGGTCACCCAGCATCACCACGGTCTTGTCCATGGTGAGGTCGTGGTCGACGAACTGGCCGACGTAGGTGTAGCCGGCCGGGACAGTGCTGTCGAGGCCGGCCGGCCCGACCATCGCCTGGGCCACCTTCTTGCGCAGCGCCTCCGGCAGCGGAGCCGGGCCCACCGGCCCCATCCGCGAGAAGCGGAACTCCGGCGCCTCGGCCTTCGCGAGCCGCGTCTCGCCCTCGATCGGGAACTCCCTGCGCCCGTGTGGCGGCACACCCCTCGTGCTGTCTCGGCTCATCTCGACCTCCCCCGGACGAAAGGTTAAGACGTGGCGGCGCCCGTCGACAGGCCCCATGGACGCCGCACCTCCTGGCCCGGACGGGCTAGGTCGGCATGGCCCGAGCGGGACTGGCGGCGCCCCCCGTACCGCGGTACGACGGTCAGGCGGTCCACTCGGGTCGCCCCTCACCCCCTGGAGTCCGCATGGCCACGAACCCGTCCCGACGCACGTCGCTCCCCCTCGTCGTCTCATTGCTCGCCCTGGTGATCTCGCTCGGCGGCACCAGCTACGCCGCCGTCAAGATCAACGGCAACCAGATCAAGGCCGGCAGCCTGCCGGGCAAGGCCCTCAAGGCCAAGACGGTCAAGGGCGCCAAGGTCGCCCCCGACTCGCTCACCGGAGCCCACGTCCGCGAGCAGACCCTCGCTCGGGTGCCATCCGCCGCCCGGGCGGCCCGCGCCGACACCGCCGGCAGCGCTGACACCGCCGACCTCGCCACCAGCGTCGCCGACGGTGTCGTCGGCGCGAGCGCCCTCGGCACTCTCACGGGTCGAAGTGCCCAGGCGACCATCCCGGCGAACTCGTCGGGGGCCGTCCACCCAGTGTGCCTGGCTGGTGAGCGGGCCGTCGGTGGCGGGCACAACGGATTCTCCGACCTGTTCATCCGGGCGTCGTTCATCAGCCAAGGCAACGGCTGGTACATCTCGGCCTCCAACGACGCCAACGTGTCGCGGAGCATCGTGGGCATCGTCTACTGCCTGGCACCCTGACGCGATGCCCTATCCTCGGGGTGCGGACGGGCTGACCGGGCGACCGCGTGGACCTGGGTGACCAGGTCCCCGAGGAAGGTCCGGGCTCCACAGAGCACGGTGGTGGGTAACCCCCACCCAGGGCAACCTGCGGGACAGTGCCACAGAAAACAGACCGCCTGCCTCACCCGTCTCCGGACGGGCGGCAGGTAAGGGTGAAACGGTGGTGCAAGAGACCACCAGCACGCCGGGTGACCGGCGTGGCTAGGCAAACCCCACCGGGAGCAAGGTCGAACAGCGCACGTTCGAGGGCGGCTCGCCCGAGTGCGCGGGTAGATCGCTGGAGGCGGCCGGCAACGGTCGTCGTAGATGGATGGTCGCCCCGCCTGCTGGTCAGGCGGACAGAACCCGGCCTACAGGTCAGCCCGTCCGCACTGGGCCAGTTCGAGACAAGGCTGTCTGGGGCAGTGCCATTGACCGGTGCCTCAGTGACCGTTCTGCGGCGCCAATCAGTCGCTGACGCACCGCCACACGGCCCTGGATCCCGTCGGCGGTGGCTCAGTGATGGAAATGGACGGCGAGAGGACACCCCCCTCACCGCCGGAATCTGACGGCCTCTCATGAGGTGCATCTGGGACACGCCGTCGTCCGCGCCGCCACCCGTCTGCGGCGTTGTGCGCGGCCCATGTCGCCGGTTTCTCAGGTGGCTAACCTAGCGCCCAAACCCTATGCCCCGCAGAACCAAAAGCCTCTTTGGCAGTGCATAACGCCCAACTAACGAACGCACCGTTTTATGAAGTCGGCCGCTTCACAAGTTTATCGCGTGAAGGACCTCAGCACCGCTACCTTGTGCGCAACGGGGTCGATCTCTTCCTCGCCAACAACTGGGAGGGAACCCAAAATGACGAAGATAAAGGTGCTAGTAGCCGGTTTTGTGCTGGTTGCTGCCGGGCTGTTTGGAGCAATGTCCGTGGCTGCTCCAGCCCATGCCGCGACCCTCGGAGGGGTCGACGTGGTTGGTTGGTGCAAAAGCACCTTTAATGTGCCTGCGTTAGGCGGGGCCAAGGTTACTAATCGCAACAGCGCATACTCGTGGAGGTGCACCTACGCAGGTGTCATTCAGGCCTGGGGCGTCGACATGAACAGGGCGTGTGTTCGCCAGTACGGCCGCGGGGCCTGGGCTAGGCCCCTTCGCAGCACAGACCCTTACTCCTGGCGCTGCTATCGGTAACGATTCGCGGTACTTCCTCAAGAGCCCGGAACGGATCCGGCACCAGCAAAGTGACGCCCTCGACGTGGCTCAATCGGCGAGGCACGAGATCTTGGCGGGCGAGCCGGACGGGAGCCACACGCTGGAGGCTCCCGGCCCGGCCCGCTACCGGATCGGTTTCAGGTTCATCGGCGGTGGCAGCCATCCCCCGAAGTTCTGGGAGGATGCGCCGTCGCTCAAGCGAGCGGCCGACGTCCAGTTGAGCTCCAGCGAGGAGGTCGGCGGTGTCGATTCGCGCTTGGCTCCGCTGGGATCCTTCTCCGGCCTCGTCACGAATGCTTCCCCACGCCCGGTCGCCGGGCTGCCGATCACCATCGGGGGTATCGTCGGTGAGGCCACTACGACGCCCGGTGGGGTGCGCGGGGCCACCATTGCTGATGCCCGCGCGGAGGAGGCCCGATCGGCAAGTGAACGGCGACGGACCTTCTCCTAGCGTGAGTCACATGGACGTCTTCACCTCGAGCGAGAACCAGATGCTGCACGCGCTGGTCGATGAGCAACGGACCGCAGTGGCGGCGATGCTCGACGTGGTGACCGAGGACGAGGCGCGAGCCCGGTTGGTGCCTTCTCTCACGACGGTCCTCGGGCTGGTCAAGCACGCGACGTTCGTCGAACGGGTGTGGTTCGACCACCGGATCGGCGGCCGCACGCGTCTGGAGATCGGCATCCCGGAGACGATCGACGAGAGCTTCACCCTCGAGCCTGAAGACACCGTGGCATCGGTCCGCGCGGACCATCGCCTCGCCTGCGACCGCTCCCGCGAGCTCGCTGCCGCCCATGGACTGGACGAGGTGTTCGACTGGCGGGGGACGCCGATCACCCTGCGCTGGATGCTCATGCACATGGTCAGGGAGCTGGCCCGTCACGCCGGGCACGGCGACATCCTCATCGAGCAGCTGCACGCGCGCCGGTAGCGCGTCCGGCTCGGCTGCGCGTCCTGAGCGACACTGAGGGCATAGAGGACGTCGACGGCCCCGAAGCGATGGGGCACCAGGACGTCACCCTGCTGCGGGTCATGCGCAGGTCACCGGCGACCCGGCCCAGCACGCCGGTCACGCGGACATCATCCGCGAGCAGGACCGCGAAGCTCACCGCACTCGCGGAGCGGTTCTGAGGATCCCGCGGGGGTCGGGCACGGATGGCGGGTCTCACGCTCGTCCTGAGACGTCGCCGCCTAACCCGGTCTGGTTGCCGTCGGGGTCCTCGAAGACGTACTTCCAGACCGAGCCGTGCTTCTCGACGTCGGTGGGTCGCAGGCCTCGCTCGGCGATCCGCTCGACCGAGGCGGCAGGGTCGTCGACCCAGATCATGTTGACCGCGCCGCCGGCTCGGTCGGGGTCCTCGACGATGTAGACGTAGCGATCCTCGGCGAGCTGCCACACGGCCTCGACGTCGTGCGGGTAGAACGTCGGGTCGGCGCCGAGCAGCCGCCGGTACCAGTCGACGGCCCGCCCGTAGTCGCCCACGGGGATCCCGGCGAAGATTCCCACTGCCACCTCAGACGCTCCCCCTCTCGGCCATCGGGTCATCACCCACAGACTGACACAGCTTCCGGTCGCCTCACCCTGGACTGGTCGGAACTATGGACTTACGATCATCGGGCATACCAGATGCGGATCGAGAGAGCCGATGACCCGGAACTACGTGAAGGCCGCCCCACGCCCGGGCCCTGCTGCGGACGGCGACCTGGCGCGACGCGTCTCGGAGCTGCTGGAGCGGATCGAGGCGGGCGGCGAGCAGACCGCGCGGGAGCCTGGCCGACGAGCACGACGGCTGGCGCGGGCCGATCGTGGTGGACCACGAGACCATCGCGGCCGCCGCCCGGGAGCTCCCGACGACGGTGACCGACGACCTCCGCACCGCCCACCGCCACATCCGCGACTTCGCCCGCGCCCAGAAGGACTCGCTCCGCGAGATCGAGGTCGAGCTCGCTCCCGGCCTCGTCTCCGGGCAGCGGCTCGTACCCGTCTCGCACCGCGGGCTGCTACGTGCCGGCCGGCCGGTTCGCTCACGTCGCCTCCGCGTTGATGAGCGTGACGACGAGCTCGGTGGCGGGGGTCGACACGGTGGTCGTCGCCTCACCGGCCCGACCCGACCGGGGCGGCGTCCACCCCGCCATCCTGTTCGCGGCCGACCTCGCCGGCGCAGACGTCGTGCTGGGTCTCGGCGGGGTCCAGGCGATCGGCGCCCTCGCCTTCGGCCTCTTCACCGGCTCCCCCGCCGACGTGATCGTCGGACCCGGCAACGCCTACGTCGCAGAGGCCAAGCGTCAGCTCTTCGGCCGGGTCGGCATCGACGTCATCGCCGGGCCCACCGAGTCGATGGTCGTCGCCGACGAGTCCGCCGATCCGCACCGCGTGGCGACCGACCTCGTGAGCCAGGCGGAGCACGGGCCCGACTCGCCCGTCTGGCTCGCCACCACCTCGTCCGACCTGGCCGCCGAGGTGCAGCGGCTGGCTGGTCCGCTACGCCGACGCGCTCCCCGAGCCGGCGCGTGCGTCGGCCGTAGCAGCCTGGCGCGACCACGGGGAGATCGTCGTCGTCGACGACCGCGAGGAAGCAGCCGAGGTGTGCGACGAGTACGCACCCGAGCACCTCCAGGTGATGGCCACCGACCTCGACTGGTGGCGACGGCGGCTGCGCAACTACGGGTCGCTGTTCCTCGGCGAGCAGACGACCGTGACGTTCGGCGACAAGTCCGCCGGGCCCAACCACACGCTCCCGACGGGTCGCGCCGCTCGCTACACGGGCGGGCTCAACGTGCTGAAGTTCCTCAAGCAGCTGACCTGGCAGCAGATGACGGCCGAGGCGGCCGCCGTCCAGGCCCCGGTGGCTGCGCGCATCTCCCGGCTCGAGGGCATGGAGGGCCACGCCCGCGCCGCCGACATCCGGGCGAACCGCGCATGACCACCCTGCCGACGATCGATCTCGACTTCGCGTCGCCGCCACCCGTACCGGCCGCCGGCATCGACCGGGCCAACGAGCTCATGGCGTCGGGGCGCCTGTTCCGCTACGGCGAGACCGACGCCGGCGAGCGGGACGTCGCCGAGCTCGAGGCGGCCTTCGCCACCCTGGTCGGGCGCCGGTACTGCGTGGCGTTCAACAGCTGCGGCGCGTCGATGGCGGCCGGCCTGATGGCCGCCGGTGTCCCCCGGGGCGAGCCGGTGCTGATGAACGCCTTCACCCTGGCACCCGTGCCGGGCGCGATCGTGCACGCCGGGGCGGATCCGGTGTTCGTCGGCATCACTCCCGACTACCACATCGACCTCGCCGACCTGCGCGCTGCGGCCCGGCGCTCGGGCGCCAGGTTCCTGCTCCTGTCCCACATGCGCGGCCACCTCACCGACATGGACCGGCTCATGGACGTGGCGACCGAGCTGGGCCTGACGGTGATCGAGGACTGCGCGCACACGATGGGTGCCCGCTGGCGAGACCGGCCGAGCGGCACGTTCGGCGCAGCCGCCTGCTTCTCGACCCAGGCGTTCAAGCACGTGAACTCAGGCGAGGGCGGCCTGCTCGTCACCGACGACGACGACCTCGCGGCCCGCGCCATCCTGCTCAGCGGCTCCTACATGCTGCACGAGCAGCACGGCACCACACCGCCTCCCGAGGTGGTCGAGCGCCACCGGTACACCACCCCCAACCTCTCGATGCGCATGTCGGCGATCGCCGCGGCGCTCGCCCGGCCGCAGCTGGCCCTGCTCGGCGAACGCGCCGAGGTCTGGAACGACCGCTACGGCCGGCTCGCCGAGCTCCTCGCCGCCGATCCCCGGATCGACGTGCCCACGCGGCACGAGGACGAGCACTACGTGGCCTCGTCGATCCAGTTCTCCGTCGACGGTCTCGACGAGGCCACGATGAACGCGTGGCTGTCGCTCGCCGAGGCCCACGGCGTCCACGTGAAGTGGTTCGGGCGGCCCTCGCCCCGTCGGGTTCACGAGCCGCTACGACCACTGGCGCTACGCCGGCGGGCAGACGCTCCACACCACCGACCTGGTGCTGCGCGGACTCTGCGACCTGCGCATTCCGCTGGCGATGACCGTCGACCAGTGCCGCGACACCGCCGAGATCATCCGGGGGGCGCTGACGCACGCGACCGGGGAGACCTCGCCGTGACGCGACTCGCACCTGCTCCGGATCGAGGTGGACCCCGACGGCTCGCGAGCCGATCTACCGGCAGCTCCGGGCCGGCCATCGTGGACGCGCATCGCGTCGGGGGCGCTCGCCGCCGGCGAGCCGCTGCCGTCGTCTCGGTCGCTGGCCGAGGGGCTCGGCGTGAGCAGGAGCACGGTCAACCTCACGTTACCAGGAGCTGGTCGCGGAGGGCTTCCTCGTCGCTGAGGAGCGGGTCGGCTACAAGCGTGCATCCGGAGTTCGGTCGGCCCACACGATCCGACGACCAGGCCCGACAGGTGGACTGGTCCGCAGCGGCTGGTCGACGACGGCGACCACCTCGTCCACCTCCGCAAGCCCGAGGGCAGGCACCGTCTGCGCTACCCGTTCGTCGTCGGCGCCCCCGACCCGGCGCTGTTCCCGGCGGCCGACTGGACCCGCGCCCTGCGCGCGGCCATGACCGACCAGCACCTGCCGGCGGTGATCTACGACCACATCGACACCGACGACCCGCTCCTCGTCGAACAGCTGTGCGCCGAGGTGCTTCCGTCTCGCGGCATCGAGGCCACACCCGACCAGGTCCTCGTCACGATGGGCACCCAGCACGGCCTGCACCTCACCGCCGGCGGCCCTCGTCCGGCCCGGTGAGCGAGTGGCCGTCGAGAACCCCGGCTACCCCGACGGCGCGCACGTCTTCCCCGGGCCGGTGCGGAACTCGTGCCGTGCCCGGTCGACGACCAGGGCATCCGGCTCGACCAGGCCCGCGACGTCTCGATCGTGCATCGTCACCCCCGGCCACCAGTACCCGACCAACGTGACGCTGTCGGCCTCCCGTCGCCGGCAACTGCTCGACCGCGCCGACATCGACGACCTGGTCGTCGTCGAGGACGACCACAACAGCGAGCTCCGGCACCGGGGCCAGCCCGTCGCCTCCCTGAAGTCGCTCGACCGCAGCGGCAGGGTCGTCCACCTCGGCAGCTTCTCGAAGTACTTCGGGCCCGGTCTCCGGCTCGGCTACGTCGTCGCCGATCCCGCCCTGGTCGCGCAAGATGCGCGACCTGCGCCGCTACGACGTTCGCCATCCGCCCGGACTCCTCACCCGCACCATGGCCGTGTTCATCGAGCGCGGCGACTACGCCCGCGGCCTGCGCCGGGTCCGGAGCACGATCCGGGAGCGCTGGGAGATCGCGGTCGCTGCCGTGTCCACCCACCTGGGCTGGGAGGTGGGCTTCCCTGCCGGTGGCGCCTCGCTGTGGTTGCCCGGGCCGCAGCAGCTCGACGCCACCGCCCTCGTCGAGCGCGGCCGCCGATCGGGGCGTGTTCGTCGAGACCGGCGCATCGTGCTATCTGACCGACCCCGTGCCGAGCAACACGGTGCGCCTCGGCCTCTCGGGCCTTCCGACCACCTCGATCGCGCCCGGCATCGAGCAGCTCGCTCGGGCCGTCGACGACCACTCGGCCACAGATTCCAGGAGCAGGCACGTGACGAACCTTCCGAGTCGGGCACGCGTCGTCGTGATCGGTGGCGGCGTCGGTGGCGCCAGCACCTTCTATCACCTCACCGAGCACGGGTGGCGCGACGTCGTGCTCGTCGAGCGCGACGAGCTGGCGTCGGGATCGACCTGGCACGCCGCCGGCCAGGTGACCCAGTTCGGCGCCGTCCAGACGATGGTCGGGCTGAAGAAGTACTCCGTCGAGCTCTACACGCGACTCGCCGCCGACCCCGAGTCGCCGATCACCTACCGGCGCGACGACGGAGGGATCCGGCTCGGCTACGACCAGTCCGACCTCGACGGCTACCGCCACTTCGTCGGCATGGCGCAAGGGATGGGCGTCGACTTCGAGGTGCTCGGCCCCTCGGAGATGGCCGAGCTGCACCCGCTGCTCGACGTGGAGGGCCTCACCTGCGGGCTGTGGGACCCGGTCGACGGCGACATCGACCCCACCGGCCTGGTCAACGGGCTGTGCAGCGCCGGCCGACGGAACGGCGGGCAGGTCTTCCGCCACACCGAGGTCGTCGGCCTCGAGCCCACGGCCGACGGGTGGACCGTGCGCACCACCAAGGGCGACATCGAGTGCGAGAGCTTCGTGAACGCGGGCGGCTACCGCCTCCACCAGGTCGGGAAGTTCTACGGGCTGGAGTCGCCGGTGTCCTCCATGGAGCACCAGTTCTTCCTCACCGAGCAGCTCCCCGAGATCGAGGCGCTCGGCAAGCGCCTGCCGCTCCTCCGCGACCCGGGTGACGACTTCTACAGCCGCCAGGAGCACAACGGCCTCCTCGTGGGGGTCTACGAACAGGGCTGCAAGACCTGGGGACGCGACCACATCCCCGCCGACTTCGCCGGCAAGCTCGAGCGTCCCGACCTCGACCGGATCTCGGACAACATGGAACGAGTGATGGATCGGCTCCCGATCCTCCAGACGGCCGGGATCTCGTCGGTGATCAACGGCCCGATCACCTACTCCGCCGACGGGGTGCCGCTCGTCGGCAAGCTGCCGGGCGTCCGCAACGGCTACGCCATGATCGGGCTCCGGGCCGGCATCGGCGAGGGTGGCGGGCTCGGCAAGGTGCTCGCGGAGATCATCGTCGAGGGCGAGTCCGAGTGGGACACCTGGGTGCTCGACCCTCGTCGCTTCACCCAGTACGCCGACGAGGCCTACGCGTCGACGAAGGCCGTCGAGGAGTACCAGCGCGAGTTCGTCTTCCACCGCCCCGACGAGCACCGGCCCGCCGGCCGGCAGGGCGAAGTGCACGCCGCTCTACGACCTGCTGGCGTCGAAGGGTGCGGAGTTCGGTGCGATCAACGGCTGGGAGCGGGTGCTGTACTTCCATCCGGCGGACGACGACTTCGAGCACGTGCCGTCGTTCCGGTTCTCGACCTACCACGACCAGATCGGCGTCGAAGCCCGAGCCGGTGCGCGACAACGTCGGCATCGTCGAGATCTCCGGCTTCACCCGTTTCGACGTCGAGGGCCGGGCGCAGCGGAGTGGTTCGACCACCTGAGCGCCGGTCGCATGCCGACGGTGGGCCGCACGGGGCTGGCGTACGTGAGCGACGATCAGGGTCGGTTCCGCTCGGAGTTCACGGTGACCCGGCTCGCCGACGACCACTTCTGGCTGCTCAGCGCGGCCGCCGCCGAGTGGCACGACCTCGACCTGCTGCACGAGGCCGGACCACCGGCCGGGGTGACCATCACGAACCTCACCAACACCCACAACGTCCTGATGATCGGCGGGTCCCCGCTCCCGCGAGGTGCTCGGCGCGGTCACCGACCACCCGCTGGACAACACGTCGTTCCCCTGGCTGTCGACCCGCGAGATCACCATCGCCGGCACGACCGTGCACGCGCTCCGCGTGAGCTTCACCGGCGAGCTCGGGTGGGAGCTCCACTTCGCCGCGGAGCGCTCGGTCGAGGTCTACCGGGCCCTGGCGGCCGCGGGTGAGCCGCTCGGGATGATCGACTTCGGCCTGCTGGCCACCGAGTCGATGCGGCTCGAGAAGAACTACCGGGCGTGGAAGCACGACCTGCACACCGAGTTCACCGTGCTCGAGGCGCAGCTCGATCGCTTCGTCGACCTCTCGAAGGACTTCCGCGGTCGCGACGCGATCGTCGCCCGGCGGGCAGCGGGCGACCGGCGGCTGCTGGTCTCCCTCGAGGTGGACAACGACGAGGCGCCGGCCCACCCCGGCGATCCGATCTGGGCGGCGGAGGAGCTGATCGGCGTGGTCACCAGCGGCGGCTACGGCCACACCATGAACACGAACATCGCGATGGGCTACGTCGACCCGGCCCACGCCGCGCCGGGCACGGAGCTGGCCGTCGACGTGATCGGCGTCCGCTGCCGGGCCGTGGTCCGCTCCGAGCCCATGTTCGACCCCGACCACGAGCGCCCGCGGGCCTGATCCGGAGGCAGTGATGACATACGTCACCCATCTCGAATCGGCGATCGACGGCACCCACCTGCCGCACGACGAGCTGCAGACGCTGCACGAGGGTCGACCGCTCTGGGTTCGCTACGACCTCGACGCCGTCGGCGCAGCCATGAGCAAGGAAGCGGTCGCCCGGCGGGCGCCCACCATGTGGCGCTACCAGGAGCTGCTGCCGGTCGCCGACGAATCCAAGATCGCCTCGCTCGGCGAGGGCATGTCGCCCCTGCTCAAGTGCGACCGGCTCGGCGCCGCCCTCGGCCTGAACGACCTGTGGGTCAAGGACGAGTCGCAGCTGCCGACCGGATCCTTCAAGAGCCGGGGCCTCGCCATGGCGATCAGCCGGGCCAACGAGTTCGGCGTCGAGCGGGTGGCCATCCCGACCGCCGGCAACGCTGGCGGCGCCATGGCGGCCTACGCCGCTCGGGTCGGCATGGAGGCGTTCGTCTTCATGCCGGCCGACACCCCGATCGTCAACCAGCTCGAGGCCGCCTACTACGGCGCCCGAGCGTTCCTGGTCGACGGACTCATCACCGACTGCGGTGCCGATCGTCCGGGAGGGAACGCCCGACGATGGGCTGGTTCGACCTCTCGACGCTCAAGGAGCCCTACCGCATCGAGGGCAAGAAGACGATGGGCCTCGAGCTGGCCGAGCAGCTCGACTGGTCGCTCCCCGACGTCATCCTCTACCCCACCGGCGGCGGCACCGGCCTGATCGGCATGTGGAAGGCGTTCGCCGAACTCGCGGAGCTGGGCTGGCTCGCCGACGAACGCCGGCCCCGGATGGTGTCGTGCCAGGCCGACGGCTGCGCCCCGATCAGCACGGCCTGGGACGCGGGCGAGCGGTTCGCCGAGCCGTTCCCCGACGCCGCCACGGCCGCGAGCGGTCTGCGGGTGCCGGCCGCCGTCGGCGACTTCATGATCCTCGACGCCGTCAACGAGTCCGGTGGCCAGGCGCGATCGTGTCCCGAGCAGTCGCTGCTCGACTGGGCCCGACGGGCGGCCGCGCTCGAGGGCATCGCGTTCGCCCCCGAGACGGGCGCCTGCCTCGGCGTGCTCGAGATGCTCGTGGCCGAGAAGGCGATCGATCCCGACGAACGGGTCGTGGTGTTCAACACCGGCGCGGCCCAGAAGTACGTCGAGGTGATCGGCTCGGTGAGCCTGCCCCGGCTCCCGAGCCCGGTCGACTGGGACGCGCTTCGCGAGACCGGGAGCCCCGGCCACCCGTCCTGAGCGCCGCTGTCGGCCGGGCCGGCCGAGCGTGGCCCCGCCCGGCCGGTGGGTCAGCCCGCCGCCTCACCCCCGCTGACCTCGGGCGGCACTCCACGAGATACCTGCCCCAACCGGGTCTTTCGGCCGTGGTGCAGCGCATTCCGCGGGAGGAGCATCCGAGGATGACGACGATGTTGTTGGTCCATGGCGGGTTCTGTCGAGGCTGGGTCTGGGACGACACCGTCGCTGCGCTGCAGGCGGCAGGTCATCGAGCGGAGGCCCCGGACCTGCCCAGCTCCGGCTCCACGGCGGCCGGGCTGGGTGACCTGCGGGCCGACGTCGAGACCGTCACCGCCGTGCTCGACAGCGTCGACGACGACGTCGTGCTGGTCGGGCACTCAGGTGGAGGGATGGTGCTGACCGAGCTCGCAGACCACCCCCGTGTCCACCACAGCGTCTACGTCGCCGGCCTCTGGCCGCAGCAGGGCCAGTCCGTCGGCGACCTCCTCGGCGGCCAGCTCCCGGACTGGATGACGGCACGTGAGGACGGCGCGGTCCAGGTGGCCGACGACGCCGACGTCGTCCGCGAGGCGTTGTGCCACGACGTGGACCAGGAGCGGTTCCTCGCCGACGTCTTCCCGCGCTACGCGCTCACGTCCCTGTCGAGCGTGGGGAGCCCCAGCACGGCTCCGACCCGGTCGCACTCGACCAGCTACATCGTCTGCGAGCACGACCGAGCGGTGCCGCCCGAGGCGCAGGAGGCGATGGCGGGCGCTGCCGACCACGTGCACCGACTGCCGTCGTCCCACTCACCACTGCTCTCGATGCCGCAACAGCTGGCGGACACCATCGCCCTCGCCCGCTGACCGGGCTTGCGGCGGGCTACTCCTCGATCCCGGGCGCGCGCGGCATCTGGGGGACGACTCCGTGCGCGGACCTGTAGGGCACCGCGGGTGCGGTGACCCGCTCGGGCGTGACCGGCTCCGGCTCGAGGGCCGGGGGCGTCACCTGCGCCGTGAGCCCCGTGGAGTCGTTCCCGCGGGCTGCGACGGCCGATCCGCCGAGGGCGGGGTCGGCCCGACGTCGTCGCTTGAGGGAGATCACGACCGACGCGCCGTCGGCGACCCACTCCGCCGCGTCCGCGCCGTCGATCTCGTGGACACCGACGTCGTACGACGCGATCCCGGGCTCGCCGCCCTCAGGCCCGTAGGTGAAGATCCTCATCTGACCCGCGCGGTCCGCCATGAACTCACGCACGAACTCGTGGACCGCCGAGAGACCACGCTCCACCGCATCCATTCCCTCGTCACCTCTTACGGCCGGGCTGCCGGGTGCAGAGGAGAGGGTGCTCAGGTCGACGTCCGGCAGGGTCACTGGATTGCCGGGGTCCGGGGCAGCGCCACGACTGTGGCTGCACTCTCGACGGTAACCCCGCACGTAGCCCTAGACAACGGCTCCCCGCGCCGGGAGCCGCCCTCGATCCGGACAAAACTCTCCGCCTCCAAGACAGCCGTGAGCGCGAGAGAGCGGATACGCTCAGCCTCTCCGAGCCTCTCAGGGAGTCACACATGGCCGACGACGCCGCGCTCTACTTCGACAAGACCCTCGCCGAGATCCCGCTGTTCAGCGGGCTGTCCAAGCGCCAGCGTGCGCGCCTGCTCGAGCAGGCCACGGTCGTCGAGCACCCCGACGGGCGGGAGATCGCCCGCGAGGGCAAGGGGGCGCTGGCGATGCACGTCGTGATCGAGGGCACGGCCACCGTCACGGTGCGCGGTCGTGACGTGCGCACGCTCCGACCCGGAGATTACTTCGGCGAGATCAGCATGATCGACGGCGAGCCACGCTCGGCCACCGTCAGCGGGGGCGAGTCGCTGCGCACGCTCCTGGTGCCGCACCCCGCCTTCAAGCGCCTCCTGCGCGACGACCCCGCGATCGCGCAGCAGATGCTCCTCCTCCTCTGCGCGCGCCTGCGCGAGGTCGAGGCCGCCAACGCTCCCTGATCCGGGCTCCGGACGAGAGCGGACTCATGCCAGTCGGAACTCCACCGTGCGCGAGGCGACGTCCGCCACGGTGAGCACGACCGTGACGTCGGTGCCGAGCGGGAGCGGTGAGTCGCTGACGACCCGGGCCTCCACGTCCTGGTCGCGGATCATCACCACGCCGCCAAGGCCGTCCTCGTCGACGTCGACCACGACGCCGTCGAACATCTCGCCGACCCGGTCCGCGAGGACGCCGGCCTCGACCAGGTCGAGCACCGCCCGCTCGTAGCGTCCTTGCCCGCTGGCCCGAGCGCGCGCATCGTCCCGGCAGCTGCGGGCAGCGTCTCGAGCACCCAGGCGGGCACCGTCCTCGCCGGCGCACAGCGCCACGCAGACCTCGCCGGCGTACCGGTCGCAGAGCCTCCGCAGCGGCGCGGTGACATGGGCGTACTGCGAGGCCAGCGCGGAGTGCTGCGGCTGGCTCGGCACCTCGCCGTCGAAGGCGACGTACCCGCTGCCGCGCAGCAGCCGGGTCGACGCGACCACCATCGCGGCGTGCGCGGGCTGCGACGGGTCGAGGGTGCGGATGAAGTCGGGGTAGTCCTGCTCGGCCGGCCACTCGATCCGGAGCGCCGGGGCGGTCCGGTGCAGCCGCTGGACGTCGCGGGGGTCGGCGGTCCGGAAGGGTGCGCAGCAGCCCGACGCGGGCCTTGACCATCAGCGTCGCCGCGCCGAAGCCGGTGAGCAGCGAGATCTGGGCGTTCCACCGCTCGACCGGCAGCTGCTGCGGAACTCCAGCGTCCAGCGGTCGCCCTCGAGGTCGATGTCCTGCTCGGGCAGCGGCAGCGAGACGCCACCGCGGACGGCCTCACGCCCGAGGCGCAGCTCGCCGATCTCCTTGCAGCAGCAGCGAGGCTCTCGACGGCGGAGCCGTCGTCGATCGCCTGCTGCGCCTGCTCGTAGGTGAGCTGCGCGCGTCGAGCGCACCAGCGCCCGCTCGACGTGTACGTCGGTGCCCTCCCCGGTCGCGTCGAGCCTGGATCGTCCACAGCAGCGCCGGACGCACCTGGTCGGGCAGCAGCGAGGCGGCGTCCTCGGAGAGCACCGGCGGGTGCAGCGGCACCTTCGAGTCGGCGCCGTAGAGCGTCTCGCCGCGCCGGTGCGCCTCGAGGTCGACCGGGTCGCCGGCGTCACGAACGCGGCCACGTCGGCGATCGCGTAGTGGACGACGTAGCCCGTCGTCGGAGCCGCGCGCTCGAGGTGCAGCGCCTGGTCGAGGTCGCGCGCGCCCGGCGGGTCGACGGTCACGAACGGCAGGTCGGTGCGGTCGAGCTCGGGCAGCCGCGGCTGCGCGGCCGCGGCCTCGGCCGCCGCCTGCACCTCGGCCGGGAACTCCGCCGGCAGGTCGAGCTCGGCCTGGATGCGTGGCGATCCCCTCGCGGCATCGTGCGCGCCACGTCCTCGGCATCGCGGCGGACCCGGACGACGCGGCTGCTCGGCATGCGGCGAGCCTAGCCACCGCATCCGGTGTCCTGGGTCGCGCGGGGGCTCTCTACCTGGCCCGCGTGCTGATCCTGCTGCCGCCCAGCGAGGGCAAGTCCGCGCCGCGTCGTGGCAAGCCGCTCGACCTGACCTCGCTCGCCTTCCCCGGCCTGACCCCCGCCCGGGAGCGGGTCCTGGACGCGCTGGTCGACCTGTGCGAGGGCGACCCGGACGAGGCGGCGCGGATGCTCGGGCATCGGACCCACCCAGCTCGACCTCGTCGACCTCAACGCCGCCCTGCGCACCGCCCCGACCGCGCGGGCCGACCACGTCTACACCGGCGTCCTGTACGACGCCCTGGACGTGGCGACGCTCTCGGCCTCGGCCGAAGCGGCGTGCGTCCGCCCGGCTGGCGGTGACCGTCAGCCTCTTCGGGCTGGTCCGGCCGGGCGACCGGATCCCGGCGTACCGGCTCTCCGGCGACGCCATCCTGCCCGGCCTCGGCTCCGTCGCCGGCGTCTGGCGCGAGCGCCTCGGCCCCGGTGGGCGAGGAGGCCCTCGGCCGCGGGCTGCTCGTCGACCTGCGCAGCACGATGTACGCCGCGTTCTGGCGGCCGCCCGCGGCCCGGGCGCGCCGCGGTCGCCACCGTGCGGGTGCTGCACGAGGTCGGCAGGCAGCGGCAAGGTCGTCAGCCACTTCAACAAGGCCACCAAGGGCCGGATCGTGCGCGCCCTGCTCGAGGACGGCCGCGACCCGCGGACGCCCGGCCTCGCTGGCCGGCGTCCTGCGCGACCTGGGCTGGACGGTCGAGGTCGGCGAGCCGACGGCCAAGGGCACCCAGCTCGACGTCGTCGTGCACGACCTCTGACCTCCCCGAAGGGTCACCAGCTGCTGGACGCACCGCCGAGTTCGCTGCGCGAGGGCGGCAGGGCGTTGTACATCCGCATCGAGGCGCGGCGGTCGGTGCTCTCGCGGCGTCCGCGCCGCCGAAGAACGACAGCACCCTGACCGACGCCGGCGTGAGCTCCATCCGGAACACCGCGTCGAGCGGCGCGTCGACGGCGTTGGCCACCAGGGTCTTGATCGGCGTCACGTGGCTGACCACGACCACGGTGCGGCCGGCGTGGTCGGCGAGCAGACGTTCGAGACCGTCGAGCACCCGCTTCTCGACGGTGCGGAACGACTCCCCTCCGTCGGGCGCGACGTCGACGGCGCCGAGCCACGCGTCGAGGCCGGCACGGTCGCGCTCGGCCACCTCGGTGAACGTCAGGCCGTCCCAGGCACCGAACTCCATCTCGGCGAACCCCGGCTCCTCGACCACCGGGAGGCCGAGGCGCTCGGCGATGATCTCGGCCGACTCCCGGGTACGGCGGACAGGTGAGGCGACGACGGCGTCGACACGGTCGGCGAGCGGCGCGAGCCAGTCGGCGACCGCCCGGACCTGGTCGCGGCCCTCGTCGCTCAGCCGCGGGTTGTCGCCGCCGAGGCCGCCGGAGAAGCGCTTGCGCGGAGGTGTGCTGCGTGACGCCGTGGCGCACCAGGACGACGGTCGTCGGCGTGCCACCGGGCCGGGACCAGCCACGATCTGGGTCCGACGAGGCCGACGGCGGCGGCGTCCGCGCTCTCGACCTCCTCGATCAGCGACTCGGCGTCGGGTGGCACCGGGTCGGGCACCGGATTCGACCCGGGACCGTCACGCCGTCGCGGATGCCGTCGAGGGCCTCGTTGGCGAGCCGGTCGGCGTGCGCGTTCTGCGCGCGCGGCACCCAGGTGTACGTCGTCCCGCGCGGGCGCCAGCCGGCCCGCCTCGGCCGCCAGCGGCTTCATCGACGGGTGCTTGATCTTCCAGCTGCCCGACATCTGCTCCACGACGAGCTTGGAGTCCATCCGGACCTCGATCGCGGCCTCGGGTGCGAACTCCTCGGCCAGCCGCAGCCCGGCGATCAGGCCGGAGTACTCCGCGACGTTGTTGCTCGCGACGCCGATCGTGGTGCCGTCCTCGGCGATCACCTCGCCGGTGTCGGCGTCCTTGAGCACGGCGCCGTACGCGGCCGGTCCGGGGTTGCCCCGAGAGCCGCCGTCGGCCTCGATCACCACCGCGCGGCGCTGGACCGGCGAGGTCACAACCCGGACTCGGCGGTGCGCACGAGGATCCGCTCGCACTCCTCGCAGCGGACCACGTTGTCGCTGCTGGTCGTCCGGATCAGGTCGAGCTCGGCGGAGTCGATGCCGAGCCGGCAGCCCGTGCACTCCCGGGCCCTGCAGCTCGGCCGCACCGACGCCGTTCTTGCTGGCCCGCAGCCGCTCGTAGAGCGCCAGCAGGTCCTCGGGCAGGCCCACGACGGCCTGCTCGCGCTGGGTCACGATCTCGGCGAGCGAGGCGTCGATCTCGGCGAAGCGCCGGTCGCGCTCGGTCGTGAGCTCGGCCATCGTCGTCTCGGCGTCGGTGACCTCCTGGCGCAGCACGTCGAGGCCGGTGGCGGCGATCTCGAGCTGCTCCATCACCTCGAGCTCCTCGTCCTCGAGCACCGTGATCCGGCGCTGGAGGGTCTCGAGCTCGTGCTGCATGTGCTCGAGGTCCTTGGGGTTGGTGATCAGCCCCTGGTCCATCCGCTGCTGGTCGCGGGAGCGCCGGGCCTTGACCTGCTCGACGTCGGCGTCGGCCTTGGTCTGGGCGGCGGTGAGGTCGTCGACCACGATCTGCTGGTCGCGCAGCTGCGACAGCACGGTCGTGTGGTGGGTGGTGAGCTCGGAGATCTTCGCGATCTCGGGCAACGTCTGCCGCTGGTGTCGCAGCTGGTCAGCGCGGGCGTCCAGCGCCTGCACGTCGAGCAGCTTCAGTTGTGCGGACGGGTCGGCTTTCACGCATCGCCTCTCGAGGTGGAGCCGTCGGGGACGGGCTCGTGGGTGTCGTCGGTGCTGGGTGCCGCGCGGAAGGTCCACGGATCGGTGCACGTGGTGCTCACGCGGGTCTCCACCGTAGCGCCCTGGTCGGTCGCCAGCTCCGCGCGGAGCCGCTCGGCGACCACGGGCAGCCAGGTCGACTCCGCCGCCCAGTGCGCGACGTCGACCAGCGCGGGACCGCCGGCCTCACGGTGCTCCGCCGCCGGGTGGTGGCGCAGGTCGCTGGTGACGTAGACGTCGGCGTCGGTGCCGCGCACGGTCTCGAGCAGGAAGTCGCCGGAGCCGCCGCACACCGCCACCCGTCGTACGACGGCCTCGGGGTCGCCCGCGACCCGGACGCCGTGCGCCGTGGCCGGCAGCGCCGCAGCCACCGCGGCCGCGAACTCGCGCAGCGTCGTGCGCTCGACGGTGCCGATCCGGCCGGACCCGGTGCTGGAGACGCCGGGGTCGGCGAGCTCCACGACGTCGTAGGCCGGCTCCTCGTAGGGGTGGGCGGCGATCATCGCCGCGACCACGGCCGGGCGCAGCGACCGCTCGAGCACGACCTCGATCCGGGCCTCCGACACGACCTCCACCGTCCCGACGGAGCCGCGGGCCGGGGTGGCGCCCTCCAACGGCCGGAACCGTCCCTCCCCCTGCACCGAGAAGGAGGCGAGGTCGTAGTCGCCGATCCGGCCGGCGCCCGCCTCGGCGAGGGCCGCGCGCACCGGGGCCGCGGCGTCGGCCGGGACGTAGACGGTGAGCTTGTCGATGCCGGGCGCCGCGGCGGCCCGGATCGGCCGCAGGTCGGTGAGCCCGAGCGCGGTCGCCAGGGCCTCCGAGACCCCGCCGGCTGCGTGGTCGGCGTTGGTGTGCGCGGTGAGCAGGGCGCACCCGGCAGCCGCGAGGGTGGCCAGCGTCCGCCCCTTCGGCGTGGTCGCGGCGAAGCCGTGCACCGGCTTGAGGAACAGCGGGTGGTGCACGACGAGCAGGTCGGCGCCCCACTCGGCCGCCTCGGCCGCGACAGCCGGGGAGGGGTCGACGGCGAAGAGGATCTTGCGGACCTCCGCCTCGGGGTCGCCCAGCACCAGCCCGACGGCGTCCCAGGACTCGGCGGTGCCGGGCGGGAACCAGGTGTGCAGGGCGGCGGTCACGTCAGCGAGGGAGGGCACAGGGTCACGGTAGCCACTCCCCCGCCGCTAGCCTCGGGGGCATGCCCGTCGTCAAGATCAACGCTCTCGCGGTCCCGCCCCAGGCTCACGCCGAGCTCGAGAAGCGGTTCGCCGCCCGCGCCGACTCCATGACCGGGACCCCGGGCTTCCTCGGCTTCCAGCTGCTGCGCCCGGTCAGCGGCGAGACCCGCTACTTCGTGGTCACGCAGTGGGAGGACGATGCGTCGTTCGAGGCGTGGCGGTCCGGTCCGGCCGACCAGGCCCACGCCCCCGGCCCAGCGACGGACCGTCCGGCGGCCCGGTCTCCTCCGGCGCCGACCTGCTGGAGTTCGAGGTCGTCCTCGACCAGCGCCCCGCCTGACCGGTCACCGGCCGAGCGGTCAGCGGGGATGTTACTGACCGTTGCGACTACGCCGACCGATATTACGCGCGCCCAGTAGTCACAACGGTCAGTAACATGCCAGCTCGGCCACCCGCGCCCGGGCGGTCAGTTGACCTGGCGGTCGCGGCCGTCCCAGTACTCGGCGCGGAGCTTGAACTTCTGGAGCTTGCCGGTGGCGGTGCGGGCGAGCTCGTCGCGGAACTCGACGGAGGTCGGGGCCTTGTAGCCGGCGGCCCGCTCCTTGCACCAGGCGATCAGGTCGGCCTCGGTGGCCTGCTCGCCCTCGGCCAGCACCACGAGCGCCTTGATGGTCTCGCCCCACTTCTCGCTCGGCACGCCGATCACAGCGACCTCGGCGACCGCGGGGTGGGAGAAGAGGACGTCCTCGACCTCGATCGAGGAGACGTTCTCGCCGCCGGTGATGATCACGTCCTTCTTGCGGTCCTGGATCGTGACGTAGCCGTCGTCGCCGATGCTCGCGCCGTCGCCGGTGTGGAACCAGCCGTCGGCCAGGCACCGCGCGGTCTCCTCGGGCTGCTCCCAGTAGCCCTCGAGCACCACGTTGGAGCGGGCCAGCAGCTCACCGGGACCGTCCTGGGAGTCCGTGGTCGTGAGACGTACGCCGAGCGCGGGCGCCCCGGCCCGGGTCAGCTTGGCGGCGCGCTCCTCGGCGTCGAGGTCGTCCCACTCCTCGCGCGACCGGTTGATGGTGAGCAGCGGCGAGGTCTCGGTGAGGCCGTAGATCTGGATGAACTCCCACCCCAGCTCGGTCTCGACGCGCGCAACCGTCTTGGTGGGCGGCGGCGCCCCGGCCATGATGATCCGGACCTTGTCGCGACCGGGGATCTCACCCTCCCAGTCCTGGGCCGCCTCCAGCACCGCGGCGGCCACGGCCGGCGCCGCGCACATCACGGTCACGCCGTGCTCCTCGACGCGGCGCAGGATCTCGGCGCCGTCGATCTTGCGGATCACGACCTGCTTCACGCCGAGACCGGTCATCGCGAACGGCATGCCCCAGCCGTTGGCGTGGAACATCGGCAGCGTGTGCAGGTAGACGTCGCGGTCGCTGACGGTGGTGTGCATCGCGAACGTCGCCGCGTTGACCCAGATGTTGCGGTGGGTGATCTGCACCCCCTTGGGTCGCGCCGTCGTGCCCGAGGTGTAGTTGATCGTGGCCGTGGCGTTCTCGTCGGGCTCCCAGGCGCGGGGCTCGGCCCCGGGCGCGGCGTAGAGGTCGTCGTCGTCGCCGAGCACGAACCGGTGCTCGGCGGTGACACCCTTCAGCTCCTCGTCGAGCTCCGGGTCGACGTAGAGCACCCGTGCCCCGGACGCCTCGACGATGTACTTCACCTCGTCGGGTCGCAGCCGGAAGTTGATCGGCACCAGCACCCGCCCCCAGCCGGCGACGCCGAAGAACGACGTCAGCAGTCGCGAGCTGTTGTGCGAGACGATGGCGACCCGGTCGCCCGCCTCGAGCCCGAGCTCGTCGAGCTTCGCGGCCTGACGGCGCGCGAGGTCGCCCATGGCGGCGTAGGTCAGGCGACCGTCGTCGCCGAGCGGTGGGGCCGGCTGGTCCGGCTCGTCGATGGCGCCGACGCGCTCGCCGTAGACCTGCACGGCGCGGTCGATGAAGTCGGTGACGCTGAACGGGACGAACACGGGGTCCTCCTGGTCGTCGGGCGTGACGCTCGCCACTCTAGTGACGGCAACGTTGCCCGTCGGTTGCCCGGGTCGACGATGCGACCAGCCGACGGCATCCTGCGCCGAGCGGTCAGCGCCGCCACGCCACGAGCCGTCGCGACTCAGCCGGCGCCTCCGGGGACGCCGACTGCTCCCACAGCCGCCGCCACGGCGCGACCTCGGGGCCGGCGGGGTCGGGCGTCTGCCCGGCGGCGGCACGGCGCCGCGCCTCCCACCACGTGCTGCGGTCCTCGTCGAGCAGCCGCGCGACGGCGTCCTTGACCCTGGGCGCGAAGTCGCGGGCCGACTCGCCCGGCGCGGGCCGCAGCGGCTCCCCGAAGCGGATCGTGAGCTGGCGCCGCCCCGGGCCCGGCCAGCTGCGCCCGCGGGGCATCGCGGCGAACGTGCCGCGGTGGGCCACCGGGACCACCGGGACGTCGTGCTCGTGGGCGAGGTACGCCGCGCCCATCCGGAAGCGGCCCACCCAGCCGTCGGTGGAGCGGGTGCCCTCCGGGAAGACCAGCAGGCTCCAGCCCTCCGCCAGCACCTCGCCCGGGGTGGCCGAGAGGCTGCCGCCGCGGCGCTCGATCGGGAAGGTGTTGAACAGGATCGACGAGCCGACCGCGCGCCACCAGGTGTCGAAGAAGTAGTCGGCCGCGGCCGCCACCGCCGTACGCCGTCGCCACCGGTCGGGCAGCGACAGCAGGACCAGCGGGGTGTCGAGGTGGGAGGCGTGGTTGGCGACGAAGACGACCGGCCCGTCGAGGCCGTCGAGGACGTCGAGCCCGTCGACCCGGGTGCGCACCGAGGACCGGAAGACCGGCTCCAGCCCCGCCTTCTGCGCCACCTCGCGCGCCGCGATCGCGGGCCGGCTGCGCGCCCAGTCGGAGCGGAAGACGGTCGACCTGGCCTCGGGCACCCACGGCTCGGCCGAGCGGGGCACCTGCGGGCGGCGGCCCCAGCGCCAGCCGCGCGCCACCTGCCGGACGTCGTCGGCACCGTCGCGGAGCCAGCTCATCGCACGTCCGCGATCAGGTGCGGCGGGTTGTGCAGGTAGGTGATCGACGGGCTGGTGCCGACCGTGCCCGAGGCCATCTCGAGCGCGTCGGCGAGCGTCGTCGCGGCCCGGAAACCCATGTGGGCGGCGACCCTGCGGTCGGCGCCGACCCAGATCACGTCGCCGACGTGGTCCATCGCGTGCGAGGCCCAGTACCACATGTAGAAGGGGTGGACGCCGTGGTAGGCGTGCGAGGTGCGGTAGAGGTGGATGTACCACTCGTCCTGCGCGAACTGCTGCTCGTACTTCTGCCCGATCACCGCCGGGTCGGTCGAGTCGGCCAGCACCTCGTCGTAGAAGTCGACGTAGGAGGGGTGGTGGAGCTGGTTGAAGCCCTCGTTGAGCGGGTGGTAGAGGATCACCGCTCCCCCGCGCCGCACGGGCGGCATGCCGCGGTAGGAGTTGAAGAAGTAGCCGAGGCCGTTGCAGGTGGCCAGGATCGGGTTCATCGTCGAGTCGACGTTGTAGGGACCGAGGAACGGCACCCCCAGGACCAGCACGTCGCTCTGGCCCGCGACCTCGACGAGCTGCTGCTGGTGCACCTTCGCGAGCGTGCGGTCGTGCACGGCCTCGACCTCGCCGGCGTTGACCCCGGTGACGCCGTACTGGGAGCGCATGTCGTGGAAGAGCTTGTGGCGCAGCTTCTGCGGCGCCGCGGCGAGCCCCCGACGTACGCCGAGCATCGTGGCCTGGTCGCGGATCGACCACTCCCACTCGCGCTTCATCAAGAAGTCGTAGGGCTTGGGGAAGAGGTTGTTGTCGAGGGTGACCTCGATCTGGAAGACCTTCACCTGCTCGCCGATCAGGCGGCCCATCCGCCAGGCCGAGCTGTGCAGCTCGGAGCGGGTGTGGTCCATGAAGGAGTTGCTGTGGACCATCGTGTCGTGGTTGTGGTGGTGACGCAGCGAGGAGTACGTCGACAGCCCGATGCCGACCGACTTGTGACCGCCCTCCATCGCCACCATCGTGGTGCTGACGTAGACCAGCAGGTCGGACTCGGCCGCCCGCTTGTTGATCACGACGTGCTCGTCCTTCTCGGTCTTGCCGAGGAAGGCGAGGTTGTCGTGGTCCTCGGCGTCGTGGTTGACCAACCGGCCCTCGCCGAAGAAGCTGCGGAAGACCCGCTCCCCGACGATGCGCTCGAGCTCGGCGGGGGTGAGCCGCCGGTGGAAGGCGTTGGCCGAGATCAGTACGACGTCGTCGACCCCCGCGTCGGCCGCCATCGTCAGCACCTGCTCGATGACGCGCTGGCGCACGTCGGGCGTGCGCATCAGCGGGAGCACCGTGGAGACGTCGTCGAAGGCGATCGTCAGCCGCATGCCGGGCCGCAGCAGCTCGGGCAGCGGCTCGCAGTCGACCGGGTGCAGCAGCGCGTCGCGGATCGTGCCCTCGACGTCGGGCACGGTCTCGATGGACTCGGGCGGGTAGACGACCCGGGTGCCGAGCGGGAAGTTCTCCAACCGGAAGCCCAGGCCCTCGTGCACCAGCAGCGGTGGGGTGCGGTCGTCGACCTCGAGCACGAAGCCTGGTCTGCTCACTGGTTCTCCCGGGGGTCGAAGGCGATCTTGACGGTGCCCAGCCGGCCGGCCGACTGGGCGTGGTCGAGCGCCTCCCGCCAGCGGTGCAGCGGGTAGGGCGCGACGGACTTGGCGAGCCGGGCCACCACGTCATGGCCCGCGAGGCGGGTGGCGATCTCGAAGGCGCCGAGACCCGCGTCAGGACCGGGGGCGCGGGGCTCGTGCCGGGAGGAGGCATAGCTGCCGACGACCTCGAGCTCGCGGAACCACGCGGCGGAGAGGTCGGCGGCCTGCGGCATGCCCGACAGCACGACGCGGCCTCCGGCGCGAGTCGCGTGCAGCGCGGTCTCCAGCGAGGCTCGGCTGCCGACGGCGTCGAGAGCCACGTCGACCCCGCCGAGCAGGTAGGGACGCGCGTGGTCGGGCTCGAGCTGGAAGGCGCCGGTCAACCGTCGGACCCGGCGCAGGACCTCGTCGGGGGCGACCACCTCGGTGGCGCCGAGCTCGAGGGCGAGGTCGCGCTGGTGGGCGTGCTTGGCGACCACGACGATCTCGCCGGCCGGGGTCAGCTCGCGCAGGGCCAAGGTGGCGAGCAGCCCGACCGACCCGGCGCCGCTGACCAGGACCCGGTCGTTGGGCGCGATCCGGGCGCGCAGGGCCGTGTGGACCGCGCAGGCCAGCGGCTCTATCAGCACGGCCTGCTCGTCGGCGTACCCCTCCGGGACGGCGTGCAGCTGCGAACGGTGGGCCACCAGCTGCTGGCCCCAGCCACCGCCGGTGTCGCGGCAGAAGCCGGTCTGCAGTCCCGCCGCCAGCCGGCCGACCGTCACCCGCGAGCAGCGGTTGGTCGCCCCGGACGCGCAGTCGGGGCACGGGTCCACCCCCCGCGCGGCGCAGGTCAGCACCGGGTCGACGACGACCCTGGTGCCGCTCGGGAGGTCGTCGCAGTCGGCGACCAGGTCGGCGACCACCTCGTGCCCGGGCACGAACGGCCACGACACCAGGGCGGAGAAGTAGAGGCTGGTCGCACCCGTGAGGGCTCCCAGGTCGGAGCCGCAGATGCCCGAGAGCCGGGTGCGCAGCGGTGCCCATCCCGGCCGGTCGACGGTGGGGGGCTCCCGGGTCACCAGCCGCAGCGGCATGGTGGCGTTGGCCACCATCGGCAGGCGACCGGAGAGGGCCTTCCCGGCCACGGCCCGGGGCAGCGAGCGGTACATCTCCAGCGCCAGCATCATCGGGGGCCTCCTGCCGGGTTGAGGCTCCGGATCGAGGGACCGGGGCTGCTCCAGTCGACGATCGACCAGCGCGCCCGGCGGGCGTGCCGGAAGAGCGGGACGTCGGGACGCACCGCGACCGGGTGCCCGACCGCGGCCAGCAGCGGGAGGTCGGAGTGGGAGTCTGCGTAGCCGTAGCAGCGCGCCAGGTCGAGCCCGTGCTCGGTGGCGTAGGACCGCATCCAGGCCGCCCGGGACTCGCCGACCAGCGGCGAGCTGGCCAGGTGGCCGGTGCACACGCCGTCGTCGTCGGTGGCGAGCCGGGCCGCCTCGATGTGGTCGAAGAGCGGGAGCAGCGGCCGGGTGAGCGGCGCGATCGCACCGGTGATCAGCACGGTGCGGTGCCCGGCGGCGCGGTGCTCCCGCACCCGGCGCACCGCGGACGACGACAGTCGCGACAGCACGTGCCCGGTGAGGTGCTCGTCGACGATCGCCTCGAGCGCGGCCAGGTCGGCGCCGGCGTACTCGCGGTAGGCGGTGCGGAGGAAGTCGCTGCGCTGGCGCCGCTCGGCCTGCAGCAGGCCGGGCACCTGCGCGGCGACCTTGCCCAGGCGGGTCAGCCGCTCGCCGGCGGACAGCTCGCGCAGCCGCAGCCACAGGTAGCCCTCGATCACGTTGGACGACAGCAGCGTGCCGTCCATGTCGAAGAACGCCGCGACGCCGTCAACAGACGTGCTGGAGCCCGCGGCGACTCCGGCGAGTCCGCCGGGCGTCGTGCGCGGCCGGGCGCGCCGGCGTTCGTCGAGCTGCCGCAGCGGCTCGGTGACGGCCGGGCAGTGGATGTCGCGCAGGTAGACCCCCCAGTCGATGACCGCGGTGTCGAACGCGAACGTCTCCTGGTCGGCGTGCGACAGCGAGGTGAACAGCCGCAGGGTCGCGGAGTCGTCGAAGTGCAGCTCGGCCTGGGCGTACTCGCGGTAGAGGTCGAGGTAGCGGCGCAGGAACTCCAGCCGGCGCCCCTGCTGGTCGAGCTTGCGGGCCAGGTCGCGGGTGCGGTCGCTGCGCGGGGCGTGGCCGACCACGAAGTCGGCGGCCCGGTGCGCCCGCTCGCTGGTGACCAGCAGCCGCTCGACGCTCTGCGCACCCGGGAAGCGCCACTCGGGCAGCCGCGCCGCGCCCCGGTCGCCGACGGTGAAGGGGTGCTCGTCGAAGTAGCCGCGCACGTGGTCGTAGAGCACCGAGAAGACCAGCGGGTTGCGCTGGCCCGACGCCACGTGGAAGTAGCCGGGGGCACCGACGTCCGGCGGGTGTGCGAGCACCGCGACGAGCGCACCCACGACGTGGTCGACGGGCACGATGTCGACGACCGTGTCGGCTGCCGCGGGGAACTCCGGGAGCTCGCCGCGGCCGTAGGCCAGGATCAGCGGCTCGGCCATCTTGAAGCCCTCGATCCAGCCGGGGTGGGGCCGTACCAGCGCGGACTCCACGATGCTGGGCCGCACGATCGAGGCACGGCGGGTGGCGGCGTACTGCTCGACGACGCGCTCGCCCAACGCCTTGGTGAAGGTGTAGCAGTCGGTCCAGCCGAGGCTGCGCGCCCGCTCGGTGCCGATCCGCACGAGCTCGTCCTTGACCCACCGCCGTCGTGCTTCCTCGGTGGCCCGGGCGGCGGTCAGCAGGCCGGCCCGGCTGTGGTCGCGCTCGGCCTTGCGCCGCTCGCGGGACAGGAGGTCGGCCGAGCGGGAGCGGTGCTCGACCGCGGCCTGCTGGCCCAGGCCCCAGGCGAGCTCGGACTCGAGGTCGACGTCGTGCTCCACCGGGCCCTCGGCGATGCTCCCCCGCCGGCGGCCGGCGACGTAGGCGGTGGAGACGTGCACGTAGTGGACGTCGGCGCCGGTCTCCTCGATCCGCCGCAGGAGGTCGCGGGTGCCGACGACGTTGGTGCGGAAGCCCTCGTCGACCGGCGGGTCGAAGGAGACGTCGCCGGCGCAGTGGACCACCGCGTCGAGGTCGCCCGGCAGCACCGGTACGTCGGCGAGGTCGCCCTCGACCACGTGGATCCGCTCGGTCATGAGCGTCTCGACGCCGCCGGCGGCCGCGACCACGTCGGCGAAGATCGGCTTGCCGAGCACGGCGGCGGTGCGTCGCTCGCCGGAGGTGGTCCCCTTCGGCCGCACCAGCACGGAGAGCCGGACCCCGGGCACCTCCGCCAGGAGCCGCTGGAGCAGGGCCTCCCCGATGAAGCCGGTGACGCCGGTGAGCAGCACGTGCTGCCCCGCGAGCCGCTGTGCGATGTCTCCGTTGCTCACGCTCTCCACCCCTCCCCAGGCTCGACGCTGGCACGATTCTGCACCAGCGCGCCCGATCCCGCTCCGGCGTCCCGCCGCAGCGCAGCACCGGCCGCGCCCGTCCCCGAGGACGAGCGCGGCCGGTAGCGACGAGAACGGGTCAGCGGCGCGTGACGCCCTCGGGCAGCGAGGGCTTCACGAGACGCTTGCGCGTCGTCTTGGCGGACGGCGTGTCGATGATCCGGGTGCTCTTGCCGAGCGTGATCATCATGTGCGCGATCGCGTTGGACATGATGTTGATCGACCGGACGTTGACGTTGCCGTAGTTGTCGCGCGAGGTGTGGTAGTTGGGGTCGTAGGTGATCCCGGCCCGGCCACCGAACAGACGGACCTCCTCGGGCGTCTTGACGCCATCGGCACCGCTGAACAGGCCGCCGGCCGCGACGCCGTTCACGATGAACGCCTGGTAGTCCGAGCGGCCCGAGAACGCGGTGTCGACCACGGGCTTGCGCTTGGCCCGGAAGTACTTCCGGAAGGCGCGCTCGGTCTCGATGGAGCCCGCCGGCACCGGGGCGCTGGCCTCGCTGCTCGACTCGTCGGCGTCGTAGACACCGATGATGTAGTTGGGCGAGCCGACCATGTCGTAGTTGAGGTAGGTGGCGATGTCGTCGAGGGCGCCCGGGTCGTTCTCGACGAGCTCGTTGACGTAGTGCGTCGACCCGAGCAGGCCGATCTCCTCGGCACCCCACCAGGCGAAGCGCACCTTGTTGCGCAGCTTCTTCTCGAACTTCTTCAGCCGGATGGCGGTCTCGAGCAGCGTCGCGCTGCCGCTGCCGTTGTCGTTGATGCCCGGCCCGTCCTGGACGCTGTCGAGGTGCGCTCCGGCCATCACGACGTTGTGCGAGCGGCCGCGCCGGGTCTCGGCGGTGACGTTCCACGTGCGGCGCATCTCGGCGAAGATGTCGAGGTCGAGCGTCGCCTGCTTGGGCAGCGACGCGACCAGCGCGTCACCGTCGGCCTTCGAGATGCCCGTGGTCGGCCCGTGGTCGGGCGAGGGCTCGCCGAGGGTGCCGTTGAGCGGACCGTCGATGTTGTTGTAGATGACCGACCCCTCCGCGCCCGCCGCCTTGGCGTTCGCCGACTTGGCCGCGAACGTGCAACCGCCGCGGCTGATCAGCGCGAGCTTGCCGTCGACGTCGATGCCGTCCCAGTCTGCGGCCTCGCAACCGGTGACCGGGGACGGCTGCACCAGGTCGGCGGTGACCGGCCCGGGCGTGCTCGGCGAGTTGGTCATCGCGTGGTTGTCGATCTCGGACCCGTCGACGACGAGGCTCTCGGCGTTGACCCTGGTGTACTGGAAGTCGAAGTACTGGCGGCGGGGGTGGTAGCCGGCCCGGCGCAGCTGGGACTCGACGTAGCGCGAGGTCGCGTTGTAACCCTCGTGACCCGCGGCTCGGTCGCCGTAGCGGTCGCCGACGACCTGCAGCTGACGCAGGTGGCGCATGATCGCCTTCGGCTTGACGGCCTTCTGCAACTTCTTGCTGTCGTTGCTGATGGCCTTGCCCTTGGCCTTGCTGTGCTGCGGCTTGGCGGCGACCGGGTCCGCTGACGCGGTGACGGTGGCGGGTCCGACCAGGGTCAGTCCAAGCCCGAGAACGGCCGCCGTGGCGATGGCCCGGCGGCTTCGTGTGGAACTCACGTAGATGTCTCCTTGTGGGGTGTTCGTGCGTGCGTGTCAGGAACTGCCCTGACACCCTCACCCACGAATCACCGAAAGACCAGAGCCGACACGAGACGATTTGGTGTCGATCCGGAACGGCGCCGGAGACATCGCCGCGTCGCGTGTCCCCGGCGCCGTGGCCGAGCAGAGGTGGTCGGGTGCCTCAGACCGGCCAGACGGCCGTCGTGACGTCCCCTCCGGAGATCCGCACGGTCAGCCGCACCTGGTCGCTCCCCTTCTCCACCAGGTCGTACCGGCCCCGCACGAGGTCGGGGAAGACCAGCGACGGGACCGTCTCGCCGCCCGGCACGGTCCGCCGGACGACCGCCACGTGCGGCGGGTGCCCGTGCCCGTGTCCGTGCTCATGCCCGTGGACGTGACCGCGCCCCTCCCCGTGGCGGAGGATCTCCACCTCGCTGCCCACGGAGGCGAGCGGCATCGTCACGACCAGGGCACCGACGTCACCCCCGATGTCGAGCAGCACCGAGCCCTGCCCGGCGTGCGGGTTCTCCGGGGAGTCGTGGACGTGGCTCACGGCGCCGGGTCCGGGACCGGCTCGTTCGCCGACGTCGTGCCCGGCAGCGTCTGGTAGCCCCCGCCCGGCAGCCCGAGGTAGGGGAACTTCCGCAGCAGCGGCGCGTTGGTGTTGCTCGTGCCGTCGGTCAGGGCCGCGGCCGCGTCGTCGGGCGTGTAGTCGGGATCGACCAGCGGGATGGTCGCCCCGGCCACCGCCTTCAGCTCGATCGCCACCACGTCGTCGATCAGCCGGCGGCCGTTGGGGAAGCCCGCGGGGTCACCGGCCACCAGGCCGATCGGGTTCGGGTCGTCGGTCGGCGGCACGGCCATGTTGAGCCGCAGCATGTCCGCCGGGTCGGGCCCCGTGTAGTTCTGGAAGCCCTCGACCACGCCGGCCGGGATGCCGGTCAGCAGGATCGCGTGGAGGTCCGCCCGGTTCTTGGTGTAGCCCGCGAGGTTCGGGAACACGTTGGGGTAGAGCCCGGGCAGCAGTGCGGCCAGCTCGGGCTTGTAGACGTACTTCTGGAACCCCTTGTCGCTCTTGGGCGGCCGGATGTTCCAGGCGTCCTTGAGGTTCATCGGCACGATCACCTCGTTGAACAGCGGGTTGCCGAGCCGCGACACCTGCTTCCAGGGCCCGACGCCGACGTACTTGGCCTGCTTGCGGTTGAAGACCCGCGACTTCTGGCGGCTCGCCGTGGCCCAGACCCCGATCGTGGAGGCCGGGTTCATCACGTCGGTCGGACGTCGACCGTTGCGGGTGAGCTCGGTCATCGGGACCTGCAGCGCGATGCTGTGCACGTTGTAGGACTGCACCGCGTTGCGGCCGTTCATCTCCGGCATGTTGATCACGTGCGCCTCGTTGAACGGGCGCAGCGCCCCCAGGTCGAAGATGCTGCCGAGGTCGACGTGGAAGGCGTCGGCGCGTTGGCCGGCGAAGACCCTCTTGCCGCCGGGCAGGAAGCGCACGGCCTGAGCGGCCAGGGCGCCGTAGTTGGGCGTGCTGCGGCTGCCGACGTTGACCGGCGGGCACGGCAGGTTGGTGCCGAGCACGCGCTTCTTCCCGTTCTTGATCCGGGTCACGCTGTAGTACTGCGGCCGGTTCCAGTTGGGGTCGCTGATGCTGGTGATCTGGCCGGTGTTGTAGAGGAACGACGGCCGGCGCACGCGCGTGTTGAACCGGAACTGGTAGGTGACGTCGGGCTCGGGCTTGCCGTCGTTGGCCACGTGGATCTCGTAGAGGACGTCGTCACCGAACTCGTAGAAGTTGGGGCCACCGTCCGGCTTCTGGAGCGGGATGAAGTTGGCGATCAGCGTGACGGTGCTCGGCTTGTCCGGGCTGACGAACGCGTAGACGTCCGTGCTGTCGGCGACGGGGTCCTTGCTGATCTCGGGTGCTTCGCGGTGGGAGGACATCAGGCGTCGCCCCCTGCCGCGCCGAGGATCCGACCGACGAGGTCGCGGTCGCGGACCTCGACCTCCCGGTCACCGACCATGATCGTCAGCTGGTCCGACCAGGGCTCCTCGATGTAGACCACCACCGGGTCGCGGCGGTTGCTGGTCCCGGCCGCGGATGCTGAGGCGGCCCCGGCTGTGATCCCCACTGTTCCTGCTGCGGCTCCGGCACCCGCCACCGCAAGGAAGCTTCTCCTGCTTGCGTCGCTCATTCCTGTTGCCTCCAGGCTTTCCCCGGCGCCCCGATGTGAGGCGCACCACACGTCGTTCGGAGCCGACCGGGGCCCGGATTGGGCGGAGACGAGAGAGTTCTGGGATCAGGAACCGCGGCTCACTGCTTCTCGGCGACGATCCGCCAGTTGAGGTCGGCGATCTTGGCGCGCTCGGCCTCGGTCCAGGCCTGTCCGCCCTTCTGCAGCAGGTCGAGCGACTCCTCGATCCAGGCCGGTGCCACGCGCACCTTCTCCAGCCCGCGGACCAGCCGGCGTCCCCAGAGGATGAGGTCCCGCTTCTGCTCGCACAGCGGCCAGGCCTCGCTCTTCGACGGCGCCGAGAGCACGATGTGGAAGCCGGCCCGCTCCAGCGCCTCGCACACGTCGGCGGGGTACATCGACTGGGTGGCCGCCAACGTCGGCAGGAAGAGCCGGTGCAGAGCGACGTGCTCGTCGTTCTTCCAGTCGAAGTGCGGCGTGAGCAGGTACTCCGAGCAGGCGTAGCGCGAGCCGGGCCTCAGCACCCGGTACATCTCGCGGGCGTGGGCGTCGAGCTCCTCCTTCTTGAAGAACGGCCAGACCGCCTGGAAGGAGAAGCACCCGTCGAAGGTCTCGTCGTCGTAGTCGAGAGGGTCGTGGTGGTTCGCCGACCTTGAAGTGGAGCCGGTCGCTCATGCCGCACCGTTCCGCCCACTCGATGCCGTTCTGCACCTGGTCCGGGTCGATGTTGTAGCCGGACACCTGGCCGCCGGTCATCGTCGCGACGTGGTGGGCGATCCGGCCACGCCCACAGCCCATGTCGAGCAGGTGCGAGCCGGCGGGGTCCGAGAGGTGGAGCTCGCTCAGCACCGCCTGCTCGGTCAGGATCTGGTTGTCGTAGAGCCCCTTGGACTCGTCGAGCATCGGGGGGATGTAGAGCTTCTCGAGGTCGAAGACCGAGAGCATGTTGTTGAGGACCTTGTAGTAGTCGGCGACCGCGCGGGTCTCGTCCGCTGTCTCGGTCGGCTCCCCTGCCTGCATCCGCTGGAAGAACCGGTAGGCGTCGATGCACGCCTGCTTGTCCTCGGCGGGCAGGGTGGCCAACCGTTTCAGGCCGGTCAGGGCTGTCTTGATCCGGTACGCGTCCATGCGGCCGACCTCGCTCGTTCCTGGGGGTCCGCGCAGCGTAGCGGCCGACGGGACGCCGGCAGGGCGACATGGGCGTACCACCAGGTGGACGAACGGGGTGGGCGCAGAGGGGATCGAACCCCCGACCACCTCCTTGTAAGGGAGGTGCTCTACCGCTGAGCTATACGCCCCGGGCCTGGAAGCGGCCACAGACTACCGGGACGGCGGCCCAGAAATAGAAAAAGGTCGAGCCGCTGGCGTCTCGGGTCACCAGCGGCTCGACATCAGTAACTTTAGCGGGTCGAACCGTCCGGGTCAGCCCCGCACCGCCGCCCGAGGTACCGGTCTAGGCCACCGCGTGCAGCTGGACCAGGTGCTCGTCCAGATTACGGCCCTCCTGGTCCGCATTGTGGACGGCCCAGGTGATCCGACCCTCGCGGTCCACGACGTAGGAGGAGCGGCGCGGCATGCCGGTCTCCTCGTCGAAGACGTCGTAGGCCCGGGCGACGGCACCGTGCGGCCAGAAGTCGCTCAGCAACGGGAAGTTCAGACCGTCGGAGTCGGCGAAGGTGCGCAGGGAGAACATCGGGTCGCACGAGATGGCGAGCACCTCGGTGTCGAAGGTGAGGAACTGCGCCAGGCGGTCACGGATCCCGGCCATCTCGCCGACGCACACCCCGGTGAACGCCGCCGGGTAGAACACCAGCACGACGGCCTTCCGCCCGCGGTAGGACGACAGGGTGACGTCGGCGCCGAACTGGTCGCGCAGCGTGAAGTCCGGCGCCGACGACCCGAGCGGGAGTCCGGTCACTCCTCGTCCTGCTGGTCGTCCTGCTGGTCGTCCTGCTGGTCAGCTCGCGCTTGAGCACCTTGCCGGTGGCGTTGCGCGGCAGCTCGTCGAGGAACACGATCTCGCGCGGGACCTTGTAGCGGGCCAGGTTGTCCTTGACCCAACCCTTCAGGTCGTCCTCGCCGACGGAGTCGTCGGCGAGCACCACGAACGCGCGCAGCCGCTTGCCGAAGTCGTCGTCGTCGACGCCGATCGCGGCGACCTCGGAGACCGCGTCGTGGCGGGCCAGGCAGTCCTCGACCTCCTTGGGGAAGACGTTCTCGCCCCCCGAGACGATCATCTCGTCGTCGCGTCCCTCGACGTAGAGCCGCCCACCCTCGATCCGGCCCACGTCGCCGGTGGACATCAGACCGTCGATGAGGTCCTTGTTGCCCCCGCCGGTGTAGCCCTCGAAGAGCAGGCTGTTGCCGACGAAGATCCGGCCGGACTGCCCCTCGGGCAGCTCGTTGCCGTCGGCGTCGAAGAGCCTGCAGCTCGGTGCCGACCGGCGGGCTGCCGGCGGTGCTGGGGTCGGCGCGCAGGTCGGCGGGAGTGGCGATGCTGCCGTAGGCGACCTCGGTCGAGCCGTAGGTGCTGTAGAGGTGATCGCCGAACCTGTCCATCCAGGCGGTCGCGAGGTCGCCGGGCAGCGCGGAGCCCGACGACGTCACCACCCGCACGCCGGAGAGGTCGACGCGCTCGAGCGTCTCCTGCGGGAGCGCCATGATCCGCTGCAGCATCACCGGGATCACGACGACCGAGTCGCAGCCCTCGTCGGCGATCAGCTCCAGGGTCTGCTCCGGGTCGAACTTGCGTCGCAGGACCGCGGTCGTGCCGAGCAGCATGCCGAGCGCGAGGTGCGCGAAGCCCCAGGTGTGGAACAGCGGCGCCGCGATGTGCATCCGGGTGCCGGCTCGCAGCGGGATCCGCTCGAGCAGGGCGACGGCGGCCTCGATGCCCGCCTCGTTGCGGGGGCGCCCTTCGGGGTGCCGGTGGTGCCGGACGTCAGGATCACCACGCGCGAGTGCCGCTCGGGCGGGGTGAGGTCGGAGTCGTCGCCCGCGGCCACCAGGCTCTCGACGGTGTCGGCGTCCCGGGCACCGTCCCCGTCGTCGCTGTCGTCGCCGTCGGTCCAGGCCAGCACCCGGCGCTCGACGTCGGCCTTCGCCAGCATCGAGGAGAACTCCTCGTCGTGGACGACGACGCCGGGAGCCTCGCGCTCGAGCACCTCGACCAGCTGGGGTCCGGCGAACGCGGTGTTGAGGTAGAGGATGTCGGCGCCGAGCTTGGCCGCGGCCACCGTGGCGTCGACGAAGTAGCGGTGGTTGCGGCACATCAGCGCGATGCTGTCGCCCTCACCGATGTCGCGCTCGGCCAGCGCCCGGGCCAGGGCGTTGCTGCGCCGGTGCATCTCGCCGAACGTGAGCGAGCCGAGCTCGTCGACCAGCCCCACCCGGTCGGGCCAGCGCGCGGCCAGCGAGGCGAAGCCGCCGGCGGGGCCGGTGCCCCACCGCGCCACGGCCAGGCCGACCTTGGCCAGCCGGATCGGGGACATCGGCCGGATGACCCCGGCCTCGGTGAGCACCTTGGCACCCAGGCAGACAGCGTGGGCGCGGGTCACGAGCTTCTCGAGCACTGGGGGCCTTCCGTGGGACCGGGGGACGACGGCGGGGGGCGCGGAGCGTCAGCCCGGCGTCTTCGGGGCCACCAGGCAGGTGGCGGTCCATTCCTTGCTCACGGTCGCCGTCGTGGTCTGGGCCAGCCCGGCGATCGGTGCCGCCTCCGCGACGTCGGCGGGGTTGACCGCGCCCGGTCGTCCGACCTTCGGGGAGAGCAGCCAGATCACGCCGCCGCCGACGAGGTCGGTGAGCGAGTCGACCAGACCGTCGACCAGGTCGCCGTCGTCGTCGCGCCACCAGAGCAGGACCGCGTCGACCACGTTGCCGTAGTCACCGTCGACCATGTCGGCGTCGATGGTGTCCTCGATGGCCACGCGAAGCTCGTCGTCGGTGTCCTTGTCCCAGCCCAGCTCCTGGACGACCATCCCGGGCTTGAAGCCCAGGCGGTCAGCCGGCCCTGTCTGGGTAGTCCCGCCACCCGCGGTCGAGCTCACGTGGCCTCCATTCGTCGTCCAGTCATCGTCGTGTCGCGTGCGTGGCCGGAAGCGTACGGCCTCCGGGTGTGGAGTAGTCCACCGGAGTTGGCGCGGGGGCGCAACCCGGTGTTCACCAGCGTCCACCGTCGCGAGGCCCGTGACGTGCCCCGACGTGCCCCGTGCGTACTCCTCGGTAGATTTCTCCACCGCCGTCGGCGTGTCAGGATGAAACGGTGAGCGACATCGAAACCTCCATGAATGGTGCCCGATCGGGCGCCCGACCTTCGGTGATCCACGAGGGGCTGCCGACCCAGCTCCCGGACATCGACCCCGACGAGACCTCCGACTGGATCGACTCGTTCGACTCCCTGGTCAACGAGCGCGGTCGCGAGCGTGCGCGCTACGTGATGCTGCGGCTGCTCGAGCGGGCCCGGCAGACCCAGGTCGGGGTGCCGGCCCTGCGCAGCACCGACTACATCAACACGATCGCGCCCGAGCGGGAGCCCTGGTTCCCCGGCGACGAGGACATCGAGCGACGGATCCGGGCCTTCATCCGGTGGAACGCCGCGGTGATGGTCTCCAGCGCCAACCGCAAGGGCCTCGAGGTCGGCGGTCACATCGCCACCTACCAGTCCTCCGCCAGCCTCTACGAGGTCGGCTTCAACCACTTCTTCCAGGGCAAGGACGCCCCCGGCGGCGGCGACCAGATCTACATCCAGGGGCACGGCTCCCCCGGCGTCTACGCCCGCGCCTACCTCGAGGGCCGGCTGACCGAGGAGCAGCTCTACCGCTTCCGCCAGGAGGTCCAGCACGGCCCCGGCGCCGGGCTCCCGTCGTACCCGCACCCGCGATTGATGCCGGAGTTCTGGGAGTTCCCCACGGTCTCGATGGGGCTGACCGCGATCGGCTCCATCTACCAGGCGCGGTTCAACCGCTACCTGCAGAACCGCAACATCAAGGACACCTCCCAGCAGCACGTGTGGGCCTTCCTCGGCGACGGCGAGATGGCGGAGCCCGAGTCGCTGGGCGCGATCCGCATCGCCGCTCGCGAGGAGCTCGACAACCTCACCTGGGTCATCAACTGCAACCTCCAGCAGCTCGACGGCCCGGTCACCGGCAACGGCAAGATCATCCAGGAGCTCGAGGCCAACTTCCGCGGCGCCGGCTGGAACGTGATCAAGGTCGTCTGGGGCCGCGAGTGGGACGACCTGCTCGCCCGCGACGTCGACGGCGTGCTGGTGAACCAGATGAACACCACGCCCGACGGCCAGTTCCAGACCTACTCGACCGAGGACGGCGGCTACATCCGCGACCACTTCTTCGGCGGTGACCCGCGCCTGCGCAAGATGGTCGAGCACATGAGCGACCCGCAGATCTCGAAGCTGCCGCGCGGTGGCCACGACTACCGCAAGGTCTATGCGGCGTTCGACGCCGCGACCAAGCACGTCGGCCAGCCGACGGTCATCCTGGCGAAGACCATCAAGGGGTGGACGATCGATGCCCTCGAGGGCAAGAACGCCACGCACCAGATGAAGAAGCTGACGCCCGACGACCTCAAGAAGTTCCGCGACCGGCTCTACCTGCCGATCTCCGACCGCGACCTCGAGCGGTCCTACGAGGAGACCGGCGGCGCCCCGTTCTTCCACCCCGGGAAGGACTCGCCCGAGATCGAGTACATGCTCGACCGCCGCAAGGCGCTCGGCGGCGCGGTGCCGAAGCGGGTGCTGCGGGCCAAGACGCTGACCCTGCCCGGCGACAAGGCCTACGCCGAGCTGAAGAAGGGCTCCGGCAAGAACTCCATCGCGTCCACCATGGCCGTCGTCCGGCTCCTCAAGGACTGGATGCGCGACCCCGAGATCGGTCAGCGGATCGTCCCGATCGCGCCCGACGAGTACCGCACGTTCGGCATGGACGGCATGTTCCCGACCGCCAAGGTCTACAACCACGCGGGCCAGCAGTACGAGTCGGTCGACCGCAACATGCTGCTCTCCTACAAGGAGTCGGCCCAGGGCCAGATGCTGCACGAGGGCATCTCCGAGGCCGGCGCCATGGCGTCGGCCACGGCGGCCGGGTCGGCGTACTCCACGCACGGCGAGCACATGATCCCGTTCTACATCTTCTACTCGATGTTCGGGTTCCAGCGCACCGGCGACTCGATCTGGGCGATGGCCGACCAGCTGGCGCGCGGGTTCCTGATCGGTGCCACCGCGGGTCGCACCACGCTCACCGGCGAGGGCCTCCAGCACGCCGACGGCCACTCGCCGCTGCTGGCCGTGACCAACCCTGCCGTCGTGCACTACGACCCCGGCTACGCCTACGAGATCAGCCACATCATGCGGTCGGGCCTCGAGCGGATGTACGGCGAGAACGCCGAGGACGTGATCTTCTACATCACGGTCTACAACGAGCCGGTGCGGCAGCCCGCGGAGCCCGACGACGTCGACGTCGACGGCATCCTGCGCGGCATCCACCGGGTGGCCACCGCCGAGGGCGAGGGTCCGAGGGTGCAGCTGATGTCGTCCGGCATCGGCATGCCGTGGGTCGACGAGGCCGCGCAGATCCTGCGCGACGACTGGGGCGTCCAGGCCGACGTCTGGTCGGTGACGTCCTGGAACGAGCTGGCCCGCGAGGCCGTGGCCAGCGAGGACTGGAACCTCATGCACCCCGGGGACTCCCCGCGCACGCCCTACGTCACCGAGAAGCTGGCCGACGCCGGTGGACCGTTCATCGCGGTCTCCGACTACATGGCCGCGGTGCCGCTGCAGATCGCGCGCTGGGTGCCCGGCGACTACTGCGTCCTGGGGGCCGACGGCTTCGGGTTCGCCGACACGCGACCGGCTGCTCGCCGGTTCTTCCGCATCGACGCCCAGTCGGTCGTGGTCCGCGCGCTGCAGGCCCTCGTCGACGCCGGCGACCTCGACCCGGCCAAGGTCCAGGAGGCGTTCGCCACCTACCGGATCGACGACCCCACCGCGGTCGCGGGCGTCAAGCAGGAGGGCGGCGACGCCTGATCGGGGGCCTGGACCCTCAGGCGCTGGAGTCGCGGACGACGGACAGCCGCCCCATGGCGGACGCCGGGGTGGTCTGTCCGGCCCGCAGCAGCCCGCGCCACTTGGCCCGCGAGTAGGCGGCGGGCCGGGTGGTGCGGATGAAGTCGTGCAGGATCTTGGCGAACCGTTCGGGGTGGTCCTTGTGCGGGAAGTGTCCCGCGTTGGGGATCACCTCGATCCGGGCCGCGGGCGCGAGCGCCGCGGCGTTGGCCGCGTGGCGCACGGGGATCACGTGGTCGTCGCGACCCCACACGACGGCCATCGGCATGGCCTCGGTGAGGTAGGCACGGTCGGCCATGGTCACGATCTGGCCCTTCCAGTCGACCACGGCCCGCACCACGTGCCGGATCGCGGCCCGGGCGTTCGGGTCCTTGAAGGAGTCATAGATGTCGGCGACCTCGCCGAGGTCGCGGGTGACCTTCCAGCCGGTGGCCGAGAGCCCCCTGAGGCCGGCCATGCCGACGTGGCGGAGCCCCGGCAGCGTGAGCGCACCCATCACCTGGTGGTAGCCGGGGGTCGTGATCGCGCGGATGAACGGCGAGACCTCGGGGCCGAGGCCGCCGGAGCCGACGAGGACCATCCGCTCGGTGCGCTCGGGGAACTGGTAGGCGAACTGCATGGCCACTCCCCCGCCGAAGCTGTGGCCCACGACGGTGACCTTGTCGATGCCGAGCACCGTGAGCAGGTCGCGGACGCCGTTGGCGTAGCCGCCGACGCTGTAGTCGGCCCGCGGCTTGGCGGACTGGCCGTGACCCAGGAGGTCGGGAGCGATCACCGTGTAGCGCTTGGCCAACGTGTCGATCACCGGGGTCCACGTCGTGTGGTCGCAGCCCAGCCCGTGCAGGAGCAGCACGGCAGGACCGGACCCCGCCTTGACGAAGGCGCGGCGATGACCGTGGATCGTCAAGAACTGGACGTCGTGCTGCGGTTGGGACACCGCGCCCTCCTGGGGGTTCGGAGACTTGACGATTCAAGCAGACATGGATCCCGGCCGTGGGACCTCCCCCGAGAAACGTCCGGCGGCTCTCTGCTGGACCCCTATACCCATCCGTCCGCCATCCTCACACCTGTCTGGACCGTCGAGCCGCACTAGGGTCGTCTCGTGCCCGCCCGCCAGACCGCCCGTGCCCGCGCCCGGTCCGCGGCGGTGCTGCGCCGCTCGACCGGGGCGTTGAGCACCTCGGCGATCGCCCGGATGCGCACCGAGGTGACCTGGTTCCGCGAGCTGAGCGCCGAGGACCGCGCCTGGGTGGGCCAGATCGTCCAGGCCGGCATCCAGAGCTTCGTCGACTGGTACGCCTCCGGCGACGACCGCACCAGCGACCTCTGGGCAGGCTCGGCGGTCGCCTCGTCCGTCTTCGGCGCGGCCCCGCGGGCGCTGGCCGGTGCGATCTCCCTGCAGCAGACCGTCGACCTGGTGCGGCTCTCGATCGAGGTCGTCGAGAGCAACGTCGACGACCTGATGGAGGAGGAGGACGCCCGCTCGGTGCATGCCTCGGTGCTGCGCTACGCCCGGGAGGTCGCCTTCGCGACCGCGGAGGTCTATGCCCGGGCCGCGGAGTCACGGGGGGCCTGGGACGCCCGGCTCGAGGCCCTCCTCGTCGACGCCGTGCTGCGTGCCGAGGCCGACGAGACCGTGCTCTCCCGCGCCAGCGCCGTGGGCTGGAGCGCTCGCGGCCAGGTCGCGGTGGTGCTCGGGCGCACCCCCGTCGAGCGTCGGGAGACCGACCTGTTCGACGAGGTACGACGGCTCGCCCGCGACGCCGGTGCCGACGCGCTGTGCGCGGTGCAGGGCGAGCGGCTGGTCGTCGTCCTCGGGGGCGACGGCGACCCCCGGGCGGCCGCCCACCACCTCGTCGACGTCTTCGGGGACGGCCCGGTGGTCGTCGGGCCCCTCAGCGACGACCTCGCCCACGCGCACTCCTCCGCCCGAGCCGCGTTGTCGGCGTTCCGGGCCGCCAGCGGGTGGCCGCAGGCGCCACGGCCGGTGCGCAGCGACGAGCTGCTGCCCGAGCGGGTGCTGGCCGGCGACGGGCACGCCCGTCGCTACCTCGTCGACGAGGTCTACCTGCCGCTGCAGGCGGCCCGCGGGGCGATGCTGGAGACGGTGGCGGCGTACCTCGGGAGCGGAGGCTCGATCGAGGCCACCGCCCGCGCCCTCTTCGTGCACCCCAACACCGTGCGCTACCGGCTGAAGCAGACCGCCGAGCTGACCGGTTTCAGCCCCGGTCAGCCACGCGACGCGTTCGCGCTCCAGCTCGCTCTCGTGCTGGGCCGCCAGTCCGGGCGCACTTTGTAGGGTTCCCACAAAACCCGCCGGGTCAGATTCGTGCGGCCCGGTGCCCGGGACCGGGTGGCGAGAAGGCAGAGTGGACCTCGTGCTCGTCATCGTCGCTCCCGGTCAAGGCGCCCAGTCGCCTGGCTTCCTCGCGCCCTGGCTGGAGAACGACCTCTTCCGGTCCCGGCTGCACTGGCTCTCGACCGTCTCCGGTCTCGACCTGGCCCACTACGGCACCGAGGCCGACGCCGACACCATCCGCGACACGCAGGTGGCCCAGCCGCTGCTGGTCGCCACCGGGATGCTGGCGGCGCTCGAGCTCTTCCCGCACCCGGCCGACGGGTTCGGGCAGGTCGGTGCCGTCGCCGGGCACAGCGTCGGCGAGCTGGTGGCCGCTGCTGCGTCACGCACGATCACCGCCGAGCAGGCGATGGTCCTGGTCCGCGAGCGCGGCCGGGCGATGGCCGAGGCCTCGGCGACCACCCCCACCGGCATGACCGCCGTCCTGGGCGGCGACCGCGACGAGGTACTGGCGAGTATCCACAAGCACGGCCTGACGCCTGCCAACGACAACGGACCCGGCCAGATCGTCGCCGCCGGCACGATGGAGCAGCTCGCGGCGTTCGCCGACGACGCCCCCGCCAAGGCGCGGCTCCGCCCGCTCCCGGTCGCCGGGGCCTTCCACACCGAGCACATGGCGCCGGCCGTCGGGCACGTCGAGGCCCTGGCCACCGCGGTCTCGGTGCACGACCCCCGGGTCCCGGTGATCTCCAACCGCGACGGTCACGTCGTCCGCGACGGCCAGGAGGTGCTCGACCGGATCGTGGGGCAGATCGCCAGCCCCGTGCGCTGGGACCTCTGCCTCGGCGCGATGACCGAGCTCGGCGTCACCGGCGTGCTGGAGCTGCCTCCCGCCGGCACCCTCACCGGCATCGCCAAACGCGCGCTCCCGGGTGTCGAGACGTTCGCGCTCAAGACCCCCGACCAGCTCGACGAGGCCCGCGCCTTCTGCCTGAAGACGGCGGCTGCCTGATGGCCATCACCAGCGCCACCGGCGCCGCGAACGCCGCGATCCTCGGGGTCGGCGCCTACCGCCCGTCCCGCGTGGTCCCCAACTCCGAGATCGTCGACGCGATCGACTCCAGCGACGAGTGGATCCAGCAGCGCTCGGGCATCAAGGAGCGGCGCTTCGCCGAGCCGCACGAGACCGTGCAGATGATGTCGGTCGCGGCGTCCCGGGCCGCCCTCGAGCACGCCGGCATCGACGCGGAGCAGATCGACTGCGTCGTGGTCGCCACGATCAGCCACCTGCTCCAGACCCCGGCGGTCGCCACCCTGGTCGCCCACGAGCTGGGCACCAACCAGGCCGCCGCGTTCGACATCTCCGCCGCGTGCGCCGGCTTCTGCCACGGCGTGGCGCTGGCCAACGACTTCGTGCGGGCCGGCAGCGCCGGGCACGTGCTGGTGGTCGGCGTCGAGCGGCTCTCCGACATCACCGACCCCACCGACCGCGGCACCGCGTTCATCTTCGCCGACGGCGCCGGCGCCGTCGTCGTCGGCCCCAGCGAGACCCCCGGGATCGGCCCGGTCGTGTGGGGCTCCGACGGCGAGCAGTTCGACCTGATCCGGCAGCGCGAGGACTGGCGCGACGTGGTCGCGGCCGACGTCGCGGACATGCCCCACCTGACGATGCAGGGCAACGCCGTGTTCCGGTGGGCGTCCTTCGCGATGGCGAAGATCGGCCAACAGGCGCTCGACAAGGCCGGCATCACCGTCGACGAGCTCGACGTCTTCGTGCCCCACCAGGCCAACATGCGCATCATCGACGCGATGGCTCGCACCATGAAGCTGCCCCCGAGCGTCGTGATCGCCCGCGACATCGCCGAGCAGGGCAACACCTCCGCCGCCTCGGTCCCCCTGGCCCTCGAGCGGCTGGTCCGCGAGGGCCAGGCCCGCTCCGGCGACACCGCACTGCTGATCGCCTTCGGCGCCGGCCTGGCGTACGCCGCCCAGGTCGTCACCGTCCCCTGACCGCACGACCCAGCAGCACCACCCAGCAGCACGACCCACGAGCACCACCAACCAGAAGGAGATGCCCCATGGCCACCACCGAAGAGATCCGCACCGACCTCGCCGAGATCGTCAACGAGGTCGCCGGGATCGACACCGACGACGTCCAGCTCGACAAGTCCTTCGTCGACGACCTCGACGTGGACTCGCTGTCGATGGTCGAGGTCGTCGTGGCCGCCGAGGAGAAGTTCGGCGTCACCATTCCCGACGACGAGGTCAAGAACCTCAAGACCGTGGGCGACGCCGTCGCGTTCATCGAGAACGCCCAGGCCTGAGCCCCGGCTCGACCCGCCACCGTCTACCCGCATCCAGCAGAATCGAGGCACTCATGAGCCGCATCCGCGTCGTGATCACCGGCCTGGGCACCACGAGCCCGCTCGGCGGCGACGTCGCCAGCACCTGGGAGGCCATGGTCGCCGGGCGTTCCGGCGTCCGCGCGATCACCCATGACTGGGTGGACGAGCTGCCCGTGAAGATCGCGGGCACGGTGGCGGTCGAGCCGACCGAGGTGCTCGAGCGGGTCAAGGCACGCCGTCTCGACCGCTCCTCGCAGCTCGCGATGGTCGCGGCGATGGAGGCCTGGCGCGACTCGGGTCTCGACGCCGCCCAGGCGTCCGGCGACCTCGACGGTGACCGGGTCGGCGTGGCGATGGCCTCGGGCATCGGCGGGGTCAACACCCTGCTCGCCAACTACGACACCCTCAAGGAGAAGGGCCCGCGCCGGGTCTCTCCACTGGCGGTGCCGATGCTGATGCCCAACGCCCCGGCGGCCAACATCAGCCTCTACATCGGGGCGAGGGCCGCGGTGAACACCCCGGTCTCGGCCTGCGCGTCCGGCAACGAGGGCATCGCCCTCGCGGTCGACCAGATCCGGCTCGGCCGGGCCGACGTCGTCGTGGCCGGTGGCACCGAGGCAGCGATCCACCCGCTGCCGATGGCCGCGTTCGCGAACATGATGGCGCTGTCGAAGAACGACGGCGACCCGACCACGGTCTCCCGCCCCTGGGACACCGGCCGTGACGGTTTCGTGCTCGGCGAGGGTGCCGGCGTCCTGGTGCTGGAGTCCGAGGAGCACGCCCGGGCGCGTGGCGCCCGGATCTACGGCGAGGTGCTGGGCGCCGGCATCACCGCCGACTCCCACGACATCGCCCAGCCCGACCCGAAGGGTCGCGGCGGGTCGCGCGCCATCCTGCGCGCCCTGGCCGAGTCGGAGATCAGCGCCTCCGACATCGCCCACGTCAACGCCCACGCGACGTCCACGCCGCAAGGCGACATCGCCGAGGGTCTGATGCTGCACGCCACGCTCGGCGAGCACGTCTCCAACGTCGTCGTCACCAGCACCAAGTCGATGACCGGGCACCTGCTCGGCGGCGCCGGGGCGCTCGAGTCGATCGCCACCGTGCTGGCCCTGCACCACCGGGTGGTCCCGCCGACCATCAACCTCGACGACCTCGACCCCCAGGTCGAGCTCGACATCGCCACCACCGCGCGCACGCTGCCCGAGGGCGACCTTGCCGCGCTCAACAACTCCTTCGGCTTCGGCGGCGCCAACGTCGCTGTGGCCTTCGGCAGCGCCTGACCGGCCGCGGGGCGGTCGCGACCGACCGGGTCGCGGTCCCGCCCCTCGGTCGCCCCACGTAACTCCATCCGTAGCCTGACGTTGTAGAAGACGACGTACGTCACGGCACGCGGAGGGACGAGATGGTGAGCAGGGCGATCGCGGGAGCGACCTCCGGGCTGGTGATGAGCACGCTGCTCGTCGCGGGCTCCCCGACGACGGCGGAGGCCTACCGGCCGTGGGGTTCCACCGCGGCGAAGAACCAGGTGATCAAGCGCTCCTGCCACTACTACCCCTACCGCTACGTGGTCGACCCGCCCACCGACCAGTGGGCGGCCGAGATCTTCCTGGTCGGGCCGAGGGGCGGCGGCATCGCAAGCGCAGCGATCGACTCCGCCGCCGACCGTGCCCGGGGCAAGCTCTTCTGGCGGCTCTGCCGGGCCTCGGTGATCTCCGGGCGCTACAAGATGCGGATGAAGATCACCTGGCAGCGTGGCTTCGACCGGCACGAGGGCTGGGTCAAGCCGTCGTACTTCCGACTGCGACGCCGATGACACGCCGCTCCCCGCGACCGACCCACGTCGGTCTGGTCGCCGCGCTGTGCGCTGCGCTGCTCACGCTGACCGTGCCGACGGCCTCGTCGGCTCCGACCTCCGCGTCGTCGGCCGAGCCCGTGCGCGCCGCCGGCGTCAAGCCCTGGGGACGCACCCGGGCCCGCAACCAGGTGCTCAAGCCCGGCTGCCGCAGCTACCGCTACACCTACCGGGTCACGCCACCCAGTGACGACTGGATGGCCGAGATCTTCCTGGTCGGGCCGAAGAAGGGTGGCATCGCCTCGGCGACCCTGTTCTCCGTCAGCGAGCCGGCGCGGGGCCGTCGCTCGTGGCGGTTGTGCCGCAACACCGTGATCCGGGGGCGCTACACGATGAAGATGAAGGTGACCTGGGGCGACGGCTACCAGGAGACGATCGGCCGCGTGCCCTCGTCGCGGTTCCGGCTCACGGCCCGCCGCTAGCCGGACCGGTCACACGACCTGGTGCAGCCACCGCACCGGGGCGCCCTCGCCGGCGTGCCGGAACGTCTCCAGCTCGTCGTCCCAGGGCTTGCCGAGCAGCTTGTCGATCTCGGTGACCAGGGTGGTCTCGCCCAGGGCGGCCTTGACCACCGCGGCCTTCAGCCGGTCCTCGGGGATCATGATGTCGCCGTGCAGCCCCGTGACGGCGTGGAAGACGCCGAGGTCGGGCGTGAAGGAGTAGCGGGCGCCCTCGGTCGAGGCCGTGGGCTCCTCGGTGGCCTCGTAGCGCAGGTGGTTCCAGCCGCGCAGGGCGGAGGCGATCGCCGCGGCCGTGCCGGCTTCGCCCGCCCAGGAGAACTCGGTGCGGTAGGTGCCGGCCTGCGCCGGCTGGGCCGACCACTCGGGGTTGATGGCAACGCCGAGCACGCCGCCCACGGCCCACTCGATGTGCGGGCACAGTGCGGACGGCGCCGAGTGGACGTAGAGAACGCCTCTGGTCGCGGTGCGTGGTGCGGTGCGTGCGGTCACCGTGGGACTCCTCGAGCTCTTCACCTCCGGCGCGAGCTGCGCCTTCCCCAGCGGGCTCGTCGAGTGGTGGTGACGGTCAAGGGGCCGACACGAGTGACACGTGTGTAGTTATGGGTCCATTGTGACCCAGATCGGCCGGGAGCGCCAGCGGAGCGAGGACGTCGCCGCGCGTCGGGTGCGCCGGGGCCCGAGCTCCATCAGCGTGGAGATCACCTCTTCGGCGATCCCGAGCCCACCGAGGTGGCTCTCGCCGTCGATCGC
>CAWIAZ010000009.1:0-129854 GCA_963834285.1 uncultured Actinomycetota bacterium | reverse complement strand
ACCTCCGGCACGTTCTCACCGACGCTCAAGAAGGGCATCGGCCTGGCGCTGCTGTCGACCGTGGTCGACCCCGAGGCAGAGGTGGGCGTCGACGTGCGCGGGCGGCGCGAGATCTTCCAGCTGACCAAGGCCCCCTTCGTCGACCCCACGGTGCGTGAGTCATGAACCTGCCCGACCAGCCGTCCACGTTCCGCCAGCCGACCGCGGCCGAGCGTCCCTGGGCGTGGCGCCTGGAGGGCGCCGACGGCGCGGAGGTCACGGTGGAGGGTGACCTGGCCGGACAGCGCTTCGCGAGCCAGGCCGATGCCGAGTCATGGGTCGGGGAGTTCTGGGCCGAGCTCGCCGAGGTGGGCGTCGACGCGGTCACGCTCTTCGAGCACGACCGCGAGGTCTACGGCCCGATGTCGCTCCACGCCTGACGGAGAACCCGTCAGCGGGCCGTGTAGGGCAGCCCGCAGATGTTGAGCACCTGCTGGGAGACCGTGCCGTCCTTCGTCACGAGCTCGAGGCTCACGTTGTTCTCCTCGGCGGTGCGCAGCGCCACCGCCAGGACACCGACCCCGAGGCTGGGCAGGAAGTCGACGTCGGTGAGGTCGACGACCAGCGGCTCGGTGTACTCGCGGGAGTGCTTGCGCACGGCGTCGCGCAACGCGACGCCGGAGAGCTCGTCGACGAACCCCCCGACGTACAGGATCTGGTCGGCGGGATCGAAGGACAGGCTCAGCGGACGCTCGTGCATTGGCATGACCCTAGCGGTCCCGGTCCGGAAGCTCGTCGCCGAGTTCCTCCCGGAGGCCGTCGAGGATCCGGTGGAGGTGCCGGGAGACCTGCATCTGGGTGACGCCGAGGTCGCGACCGATCTCGGCCTGCGTCATGTCCTCGAAGAACCGGAGCTGCAACAGGCGCCGGTCACGCTCGGGGAGCCGGCGCACCACCGGCGACAGGATCACGCGGGCCTCCGTGGCTGCGGAGTCGACGTCGTCACCGGGGATCAGGTCTCCGAGGCTGGTCTGCGAGTCGGCGGTCGCCGGCTGGTCCAGCGACGTGGCCTGGAAGGCGCCCGCCGCCTGGACCGCCTCGGCGTACTCGTCCTCGGAGATGCCGAGCGCGGCCTGGAGCTCGACAGCCGACGGCGGGTGCCCCAGCTCCTGCTCGAGGTCCGCGGCCTGCTGGCTGACCTTCCACCGCAGCTCCTGGACGCGGCGGGGCGGGCGGACCGACCAGCTGCGGTCGCGGAAGTGGCGCAGCAGCTCACCGCGGATGGTGGGCACCGCGAACGTGAGGAGGTCGTTGCGGGTCTCGGGGTCGAAGCGCTGCACGGCCTTCGTGAGGCCTTCGTAGGCGACCTGGACGAGGTCGTCCTGGCTCAGGCCGCGTCCCTGGTAGCGGGAGGCGACCGCCTCGGCGACCCCCCGGTTGAGCAGGATCACCTCGTCGAGCAGGCGAGTCCGGCGATCAGGGTCGGTCTCGGCGCGGACGAGGTCGAACAGCTCGGCGGTACGTCGTGACCTCTCGGCTCGGGACACGCCGCGGTCTCCGTCGCCGGTGCGACGAGGGGCCGGGTGCGTGGGTCGGGCATCGCTCATGCGGCACTCCCACGCTCAGGGTGGCTGGGTCGTGAGAGGACGATACCCGTCCCGCCCGGGTCGTCAACCGACGGCGCCCGATGCTCCGGGAGCCGAGCGGCTCAGTCGTCGCGCGACGACAGGTGGGGCACGCCGGCGAGGGCGAGCAGCTGCTGCGAGGGCGAGCCGACCGGGGCGAGGAACCGCAGGTCAGCGGGCCAGGTCAGGCTGGTCGAGAGCACGTGGATCGCCGCGCTGGAGATGGAGGTGACCTCTGTCAGGTCGACCAGCAGCGGGGCCGCACCTCCCTGGGAGTGCTGGCCGAGCAGGTGCCGCAGCCGGTCGACCGCGTGCCCCTCGATGCCGCCGCGCAGGACGAGCAGGCCGGCCCGCGGACGCTCGACCTCGAGGCCGGGCGGGGGCTGCACCGCGGAGCCGAGGGTGGTGCCGGTGAGCAGCGCGGCGTCCCAGGACGGGCGGTGCCGCATCCGGGCCCGGGTGCCGTCGGGGCCGGTGGAGATCTCGAGGTCGTCGGAGAAGCCCCGCACCATGGCCAGGCCGCGACCCCGGTCGGTCTCGGCGCTCGGCTGGCGCCAGGTGCCGTGGTCGGTGACGGTGATCGCGAGGGAGCCGTCGGGGGCGTGCTCCGCGAGGAGCTCCACCTCGTGCCCGGGCGACCCCAGGACGCCGTCGCCCGCGGCGGGGTAGGCGTGCTCGATGGCGTTGCACACCAGCTCGCTGACGCTGTGCTGCACGGCCGACTCGTCGAGCCGGCGCACGCTCAGTCCCTCCAGCCAGGCCCCGAGCTGCCGGCGTACCTCGCTGGGGGCCGTCGCGGCCGCGGGCAGGGTCAGGCTGAGGGGGGCCACGGGGCCGGTGAGCCGCGCGGTCAGGATCGTCACGTCGTCGGTGTAGCCGTGCTGGGTGGCGGCCTGGAGCAGGCTGCCGGTGAAGCGCTCGGCGGGGCGGCCTGCGTCGGCCAGCACGTCGTCGCGAACGCCCTGGTGCTGGGCGCTGTCGGCGTGGGCGGTCTCGGCGTGCTGGATGAGGTCGAGGCTGCTCTCCTCGGGCGCCCGGTCCGGGTGGACGACGAGCCCGTCGGAGTAGAGGACCAGCAGGTCGCCGGGGTCCAACCGGTGCTCGCCGAGGCCGGAGGGACGCCCCAGTGCCAGCGGCGAGCCGCCGGTGGGAGCGAGGTAGGAGGCACGGCCGGTCGAGCTGACCACGATCGGCGGCGGGTGACCGGCCGTGCAGTAGGTCATCGCACCGGTCGCGGGGTCGAGCAGCACCGCGCACATCGTGGCGGAGCGGGTGGCCGGCGCCCGCTGCGCGCGACGGTCCATCAGCACGAGCGCGGCCGCGAGGTCGGCGGAGGCGCGGACCTGCTCGTGGAAGATCGCCCGGAGCTCGCTCATCACCGCGGTGGCGGCGAGCCCGTGCCCCACCACGTCGCCCACGGCCAGCACCACCCGCCCGTCGTCGAGGGTGATCGCGTCGAACCAGTCGCCGCCGCCCCGGTGCTCGGCGAGGAGGTAGCACGCTGCCAGGTCGATCCCGGGCGGGAGCGGGAGCCCCTCCGACATCATCACGTCCTGCAGGCTCGCGAAGAGCACCCGTTCGTCCCGCTCCTCGGTGCTGGGCCGGACCTCCACCCAGGAGACCGTGATGCCCTCGACGGTGCCGTCGGGGACCGCGCCGGCTCGGCGTGCACGTCGACCAGGGCCGTGGCCGGCCCGCCGTCGCCGTCGAGCAGGGGCGACCGCCACCCCGGTCGCGACGAACGGCGTCGCGGAGTCGAGCATCTCGGGCAGCCGCACGGCCAGCTCGTCGAGGTCCTCGCCGCTCAGGGCGTCCGACGCCGGCGTGCCGACCCGCACCCCGAGCCGCGCGCGGGCGGCAGCGTTGCAGGCCGTCACGGACAACGGGTCGCCCGAGAGGAAGGCGATCATCGGAGCGGCCGTCTCGAACGCGGCGTGCACCAGACCGGTGGGGCCGGCGGGCAGGTCGGTCACAGGGGTGTCTCGATTCTCGGGGCCGGACGGCGGGCGGTCGTGCCTGCTCGAGGCTCAATGCCCGGAACGACGGTTGCGTAATCAGTGCGGCGTGGAAGCCGACTGTAGCGACGGGTCGCGGCGCCCATTCCTCAGGCCACTCCCACGGAGAGCACGGCGATGTCGTCGCTGGCCCACCCGCCCTGGAAGGCGAGGACGTCCTCGACGAGCCCCCGGACCAGGACCTCGGGCCCCGGGCCGAGGTCGGCCGCCGTGGCCGCCAGCCGCTCGTCGCCGTAGACCCCGGTCCCGTCGCGGGCCTCGGTGACGCCGTCGCTGTAGAACAGCAGCGACTCGCCGGAGCGCAGCACCAGCTCGCGTTCCCCGAACTCGGCCTGCGGGAAGATCCCGACCAGCGCCCCGGGGGCGTGCAGCGGGGTCACGGTCGCGGGGGGCTGGACCAGGAGCGGAGGGGGATGCCCGCCCACGCCCAGCTGGACCCGCCAGCCGTCCTCGACCGGGGTCGAGGATCGCGACGGTGATGGTGACGAACCGCTCGGTGTCGTTGCGGCAGAGGACCTGGTTGAGCTCGGTGAGCACCTCGGAGACGTGGTCGGCGCCGAAGGCCAGGGCTCGCGCGGTGTAGCGGCACAGCGTGGTGACGACGGCGGCCTGCGCGCCCTTGCCGCTGACGTCGCCCAGGAGCATGCACCAGCGACCGCGGTCGAGCGGGAGCACGTCGTAGAAGTCACCACCGACCTGGGAGCCGTCCCCGGCGGGACGGTAGTCGGCGGCGAGACGGAGCCCCGGGATCGCGGGGAGACCCGGTGGGATGAGGCTCTGCTGGAGGGTCTGCGCCAGCGTGCTGGCCTTCTCCTCCGACCGCTGGGCGCGCTCCTTGGCCAGCACCAGCTCACGCTCGTAGTTGCGGCGCTCGGTCGCGTCGAAGACGGCCACCCGGACCACGCGCGGCTCCCCGTCGTCACCGAGGCCCACGCTGGCGTTGAGCAGGACCGGGAGCCGCTCGCCGTCGCTGCGCACGATGTCGACCGCGATCTCCCGGACCCGGCCCTGCATCCGCAGCATCGGTGCGTAGTGCGTCTCGTGGTAGATCCTGCCCCCGGCGGTCAGCAGGTCGACCAACGGGCGGCCCAGCAGGGCACCGGTCTGGTAGCCCGTCCAGCGCAGGAAGGTCTGGTTGGTCTTGACGATCCGCCCGTCGGGCGTCGTGGAGAGGTAGCCGCAGGGTGCCTCCTCGTAGAGCTGGACGGGATCGTCCTCGAGCAGGGCGTCGTGGAAGGCGTCTGCCGCCGCCCGCTTCGGCATGGGAGGACCTACTGGCCGGCCGGCTCGAGGAAGGCCGTGATCGCAGCGATCGTCTCGTCGGGAGCGCTCAGGTTGGGGCAGTGCCCGGTGGCCTCCATCAGCACCAGCGTGGCGCTCGGGGATCGTGCGCGCGACGTACTCGCCGACGGCCTGGGGCGCGATCACGTCCGAGCTGCACTGGAGCACCAGCGTCGGTGTCGAGATCCGGGGCAGGTCCTCGCGGGAGTCGGACAGGAAGGTGGTGGTCGCGAACCGTCGGGCGACCTCGGGATCCATCCGGCAGAAGCTCTCGGTCAGCTCCTGGCCGAGCTCCGGACGGTCGGCGTTGCCCACGATCACCGGGGCCATGGCCGACGACCAGCCGAGGTAGTTGCTGCCGAGCGAGTCGAGCAGGTCGTGGATGTCGGGCTCGCTGAAGCCGCCGACGTAGTCGTCGTCGTCGATGTATCGCGGCGAGGGGCCCACCATCACCAGGCTGGCGAACCGGTCGGGCTCCGTGATCTCCGCGAGGGCGCCGATCATCGACGAGACCGAGTGACCGACGAAGACGACGTCGCGCAGGTCGAGCTCGCGGACGATGTCCACCACGTCGGAGGCGTAGCCGTCGAGGGAGGAGTACTTCTGCACGTCGTAGGCTGCCGAGTCGGAGCCGCCCGCGCCCACGTGGTCGAAGGTGATGACCTGGTACCGGTCCTCGAACGCCGGGGCGACGTGGCGCCACATGTTCTGGTCGCAGCCGAAACCGTGCGAGAAGAGCATCGGCTGCGCGCCGTCGCGACCCGAGATCCTGACGTTGTGCTTCGCCCGTACGTCCATGGCGGGCATGCTAGTGGAGCCGGACGGGTATCAGGGCGGGATCGGGTCGACGCGGTCCCGTCCGCCCACGCACGAGCGTGGAGGCCGTCGGCGCACTACGCTCCAGGGGTGCGCCCCTTTCGCCAGGTCGACGTGTTCACCGACCAGCCGCTGCTGGGCAACCCCGTGGCGGTGGTCCACGACGCCGACGGCCTGACCGAGCAGGAGATGGCCGCGTTCGCCCGGTGGACCAACCTCTCCGAGACGACGTACCTGCTCGCACCGACCGACTCCGCCGCCGACTACCGGCTGCGGATCTGGACGCCGAGCGGCGAGCTGCCCTTCGCCGGCCACCCGACCCTGGGGTCGGCGCACGCCTGGCTCGAGGCCGGCGGGGTGCCGTCGTCCGCGGGGGAGGTCGTGCAGGAGTGCGGCGCGGGGCTCGTGCGGGTGCGCCAGGGCGAGCGGCTGGCCTTCGCCGCGCCGCCGCTGGTGCGCTCGGGGCCGGTCGACGACGCCGACCTCGACCGGATCGTGCGGGCGCTGCGGATCGACCGGGCCGACGTGCTCGACGCCGCCTGGGTCGACAACGGGCCGGGCTGGGTCGCGGTGCTGCTCGCCGACGGCGGCGCCGTGCTCGACCTCGAGCCCGACCTGGCCGCCTTCGACGGGCTCGACATCGGTGCGGTCGGTCCCTACCCCGAGGGTGACGTCGACGTCGAGGTGCGCGCCTTCTGCCCCGGGATGGGGATCGGGGAGGACCCCGTCACCGGCAGCCTCAACGCCGGCATCGCCCAGTGGTTGGGTGGTGGCCGCTTCCCCACGTCGTACGTCGCCGCGCAGGGCACGGCCCTGCAACGGGCCGGGCGGGTGCACGTCGCGCTCGAGGACGAGGTCGTCTGGATCGGCGGCGACACCCTCACGACCATCACCGGCACCGTCGCCCTCTGACCGCTCGCGACGACTAGGCTCGGCACCGTGCAGCCGTACCTCGACCTCCTCCAGCGCATCCTCGACGACGGCGCCGAGAAGGGTGACCGCACCGGCACCGGCACCCGGTCGGTCTTCGGCCACCAGATGCGCTTCGACCTGAGCGCCGGCTTCCCGCTCGTGACCACCAAGAAGGTGCACACCCGGTCGGTCTTCGCCGAGCTGCTCTGGTTCCTCCGCGGCGACACCAACGTCAAGTGGCTGCAGGACCGCGGGGTCTCGATCTGGGACGAGTGGGCCGACGAGAGCGGCGACCTCGGTCCGGTCTACGGCTACCAGTGGCGCTCCTGGCCCACGCCCGACGGCCACCACGTCGACCAGATCGCGCAGGTGGTCGAGCAGATCCGACGCGACCCCGACTCGCGCCGGCACATCGTGTCGGCCTGGAACGTCGCCGACATCCCGCAGATGGCGCTCGCGCCCTGCCACACGATGTTCCAGTTCTACGTCGCGCCGTCGGAGGGCGGCGGGCTGCTCAGCTGCCAGCTCTACCAGCGCTCGGCCGACGTCTTCCTCGGCGTGCCGTTCAACATCGCCTCCTACGCGCTGCTCACCCACATGGTCGCCCAGGTCACCGGGCTGGAGGTCGGCGACTTCGTGCACACCCTCGGTGACGCCCACCTCTACTCCAACCACCTCGACCAGGCCCGCCTCCAGCTCACCCGCGAGCCGCGGCCGCTGCCCACCCTGCGGCTCGACCCGTCGGTCACCCAGCTCGACGCCTTCGACCTCGACCACATCGTCGTCGAGGGCTACGACCCGCACCCGGGCATCAAGGCGCCGATCGCCGTATGACCCGCTCATGACACCGGGCGGCAAGCGCGTCGTGCTGGTCGCGGCGGTGGCCGACAACGGCGTGATCGGCGACGGACCCGACATCCCGTGGCGGGTGCCGGGGGAGCAGGCGACGTTCAAGGAGCTCACGCTCGGTCACGTGCTGGTGATGGGGCGCACCACGTACGAGTCGATCGGGCGGCCGCTGCCCGGCCGTACGACGATCGTGCTCACCCGCGACCCGGCCTGGACGCCCGGTCACGACGAGGTCCGGGTCGCGCACTCGGTCGAGGACGCCCTGCGCCTCGCCGACTCGCTCCCCGGCGACGTCATGGTCGCCGGCGGAGCAGCGGTCTACGCCGCCGCCCTGGCCGCCGCCGACGAGCAGGTGCTCTCGCGGATCCCGCTCTCGCCCCCGGCGACGTCCACTACCCGGCGTACGACGAGAGGGAGTGGGTCGAGACCGCCCGCGAGGCCTTCGCCGGCTACGACCGCGTCCACCTCCGACGCACCCCGTAGCTCCCTCCGCCGCCGTCCGCGGTTACGGGCACCCGGGCGGTTCGGTGGTGGTTTCGTGGCTCGCTGGCGCTCGCACCTCAACCACCGGAAGGGCGGCGTCCTCGACGGTGGTTGAGGTGCGACGAGCGCCAGCGACGAGCCACGAAACCCCGGGACGTCACTCCTGAGGCGGTCGCGCTTCGTGGGTGCCGTGGTGGTCGCGGAGGATCCGGTAGCCGTGCGGCGTGGTCCACTCGTAGCCGGTGGCGTGCGATACGGACGTAGGTCCAGCGGCCGTGGGTCTTCGCGCGGTGATGTCGTCGGCACAGGGGCGCGATGTTGTGGGTGCACGTAGGACCGCCGGGGCCGTCTGGGCCGTCGCGGTCGTGGGGGTCGATGTGATCGTGGTCGCACCGCTCGGCACGCCGTTGGCAGTCGGGGAAGACGCAGTGGATGTCGCGGTGGTCGACTTCGTCGCGGAGACGGTCGGGGATCTCGTAGGCCTCGACATGGTGGTGCGCGGTGAGGTCAGCATCGGACCGGGGTCACTCGGATCTGCCCGGCGGTCCGGCACCACTCGCGGATCTGCTCGACCGTCACCGGGGTGCGGGTGGTGGCGCAGCGGCCGACGTTTCCGACCCCGCCCAGCGCTTCCTCGGAGAGGTGGAGGTTCAGCACCACGCTCCGACCATGCGGTGGTTGAGGTGCGACGAGCGCCAGCGACGAGCCACGAAACCACCACCGCGGCGAGCTCGACGGCTCGCTTCGATCGCGCTCATCAAGCGGAGAGCACTCTCGGCGCGCCCGTCGCGGCTTCGTTCGCTCAGCCGCGGCGCTTGCCCGACCTTCGCTCGCCACGCCGCGCCTCGTGCCTCGCGCGCTGCTGCTCGCTCCGCTTGGATAGGGGCGATGGAGCTCAGAATCTTCACCGAACCGCAGCAGGGTGCGACGTACGACGACCTGCTGGCGGTGGCGCTGACGGCCGAGGAGCTGGGCTTCGGGGCGTTCTTCCGCTCCGACCACTACCTCGGGATGGGCACCGAGGGGCTCCCCGGGCCGAGCGACGCGTGGATCACGCTGGCGGGGCTGGCGCGTGACACGACCACGATCCGGCTCGGCACGATGATGACGAGCGTGACGTTCCGGCACCCGGGGCCGCTGGCGATCAGCGTGGCCAACGTCGACCGGATGAGCGGCGGCCGCGTCGAGCTCGGCATCGGGGCCGGGTGGTACGAGGCCGAGCACGCGAAGTACGGCATCCCGTTCCCGAGCACCGGCGAGCGGTTCGACCTGCTCGAGGACAACCTGGCGATCATCACCGGGCTGTGGGCCACCGAGGGCGGCTTCAGCCACGAGGGGCACCGCTACCAGGTCACTGACAGCCCGGGGCTCCCCAAGCCGGCGCAGGCCAAGCCGCCCGTGCTGATCGGCGGTCGGGGCGCCAAGCGGACGCCGGCGCTGGCCGCCCGCTACGCAGACGAGTTCAACCTGCCCTTCGTCGACCTCGAGACCACCCGGACGCAGTTCGCCCGTGTCCGCGCGGCCTGCGAGGCGATCGACCGCGATCCGGGCGACCTCGCCTGGTCCAACGCGCTCGTGCTGTGCGTGGGCGCCGACGAGGCGGAGTACCGCCGCCGCGCCGAGGCCATCGGGCGGGAGCCCGACGAGCTGCGTGCCAACGGCGTGGCCGGCACCCCGGAGCAGGCCGTCGAGACCCTCCACCGCTTCGCGCAGGCCGGGAGCGAGCGGGCCTACCTGCAGACCCTCGACCTCACCGACCTCGACCACCTGCGGTTGGTGGCCGCCGAGGTGATGCCGCATGTCTGAGCGCCGGCACCCGGAGCGATAGCCTTGCCGCCATGAGCAGCACTTCCGCAGCCCCCTTCGGCCGGGTCCTGACGGCGATGGCGACGGCCTTCCACGACGACGGCTCCGTCGACCTCGACGGCACCGCGCGGATCGCCGCCCACCTCGTCGACCACGGGCACGACGGCGTCGTGGTCAGCGGCACGACCGGCGAGTCGCCGACCACGTCGGTGGCCGAGGACGGCGCCATCCTCGGCGCGGTCATGGACGCGGTGGGCGATCGTGCCACGGTGGTCGCCGGCGTCGGCACCAACGCCACCGCCCACTCCGTCGAGCTCGCCGAGCAGGCCGCCAAGCTCGGCGCCCACGGGGTGCTGCTCGTGACGCCGTACTACAACAAGCCCGGCCCGGCCGGCGTCCGCCACCACTTCCGCAGCGTCGTCGGGGCCACCGACCTGCCCGTGATGCTCTACGACGTCCCGGGCCGCACGGGCACCACGATCGACCTCGACACCTACGCCGAGGCGATCACGTGGGAGCCGGTGGTGGCGGTCAAGGACGCCGTCGGCGACTTCGCCCGCGGTGTGCGGCTGCGCGAGATGGGCTACGCGGTCTACTCCGGCGACGACATCGCCAACCTCGCCTGGCTGGCCCACGGCGCCGCCGGCGTGGTCTCCGTGGTCGGTCACGTGGCCGGTCCCCAGCTGCGCTCCATGGTGGAGGCGTTCGCTGCCGGCGACCACGCCACTGCGCTCGACGTCTTCACCGGCCTGCTGCCCGCGATCGACGCGGTGATGGGCGTCGCCAACTACGGCGCCACCACCGCCAAGGCCGGGCTCCAGCTGCTCGGGGTGCTGGACAACCGCAACGTGCGGGGCCCGCTCGTGCCCCTCACCGACGAGGAGGTGGCCGCCCTCCGCGAAGGCCTGGTCGCCTCCGGACTGATCTAGCGAAGGAGCTCCGTGAGCCATCCTCATCCCGAGCTGTCCGCGCCCCCGCCGCTCCCGGAGGGCGGCCTGCGGGTCATCCCGCTCGGTGGGCTCGGCGAGGTCGGGCGCAACATGACCGTCTTCGAGTACGACGGCCGGCTGCTGATCGTCGACTGCGGGGTGCTGTTCCCCGAGGAGAACCACCCCGGCGTCGACCTGATCCTGCCGGACTTCGAGCCCATCCGTGACCGTCTCGCCGACATCGAGGCTCTCGTGCTCACGCACGGGCACGAGGACCACATCGGCGCGACGCCGTACCTGCTGCGCGAGCGCGACGACATCCCGCTGGTGGGCTCCGAGCTGACCCTGGCCCTGCTCGACAGCAAGCTGCGCGAGCACCGGCTCCGCAACACCGTGCACCACCAGGTGCGCGAGGGCGACACGATGCGGCTCGGGCCGTTCGAGCTGGAGTTCGTCGCGGTCAACCACTCCATCCCCGACGCGCTGGCGGTGGCGATCCGCACCGGCGCCGGGCTGGTGCTGCACACCGGTGACTTCAAGATGGACCAGCTGCCCCTCGACGGGCGGATCACCGACCTGCGAGCGTTCGCGAGGCTGGGGGAGGAGGGCGTCGACCTCTTCCTCACCGACTCCACCAACGCCGAGACGCCCGGCTTCACCCCCACCGAGAAGTCGATCACCCCGGTCATCAACCAGGTCTTCCGCGAGTCCGAGCAGCGGATCATCGTGGCCTGCTTCGCCTCCCACGTGCACCGCGTCCAGCAGATCCTCGACGCCGCCGTGGCCCACCACCGCAAGGTGGCCTACGTCGGCCGCTCGATGGTGCGCAACATGGGCATCGCCCGCGACCTGGGCTACCTCACGGTGCCCGGCGGGGTGATGGTCGAGGCCAAGCAGCTCGCCGACCTGCCGCCGGAGCGGCAGGTGCTGATCTCCACCGGGTCGCAGGGTGAGCCGATGAGCGCGCTGAGCCGGATCGCCCAGCGCAACCACAACTTCGTCCACATCGAGGAGGGCGACACCGTCCTGCTCGCCTCCAGCCTGATCCCCGGCAACGAGAACGCCGTCTACCGGGTCATCAACGGGCTGTCGCGGTGGGGCGCCCGGGTCGTCCACAAGGGCAACGCGCTGGTGCACGTGAGCGGTCACGCGAGCGCCGGTGAGCTGCTCTACTGCTACAACATCGTCCGCCCCCGCAACGTGCTGCCGGTGCACGGCGAGATCCGGCACATGCTGGCCAACGCCGCGCTCGCCCGCCAGACCGGCGTCGAGAACGTCGTGGTCGCCGAGGACGGCGTGGTCGTCGACCTCGTCGACGGCAAGGCCGCGATCACGGGCAAGGTCGAGGTCGGCTACGTCTTCGTCGACGGCTCCTCGGTCGGCGACATCACCGAGTCGTCCCTGAAGGACCGCCGGATCCTGGGCGAGGAGGGCTTCATCTCGGTGATCCTCGTGGTCGACTCCGTGCACGGCAAGGTCGTGGCCGGCCCGGAGATCCACGCGCGCGGCTTCGCCGAGGACGACTCCACCTTCGAGGAGATCAAGCAGCCGATCGTCGACGCCGTCGACGCCCTGGTCCGCGAGGGCGTCACGGACGAGTACCAGCTCCAGCAGACCGTGCGCCGCGTGGTCGGCCGCTGGGTCAGCAAGGCCCACCGCCGCCGGCCGATGATCATCCCCATCGTCATCGAGGCCTGAGGCTCGGTCACCCCATCGGACAGCTCGCTGCGACGGGGTTTCGTGGCTCGCTTCGCTCGCACCTCAACCACCGGCTGGCTGCTCCGCTCGCACCTCAACCACCGGGGGGTTGCGGTGGGGGTTTCGTGGCTCGCTTCGCTCGCACCTCAACCACCGGCCGGCTCGCTCCGCTCGCACCCTCAACCACCGGGACCTGCGGTGGTTGAGGTGCGAGGAGCGCCAGCGACGAGCCACGAAACCCGGTGACGGGGGCACCCGCCCAGACGGCACGAGGCCCCGCCGGCGGACCGGCGGGGCCTCGGGTGTCGTACGACGATCAGCGGCGACGCAGGACGCGGATCTTGACCACGTCCTTGCTCGGCCTCGTCGTCGCGTTGCCGCGGTACTTCACCACGAGCACGCGCTTGCCGGGGCGGATGTTGCGCTTGACCAGCATCTTCACCCGGCCCTTGTCGTCCAGCCTGCCGCGAGCGACGGACTTGCCCTTGAAGTAGACCTTCACGATGCCGGCAGCGGCGCCGCCGGCGTCGCGACGGACCTTCGCCCGGACCTTGAAGTCCTTCTTGAAGCGGACCTTCTTCTGGGTCTTGGCCATCGTGGTGGACGCCGACTTCGTGGGCGCCACCGCCTCGCAGACGCGTCACCTGGACGTCGTCGACGTACCAGCCGTCGATCCCGGAGCAGCCGTCGCGACCGAAGTCGAAGCGGAAGACCAGATCGTCACCGGGTGCAGCGCCCTCGATCTGGCTGAGGTCCACGATCGAGGTGCCCCACGAGCCGCTCGCCTCACCACCGTCGGTGCCGGTGAAGCCGGGCTCGCCGGCCATCGGGTTGGTGTTGCCCGCGTCGGTCGGCTGCAGCTCGGCGCCGGGCGCGTTGAACTCGTACGCCGCGGTCGGGATGAGCGCGAAGTCACCGCCGTCGACGCTCACCTTGACGTTGCCGCCGTCCCAGCCGACCTCGGTCGCCACGTAGTGGTCGAACGAGAGCTTCGGGGAGGTCCCGGTCGGGAACGTGACCGCCGGGCTCACGAGGCCGTTGCGGCTGGCGATGTCGTTGGCGCCCTCCTGGCAGTCGCCCACGTCGGGGTCGGGGCCGAAGGCCGTGGCCGAGTCGTGGTCGCCGGGCGCCTCGGACGCCGCCTCCCACGGTGCGCCGAAGCCCTCCGGGAACGCGATCTCCTCGTCCTGGGTCCAGCCGGCGAGCCCGTCCTCGAAGTCCTCGCTCCAGGTGACCTCGGTGGTGAAGCCGTCACCGCACAGGGACGGGGTGTCCTTGTCCAGCAGCGGGCCGAACTCGCACTGCACCGGCTCGGTGTCGAGCTCGACGGCTTCGGTCACCGCGTCGACGGCGTCGCAGTCGGCCTGCGTGATCGGACCCGCGGACGCGGGCTCGGCGGGGCCGCCCCCGGTCTCGCTGTCGCCCAGCGTGACCACGTTGACGTCCTCACCCATGAGGTCGGCGCAGGACGCCGCGAGGCCGTCGGCCAGGTCGGCGAAGTCCGAGGTCATCGTGAGGTACTCGGTCTGGGTGCGCCAGAACAGGTTCGCGGCCTTGTCGATGCCGATCGCCGGCACCGTCACCCCGTTGTAGGTGCTGCCGTCGACCAGCAGGGCGTAGGCGTGGTTCACGACACCGGAGTTGGTGTGCACGCCGCCGGAGTCGGAGGTCTCGCAGTGGTACTCCTCGTCCGAGACCTTGCCCGGGTCGCCGTAGCAGGTGGGGTTCCACATGTCGCGGATGGCGCCGCCGAAGGCCTCGTCGTCCTCGGCGGAGAGCCAGCGGGCGCTGGGGTCGGTCGGCTCGGTCGAGCTGACCTCCACCGTCGACGTGCCGGCCTCCTTGAACCGGGCACCCGACTCGCCGTCGACCTGCATCGCGTAGATGTCGAAGGTGGCACCGGGCATGTCGAACGGCTCGTAGGCGGGGTCGGACCCGATGATGATCCCGAGCGCGCCCACGTCCTCGGCGCGCTGGCCCTGGCTGGTGTAGGAGCACCCGTCGGGGCCGAAGTTCTCGTCGACGTAGACCCAGTTGCCGTCGAGGTCGTCGGGGTTCACGAACGCCGAGCAGCCGTCCGTGGTGCTGCCGCTGGTGTCGTCGTCGAAGCCCACCACGACGTCCGGGGTGATCGGGGCCGCCGGGAAGGCGGGCCCGCCCGAGGCGGCCACGGCGTCACAGGGACCGGCGACCGGGGCCGGCGCGGTGATCTCGACCGAGAGCAGCGGCGAGCTGAACACCGAGCAGGCGCCCTCCTCGCGGGGCTCGCTCTCGTCGGCGTTCTGCCGGTTGTTGAGCAGGTCGACCGTCTCGCCCCAGATGTCGGAGTAGGCCTCGTTCATCGCTCCGGACTGCCACTGGTAGACCAGCCCGGAGGTGTACTCGGTGTAGGCGTGGCCCCACTCGTGCGCAACGGTGTCGTCGGAGGCGACACCGGTGCAGTAGTTGGTGCTGACGCCGTTCCAGTTGGCGTTGGGGCAGTTGATGGTCGGGTCGTTGTTGACCGTCTTCATCGTGGCGCCCGCGCCGTCGTAGCTGTCGCGGCCGAAGGTGTTCATGAACATCCAGTACGTCTCACCCGCACCCAGCACCTCCTTGGCCTGGTCGGCCTCGAGGTCGCCCGGGAACGCGTCACCCTCCTCCCAGACCAGGTTGGCGGGGTCGAGGGCCTCCTCGTAGAGCTCGCGGTCGGTCGCGTGCGCGATCATCGACCACCGGTTGACCGGCTTGCCGGTCGAGGCGTCGAGGATGACGGTCTCGCGCACCGAGCGCTGGTTGGTCACCTCGACCACCCAGGCGAGCAGCGCGGCGCCGTCGACGCCACGGGTGGAGCCCATCCGGTAGACCATCAGGTCGGTGCTCGCGGCGCGGACGCCGGCCGCGGCGCCGTCCTTGGCGCCGCGGGGGAGCTGCGGCGCGTTGCGCACGAGCTCGGTGGCGCGCGTGGACGCGTCGGACTTCGACAGGGCGGGCGTGACCGCGAGGTCGATGTCGGGGACGGCGAAGCCGTTGACGGCCGTCAGGTCGCCTTCCTCGTCGACGTGGGCCCGCAGCTCGCCGGCGAAGACGGGCACGCCCCGGTAGGACTGGGCGAACTCGACGGTCCAGCCGCCGACGGTCTTGCGGACGCCGGTCTGCGCGAGCTCGGAGCTCCTGGCGCCGAACGCGGCGGCGTGCTCATCGAGGTACGCCGAGGCCTTGGCGGCCGCGCCCTTGGCGCCGCGCGCCTCGACGCTCGGCATCAGGTCGCGCTGGGCGCGCACGAAGCCGATCCGTCCGGTCGACTCCTCCTTCGACACCGCGACCGGGCCGTCGGCCTCGGCGCGGATCTGCTGCTCCTGCGAGCGGTCCGGTGCCGGCGACGCCGCGGCGGCGGTGGCCGGTGCTGCGGGCAGCGCGGCGAGACCGGCCCCCAGCAGCGCAAGGCTGAGCCCTTGCTTGAAGATCTTCAACGAGATTCCCCTCCGAGTCGTAAGACATGCGGTGTGGCCTGTGATCCAGACCACCACGGCACCCTAGACAGCCGGGCGCGGGCGGTCCAGCATCGCGGCGTCTCCATCGGGTCACCATCGGGTCACGAGGGGTGCCGGACGCCCGCGACGACACGCACGCGTGTGGTGCGTGTGACGCATGTGGCGATCACCTAGGTTGGTGTCATGGCGACCCGTACGTCTTCCCCGCCGGGGTCGCGGAGCAAGAGCACGTCCACGTCCTCGTCCGGGTCCGCCCGGGCAGCGGGGGCCAAGAGCGGCTCGAGCACCCGATCCCGGAGTACCAAGAAGCCCACCTCGAGCAAGCGCGCGCCCGCCTCGCGGTCGCGCGGCGCGACGAAGCGCCCGGCCTCACGCCCGGCGCCACGGGCGGTGCGCAACGGTCCCGGGCCGGTCGCGCGCGTCTTCCAGGCGCTGTTCCGAGGCATCGCCGCCACCTGGCTCGCGATCGCCCACGCGGTCGGGGCAGGCGCCCGTCGGGTCGGCCGTGGCGCCCGCGACCTCGAGCCGGAGCACCGTCGCGACGGTGCGGGGCTGCTGCTGGTCGGGATCGCGCTGGTCGTCGCCGCCGCGGTCTGGTTCGAGGTGCCGGGCGGGCTGATGGAGCTCACCCGCACCCTGGTCGCCGGCACGGTCGGCAAGATCGCCTGGTTCGTGCCGATGGTGCTGGTCTTCGCCGGCTGGCGCGTCATGCGCGACCCCGTGCACAACGGGCCGGTCGGCCGCCAGGTGATCGGCTGGTCCGCCCTCTCCTTCGGCGTCCTCGGCATCGTCCACATCGCCAACGGAAGTCCCGAGCCGGTCCTCGGCGACACCAGCCCGCTTCGCGGCGCCGGCGGCGCCGTCGGATTCGTGGTCTCCTCCCTGCTGCTCGACCTGCTCCGCACCGCCTACGTCGTGGTGCCGCTGCTGGTCCTGCTCGCCTTCTTCGGCCTGCTGGTCATCACCGCCACACCTCTGTACCGGGTGCCGTCGCGGCTCGCCGAGCTGCGAGACACGGCGTTGGGGCACCACGGTGCGGACGACGGCGACGGGATGGACGACGCCACCCAGCCGATCCGCACCCGCGGGCGCAAGGGGGGCGCCGACGCCCTCGACACCGACGAGATCGACCCCGAGATGGGCGATCCCGCCTACGACAGCCCCGTGCTCGAGGACCGCGAGCGCCGCAAGCGTCGCAAGCGCGGCGCCGACGCCACCGGTGAGCTCACCGGAGAGATCCCGGGTGACGCCGCCGGCGCGCTGGGAGCGGACGCCGGGGTCACCCCGGGCGCGGACCCGCTCGACGTCGCCCTCGCGCACGACGGCGCGGCGGACGGTGCGGTCCTGCCCGCCGTCCCCCCGGCGGAGAAGGCGGAGCTCGGGCCGCCCGAGCACAGCCCGATCCCGCAGCGGGTCGAGCAGCTCGCGCTCTCCGGCGACATCGTCTACTCGCTGCCGGCCAACGAGGTGCTCAAGCCCGGCTCGGTGCACAAGGCCCGCTCGAAGGCCAGCGACGCCGTGGTCGAGCGGCTCACCCAGGTGCTCGAGCAGTTCAACATCGATGCCCAGGTCACCGGCTACACCCGCGGGCCGACCGTCACCCGCTACGAGGTCGAGCTCGGCCCCGCGGTGAAGGTGGAGAAGGTCACCGCGCTGTCGAAGAACATCTCCTACGCCGTCGCCTCGGCCGACGTGCGGATCCTGAGCCCGATCCCGGGCAAGTCCGCGATCGGGATCGAGATCCCCAACGTCGACAAGGAGATCGTCTCGCTCGGCGACGTCCTCCGCTCGGGCGCCGCCCGGTCCGACCACCACCCGATGATCGCCGGGCTCGGCAAGGACGTCGAGGGCGGCTTCGTGGTCGCCAACCTGGCCAAGATGCCGCACCTGCTGGTGGCCGGCGCCACCGGCTCCGGCAAGTCCAGCTTCATCAACTCGATGATCACGTCGGTGCTGATGCGCGCGACCCCCGACGAGGTCCGGATGATCATGGTCGACCCCAAGCGGGTCGAGCTCAACGCCTACGAGGGCGTGCCGCACCTGATCACGCCGATCATCACCAACCCCAAGAAGGCCGCCGAGGCCCTGGCGTGGGTCGTGCGCGAGATGGACCTGCGCTACGACGACCTCGCCAACTTCGGCTTCCGGCACATCGACGACTTCAACAAGGCCGTGCGGGCCGGGAAGGTCACCGTGCCTCCGGGCAGCGAGCGCGAGCTCGCGCCGTACCCGTACCTGCTGGTGATCGTCGACGAGCTCGCCGACCTGATGATGGTCGCGCCGCGTGACGTCGAGGACGCCGTCGTCCGGATCACCCAGCTCGCCCGCGCGGCCGGCATCCACCTGGTGCTCGCCACGCAGCGCCCCTCGGTCGACGTGGTCACCGGGCTGATCAAGGCCAACGTGCCGTCGCGGCTGGCGTTCGCCACCTCGTCGCTGGCCGACAGCCGGGTCATCCTCGACCAGCCCGGCGCGGAGAAGCTGGTCGGCCAGGGTGACGGCCTCTTCCTGCCGATGGGCGCCTCCAAGGCGGTCCGGGTCCAGGGCTCCTGGGTGACCGAGGCGGAGATCGCCCAGGTGGTCAAGCACTGCAAGGCCCAGCTGGAGCCGTCCTACCGCGACGACGTCACCGCGCCCGCGACGAGCAGCAAGGTGCTCGACGACGACATCGGCGACGACATGGACCTGGTCGTCCAGGCGATCGAGCTGGTGGTCTCCACGCAGTTCGGCTCGACCTCGATGCTGCAGCGCAAGCTCCGGGTCGGCTTCGCCAAGGCCGGCCGCCTGATGGACATCCTGGAGAGCAGGGGAGTGGTCGGACCCAGCGAGGGCTCCAAGGCCCGCGACGTGCTGGTCAAGCCCGACGAGATCGATGCCGTGATCGTGACGATCCAGGGAGAGCTGTGATGACGTCCGCTGTCGGGTCCCTCGACGAGACCCAGGTCCCCACCGACGAGCCGACGCCCCGCGAGGGGTTCGAGGTACGCCGCCGCGCCGGTCTGGCCATGGCCCTCGGCGCGGCCGCAGCCGTGGTAGCCGCCGCCTACGTCGTGCGGGCCTCCGCCGCCGGCGGCACTGCCCTCGACTGGGCGGTGTTCGCGGTGATGGCGCTCGTGGCCATCGCCTACCTCGCGGCCCTGCTCGACTCCCGCGCTCCGCTGCTGGTCGCCGACCGGCACGGGATCCGGCTCCGCTCCGGACGCGCCTGGACCGGCGTCGCCTGGCCCGAGGTCGAGCTGGTCGAGCACCTGCCCCGCCGTGGCCTGCTCCGCGACGGCTGGATCCTGGTCGCCCGGGCCCACGACGGTGACCTCACCGTGCCGCTGTCGCTGTCGACCCGGCTGGTCGGGCTGCGGCCGGACGAGGTCTCCGCGGTGCTCGACGACCTCGCCGACGGTGCCACCGAGATCGTCGAGATCGACCCCACCCTCCGCGACGCCGGCCGAGCCCGACGAGCTGGCCGAGCCCGACGAGCTGGCCGAGCGGGAGTCGCCCGAGCAGCCGGAGCCCGAGCCGTCCACCCCCGAGCACACGGTGCCGTTGCTGGTGGCCAGCCCCGCTCCGCTGCCGCTGCGCGACCCTCGGACCGCCGTCCGGGCCGAGGTGGAGCGGGAGTCGACGGTGGGCGCCAACGCCCTGCGCCTGGACCCCGTCGACCCGGTCGACGACGAGACCGCAACCCTCCCCGAGGACGCTGAGCTGCGCCGCAGCCACGACACCCGCCACGACACCCGCCACGACACCGACGACACGGTGGTGTGGCACGAGGGCGTGTCCCCGATCGCGCGGGCCGGGGAGGCCGTGGCCCCGGTGGTCATCGACGAGTTCGCGGTCGAGCCGGCCGCCGACCCCGTCGTGGGCCCTGAGCTCGCCGCCGCCCGCACCCGGCTCGGCCTGACCGTCGACCAGCTCTCCGAGCGCACCCGGATCCGGCCGCACGTGATCGAGTCGATCGAGGTCGACGACTTCGCCCCCTGCGGCGGCGACCTTCTACGCCCGCGGCCACCTGCGCACGCTCGCCCGGATCCTCGGGCTCGACGCCGCACCACTGCTCGCGGCCTACGACGAGCGCTACGCCGACGCCCCCGTGGACCCTCGTCGCGTCTTCCAGGCCGAGCTCGCGACCGCCTCCGGCGGGTCCCTGCGGGCCACCCGCGGTGGCGCCCAACTGGTCGGTGCTGGTCGCCGCGGTGATGGCGGTGGTCCTGGTCTGGTCGGTCGCGCGGCTGGTCACGGACGGACCGGTCTCGGTCACCCCGGCCATCGAGCGTCTCAACGGCTCCAACGGCCCCAACAACGCGGCTGCCGGAGCCGCCGCACCGGTGCCGGTCGTGCTCACGGCCGCCGGCGGAGGTGCCCGCGTCGTCGCCCGCGACGGCGCCGGGGAGATCGTCTTCGACGGCCAGCTCGCCTTCAACCAGTCGGCAACCTTCCGCGCGGCGCCGCCCGTCCGGGTCAGCACGACCGACGGATCGCTCGAGATCCAGCTGGACGGCGACGACCGCGGAGCGCTCGGCGCGACCGGCCAGCAGGCGCAGCAGACCTACGTGGTGCGCTGACTCACGTCGGCTCCGGGGTCGCCCGTTCGCTCCCCGGGCACCCTGACAGTCATACTCGACAACGACTATGACGACGCCACTCTCCGTATCCCTGCTCACCCTGGGCTGCGCCCGCAACGAGGTCGACTCCGAGGAGCTCGCCGGGCGGCTCGCTGCCGACGGCTTCCGCCTCGTCGACGACCCCTCCGAGGCCGACACGGTGGTGGTCAACACCTGCGGCTTCGTGGAGGCCGCCAAGAAGGACTCCGTCGACGCGCTGCTGGAGGCCGCCGACCTCAAGGTCGGCGGCGAGCAGGGCGGATCGGTCCAGGCCGTCGTGGCCGTGGGCTGCATGGCGGAGCGCTACGGCAAGGACCTGGCCGACTCGCTGCCCGAGGCCGACGCGGTGCTGGGCTTCGACGACTACCCCGACATCGCCGCCCGGCTCCGCGCGATCGTCGCCGGTGACCGCCCGCACCCGCACACCCCGCAGGACCGGCGCCGGCTGCTGCCGATCAGCCCGGTCGACCGGGCCGCCGCGGCCGAGCCGGCGCCGGCCTGGGCGCCGGAGGAGCGCCGTCGCCTCGACACCGGGCCGATGTCGCCGCTCAAGCTCGCCAGCGGCTGCGACCGGCGCTGCACGTTCTGCGCGATCCCGTCCTTCCGCGGGTCGTTCGTGAGCCGGAGGCCGTCCGACGTGCTGGCGGAGGCCCGGTGGCTGGCCGGTCAGGGTGCCCGCGAGCTGTTCCTGGTCTCCGAGAACTCCACCTCCTACGGCAAGGACCTCGGCGACATCCGGCTGCTGGAGACGCTGCTGCCCGAGATCGCCGCCGTCGACGGCGTCGACCGGGTGCGGGTCTCCTACCTCCAGCCCGCCGAGACCCGTCCCGGCCTGGTCGAGGCGATCGCCACCACCCCGGGCGTCGCGCCGTACTTCGACCTGTCCTTCCAGCACGCCAGCCCGACCGTGCTGCGGCGGATGCGCCGCTTCGGCGACCCCGAGAGCTTCCTCGGCCTGCTCGACCAGGTCCGCGCCCTGGCCCCGGCCGCGGGGGTGCGCTCCAACGTCATCGTCGGGTTCCCGGGCGAGACCGAGCAGGACCTCGAGGTCCTCTGCGACTTCCTCACCGCCGCCCGGCTCGACGTGACCGGCGTCTTCGGCTACTCCGACGAGGACGGCACCGAGGCCGAGTCCTACGGCGACAAGCTCGACCCCGACGAGGTGTGGGCCCGGGCCCAGCACGTCACCGCCCTGGTCGAGGAGCTCAACGCCCAGCGCGCCGAGGAGCGGCTCGGCGAGGAGGTCGTGGTGCTCGTGGAGTCGGTCGGGGACGGCGAGACGGCCGGCCGGGCGGCCCACCAGGGCCCCGAGGTCGACGGGACGACGTACCTCACGGCGCGGGCCGGTGACGCCCCGGCCCAGGTGGGCGACCTGGTGCCCGCGCTCGTCGTCGGCACCGACGGTGTCGACCTGATCGCCGAGGAGCTGCGATGACCGGACCCACCGAGCAGAGCCCCGCGGTCAGCAACTGGAACCTGCCCAACGCGCTGACCACGCTGCGGATCGTCCTGGTGCCGTTCTTCGCCGCGGCCGTGCTGGCCGACGGCGGCGACTCGATCACCTGGCGCGTGGTGGCCTGGGTGATCTTCGGGGTCGCGATGATCACCGACAAGATCGACGGCGACATCGCCCGCGCCCGCGGCCTGGTGACCAACTTCGGCAAGATCGCCGACCCCATCGCCGACAAGGCGATCACCGGCATGGCCCTGATCGCCCTGTCGGTCGTGGGCGACGTGTGGTGGTGGGTGACCGTGGTCGTGCTGCTGCGCGAGTGGAGCGTCACGCTGCTGCGGCTCTCGGTCCTGCGGCACGTCGTCATCGCCGCGGCCTGGAGCGGCAAGGTCAAGACCACGCTGCAGGCGGTCGCGTTGGGCGTGCTCGTGCTGCCGCTGCCCCACGGCGACGCGCACGGGGGTGCGTTCGACCGTTTCGGGGTGCCGGGCGAGGTGCTCTTCTACGCCGGCCAGGTCGCCCTCGCGGGCGCCGTGCTGATGACGCTGTGGTCGGGCTACGAGTTCTTCCGCGACGTGTGGCGCCAGCGCGACTCCTTGCGCACCGCGCGGCCCGCCTCCGACTGACGCTCAGGAGCCGCGCCGGATCGACCGGGGATCCGCCGGGAATTGCTTGTCACGATCCGGTTTCTTTCCGACGAATTGGTCGTCGCCCCTCGCGCCCACGCCAAAATTGGTAGAGGATCCTCGAGACTCCTGGCCACCGGCGATCCCGTCGGCTTTCCCTGTCCGGGGGGCCGATCCGCGTTCTGGGAGTGCTGTTGTCTCGTCGTCTTCGCCCACCGTCCCGATCCATCATCGCCACCCTCAGCCTCGGCCTCGTGGCCGCACCGCTGGCCATGGTCGCCTCACCGGCGGCCGCCGCGCCTGACGGCAGCGGCCTGGTCATCAGCGAGGTCTACGGGGCAGGCGGCAACAACGGCGCTGTCTACGACGCCGACTACGTCGAGCTGTTCAACCCGACCGACGCCGCCATCGACCTGGCGGGTCTCTCCGTGCAGTACCGCAGCACGAGCGGCAACGCGGGCGCACCCGCCGCGCCGCTGACCGGCTCGGTCGACGCGGGCAGCCACTTCCTGGTGCAGATGAGCTCCTCGGGCGCCAACGGCGACCCGCTGCCGACGCCCGACGCCGGACCGCTCGGCTTCAACCTCAGCGGCAGCAACGGCCAGGTGCTGCTGATCGACGGCACGTCGTTCACCGGCAGCGGCGACGTCGCCGGCAACGCCGACCTGGTCGACATGGTCGGCTACGGCACCGGCAACAACACCTACGAGGGCGCCACGTCCGGCGTCTCGCTGTCGACGGCGACCGCCGCCTCGCGCGACGCCGACGGCACCGACACCGACAACAACGCCGACGACTTCACGGAGCCGGCTCCAGACCCGCAGAACAGTGGTGGCGACGAGCCCCCGCCGCCGCCCGACCCGACCGAGGTCACGATCGCCGAGATCCAGGGCACGGGCGACGCCTCCCCGTTGGAGGGCGACACCGTGACCACCCAGGGGGTCGTCACCGCCGCCTACGCCTCCGGCGGCTTCGACGGCTTCTACATCCAGACCGAGGGCACCGGCGCGTCCGACAACACCCCGGGCGCCTCCGACGCCGTCTTCGTCTACGGCCGTGACATCGACGAGAGCAGCCTCACCATCGGCGAGGACGTGCAGGTCACCGGCCCGGTGAGCGAGTTCCGCGGCACCACCCAGATCACGCCCGACGAGGACGGCGTGAGCCCGGTCGAGGGCGACCCCGACCCGGTCGTCCCGCTGGACTTCCAGCTGCCCGGCACCGAGGCCGGCCGTGAGGCCCACGAGGGCGAGCTGATCCTCCCCGAGGGTCCGCTGACGGTGACGAACACGTTCTCGCTCAACGGCTTCGGCGAGATCGGTCTCGCCGTCGGCAACCAGCCGCTGATCCAGCCGACCGAGGTCGCCGACGCCCAGGACCCCGACGCCATCGCCGAGGTCGAGGCGCGCAACGCCCGCCGTGCTGTCTCGCTCGACGACGGTGCGAGCATCAACTTCCTGAGCCAGGCCAACAAGCGGATCCCGCTGCCCTACCTGGCCACCGACCGCCCGATCCGGGTCGGCGCCGCAGTCACCTTCACCGAGCCGGTCGTCCTGGAGTACCGCTTCGACACCTGGCGCTTCCAGCCGACCGAACGGCTCGAGTCGGGTGACACCCCGCCCGCGGAGTTCGAGAACACGCGGACCCCGGCACCCGAGGACGTGGGCGGCGACGTCCGTCTCGCGACCTTCAACGTGCTCAACTACTTCACCACCACCGCCGAGGAGTTCGTGGACGCGGGTGGCTCCTGCACCTACTACACCGACCGCTTCGGCAACCCGATCACGGCCAACCGGTGCGAGCCGGACGGGCCGCGCGGTGCGGCCAACGACGCCAACCTCGCCCGTCAGCAGGCCAAGATCGTGGCGGCCATCAACGCCCTCGACGCCGGCATCGTCGGCCTGGAGGAGCTCGAGAACTCCGCCAAGTTCGACCAGGACCGCGACGCGGCGCTCAGCACGCTGGTCGACGCGCTCAACGCCGACCTCGGCAGCGACGACTGGGCGTTCGCCCCGTCGCCCGCGGTCGGGCCCACCCCGGCGCAGGAGGACGTGATCCGCACGGCCTTCATCTACAAGCCGGCCCAGGTCGAGCCGGTCGGCGACTCGGAGATCCTGGTCGACGAGACCAACTTCGCCAACGCCCGCGAGCCGCTCGCCCAGGCGTTCAAGACCGCCGGCGGCGACGACGAGGACGCCTTCGCGGTGATCGTCAACCACTTCAAGTCCAAGAGCAACAGCTCCCCGCCGGCCACCGGCGACAACGCCGACGGCGTCCAGGGAGCCTTCAACGGCGACCGGGTCCGCCAGGCCGGTGCGCTCTCGGACTTCGCCGACACCTTCGCCGCCGACCGCGGCACCGAGTCGGTCTTCCTGATCGGTGACTTCAACGCCTACTCCGAGGAGGACCCGATCCAGGCCCTCGAGGAGGACGGCTACACGGCGCTGGAGTCCGACACCCCTGGTGAGGAGACCTACAGCTTCAGCGGTCTCTCCGGCTCCCTGGACCACGTCCTGGCCAACGACGCCGCGCTCGAGCTGGTCACCGGCTCGGACGTCTGGGGCATCAACTCCGGCGAGTCCGTGGCGCTCGAGTACAGCCGCTACAACTACAACGCGACCAACTTCTACGAGCCCGACGCCTACCGCGCCTCCGACCACGACCCGTACGTCGTCGGTCTGGACCTGCCCGGTGTCGGTCCGGAGGAGATCCAGATCCTCGGCACCAACGACTTCCACGGGCGACTGACCAACAACACCCGGGGCAGCGAGGCCGGCGCGGCGATCCTCTCGGGTGCCGTCAAGCAGCTGCGGGGCGAGAACCCGAACACGGTCTTCGCGGCCGCCGGCGACCTCATCGGCGCCTCGACGTTCGAGTCGTTCATCCAGCGCGACAAGCCGACGATCGACGCGCTCAACGAGGCCGGGCTCGAGGTGTCCGCAGTGGGCAACCACGAGTTCGACCGTGGCTACGACGACCTGATGAACCGGGTCATCGCGCCCTACGACCCCGACACCAACCCCGAGGGTGGCGCCACCTGGAAGTACCTCGGCGCCAACGTCAAGGTGCGGGACGGGAGCGACGCCACGCCGCTCGACGAGGTCTGGATGAAGGAGATGAACGGCGTCCAGGTCGGCTTCATCGGTGCGGTCACCGAGCACCTGCCGACGCTCGTCTCGCCGGCCGGCATCGAGGACATCGAGGTCACCGACATCGTCGAGGCCAGCAACGAGGCCGCCGACGACCTCGAGGCCGAGGGTGCCGACGTCATCGTCCTGCTCGTGCACGAGGGTGCCCCGGGCACCGACTGCGACGTCATGGACGACGACCCGACCTCCGACTTCGGGAGCATCATCACCGGCGTCGACGACAACATCGACGCGATCGTGTCCGGTCACACCCACCTGAAGTACAACTGCTCGTTCCCGGTGGACGGCTGGACCGACCGTGAGGTCACCGAGCGACCGGTGGTCTCCGCCGGTCAGTACGGCATGGCGCTCAACCAGCTGCTGTTCACCGTGGAGGCCTCCACCGGCGAGGTGACGGGGCTGGAGCAGAACGTGCTCGACCTCAAGGCCAACCCGACCACGCCGAACTACCCGAGCGACCCGGCCGTGGAGCCGATCGTGCAGGCCGCGATCGACCGGGCCGCCGTGCTGGGGGCCCAGCCGCTGGGCGAGATCGACGGGCAGTTCAGCCGGGCGAAGCTGGCGAACGGCACCACCGAGAACCGCGGTGGCGAGTCGACCCTGGGCAACCTGGTGGCCGAGGTCCAGCGCTGGGCCACGGAGTCGCCCACGACGGGCTCGGCGCAGATCGCGTTCATGAACCCGGGCGGGCTGCGCGCCGACATGGCCTCGGCCGCCGGTGAGTACCCGTCCACGTTGACCTTCCGGCAGGCGGCCAACGTGCAGCCGTTCGCGAACACCCTGGTCAACATGGACCTCACGGGTGCCCAGATCGAGTCGGTGCTCGAGGAGCAGTGGCAGGCCGCGGGCGAGTCCCGTCCGTTCCTGCGGCTCGGCATCTCCGAGGGCTTCACCTACGCCTACATCCCCCCGCCGGCCGGCTCGCCGGAGGGGACCAGGGGTGAGGTCACCGGCATGTGGCTCGACGGCGTGGCCATCGACGACGCCGCGACCTACTCGGTCACGGTGAACTCGTTCCTCGCGTCCGGTGGCGACGGGTTCAGCACCCTGACCGAGGGCGCGGACCGGCAGGACACCGGTCAGACCGACCTCGAGGCGATGGTCGACTACATGGCCGAGTTCGCCGCCGACGAGCCGCTGCCGGTCGACTACAGCCAGCGTTCGGTCGGCACGGTGTTCCCCGACGGCGCCCCGGCGTCGTACGCGCCCGGTGACACGGTCGAGGTCGACCTGACCTCGCTGTCGATGACCGGTCCGGTCGACGTGCACCGACGACGAGGTCGCGGTCAGCCTGGGCGGGGTGGAGCTGGGCACGTTCCCGGTCGACACCACGGTCCAGACGGCGCTGCCGGGCTTCGACGAGGCCGGCACGGCCTCGGTGAGCGTGGTGCTGCCCGACGGCACCGCGCCCGGCGTGGCCGAGCTGGTCGTGACCGGCGCCGAGACCGGCACCGAGGTCATGGTGCCGATCGAGGTGGAGTCCGGCACGCCCCCGCCGCCGTCCAAGGTGGACCCCGTGATCCGGCACAAGGTCAAGCCGGGCAAGATCCGCGCCGGCCGGACCAACGCACGGATCGTGATCATCGTCCGAGGTGGCGGCGAGGCCGCGACCGGGCCGGTGGGGATCAAGGTCACCGGCAAGCCGGCTCGGGCCATGACGCTGCGCAACGGCCGGGCGAAGTTCCGGATGTCGGTCTTCAACCGGGCCGGCGTCAAGCGGGTGAAGGTCGTCTACCCCGGTAGCTCGACCATCAACCGGGGCGTCGAGCGGTTCACGTTCCGGGTCGTCCGCTAGCCCGGAGGCACAGCACCACCGCAGCACCACCGCAGCACCACCGCAGGGAGTCGACCGGCAGGTCGGCTCCCTGCGGTGCGTCCGGGCGGAAGAAATGGGTCTCGGGTAGCGTTGGCCCCCCACGGACCGTCGTGACGGTCACGGCACCGGCCCCGCGGCCGGGGGTCGTCGCCGCTGAGCAGAAGGGAGAACCGGATGGTGCTGTTCCGCCGACTGCTCGGTGACGTGTTGCGCGAGAGGCGCATGGAGCGGGGGATGACCCTGCGCGAGGTCTCCCAGGAGGCCCGGGTGAGCCTGGGCTACATCTCCGAGATCGAGCGCGGTCAGAAGGAGGCGTCCTCCGAGCTGCTCGCCTCGCTGTGCGGCGCGCTCGAGGCGCCGCTGTCCGACGTGCTGCGCGAGGTCTCGCTCGCGGTCGCGATCGAGGAGGCGGCGACCGCCGCGACCCCGATCACCGTCCACGCCCGCGTCGCGGGCGAGGTCGTGGCCTCCGCCGCCTGACCTCTGCTCAGCCGGGCAGCGGCTGGCAGCGTGGGCACCAGTACGTCGCCCGCTCTCGGCCGACCGGGCCCGTCATCGCGACCTCGATCGGCGTCCGGCAGCGCCGGCACGGCGAGCGGTCGCGCCGGTAGACCCACATCCGCTCCCGCTCGCGCAGGTCGCCGGTCGTGGACTGCACGGCCCGCTCCTTGTTGAGGTCGAGCATCTGCCGGGCCCTGCGGACCAGCCGCGGCAGGACCGCGACGTCGCCCACGGGGGTGAGCGGGTGGGTGCCGCTGACGAAGCAGAGCTCGGCGGCGTACATGTTGCCGATCCCGGCGAGGTTGGTCTGGTCGAGCAGTGCCTGGACCAGCGGTCGGGCCGGATCTGCCGCCAACCGCTCGAGCGCGACCGCCTCGTCCCAGTCGGGGCCGAGCAGGTCGGGGCCGAGGTGACCGACCACCGACTCCTCCTCGCTGGTGGGCAGGAGCTCGACGATGCCCAGCGAGAAGCCGACGGCCTGCACCCCGTCGGCGGTGAGGACGACCCGGGCCTGGTGGGCCGGGCGGCTCCACCGTCGGCCGTCGCGGAAGACCCGCCAGCTGCCCTCCATCTTCAGGTGCGTGTGCAGGGTCCAGCGCTGCTCGCCGTCGTCGAGACGGGTGAGCAGGTGCTTGCCCCGCGAGAGGCTGGCGGTGAGCGTGGCGCCGGAGAGGTCGACGGTGGCGTGCTGCGGCACCCGGAAGTCGGTGCCGGTGAGCACCCGTCCGCGCAGCTCGCGGTCGAGCAGCCGGGCGGCGCGGTAGACGGTGTCGCCCTCAGGCACGGAACCGGAGTCCTCGGGGAGTGGCCACGAAGCCGGCGCTGTCGAGCGCGGCGCGCAGCGGCGTGGACCCGGCGCCGAGCAGCTGCTCGCCGTCGGCCTTCTCGACGGTGAGACGGCCGAGGGCGCCCCGGCGGGCGGTCTCGGCGAGGGCGGTGGCGGCCACGGTGAGCAGCTCGTCGTCGTCGCTCCAGGTGAGCAGGGTGCGGCCGCCGCGTTCGACGTAGAGGACCAACCGACCCTCGACCAGGACGACCACGGCCCCCGCCTTGCGACCCGGGCGGTGGCCACGCGCGTCGGGGGTGGCCCCCGTCGACGCGGGCCAGGCCAGTGCGGCGCCGTAGGGATTGGCGGGATCGGTGGCGGCCAGCGCGACCGCGGACTGCTTGGCGCCGTCGGTGCGGGTGTGGGTGGCCCCTCCGTCGGCGGGCGGCTCGGCGAAGGTGCGCAGCCGGTCGATCGCGCCGGCGGTGCCGAACTGGGCGGCGCCGAGGCCGTCGACGAAGTAGCCGCGCCGGCAGCGGCCGGACTCCTCGAAGGCCGAGAGCACCTTGTAGACGCGCGGCGAAGCCGCCGGGCACCCGTTCGCTGACGACCGCGCCCCGGGTGACGACCCCGTGCCGGTCGAGCAGGCGCTCGGCCGTGACCTTCGCCCGCCGGGTGGGATCGGTGTCGAGGTCGGGCAGCAGCGCCCAGCGCCCCGCCGTCTCGGGCGGCCCGGTGCGCGAGACCCGGCCGGGGCGGGGTGGTGGGCGACGGCTGCGGTGGGTGGTCGCGCCCGACCGCGTGAGCGCCCGCAACGGCGTGAGCGTGTCGTTGCTGACCCGGCCGGCCCACACCAGCTCCCAGAGCGCGGAGGACAGCGCGGCGTCGCTCGTCGCTGCGACGGCGCCGGCCAGCTGCCGGAAGAACCAGGCGCCGCCGGGTGCCAGGGCATCGAGGACGGCCTGCTGCAGCTCGGTGACCTCGGTCGCCGCTCGGCGTCGGGAGCGTGAGGGAGGCCTGGTCGGCGAGGTGCAGCGACACCCAGCCGTCGGCCCCGGGCAGCGGACCGTGGCCGGCCCACACCACCTCACCGGCGGCGGTGAGCTCGTCGAGGTAGGAGGGCTCGTAGTCGCGCACCCGGGAGGCCAGCACCAGGGGCTCGAGGGCGGAGGCCGGCACCGGGCAGCCGGCGAGCTGGTCGATCACCGTGACCACGCCGTCGACCCCGCGCAGACGGCCCGCCGATCTGCTGCCAGGCCACCTGGAAGCGGCCGAGCGCCGCCGGCTCGACCGGCTCGACCTCCTGGCGCAGCCGGGCCAGCGAGCGCCGGCGGAGCCGGCGCAGCACCTCGGCGTCGCACCACTCGGTGCCGCGAGCCCGACGGCCGGAACTCGCCGTCGAGCACCCGGCCCTGCGCGGCCAGGCGCTGCAGCGTGTGCCGGACGACGGCCCCGCCGAGGCCGAGCCGGTCGGCGACCTGGTCGGTGGTGAAGGGGCCGTGGGTGCGGGCGTAGCGCGCGACCAGGTCGGCGAGCGGGTCGTCGACCGGGTCGGCGAAGGCTTCAGGGGTGCCGGGAGGGACAGGCACGCCGAGTCCGTCGCGCAGCCGGCCGACGTCCTCGACGACGCTCCAGCGCGCCTCGCCGGCCATCCGGACCTCGACGACCCGGCGCGTGCTCGGCGAGGGCGGCGAGCCAGCCGGCGACGTCGGCGTCGTCGCGCGGAGCGCGCCGACCACCTCGTCGGTGGTGAGCGGCCCGAGCAGACGCAGCAGGTCGACCACGCCCTCGGCGTCGCGGGCGCGTCGGTCGGGGGCCAGCCGTTGCAGCTCGGCCTCGACCTCGGCCAGCACGTCGGGGTCGAGCAGCTCGCGCAGCTCGGCGCGGCCGAGCAGCTCGGCGAGCAGCCCCTGGTCGAGCGAGAGCGCGGCGGCGCGGCGCTCGGCGATGGGGGAGTCGCCCTCGTAGACGAACTGGGCGACGTAGCCGAAGAGCAGGCTGCGGGCGTAGGGCGACGGGCGAGGTGGTCGCGACGTCGGTGACCGCGACCTCGCGCCGATCGACCGAGCGCATCAGCCCGACCAGGGCCGGCAGGTCGTAGACGTCCTGGAGGCACTCGCGGACGGCCTCGAGCACGATGGGGAACGACGGGTACTTCACCGCGACCTCGAGCAGCGCCGCCGACCGCTGCCGCTGCTGCCAGAGCGGCGAGCGGCGGCCGGGGTCGCGACGCGGCAGCAGCAGGGCCCGGGCGCGCGCACTCGCGGAACCGCGCGGCGAACAGCGCCGAGCCGCCGACCTCCTGGGTGACGAGCTGGTCGATCTCGTCGGGCTCGAAGACGATGACGTCGCCGCCGGGCGGCTCGGCGTCGGTGTCGGGGATGCGGATCACGATGCCGTCGTCGGAGGCCACCGCCTGGCCGTCGACGCCGTAGCGCTCGCGGAGCCGGGCGTTGATCGCCAGCGCCCACGGTGCGTGCACCGGGGTGCCGTAGGGCGAGTGGACCACCAGCCGCCAGTCGCCGAGCTCGTCGCGGAACCGCTCGACGAGCAGGGTGGTGTCGCTGGGCAGGACGTGGGTGGCCTCGAGCTGCTCGTGCAGGTAGCCGACGAGGTTGCCGGCCGCCCACTCGTCGAGGCCGTGTCGCGGGCCAGCTGCTCGGCCCGGCGCGCGCGGCATCGCGCCGAGCTCGCGGGTGAAGGCGCCGATGGCCGCGCCGAGCTCGGCGGGTCGGCCCAGGGTGTCGCCCTTCCAGAACGGCAGCCGTCCCGGGATGCCGGGGGCGGGGGTCACCAGCACCCGGTCGTGGGTGATGTCCTCGATCCGCCAGCTGGTGGCGCCGAGCGCGAAGATGTCGCCGACGCGCGACTCGTAGACCATCTCCTCGTCGAGCTCGCCGACCCGCTTGCCGGGCCCCTCGGCGCCCACGAGGAAGACGCCGAAGAGGCCGCGGTCGGGGATCGTGCCGCCGCTGGTCACCGCGAGGCGTTGGGCGCCCGGTCGGCCGGTGAGGGTGCCGGTGACGCGGTCCCAGACGATCGCGCGGCCGCAGCTCGGCGAACTCGTCGGAGGGGTAGCGGCCGCTGAGCAGGTCGAGGGTGGCGTCGTAGGCCGAGCGCGGGAGCTGGGCGAACGACGCGCTGCGCCGGACCAGGTCGTAGAGGTCGTCGACGTCCCAGGCCTCGAGGGCGGTGGCCGCCACGACCTGCTGGGCGAGCACGTCGAGCGGGTTGGTCGGCACCCGCAGCGCCTCGATGCCGCCGGTGCGCATCCGCTGCGACCGCGACGGCGGTCTGGGCCAGGTCGCCGCGGTGCTTGGGGTAGAGGACGCCGCGCGAGACCTCGCCGACCTGGTGACCGGCGCGGCCGACCCGCTGCAGCGCGCTGGCGACGCTCGGCGGCGACTCGATCTGGACGACGAGGTCGACCGCACCCATGTCGATGCCGAGCTCGAGGCTGCTGGTGGCCACCACGGCCGGCAGCCGGCCGCGCTTGAGGTCGTCCTCGATCAGCGCCCGCTGCTCCTTGGACACCGAGCCGTGGTGCGCCTTGGCGATCACCGTCTCGGCGCCGAGGCTGGCACCGGCCTGGGCCATCACCTGCGCGGGCGGGCTCGCGGGCGCCCGCTCCTCGGAGCGCCCGAGGCCCGCGCGGTCGGCGATCTCGTTGAGCCGGGCGGTGAGCCGCTCGGCCAGGCGGCGCGAGTTGGCGAAGACGATCGTCGAGGTGTGCTGCTCGATGAGGTCGACCACGCGCTCCTCGACGTGCGGCCAGATGCTGGTGCTGCGGGCGGTCGTCGGGGTCGTTCTCGTCGTAGTCGCCGGGCGCGGTCATGTCCTCGACGGGGACGACGACGCGTGAGGTCCCAGCTCTTCTCGGCCGGCGGGGCCACGATCTCGACCGGGGCCGCGCCGCCGAGGAACCGGGCGACCTCCTCGAGCGGACGCACCGTCGCGGACAGGCCGATCCGCTGGGCGGGCCGGTCGAGCAGCGCGTCGAGGCGCTCGAGGCTGAGCGCGAGGTGGGCGCCGCGCTTGGTGCCGGCGACGGCGTGCACCTCGTCGATGATCACCGTCTCGACGCCGCGCAGCGACTCGCGGGCCTGGCTGGTGAGCATCAGGAACAGCGACTCGGGCGTGGTGATCAGGATGTCGGGCGGGGCGGTCGTCAGGCGCCGGCGGTCGGCGGCCGGGGTGTCGCCGGACCGGACGCCGACGCGCAGCTCGGGCACGGGGCGTGCCGAGCCGGTCGGCGGTGTGCCGGATGCCGGTCAGCGGGGCGCGCAGGTTGCGCTCGACGTCGACGCCGAGCGCCTTGAGCGGGGAGACGTAGAGGACCCGGCAGCGCCTGCGTCTTGTCCTCGGGTGGCGGCGTGGTGAGCAGCCGGTCGATCGACCACAGGAAGGCGCTCAGCGTCTTGCCCGACCCGGTGGGCGCCACGACCAGCGCGTGCTGGCCGGCGCCGATCGCCGCCCAGGCGCCGGCCTGCGCGGGAGTGGGCTCGGCGAACGCGGCACCGAACCAGGTGCGGGTGGGGTCGCTGAACAGGTCGAGCGGGCCGGGTGCTTCGGTCACGCCCACATCCTTGCTCACGGCACCGACAACGGGCCCTGCGCCGGGATAGTCCCAAACAAGACGCACGCGAGACGGCGCGTTCCGGGTGCGGTTTGTTGGGGACTATCCCGCGGTCAGGTGGTGCGGAGCATCGGGGGTTGGATGACCGTCGCGGGGCCGCGGTGGTAGAGCAGGGCCTTGCGGCCGCCGGTCTCCGACGGGGGTCCGTGGCCCTCGGTGGGGACGACGAAGCCCTCGGTGCCGAGCACCTTGCGGCGGAAGTTGCCGAGGTCGGGCGGGGTGCCCCACACCGCGGCGTAGACCCGGCGCAGCTCGGGGAGCGTGAACGGCTCGCGGACGAACTCCAGCGCCAGCGTCGTGTACTCCAGCTTGGCCCGGACGCGCTCGAGGGCGTCGGTGAGGATCTGGTCGTGGTCGAACGCCAGCGCGGGCTGGTCGGGCCGGACCGCCGACGAGCCCTCGAGCAGGTCGAGCGCCGGCCACCAGTGGGCGCCGGCGGCGTCGGAGCCGGCGGAGGGCTCGGGGAGGTCGGGGGCGAACGCGACGTGCGCCACCGAGACCACCCGCTGGCGGGGGTCGCGGTCGGGGGCGGAGTAGGTCCGGAGCTGCTCGAGGTGACCCGCGAACCGCTCGACCCCGGTCTCCTCGCGCAGCTCGCGCCAGGCCGCGGTCTCGGCGTCCTCGTCGGGCTCCACGAAGCCGCCGGGCAGCGCCCACCGGCCGGCGTAGGGCTCCTCGCCGCGCTCGACGAGCAGCACGGCCAGGACCCCGTCGCGGATCGTGAAGATCGCGAGGTCGACCGCGACCGCGAAGGCCGGGTGCTCGCTCACGACGGTCCGACCTCGACCCCGGCCTGCGCCAGCTCCGCCAGCGCGGCCTCGCTCGAGGCCGGGGCGACGCCGGCGTGCAGCCCGTCGAGGAGCCGGACGGCGAACCCGTGCCGCCGGGCGTCGAGCGCCGTGGCGCGCACGCAGTAGTCGGTGGCGATGCCGGTGAGGTCGACCCGGTCGACGCCGAGCTCGCGCAGCACGTCGGCGAGGGCCCGGCCGTCGTCGGTCGTCCCCTCGAAGGCGCTGTACGCCGGCACTCCCTTGCCCTTGCGCACGTGGTGGGTGACGTGGCGGGTGTCGAGCCCCGGCGCGTAGTCGGCCCCCGGGGTGGTCGAGACGCAGTGCACCGGCCAGGTGGTGACGAAGTCGGGGTCGGTGCCGGGGGCGTGGAAGTGGCCGCCGTTGGTGCCGTCGGGCTCGTGCCAGTCGCGGCTCGCGACGACGGCGGCGTAGTCGCCGTGGTGGGCGTCGAGGTGCCGGGAGATGCGGTCGGCGACCACCGCGCCGCCGCTGACCCCCAGCGACCCGCCCTCGACGAAGTCGTTCTGCACGTCGACGACGAGCAGCGCTCGTGCTCCGGTCATGCGGGTTCTCCTTCCGTGCTGCCTCGCGGGGCTTGCTGGTCCGCGTGCTGGTCGTGGTCGGGCTGGTCGGGCTGGTCGGGGGCGAGGGTGACGCTGAGGTGCGCCGGCCCGGAGGCGACCGACGCGGCCTCGGGCGGCAGCGTGGCGAGCTGCTCGGCGGCGAAGGCGCGGACCTCCTCGAGCGAGGGGGCGTGGACGATCCGCCCGTCGCGGACGGCGGCCACCTGGAGCGGCCGACCCGGCGCCGGCGTGCCGTCGACGGTGAAGGACTCTCCTCGCACCAGGCCGGCGTCGTCGAGCCGCCGTCCGGCCTGCTTGCGGCCGCCGACCGACACCTTGGCGGCGGACTTCTTGGCGACGTCGCGCAGCGGCGCCTCGCGGCCCGGTCCGTCGGCGACGGCCACGAGCTTGTAGACCAGTCCGGCCGTCGGGTGCCCGGAGCCGGTGGCCACCCGGGTGCCGACGCCGTAGCCGTCGATGGGGGCGTCGGCCAGCGCGGTGATGACGTACTCGTCGAGGTCGCTGGTGACGATGATCCGGGTGCTGTGCGCCCCCAGCTCGTCGAGCAGGGCCCGCGCCTTGTGGGACTCCTCCGCGAGGTCGCCGCTGTCGATCCGGACGGCACCGAGCCCGGGGCCGGCCACCCGGACCGCCGTCCGGATGCCCTCGGTGATCTCGAACGTGTCGACCAGCAGCGTCGTGCCGGTGCCCTGGGCCGCGACCTGGCTGCGGAACGCCGCCTCCTCGCTCTCGTGCGCCAGCGTGAAGGCGTGGGCGGCGGTGCCGACCGTGGGGACGCCGTGGCGGAGGCCCGCGGCGAGGTTGCTGGTGGAGGCGAACCCGGCGACGTACGCCGCCCTGGCCACCGCGATCGCGGCCTCCTCGTGGGTGCGCCGGCTGCCCATCTCGACGAGCGGGCGTCCGCCGGCGGCGGTGGCCATCCGGGCGGCCGCGCTGGCGATGGCGGTGTCGTGGTTGAGCACGCTCAGCACCAGGGTCTCGAGGACCACGCACTCGCCGAGGGTGCCCGCGACGCTCAGCACCGGGCTGCCGGGGAAGTAGAGGTCGCCCTCGCGGTAGGCGTCGATGTCGCCGGTGAACCGGAAGTCGCGCAGGTAGGCGGCGGTCCGCTCGCCGACCACGCCCTCGGCGACCAGCCAGTCGACCTCGTCGTCGGTGAACGCGAAGTCGCCGACGAGCTCGAGCAGCCGGCCCAGGCCCGCGAGCATCCCGTAGCGACGGCCCTCGGGCAGCCTGCGGGCGAACGCCTCGAACACCGCGCGGTGGTGGACGCTCCCGTCGGTGACCCACGCGTCGAGCATCGTGAGCTCGTAGCGGTCGGTCAGCAGGCCCGGTGAGGTCCTCATCGCCCGCCTCTCGTCGTAGTCATCCTGACCATAACGCGGCGACACGAAAACCTGGAGCGCGGAATGCCCGTGCGTGGGTGAGAATGGGAGCGCCGGGCGCGACGAGCACGAAGCGCCCGAGGAGCCCCAGGAGCCCCGAAGGAGGAGGTGTGGTCCCGTGAGCACCGTGCTGCTCTTCAACGCCTCCCACGAGCCGCTCGGCCGGGTCACCTTCCAGCACGCCGTGCGGATGCTCTTCCGCGAGGTCGCCGTGGTGCACGAGGCGGTCGGGGAGAAGACGATCGGCCCGTACCAGTGGCCCAAGACCGTCCGCCTGGTCCGCTACGTCGCTGCGAAGTGGCTCTACCGGCCCGCCGGCTGGTCCAAGCGCGGCGTCCTGATCCGCGACCGGGGCCGGTGCGTCTACTGCGGCGCCCACGCCACCACGATCGACCACGTCGTCCCGCGCTCCCGCGGCGGTGACTGGTCCTGGCACAACACCGTCGCCGCCTGCCAGCACTGCAACGAGCGCAAGGGCAACCGCACGCCCGCCGAGGCCCGGATGCGGGCCCGCGGCAGCCCGTGGCACCCCACCCGGGCGCAACTGGTGGAGATGTCCGGCTGAGCCGTACCGGCCGTTCGGCCGGCAGTGGGTCGGCAGTGGGCTCGGCAGTCGGTCGGCAGTCGGTCGGTTCAGTAGCTGAACGTCGTGGCGCCCTCGCCGATCCACTCCCACAGCGGCACGGTCCCGCCGACCTCGGCGTTCGGCAGCAGCTGACCCGCGTCGAGACCCTTCGCGGTGAAGCAGATCGGGCAGACCAGGTAGCGGCCGCCGGCCGCGGCGTACCGCTCGAGCAGCGTCGCGAGCGGGGGACAACCCTCGCACGCGGTGCCGGTCGCGACCCCGGCGAGCACCAGGCGCACCGCCTCCTTGGTGAGGAACATCAGGGTCGGTCGGCCGCTCTCGGCGGCACCGACGGCCACCAGGAACGCGACCGTCACCTTCTCAGCGTCTTCGAGGCCGGTGGTGAGGCTGATCGCGGCCTTGGCTGTGGCTGTGCTCATGGGGATTCCTCTCGCAGTCTGGGTCCGGGACGTCCGGACCCGGAGATCGTGGCCGGTGACCCTCGCCCCATGCACTTCACGAAATGAAGCGCCACTGGGCCGCGAGCGGCGTAGCGTCACCGTCGTGAGCGCGAGCTACGGACAGTTCTGCCCGGTCGCGAAGGCGGCCGAGGTGCTCTGTCAGCGCTGGGCGCTGCTGGTGGTGCGGGAGGTCCTGTGCGGCAGCACCCGGTTCGGCGAGCTGCAGCGCGGGCTGCCCGGCTGTCCACCGGCGACGCTCGCCAAGCGGCTGCGCGAGCTCGAGGCGGCCGGCGTGCTCGTGCGGACCGGCCGCGGCGCCGGCACGTCGTACGCCGCCACCGAGGCCGCGGCGGAGCTCGACCCGATCCTGGACGGGTTCGGCAGGTGGGGACAGCGGTGGGTGCGCAGCAGCTACGGGCCCGACGAGCTCGACGCCGAGTGGTTGCTGTGGGACATCCGGCGCTACCTCGACCCGGCCGGACTGGGCGCGGGAGCCGGCGCGGACGTCCGCGTCGTGGAGCTGCGGATCACCTCGCCGGGGGCACCGGGCCGGCGGTTCTGGATGGTGGTGGACGGCGCGGCGGTCGACCTGTGCCTGGTCGACCCCGACCGCTCGGTCGACGTCCTCCTCGAGGCCGACCTGCGCACGCTCACCGAGGTCTGGATGGGCGACATCCGCTTCGCCGATGCCGCGGCCTCCCGGACCCTGCGCGTCTCGGGCGCCCCCGACCTGGTCGCCGCGCTGCCCGCCTGGCTCGGCCGGCACCCGGTGCTGGGCGGAGTGGCCACGGCGCGCTGAGCCGGAGCGGACCGCGGTGGGCCGCCCCCGTCAGTCGTCGACGGACGGCGTCCAGCTCGACCTCGTACTTCCATCGCGGGTCGAGGAGCCCGGCCACGACCACCATCGTGGACGCCGGCCGGACCGCGCCGAAGACCTCCCCGTGCACCGCGCCGACGGCTTCGGCGTCGCCGGCCGAGACGACGTACTGCCGGGTGCGGACGACGTCGGCGGCGGTGGCGCCCAGCTCGCCGAGCGCGCCGAGGGCGATCTCGAGGCAACGCCGGGCCTGCACCGCGGGGTCGGGGTCCACGTGCCCGTCGGGCCACACCGGCGCGGTGCCGCTCACGGCGATCGTGCCGCCCACGCGAACGGCGCGGGCGAAGCCGATGCTGGCCTCGAAGGGGGAGCCGGACGAGGCGTGGGTGCGGTCCATGCCGCCATCCTGCCCGCCGGTCGGGGCGGGTAGCGGGACAACTCGCTCGACGCTGTCGGTGGTGGTTTGTAGGGTCACGCGGGTGAGCGAGTCGATGATCCACGCGCGTGACCTGCGCAAGTCGTTCGGGGGCTTCGAGGCGGTCCGGGGCATCGACCTCGACGTCCGCAAGGGCGAGGCGTTCGGCTTCCTGGGGCCCAACGGCGCGGGGAAGTCCTCGACCATGCGGATGATCGCCGCGGTCTCGCCGGTCAGCGGGGGAGAGCTGCGGATCCTCGGCCTCGACCCGGCCACCGACGGGCCCGCGATCCGCGGGCGGCTCGGGGTGTGCCCGCAGGAGGACACCCTCGACAACGAGCTCAGCGTCCGCGACAACATCTACATCTACGGCCGCTACTTCGGCATCCCCAAGGCCGAGGTGGCCGCGCGCACCGACGAGCTGCTCGAGTTCGTCCGCCTCACCGAGAAGGCCAAGGCCAAGGTCGAGGACCTCTCGGGAGGCATGAAGCGACGGCTGACGATCGCGCGGAGCCTGGTCAACCGGCCCGACCTCCTGCTCCTCGACGAGCCCACCACCGGGCTCGACCCGCAGGCCCGCCACGTGCTCTGGGACCGGCTCTTCCGGCTCAAGCAGTCCGGCGTCACGCTCGTGATCACCACGCACTACATGGACGAGGCCGAGCAGCTGTGCGACCGGCTCGTGGTGATGGACAAGGGCCTGATCGTCGCCGAGGGCTCGCCACTGGCCCTGATCGCCCAGCACTCCACCCGCGAGGTCGCCGAGCTGCGGTTCGGGGTGGGGGCCGAGGGCGCCAGCCACGACGTCCTGGCCGAGAAGATCTCCGACCTCGGAGACCGGGTCGAGGTGCTGCCCGACCGGCTGCTGGTCTACACCTCCGACGGCGACGAGGTGGTCGCCAAGGTCCACGAGCGGGGGCTGCAGCCGGCCGCGACGCTGGTCCGGCGCTCCAGCCTCGAGGACGTGTTCCTGCGGCTCACCGGCCGGACGCTGGTCGACTGATGAGCGCCACCGTCCCACCGTCGACGTCGCACGGCCTGGGCCTCGGCGCCGGCGTGCTGCGCCAGCACGACTACTGGCTCACGATCTTCCGTCGCACCTGGCGGGGCTCGGTGATCTCCTCGTTCGTCTCGCCGATCTTCTACGTCGTCGCGATGGGCGTGCTGCTCGGCGGGTTCGTCGACGCCGACCCCGACCGGCTCGAGGGCGCCACCACCTACCTCGCCTTCGTCGTCCCGGGCCTGATCGCGGCGCACGCGATGCAGGTCGCCGTGGGCGAGACGACCTACCCCGTGATGGCGATGATCAAGTGGCAGCGGGTCTACGACTCGATGCTGGCCACACCGCTCGAGGTCCGGCACGTCGTCGCCGCCCACCTCGGCGCGGTGGTGGCCCGGCTGGTGCTCACCTGCGGCGTGTTCATGCTGGTGCTCACGCCGTTCGGGGTGTTCGAGAGCTGGTGGGGGCCGCCGTTGGCCTTCCTCGCCCAGGTGCTCGTCGGCACCACCTTCGCCACCCTGGTCTACGGGTTCTCGGCGCGGCTGCGCTCCGAGCAGGGCTTCGGCGTGCTGTTCCGGCTCGGCATCTTCCCGCTGTTCCTGTTCAGCGGCGCCTTCTTCCCGGTCAGCAACCTCGGGACGGTGGGCGAGCGCATCGCCCAGCTGACACCACTGTGGCACGGGGTCAGCCTGTCGCGGATGTTCTGCATCGACGTCGTCGACTGGCCGCTCGCGGCCCTCAACGCCGGCGTCCTGGTGCTGCTGGCGGTGCTCGGGTGGCGGTGGTCGGTCTCCGGGCTGCAGGGGCGGATGGTGAGCTGATGGCCGAAGCACCCCCGGCGCTGTCCGCCGGCCCGTCGTCGGTGCGGCCGTTGTCGCCGTTGCAGGCGCTCGGCCTGCTCGTCCACCGCAACTACATCGTCTACAAGGCCGCCTGGAAGCTCTTCCTCACCGGCTTCCTCGAACCCTTCTTCTACCTGCTCTCGATCGGCATCGGCGTCGGTCAGCTGATCGAGACCTTCGAGTTCAACGGAGAGCCGATCCCCTACGCCGAGTTCGTGGCCCCGGGCATGCTCGCCGCCTCGGCCTTCAACGGCGCGTTGATGGACTCCACCTTCAACGTCTTCTTCAAGCTCAAGTTCGAGAAGACCTACGACCAGATGCTGGCCACCCCGCTGAGCACCGGCGACATCGCCCGCGGCGAGATCGTGTGGGCCCAGCTGCGTGGGGGCTCCTACTCCGCCGCGTTCCTGGTGGTGATGGTGCTGCTCGGGCTGGTCCACTCCTGGTGGGCGGTGCTGGCGCTGCCCGCGGCGTTGCTGATCGGCTTCGCGTTCAGCGCGGTCGGGATGGCCCTGACCACCTACATGCGCTCCTGGCAGGACTTCGACAAGATCACGCTGGTCCAGCTGCCGATGTTCCTGTTCTCGGCCACCTTCTTCCCGATCACGAGCTTCGACGGCTGGCTGCGCTGGGTGGTGGAGGCCACCCCGCTCTACCGCGGGGTGCTGCTGTGCCGCGAGCTCACCACCGGCGCGGTCACCTGGCAGTCGGGGGTCTCGGTCGTCTACCTCCTCACGATGGGCGTGATCGGGCTGCTCGTGACCCGACGGCGCCTCGACACCCTCCTGCTCACCTGATCCTGCCCCCGGGCTGCGCTCGGCCGGCCCGGCTAGGGTCGAAGGATGGGACGCCGCTGGCTGGTCGGGCTCGTCGCGGGCGTGGCGCTGCTCGCGGCGGTGGGCCTGTGGGCCTTCGAGCCGTGGCGGGCGTTCACGAGCAGCGAGGTCGACCAGGCCCTCCCGTCCGCGGCCCCGTCCGCAGCAGCCTCCTCGACGGCGCCCCCGACCTCGACGGTCCCGCCTGTCTCCCCGCCTGTCACCCCGCCTGTCACCCCGTCAGTCACTCCGACCGAGGAGCCGACCCCCGAGCCCCGCCCGCAGGTCGTCGACCTCGCCGCGGGCGACTTCGAGACCGCCGAGCACGCCACCACCGGTCGGGTCCGGGTGGTCGAGCTCGCCGACGGCCGGCGCTTCGTGCGGTTCGAGGACCTCGCCACCTCCGACGGCCCCGACCTGCACGTGTGGGTGACCGACCAGCCCAGTGGCGGCTCGTGGGGCTCCTACGACGACGGCCGCTACGTCCGGCTCGGCGAGCTCGTGGCCACCCACGGCAACCAGAACTACGAGATCCCGGCCGACGCCGACCTGGCGGGGCTGCGCTCGGTCGTGATCTGGTGCGACCGCTTCAACGTCGCGTTCGCCTCGGCGCCGGTCGACCTCTAGCAGCGGGAGGAGCCGGGGGAGTCGTCAGGGTCGGAGCCGAGCCGCAGGGCCCACAGGGCGGTGTCGATCCAGCGGCCGTGCTTGAAGCCGACCTCGGGCAGCACCCCCACCCGCTCGTAGCCGCAGGCCCGGTGCAGGGCCTCGCTGGCCGGGTTGGGCTGGGCGATGACGGCCAGCAGCGTGTGCATCCCGTCCGCGCGCAGCCGCGCGACCAGGTCGTCGTAGAGCGCCCGACCGAGCCCGCGGCCACCGGCTCCGGGGGCGAGGTAGACCGAGGTCTCGCGGGTCCGGGCGTACGCCGCCCGGGCGCGGTAGGAGGCCGACGTCGCGTAGCCGCACACGCCGCGGGTGTCGGGGCAGGCGTCGTCCTCGACCACCAGCAGGTGGTGGCCGTGCTCCTGGCCGGCCAGGCGAGCCTCCCAGGAGGAGAGCGGGGGTGGCTCGAGGTCGAACGTCGCGACCCCGGCGACGACCTGGTGGTCGTAGAGCGCCTTGACGGCGGGCAGGTCGGCACGGGTGGCCGGGCGCACGAGCATGGCGCCATCTTTCCCGACGATGGCAGCCCACCGCGCGACGGCACCCGCCCCGGCTGCCACGATGGTCCGGTGCCTCCCGAGCCGCAGCCGCCACCCATCGAGCCCGACACCCAGGACTGGACGTGGGTGCTGGACCGGCCGTGCCCCGAGTGCGGCTACGTCGCCGGTGACGTCGACCCCGCCGACCTGGGACGGCGGCTGCGCGACAACGCCGCGCAGTGGCCGGGAGTGCTCGCCGACCCGGACGCCGGGCGCCGTCCGCGCGACGGTGTCTGGTCGGCCACCGAGTACGCCTGCCACGTCCGCGACGTGCACCGTGTCTTCGCCGCACGCGTCCGGCTGATGCTCGAGCACGACGACCCGGCGTTCGACAACTGGGACCAGGACGCGACCGCCGTCGCCGAGCGCTACGACCTGGCCGACCCGGCCGAGGTCGGCCCCGCGCTGGGGGCCGCCGCCGGTGAGGTCGCCGCGCTCTACGACGCCGTCCCGGACGCCGCCTGGGGCCGCACCGGGCGCCGCAGCAACGGGTCCACCTTCACGGTCGTCTCGCTCGGGCGCTACCACCTCCACGACGTCGTCCACCACCTCGCGGACGTGCTCGGGGACGGGTCGCTACCGTCGTCGTCGTGATCCCGGACCGGGGGAGCAGCAGCCAGGACAGATGAGGGCCCGCCAGGGCCGGTCAGGGAGGTGATGGCGGTGCGTGACTCGGAGTTCTGGGCGCGGATGGAGACCGCGCTGGGCACCGGCTACTACCGCTCGTGGGCCGAGCAGTTCGTGATGGCCGACCTCGGCCGCCGCACGGCGACGGAGGCCCTCGACGAGGGAGTCCCGCCCAAGCAGGTCTGGCGCGCGGTCTGGGCGTCGCTCGGGCTCCCGGCCAGCGAGCGCTGAACGCCGCCACCGCTCGGCCTCCCCGGGCGGCTGGCACAGTGGGCGCGTGAGCAACGCACCCCTCCGCCCCGCGGACGTCGCCGTCATCGGCGGCACCGGCTTCTACTCCTTCCTCGACGACCCGAGCGAGCACGTCGTCGACACCCCCTACGGCGCCCCGTCGGCGCCGGTGTCGATCGGGACCGTCGCCGGCCGCAGCGTCGCGTTCCTGCCGCGGCACGGCCGGCACCACGACCACCCGCCGCACGCGATCAACTACCGCGCCAACCTGTGGGCGCTGCGCTCGCTCGGGGTGCGCCAGGTGCTGGCGCCGTGCGCCGTCGGCGGCCTGCGCGACACCGTGGCGCCCGGTGACGTGGTGGTGCCCGACCAGCTCGTCGACCGCACCCACCGGCGGGTCGGCTCCTACGTCGAGCGGGGCGCCTGCCACCTGCCCTTCGCCGACCCCTACTGCGGTCCGCTGTCGACCGCCGTGGCCGCCGCCGACAGCGGAGTGAAGACGGGCGGGACCATGGTGGTCGTCGAGGGTCCGCGCTTCTCCACCCGCGCGGAGTCGCGGCACTACGCCGAGCAGGGCTGGGACCTGATCAACATGACCGGCGCCCCCGAGGCGGCACTGGCCCGCGAGATGAGGCAGTGCTACACCCCGATCGCGCTGGTCACCGACATGGACGCCGGCGCCGAGTCGGGGGAGGGCGTCGGCCAGGCGGAGGTCTTCGCGCTCTTCAAGGCCAACCTGGAGCGGCTCACGGGGCTGCTCACCGACACCATCGCGACGCTGCCCGACCCCGACGGCTGCGGGTGCAGCACCTGGGCCGACGGCGTCGAGCTCACCTACGACGTGCCGGGCCCGGTCGCGTGAAGGTCCTGCTGACCGGCTCGGCCGGCTTCATCGGCACCGCGATCGGGGAGCAGCTCGAGGCCGCGGGTGACGAGGTGGTCCGGGTCGACCTGATGCTCGAGAGCGCCCACGGCGCGACCGTGCCGCCGGCCGGCACCGCCCGGCTCGACGTGCGCGAGGCGGCGACGTCGCCCGCGTGGGCCGACCTGCTGCGCGGGGTCGACGTGGTCTGCCACCAGGCGGCGATCGTCGGCGCCGGGGTCACGGTCGCCGACCTGCCGGCGTACGCCGGTCACAACGACCTCGGCACCGCCGCCCTGCTCGCCGCCATGCACGAGGAAGGCGTCGACCGGCTGGTGCTGGCCTCCTCGATGGTCGTCTACGGCGAGGGCCGCTACGCCTGTCCCGACCACGGGGCCCAGGTGCCCGGCCCGCGGGCGGTGGCCGCGCTGGAGGCCGGCGACTTCGACAACCACTGCCCGGTCTGCGGGGCCGTGCTGGGGTGGGAGCTCGTCGACGAGGACGCCCGGCTCGACCCGCGCAGCAGCTACGCCGCCAGCAAGCTCGCCCAGGAGCACTACACCTCCTCGTGGGTGCGCCAGGCCGGCGCCTCGGCGGTCGCGCTGCGCTACCACAACGTCTACGGGCCCGGCATGCCCCGGGACACGCCGTACTCGGGCGTGGCGGCGATGTTCCGCTCCTCGCTGGAGCGGGGCGAGGCGCCGAGGGTCTACGAGGACGGCGCCCAGATGCGCGACTTCGTGCACGTCGCCGACGTCGCGCGTGCCAACCTGCGGGCGCTGGAGGCGGTCGTCGCCGGCCCGCCGGAGCAGTACGCCGCCTACAACGTCTGCTCGGGCCGGCCGGTCGGCATCCTCGACGTCGCCCGCCAGGTGGCCGCGGGCGCCGAACGCGGAGATCGCGCCGGAGGTGACCGGCGGCTTCCGGTCCGGCGACGTGCGGCACATCGTGGCCTCCCCGGCCCGGGCCGCCGCCGACCTCGGCTTCACCGCGGAGATCACCCCCGAGCAGGGGCTTCGGGAGTTCGCGACCGCGCCACTGCGGGCCTGAGCCTGACCTCAGGCCTCACCAGCTCGTGTAGAGCAGGTGCTGCACGACCAGAGCGGCGGCGAGCTGCAGGCCCAGCCCCCACCGCCGCCAGCCGGCGGGGAGCAGCGCCAACGACACCGTCAGCCACGGGACGAACGGCAGCCAGATCCGCTCCACCTCCGACTTCGACATGCCGGACAGGTCGGCGAGCAGGACGATGGCGACGGCGGCTCCGACCAGCGCCGCCGGGGCGCGCGGCACCCGCCGGAGCGTGGCCGCCAGCTGGCCGACCCCGGCGCCGACCAGGGGGCCGGCGGAGATCAGCAGCGCCCCCAGGTTGCCCCACACCCAGTACCACTGCGGTCGCTCGCTGGCCACGCCCGCGTGGTAGCGGTCCACCAGCACGGGGTAGGCCTCCCACCACGCGAAGCCGGCCACGGCGAAGCCCAGCACGACGACCAGCGCGGCCGCGGCGGCGACGGGGAGCGGCCACCAGGACCTCGCGGACCACAGCACTGCGAGCGCGAGCAGCCCCAGCAGCGGCAGCCCGTAGGAGAGCATCACGCAACCGCCCAGCAGCAGTCCCGCGAGCACGGACCAGACCAGGAACGGCGTCCGACGACGGGCGGTCGCACCGAGCGCGAGGCAGGCCAGCCCCCACGCGGCCGCCGCCGCGAACATCGCGTCGGCCGACACCGCCATGAACACCGCCGCGGGAGTGAGCACCAGGAACGGCGCGGCCCGGCGCGCCACCTGCTCGGCGCCCAGGGCCCGCAGCGTCACGAGCACGGCCGGGGCGGTCGTGGCCGCGAGCCCGGTCACCACCAGCGCGGCCGCGAGGTCGCCACCGAGCCCGATCCGGACCAGGCCGACGAAGAACAGCAGCGCGCCCGGCGGGTGCCCGGCGACGTGGGTGACCCAGGCGTCGTCCAGGCCGAAGGGGATGCGGTCGACGAAGGTCTCGAGCATCAGCCCCACGTCGTCGACCTCGCGCGCCGTCTCGAGGTACTCGTAGGGGTTGCCCAGGACCCGGGTGAGGCCGGCCTCGCCGTCGACCAGGGCCAGCGCGACCAGCCACCCGGAGCCGACCACGAAGCAGGCCAGCAGCAGCGCCCGCCAGGGGAGCCGCTCAGCGAGCCGCTCGGCGTACCGCCAGCCCAGGAGGGCCAGGGCGATCGCCAGCGCCGAGAGCGGCACGAGCTTGGGGTCCCAGAAGCCGTGCAGCGGCGGCAGCTGCACCGTGTCGTCGCGCCGGGTCTCGGTGTCCCAGCCGAAGAGGACCGGGAGCACGATCGAGGCGGTGACCAGCAGCGCCGCCAACCCGAGCCCGATCCACGGCGCCAGGCGGGCCCCCGGCGGGGGGACGGCGGCGCCGGCCGCGGCGGGGGCAGCGGCCGGGCCGGCCGGAGGGACGCTCGGCATCCCCCGAGCATAGGGACGTCACCCAGGCTGCCAGGTCCTGAGCGGCGTCAGCCTCAGCAGCGCCGGGCTGGGTGGCACGCACTAGGTTTTCTAGGTGCAGACCCCCGAACCCGTCGTGTGCGACCTGGTCCTGCCCTGCCGCGACGAGGGCCCGGCGCTGGTCGGGCTGCTGCCGCGGGTGCCGGCCGGGTTCCGCGTGATCGTGGTCGACAACGGCTCGTCCGACGACACCGCCGACGTCGCGCGCCGGTTGGGTGCCACCGTCGTGGTCGAGCCCCGCCCCGGGTACGGCGCTGCGGTGCACACCGGCCTCGAGACGGCGACCGCCGACCACGTCGCGTTCATGGACGGCGACGGCTCGTTCGACCCCGACGACCTGCTGCCGCTGCTCGCCGAGGTCCGCGCGGGACGGGCCGACCTGGCGGTCGGGCGCCGGCGTCCGGTCGACCGCCGGGTCTGGCCCTGGCACGCGCGGGCCGGCAACGCGCTGATCGTCGCGTGGCTGCGTCGCCGGATCGGGATGGAAGCGCACGACATCGCACCCATCCGGGTGTGCCGTCGCTCCGAACTCCTGGCGCTGGGGGTAGTCGACCGTCGTTTCGGGTACCCGGTGGAGATGCTCCAGAAGGCCACGGCGGCCGGCTGGCGGTTCCACGAGCAGGACGTGGCCTACCACCCCCGGGCCGTCGGGACCCGGTCCAAGGTGTCGGGCTCCATCAAGGGAACACTCCGTACCGCACGCGACTTCTGGAAGGTGTTGAGCTGATGCGCCTGCTCGTCGTCGCCAAGGCCCCGGTGGCGGGCCGGGTCAAGACCCGGCTCGGAACCGTGATCGGCCCCGACGCCGCGGCCGAGGTCGCGGCGGCCGCCCTCCTCGACACCGTGGACGCGTGCGTCGCCGCGCTCGGTGCCGAGCGCTGCCACCTCGCCCTCGACGGCGACCTGGTCGAGGCGGTGCGCGGGCCCGAGATCATCGCCGCGCTCGAGGGCTGGACGATCACGGCGCAGCGCGGCCACGACTTCGCCGCCCGCCTCGTCGCGGCCCACCAGGACGCCGGCGTCGGCCCGGTGGTCCAGATCGGGATGGACACCCCCCAGGTCACCGCCACCCACCTCGCCGCCGTGTTCACCGCACTCGTCGACCAGGACGCCGTCCTCGGGCCCGCCGACGACGGTGGCTGGTGGGTGCTCGCACGGCGCGACCCCCGCGTCGTGGGCCCGGTGGGCGAGGTCGCGATGTCCGAGCCCACGACGTACGCCGACACCAGGGCGGCGCTGCTCGGCCAGGGCCTGCGCGTCGGTGAGACCGGCACGCTGCGCGACGTCGACACGGTCGAGGACGCCGAGGCGGTCGCGGCGAGCGCGCCGTACGGCCGGTTCGCCGCCGCGTGGCACGACCTGCGTCAGGTCGCGCCATGACGTTGTCCGACGACTCCTTCACCACGGTCTTCGCCGCCGCGCTCCAGGGCACGCCCTGCCGCGTGGTCGGTGTGGCCGACGAGCCCCTCCACCTTCCCGTGAGCAAGTGGACGCAGGAGGCCGACGCCGACGACCACCTGATCCTGCGCCACTGCGAGGGTCCCACGCTGGACATCGGCTGCGGCCCCGGCCGGTTGGCCGCCGCGCTGGCTGACGCGGGTCACGTGGTGCTCGGCATCGACGTCGTCCACGAGGCCGTCGGCCAGACCCGGGAGCGCGGGGTCTCGGCCCTGCGACGCGACGTCTTCGACGACCTCCCGGGCGAGGGCAGCTGGTGCACCGCACTGCTCGCCGACGGCAACGTCGGGATCGGGGGCGACCCCCTGGTGCTGCTGCGCCGCGTGCGCGACCTGCTCGAGACGGGCGGTCGCGTGGTCGTCGAGCTCGCGGCGCCCGGCGTCCGCTCGCAGACGACGTGGGCGGCGTTGGAGGCAGACGGCACCCGCAGCCGCCCGTTCCGGTGGTCGATCGTCGGCGTTGACGACATCGAGCTGCTCGCCGCCGAGGCCGGGCTCTACGTGCGCGACGTCTGGGCCGTCGGCACCGAGCGCTGGGTCGCCGTCCTCGGGGAGCCGGCGTGACCGGCCCGCACGGCCAGACAGGAACGCCCGGCGTGCGCACGCGGTTGCGGCCCCCCGCCCCCGGGGACTTCACCTCACGGCTGCGCAGCCCTGCGGTCGCCGCCCGGGTCGGGCTGTGGCTGGGCATCAGCTTCGCGATCTGCTTCCTGACCGGGCTGGTCAGCCACTACGCCCAGGAGCCCTCGCAGCCGATCCCGTTCCCGACCAGCCCCGCGTGGGGCTACCGCCTCACCCAGGGCCTGCACGTCACCACCGGCGTCGCCGCGATCCCGCTGCTGCTGGTGAAGCTCTGGTCGGTCTACCCACGGCTCTTCGAGCGGCCGCCGGCACTGGGCAACCTGCGGCGGCTCGCGGTCACCGCGCTCGAGCGGGCCTCGATCGGGGTGCTGGTCGCCGCCGCGATCTTCCAGCTCACCAGCGGGCTGCTCAACTCCGCCCAGTGGTACCCGTGGAGCTTCTCCTTCCGCAGCACCCACTACGCCCTCGCCTGGGTCGCCATCGGTGCCCTGGTCGTGCACATCGCCGTGAAGCTGCCGGTGATCCGCGCCGCCCTCACCGGCGACGTCGACGACACCACCCAGGACCACGACTCCACCGGCTCTCTCCGGCGGTACCGGCTCCACCGACACCACCGGCTCCACCGACACCACCGGCTCCACCGACGAGTCGGGCGTGCTGACCCGCCGCAGGCTGCTCGCCACCACCTGGGTGGCGTCGGGGGTCGCGGTGCTCGCCACCGCCGGCTCGACGGTGCCGCTGCTGCGCCGGGTCTCGGTCTTCGGCGTCCGCTCCGGAGACGGGCCGGGCGGCATCCCGATCAACAAGTCCGCCGCGGCGGCCAAGGTGACCGCGGCGGCCACCAGCGCGTCGTACGTGCTGGAGGTCGCCAACGGCCAGAACATGATCACCCTGACCCGCGAGGACCTGCTCGGCCTCGAGCAGCGCAGCGAGGACCTGCCGATCGCCTGCGTCGAGGGCTGGAGCGCGAGCGGCACCTGGACCGGGGTGCGGCTGCGCGACCTGCTCGACCTGGTGGACGCGCCGCGGGGGAGCGACGTGGTCGTGCGGTCGCTGCAGGAGTCGGGGCCGTTCCGGGTCTCCCTGCTGCAGGGCAACTTCGCCGACGACGACCGCACGCTGCTCGCCACCGGTCTCGACGGTGAGCCGCTCGCCCTCGACCACGGCTACCCCTGCCGGATCATCGCCCCCAACCGGCCCGGCGTGCTGCAGACCAAGTGGGTCGGCCGGATCGAGGTGGCCACGTGATCGCCCGGCTCGTCCTCGGTGCCGTCGGCGTGGCCGTCGGTGGGTACGGCGCGTTCCTGCTGGTCAGCCGCACGTCGACCGAGAGCCTGGTCGCCACGGGGGTGTGGCTGGCCGCCGGCGTGCTGCTCCACGACGTCGTGCTGAGCCTGGCCGTGATCGGGGTGGGCGCGGTGGTCACCCGGCTGCTGCCGGTGCCGGTGCGGCTGCCCGCCGTGGTGGCGCTCGTGGTGGTCGGCAGCCTCACCCTGGTCGCCGTCCCGGTGCTGGGCCGCTTCGGCGCCAAGGCCGACAACCCCACGCTGCTCGACCGTCCCTACCTCGGCTCCTGGCTGGTGCTGCTCGCCCTGACCGTGGCCGTGGTCGCGGTCGCGGGGCTCGTCCGGGCCAGGCGCGGCCGGAGTGCGCGCCCGTCGTCCGCTGACCCGACCTGACCCCACGCGAGCGGGTCCCCGCGGGGAGCGCGACACGCCGCCGGGGGAACGTGCTTCGAACACGTGTTCGGGCTAGATTGGCGGGGCAGCGAGGCGCTGGTCATCGTCGCAGCGGACACCTTGTCCACAGGCCCCGGGCTCCGGGACCACCACTGTCGGCGGTCCCGTCTAGCGTCCAGCCAGACGACGAACACACCACGACACATCGACACATCACCACATCTCGACACGAAGGACGGACATCATGGCTGGTGGAGACCGCGAGACCCGCGACCCCCGCGACAAGGCGCTCGACGCGGCGCTGCTCAACATCGAGAAGCAGTTCGGCAAGGGCTCGGTGATGCGGCTGGGCGACGAGACCCGGGCGCCGCTCGAGGTCATCCCGACCGGCTCGATCTCCCTCGACGTGGCCCTGGGCCTGGGCGGCCTGCCGCGCGGCCGGGTCGTCGAGATCTACGGCCCGGAGTCCTCCGGCAAGACCACCGTCGCCCTGCACGCGGTGGCCAACGCCCAGGCGGCGGGCGGCATCGTGGCCTTCATCGACGCCGAGCACGCCCTCGACCCCGACTACGCGAAGAACCTCGGCGTCGACACCGACGCGCTGCTGGTCTCCCAGCCCGACTCCGGTGAGCAGGCGCTCGAGATCGCCGACATGCTGATCCGCTCCGGTGCCCTCGACCTGATCGTCGTCGACTCCGTGGCGGCCCTGGTGCCCCGCGCCGAGATCGAGGGCGAGATGGGCGACAGCCACGTCGGTCTGCAGGCCCGGCTGATGAGCCAGGCGCTGCGCAAGATGACCGGCGCCCTCAGCAACTCCGGCACCACGATGATCTTCATCAACCAGCTGCGCGAGAAGATCGGGGTCATGTTCGGCTCGCCCGAGACGACCACTGGCGGCAAGGCGCTGAAGTTCTACTCCTCGGTCCGGCTCGACGTGCGCCGGATCGAGACGCTCAAGGACGGCACCGACATGGTCGGCAACCGCACCCGCGTCAAGGTCGTCAAGAACAAGGTCGCCCCGCCGTTCAAGCAGGCCGAGTTCGACATCATGTACGGCAAGGGCATCAGCCGTGAGGGTGGGCTGATCGACGTGGGCGTCGAGGCGGGCCTGGTCCGCAAGGCCGGCGCTTGGTACACCTACGAGGGCGATCAGCTCGGTCAGGGCAAGGAGAACGCCCGGACCTTCCTCAAGGACAACCCCGACCTGGCCAACGAGCTGGAGAAGAAGATCCTCGAGACGCTCGGGGTCGGCCCCGCGGTGGACACCCCGGCCGAGGGCTCCGACCTGTCCGACGAGCCCATCGGTGTCGATGACTTCTGAGGCGACCGCTGACCTCGCGGCCGACGATCGTCCGCCCCCGTCCTGGGCGGGCGACGTCGGCGTGGGGGTCGACGTGTGGACGCGGCGGACGGACCCGGGCGCTGCTGCACCTGGCGGGGCTGCCGCCGACGACCTGCCGGACGACCCGGCCACGGTCGTGCCCGAGGCCGACCACGAGGCCGTGGCGCGCAAGATCCTGCTCGACCAGCTGACCGGCCAGGCGCGCAGCCGCCGCCAGCTGTCCGACAAGCTGGCCGCCAAGAACGTCCCCACCGACCTCGCCGTGCGGCTCCTCGACCGCTTCGAGGAGGTCGGGCTCGTCGACGACGAGGCCTTCGCCAGGAGCTGGGTGGCCAGCCGCCAGCCCGGCAAGGGCTTGGCCCGGCGGGCGCTGGCCCAGGAGCTGCGCCGCAAGGGCATCGACGACGAGGTGGCCCGCGAGGCGCTCGACGAGATCGAGCCGGAGGACGAGGAGCGCGCCGCCCGGCTGCTGGTCCGCAAGAAGCTGCGCAGCCTCTCCCGGGTCGACGACACCACCGCCACCCGGCGGCTGGTCGCGATGCTGGCGCGCAAGGGCTACGGGTCGGGCCTGGCCTTCTCGGTGGTCCGCGACGAGCTCGCCGTCAGCGGGCGCGAGGGCCCCGACGACACGCTCGGCTGAGCGCTGGCCCCGGTGCGCAATGATGGCGCGGTGATCACCTCCCACCTGCGTCTCCCGCCCGGACCGGTCGACCTCACCAGCATCGACTCCGGCGGCACGCCCGGCTTCGACGGCGACAAGCACGAGGGCAAGGCGGCGCTGAGCGAGCTCGGCGACGAGCTCGCCGACCTGCAGGAGCGGCTCTTCGCCGAGCACACCACCGACTCGACCCGGGCGGTGCTGCTCGTGCTCCAGGGCATGGACACCTCCGGCAAGGGCGGCGTGCTCAAGCACACCGTCGGCCTGGTCGACCCCCAGGGCGTCGCGATCACCTCCTTCAAGAAGCCCACCCCCGAGGAGCTGCGCCACGACTTCCTGTGGCGGGTCAAGAAGGCGCTGCCCCGGCCGGGCTTCATCGGCGTCTTCGACCGCTCGCACTACGAGGACGTGCTGATCGGCAAGGTCCGCGAGCTGGCGGACCCCGAGGAGATCGAGCGTCGCTACGACGCCATCAACGACTTCGAGGCCGAGGTGCTGGCCTCGGGCACCACGATCGTGAAGTGCATGCTGCACATCAGCGCCGACACCCAGCGCGAGCGGCTGATCCGGCGCCTCGACCGGCCGGACAAGTACTGGAAGTTCAACCCCGGCGACATCGACGAGCGCCGGGCCTGGCCGCTCTACCGCCAGGCCTACGAGATCGCCCTGGAGCGGACCAACACCGAGGTCGCCCCCTGGTACGTCGTGCCCAGCGACCGCAAGTGGTACCGCAACCTGACCATCGGGATGCTGCTGCGCGAGACCCTCGCGACGATGGCGCCGCGGTGGCCGGTGGCCGACTTCGACCCCGAGGAGCAGCGGCAGCGCCTGCTCACCGAGGACCCCGTCCGGTGAGCCTCCCGGTCGTCGGCGTCACCCGCTACGTCACGCCGCTGCGCGAGGGCGGCAGCCTGCCCGGCATCGTCGAGGCCGACGACCTCGGCACCTACGTCTGCAAGTTCCGCGGCGCCGGCCAGGGCGTGCGGGTGCTGGTGGCCGAGGTCGTCGTGGGCGAGCTGGCCCGCCGGCTCGGCCTGGCCACGCCGCGCCTGGTCGGGCTCGAGCTCGACCTCGAGCTGGCCCGCTACGAGGCCGACGAGGAGGTCCAGGACCTGCTCAACGCCAGCCCGGGGCTCAACCTCGGCATCGACTTCCTGCCCGGCTCCTTCGGCTTCGACGGGCAGACCCCGGGCGGCCAGGAGGAGGCCGCCCGGGTCGTGTGGCTCGACGCCTTCTGCGCCAACGTCGACCGCTCGTGGCGCAACCCCAACCTGCTGGTCTGGCACCGCGACCTGTGGCTGATCGACCACGGGGCGAGCCTCTACTTCCACCACGCGTGGGGTGGTGGGGTCACCGACCCCGCCCGCTTCGCGGCCCAGCCCTACGACGCCACCGACCACGTGCTGCTCGGGCGGGCGGGCTCGTTGCGCGAGGCCGACGAGCAGCTCAGCGCCCAGGTCGACGAGACGATGCTGCGCGAGGTGCTCGACCTGGTGCCCGACGCGTGGCTCGAGCCGGTGCCCGGGGCCGACTCCCCGGACCAGCTGCGGGCGGCGTACGTCGCGTTCCTCACCGCCCGGCTCGGCACCCGCCAGTGGCTCCCGGAGGCCGGCGCATGACGCGGCTGGCGTACCAGTACGTCGCCCTGCGCTGCGTGCCCCGCGTCGACCGCGAGGAGTTCCTCAACGTCGGGGTGGTGGTCTACTGCCACGCCACCGACTACCTCGCGGCCGCCTGGCAGGTCGATCCCGATCGGCTGCGCGCGCTCGACCCTCGCCTCGACGTCGAGCAGGTCCGCGAGGCCCTGGCCTTCGTCGACGCGGTCTGCGCCGGCGAGGAGAGCTGTGGTGCCGCCGGGCGGGCCACGGTGAGCCAGCGGTTCGGCTTCCTCAAGGCCCCGCGCAGCACCATGCTCCAGCCCGGGCCGGTCCACGGCGGCCTCACCGACGACCCGGCGCGCGAGCTCGACCACCTGCTGCACCGCCTGGTCGGGTGACCAGGCGGCGCGACGGGGCCTCGGACGGGACCGCTCAGACCGGGACGAGCTCGACCGCGCCGACGGCGTAGCGGGCCAAGATGGTGCGTGCGACCTCGGGGTGCGCCCCGAGCGGCTCGGAGACGGCGATCGCTCCGGCCTCGAGGGCGAGCTCGCTGGCGCGGTCGACCAGCGGGCCGGGGGCGAGGAACAGCGACGCGACGGCGATGTGGCGGCGACCCTCGCCGCGGAAGGCGCGGACGGCCTCGCCGGTGGCCGGGGGAGCGCTGGCGGCGTAGGCGGCCGTCACCGGGAGCTTGTGGTGGGTGCCCCACAGCCGCGCGAGCCGGGCCACGGCCTGGTTGGCGAGGGGATCGGTGGACCCGGACGCCGCCAGGACCAGCGCGTCGAGCTCGCGCACCCGGCAGGCCTTCAGCGCCTCCCGCATCCGGACGTCGAGCACCTCCAGGAAGCACGCCTCGAGCCCGAGGATCGAGGTGGCGCGGATCGTGAGGCCGGGGTGGCGGGCGTGCGCGGCGGCGACGGCCTCGGGCACCCCGGTGCTGCCGGGGGGCGATTCCGGGGAGGCCTCGGTGAGCAGCAGCGGGACCACCACGATCTCCTCGTGACCGGCCTTCACCAGCCGGTCGACGACGGTCGAGAAGTCCGGGCGCGACACGTCCAGGAAGGCGCGCTCGACGCGGAGGTCGGGGCGCTGGGCCTTGACCTGGGCGACCAGGGCGGTGACGGTGCGGGCCGTGCGGGGGTCGCGGCTTCCGTGGGCAAGAGCCACGAGGGCGGGAGCAGCCATCAGCATGGCCTCCTCTCGTTGGTGCACCGGGGGCGGTGCGCGGGTGGTGCCACCGACGACGCTGTCGGAGTTGAGCCGGATGTCGGGCGGGTCGAGGTCATGAGTGGATGCCGCACTCGGTCTTCGCGGTGCCGGCCCACCGGCCGCTGCGGGCGTCGTCTCCGGGAGCGACGCGGCGGGTGCACGGGGCGCACCCGATGGAGGGGTAGCCGTCGTGGACGAGGGGATTGACCAGGACGCCGTGCTCGGCGACGTACCGCTCGACCTGCTCGTCGCTCCAGCGGGCGAGCGGCGAGACCTTGACCTTGCCCTTCTTGGCGTCCCAGCCGATCACCGGGGCGATCACCCGGTTGTGGGTCTCCGCGCGGCGCAGACCGGTGGCCCAGGCGTCGTAGGCGGAGAGTGCGTCGGCCAGCGGCTGCACCTTGCGCAGCGCGCAGCACCGGTCGGGGTCGGTGCGGAAGAGGTCGGCGCCGTGGGCGGCGTCCTGCTCGGCCACCGTCTGGGCCGGGCGTGATCGAGAGCAAGGTGACGTCGAGGGTGGCCTCGACGGCGTCGCGGGTGCCGATGGTCTCGATGAAGTGGTAGCCGGTGTCGAGGAAGACCACGTCGATGCCGGGCACCACCCGGGACGCCACGTGCGCCAGCACCGCGTCGCCCATCGAGGAGGTGAGGCAGAACCGCTCGCCGAACGTCGCCGCCGCCCACTCGATGATGTCCTCGGCGGGGGCCAGCTCGAGCTCGGCACCCCAGTGGGAGACCAGCTCGCGCAGCTCCTCGGGCGACCGGCCGGCGGTCTCGGTGCCGCGGTAGGCGCGCGCGGAGGTCGTGGTCGCGGCGCTCACGTCGACTCGCCCGCGCCGGTGGGCCGAACCATGCCGAGCATCTTCAGCGAGAACGCTCGCAGGCACGAGCGGCACTCCCACGACCCGTGGGCGCCCTCGTGGGGCCAGAGGTCGCCGTCGCCGCAGTAGGGGCAGTGGAAGGGCACGCCGCGTCCGCTCATGCCGGGACACCCCCGAGGGTCAGCGTCTTCTCGCCGCGCAGCAGGTCCTCGTCGGCGCGGGCGACCCAGGTCGCGAAGATCTCGCCCGGCTGACGGTCGGCGAGGTAGTTGGTCACCACGCTGGTGACGTAGTCGTCGAGCCCCGCGCTGGTGACCTTGTGCGCCCGCAGCTTGCGGCCGAAGTTGGCCTGGAGGCCCGTGGCGCCGCCGAGGTGCACCTGGAACCCCTCGACCTGCTCGTCCTCGCCCATCACCAGCTGGCCCTTGAGCCCGATGTCGGCGACCTGGGTGCGGGCGCAGGCGTTGGGGCAGCCGTTGACGTTGACGGTGATCGGGGTGTCCAGGTCGGGGAAGCGGCGCTCGAGCTCGTCGACGAGGTCGCGGGCGCGCTGCTTGGTGTCGACGATCGCCAGCTTGCAGAACTCGATGCCGGTGCAGGCCATCGTGTTGCGCCGCCAGTGCGAGGGACGGGCGGAGAGGCCGATCTCGTCGAGCCGGGTCAGCAGCGCCTCGACGCGGTCGGGCTCGACGCCGATCAGCACGATCTTCTGGTACGGCGTGAGCCGGGCGCCGGCCACGCCGAACTCCTCGATCAGGTCGGCCAGCTGCACCAGCAGCGAGCCGGAGACGCGCCCCACGGTGGGGGCGACGCCGACGTACCGCTTGCCGTCCTTCTGCTCGTGGACGCCGATGTGGTCGCGGTGGCCGACCGGAGACGCGGGGGAGGGGCAGGAGACCAGCTCGCGCCCGAGGTACTCCTTCTCGAGGACCTCACGGAACTTCTCGACCCCCCAGTCGGCGACCAGGAACTTCAGGCGGGCCCGCGACCGCAGCCGCCGGTAGCCGTAGTCGCGGAAGACCGAGGCGACCGCGGCCCACGCGTCGGCGACCTCGTCGAGCGGGATCCAGACGCCGAGCTTCTGCGCGAGCATCGGGTTGGTCGACAGCCCGCCGCCCACCCACAGGTCGAAGCCGGGGCCGTGCTCGGGGTGGACGGTGCCGACGAACGCGACGTCGTTGGTCTCGGGGCAGACGTCGTGGCCGGGGTGCCCGGTGAGCGCGGTCTTGAACTTGCGCGGCAGGTTGGAGAACGCCGGGTCGCCGATGTAGCGCTCGAAGATCTCCTCCAGCGCGGAGGTGCCGTCGATGATCTCGTCCTTGGCGACCCCGGCGACCGGCGAGCCGAGGAACGGTCGGGGCGAGTCGCCGCACGCCTCGACGCTGCTCAGCCCGGCCGCGTCGAGCCGCTCCCAGATCGCGGGGACGTCCTCGATCCGGATCCAGTGGTACTGGATGTTCTCCCGGTCGGTGACGTCGGCGGTGTCGCGGGCGAAGTCGACGCCGATCGTGCCCAGCGCGCGGACGGCGTCGGCGGTGAGCAGCCGGCCGTCGGAGCGGACCCGGAGCATGAAGTACTCGTCGTCGAGCTCCTCCTCCGACAGCATGGCGGTCTTCCCGCCGTCGAAGCCGGGAGCGCGCTGGGTGTAGAGGCCCATCCACCGGAACCGGCCGCGAAGGTCGGCCGGGTCGATCGAGGCGAAGCCGCGCTTGGAGTAGACGTGCAGGATCCGGTCGCGGACGTTGAGCGGGTCGTCGTCCTTCTTGGACTGCTCGTTCTTGTTCAGGGGCTCGGCGTAGCCGAGCGCCCACTGACCCTCGGCGCGCTTGGGGCGCGGGATCTCGGTGTGGGCAGGAGGAGAAGACTGGAAGCGCAGGTCAGGCATGGCGGGGTCCTTCGGTGAAGGCCGCGCGCGACGGTGAGCGCGGAAGGTCGGGGCTGAGGTGAGGTGGTTCAGCAGGCCCGACACAACATGCTGCGGGTGCGCCCGTAGTCCACGTGGCGTCGAACCACGAGGTACGCGTGCGTCGCAGGGCTGATCATGTCAAGCAGTCTCAGGGTCCGGACGCCCTCCCCACAAACCGCGATCCCATGATGTGGACACGCGTCTCGGTATTCGAAACAGACTGTCGGCGGTGCGCGCCTGGATCCGGTGCCTCGGTGCGGTGCAGGTCACATCCGCCACCGCCCGGGCGGTGGCTGGGCCGAGGCCGCGCTCACTAGGCTGGGGGGCATGGCCGACCTCACCTCCCTCACCAGCAGTGCCTACTCCGACGCTCTCGAGGTCATCGCCTCGGTGGAGCCCCGGATCGCCGAGGCCACCCGGCAGGAGCTCGCCGACCAGCGCGGCTCGCTGAAGCTGATCGCCAGCGAGAACTACGCCTCGCCCGCGGTGCTGCTCACGATGGGCACCTGGTTCAGCGACAAGTACGCCGAGGGAACGGCCGGCCACCGGTTCTACGCCGGCTGCCAGAACGTCGACACCGTCGAGACCATCGCCGCCGAGCACGCCCGCGAGCTGTTCGGTGCCGAGTACGCGTACGTGCAGCCCCACTCCGGGATCGACGCGAACCTGGTGGCGTACTGGTCGATCCTGGCGCACCGGGTGGAGAGCCCCGCGCTGGAGAAGCTGGGGCGCGAAGAACGTCAACGAGCTCACCGACGCCGACTGGGAGACGCTGCGCGGGGAGATGGGCAACCAGCGCCTGCTCGGCATGTCGCTGGACGCCGGCGGCCACCTCACGCACGGCTTCCGGCCGAACATCAGCGGCAAGATGTTCCACCAGCAGCAGTACGGCACCGACCCGACCACCGGTCTGCTCGACTACGACAAGGTCGCGGCCAAGGCTCGGGAGTTCAAGCCGCTGATCCTGGTGGCCGGCTACTCCGCCTACCCGCGCCGGGTGAACTTCGCCAAGATGCGCGAGATCGCCGACGAGGTCGGCGCCACGCTGATGGTCGACATGGCCCACTTCGCCGGGCTGGTCGCCGGCAAGGTCTTCACCGGCGACGAGGACCCGGTCCCGCACGCCCACGTGGTCACCACCACGACCCACAAGTCGCTGCGCGGCCCGCGTGGCGGCATGGTGCTGGCGCAGGAGGAGTACGCCCCCTCGGTCGACCGCGGCTGCCCGATGGTGCTCGGCGGCCCGCTCTCGCACGTGATGGCGGCCAAGGCCGTCGCGCTCGCCGAGGCGCGCCAGCCGTCGTTCCAGACCTACGCGCAGCAGATCGCCGACAACGCGAAGTCGCTCGCCGAGGGCTTCAACCAGCGCGGCGCCAACCTGGTCACCGGCGGCACCGACAACCACATCGTGCTGCTCGACGTGACGTCGTTCGGGCTCACCGGCCGCCAGGCCGAGTCGGCGCTCCTCGACGCCGGGGTCGTCACCAACCGCAACAGCGTCCCCGCCGACCCCAACGGCGCCTGGTACACCTCCGGCGTCCGCCTGGGCACCCCCGCGCTCACCACCCGCGGCTTCGGCCACGACGAGTTCGACCGCGTCGCCGAGCTGATCGTGGAGGTGCTGCAGAACACCGAGCCCGGCACCACCAAGGCCGGTGGCCCGTCGAAGGCGTCGTACTCGACCGCCGACGGGATCGCCGACAAGGTCAAGGACGCCTCCGCCGAGCTGCTCGACAAGCACCCGCTCTACCCGGGCCTCGAGCTGACCTGACCTCTCGCCGACGGGACTCGTGGTCGAGGTCTCCGCTGCGGGGACCGGGTCTCGACGACGCCCGTCGCGACCTCGCGGGTTGCGGTGCGAGGAGTGCTACGACGTGTCGCTCGCGGTGGTTGAGGTGCGAGGAGCGCCAGCGACGTGCGCTCGCTCGGTGGTTGAGGTGCGAGGAGCGCCAGCGACGAGCCACGAAACCCCCCGCCGCACTCCTATCCCGAGTCGCGCCGACGTCGGCCCGGCGGCCGGTCGCGTCCAGCAGGTCCATGCCGAACCGGGCGACTGCGGCACGGTTGCGCGCGAGTGCGAGCAGGGCGGGGGCGGTGTCGTCGTTCCATCGCGGCAGCAGGTCGAAGGGCACGGCCGAGATGCCGGAGAAGAGCGCCAGCTGCAGCGCGTGCGCGCGCCGGATCGCGGAGAGCGGCAGGTCGCACCCCTCGGCGCGCAGGCCCTCGACGTACGCCGTGACGATCGCCGCCTCGGTCTCGACGAGCGTGTCGGCGCGGCCACGGCCGATCTGGACGTCGCCGACCAGCAGCTGACCGAGGTCGAACGCCACGGGCAACGCGTTCCAGTACTGGAAGTCGATCAGCACGACGTCGTCGTCGCCCTGGCCGGGCAGCAGGTTGTTGGGGCAGGCATCGCCGTGGGCGGTCAGCACCGGATACGTCGCGAGCTCGGCCGCGAGCGCCGGGGCGCCGAGGAGCGCGGTCAGGACCCGGTCGCGCAGCGCCGCGTCGAACGTCGTCGCGACCAGGGGGTGCTGCCACATGCCGTCCTCGAGGAGCATCGGCTTCACCTGGTGCTCGACCCGCCCGAAGACGTAGTCGGCCGGCTGCCACGCGAACTCGCCGACGGTGGCCAGCGGCGCGACGCGGGGGCTGGCGGCGAGCCGCCCCAGCAGGTACGCCGCCCGTCTCGCCCGCTCTGCTCCCCAGAGTCGCGGCGGACGACTCACGTCGGGCAGCCAGATGGCGGCCGCCTCGTCGGGCAGGAAGTCGACGCGGGCGGCCCGCGGCATCGACAACCCTTCGGGCAGCCGGTCGGCCAGGTCGGAGCCGTAGACGAGCGGCTCGGTGCGCCACGGCACGCCCGCCGCGGCGATCGGCCTGACCTCGGCGGGCACCGAGGCGAACAGCGGGCTGTGCGACCACGCCTGGACCTGCTTGACGAAAAACCGGAAGGCGCGCGGGCCCGTGGGTGACGACACCTCGCCGTGCACCCAGTGCCGGGAGCGGGTGGTGATGGCGTCGAGGTCGTACGGCATCTCCTCGGCGGCGCTCCACAGCAAGCGCAGGGTGGCGGGTGCCTCGCCGAGGTCGCTGCCCACCAGGTCGAGCAGCTCGGCATCGGTGACGTCGGCCGGGCCGAGCGCGGCGCGGCTCATGGCCGTCGCGACCCAACCGGAGCAAGAGAGAAAGTTGCTTTCATGACTCCATACCGTAAAGTCGCTTTATGACTTCCGTCAAGGGAGATTCCCTCTCGAACGGGCGCGCTGCGCCACCGAACGAGGAGCCCGTCGACGAACGCCACGTCGTGCGCCAGCTCGGCGTGCTCATGGACGAGGTGCGCGCGCGGCTCCACCACGACGCGAGCACCACATTGCGTGCCTCGCACCACCGCGTGATCGGCCACGTGCCGCCCGAGGGGATCAGCGTGACCGACCTCGCCGAGCGGGTCGGCATGACCAAGCAGGGGTGCGGCCAGTTCGTCACCCAGCTGGTCGACAGCGGACACCTGAAGACCCGACCCGACCCCCACGACCGACGCGTCCGCCTGGTGCTGCGTACTGCCGCCGGACAGCGCGAGGTGCGCGACCTAGTGGCCCAGCTGGCGGGCCTCGAGGACGACTGGGCGGCCGTGGTCGGCCCTCAGCGCTACGCCCGCTTCCGCGAGGTCCTCGACGAGCTGGCCGACGCATCCAGCACGCTGGGTGGCTGACGGACCGACGAACCGCGCTCGCACCGACCAGCGCAGGCGACCGCCCCGGTGGTTGAGGTGCGAAGGCCGTCAGGCCTGAGCCACGAAGCCACCTCTGCTGCGGGTGGTGGTTTCGTGGCTCGCTGCGCTCGCGCCTCAACCACCGCGGGGCGCCGCTGCGCTCGCGCCTCAACCACCGCGGGGCGCCGCTGCGCTCGCGCCTCAACCACCGCGGGGCCGCTATTCGCGGCGGTGGAAGCTGACCTTGCCGTGGGGGTGGTGGGTGGTCTCGTAGCCGGGGTGGTGGGCGAGCGTGTGGTGTCGGGGGCACAGGAGCCGGCCGTCGCGGTTGGTCTCCCCGCCCTGGCCCCAGGGGTTGGGGTGGTGGGCGTGGCACAGACCGGGCGGCCAGTCGCAGCCGACGGCGGTGCAGCCTCGTTGCTCGATGGTGAAGACCAGGCGTTGGGCGGGTGAGTGGAACCGGCGTTTGCGGCCGAGGTCCAGGACGTGGGAGGCGCCGTCGAGGACGGCGGGGATGACGCCGTGGCGGCATGCGAGGCGGCGGGCGGCGGCGGGGCTGATCTTCTCGCCGGTGTCGAGCAGTCCGGCCTTGGCGAGTCGGCCGAGGAGGGCGTCGAGGTCGATCATCGCCACCACCGAGGCCGAGGTGCCTCCGGTCTGGGGCAGCCGGTCGGCGGGGTAGTTCTCGAGGTACTCCACGAACGCCTCGCCGAGCCGGTGGTTGCTGGGGCGCCCGGGGATGGGGGCGTGGCCATCGACGGCGGCGCGGTGCTTCGGGGCGGCGAGGGCGAGCAGGGCCTTCTTGAGGATCGCGCCGTGCAGGGTGGGGATGGTGAACCGGCCGTGGGTCTTGCCGTGGCCGTCGTCGACCATCTGCAGCGATGCCGCGGCGGCGGCGTCGGCTTCCTCGCGCTCGAGGACGGCGGCTTCGTGGGCGTCGCCGGCGGCGGGGTCAAGGACGTGGAGGAGTCGTTTGCCCAGGATGCGCAGGGCTTTGGCGTCGTGGATCTGGGCCTGGTCGAGCAGGAACCGCTCGCCGTCGGCGGTGACGGTGGGGTCGACGTCGTCCGGCAGGGCGTCGACGGCGGCGACGATGACCCGGGCCTGGTCGGGCAGGACGTCGCCGGTGGCGAGGGCGGCGCGGACGGGTTCGTGCTCGGTGTCGAGGGCGGTGGCGAGGGTGGTCTTGCGGTGGGCCTCGGCGCGGGTCTGGTGGGTCTCGCATGCCCACCACGCTGCGGTCGAGGTGGCGCCGGAGGCATCGCCGACGTGGGTGGTCTCGGCGTGGGCGGCGACGCGGAGCTCGAGCTCGGCGACCCGGGCGCCCAGGCGGGTCAGGGCGGTGAGGGTGGAGCGGGTCTCGGCCTCGGTCATCGACCAGGTCGACTGGTCGGTGAGCTCGTCGAGACGGTCGTGGAGCTCGGCGGCCGCGACCGCGATCGGGTGTCCCGATGCGGTGGTGGTGGTGCGGCTGCTCATGGGTCCACTCAAGCACTGGGCGCCGACAGTCCGGCCTCGGTTTCGGGGGTTGTGCACAGCCGGCTCAGGTCACGGTCTGGTCACGACTTTCGCGGTCAACGGTGGGGGTTTCGTGGCTCGTCGCTGACGCTCCTCGCACCTCAACCACCGCGGGGCTGGCGCTCCTCGCGCCTCAACCACCGCTGTCGGGCCCCGGTGGTTGAGGTGCGAGGGCCCCCCGGGCCCGAGCCACGAAACCACCCCTCGCCGTACGCGGGTTTCGTGGCTCGCTGCGCTCGCACCTCAACCACCGCCGAGGTCGCTGCGCTCGCACCTCGACCACCGCCGAGGTCGCGAGGTCCGCCGAGTCTGTCGAGTCCGAAGAGCAGCCGGGACGCGAGCCCGCGTGGGCCTGAGGGTCAGCGCTCGAAGACGCAGAACTCGTTGCCCTCGGGGTCCGCGAGCGTCGTCCAGCCCGGCATCTCCCAGAGGCGGACGGCGCCGCGGGCCTCGAGATCGGCGACCCGGCCGAAGACGTCCCAGTGGATGCGGTTCTTCACGGTCTTGGGCTCGGGGACCGGGGCGAAGTCGAGGGTGAGGACGTCGTCGCCGGTGGCGCGCTCGAGGGTCCACCACGGGTCGCCGGGGTGGTTGACCGGCTCGACGCCGAACACCTCGCCCCACCAGGCCGCCAGCGCCCGTGGGTCGGCGCAGTCGATGCCGATGCCGTGCAGCCGGAACGCAGGCGGGTGGTCGCGCACGAATGCGCAGAACTCCCCGCCCTCGGGGTCGGCCATCACCGTCCACCCGAACCCGCTCTCCTCGGCGGGCAGCAGCACCCGGGCGCCGCGGGCCACCAGCTCGTCGACGGACGCGGTGTCGACGTCGAGGTGGACCCGGTGCTTGACCGACTTCGGCTCGGGCACCGGGCACATCGCGATCGACTGGTAGCCGTGCTCGCCGACGACGTCGCCGTGATCGCCCTCGCGGGGCCGGAACTCCGAGCCGATCGTCGCGGCCCAGAACCGGCCGAGGGTGTCGTCGCCGTGCACGTCCATGCACAGCTCCTTGAAGGTCACCATCGCCATCCCCGCATGCTAGATCGGGACGCCGACAGGCCGCCTGCTGCCGGATCCCACGGTCGCCGACGGATACCGTGACCCCCATGACGGCGGAGACCGCTCGCCCGGGTGTGCCGCCCGTCGTGGGCCGCGTGGCGCACGTCCTGTGGCGACTCGTGGTCACCACGGTCGGCAGCTGCTTGCGCTACCGGGTGGCGGGGCTCGCCGCCGAGGCCGCCTTCTTCGCCGTGCTCTCGGTGCCGCCGCTCGTCTTCGCGCTCGCCGGCGCCATCGGCTACGTCTCCGAACAGTTCACGCCGGCCCAGGTCGACGAGGTCCGTCTTGCCGTGCTCGACCTGTCCTCGCAGTTCCTCACCGACAGCGCGGTCGCCAAGATCATCGAGCCGACCATCGGCGAGGTGCTCAAGGGCGGCCGGTTCGACGTCATCTCGCTGGGCTTCGTGCTGTCGCTGTGGTCGGGCTCGCGGGCGCTCAACGTCTTCGTCGACACCATCACGATCATGCACGGGCTGGGCGGGCACCGCGGGATCCTCAAGACCCGGGCGCTGTCGTTCGTGCTCTACATCCTCGCCATGATCACGGGGGCGGTGAGCCTCCCGCTGGTGGTCGCCGGGCCCCGGCTCGTCGGCCGGGTGCTGCCGGAGCGGCTCGACTTCCTGATGGCGTTCTACTGGCCGGTCGTGATCGTGATCTGCATCTGCTTCCTGGCCACGCTCTACCACGTGTCGGTGCCGGTGCGGACGAACTGGAGCTTCAACCTCCCGGGTGCGACCTTCTCCCTGCTGGCCTGGATCCTCGGCTCCTACTTCCTGCGCTGGATCCTCACCGTCACCGCCGCCGACTCGCGCTCGATCTACGGACCGCTCGCCGCGCCGATCGCGGTGCTGCTGTGGCTCTACATCCTGGCCATCGCGGTGCTGATCGGCGCGGCCGTCAACGCCGCCTTCGACACCGTCTTCCCGCAGGAGCGGACCACCCGGGCACGCCTGGAGCTGATGGCCCGGCTGCGCAGCACGGTGGGGGGCAGGATGCCCGGGCGCACCGGGCGCGACGACACGGAGGATGTCCCCGCCGCGGGGCCTGCGGAGCCCTGAGTCCCCGGTCAACTAGATTCGCCCCGTGACCGACCCGTTGCGCGACGAGGCGCAGACCCGCGACCGGGGCCGGGTCTCCCTCCCGGAGCAGCCGCGGTCACCGTGGTGGGAGCTCGGGCGGCGGCTGATGGCGGCGGCCGCGATCCTGGTCGGCACGGTGCTGCTGGTCTACTTCGACCGCAGCGGCTACCGCGACGCCAACGACCCCACCGGCACCGTCAACCTGCTCGACTCGATCTACTACACGACCGTCACGCTGAGCACGACCGGGTACGGCGACATCGCGCCGGTCACCGACCGTGCCCGGATGATCAACGCGTTCATCGTCACGCCGGCCCGCATCGCCTTCCTGGTGCTGCTGATCGGCACCACTCTGGAGGTGCTCGCCTCCCAGGGTCGCGAGATGTTCCGGGTCGCCCGCTGGAGGAAGCACATGGACCATCACGTCGTCGTCGTCGGTTACGGCACCAAGGGACGCAGCGCGGTCGCGACGCTGGTCAGCAACGGGCTGTCGCGGGAGTCCGTGGTCGTCGTCGACCCCAGCAGCACCGCGCTGGCCGAGGCCCACGCCGACGGGCTGGCCGTGGTCACCGGCGACGCCACCCGGCGCGAGGTGCTGCGCCGGGCCGGGGTCGCCGACGCCGACCAGGTGATCATCACGACCGACCGTGACGACTCCAACGTGCTGGCCACGCTGACCGTGCGCCAGCTCAACCCCGATGCCTGGATCGTGGCCGCCGTGCGTGAGCAGGAGAACGCGCCCCTGATGAAGCAGTCGGGGGCCGACTCCGTGATCACGTCGTCCGACGCGGTCGGCCGGCTGCTCGGGCTGTCGTCGCTCTCGCCGACCCTCGGCTCGGTGATGGAGGACCTGCTGACCTCCGGCGACGGGCTCGAGGTCGCCGAGCGCGACCTGTTGGTGAGCGAGGTCGGCAAGCAGCCCCAGTCGCTGCCCGACCAGGTCATCGCCGTCGTCCGCGACGAGAAGGTGCACCGCTACTTCGACCCCGTCGTGTCCCTGCTGGCCCGGGGCGACCGGCTGATCGTCGTCCGCCCGGCCAAGGAGCTGCCGTGGGCGCCGCGGCCCGGCACCCACGACGAGGACCTCGCGTCCGACGAGGGCTAGACGTCGTTCGAACAGGTGTTCGACGATGTGCCATCCTGGGGGGATGGCGGGTGGTTGGGGCAAGCAGGGCAGCGGGGTGCCGCTGTCCGAGCGCGTCCGGCCGTCGATGTCCGTCCCCGAGCCGCGGCCGCCTGAGCTGGCGGGCGGCACCGACTGCCCGGCCAGGCACTGCTGGGTCGCCGACGCCGACCGGCATGGCGTGAAGCGCCCCGGCCTGCTCGTGGAGTGGCGGGCCGGCGAGGCCGGCTGGGAGGGGCGGGTGGTCTACGCCGCGTCCTTGCGCCCGGGCCGGTGGTGCCTGGTCGAGGAGTGGCTGCCGGCGCCGCGGCTCACGCCGCTCTGATCGGCACAACCCCTGGAAATGAGTTGAACCGCTGGCGTCTCGGGTCACCAGCGGTTCAACAAGAAGAAACCTAGCGCCCCTCGGGGTGTTGCCCAAGCGCGATCGGCCCAGAGTGAGGCAAACCACCCGGAGGGGCCAACCGGCGTAGTACTTCTGGGCCATTCGAGGGCGTCGGAGCCGGGACCAAGGTCCCGGGACTTCGGTACCTCCTGGGCTTTCCCGCCTGACACGGCGGTCGCAGCGTCGGGCTGGCTGCGGCTCTCGGTCACCTCGTTGCGGCGAAGACGGCTCTCATTCGAACATGCGTCAGATGCATGGATCAGATGGTGCAACTGCATTGGACGCATGGATCAATAGGGAGGAGACTTTCTCTCATGACCCCCACTACCACGAAGCCCATGCACTCCGACGCCAGGGTCGCCGCCAACCGCACCGCCAGCCGCACCGCCAACCGCTCCGCCCACCGCGGGGCGCGCTCGTGGGGCCGCGCCCTCGAGTCGCTCAGCGCCCGCCACCAGGCCTTCGGTCGCCGCCGTCAGCTCCAGCGCGAGCTCGCCGAGTACCGCACGTCCCGCGAGGTCGACGACCTGCTCGCGCGGCTGCGCGACTACTCGGGCGCCGACGCCGAGGCAATGCGCGCCCAGCTGGTGCGCAACCGCATCGACTACGCGATCGCCCAGCGGCCGATCTTCGTCGGGGAGTGACCCTCACGGCGCCTTCGAACAGCTGACCTTGACCGCGGTCAAGCCGATCGCCGTTGGACAGGGCGGTGCGGACGCAGATCCGGCCCCCACGGTCGCCGTAGGGACGGGTCTCGATCGGCACCACGACCTCATCCCCGGCGCCGACCATCGGTTGCCCGACCGCATCGTTCCGGTGAGATCGCCACGATCGCGGACCCGCAGTCCTGCGGTTTCGGCGACTCGATCTCATCGTCTAGTCGTGCGCAGAGGAGCGGCGTTCACCGCGACTCTTCTGACACAAGCGGTATCTGGTAGTGCTTGAGATGGACGTCGTCGCGATTGGTCACGTCGTTGTCAAGAAGGATGACGTGAACCTGGCTGGGATGACCTGGTTCGTCGTCCTAATCTCCCGGACCGTGAGACCTTCGACCTCTTCGCGACTGTTCCGTAGTGTCTCTTAGACGCGGCGTGGCCAAGGTAGGCGCCAGTGAGTGTGCTGAAGCAACGAACATCACGTGTGTGGTCGGATGCCAGGACAACATGGCCGCAGCTCGAGAACGCACCACCCTGCACATTGCGGATCGAGTTCGACAGGTGAATATCCGAATCGGGTGCGTGTCGGAACTGCTGAGATCCAGGTCGAGATCCGGGAACGTCTTCGAGTCGGTAGGCCCTGAGTACGGAGACCTCGGGTTCGTTGCGCCCGGCGTGGCCGAAGTTGGAGCTGTAGAGCAGGCCATTCCACGGGTGCACAGCACACCATGGACAACCCACCTGCGGCGGTGCGCCTCCGTCGGCACCGACCAGTGGTGCTTCCCACCAGTCAGTGAACTGAGGCGTGGCGATCACGACGACCTTGATGGGCTCCATTGCGCAATAGATGCGGCCGTCGTGGTAGTCGATGTCCCCAAGATGACGACTGTCGATGTTCTCGAGTTCCACCCATCCGAGCACTTGAAACGTTGTCGACAAGCGGTACACCCGACGTTTTCCCCGGTGGTTGCTCGAGAGATACCAGTGCTCGCCGTCATGGGTCACCCCTTGGCACTCTTCGGTCCAATCAGTGTTCTCGAAGTACTCCTCGTCCGGTTTCGTCCACTCGTCTTCGTCGGCTGGTCGCATCGCTCGCATCAGTTCGAGGCATCGACGTTCTGGGGCGCGTCGCGTGGAAGTCGGACGGGATCCGTAGTGATGATCGATTCACCTCTTCGGTGATCGATTCCAGACCGGCTCGCAAGCTAGTAGTCACCGTTTCCTCCTGTCTCCGATGACAGTTCGCAGTTGCCGAACCCGACATCCCGGAGCTGTCACGGCGGGCCCTTACCGCCAATCCCCGAACAACGGCACTCAAACTCATGGGGCCAGAGCAGCCTGCCTAGCGTTCCCTGCACCTAGGCGACGAATGTCGCCTGCCGTGGTTGATGTCGGGGCTGTGGTAGCTCGCCATCTCGAAACTTCGCTCGAGAACCGGGTTCCATTCGGCCCTGGTCCGCACCTGCGGATCGGGGTCGTGGAGCAACTGGTCGAGCAGCTCGTGGGGGAGCGATCCGTTGCCGGCCAGACACACTCGCACCTCCACCCACGACGACATTGCCAGCCGTTGAGCCACAGCTGGACAGAGCCCGGGCTCTGCCGCAATTCTCCTGGCTGCCCTCATGCCACAGTTCTCAGCCATGACCATCCGTGTCCGGTCGGCGCTGAGTTCGAACGCCCGCTCGATGAAGCGGGCCGCTCCAACGTGACCCAACTGTTGATCGGCGAACCAGTCGGCCACGAATCCGACGGCCAGATCACGATCGTTGGGTAGTTCGTCACTTCTCGCCAACTCACAAGCGAGTCGGAGTCGTCGATATCGATGGTGTGCCGTCATCAGCTCGACCATGCGGATCAGGCGATGGCGCCATCGGGTCTCAGCATCAGGGACGGCTAGCAATCACCGCTCCGTGGAACGACTCGCAAAACGTAGCCACGTCGAGCACGACGCACTCAGTCCCGCCCCAGGCGTAGGTGGCGAAACTGATCTCGTCTCCGTCGATGAATGGCCCAGCCGTCAACGGAAGCCAGTGATCGAAGTGATGACGGTCGTCACCGCCCCGGAGCATCTGGGCCGCTTCGACCTGCAGGAAAGCGTGACCCCCGCTGTCGACGACCTCTCCGGCTCGGCGGATTGCCGCCATTTCTCCGCCGGTCTCGGTAGAGATGTCTTCCACCTGGGTCATCCCGAGCACCTCTCGGCTCCAGTCCATCATGGCTCCAGACAGGGACGCCCCTCTGAGTCCGCCGAGCAGGTGGGAGCGAACCCGAAGCGCGGCATTCGCGTCGTTGCGGAGGGTCGCGGCGAACATCCAATCGACGGCTGGCATTCCGCCGCCGATGTTGTCTTCCTGCAGACCGTCGGGCACGTCGATCGTGTTGCCGATCAACGGCAGGTAGCCAGTCTCGAACAGCTCACGGGCCAACTGCACGTACCGGGCCGGGTAGGTCCTTGCAAGCTCGTACGTCATCACAATCGGGCCACACAGCGGTGCGCGCGCTTGATCAATGATTTCGGGATGCTCCAAACGCGCTGCGATCTGGGACTTGAACACATCGCTGGAGATGTGGGTCCACACGCCGGGGCTGGTGGAGCTGTTCAGTCCGGCCCAGGCGATGTCCTGGGCGGTGCGGCTGTCATTGGAGACCCGGTAAGTCATCTCGTAGTGGGCGCCATCGAGAACGAACGCGCCTTGCCCCGGGCCGAGCTCAGTGCCGATCTGTACGGTGCCCAGATTGTCATCCCTGCGACGATCTTCGTCCCAGAGGCGGATTGAGACCGAATCATCGAACGGCACCTCGCGGCCGAGCTCCCAGATGTCGTCCTCGGACATGTTGCGACGGAGCGAATAGGTCGGCTCCTCGTCGGGAGTGATGTCGAGCCGGCAATCGTCCCATCGTCGATCCTCAGTCTCGTGGCAGTGAAGCGTCTGAAGGGAAACAGTGGGCATGAGAACCTCTCCTACATTGAGACAACTGGCGGCGACAGCCAATTGAGAACGCTAGAACTCCGACAGCGCCCTGAGGGCGACAGCCACAACGGCGTCGCGGAGCTCCTTGATAGGGCTTCTTCGTGGTGACGATCCTGCAGCGAGGAGCCGTCCTCACCGGTCAGGTGTCAACCGACACCCGCGCAGTTCCGCGGGAGGCATCGGCGCACCCGGGGCGACGGGGCTCAGTGGTGCTGCTGCGCCTGCACCTGCTCGAAGATGACGCTGTCGATGATCAGCCGATCGAGCCCGGACAGACAGGGCGCGCAGCCGCGTGGGAAGTCGAAGGTCAGCTGCTCCTTCAGCACGTCGACGATGCGGTCGAAGTCCATCTCCGGGTCCAGCGCGATGCTCATCCTGCGCACGCCGGGCTGACGAATGTCTTCCTTGCCCATCCCGATCCCCTCCCAAGGGTCAGTTGGCTTGTTCCTGGTGGTGAGCCGGGGGCTACTTCCTGCCTACCCCTCTCGGAACGAGCGCCGCAAGGGCAGGAAGGGAGGTCATTGCCTGCCCCTTTTAGCCCTTGACGCAAGGAAGACACGCGGGAGTGACTTCCAACGCCACCTGTTGTTCCCGCTGCGCCAGCCCAACCCGCTGGAGGACAACCAGGTCGAGCCATCGCCCTCAGCAAAGTGGTGGCCGGCGCGATCGACCGCACCGACGCCCAGCGCGGGGTGTGGAAAGCATCGGCTGGGATGAACGCCACATGTCTGATGTCGGAGGCTCCCGTGGAGGCATGGGGCACCGGGGCGCGCGACGGGATCTCGTGAGAACGCGGAAGGGGAGTTGTTGGTCCCTCGCGCTCGTGGTTCGCTTCGCCCGCCTGACGATGGACCCACCGATTGATCGTGCCCGACCTACTGGAGCGCAACGAGGATCGGAACGACGCCAAGGCCGGTGGGCAGTTCCGCCAGCGCCTTGCCGATGACCGCACCTGGAGTCCTCGACGCTTCGGTGGCCCGCATCGCATATCCCGCAATGTTCGATGTCGTGAGCAGATCGCCAACAGCGATAGGACTTTGTGACGCGTCTGCGTTGACATGGACCTTGCCTGCCAGTGCCGCGGGCAGTCGGTGAGCGTGATCCGACTGCCTGCCCAACACGATGGCGGGCTTGTTCGATGCAGCGCCCGAAACCACACCGGCCACCCGCGTGTCATAGGCGCAGTCTGACCGGCGCAGACGGTCCTCGCCGTCGATCACCAACACCGTGCCGGGTTCGACACGCGCGGCGTCTTCGACGTAGAAGTCTTCTGCTGCGTCTGCATTCGTCAACACCAAGTCGCCCGCTTCGCCATCGAGGTGGATCGTTTGCGTACCGGAACTGTTGTAGATGAATATGTCACCGTGCTCGTTCGAGCCGCCCCCGAGAATCAGCCCACCCGTGCGATCGAGATGAACGACCCGGTCGGATTCGGCGCTCAGGATCCTGATGTCTCCACTTTCCGCGTTCAACGCGATTCGAATGACTCCGTTCGAATCTTTGATGTGTACCCAGCTGTCGATCGTTTCAGGCATCGGTTGCTCCCATGCTCATGCTTGGTGGTCTCGTCCCGCTATATCGCTGTGGCGACAGCCAACGGAAGGACCGTCCGCCGACCGGCTGCGCCGAGTTTGACGATGGGCTGAAGCCTCTGGCCACGCGGCCCTAGATCACCTGCTGATGGAAGATCCGAAAATTCATCTGCCAGTGCGCATCGTCCTCTGAAAAACGCAGCGTCTTCTCGCGGTCCTCTGTTAGTAGCTCACCGCCGCTCGAGCGATCCCTGGAGTCCTCGACCAAGCGTCGGATAGGCCCTGGCTGAGACGCCGATTCGGTCGTCATCGTCGCCGAAGTTGTCGATGAGCGGAAGGCTGTTCGCCAGTACCCAGATGTCGGTAGCTGTCGGCGTGCTGGTCAAGAAGGCTGACTCAAGACCTTCTTCGAGCCGTTGCTTCAGGCGTCGTTGATCGCGCCGACGGTCCGAATCCCGAGAGTTGTCGTTCTCGATCGCACGCACTGCAAAACCGAGGAAGGGCGCCTCGTCGGTGGGTGTGATGGGGATCATGATGCCCCTAGTGGCGAGCGTCCAAGGCGATGAGGTGTCGTCAGCGGTGGGGTCGTCGAGGACCCGGACGTTACCGCCATGGGGGTGATAATCCGTGGCCAGCTGGCCAGTGTCGAGCACCTGAACCTCGGGATGTGTGCTCCCGCCTATGAATGCGAATTCCAAGCGCGGCTCGTCGCCGCCATAGTCCTCTGCGAAGTGCACTATCAGGTCATACGTCATCGTCAGGAAGTAGTTCATGGTGCTTCCACCTTCTAAGAGTTGCGTGCGACCTTGTCGCTAGTTCGACGCCGTGTCCTCACTTCCACTGTCGACTGATGTTCCGATCATCGTGCTGAAAGCGGTGAGCCGTTGGCTCGGCCGGAGCCGCCAGATCCTGGTCGTCAGAGGCATGGAGACCGGCGAAGCGCCGGTCGTCGGCGACGGGGTGGACCGTCGGGTGCGCTGAGGCCCGGATCGGCCTCGTTCGCACGCAAGGTGATGTGTGGTGGGTGCAGAAACCGCATGCCCAACGAGACCTTCGAAATTACCCTCGGCGCTTTGCGGGGGTCAATGGCGAAAGGGGCAAGCCATGACCACCCTTCCTGCCCTTGCGGCACTTGTCCCGACAGGAGTAGGCAGGAAGCAGCCCCCCGCTCACCACCAGGAATCAGACACCACACCCTTGGGAGGGGATCGGAATGGGCAAGGAAGACATTCGTCAGCCTGGCGTGCGCAGGATGAGCATCGCGCTGGACCCGGAGATGGACTTCGACCGCATCGTCGACGTGCTGAAGGAGCAGCTGACCTTCGAGTTCCCACGCGGCTGCGCGCCGTGCCTGTCGGGGCTCGATCGGCTGATCATCGACAGCGTGATCTTCGAGCAGGTACAAGCCCAGCAGCACCAGCACCACTGAGCCCGTCGATCCGAGTGCACCGATGACGCGTGCTCGTCCGCTGGGGGTGGGTCTGCTCTACCAGCCCGCGCTCGACGACCTGCTGCGCTCTGAGGCATGGCCGGCCGACTACCTCGAGGTCATCCCGGACACGCTCTGGCACGACGCGGGGCGGTCGGCCACCACGCGTTCGTCGTCGACGGCAGCGTCCGGCGGATGCTGGAGCAGGTGCGCACCCGGATGCCGGTGCTGCTGCACGGCATCGGCCTGTCGATCGGCGCCGCCGACGAGCTCGACGATGCGTACGTCGACCAGCTCGTCGCGTGGGCCGAGTGGCTCGAGTGCCCCTGGGTCAGCGAGCACCTGGCCTACTGCACCAGCACCGTCGGCGACACCGCGGTCAACGTCGGGCTGACGCTGCCGGTCGCGCTCGAGCAGGCGACGGTCGACCTGGTCGGCACTCGGGTGCGTGCGCTGCGCGAGCGGCTCGACCGGCCGGTGCTGCTGGAGAACAACGTCTACTACTTCGCCACCCCGGGCGAGGAGCTCACCGAGCCCGCGGTGCTCAACGGGCTCGTTGATCCATGGGGCGCCGGCGTGCTGCTCGACCTGCACAACCTGCACGTCAACGTGCGCAACGGCGTCATGGGCGCCGCGGCCTACCTCGACGAGCTCGACCTCAGTGCGGTCCGGGAGATCCACATCGCCGGCGGCATGGAGCTCGACGGCTTCTACGTCGACGCCCACTCGGGCTTCCCTCCGCAGGAGGTCTGGGACCTCCTCGACCAGGTCGCGCCGCGCTGCCCGGACCTCGGGGGTGTCACGTTCGAGCTGCTCGGCTCCTGGTTCGAGGAGGTCGGCGCCGGAAGGGGTGTGCGCCGTGGTCGACCGGGCCCGGGCCAGCCTGGACGCTCCGTCGGTGCGCTCGGCGGTGGCGCCGTGAGCCTGGCGGCCTACCAGCGGGCGCAGGTGGCGATGCTCGTCGAGCCCGACGCCGTACGCCGGGTCGCCGGGGGAGACCTGACGCCGTGGGTCGACGACCTGACGCCGCCTGAGCGGGAGCGGCTGCTGGCGCAGGCCGCCGACGCCGGTCTGGCGCTCAGCCGCAAGCTGCACCAGGGCTGGCGGCTGACCAAGCTGCTCACGCTGCTGCCGATCACCTTCCGCGTCGGGGACCCCGCGCTCCTCGCGCGGCTCGTCGACGCCTACTGGCGCGACCACCTCCCGCAGGGTCTCTACTTCGAGGCGGAGGCCGCCGCCTTCGCCGGGTTCGTCGCCGCCGAGGTGCCTGCCCCCTCGGCGCTCCACGACGCCGCTCTCCTCGAGGGCGCGCTGCTGGCGGTCGGCGACCGGAACGGCGCGGCGTCCCCGTCGTCGATGGACCTGCACCTCACGTGCGACCCGCGCACGCTGCTCGGGGGAGACGACGAGGCGCGGACGTCGGCCGACGGCCCGGGCTACGACGTGACCGTCAGCGCCGGACCGACCGGCCCGAGCCTGCGTATGGTCAGACGGTGCGACATGACCAAGGAACAGGAGCGAGGCTGACGCGAAGGGATCTGCCACGAGCGGTGGCGACCGGGAGGACACGTTCGACGGCGTCAAGCTCGGGCGCCCGGCCACCGGCGCGTTGATCGACGCTGGCTACGGCTCGTTGTCCGACCTGCCCGAGGAGCTCGAGTCGTTGCTGGACCTGCACGGGGTCGGTCCGCGAGCGGTCAGGTTCCTGAAGGAGATCCTCGCCAGGTGACGATCCGCCGCCGCGTGTCGGGTCAGCGCAGGTCGGGCTCCGGGTTGGCACTGTGGGTGTACGAGCTCGACGCCACCCGCCCACGACAACCCCGACAACCCCGACGACCCCGACCAAGCCGATCAGGGAGAGTGTCGACATGACGAGCAAGACCGTGGCCCAGAAGATGGGCATCAAGGCAGGCTGGCGCACCCACGTGGTCCGCGCGCCTGCCGGCGTCCTCGACACCCTGGGCCTGCCACCGCTCGAGGTCGAGACCGAGCTCGTCGGCGCGTTCGACTACCTGCACCTGTTCGTGGTGACCCAGGACGAGATGCGCGAGGTCTTCCCTACGCTGGTGCCGCACCTGGCGGTCACCGGCAAGCTCTGGCTCTCGTGGCCCAAGGCTCGCAAGCTCGGGTCCGACCTGACCCTGCCGAAGGTGATCGAGATCGGCTACGACTTCGGGCTGGTCGAGAGCACGTGCCTGCGCATCGACGACACGTGGACCGGTCTGCGCTTCACCCACCCGAAGGCCGGCAAGGTCTACGCCAACAGCTACGGCACGCTGCCGCAGCAGCGCTGACCGGGGTCAGAGGAGGGGGCGAGCGAGATCGCGACCGTCCCCCCACGACCCTCCCGCTCCCGACATGGTCACCCGACGGTCCGGGTGACCATGTCACCGTCACCGCCGGACCGACCGGCCCGAGCCTGAGCGTCGCTACTCGGAGCCGAGCGCGACCCGGGTGGTCTGCGGCACGGGGTCGCCGGTGAGGTCGGACCACGTCCGGATGGTCGCCGCGAGCGCCAGTGCCGCCCCCGACTGCACCGCGGGGCTGCCCTGGCGGCGGATGAGTGAGCCGAGCGTGTCGAACGCGCGCCCCTTGCCGGCGAGACCCAGGATGTCGCGGGCCGCGCGCTCGCCGACCCAGTGCCCCTTCGGCAGCCTCGTCCTGGCGGCGATCCCGGCCGGCGCCTCCGTCGTCTGTCCCGAGTGGATCAGGTCGAGAACGTCGAGCGCGACGCCGATGGTGCCCGCCACGGTCGCCGTGGAATCGTCGGGCGACTCCGGGACGGCTGTTGCGAGCACCGCTCCGGCCAGGTCGGTGTTGCCGTCGGCCATGGCCTCGACGTAGAGGCGCAGGGTCGTGAGGGCGAGCGAGCGGGGCTTGCCGACGGGGGTGAACAGCGCCATGTTGCGGCGCTCGACCGCCCGGTCGAGCGCCCGCTGGAGGGTGCTCATGTCGGGCATCGTGCTGGGGTCGTCGAGATCGATGCCGTCCTCGGCGAGGAGAGGTGCGAGCTCGCGCATCAGCTCGTCACCTGAGCCGGGCTTGTGGACGATCTCGGGTCCGCCCCAGGGCGGTTCGGGGGACGAGCGGCGAACGTCAGGCATGGTGAACATTCTCGCAGGATCGGCGCCTGCAACGGCAGCGCCCTCGCTGCCGTTGCCGAGCGACCGGAGCGACGTCCAGCGTCGTCCGGACGAGCGCGGAGTGGGGACCCGACCGATGGCCGATGACTCCAGCGCTCGATGAAGTCACACTCGGAGTCGACAGCCAGCAGGAAGGAGTCGACGTGCGGGGAAGTCTCACGAGCAGGTCCGACCGGGGTGACACCTCCATCGCCTCAAGATCGGCCGCCCTGCCACCGGCGCGTGACTCGACGCTGGCTTGGACCTGCTCGAGGACCTCGGGTCGACGGAGCACATGGGTCATCCAAAGATGTCCGCATGACCGAACGGGCGGGACGAGACGCGGCGGACAAGGTGCGCGCGCAGCTACTCCGAGCCTTCCCGTCGACCGCCCGGTCCGATGCCCAGCCGGCTGGCCAAACCTGGCCGCTCCTTGTTCCCCGTATGTTCCCGAAAACGGAAAGAGGCCCTCGAAAGGGCCTCTGACCTGGGGAAACGTGGTGGGCGATACTGGGTTTGAACCAGTGACCTCTTCCGTGTCAAGGAAGCGCGCTACCGCTGCGCCAATCGCCCGGGTCTGTGGAGTTGTCGGTCGTGCGGTGTGCTGTGGAGGTGGGTACGGGATTTGAACCCGTGTACACGGATTTGCAGTCCGTTGCCTCGCCTCTCGGCCAACCCACCGCGGAGGTTCTGCCGTGAACAAAGACCTCTCCGAGCGGACAACGAGACTCGAACTCGCGACCTCAACCTTGGCAAGGTTGCGCTCTACCAACTGAGCTATGTCCGCCTGCGTCGCACCGACCCCGAGGGCTCGGCTTGAGTGCGTGAGAACAGTAGCCGATGGCTTCCGACCCGGCCAAACCCGGGTGTGGCGCCTGCCTAGAGTGGGGCCATGCGAGCGTGGATCGACGGAGAAGTGCTGACCGACCCGAGGGGTCCGGCGGTGTCGGTGGTCGACCACGGGTTCACCGTCGGCGACGGGGTGTTCGAGGCGATCAAGGTCCTCGACGGGCAGCCGTTCGCCGTGCAGCGCCACCTTGACCGCCTCGTCCGCTCCGCGGCGGGGCTGGGTCTGCCCGAGGTCGACCTCGACGCCGTACGACGCGGGCATCGACGCCGTGCTCGAGGGTGAGCCGATCGCGACCGGGCGGATCCGGATCACGATGACCGCCGGGCCGTCGCCGCTCGGGTCCGGCCGTGGCGACCACGCGCCGACGCTGGTGGTGGTGGCGGCGCCGACCGACCCGGTGGGGGAGACGACCTCGGTGATCACCGTCCCGTGGCCCCGCAACGAGCGGGGGGCGCTGGCCGGCCTCAAGACCACGTCGTACGCCGAGAACGTCCGGGGCCTTGCTCTCGCCGCCCAGCACGGGGCGACCGAGGCGGTCTTCGCGAACCTCGCAGGGCCACCTCTGCGAGGGCACCGGCACCAACGTCTTCTACGTCGTCGACGGCGAGCTGCGCACCCCGTCGCTGGCCAGCGGCTGCCTGGCGGGGGTGACCCGTGGGCTGATCCTCGAGTGGTACGGCGGCGTCGAGGTCGACGAGCCGATCGAGGTGCTCGAGCAGGCCGAGCGAGATCTTCCTCGCCTCGACGATCCGCGACGTGCAGGGCGTGAGCCGCTGGGACGACCGCGAGCTGGAGGCTCCTGGGCCGGTCACGCGGGAGGCCGCTCGCCGCGTGGAGCGCGCCGCGAGCCGGAGCTCCTCGGCGTCTAGGTCAGTGGGGCAGGGACGACCGGGCTAGGCCGACAGCAGCGACTCGACCAGTCGGTCGAGGTCGACCAGCCCGGCCTCGGCGCCGGTGGGGACGGTGTCGCGGGTGCGGCCGAGGAAGTGCTCGACGTGGTCGGCGCGGGCGTGGGTGACCAGGCGGCCCTCGGGGGAGTGGAAGTCCATCCGCACCATGGCGTGGCCGTCCTCGTCCGGCGCCGGGCACAGCCGGACGTCGCCCTCGCCGACCGGGCCGGTCAGCCCCTCGACCAGCAGCGACCGGGCCACCATCCACTCCACCTCGCCGGCCGGGCACGTGGAAGGTCAGCCAGACGGCGTACGGATCGGTGACGTCGTAGTCGAAGGAGGCCATGAAGGCCATCGGACGGCCCTGCTCGTCGAGGCAGTGCAGGGCGATGTCCTGGGAGACGGCGGGGAAGACGGGCTGATAGGTCATGGGCAGTTCCTTCGTCCGAGATCGTTGCCACATCGCGCACCACGGGGCGCACCACGGGTCATCATCACCTGATCTGACGCGGCAGGTACCCGAAAGGTTGCGTTGCCAGTCCCACGATCTTGGCGGACGGCTGTGGCCCCCGCGAGTGGGAGTGACCCGACGGTGCCATGCGTTAGAGTCTGCGCCGCAGTCCCGAGCACGATCGCGGGGCCGCAGCGGGCGATTGGCGCAGTGGTAGCGCGCTTCGTTCACACCGAAGAGGTCACTGGTTCGAACCCAGTATCGCCCACCCCGTTGTGTGCAGGTCAGAGGCCGGTTTCCAATCGCATCTCTCCGCTGGGGAACAATCAGGGAATAGCGCGGGTCGGATTTGGTCGGCGCTGCCCTCGATTTGAGCCCGCGCGGCCTGCGCCGCGATAGAGGCGGCTTGTCGGGTCGGTGGCCCGGTCCCAAGCGACCTCAGAGTCAGGGCGACCACACGTGGCATCCTTCTCCACGCCTGCAGGGTCGCCAGACAATGAAAGCCAACTGCTCCTACACTTGCATAGTGGACCTCACCATGTTTGGGAACGAGTCGCCGGGGACGTTGCTGTCCATCAGCGGTTCCGACCGACGAGGGGAGTGGACGCACGCCGCATTCGTCCCCCGCCCGCTCGGCGACGACGGTCCCGAGCTGACGCCTGCCACCTATCGCGCCGTCGCCGAGGCGCGCGCCGCACTCGCCGCGCTCGACAGCACAGCCCACCTGCTCCCCGACGCGACCTTGTTCCGGCAGCCCGCCTGGCGCCGCGAGGCCCAGAGCACCAGCGCGCTCGAGGGCACCTACGCACCGTTGGTCGCCGTGCTCGAGGCTGACGAGGACTCTCCCGGAAGTGCTGACCTCACCGAGATCCTCAACTACGTGCGGATGGCCGAGCACGGGTCGGCCTGGATCGCCGAGGGTCGCCCGATCACGACCGGGCTCCTCGACGAACTGCAGGGCATCCTGATGCGCGGCACCCCACTGGACGACACGAGCGGACGAGTACGCGACATCCAGGTCGTGATCGGGGTCCGTGACGGCGTCACTCTCGGCATGTCGGCGATCGAGACCGCGCGCTTCGTGCCCGCACCCCCGGGACCCGAGCTTGAGATCGGCGTCGAGCGACTGGCCTCCTGGATCGACGCCGAGCACCCCGCCATCGACCCGGTCGTCGCGACCGCTTTGGCGCACTACCAGTTCGAGGCTCTGCACCCCTACCGCGACGGCAACGGCCGACTCGGTCGGCTGCTCATCGTGCTCCACCTGGTCAAGCAGGGTGTCCTGGTGGAGCCGACGCTCACCGTCTCGCCCTGGTTCGAGGCCCGCCGCCGCGACTACTACGACCACCTCCTGGCCGTCAGCACCGCCGGCGCCTGGGACGACTACGTCCGGTTCTTCGCGACCGGACTCGCCGCCTCGGCCGACGACACCCGCAATCAGATGCTCGCCCTGCGCGCCGTCCAGGAGGACCTGCGCGAACGCGTACGCCGATCCAAGCTCCGTGCCGACACCGCCATCGGGCTCGTCGACCTGGCCGTGGCACGCCCGTCGTTCACGGTCCGCCAAGCAGCCCAGACGCTCGGAGTGTCCTACCCACGAGCCAATGAGCTCGTCACACAGCTCATGGCCATCGATGTGCTCGACGTCGTCGACGACCGGGCTTACAAGCGCCGGTTCTACGCACCCGACGTGATGGACGTCCTCACGAGGGGCGGCCGCGCATGAACGGGATCCCCGTTCGACCCGCCTTTGGGCCGCAGCGCGGTCGGAATGCTCCGCAACTATGCTCGCGACATGTCGGACGCACGCGTGCGCAGCGCCCTCGAGGATCTCGTGACCGAGCGCGACTGGGCGCAGTTCCACAGCCCGGCGAACCTCGCCAAGAGCATCGTCGATCGAGGCTGCGCGAGCTCCTCGAGTGCTTCCAGTGGAGACGACGCGGCTGACGTCGACGCGGTGTCGAGGACGAGCTGGCCGACGTGCTGACGTACTGCCACCTGCTTGCCGCGCGGTTGGAGCTCGACCCGGATCGAGATCGTGCTCGACAAGCTCGAGACGACCCGCCAGAAGTACCCGGTCGAGCAGGTCCCGAGGGCGGAGCGCGAAGTATGACCGGCTTTAGAGATCGAGGAGTTCGCGTTCGACGCAGCGCAGCCTCAACGCCTGGGCGGCGCGGCGACCCCCGTCTCCGCAACTGGCCGGTCGTCTACCTGCTCGACAACCCGGCCGAGATCTACGTCGGCGAGTCGCTCAACACGGTCGCGCGCCTCCGCCAGCACCTCGACTCCCCCGAGCAAGCAAGGGCTGCGTCGCTGCGCGAGTGATCGTCGACCCGACCTTCAACAAGTCGGTGTGCCTCGACCTCGAGTCGTTCCTCATCCGCCTCTTCGCCGGCGACGGCAAGTTACCAGGTCCTCAACCGCAACGACGGCGTCACTCGACGCCGACTACTACCGGCGCGCGGAGTACCAGCAGACCTTCGACGCAGATCTTCCAAGCCCTGCGTGCGCGTGGCGCCTTCACCCGCCCGGTCCGGGAGATCGAGAACACCGACCTCTTCAAGCTCTCGCCGTTCAAGGCCCTGTCACCGGACCAGGCGATCGCCGTCGAGGACATCCTCAACGGACTGTTCGAGGACATCGCCGCCGAGCGACGCAGTCGGATCGTGATCCAGGGCGATCCCGGGCACCGGCAAGACGGTCGTCGCCGTCTACCTCGATGAAGCTGCTGCAAGACATCAGGGCACGCGGACCTCAGCGAGCCCGTCGACGGTGACTCGGTCCTGTCCGAGTTCTTCGTCGAGGGGTACCCCGAGCTGCTGCACGGTTTCCGAATCGGCCTCGTCGTGCCCCAGCAGTCGCTGCGCAAGTCGATCGAGAACGTCTTCAAGAAGACCCCGGGGCTCGATCCGTCCATGGTCCTCACGCCGTTCGAGGTCGGTGAGGACGCCGAGCCGCTTCGACCTGCTCATCGTCGACGAGACCCATCGCCTCAACCAGCGAGCCAGCCAGGCCTCCGGGCAGAAGAACACCCAGTTCCGCACGATCAACGAGCGCCTCTTCGGCGAGGACGACCTGGCCAAGACCCAGCTCGACTGGATCATCGCCAAGAGCGACCACCAGATCTTCCTCCTCGACTCGGCCCAGAGTGTCCGCCCGCACGACGTCAGCGAAGAGACCCTCGACGGCGCTGATGAGCAAGGTCGACGATCAGCACCGGCGCTACCGCCTCGCCACGCAGATGCGGGTCCAGGCCGGCTCCGACTACGTCGGCTACGTCCGCGCGAGTCCTCTCGGACTCTCCCGCCCGAGCCTCAGCGGTTCGACGGCTACGACCTTCGGATGTACGACGACCTGCGCGAGATGTACCAGGCGATCCGTCGCCGAGACAGCGGAGCGGGGCCGGCCTCGTTGCTTGCCAGGACCGTCGTGCGAGGGGTGGTCTCGTGGCTCGGGCCTTGGCGGCCCTCGCACCTCAACCGCTTCGAGCGCGACGTGCGCCGGCTCTCCCCCCGCATCCGCGCTCACCGCGCCTTCGACCGGCCGCTGGCGATCTGAGCGCGAGTGCACGGCCGCGGTGGTCCGGCCAGGCGAGGCGAGTCCTCAGCGGTGATCGACGATGGTCGTGCGCGCGTCGCTCCAGCTGCCCGCGCACAGCAGGGCTGAGTTGGTCGCGCCAACCGACGGATGTTGCGGTGTAGGTCCGAGGAACTCGCGTCCCGCACGATCCCGTCCGCACGCTGCTTCTTGGCGGCGATGCCGAAGCTCCTGCGCGCAGTGTCGAAGGCGACGGGGTCCCAGCCCTGCCGTTGCATGTAGTCGCGTTCCGACGTCTCGTCCCCGAACCTGAGGGTGCGTGTGCCGTGGACGCTCGTGGCGAGGTCCGCGAGGCGCGCGCGCGTCGGCGCCTCCGAAGCCCTGCTGGACCACGAGCTGGAACGACTGGGCACTCTCCTGCTGGAACGTGGAGGCGCCAGGTACGTGCTCAAACGCGACGGTGCTGGCGCGCCGGTCGAGCCAGGGCAGCAGGTGCTTGTCGTGGTGGTCTATGCACGACGCAGCGGTGAGGGAGCAGATGCTGTACACCGCATTGGCCGACGCGCTCAGCGGCGGTGAGATCTCCTGGTAGTCGCGACCTGCTGCGAAGGCCGGCGCGTCCGAGATCTCAGCGTTGTAGCCGAACGAGAAACTGCCGCCGCGGACGACGTTGAAGAGCAGGTTGACGTTGACAGAGGCACCGTCGGCAAGTCCTCCCGGGGGCAGGTCGACGGTCAGGGTCGAGCCCACACCGCCGCCCGACGGGTCGCTGGGCGGCGCGTCGAGCGTGGTGGCGCTGATGCCGGGCTCGGAGGCGGAGGAGGTCGTCGTCAGGATGGCTTGGGAGGAGGTGGTGTTGCCGTAGGTGGTCATCGACGTGATCCGCAGCCGCAGCTGGTTGATGGTCGCCCCTGAGGTGTTCTCGATCCGGCGTCGGACGAGCAGCGTCCTGTTGGGGATCGTCCCGGTCACCACCCGGTTGGGAGCCTGGCTCGCGGTGCGGGTGGGGTCGTAGAGGTAGGACTTGGCCACGTCGTTGCGTGCGATCGGCGACGTCAGACCCCGGGGGGAGGGCGCACCCAGTGTGGTGCCGGGGCCGTGGTCCGCCGTCGCCCCGTCGGCCGCCAGGAGCCGGAAGTCGGCCGCGTTGTCGTCGGTGTCCACCGGGACGCCGGCGGCATAGGACCGCGCGAACGCGAACCTGGCGCTGCCGATCGTGGCCGCCGGGATCCCGGTGCCCTCCCGAAGGCCCGGGCTGGCCCATGTGATCCCGGCACGGTCCGTGGCGGTGCCGTCCGGGCCAGCGACCCGCACGCCGCCGTCGCGGTCGGTGTGCAGGTTGACGCTCAGGTCCGGCGTGGCGTAGGAGCCAAGCGAGAAGCCCGTGCCCGCGACCAGGTACGACGCGCCTGCCGGGACCGTGACCGCGGGGAGGGCGATCGCGGGCTCTTGGGCGTCGATCGTGAACACCGTCAGGGTCCACCCGTCCAGGTTGAGCGCCGTGCCGGTCGTGTTGCGGAGGTTCACGTACCAGTCGCCACTGCCGTTCGGACCGATGAGCCGGAACTCCGAGACCTCCACCTGCCGGGCGATGACGGCCTGGACCGTCAGCAGGGCATCGGCGGTGTCGACGCTGCCGCACCGGTTCGTGTACGTCGCGAGGTAGCGGTTGCCGTCGTCAGCCACCGTCACCACGGGTGCGTAGGCTGTCGCTCGTCGCGCCGGCCACGGGGTCGTAGGCGCCGTCGCCGTTGTCGTCGACCTTCCACTGGACCGTGGGCGCGGGCGTGCCGCTCGCGGAGGCGAGGAAGCGCGCGGTGGCGCCGTCGCTGCGCAGCTGATCGGCGGGAGCGAGGGTGACCGAGGGGGAGGTGCCTGCGGTGACTGCTGCGGGGTCGGTGCGTACCGTGCCACCTCCGGAGGAGATGACGGCGCGATAGAGGGTGCCGTGGTCGTCGGCGTCGAGACCGCTCAGCGTCAGGGTGTCGGTGAACTGCCCGCTGACGCCCACGTCGCCGGCCTGGAAGTCCTGCCAGGTCGCCCCCGCGTCGGCCGACCACTGCCACTGGTAGCGAAGGGTCCCGTCCCCGGACCCGCTCGCGGTGAAGACCGCGTCACCGGTGTCGCACGCGTCCTGCGGGGTCGGCTGGGTGGACACGGTGGGGGCGTTGCCGGTCAGGAACCGTGCCGTGAGCCAGGCGGTGTCGGGAGCCGAGGCTCCGGTACCGGCGACCAGCACCCGGTCGTCACCGTCGACGACGAGGCTGCGCAGGACGTCGTTGCCGGCGACGTCGCGGGTGACGACACCGGTGCCGCCGAACCCGGTGTCGAGGACGCCGGCGCCCGACAGCTTGGCGACCATCAGGTCGCTCGCATCGGAGCTGGTCGCAGCGACGACGGCGCCGTCGGACAGCAGGCCGACCCCCGACCACGGGTCGTTCTGGTCGACCGCGCCCGGCACGGTCTGGGTGCCGTCGCCGGCGAACGTGGTGTCGAGCGACCCGTCGGCGAGGTAGCGGGCCACCGTGAGGTTGGCGACGCCGCCAGCCGTGCCGCCGTGGCCGGCGGCGACCAGACGACCGTCGGGCTGGACGGTGAGGGCGTCGATCCGGTCGAGGTCCCCACCGACGTCGGTGCGGACGACGCCGCCGATGCCGAAGGCGGGGTCGTTGGAGCCGTCAGCGTTGAGCCGGACGAGCGCGAAGTCCTGGTCGAAGCGCCCCGGCGCGCCCGGCGTGCTAGCTCCGGTGCCCCCGACCACCAGGTCGGTGCTGCCGGCGTCGGCGACCGTGACCACGGCGTACGGGTTGTCGGCGTAGTCGTCCCCGAGCGCGACCGTGCGGGTGCCCGCCGGGCTGCCAGCGGGGTTGAACGTCGGGTCGAGGGCGCCGTCGGCGCTCAGCCGGGCCACGACCCAGCCGTTCTCCCAGGTGCCGGCGAGGACGATCTTGCCGTCGGGCAGCAGGGTGATCGCGTTGACGCTGTTGTAGGCGCCGCCCGGGCCGACGACGACGGTGGCGAGGCCGGTCCCGCCACCGAAGCCGGTGTCGAGGGCGCCGTCGGTGTCGAAGGCGGCAACTGCGAGCGCCCCGTCGCCGTTGGCGTGAGAGGCAAACCCGGCGACCAGCACCCGCCCTGTGGGCGTGACCGCGACCGCGTTCGCCTGGTCGCCGTTGGTGTCCCCGGCGCCGAAGACAGGGGGCACGACCACTGTGCCGGCGCTGCCGAACGAGGGGTCGAGCGTGCCGTCGGGACGGTAGCGCGCCAGCGCCATCCGCGGCGGGCTTCCGGCGCTCTGCGCCTTGCCGGCCACGACCACCTTGTCGTCGGGCTGGACGGTCGCGGCGTAGGCGTCGTCGGACCCGGACAGGGTGGTCAGCTGGGTGCCGGCGCCGTTCCAGCCGGGGTCGAGGTCCCCGCTCGCCGCCCGCGCCGCACCCGGGGCCAGCACCACCAGTCCGGAGGCGAGCAGCCCCGCGAGCACGACGAGCGGGGTGCGGCGAGGGCGCCGGAGGGGAGCGGGCATCGGGTTCTCCAGGGGTCGAGGGCGGCGGGTCAGTTGCGCGGGGGGAAGATCCCCTGGAGGGCGATGACGAAGTTCAGCACCGTGTACGGCGGCGTGTTGCTGTGCGGCTGCCCACCGCCGACGGGCGAGAGCGCGTCCGGGGCCATGTCTGTGTCCGCGGACGCGGCGTAGGTGCGCCCGCGGACCTGCGCCCAGCCGTTGTCCGACGGCGACGGGCTGGTACCCAGCTGGGCGGCGCCGACCGCGGTGTGGGTGTGCGAGGGCAGGTTCGCCGCGGTGAGGGTCACCGAGTCCGTGCCGCCCTGTTGGCCCAAGTTGCGGTACGACAGTCCCGGGCCCTGGCCCTGGTGGATCGGGATCCGGGCCTGCAGGTCGGGGAGCGCGAACGTGGACTGGCCGTTGCCGCCGTAGGTGGTGCCCAGCAGGGAGAAGAGCGCCTGGTTCTGGGCGATGGGAAGCAGCTGTCCGTTGCACAGCGCCCAGCCGCGCGGTGCGAAGTTGAAGCCGACCGGCATGATCTGGCCGACGAAGGGTTGTGCGGGCATGTCAGCTCCTCAGTCCCGGGAGGGGTAGATGCCGTAGAGGCAGATGGACAGAGGCACGACCAGGTAGGGCGGCAGGTTGTTGTGGGGTTGGCTGCCACCGGAGGAACCCACCGACGACGAGCCCATCGACGTCGTATCGGAGGCGGCGTAGAGCTCGTCGCGTCCCGAGCCGGCCCAGTAGTGCCCGCTCGGGCCGGCCTCGGTGCCGGGTCCGGAGGCGGCACGGACGCCGTGCCGGTGAACCGGCATCTGCGAGGAGGTCAGGGTGACGCTTTCGACGCCGCCCATGGCGCCGAGCGGTCGACCGGGCGCCACGTGGTTGGGGGTCCGACCGCGCAGGTCGGGGAGGGCGAAGGTCGTCTGTCCGTTCCCGCCGTAGGTGGTCCCGAGCAGGCTGAAGAGTGCGGTGTTCTGGCTGATCGAGAGCAGCTGCCCGTCGCAGTACGCCCAGTTTCGGGGGGGAAAGTTGAAGGCGAAGAACCTGAGCTCCCCGATGTATTCCTCGGCCATGGCTGCTCCTTCAGTTCCGAGAGGGGTAGATGCCCTGGAGGCAGATGATGAAGCTCAGCGTCAGGTAGGGCGCCATGTTCTCGTGGGACTGAGAACCGCCGGTCGACTGGACCGCCGAGCCCAGCGGAACCGCGGGGGTGGCGTGGTAGGGCCTGACGGAGCCGCTGCCGGCTGCCCAGTAGGCCCCAGCAGGCGAGCTGGTCGTGCCGGCCTGACCGCTGGCACGGGGCAGGTGCGTGTGGCTGGGCATCTGCTGGGCCGTGAGTGTCACGGTCTCCGAGCCGCTGCGCTGCCCCTCGCGGTAGTCCGCCAACCCCGGCCCCTGGCCCTTGTGCACCGGCTGGCGGCCCCGCAGGTCGGGCAGCGCGAACGTGGTCCGGCCGTCGCCGCCATAGATGGTCCCCAGCAGGGAGAACAGGGCGGTGTTCGACGAGATGGAGAGCAGCTGGCCGTCGCAGAACGCCCAGTTGCGAGGTGCGTAGGTGAAGCCGACCAGCATGATTTCGCCGATGTAGGACTCGCTCATGCTGCTCCTCCGTGGTGGGTCACACTGGTGGTCATGGAGTTCTTCTGGCCCGACCTCGCCGAGCACCGCGGCGAGGAGTTCGGGTTCGACCCCGGCACCGGCGAGAGAACGCCGCTTCGCCTCGTCGAGGTCACGATGTCGGGCAGCGGCGGGTACGGCGCGATGACGGCGACCTTCGAGGCCGACGAGCCGCAGCCCTTCAACCAGGGGGCGTACGTGATCACGCACGAGACGTTGGGGCCGTTCGAGCTCGTCGCGGTGCCGACCGGGCCGGCGGAGCTGTCGGTGACCGTCACGTGGCTCGACGCTCCATCGACAGCCCCGTGACGTCGGTAGCAGTGGCCTCGAAGCCGAGTCGCTCGTAGAGCCGCCGGGCGGGGTTGTCGGTCGCCACGTGGAGGCGCACCGGCAACGTCCCGGCCTCCTGGACCAGCCTCATCAGCACGGCGGCGCCGACACCGTGGCCGCGATGCTCGGGGAGCACGGCCAGGTCGAGGACACGGACCTCCTCGGGCGACCGGGCGACGAACAGCCGCCCGACCCCGAGATCATCGCGCTCGACCACCTCCTCGATGGCGTCCGCGTACGAGGCCGCGTAACCCTGACGCTGGGCCCGCAGCTGCAGGTCGATCAGGGCCTCGACCTCGGGGCCGGCGAGCGGCACCAGGGTCAGGTGCGGCCGCGAGGCGACGAAGACCGAGCGCAGGAACGGCTCGTCCGCGGCCGTGGCTCGGCGGAGGACGAGCCCGGTGATCAGCTGGTCGAGGGTCATCTCAGACCGGCCGGACCCGGTTGACCACCAGCGACGCGGAGCGCGTGGCCGTGAGGGTCCCGGTGCTGAGGAAGGCGGAGAACGTCCCGGTCGACGGCGCGGTCACGGCGTAGATGCCCTCGGTCAGGAACGCCGTCGAGGTGAGCATGACGATGAACGACGCGCCTGTGGTCGCCGGCTGCGTCTCCGGCGACCCGACCGCCTCGACCTTGAGCCGCCGCACCCGGCCCTGCGGGTCACGCGTCCGTAGCGTGCTGCCGAGCAGGGCCGTCCAGGTCTCGTCGGTCCACGGTGACGCGCGTCGGGGGGCGGGGGTCGCACCGGACGGGCCCAGCACACTGCCGAGTCCGGCGACGCCGAGCGCGCCGGCTGTGACTCCCATGAACTGTCGTCGGGCCAGCACAGCCTCTCCGATCCTCGGCACGGCGCTGTCCGCTGTCCGGGGAGCACCGTGCGCGGCAGCATAGGACCACACCGCCGACCTATCCATAGCCCTTTTGTGCGTGCGGACCCTAGAGAGCGGGCATGATGTCGCGCGTGACGGTGCCGTGATGACGTGGTGAGCCGCGCGACCCGCGACCGGGTCGCCCGCTGCCTGGGCCTGGACCTCGTGGCCGTCGAGGTCGTCGCGGCACTCGCGAACGCGGGTGTCGAGGCGATCCTGCTCAAGGGGCCGGCCACCGTGCGGTGGCTGTACGCCGAGGACCCCTCGATGCGGCTCTACACCGACGTCGACCTCCTGGTCCGGCCCGCCGTCGTACGTCGCCGCCGGGGAGGTGATGGCGGCTCTCGGCTTCCGCGACCGGCTCGCGGGGCTCCGGACCACCGAGGCCGCGCACCGCTACGAGCAGGTGTGGGACCGGGAGCCCGGCGAGATGGTCGAGCTGCACCGCAGCTTCTTCGGGGTCGGCGACGCGCACGCCTTCTGGGAGGTGGCGAACCGGCCACCTCGAACCGCTGGACGTGACCGGATCGGTGCTCGCCGCGCCCGACCGCGTGCTGGGTGCCCTCCTGTACGCCTTGCACGCAGCCCAGCACGGCACCGAGCGAAGCCTGTCGGCCAAGCCGCTGGAGGACCTGCGGCGGGCGGTGGCGACGTTCGAGCTTTCGGACGTGTGGCGCGAGGCCGCTGCCTTGGCGCGCGAGCGTGGGCGCCCTCGACGCCTTCCAGCGTCGGGCTCGGCCTCGACGACGACGGAGCGCGGTCCGTGGAGCGCCTCGGGCTCACCGGGCGCCGTCCGCCCACCTTCCTGGTAAGCGCTCGAGGTCGGAGCGACGGGCGACCGGTGGTGGCCCAGTTCATGCTGACGTCCGGGCCGTGACGGTGGCGGATCCTGCTCGACATCGTGCTCCCGTCGCCGGGCGGTCCTGGCGTCGCGCAGCCCGCTGGTGCGGCAGCGGTGTCGGCGGCTTCGTGCTTGGCCTACCTTCGTCGGTGGGGCTGTCGTGACCGGGCTGCCGGCGCCGCCCGCTGCCTGGCGCCGCAGCCTGCGCGCCGCCCGGCCACGGGTGGCGGCCGCAGTCGGCGCCGTCGTCGGACGCCCGACGCTGCTCGGTGGCGACGTGGCCCCTGTGCGGTCCCCGACCCTCGCTCCCGGCTGGAAGCGGCGTGGTGGACGACGCGCGCCGCTGCGCGTGGCACGGGCCTCGCTGCGCAGCCTGCGGACCCGACGGACGTATCCTTGCCGCGTGTGCCCGCGCCCGCCCCTCCGCCGCTCGACCTCGAGCCACCGTGCGGTCGCCGCGCAGCCGTGCTCGGCGCTCCTGCCTGGAGTCGAGCGTCGTGCGGCAGGCCTGGCTGGCCGCGCCGGCGTCGGTCGCGACCTGGTGATCGGCGTGACCGACGCCCTCGGCCGGGTTTCCGGGCCCACGCCTGGCTCGACGGCGACGGCGCCACGAGGCGAGTTCACCGAGATCACCCGGCACCCGGCGCCCGAGGCGCCAGCCGGCCGCCTCCCGGATTTCGTCGTCATCGGCGCACCGAAGGCCGGGTCCACCAGCCTGTGGGCCTACCTGGGCGCGCACCCCGACGTCTTCATGGTCCCGGACAAGGAGCCGGAGTTCTTCAACGACGAGACAGCCTGGCGACGCGGCGTCGACTGGTACCGGTCGCTCTTCGCCGAGGCCGGCGAGGTGACCGTCGTCGGCGAGGCGTCGGTCGCGCTACGCGACCTCCCGTTCCGCGAGCAAGGACGTGCCCGAGCGGATGGCGGCCGTGCTGCCCGACGCCAAGCTGGTCTACCTGGTGCGCCACCCGGTCGACCGCATGGTCTCGCAGTGGCAGCACAACCGCGCGGGCCACTCCGAGCAGCAGCCGCTGGAGGTGGCACTGACGATGCCGCGCTACCGAGACGTCAGCTGCTACGCCACGCAGCTCGAGCGCTTCCTGCGCCACTATCCAGCCGACCAGGTGCACGTGGTGGTGAGCGAGCGGCTCCTGCACGACCGCCAGGCGGAGATGACCCGGTTGCTGGACTTCCTGGGCGTCGACCCGCGCTCGTCGCCGGAGGCGCTCGCCGAGACGCACCACCGGTCGGTGGACAAGCGGGTGCCCCGGGAATGGATGAGCGTCCTGCTGCGCCGGCGCGCGCTCCGGGCGGTGCACCACCGGTTGCGTCGCCTGGCGCCGGCGCCTATCCGTCGTGCCGTCCAGCTGGTGACTCGCACTCCGTCCTCCCCGGTCAGCTGTCCGCCGGACCTCTACGCCGCCTCGGCCGCGTCCTTCGAGGACGAGGTCGCGCGGCTGCGGCCCTACGTTGCCGGTGACTTCGACGGATGGGGGATCGCGTGACCGGTGCCTCCCCGGGTGTCGAGCGCTGGGGAGCCTACGGGCTGCACCTGGAGCCCTCCGGGTCCGCACGGTGGCTGGTGCCCGCCCCACCGGACTGGCGCACCGTCTCGCTGCGGTCGGTCGACGCCGGGTCGGCCGCGTCCGGTCGGCCCACCTCCGAGGAGGTGTCGATGACGCGTCGGGGGTCGCAGGTGCGGATCGACGCCGCCGGTTCCTGGCGCCTCGCTCTCGACACGGACGGCCGGACGGCGACGTACCACGGGATCACGCTGGGAAGCCCCGAGCTCGTGCACCCCGGGCTGGCCGCGACCGCGGCGATCCTCTCGCGGGCATGGGGGCGGGCGGCCTTCCACGCGGGCGGCTTCGTCGTGGACGGTCGGGCCTGGGGGGTCCTCGGCGCGCGCGAGGCCGGCAAGACGACCCTGCTTGCGGCGTTGGCGGCTCTCGGTGTCGGTGTCGTGGCCGACGACCTGCTGATCGTGGACGGCGGCCACGTGTACGCCGGGCCGCGGTGCCTCGACCTGCGGGAGCCGCCGGCGGAGGACCTGCCCACCACGCGGGTCCGCGACGGCGTCCGGCACCGGCTCACCCTGGCGCCGGTGCCGGCTCGGGTCCCCTTCGCCGGGTGGGTCACCCTGGCCTGGGGAGACCGAGCCGCGGACGTGGTGGCGGTGCCGCCCGCCGCACGCGTGCCGCTGCTCGCGCCGGCCGCCTCGTGGCTGCTCGGGGAGCAGGACGCCGGACAGCTCCTCGACCTCGCGGCCCTGCCCACATGGCGACTGACCCGCCGCCGGTCGAGGCGGGAGGTGGCGGCCAGCGCCGGGGTGCTGCTCGGGTCCCTGCGAGCCCGACCTCCGAGCCTGGCGCCCTCGGGCTAGAGCTCGCCCGAGTCCCCGTTCGCCGTTCCGCTGGGGGAGGGGGGCTCGCTCGGTGCCTGGTCCGGAGGTGACTCGTCGCTGCTGCAGGCGCCGACCAGACCGACGAGCAGCACGAGCGCGGCTGCCGCCACTGAGCTGCGCCCGCCGCCGGTCATCGGTCCGCCTCGACGAGGTCACGGTCGACCAGCGCCTGGAGGAAGGCGCCGACGTCCTCGGCCGCCTGGGCCCGGGTCACGTCGTAGCGCTCGGTCAGTGCTTCCGCGAGCTGGCCGGGGCTGGCGCCCGCCTCGAGACGTCGCCAGAGCAGCCGTCCGGAGGGGTTGAGCGCGTGGTAGACCCGGGCCTCGGTGTCGAGGACCACGGCTTCGTCCTCGACCTCGCGCGAGGCGATGCCGTGGTCGCGGCAGGTCCACCGGGAGGCGGGGGTGTCGGTCATGCTGACTCCTGGGTGCGGGGGTCGGGGGTGGGCACGCGCTCGGGCGAGGCGAGCCAGATCTGGTGGACGAGCTTGCCGGTCAGCGCCGCCGGGCGCGGCTTCGCCCACTCGGCGCGCAGCCCTTCCACGTCGACCAGTCGCTCGTCGACACCGGTGCCGTCCCACGCACGGAGGAGCTCCAGCGTCGGGCGCCGCCAGAAGACCTCGGTGAAGGTCGCCTTCCGGCGCGGTGCCGTCACGGCCTCGGGCAGGTCGCCGCACCACGCCCGCACGGTGGCGGAGCGGCCGACGACGCCTGACGGGGAGAAGCCCGAGGCACCGCCGCGCGCTGCCAGCGCCGCGCAGAACCCCGCGTCGGTGAGCGGTGACACGGTCCTGGCGCCGGTGGCCTCGGCGAGCAGCTCCATCGTGCGCAACGAGACCGCAAGATCACGTCGGCCTGCATGCCAGGCGACGCGGTCGCCGAAGCGGCGAGGCTGGGAGGCGCGCTCGACGGCGAGCCGTCGACGGGACCGGTGCGCGACGACCGGTCGCAGCCAACCGAAGTCGGGGGCACGCTGTCCGCCGACGGCACCGCGACCGGGCCACCACCACGGTCGACGGACGCGGGGCGGTGTCCGCCACCCGCCCAGCACCTGGTCGCCCCCGATGCCGGTGAGCAGCGTCCCCCCGGAGGCCAGGTCGAGCAGCGGAAGGTGCAGGAAGGCGTTGGCCGGATGGAGGACACCGTGCAAGCGGACGGCGCGCGCCGCCCAGGGACCGAGCATGTGCGCCTCGTCCACGACCTCGATGCGCTGCCAGTCGGGGCAGCCGAGTGCTGCCACGACGGCCTCCTGCGCATCGTCCTCGCGAGCCTGGGGAGCATCAGGGAAGCGGAAGGTCACCGGCACCGGGCGGGCCAGCCCCTCCCGCAACGCCAGGCGGTCGGCGACGGCCAGGACCAACGAGGAGTCCAGGCCGCCGGAGAAGCTGACCAGGCATCGAGGGCTCAGCAACGCGGGCAGGAGGGCCCGCTCCAGGGCCTCGACGGGGCCTTCCGTAGCCGTCGGCGCCCGCGGGGGCGTGCTTTGGGTACCCCCGGTGATCAGCCCGGTGGCGATCTCGGTCGGGGAGAGGGCGGCCACGGACGGCGCGAGCCGCGAGCCGCGGTCGTGGGTCAGATCGACCCGCCGCCGGTGGATCCGGCGCCGCCGAATCCGTCGTCGGGACCTACGGAGCCGCCGCGCGTGAGGTCGGCCAGCGACCCGAGCGTCTCGACCGTGGGAGCGACGTACGTCTCTTTCGCCGGGACAGACGGGTCGGGGACAGGGGGGTGATCGTGTGACACGGGGGTGTCCTTCCCACGCAGCGCGATCGAGGGAGGGGTGGAGCGCCGCGACGGTGTGCGCAGTCAACCACTCGCCGGGGGTGCGTGTCAGCAGATCGGGACCCCGCACGACGCCGGGAACTGCCGAGCGGTGGAGGCGGCCGCCTCGGTACGATCCACCGGTCCGGCTCTCCGCCGGGACCGCCACCAGGAGGAGCACCCGTGTCCGACCTCAAGATCGTCAAGCACCACGCAGCCGAGCGTGAGGAGCGGACGGTCGCCACGGGCACCAAGGCCTGGGAGCTCTTCGCCGACGACCCCGAGGTGATCGCCGCGCGGGTGGACGGCGAGCTGCGCGACCTGTCCCACGAGCTGGCCGACGGCGACGAGGTCGAGGGCGTCGCGATCGACAGCGCCGACGGGCACGACATCCTGCGCCACTCGACCGCGCACGTGATGGCGCAGGCGGTGCAGGACCTCTTCCCCGACGCCAAGCTCGGCATCGGCCCGCCGGTCGAGAACGGCTTCTACTACGACTTCGACGTCGAGACCCCGTTCGTCCCCGAGGACCTCGAGAAGATCGAGACCCGGATGCGCAAGATCATCAAGGAGGGGCAGCGCTTCTCGCGCCGGGTCACCACCGACGCCGACGCGCTCACCGAGCTGCAGGACGAGCCCTACAAGCTCGAGCTGATCGGGCTGAAGGGCTCCGGGGCCTCGACGGGCTCGACCACCGAGGCCGTCGAGGGCGCGAGCGTCGAGGTCGGCGCCGGCGAGCTCACCATCTACGACAACGTCCGCCGCAACGGCGACGTCGCGTGGAGCGACCTGTGCCGCGGCCCGCACCTGCCCACCACCAAGCGGATCCCGGCGTTCAAGCTGATGCGCTCGGCGGCGGCGTACTGGCGGGGCGACGAGAAGAACAAGATGCTGCAGCGCATCTACGGCACCGCGTGGGAGACCAAGGAGGCGCTGGACGCCCACCTCGAGCGGATCGCCGAGGCCGAGCGCCGCGACCACCGCAAGCTCGGTCGCGACCTCGACCTCTTCAGCTTCCCCGACGAGCTCGGCTCCGGCCTGGCGGTCTTCCACCCCAAGGGCGGCGTGATCAAGCGGGTGATGGAGGACTACGTCCGCCAGCGGCACATCGAGGAGGGCTTCGAGTACGTCGGCACCCCGCACATCACCAAGGAGGGGCTCTTCCACACCTCCGGGCACCTGCCGTACTTCGAGGACACGATGTTCCCGCCGATGGAGATGGAGGGAGCGCGCTACTTCCTCAAGGCGATGAACTGCCCGATGCACAACCTCATCTACCGCTCCCGCGGCCGCTCCTACCGCGAGCTGCCGCTGCGGCTGTTCGAGTTCGGCACCGTCTACCGATTCGAGAAGTCGGGCGTCGTGCACGGGTTGACCCGGGTCCGGGGTCTCACCCAGGACGACTCGCACTCCTACTGCATGCCCGAGCAGGCGGCCGACGAGGTCAAGCACCTGCTGGCCTTCGTGCTCGGCCTGCTGCGCGACTTCGGCCTCGACGACTTCTACCTCGAGCTGTCGACGCGCGATGCGACCAAGGACAAGTTCATGGGCTCCGAGGAGCAGTGGGAGGTCGCGACCCGGATCCTCGAGGAGGCCGCCACCGAGACCGGTCTCGACCTGGTGCCCGACCCGGGCGGCGCGGCCTTCTACGGACCCAAGATCTCCGTGCAGGCCCGCGACGCGATCGGCCGGACCTGGCAGATGTCGACGATCCAGTACGACTTCAACCAGCCGGAGGGCTTCGGACTGGAGTACCAGTCGGCCGACGGCGGCCGCCAGCAGCCGGTGATGATCCACTCGGCCAAGTTCGGCTCGCTCGAGCGGTTCTACGGCGTGCTCGTCGAGCACTACGCCGGCGCCTTCCCCCCGTGGCTCGCGCCGGTGCAGGTGCAGGCGATCCCGGTCGCCGACGCCTTCTCCGACTACCTGCACGACGTCGCGAAGCGGATGAAGGCCCAGGGGCTGCGGGTCGAGGTCGACGACTCCGACGACCGGATGCAGAAGAAGATCCGCAACGCCCAGCTGCAGAAGGTGCCGTTCATGATGATCGCCGGTGCCGACGACGTGGCTGCGGGTGCGGTCTCCTTCCGCTACCGCGACGGGCGCCAGGACAACGGCGTCCCCGTCGACGAGGCCATCGCCCGGGTGGCTGCGGCCGTGGAGGCGCGCGAGCAGGTGTGAGTCGGGTGGCCGGCGAGGGTGGTTTCGCGGCTCGTCGCTGACGCTCCTCGCACCTCAACCACCGGTACACGGTGGTTGAGGTGCGAGCGGAGCGAGCCACGAAACCACCACCAGCGAGCCCGACCGCGACAAACCGGTGGTGCCGCGCAGTCGGGGCGTGCGAGCGTCGTCCGCGATGACGAACTACTTCGACACCGAGGTCGCGCAGCGGTACGACGCGGGGTCGCCCGAGATGTTCGCCCCCGAGGTGCTGGGTCCGACGGTGGACCTGCTGGCGGAGCTCGCCGGCCCGCGAGGGCGGGCGCTGGAGCTCGCGATCGGCACCGGGCGGGTCGCCCTGCCGCTCAGCGAGCGGGGCGTCGAGGTCGCGGGCATCGACCTGTCGCAGGCGATGGTCGAGCGGCTGCGGGCCAAGCCCGGGGAGAAGGCCTGGAGGTCACCTTCGGTGACATGGCCACGGCGCGCTGCGGGTCGGCGTACGACCTCGTCTACCTCGTGTTCAACACCATCGGCAACCTCACGAGCCAGGACGCCCAGGTCGCCTGCTTCGAGAACGCGGCCGCGCACCTGCGACCCGGCGGCTGCTTCGTGGTGGAGACCGGTGTGCCGGGTTTGCGGCATCTCGAGGTGGGGGAGCGCTTCGGGGTCTTCCACCACGGCGACGAGCACGTGGGGATCGACGAGTACGACGCGGTGACGCAGGCCATGTGGTCGCACCACTACGCGAGGCTGGCCGACGGGACCTACCGCCGCAGCTCGGTGCCGTTCCGCTTCGCCTGGCCCGCCGAGCTCGACCTGATGGCCCGGATCGCGGGCCTGCGGCTGCGCCACCGGTGGGCCGACTGGCGGCGTACCGCCTTCACCGCCGAGAGCCGTAGCCACGTGAGCGTGTGGGAGAAGGCGGTCTGACGTGGTGGTTCGTGGCTCGTCGCTGGCGCTCCTCGCACCTCACCACCGGAGGAAGGGCGCCCGCGGTGGTTGAGGTGCGAGCGGAGCGAGCCACGAAACCACCACCGGTCGGGGTGCTGAACTGACCTCATGGCCAGACAGATCGCGACCACGACCACCGTCGACCGGGACGAGCTGCTCGACTTCGTCCGCCCGCGCCACCACCTGGTGCTGATCACCCAGCGACAGGACGGCAGCCCGCAGGTCTCGCCGGTGACCGGGGGAGTGGACCAGGAGGGGCGGATCGTCATCTCCACCTACCCCGAGCGCGCGAAGGCCACGAACGCCCGCCGGCACCCCGAGGTCAGCGTCCTGGTGCTGTCCGACGACTTCGGCGACGCCTGGGTGCAGGTCGACGGCACCTGCGAGGTGATCGACCCGCCCGACTCCGTCGAGCCGCTGGTCGACTACTTCCGCTGCATCTCCGGTGAGCACCCCGACTGGGACGAGTACCGCCAGGCGATGCGCGACCAGGGCAAGTCGCTGCTGCGGATCACCCCGACCCGCTGGGGCCCGATCGCCACCGGCGGCTTCCCGCCGCGGCTGGCCTGATCCGGGGCGGCCGCCGCGGGCGCGGGCCGGTGTCGCGCCGGGCGGCGGTCACTCGCACCTCGTGCCGTTTCGACCGGGTTTCGGGCGCGCGACCGGTCAGAACTCCACAACTGTCGGAGTTTGACCGCCCAGGCCCGGCACCCGCCACGCCAAGTTACTGCGACGTAACGTCGCAGACACTCTTTACATGCGACACAGAGTCGCACTAACCTCGTCACCACCAAGCCCCTACGGCGAGAGGTGACCCCCCATGACTGCGGTGCTCCACGACCACCAGGATCAGCAGACCTACACCGACCGGCTCCGGACGCTCTCCGAGGCCTCGGTGCACCAGCACTTCGACGCGTTCCTCGACATCGACTGGGACCACCCGGACTACGCGATCGACCCCAGCGACGAGCGCTGGGTGCTGCCGGAGGCCGACGTCCTCGGGCGCCACCCCTGGTACCAGGCGCTGCCGGTCGAGGAGCAGATCCGGATCGGGCTCTACCGGCAGGCCAACGTGGTCAAGGTCGGCCTGCAGTTCGAGCAGATGCTGATCGCCGGGCTGATGAACTACGCGCTGCGGCTGCCCAACGGCTCCGCGGAGTTCCGCTACGCCACGCACGAGGCGACCGAGGAGTGCCACCACACCCAGATGTTCCAGGAGTTCGTCAACCGCTCCGGCCAGGACGTCGGCGGCGCCTCGCGGCTCTTCCGCGCCCTGGCGCCGCTGCTGCCGCTGGCGGCCGGCCCCGTGCCGTTCGTCTTCTACTTCGGGGTGCTCGCCGGCGAGGAGCCGATCGACCACGTCCAGAAGACGATCCTGCGCGCCGGTGACGAGATGCACCCGCTGCTGCAGCGGATCATGCAGATCCACGTGGCCGAGGAGGCTCGCCACATCGGCTTCGCCCACCAGTACCTCGAGCACCGCGCACCCCGGCTCAAGCGCGCACCAGCGCGCCGTGGTCTCGCTCGTCGTGCCGGTCGTGATGCGGTGGCTCTGCGACGAGATCCTGCGCCCGAGCAGGAAGGCCCGCCGCGACATGGGACTGCCGAAGACCGTGGTCAAGGACCTCTACTGGGAGCAGGAGGAGTCGCGCAAGATGCTGCGCGACCTCTTCGGCGACGTCCGGATGCTCGCCGAGCGCACCGGCCTGATGAACCCCGTCTCGCGCCGCGTGTGGCGGCTGATGAAGATCGACGGCCGCTCGTCGCGCTTCCGCAGCGAGCCGGCCTCGGCCGCCGCCTGACCCGGCGACCGGCCACCCCATGCCGTACGTCGTCACCCAGTCGTGCTGCGCCGACGCCGCGTGCGTGGTCGCCTGCCCGGTCAACTGCATCCACCCGGCTCCCGGTGAGCCCGGCTTCGCCACCGCCGAGATGCTGTACGTCGACGCCGTCGTCCTGCGTCGACTGCGGCGCCTGCGCTGACCGCCTGCCCGGTCGACGCGATCGAGCCGCACACGCACGCTGACCCCCGACGAGCAGCCGTTCCTGGCGCTCAACGCCGAGTACTACGACGTCTTCCCGCACGCCGACCGCACCCCGGTCGCCGTGGTGCCCGCCGCAGCGACGGCTGCGCCGGCCCGGCCCGTTCCGGGTCGCGGTCGTGGGAGCCGGGCCGGCCGGCCTCTACACCGCCGACGAGCTGCTCAAGCACCCCGAGATCGACGGTCGACGTCTACGACCGGCTGCCCACGCCCGTACGGCCTGGTGCGCGCCGGCGTGGCACCCGACCACCAGGCACACCAAGCAGGTCGAGCAGCTCTTCCGCGCCATCGAGGAGCGAGCCCGGCTTCCGCTACTTCCTGGGCGTCGAGATCGGCCGCGACCTCGACCACGCCGAGCTCGCCGCGCAGTACGACGCCGTGGTCTACACCGTCGGCGCCACCGCCGACCGGTCGCTCGGCATCCCCGGCGAGGCCCTGCCCGGCTCGGTCTCGGCGACCGACGCTGGTCGGCTGGTACAACGGCCACCCCGACAAGCAGGACCTCGCCGTGCCCCTCGACCACGAGCGGGCCGTCGTCGTCGGCAACGGCAACGTCGCCCTCGACGTGGCCCGGATCCTCACCAGCGACCCCGAGCGTCCTCGCCCGCACCGACATCGCCGACGCTGCCGTGGGCCGCGCTGCGCCGCAGCGCGGTGCGCGAGGTGGTGGTGCTCGGACGCCGCGGCCCGGCCGAGGCGGCGTTCACCGTGCCCGAGCTGATCGGCCTGGCCGGCTGGTCGAGCGGGCGCTCAACGTCGTCGTCGACACCGGGGGAGCCGAGCTCGACCCCACGACGACCTGCGCGCCGGGTGCTCGCCGGGCTCGCCGACCGCCCACCGCGCCCCGGCCGGCCGCACGGATCGTGCTCCGCTTCTGCGCCGCCCCCGTCCGGGTGCTCGGCGCCGGAGCCGACCGCGTCACCGGCGTCGAGGTCGTCCGCACCCGCCTCGAGCGCGGACGACGACGGACGGGTGCGCGCCGTCCCGACCGACGAGGTCGAGACCCTCGAGAGCGGCCTGGTGCTGCGCGCCGTCGGCTACCACGGCCACCCCGTCGCCGACCTGCCCTACGACGACGCCACCGGCACCGTGCCCCACGACGCGCGGCCGCGTGCGGCCCGGCGTGTACGTCGCCGGGCTGGGTCAAGCGCGGCCCGACCGGCTTCATCGGCACCAACAAGACCTGCGCCCAGGAGACCGTCGCAGCGCGCTCCTCGACGACCTCGACGCCGGCCTCCCGACCCCGGTCGGCACCCGCGACTCGATCGCGTCCGGTCGTCCGCGGTCGCTGCGCCGGACGTCGTCGACCTGGCCGGCTGGCGCGCCATCGACGCCGAGGAGCGCCGCCGCGGAGCCGAGCGCGGGCGCCCGCGGGCCAAGATCGTCGACGTCGCCGAGATGGTGCGCGTCGCGGCCGAGTCCCGGCCCGCGACGCGCCGCGGTGCGCCGTGTACGCTGCGGTCGCAGAGGTCGCGAGAAGCGGAGTTGAGCGATGCCGTGCCAGCGGCAACGAGTCCCGGACGGACGTCAGGCGCGCTGGGACAAGCACAACCAGGCGCGCCGCCAGGCGATCCTCGACGCGGCGCTCGCGGTCGTCGAGGCGGGTGCGCCCGGCGCGGAGTTCCACGTGCAGCAGATCGCCGACCGGGCCGGCCTCAGCCGCACCGTCGTCTACCGGCACTTCGCCGACCGCGCCGACCTCGACCAGGCGGTGCAGACCGAGATGCTCGCGCGCTGACCGGCCGACCTGCTGCCCGAGGTGACCCTCGACGGCACCATCCACGAGATCATCGGCCGCATCGTCTCGACCTACGTCGAGCTGGGCCGTCGACCACCCCGCCCTGCACCGGTTCGCCGAGCAGGCCCAGGCGGAGCGGCCGCCGGCCCGCTCGAGGACGGCATCGACCGGATCGCCACCGTGCTGGTCGAGGTGCTCGCAGACCGCGATCGCGCTGCTCGGCGTCGAGCTCGACGACGACGACGCGGCGGCGATCGACCCGCTGGCCTACGGCGCTGGTCGGTGCGGTGTTCGGCGCCGTGCGCCGCTGGGCTCGGCCAGAGCCGCGCGACGACCCGTCGGCCGACCGACGCTGTCCAGCATGCTCAGCAGTCGGTCTGGAACCTCCTCGACGGCCACGCGCGACGGCTCGGCGTCGAGCTCGATCCCGACGTCCCGGTGTCGAGCGGCTGCTCGGCCTGACGCGAGGCGGTGACCGGATGAGCGCCGCGGAGGAGGGGCCCCGGGAGGTCCAGCAGGACGGCGTCGGCGACCCCGACGAGCTCGACCGGCTCTGGACGCCGCACCGGATGGCCTACATCCGCGGCGAGAACAAGCCGTCCGACGCGACCAGCGGCCAGTGCCCGTTCTGCCGGATCCCGACGCTCGACGACGGTGAGGGGCTGGTGGTGCGGCGCGGCGACCTCGCGTTCGCGGTGCTCAACCTCTACCCCTACGCGCCCGGCCACCTGATGGTCTGCCCCTACCGCCACATCGCCGACTACACCGAGACCACCGACGAGGAGGCCGCCGAGATCGCCGACCTCACCCGCAGTGCGATGCGCGTCGTCCGGGGGGTCTCCGGTGCTGCGGGCTTCAACATCGGGATGAACCAGGGCCACATCGCCGGGGCCGGCATCGCCGCCCACCTGCACCAGCACGTCGTGCCCCGCTGGCCCGGCGACCAGAACTTCATGCCGATCATCGGCCGCACCAAGACCCTGCCCGAGCTGCTCACCGAGACCCGCGCCCTGCTCGCCGAGGCCTGGACCGACGCCGGCTGAACCACCCGTCCGGGCCCTTGTCACGGCGAGGGGCCGCGAGGAGAGTGGCGGGAGCGGCAGCGCCGCCGGGGTGCTGCCCCTGGCCGAGGGAGGGCGCTTCATGTACGCACGATCCACCACCATCAGAGGCAAACCGGAGTCGATCGACGCCGCGATCGCGTTCATCCGCGACGAGGTGATGCCGACGATCACCGCCCACGAGGGGTGCGTGGGGCTGTCGCTCGTCGTGGACCGGGAGACCGGGCGCGGGATCGCGACCAGCTCCTGGCTCGACGCCGCTGCCATGCACGCCAGCGACGAGGCGATGATGCCGCTGCGCGTGCGCGGGGGCGAGATCCTGGGCGGCGCTCCCCAGGTCGAGGAGTGGGAGGTCGCCCACATGCACCGCGACCACGCCACCCACGACGGGAGCCGCTGCCGGGTCACGTGGAGCCGCATCCAGGACGTCGATGCCGGCATCGACCTCTGGCGGAGCACGCTGCTTCCGCAGATCGAGCAGCTCGAGGGGTTCTGCAGCGCCAGCCTGCTCGTCGACCGGGCGGGCGGTCGCGGGTGCAGCACGGTGACCTTCGACTCCCAGGAGACGATGGCATCGAGCAGGCAGCCGGGCGCCGCGATCCGCGAAATGGCCATGGCCATGGGCATCGGGATCGACGAGGTCGCAGAGATGGAGCTCGCGATCGCCCACCTGCGGCTGCCCGAGCTCGTCTGAACTGGCAGGTCACGCGGCCGTGAGGCCCTCGGGAGCCTCCGGGTCGTAGCTCGGGAGCCGCGACCCGCTAGCCTGCTCCGCGACATGTTGGACAGATTCAAGGGCTTCTGGCAGGGCGTGGTGCTCGCACCCGTCGTCACCCTCTTCCTCCGGCTCGGGATCAGTCCCGACACGGTGACGTTCGTCGGCACCCTCGGCGTCGCGGCCGGCGCGCTGGTCTTCTTCCCCCAGGGCATGCTGCTGACCGGCGTCCTGGTGATCACGGCGTTCGTCTTCAGCGACCTCGTCGACGGGCAGATGGCCCGGCGGATGGGCCGCACCTCGAAGTTCGGCGCCTTCTGGGACTCCACGCTCGACCGGATCGGCGACGGCGCCATGTTCGGCGGCCTGGCGCTCTACTTCGCCGGCCCCGGCGACAGCTACCTCTACCTCTGCGTCACCCTCTACTGCCTGGTGCTGGGGGCGGTGACCTCCTACGCGCGGGCCAAGGCCGAGTCGCTCGGGCTCGACGCCCGGGGCGGCCTCGCGGAGCGCGCGGACCGCCTGGTCGCGATCCTCGTGATGACTGGTTTCGCGGGCATCTTCGACCTCGACCTGCTGATCTACGTCACGCTCTGGGCGCTCGCTGCGGCCAACACCCAGACCGTGGTGCTGCGGGTCCGCAAGGTGCACCGGCAGGTGGTTGCCGAGGAGGCGTCCGCGGAGGCCGCCGATGCCGGGCCCGGTGCCTGACCGCCGTACGATTGGCGTCATGTCAGAGCACGCGAGCAGCACCCCGGGCACCGACCCGACCTCCGCCAGCAACGCCACCACCGGCACCACGCGCGTCAAGCGCGGCATGGCCGAGATGCTCAAGGGCGGCGTGATCATGGACGTCGTCACCGCCGAGCAGGCCAAGATCGCCGAGGACGCCGGCGCGGTCGCCGTGATGGCGCTCGAGCGGGTCCCCGCCGACATCCGCGCCCAGGGTGGCGTCAGCCGGATGAGCGACCCCGACATGATCGACAGCATCATCGAGACGGTCTCGATCCCGGTGATGGCCAAGGCCCGGATCGGCCACTTCGCCGAGGCGCAGGTGCTCCAGTCGCTCGGCGTCGACTACATCGACGAGTCCGAGGTGCTGACCCCCGCCGACTACGCCAACCACATCGACAAGTGGGCCTTCACCGTGCCCTTCGTCTGCGGTGCCACCAACCTCGGTGAGGCGCTGCGCCGGATCACCGAGGGCGCGGCGATGATCCGCTCCAAGGGCGAGGCCGGCACCGGTGACGTCTCCAACGCCGTCACCCACATGCGCACGATCCGCGGCGAGATCCGGCGGCTCGCCGGCCTGGAGGCCGACGAGCTCTACGTCGCCGCCAAGGAGCTGCAGGCCCCCTACGACCTCGTCAAGGAGGTCGCGGCCAGCCGGCAAGCTGCCGGTCGTGCTCTTCACCGCCGGCGGCATCGCCACCCCCGCCGACGCCGCGATGATGATGCAGCTCGGCGCCGAGGGCGTCTTCGTGGGCTCGGGCATCTTCAAGTCCGGCAACCCCGAGCAGCGCGCCGAGGCGATCGTCAAGGCCACCACCTTCTACGACGACCCCGACGTGGTCGCCAAGGTCTCCCGCGGGCTCGGCGAGGCCATGGTCGGCATCAACGTCGAGGACATCCCGCAGCCGCACCGGCTCGCCGAGCGCGGCTGGTAGTCCGCCCGCCTCCTCGATCGGCGACGGGTCCGGCTCAGCGCAGCTCGGGGCAGGGCAGCCGGTCCCGGTCGGCGGCCGAGAGCTGGTCGTAGTCGCCGACCAGGTCGATCACGCGACCCTGCCGGTCGAGGTAGGCGCGGAAGTCGTACTGGCGGCGCGCCCAGTAGAGCTGCGGCTCGCCGCCGTCGTCGATCGTGTACTCGCCGGACGCCTCGCCCATCACGTCGGTGACGACGTCGCGGTCCATGCCCAGCGCCAGCGAGCACCAACCGGCGAGCCAGCGCCCGGGGCCCTCAGCGGTCCCTCCTCCGTCGGAGGCGTCCACCCGCGGCTGCGTCGCGGCCACGAACCACGACCCGTTCCGCTTCTCCAGCGTCACCGACTCGTCCGTGCCCGGGAGGTCGGAGGCCAGCCGGGCCCGTTCGCCGGTCACCTGCGTGGCCTCCACCGACCGCGGGGCGTACTCCCGGGCGGGGTCCTCCCACAGCACGGCCACGAACCCGGTGCACGGGTCGCCGAGCTCGGCCCGGTCGAGCAGGATCGCGCGGTAGCGCAGCGCGATCGTGAAGTCGGGGGCGTGCCGAGCGCACGCGGCGGCGGCGTCGTGCCGCTCCAGCGCGGCCAGCCAGGCGACGTACGCCTCCTGCGGCGAGCCCGGCGGCGCGGAGACCGGCGCGCTCGTCGCCGGTGCGGACGGCGGCGCCGCGGCGGGTGAGTCAGGCGACGCGGGAGAGGCGGGGGAGTCCGGGTCTCCGGCACCGCAGCCGGCCACGAGCAGCGCCGACCCCAGCGCGGCCGAGCCGAGCAGGGCCCCCACGAGCCTGGTCAACCTGGTCCTCACCCGTCCACTGTGTCAGTACCCTTCCCCGGTGACCCCCCGCCGTCCTGCCCTCGGAGCGTTGCTGACGCTGGTACTCACGCTCACGGCGGCGCTGGCGGCCGGTTGCGGGGCGATGATCGACGGGCCGGACGACGACGGGGCGATCGGCACCCAGGTGCGTACCGACGCCGGGCCGGTCCGCGGCGAGGCCTCCGACGGCGTGCTGTCCTGGCGGGGCATCCCGTACGCCGCGCCGCCGGTCGACGACCTGCGGTGGCGGGCCCCCGCGCCGGCGAAGCCCTGGACCGGCGCCCGGGACGCGAAGAAGTTCGCCAGCAACTGCCTGCAGGGCACGCCCGAGGCGGTCGTCGAGGGCTCCGCCGAGGACTGCCTCTACCTCAACGTCTTCCGCCCCGCGGGCGAGCCCCGCACCGACCTCCCGGTCATGGTGTGGATCCACGGCGGCGGCACTGAAGTCCGGCAGCGGCGACCTGGAGCCCGAGATGGTGACGGGGCTGGTGGAGCAGGGTGTGGTGCTCGTGTCGATCAACTACCGGCTCGGGCGGCTCGGCTACTTCGCCCACCCCGCGCTGGCCGCCGAGGCGAAGGCGGCGGGGGAGGAGCCCGTGGGCAACTTCGGGCTGCTCGACCAGGTCGCCGCCCTCGAGTGGGTGCAGGACAACGTGAGCGGCTTCGGCGGTGACGCGGACCTGGTCACGATCTTCGGCATCTCGGCCGGCGGGATCTCGGTCAACGACCTGATGACCTCCCCGCAAGCCGAGGGTCTCTTCCACCGGGCGATCTCCGGCTCCGGGCTGGGGCGCGAGCAGTCCCCGCCGTACGCCGTCGCGGCCGCCCAGGGTGAGACCCTCGCCGCGGGGCTGGGGGCACCGCGGGCCGACGTCCAGCAGCTGCGTGACCTCGACGGCGGCGACGTCGCCAGGCTCGACGCCTTCGTGCTCCGCAACGAGATCCCGATCGTGGACGCCGTGCTTCCGCGCCCGGCGTGGCAGGGGTTCGCCCAGGGCAAGGAGGCCGACGTGCCCTACCTCGCCGGCTCCACCGACCTGGAGTTCGTCGACGCCAACTTCCAGGCCCTCGGCCTCGACCCGGAGGCGGTGACCCGGCAGCTGGTGACCGGGAGCGAGACCGAGGCCGCCGCCGCCTACGGGACCGCCACCGAGCTGCGCCGGCACTTCCTCAACGACGTCGTCTTCACCGAGCCCGCCCGCTGGCTGGCCCAGGCCCACGCCGAGCGGGCGCCGTCCTACCTCTACCGCTTCTCGATCGCCAGCGACAAGGTGCGCAGCACGTTCGGCGGAGCGCTGCACGGCGCCGACTTCCACTTCGTGTTCGGGCACGGCGACCAGACCATCGCGAACAGTGACGAGCTGGCGGCCGAGGTGACCGGGTGCTGGGCGAGCTTCGCCCGCACCGGCACCCCGGAGTGCGGGGGCGTCGACTGGCCGGAGGCGGACGACGGCGCCCTCGTGGACTTCACCAACGACGGTCCGGTCGTGGTCTCCGAGGACCCCTGGGACGCGCGGCTCGACCTCGTCTCGGACCTCTACGCGCAGGCGGTCGCGGACGGCGTGCCGGCGTCTCCCTAGGCTGGGGGAGTGACCGGACCGACGATCGGCGTCTTCGCCCTCCAGGGGGACGTGCGCGAGCACCTGCACGCGCTGCGAGCACTGGGCGTGGAGACCCTCGGCGTGCGTCGTCCGGCGGAGCTCGAGGCCTGTGACGCGCTCGTGCTGCCCGGCGGGGAGTCGACGACGATGGCCAAGCTGGCCCGCACCTTCGAGCTGTTCGAGCCGCTGCGCGACCGGATCAAGCGCGGCCTGCCGGTCTTCGGCACCTGCGCCGGCATGATCCTGCTCGCCGACCGCGTCGTCGACGGGACCGCCGACCAGGAGACCCTCGGAGGTCTCGACATCACGGTGCGGCGCAACGCCTTCGGTCGGCAGGTCGACTCCTTCGAGGGAGCGCTCGACGTCGCCGGGGTCGCCGGTGCGGTGCCCGCGGTGTTCATCCGGGCACCCTGGGTCGAGCAGGCCGGACCCGGCGTGGAGGTCCTCGCCCGGGTGGAGCACGGACCGGCCGCGGGTAGGATCGTCGCCGTCCGCCAGGGCTCGCTGCTGGCCACGTCGTTCCACCCGGAGGTGGGCGCCGACCGCCGGCTCCACCAGCTCTTCGTCGACCTGGTGCGATCCGGTCCCTGACCCGGCCCCAGCAGCCCAGCCCAGCAGCCCAGCCCAGCCCAGCAGTCCAGCAGACCGTGGAAGAGGAAACGCAGATGTCTGGCCACTCCAAGTGGGCGACCACGAAGCACAAGAAGGCGGTCGTCGACGCCAAGCGCGGCAAGATGTTCGCCAAGCTGATCAAGAACATCGAGGTCGCGGCCCGGCAGGGCGGTGGTGACCTCAGCGGCAACCCGACGCTCTACGACGCGGTCCAGAAGGCGAAGAAGTCCTCGGTCCCCAACGACAACATCGACCGGGCGGTCAAGCGCGGCTCCGGCGCGGAGACCGGCGGTGCCGACTACCAGACGATCATGTACGAGGGCTACGGCCCGGCCGGCGTGGCGATGCTGATCGAGTGCCTCACCGACAACCGCAACCGCGCCGCCATGGAGGTCCGCACCGCGATGACCCGCAACGGCGGCTCGCTGGCGGACCCCGGGTCGGTCTCGTTCCTCTTCAACCGCAAGGGCGTCGTCGTCGTCCCGGTCGAGCAGGAGGGCCGCACGGTCACCGAGGACGACATCTTGGAGGCGACGCTCGAGGCCGGCGCCGACGCCGTCAACGACCTCGGCGAGGCCTTCGAGGTGATCTCGGAGGCCACCGACCTGGTCGCCGTCCGCACGGCGCTGCAGGCGGCCGGCATCGACTACGACTCCGCCGACGCCTCGTTCGTGCCCGACCTCCAGGTCGAGCTCGACAAGGACGCCGCCGCCAAGACGTTCCGCCTCATCGACGTCCTCGAGGACCTCGACGACGTGCAGAACATCTTCGCCAACTTCGACGTGCCCGACGACGTGATGGCGGCGCTCGAGGCCTGACCCCGCGTGTCCTGCACCGGGACGTCGGCGGGCGCGGATAGCGTGTCCTCCGAACAGGTGTTCGGACGGAAGGGCGAGGCATGCGCGTGCTCGGGATCGATCCCGGCCTGACCCGCTGCGGCATGGGCGTGGTCGACGGCACGGTCGGTCGACCGCTCACGCTGGTCGACGTCAACGTGCTGCGCACCTCCGCCGACCTCGAGGTCGCCCACCGGCTGGTCACCATCGAGCGCGGCATCGAGGCGTGGCTCGACGACTACGCCCCCGACGCCGTCGCCGTGGAGCGGGTCTTCGCCCGGTCGGCGTCGAGCACGATCATGGGCACCGCCCAGGCCAGCGGCATCGCGCTGGTCGTGGCCGCCCGGCGCGGGCTGCCGATCGCGCTGCACACCCCCAGCGAGGTCAAGGCCGCCGTCTCCGGCAACGGCCGCGCCACCAAGCACCAGGTCGGCGCCATGGTCACCCGCATCCTGCGGCTCGACGCCCCGCCGAAGCCCGCCGACGCCGCCGATGCGCTGGCGCTGGCCATCACCCACATCTGGCGCGGGGGCGCCCAGGCCCGGATCGAGGCCGCGCTCGCCCAGCAGACCGCCCGCCGACCGCCCAGCAGACCGCAAGGAGCAGTCGATGATCGCGTTCGTCCGCGGCCACGTGGCCGCGCTCACCCTCTCCAGCGCCGTGATCGAGGTCGGGGGCGTCGGTCTCGAGCTGATGTGCACCCCCGGCACGCTCGCCACGCTGCGGCTGGGCCAGGGCGCCACGCTGCCCACCAGCATGGTCGTGCGCGAGGACTCGCTCACCCTCTTCGGCTTCGTCGACGACGACGAGAAGTCCACCTTCGAGCTCGTGCAGACCGCCTCGGGCGTCGGTCCCAAGCTCGCGCAGGCGATGCTGGCCTGCCTCACGCCCGACGACCTGCGCCGCGCCGTCTCAGGTGACGACGTCAAGACCCTCACCCGGGTGCCCGGCATCGGGCAGAAGGGCGCGCAGCGGATCATCCTCGAGCTCAAGGACCGGATCGGCTCCCCGGTCTCCACCAGGTCGGCGGGCTCCGCCCCGGCCGACGCCGCGTGGCGCGACCAGGTGCACCAGGGCCTGGTGGGTCTCGGCTGGTCCGGCAAGGACGCCGACCAGGCCTGCGACGCCGTGGCCGACCAGGCGGGCGACGTGCCCGACGTCGGCACCCTGCTGCGCGCGGCGCTCCGCTCCCTGAGCAGGGCCTGAGCCGTGCACGACGACGACCTGGAGCTCGCCGAGGAGCAGCACCTGCGCTCGCTCACGGCCGCCGAGGCCGAGGGCGACGAGCGGGCGGTCGAGGCGGCGCTCCGCCCGCGCAGCCTCGACGAGGTGGTCGGCCAGTCCCGCGTCCGGGCCCAGCTCGGCCTGGTCCTCGAGGCCGCCCGGCAGCGTGGCCGGGCGCCCGACCACGTGCTGCTCTCCGGTCCGCCGGGGCTGGGCAAGACCACGCTGGCGATGATCATCGCCAGCGAGATGAGCACCCCGCTGCGGCTCACCAGCGGTCCGGCGATCACCCACGCCGGCGACCTCGCAGCGATCCTGTCGGGCCTCAACGAGGGCGACGTCCTCTTCGTCGACGAGATCCACCGGATGTCGAGGCCGGCCGAGGAGATGCTCTACATGGCCATGGAGGACTACCGCGTCGACGTGATCATCGGCAAGGGCCCCGGCGCCACGTCGATCCCGCTCGAGATCCCGTCGTTCACGCTGGTCGGCGCCACCACCCGCGCCGGCCTGCTGCCCGGTCCGCTGCGCGACCGCTTCGGGTTCACCGGCCAGCTGGAGTACTACGAGGCGCACGAGCTCGACCTGATCGTCCAGCGGTCCGCCGGGCTGCTCTCCGTCGAGGCCACCGCCCAGGGCACCGCCGAGATCGCCTCCCGCTCGCGCGGCACCCCCCGGATCGCCAACCGCCTGCTCCGCCGAGTCCGCGACTACGCCCAGGTCAAGGCCGACGGCGTCGTCGACCTCGACGTGGCGCACGCGGCGCTCGAGCTCTACGAGGTCGACCAGCTCGGCCTCGACCGGCTCGACCGCGGCGTCCTCGACGCCCTGTGCCGCCGCTTCGGGGGTGGCCCGGTGGGCATCTCGACGCTCGCCGTGGCCGTGGGGGAGGAGCGCGAGACCGTCGAGGAGGTCGCCGAGCCGTTCCTCGTGCGCAACGGCTTCCTGGCCCGCACCCCTCGCGGCCGGGTCGCCACCGCCGCCGCCTGGCACCACCTGGGCCTGACGCCCCCGCCGGCCGGCGTCGTGCCCGGCGGCCTCCCCGGCGCCCTGCCCGGCTCACTCCCCGGAGGCGACGAGCCGCTCTTCGAGGAGTGAGCCGACCGGGGTCCCACCGGTTCGTGGTCTGCGCCACCCTCGGGGATACACTCCCCCTCGACCGGCCGCGCGTTCCGCTGTGGCTGTCTTTCCCCACTCACTTGCTCGAGAGGTTTTGTCGTGCAGGATCTCACCTCCCTGTTGCCGCTGGTGGCCATCGCGCTGCTCTTCTGGCTGCTCGTCATCCGCCCCGCGCAGCGTCGCACCAAGAACGTCGCGCAGATGCAGCGCGCCCTGACGGTCGGCGACGAGGTGATGCTCACCTCGGGGATCTACGGGACCATCCGTTCGCTCGAGGACGACGTCATCCGCCTCGAGGTCGCCGACTCGGTGGTCCTCAAGGTCGTCCGCGGCGCCGTCGGCTCGGTCGTGCCCGTCTCCGACCCGAGCGTGCCGCCGTCCGGCCCCGAGGAGCTCTGAGATGGTCCGCGGCACCAGCGCCAAGCACGCCGGACGCACGCTGACGATCTTCGCCGTCGCCATCGCCGTCATGTACGGGCTGGTCGCGCTCGCGGGCAGCTGGAAGCCCGAGCTCGGGCTCGACCTGCAGGGCGGCACCCGGATCACGCTGACCGCCAAGGGCAACCCGACCACGGAGAGCCTCGACGAGGCCCGCTCGATCATCGACCAGCGCGTCAACGGCTCCGGGGTGACCGAGGCCGAGGTGACCACGCAGAGCGGCCGCTTCGTGATCGTCGAGATCCCGGGCGAGCGCCGCCGCGACCTGATCGAGACCGTGAAGCGTCAGGCCCAGCTCCGGTTCCGGCTGGTGGCCTGCACCGACTCCGAGCCGGAGCGCTGCGCCGCCGCCGGCGGCGCCGGCGACCCCACTGCCGTCGACCCCAACGCGCCCGCCGAGCAGGCCCCGCTCGGCATCGCCCCTCCCGAGCCGTCCGGAGCGGCCAACCGGCCGCCGGTCAGCTTCTCGGACAACGAACAGCCCGCGCCGTCCGACAGCCCCGCTCCGAGCGACGCGGCCTCCCCGAGCGACGGTGCGTCGCCGAGCGACGGGGCCTCTCCGAGCGACGGGGCCTCTCCGAGCGACGGCGAGACCGCCGTCCCGAGCAACGTCGGCACCGCCACCGTCGCGGAGGCGCTCGAGTACATGCGGGCCCCCACCGGCCCCGCGGTCCAGGACTTCAACTCCTACACCTGCAGCGAGGACGGCATCCTGCTCGGCGCCGACGGCAACCCCGTCCCGCTCGTCGACGACCCCAACAAGCCGCTGGTGGCCTGCAGCCCGCCCGAGCCCGCCACCGGCCGCTCGCCGGCCAGCCCGTCGTTCAAGTACCTCCTGACCCCCGCGGTCATCGAGGGCACCGAGCTCAACTCCGCCAGCGCCCAGATCCCGCAGAACGACGTGCAGTGGATCGTCAGCCTCGACATCGGCGGGGCCGGCAAGGACGACTTCTCGGAGATCTCCCGCGAGCTCGTCTGCCCCGGCGGCGGCGTCCAGTGCGACCAGTTCGCGATCGTGCTCGACGGCTCGGTCATCTCCGCCCCCTACATGGAGGGCGTGATCACCAACGGCCAGGCGCAGATCAGCGGCAACTTCACCGAGACCTCGGCCAACAGCCTCGCGACCAGCCTCAAGTTCGGTGCGCTGCCGATCTCGTTCCAGGACGACGCCACCTCCGAGACCGTCGGGCCGTCGCTCGCCGGAGACCAGCTCACCGCGGGTCTCACCGCGGGCGGGTTCGGCCTCGGTCTCGTGATGCTCTACTGCCTGCTCTACTACCGCGGGCTCGGCCTGGTCGTGCTCGGCTCGCTGGCCGTCGCGGCGATGGTCACCTACGCCATGGTGCTGCTGCTCAGCGAGACCGCGGGCTTCACCCTCACCCTGCCCGGCATCGCGGGGCTGATCATCGCGGTCGGGGTCACGGCCGACTCGTTCATCCTGTTCTTCGAACGAATACGAGACGAGATGCGCGACGGCAAGTCGATGCGGGTCGCCGTCGAGACCGGGTGGCGCCGCGCCAAGGTCACCCGGCTCGCCGCCAACACCGTGTCCCTGCTGTCCGCGGCGGTGCTCTACATCTTCGCGACCGGCGCGGTGAAGGGCTTCGGCTTCGCGCTGGGGCTGTCCACGCTGATCGACCTCGCCGTGCTGTTCTGGTTCACCAAGCCCTTGGTGTCCTACCTGGCGCGCTACCGCTTCTTCAACGGCGGGGGCCAGCTCTCCGGCCTCAGCCCCGAGACGCTGGGCATGGACCGCGTGCCCGTCGGAGGTAAGGCCTGATGGGCAAGTACTCACGCCTGGGCAACGACCTCTACGGAGGCAGCCGGTCGATCAACTTCATCGGGCGCCGCGCGCTCTGGTACAGCATCTCGCTGCTCCTGGTCGGTCTCGCGATCGCCGTGGTGATGATCCGGGGACTCAACTTCGGCATCGAGTTCACCGGCGGCATCCAGTACACCGTCAACCTCTCCTCGGAGCAGATCACCCAGGAGAACGCCGACAAGCTGCGCGAGGCCGTCGGCTCCGCCGGGGTGGAGGGCGCGGGGTCGCCCCAGGTCACCACCGCTGGGCAGGCCCTGCTGGTGCAGACCGAGGACCTGTCGATGGAGGGCAGCGACCAGATCGTCGAGGTGATCGGCGCGACCGTCGACGTCGCCCGGGACTCCGACATCTCCCAGACCGAGATCGGGGCCAGCTGGGGCAAGGAGGTCGGCCAGCGCGCCATCACCGGCGTCGTGGTCTTCCTGATCCTGGTGATGCTGTTCATCGGCTTCTACTTCCGCGAGTGGAAGATGTCGATCGCAGCGCTCGTGGCGCTGTTCCACGACATCGCCATCACCGTCGGCATCTACGCGCTCTCCGGGTTCACGGTGTCGCCGTCCGCGGTGACAGGTCTGCTCGCGATCCTCGGCTTCTCGCTCTACGACACCGTGGTCGTCTTCGACAAGGTGCGCGAGAACACCCACGAGCTGCGCAAGAGCGACCAGTCCTACGCCGACGCCGCCAACCTCGCCGTCAACCAGACGCTGGTGCGCTCCATCAACACCGGCATCGTGGCGTTGATCCCGATCGGCGCCATCCTGTTCACCAGCGCGGTGCTGCTCGGGGCCAGCTCCCTGCAGGACCTCGCCCTGTCGCAGTTCGTCGGCATGGCGGCCGGTGTGTACTCCTCGGTGATGATCGCGCCCCGGGTGCTCGTGCAGCTGAAGTCCGGCGAGGACGAGGTCAAGCGCCAGGACCGTCGGGCCAAGGCCCGAGCCAAGGCGCAGGCCGACCGCTACGCCTCCGTGCCGGCGTTCACCGAGGACCTGCCGGTGCGCGACGCTCCGGACGACCTCGAGTTCGAGGACGAGATCGAGCTCGACGACCCCGACGCTCCGGTTGCGCCCACGCCCGGCGGCAGCCGGCCGGAGGCTGTCGGCCGCGGGCGCACGGCACCGACCCCGCACCGCCCGGTGGGGGACAGCCCGGCCGCCGGCCGCCAGCAGCCCACCCGGCAGCCCAAGTCGCAGCGCAAGAAGCCCTGACCCGGTGGACGCCCGCACCGCGCTCGAGCAGCTCGTCGTCGACGTCCCGGACTTCCCGGAGCCGGGGATCGTCTTCAAGGACATCACCCCGCTGCTCAACCACCCCGTGGGGTTCGGTGCCGTCGTCGAGGCGCTGGCCGCCTGCGGCCGCGGCGCCGACGGTGCCGTGGTCGTCGACCGGGTCGTCGGCATGGAGGCGCGCGGGTTCATCCTCGCCGCTCCCGTCGCCCTGGCGCTCGGCGTCGGCTTCGTGCCGGTGCGCAAGTCCGGCAAGCTGCCCCGGACCGCGCACGCGGTGTCCTACGCCCTCGAGTACGGCGAGGCGACGCTCGAGCTGCACGGTGACGCGATCGCGCCCGGGGAGCGGGTCCTGCTGATCGACGACGTGCTCGCCACGGGCGGCACCGTCCGCGCCACCCGGGAGCTGGTGGAGCGGTGCGGAGGCGTCGCGGTGGGCCTCGGCGTCCTGATGGAGCTCGGCTTCCTCGCCGGCCGAGAGGCTGCCGGCGACCTGCCGATCACCGCCCTGTCGGTCGTCTGAGACCGGTCCGGGTCCCTGTCTCGGCCCGGCGTCGGCCTGGCGTCGGCCCGGCGTCGGCCCAGCCTCGGCCCGGGCGGACTGCCGGGGTCGTGCACCAGGGCCCCATCGCTCGCTGCGGCCTCCTAGACTGAGCGGGTGACCGAGGAGCCCGCCGTCCCGCCGAAGTGGGAGGGCGCGCCCGGAGGCTCCGCGGAGGGCACCACCGGGGGGCGCGGCATGCGCGCGCGGCTGGCCCGGATGGGCACCAAGCCGCAGACCACCAACCCGGTCCTCGAGCCGTTGTTCCGGGCCGTGCGGGCCAACCACCCGAAGGCCGACCTGGCGCTGCTCGAGCGGGCGTACGGCATCGCCGAGACGATGCACGGCGCGCAGATGCGCAAGAGCGGCGACCCCTACATCACCCACCCGCTCGCGGTGACCACGATCCTCGCCGGCATCGGCATGACGGAGCCGACGCTGGTCGCCGCGCTCCTGCACGACACGGTCGAGGACACGCCGTACACGCTGGAGCAGTGCCGCAAGGAGTTCGGCGACGAGGTCGCGCAGATGGTCGACGGCGTGACCAAGCTCGACAAGGTCCAGTACGGCGACTCCGCGCAGGCGGAGACCATCCGCAAGATGATCGTCGCGATGTCGCGCGACATCCGGGTCCTGGTCATCAAGCTCGCCGACCGGCTGCACAACATGCGCACGCTGCGCTACGTCCCGCAGCGCAGCCAGGAGCGGACGGCGCGCGAGACCCTCGACATCTACGCCCCGCTGGCCCACCGGCTCGGCATGAACACCATCAAGTGGGAGCTCGAGGACCTCGCCTTCGCGACCCTGCACCCGAAGATCTACGACGAGATCGTGCGGATGGTCGCCGAGCGGGCGCCGTCGCGCGACCAGTTCCTCGCCGAGGTGATCAACCAGGTCGAGAAGGACCTGCGCGAGGCCAAGATCAAGGCCACCGTCACCGGGCGGCCGAAGCACTACTACTCGATCTACCAGAAGATGATCGTCGGCAAGCGCGACTTCTCCGACATCTACGACCTGGTCGGCATCCGGATCCTCGTCGACGAGGACCGCGACTGCTACTCCGTGCTCGGCATCCTGCACTCGCGCTGGAACCCCGTCCTCGGGCGGTTCAAGGACTACGTCGCGATGCCGAAGTTCAACATGTACCAGTCGTTGCACACGACCGTGATCGGGCCGCAGGGCAAGGCCGTCGAGATGCAGATCCGCACCTTCGCCCAGCACCGGCGGGCCGAGTACGGCGTCGCGGCCCACTGGAAGTACAAGGAGGCCGGCCGCACCGGGGTCGACACCGAGAAGCGCGGCGAGCTCGACGACATGACCTGGGTGCGCCAGCTGCTCGACTGGCAGAGCGAGGTCGAGGACCCCGGCGAGTTCCTGGAGAGCCTGCGCTTCGAGATCAACCGGTCCGAGACCTACGTCTTCACGCCCCGCGGCGACGTGATCGCGTTGCCGTCGGAGGCCACCCCGGTCGACTTCGCCTACGCCGTGCACACCGAGGTCGGGCACCACACGATCGGGGCCCGGGTCAACGGGCGACTGGTGCCGCTGGAGTCCACCCTCGACAACGGCGACGTGGTCGAGGTCTTCACCTCCAAGGCCGCCAACGCCGGTCCCTCCCGCGACTGGCTGACGTTCGTGAAGTCCCAGCGGGCGCGGTCGAAGATCCGCCAGTGGTTCACGAAGGAACGTCGCGAGGAGGCGATCGACCGTGGCAAGGACCAGATCGCCAAGCTGATGCGCAAGGAGGGCCTCCCGCTCAAGCGGCTGCTCTCCCACGAGTCGCTGATGCTGGCCGCGGCGCACTTCAACATCGCCGACGTGACCGCGCTCTACGCCAGCGTCGGCGAGGGCAACCTCAGCGCCCAGGCCGTCGTACGCCGGGTGGTCGAGCTGCACGGCGGCAACGAGGGTGCCCAGGAGGACCTCGCCGAGGCGGTCACGATCACCGGCCGGCGCGGCAGCTCGAAGGCGCCGGCCGCCGGGGACGCCGGCGTCATCGTCAAGGGCTCGCCCGACGTGTGGGTCAAGCTGGCCAAGTGCTGCACCCCGGTGCCGCAGGACGAGATCCTGGGCTTCGTCACCAAGGGCGGGGGAGTCTCGGTGCACCGCACCGACTGCACCAACGCCAGCAGCCTGATGAGCCAGCCCGAGAAGGTGCTCGAGGTCGAGTGGGCGCCCACGGCCCAGTCGCGCTTCCTGGTCAACATCCAGGTCGAGGCCCTCGACCGCTCCCGGCTGCTCTCCGACATCACCATGGTGCTCTCCGACGCCCACGTGAACATCCTCAGCGCCACCCTCTCCACCACCCGTGACCGCGTCGCCACCTCGCGCTTCACCTTCGAGATGGCCGACGCCAAGCACCTCGACAGCGTGATCCGGGTGGTCAAGAACGTCCCCGGCGTCTTCGACGCCTACCGCGTCACCCAGTAGCGAACCGAGTACCCCCCGCCGTACCCCCGGCTCCTGCTGAAACCGCCCCGCTCCTGCTGTAACGCGGAGTTACCCCGCAACTGGCGCGCCGCTGCACCCCCGCGTGGAGGGGGATAACCGCCGGACAGCACCCGGCGGGCCGGGCTGGGCGGGGTCAGCCGCCGAAGTCGGCGCTGGCGCGCTTGGCCATGTCGAGGAAGGAGCGGCGGGAGGTGAGGTTCTCCTCGAGCTCGCGGACCACCTTCTCGTTGCCGGCCGAGCGAGCCTGCTCGAGGTCGCCCTCGAGGGCGCGGATGGCGGCCTCGAGCTTGCCGCACCATGTCGTCGGCGCGCGCGGACTTCTCGGGGTCCGAGCGCTTCCACTGGTCGTCCTCGATCGAGCGGATCGCCTGCTCGACGGCGCGCATCCGGCCCTCGAGCTCCTTCATCCGGTCGCGGGGCACCTTGCCGGCGGCGTCCCAGCGGTCGGAGAGGTCGCGGAAGGCCTTCTTGGCGGCGTCGACGTCGGTGACCGGGAGCAGCGCCTCGGCCTCGGCGAGCAGCTGCTCCTTGACGACGGCGTTCTCGGCGAACTCGGCGTCGAGAGCGGCGTTGGCGGCGTCGCGGGCCCCGAAGAAGGTGTCCTGGGCGCCGCGGAACCGCTTCCAGAGGGCGTCGTCGACGTCCTTGGGCGCCGGGCCGGCGGCCTTCCAGTCGCGCATCAGGTCGCGGTAGCGGCCGGCGGTGGGGCCCCAGTCGGTGGAGGTCGCGAGCGCCTCGGCCTCCTTGGCCAGCCGCTCCTTGACGGCGCGGGCGCCCTCGCGCAGCTCGTCCTGCTCGGCGAAGTGCGCCTTGCGGTGCCGCGTGTACGTCGTGCGGGCGGACGAGAACCGCTTCCACAGGGCGTCGTCGGACGCGCGGTCGATGCGGGGGAGCGCCTTCCACTTGTCGAGGATGTCGCGCAGCCGGTTGGCGCCGTGGCGCCAGTCGGTGCCGGAGGCGATCTTCTCGGCCTGGGCGACGAGCTGCTCCTTGGCGGCCTTCGCCTCGGCGGTCTTCTGCGCCTTCTCGGCCTTGCGCGCCGAGCGCTGCTGGGCGATGACCGGCCGAGGGAGTCCAGACGGCCCGCCAGCGAGGCGAGGTCGCCGACGGCGTTGGCCTCCACGACCTGGCCGCGCACCAGCTTGACCGACTCGGCGGCCTCCTCGGGGCTGAGCACCCCGGAGCGCACCCGCTGGTCGAGCAGGCTCACCTCGGTCTCGAGCGCTGGGAACCGGTCGGCGTAGAACTTCAGGGCCTCCTCGGGCGTGCCGACGGGGTACTGGCCCACCGCCCGCTCGCCGTCGGCGGTGCGTACGTAGACGGTCCCGTCGTCGCCGACCCGACCCCATTCACTGCTCGTCACTGCCAGATCCTCTTCGTCGGTGCCGAATCAAGCCACCACGATAGTGCCGGACACCGCCGCCACGACGCGCGGCGTGCCTCGATAGTCTGACGGCGTGTTGATCGCTGGCTTCCCCGCAGGTCCCTGGGCCACCAACTGCTACGTCGTGGCGACCGGTCCCGGCTCCGAGTGCGTCGTCATCGACCCCGGCAAGGACGCCGCCACGGGGGTCGCCGACATCGTCCGCGAGCACCGGCTCAAGCCCGTCTCCGTGCTGCTCACCCACGGCCACGTCGACCACATGTGGTCGGTGGCACCGGTCGCCGGCACCTACGACGCCACCGCGTGGATCCACCCAGGCGACCGTCACCTGCTCACCGACCCGATGGCCGGCATGTCGCGGGAGACCACGCAGATGCTGCTCGGCGGCAGCTACGAGTGGGCCGAGCCCGACGACGTCCGCGAGCTCGCCGACGCCCAGGAGCTCGAGCTGGCCGGCGTCCGGTTCGTGGTCGACCACGCGCCCGGCCACACCGAGGGCTCGGTCACCTTCCGCTCGCCGTACGACGCCTCGCCCGACATCAGCGAGGTCATGTTCGCCGGCGACCTGCTCTTCGCCGGCTCGATCGGCCGCACCGACCTCCCCGGGGGCGACCACGCCACGATGCTGCGCTCGCTCGCCCAGAAGGTGCTGCCGCTGGCCGACGACATCGTCGTGCTGCCCGGGCACGGCGAGCAGACCTCGATCGGGCGCGAGCGGGCCACCAACCCGTTCCTCGCCGACCTCCCCGACCTGGCCGACCTGCCCGCCCCCGGCGACCAGGCGGCGTCCGGGTCCGCCGGCCGCGTCACCCGGGGTCTCTGAGCGTCGATGAGCACCAAGCCCACCCCGCTCAGCGGGTTCCCCGAGCTGCTGCCTGCGGCGCGCGCGGTCGAGCGCGAGGTCATCGCCTCCCTCTCGCACACGTTCGAGCTGCACGGCTTCGCCAACATCGAGACCCGCGTGGTCGAGCCGCTCGACCGGCTGGCCAAGGGCGGCGAGATCGACAAGGAGATCTACGTCCTGCGGCGCCTCCAGGCCGGCGAGGGCGAGGGCGACTCCGGCCTCGGCATGCACTTCGACCTCACGGTCCCGTTCGCGCGCTACGTGCTGGAGCACTCGGGTCACCTGGAGTTCCCGTTCCGCCGCTTCCAGATCCAGCCGGTCTGGCGCGGCGAACGACCGCAGGAGGGCCGCTACCGCCAGTTCACCCAGGCCGACATCGACATCGTCGGGCAGGGCGAGCTGGCCTTCCACCACGACGTCGAGGTGATGCGGGTGATGGTCGAGGCGCTCGACGCCTTGCCGCTGCCGGCGCTGTCGTTCCAGGTCAACAACCGCAAGCTCATCCAGGGCTTCTACCGCGGCCTCGGCATCCCCGACGTGACCACCGCGATCCGGGTGATCGACAAGCTCGACAAGCTCCCGGCCGACGCCGTCGCCACCCAGCTCGTGGAGCAGGCGGGGGCCACGCCCGAGCAGGCGCAGCAGTGCCTCGAGCTGGCCACCATCCGGGTCTCCGACACCTCGTTCGTGGAGCGGGTGCGGGCGCTCGGCGTCGAGGACGAGCTGCTCGAGACCGGGCTGGCCGAGCTGGCCGCAGTGGTCGAGGGGTGCGCGGGCTCGGTCAACGACCACGTCACCCTCGAGGCCAACCTGCGCATCGCCCGCGGCCTCGACTACTACACCGGAACGGTCGTGGAGATCTTCATGGCCGGCTACGAGCGGCTCAAGTCGGTCGGCGGCGGTGGGCGCTACGACGCCCTGGCCGACGACGGCCGCACGACCTACCCCGGCGTCGGGGTCTCCTTCGGCGTGTCCCGCACGCTGATCCCGCTGCTCGCCGACGGCGTCCTCGCGGGCAGCCGGTCGGTGCCCAGCGCGGTGCTGGTGGCGGTGACCGACGAGGACTCCCGGCCCCAGAGCGACGCCGTGGCGGCGGCGCTGCGGTCGCGCGGCGTACCGTGCGAGGTCGCCGCCAATCCCCAGAAGTTCGGCAAGCAGATCCGCTACGCCGAGCGCCGGGGCATCCCGTTCGTGTGGTTCCTCGGTGCCGAGGGGCACCAGGTCAAGGACATCCGTACCGGCGACCAGGTGGCGGCCGATCCCGGCACCTGGGCCCCACCCCCGACGACCTGCGACCGCGGGCCGTCAGCACCCTCAAGGAGCAGCAGTGATCCGCACCCATGACGCCGGCGCCCTGCGCGCCGAGCACGTCGGCCAGACCGTCACCCTCGCCGGGTGGGTGGCCCGGCGGCGCGATCACGGCGGGGTCGCGTTCCTCGACCTGCGCGAGGCCAGCGGGATCGTCCAGGTGGTGGTCCGCGACGAGGCCGTCGCCCACGCCCTGCGCAGCGAGTACTGCATCCGGGTCACCGGCACCGTCGGGCTGCGCCCCGAGGGCAACGCCAACCCGCAGCTGCCCTCGGGTGAGATCGAGGTCGTCGCCGACGACCTCGAGGTGCTCAGCGCCTCCGCCGCGCTGCCGTTCCCGATCGACGACACCGGCCACGGCTCCGGCGAGGTGGGCGAGGAGGCCCGGCTCAAGCACCGCTACCTCGACCTGCGCCGCAGCGGCCCCAACGCCGCGCTGCGCCTGCGCAGCAAGGTCAACAAGGCGGCCCGCGACGTGCTCGACCAGCACGACTTCGTCGAGGTCGAGACGCCGACCCTCACCCGGTCCACCCCGGAGGGCGCGCGCGACTTCCTGGTGCCGGCCCGGCTGCAGCCCGGCAGCTGGTACGCCCTGCCGCAGAGCCCCCAGCTGTTCAAGCAGCTGCTCATGGTCGCCGGCCTCGAGCGCTACTACCAGATCGCCCGCTGCTACCGCGACGAGGACTTCCGCGCCGACCGGCAGCCGGAGTTCACCCAGCTCGACATCGAGATGAGCTTCGCCGACCAGGAGGACGTCCTCACCCTGATGGAGGACGTGCTCGCCGCGATGTGGCGGCTGATCGACGTCGAGATCCCGCGCCCGATCCCGCGGATGACCTACGCCGAGGCGATGCGCAGGTACGGCTCCGACAAGCCCGACCTGCGGATGGGCAACGAGCTGGTCGAGTGCCAGGACTACTTCGCGAGCACGACCTTCCGGGTCTTCCAGGCCGACTACGTCGGCGCCGTGGTCATGCCGGGCGGCGCCAGCCAGCCGCGCAAGAAGCTGGACGCCTGGCAGGACTGGGCCAAGCAGCGCGGTGCCAAGGGCCTCGCCTACGTGCTGGTCCAGGACGACGGCGAGCTCGGCGGCCCCGTGGCCAAGAACCTCTCGGACGACGAGAAGGCGGGCCTGGCCGAGCACGTCGGCGCCCAGCCCGGCGACTGCATCTTCTTCGGCGCCGGAGCGACCAAGTCGAGCAGGGCGCTGCTCGGCGCCGCACGGCTCGAGATCGGCCGCCGCTGCGGCCTGATCGACGAGGACGCCTTCGCCTTCACGTGGGTGGTCGACGCACCCATGTTCGAGCCGGCGTCAGAGGCCGTCGCCAGCGGCGACGTCGCGGTCGGCGCGGGCGCCTGGACGGCGGTGCACCACGCGTTCACCGGCCCCAAGCCGGAGTTCGCCGACACCTTCGACACCGACCCCGGCAACGCGCTCGCCTACGCCTACGACATCGTCTGCAACGGCAACGAGCTCGGCGGTGGCTCGATCCGGATCCACCGCGAGGACGTGCAGAAGCGGGTCTTCGCGGTGATGGGGCTGAGCGAGGAGGAGGCGGACGAGAAGTTCGGCTTCCTGCTCGACGCCTTCAAGTTCGGGGCGCCGCCGCACGGCGGGATCGCGGTCGGCATGGACCGGATCTGCGCCCTCCTGGCCCGCACGGAGTCGATCCGCGACGTCATCGCCTTCCCGAAGAGCGGCAACGGCTTCGACCCGCTCACCTCGGCCCCCGCCCCGATCACGCCGGAGCAGCGCCGGGAGGCCGGCGTCGACGCGCGCGCGGCGAAGGCGACCGCTCCGGACGTGGGGGAGGGTGCTCCCGTGGGTGACGGCGGATGATGCACAGTTCAATCATCCTGTCAAGCCGCATTTCCGCTGGATGAGACCAGATCGTTACCGCTCGGTGATCGTAGTACCGGTGCAGGTCGCCTAGTCTCCTGCGAGACGTCCCGATCCTGTGGATGTGTACGTGTGTGTCCAACAACTCGAGGAGAACGATTCATGCGAAGCGTCCCACGCTCCATGACCATCGCTGCGATCTCGTCGCTCGCCCTAGTGCTCACGGCATGTGGCGGCAGCGACGACGACGGAGGCAGCAGCAACCCGGGAGGGCGACCGGCCAGTGAGCTGATCGTCAACGGTTGCAACCCGGAGAACCCGCTCGTGCCGTCCAACACCGCAGAGACCTGTGGCGGCAACGTGCTCGACGTGACCACGGCCAAGCTGATCCACTACAACGTCGAGGACGCGGCGCCGGAGATGGACATCGCCGAGTCGATCGAGACCGACGACAACCAGAACTTCACCGTCACGCTGAAGGACTACAACTTCTCCGACGGCACCCCGGTCACCGCCAGCAGCTTCGTGGACGCGTGGAACTACGCCGCCTTCGGTCCCAACGGCTACCAGGGCAGCTACTTCTTCGAGCCGATCGAGGGCTACGCCGACCTCCAGTGCGACCCCGAGGGCAAGGCCAAGGAGGACCAGGACCCCTGCGAGTTCAAGCCCGGGGCCGAGGAGATGAGCGGCCTCGCGGTCGTGGACGACAAGACGTTCACGATCAAGACGACGCAGAAGGTCTCCAACCTGCCGGTCCGCCTCGGCTACACCGCCTTCGCGCCGCTCCCCGAGTCCTTCTTCGCCGACCCCGAGGCGTTCGGCAAGAAGCCGATCTCCGCCGGACCGTACGTCGTCGACGAGTTCACCCAGAACAAGCAGATCGTCCTCACCAAGAACGAGGACTACTCCGGTGAGTTCGGCGGCCAGGCCGACAAGATCACGTTCCGCATCTACACCGACGAGGCCGCTGCCTACGCCGACGCCGTGGCGGGTCAGATCGACATCATCGACAACATCCCCACGGACGCGCTCACCGACGACCAGTGGCTGAGTGACCTCAACGACCGCGGCCTCACCCGTGAGGTCGGCGTGATCCAATGGGTCGGCGTCAACCCCGAGGTCGACAAGTCGCTCGACGACCCCGAGATCCGCAAGGCGATCTCGATGGCGATCGACCGCGACACGATCACCGAGCAGATCTTCGCCGGTGCCTCAACGCCGGCCACCGGCTGGGTCTCCCCGGTCGTCGACGGCTACAAGCCCGACCAGTGCGGCGAGGCGTGCGTCTACGACCCCGAGAAGGCCAAGGCCACGCTCGACGCGGCCGGCGGCTACGACGGCAAGCTGACGCTCACCTACAACGGTGACTCCGACCACGGTCCCTGGACCGAGGCCGCGTGCAACTCGATCCGTGAGGCGCTCGACATCGAGTGCGTCCCGAGCCCGACCGTCGACTTCGCGACCTTCCTGACCGACCTCAGCGAGGGCAAGGTCAAGGGCCTGTTCCGCAATGGCTGGCAGATGGACTACCCGTCCATCGAGAACTTCCTGGTGCCGCTCTACTCGGCCGGTGCCGCGTCGAACTACTACGACTACGACAACCCGACCTTCGAGCAGCTGACCAAGGACGCCGCCGCAGCCGAGGACCTCGACGAGGCCAACTCCCTGTACCAGCAGGCCGAGGCCGAGCTGGCCAAGGACATGCGGATCATCCCGCTCTGGTACTCCACCGGCAAGGTCGGCTGGTCCGACCGGGTCGAGAACGTCGAGCTCAACGCGTTCGGCGTGCCTGACTACGCCAACATCACCACCGTCGGCTGACGACGGAGCGGGCGGTGGGTCGGCTGCGCAGCAGCCGGCTCACCGCCTCGCTGTGCCGTGAACCGGTGCAGCGGAGCGTGTGCAAGAGTTCGGAGTAGTGTGGGCCTGCTGGCCCTGAAGCGAGAGCGAGGGTGCGATGGGGACCTACACCATCCGACGGTTGCTCCAGATGATCCCCGTGTTCATCGGCGTGACTTTCTTGATCTACTGGATGGTCTTCTCCCTCCCCGGTGATCCCACGGCCGGCAAGTGCGGCGAGCGGCCGTGCTCCGACGCCTACGTCGCAGCCTTCGAGAAGAAGTACAACCTCAACGAGCCGCTGCCGGTGCAGTACGGCCTCTACATCGCCAACGTCGCCCAGGGCGACTTCGGTGAGAACCAGTACGGCGTGCAGGTCGCCGACGAGCTCGTCGAGCGGTTCGGTGTGACCGGTCAGCTCGGTCTGATGGCGCTCGGGGTCGAGGCCATCATCGGCATCGCCGCAGGTGTGCTGGCGGGCTTGCGCAAGGGCGGGTTCATGGACAACCTCGTGCTGATCAGCACCCTGTTGGTGATCTCGCTACCGGTGTTCGTGACCGGCTCGGTCCTCCAGCTCTACTTCGGGATAAAATGGGGGATCTTCCCCGTGACCGTCTCCGGGGGAGTGTCCTTCTACTCGCTCATCCTCCCGTCGGTGGTGCTCGCCTCGACGTCGTTGGCCTACCTGGCCAGGCTGATGCGCACCAACCTCTCCGACAACGTCAAGTCCGACTACGTGCGCACGGCACGCGCCAAGGGCCTGTCCGAGAGGCGCGTGATCGGCGTCCACACCCTGCGCAACTCGATGATCCCGGTGATCACCTTCCTGGGCTACGACCTCGGCGCGCTGATGGGCGGCGCGATCATCACCGAGGGCATCTTCAACATCCAGGGAGTCGGTGGCTACGTCTTCCGCGGCATCAACGACCGCGACGGGGTCGTGGTCGTGGGCTCGGTCACCGCCCTGGTGCTCGTCTATCTCCTTGCGAACCTGATCGTGGACCTGCTGTACGGATACCTGGACCCGAGGATCTCCATTGACTGAGCCAGCCCTCACCGAAGAAGTCGCGCAGCTGACCGAGACCGAGGACGCCAAGGTCCGGTCGCTCAGCGCCGACGCCTGGCGCGACCTGCGGCACAACCCGCTGTTCTGGATCTCCGGTGCACTGATCCTGGTCTTCGTGACCATGGCGATCGCGCCCGGACTCTTCACCAACACCGATCCCCGCGCCACCAGCCTTGCCCGAGGCGCGGTCCGCGCCGACCTCGGACAACTGGTTCGGCCGCGACGTGCAGGGCTACGACCTCTACGCGCGATGCGTCTACGGCGCCCGTGCCTCGATCCTGGTCGGTGTGTTCGCCACCCTCGGCACGATGGTGATCGGGGTGCTGACCGGCCTGCTCGCCGGCTACTCCCGCGGCTGGATCGACGGGCTCACGAGCCGGATCGCCGAGGTCTTCTTCGGGATCCCCCTGATCCTGGGCGCGATCATCATCCTGACCTCCCTGCAGGGCGACGACGACTCCTACCTGTGGATCATCTTCCAGGTGGTGCTCGGGCTGGTCGTGCTCGGCTGGCCGAGCATCTTCCGCCTGATGCGCGCCTCGGTGCTGCAGGTCACCCCGCACGACTACATCGCCGCCGCACGGGCGCTCGGCGCCGGGCCCTTCCGGGTGGTGCGCTCGCACATCCTGCCCAACGCGATCGGCCCGGTGATCGTGGTCTCCATGATCAACCTCGGGGGCTTCATCGGCGCGGAGGCAGCCCTGTCCTTCCTCGGGATCGGCCTGCGGCCGCCCACCATCTCCTGGGGCGTGATGATCGACTCCGGCCTCTCGGCGCGGTCCTCGGCACCCCACGTGCTGCTGTTCCCCGCCCTGTTCCTGAGCCTCACCGTGCTCGCCTTCATCATGCTCGGTGACGCCGTCCCCGCGAAGCGTTCGACCCGAAGTCGAGGTAGTCCATGCCCACCCAGGAACTCATCGACGGGGAGTACGAGATCGCACCCGGTCGCGACGGCCACCTGCTCGAGGTCCAGGGGCTCCACGTGGAGTTCCACACCCGCGACGGAGTGGCCAACGCGATCAACGGCGTCGACCTCTACCTCGACGAGGGCGAGACCCTCGCGGTGCTCGGGGAGTCGGGGTCCGGCAAGTCCGTCACCGCCCAGGCGGTCATGGGCATCCTCGACATGCCGCCGGCGAAGATCCCCGCGGGACGGGTCCTGTTCCGCGGCCGCGACATGCTGCAGATGAAGGCCGAGGAGCGGCGACGGATCCGGGGCCCGGAGATCGCGATGATCTTCCAGGACGCCCTGTCCTCGCTCAACCCCGTCTTCCCGGTGGGCTGGCAGATCGCGGAGATGTTCCGCATCCACCGCGGCATGAACCGCTCCGACTTCCAGGCCGAGGCCGTGCGGCTGATCGACCGGGTCAACATCCCCGCCGCCAAGATGCGGGTCAACGACTATCCCCACCAGTTCTCCGGCGGCATGCGGCAGCGGGTGATGATCGCGATGGCGATCGCCCTCGACCCCGCGGTGCTGATCGCCGACGAGCCGACCACCGCGCTCGACGTGACCGTGCAGGCCCAGGTGATGGACCTGCTGCGCCGAGTGCGCGACGAGCGGAAGATGGGGCTGATCCTGATCACCCACGACCTCGGTGTGGTGGCCGACATCGCCGACCGGATCAACGTGATGTACGCCGGGTCCATCGTCGAGAGCGCGCCGGTGCACGACCTCTACCGCGCCCCCGCACACCCCTACACCGAGGGCCTGTTGAAGTCGATCCCGCGGCTCGACCAGAAGGGGCGTGAGCTGTTCGCGATCGACGGGCTCCCGCCGAGCCTGCTGGCGATGCCCCCGGGCTGCGCGTTCCACCCCCGGTGCCCCCGGGCCCAGGACCGCTGCCGCGCCGAGGACCCCGAGCTGCGCGTGCTGAGCATCGACCGTGCCAGCGCCTGCCACTACACCGAGGAGGTGCTCGGTGAGTGAGGTGATCCTCAAGGCCGAGGGACTGAAGAAGCACTACCCGATCAAGGGCGGCGTGCTTCGTCGCGCGGAGTCGCCACGTCCAGGCAGTCGACGGAGTCTCCTTCGAGCTCAACGCCGGCGAGACGCTCGGCGTCGTGGGGGAGTCGGGCTGCGGCAAGTCGACGCTGGGGCGGCTGCTGATGCGGCTCAGGAGCCGACGGCCGGCACCCTGACCTTCAACGGCGAGGACGTCTACGGCGCCAACCGCCGCGACATGCGACGGATCCGGCGCGACATCCAGATCGTCTTCCAGGACCCCTACACCTCGCTCAACCCGCGGATGACCGTCGCCGACATCATCGGGGAGCCGCTCGACATCCACCCCGACGTCGTGCCCAAGGGCGGACGGAAGAGGCGGGTCCAGGAGCTGATGGAGCTCGTCGGTCTCGCCACCGAGCACGTCAACCGCTATCCCCACCAGTTCTCCGGCGGCCAGCGGCAGCGGATCGGGATCGCGCGCGGCATCGCGCTCAACCCCAAGGTCCTGGTGTGCGACGAGCCGGTCTCGGCCCTCGACGTGTCGGTGCAGGCCCAGGTGGTCAACGTCATGCAGCGGCTGCAGGACGAGCTCGGCCTGGCCTTCGTCTTCATCGCCCACGACCTGTCGGTGGTGCGCCACATCTCCGACCGGGTCGCGGTGATGTACCTCGGCAAGATGGTCGAGCTCGGCACCAACGCCGAGGTCTACGAGCGGCCCACGCACCCCTACACCCGCGCGCTGCTCTCCGCCGTGCCGGTGCCGGACCCCGAGGCGCGGGGCACCCGGGAGCGGGAGCAACTGCGAGGGTGACGTGCCGTCTCCGGCCAACCCGCCCTCTGGCTGCCGCTTCCACACGCGGTGCTGGATGGCTCGCGAGGTCTGCAGCCAGGACGAGCCGCAGCTGATAGCACGGCCCGACCTGGAGGGCGCCCACCTCTCGGCGTGCCACTTCGCCGAGGAGTCGATGGTCTCGGCCTCGCGCTCGGCCACCTGAGTGAGCGCGTGAGCGGAGGAGCTCTCTCGACCTCCCCGGAGGAGCGGCGGCCGGCACCGGCGGTCAGGGCGGCTCGCTGGCCAACGCCGCGCACGCGGCGGCGCCGCTGCCCGTACGGATGCGCCCGGTCACCCTGGATGAGCTGATCGGCCAGGAGCACCTGCTCGCCCCTGGCGCACCGCTGCGCCAGCTGGTCACCGGTGCCGCCCCCATGTCGGTGATCCTGTGGGGGCCACCCGGCAGCGGCAAGACCACCATCGCGCACCTGGTGGCGGGCACCACCGACCGGCGGTTCGTGGCGATGTCGGCACTGTCCGCCGGCGTCAAGGACGTCCGGGCGGTGATCGACACGGCCCGCCGTCAGCGCCGCTCGGGCGGCCCGCCGACCGTGCTCTTCATCGACGAGGTGCACCGCTTCAGCAAGACCCAGCAGGACTCGCTGCTCGCCGCGGTCGAGGACCGTACGGTGACGCTGCTCGCGGCGACCACCGAGAACCCGTACTTCTCGGTCATCTCGCCACTGCTGTCCCGGTGTGCTGCTCACCCTGCAACCGCCGACGAGTCGGCGGTGCGCAAGCTGGTGCGCCGCGCCGTCACCGACGAGCGCGGGCTCGGCGGTTCGGTCACGCTCACCGACGAGGCCGAGGAGCATCTCGTACGCCTCGCCGCGGGCGACGTGCGCAAGGCCCTGACCGCCCTGGAGGCGGCCGCCGGGCCGGCCATCGCACAGGGGGCACCGAGATCGACCTGGCCATCGCCGAACGGGCCGTCGACATCGCCGCGGTCCGCTACGACCGTGACGGCGACGCCCACTACGACGTCACCAGCGCGTTCATCAAGAGCATGCGCGGGTCCGACCCCGACGCCGCCCTGCACTGGCTCGCCCGGATGCTGGTGGCGGGGAGGACGCACGGTTCATCGCCCGCCGGATCGTGATCTTCGCCAGCGAGGACGTCGGGATGGCCGATCCCGGTGCGCTCGCCGTCGCCACCGCCGCCGCGGCGGCCGTGCAGCAGGTCGGCCTCCCTGAGGCGCAGCTCAACCTCGCACAGGCTGTGGTGCACCTGGCCACCGCGCCGAAATCCAACAGCGTCACCACGGCCATCGGCGCGGCGATCGCCGACGTACGGGCCGGTCGCGGCGGGACCGTGCCTACCCATCTGCGCGACTCGCACTACCCCGGCTCGAGAGGGCTCGGGCACGGCATCGGGTACCGCTACCCGCACGACGACACTCGGGGAGTGGTCACGCAGCAGTACGCTCCCGATGATCTCAGGCGACACCGACTACTACCGGCCCACGGACCACGGCGCCGAGGCCGCGGTCAAGGAGCGGTGGGAGCGGGTCCGGCGCCTGATCCGCGGCAGGTAGGGTCGGGCACCATGCAGAGTGGTCGGTCCCGGGCTGGGCCGCTGTCGGCGTGCTCGCCGCGGTGGCCCTCGTGGTGGTGCTCTGCGGCCTGCTGGTGGTCGGCGCTGTACGTCCGCGAGCGCGCCCGCACGGCCCGCACCCTGGCGGCGGCGCAGTCCGACGCGGAGGCCCTGCGCCACCAGGTCGAGGCCATCGAGCAGCGACTGGCCCAGCCGACGCCCGCGCCGCGCACCGACCCAGCGTCATCACCCGGGTCGGCGAGGTCAGCGCCGACGACCTGCCCGATCCCGCCGACACCTCCGGCGCCCCTGCCACCGAGCCTGCCACCGTGCCCGCCCCGCTCTTCGCCGACCTCGTGCTCCGCGAGACCGTCGTCCAGGCCGCGTCGCTGGCCGCCGGCCTGCGCCGGGCCCTCGCGCCCGAGGTGCGCAACCGGATCCGCTTCGAGATGCGGCGCGAGGTCAAGCGGGCTCGCAAGCAGCGCCGCGCCGACCAGCGTCTCGCCGTCCGCGAGTGGCAGGCCCGCCAACGAGGCAGCCACCGAGGCAGTGCCGCATGAGGCCATCATGAGACGCGGCTTCTGGTTCGCCGCGGGCGCCGGGGCCGGCGCGTACGTCGTCGTGCGCGGCCGCCGGGCCGCCGAGGCGCTGACCGCCGACGGCCTGCGCGACCGGATCGGGGCGGCCTTCGTGGGGCGCGATCTTGTCCGCGACGGTGACCAGGGTCGCGCCGAGGCGGAGCCCGACGTCCGGCAGCGGCTCGGCCTGGTGCCCCACGGCCAACCCGCTACCGCCCGCACCCCCACCCCCGCC